>NZ_FOZL01000001.1:2400000-3600000 GCF_900114625.1 Granulicella pectinivorans
GGTGCCTGAGATCTTGACCGGGATCTCGGCTCCGGCTCCGTTTTTGGCGAAGAAGGGATCGGCCAGCTTCAGCAGGGTGGACTTCCAGCCGGGTTTGATCATCTGCGAGACCCTGGCGTCGGTGCGGACTTTGCCGGCGAACTCGAACTGCTCACCGTCGAGGGAGTAGACGCCGGTGAGGTGGGCGGTGGCTCCGGGTAGACGGTAGTCGAGGGTGGGGATGGTGAGTTTGGCCGCGCCGAGGGTGAAGGTGCCGGTCATGTGGGAGAGGACGTCGTCGGCGCCGGGGTGGGCGTCTTCGGGGCGCGCGGAGGCACGGGCGCTGAGTTCGTCGACCTTGTCCTGCGTTTTGGGGTTGGTGAAGTGAATGTTCGACATGGAGAAGGTGCCCTTTTCTAGGGAGAGCTTGTGGGTGACGCTGTCCTTGCCGGGGCGGATATGCAGGTGCGTGTTCATGCCGAGGGTGGCGGTCATGACGGGCGGGCGGGTTTTGACGGCTAGCTGGAGGAAGTCTTCGAGGTGGCCGGCGGGGACGTGGATGTCGAGGTCGATGGTGTGGCCGACGCCCTTGATGTTGACGACGGAGCCGGTGCAGGTGAAGTTGGAGCGACCGAGGGTGGCCTGGACGGGCTGGAGATAGGTGTCGCCGGTGAGGCCGTCGACGATGACGTGGAAGGCGGTCGTGAGCGGCATGGGGTGGTTGGCGGAGTCGAGGGTGAAGTCGGGGACGTGGGCGGTGCCGTCGGCGACGATGTGGTTGAGCTGGCCTGAGAACTTTCCGGTGGAGTTGAGGATGCCGCCGATGCCCTTGATGGTGTTGAGGTCGGCGTGATCGAAGCGGTAGATGCCGGTGACGGGGGAGTCGCCGGGGGATTCGGCATTCCAGGGGCCGAAGGTGCCGGTGGTGTGGATCTCGCCTTTGGGGATGGCGTTGGTGAGGGTGGCCTCGTAGTTGGAGGGGGAGCCGGGTCCGAAGTTCTTGAGGAGGATGTGTTTGAGCTCGAAGTCCTTGTCGGGCTTGTTGGGGTTGCCGTTGACGATGATGAGACGGGAGTCGGTGAACTCGATCTCGTCGGCGGCGATCTCGATCCTGTGGGGCTTCTTCTCGGTCCTGGGAGCGGCGTTGCGCTGCTGGCGCGGGGGGATGCGGACTTCGAGGCCGGAGACGCGGACGGAGTGGATGCGCGTGGGGTGCTCGAGGAGGGCACGGATATCGGCGTGGAAGGCGAAGTTGCCGACGGTGATGATGGGGGCGGTGGCTCCGGCGGCAACGACGTCGTCGGGCGCGTAGATGCGGAGGTTGGTGCCTGAGACGTCGAGGCCGTTGAGGATGGAGACCTCGAAGGTGCCGAGCTCGACGTTGCCGTGGAAGTAGGTCTCGAGGGTCTGGATGACGCGCCCCTTGAGGATAGGGCTGGCTCGATGGAGGACGATGTACGCCGTGATGGCGAGGGCGATGGCGACGAGCGAGACAACGACGAGCACAATCATGAGGATGCGCCTGGGGAGAGAGTTTGGCTTGCGATTAGGCATCGATTCCTCATCCGGGGAGTTTGATGACGCGACAGTGTTTGGATGATTTCTGTATCGGGAAGGTTTCGTGTTGGAACGGTTCACGTTTGCGGCGACTCAGCAGAGGCGGTCTCGCTCCTGGAGCGGAAGCCTCGCTGCGCTCAGCGGGACAGGCTTATCGAATGGGGTGTCGCTTGCGGTAGATAAGGTATGCGGCCCAGGCGGCGGCGGTGCAGTTGTCCACGATGCGGCCGTCGAGGAGCATGGACTCGAACTCGTCGACCGAGACGCGATGGAGGGTGAGGTCGATCTCCTCGGGGTCGGGGTCGGTCTGGCCGTGGGTGAGGCCCTCGGCGAGGAAGACATGGTGGGCCTGGTTCATGACGCCGTAGGCGATCTGGTGCGTGGCGAGGTGGGTCATGCGGGCGGCGGTAAGGCCGGTTTCTTCCTTGAGTTCGCCGCGGGCGAGGATTTCGGGGTCGATGTTGGCTTCTTCCCAACTGCCCTGGGGGAACTCCTTGAAGCGGCCCTTTACGGTGTAGCGGTATTGCTCGATGAGGTAGAGGAAGTCGCCCTCGGGGGTGTGTTCCAGGGGGATGATGATGCAGGCGGCTTCCTTGTCGACGACGCCGTAGATGCCTCGGACGCCGTTGGAGCGCTCGATGACGTCTTCGCGGACGGAGGTCCAGGGGTTCTTGTAGACGACGCGGGAGGAGATGGTTTTGATCATGGGCTTTCTTGGACGGCAACGGCAAAAGGCCCGGGGCTGAGCCCCTTTTGTGTGGTGGCGGGGACGTGGGGCTGAAGCCCCACTCTAATCCCAACGGCAACGGCAGAAACAACGACAACAGCAACGACGACGGCAGAAGCAGAACGCCTTCGGGGATGACAACTCAAGGGGCAACGGTAAGAGCAACGACGGTCACGACAGCGGCGAGGGCTAGTCGGCGAGGTTCAGGTCCAGGTGCGAGGGGTATTTGGCGTTGCCGAAGATGGTTTCGGTCTGGGGCTTGTAGGCGTCGGCTGGGGCCTTCATGATGTTTTCCACGTACGTCTGCGGGTTGCGGTCGTAGAGGGGGAACCAGGTGGACTGGACCTGCACCATAATCTTGTGGCCCTTGAGGAAGGTGTGGTCGGTGGCGTTGAGGGAGTACTTGAACTCGGTGGGTTCGCCGGGCTTCAAGGCCTCGGGGTGCTCGAAGCTCTTGACGTAGCGACCGCGGAAGATCTCCTCGGCGACCATGAGCTGGTAGCCGGCCATGGGGGCCGGGGCGTCGTCAGGATAGACGTCGATGAGCTTGACGACCCAGTCGGCGTCGGTGCCGGTGGTGGCGGCGTAGAGGTCGGCGATCACGTTTCCGGTGACCGTCACATCCTTGTCGAGGACGGGGGTGGAGAAGGCGGCTACGTCCTTGCGCCCGGTGACGAAGCGTTGATCTTCGGCGAGCCAGGTGCGCCACTTGGAGCCGTTCCCGTAGGTGGCCTGAATGGGGCGGGCGCGGTAGGGGATGGGGTCGGCGGGGTCGGAGACGTAGGCGGCGGCCACGCTGGTGTAGTCGCCGGTGGGGGCCTCGAAGGAGGCTACTTTTTCAGCCTTGAGGTAGAGCTTGGCGGGCTTGAAGCCGACTTTGGGGGGCCACGCGGCGTAGCGGTGCCAGTCGTTGGAACCGGAGCGGAAGCTGGCTACGTTTTCGAGGTCGAAGCCGGGCTTGCCCTTCAGATACTTCTCGAAGAAGGGGGCCTCGATGGTCTTGCGGTAGGTCTCGCCGGTGACGGAGCCGAAGTCGACGACGCCCAGCTTTGTGCTGCGTCCGGCCCAGCCGCCGTGGTTCCAGGGCCCGAGGACCATGAAGACTTCGTTCTTCTTGTCGTGGGGCTTGAGGGCGGCGTACTCGGCCTGGGTGCCCCACATGTCCTCCTGGTCCCAATAGCCGCCGACCTCGAGGGTGGGGACTTCGACCTTGGTGAGGTGGGTCTGGACGGCCATGTCTTTCCAGAAGGTGGCGTATTCGGGATGGGCGAGAAAGGCCTTGGCGGTGGGCAGATCGGTCATGCCCGCGGTCTTGGCGGCACCGGCGAAGTTGATGTTGCGGAGGAAGAAGTCGTAGGTGTCTTCCTTGGTGTCGACGCGGACGTCGGTCTTCTGGGCCTCGAGTTGCTGCACGTAGTCGAAGCCGTAGGTCTCGCGGAAGGCACCGTTATGGAAGAAGTCGTCTCCGAGCCAGATGTCGGTCATGGGGGCCTGGGGGCTGATGGCCTTGACGGCAGGGTGTGCGTCGATGCCGGCCATCATGGCGAGGAAGCCGGGATAGGAGACGCCGAGGACGCCGACCTTGCCGTTGTTGTGGGGCACGTTCTTGAGGAGCCAGTCGATGGTGTCGCGGGTGTCGGTGGTCTCGTCGACGTCTTTCTTCGTCGTGTGGGCGACGATGGGGCGGTTCATGACGAACTGGCCTTCGCTCTTGTAGCGGCCGCGGATGTCGCAGTTGACGAAGATGTATCCGCTGGCGGCGAGCTCGGGCTTGGAGTTGTTGATGCCCTGAGAGGTCACGCCGTCGACGCCGTAGGGGGTGCGCTGCATGAGGAAAGGAAGAGGCTCGCTGGCGCCTTCGGGGCGCTGGAGGATGCAATGGAGATTGGCTCCATCGCGCATGGGGATCATCTGCTCGACGCGTGTGTAGGGTCTTGGCTCGGGCTGCTGGGCGGGGAGCAGCGCGGGGATGACGAGGACGGCGGCGAGGAGAGAGAGGCGCATGGGCTTGGAGAACCTCGATGATGCAGAGTTTGGCAGAAGCTGGGATGGGGATGGAGCTGAGGCGGTAAAACCCCACACCGCAAAGGCGCGATGTGGGGCACCCGGTTTGGAGGCTCTTTAGCCCTGGGCTACGGGTTCGACGGGGATCGGGCTGGCGTCGCACTTCCAGCCCTCGCGGCCGTGGGTTCCGTCGCAGAAGGGGCGCTTGGCGGAGAGGCCGCAGCGGCAGAGCGAGATGGCCGGCTTGCCGGTGAGATCCCACTCCTGTCCGTTGACGTCGACCAGGGAGATGGCACCTTCGACGCGGAAGGGGCCGTTGGGGCGGACGGTGATCTTGACGGAGGGAACGGGTGTGCTCAGTGTTTCGTCGGACATGGGTGCGGGATTCCTTTTGACGTGCTTGATTTGACCCAAGGATAGCAAAAGCAGGCGATCAGGGATCAGGGATCAGGAGAACCAGCGGTTCCGGGGGATGTGGGGGGTGGGGCTAGAGGCCTTGTCGAAGCCGCTCCCGGATGCCGGAGGCGAGATCGACGAGGTGCCTGAGCTTGGGGGCGAGGGCCGGGGGGAGCGAGGGCTCCTGAAGGGTGAGCTGGGTCTGGAGAAGGAGGCCGGTGATGGAGCCTTTGAGCTCGTTGCCGATCTGCGCGGCGGCTTCGCTGCGGGCGAGGGCCATCTCGCGGTTGCGGCGGGTGAGGGCAGCCTTGATCTCACGCAGAAGGCGGGGGCGGGCGGAGATGGAGAAGTTGAGTTCGATGGGGACGGCGAGGCCGGAGTGCTGCCAGACGGACTCGGCCCAGTCGGCGTCGCGCTCGGCGAGGCTCTGCTCGATGACGACGACGGAGAAGGAGTCCCGGCGGAGAGCGGTGAGGGCCTGACGCTGCGTCGGGGCGAGCTCTACCGCGACGCCGAGCTGGCCGGTCAGGGCCTCGGCGAATTGGGGGGTCTCCGGGAGGGCGGAGATGAGAAGGACTTCAGGGGGCATGGCAGTCTCCCTCGTTGCGTGATGGGGCTTAGTGGTCGAACGGGTTGTCGTCTCCGGTGTCGGAGATGCCGTACTCCTTGAGCTTGCGGTAAAGCGTAGTTTTGCCGATGCCGAGGAGCTTGGCGGCCATGAGCTTGTCGCCGTTAAGCTGGCGGATGGTGCCGAGGATTGCCTGCTTTTCGAGGTCGGCGATGGAAAGAATCGGGTTCGACCCGCCGGGGGAGCGCCAGTGTGCGTTGGGAGCGGGGGCAGCTTCGGACTCGCGCTGGGCGTGGAGGCGGAAGTCCTGGAGCTGGGTAGGCAGGTCGGCCATGTGAAGGATGGGGCCGGAGGAGAGGGCGCAGGCGCGCTCCACGGCGTTTTCGAGCTCTCGGACGTTGCCCGGCCAGTCGTACCGGCTCATGATGCGGAGGGCCTCGTCGGAGAAGGTGTGGTGGGTGCCGGACTCGCGGTCGCAGCGCTCGAGAAAGTGCAGGGCGAGGAGCGCGACGTCTTCGCGGCGATCGCGAAGGGGCGGGATGCGGAGGCTGACGACGTTGAGGCGGAAGTAGAGGTCCTTACGGAAGCGGCCCTGCTCCACCATGACGGCGAGATCGCGGTTGGTGGCGGCGAGGACGCGGGCGGAGATGGGCACGGTGAAGTTCGCGCCGACGGGGCGCACCTCCCTTTCCTGGAGGGCGCGGAGGAGCTTGGCCTGGAGGTCGAGGGGAAGCTCGCCGACCTCGTCAAGGAAGACGGTGCCCCCCTCGGCCGAGGCCAGGAGGCCGTCCTTGGCCTTGTTGGCCCCGGTGAAGGCACCCTTGACGTAGCCGAAGAGCTCGCTCTCGATGAGGGTGGGGACGAGTGAGCCGCAGTCGACCGGGACGAAGGGCTTGGAGGCGTGGGGCCCGTTGAAGTGGATGGAGCGAGCGACGAGTTCCTTTCCTGTACCGCTCTCACCGAGGATGAGGACGGGATGTGAGGAGTGGGTGACCTTGGAGAGAATGCGATAGAGCTTCTCCATCTCGGGGGAGCGACCAATCATGTTGCCTAAACCCTTCTGGGTGCGCATGCGCTCACGGAGTGAGCGGCTTTCCATGTCAAAGTGGCGGCTCTGGCGGGCGCGGTGGAGTACGGCCGTGAGCTCTTCGAGGGCGAAGGGCTTGGTCAGGTAGTCTCCCGCGCCGATGCGCATGGCCTGCACGGCGGAGCTGACGGTGGCGAACGCGGTCATGACCACGACGAGGGTATGGGGGTGCTGGGTCCTGACCTCTTCGAGGAGCTCAAGGCCGCCGGAGCGTCCGGGAAGCTTGAGGTCGAGGAGCATGAGGTCGATGGACTGATGCTTGAGGATGGCCTGCGCCTCGGAGGCGTTGGCGGCAGAGACGACGAGGAAGCCCATGCTCTCGGCGATCTCCGCGCAGGCGGTGCGAACGGGAGCGTCATCGTCGACGACGAGGAGATGCATGACGGGAGGTGGATTTGAGGAGGCTTCCGCGTCTGGAGAAGACAGGGCGCGGGCGTCCTGGCCAGGATAAGGCGTGGCTCCGATGAGGACACCGGAGGGCGGCGTGGACTGGCGCGGAGTCCGCGTGGACGCGAGGTGATCTTTTCTGTGCGGAGGCGGATTAACAGGCAAGTGCGACCTCCTCGAGGGAGGAGCTTGAGCCCGCGGGGAAGACGACCGCATCGTGCCAGAGGGGGCCTGCGCCGATTCCGCTGGCTTGAGGGGCATCCGATTTCGGTGAAACGGCGCGACGACGAAAGGCTGCTGTGCTGCTCTGGGTGGCCTGCATGGTGTAACTCCAGTAGAGCCCATAGAACCGTTTTGGGTGCGGTTAGGTATCTAGTCTGTAATCACGTTAGGTGCCAAAGTGAAACATTGGGGTAAGCCATAGATACGAAGGGAGATAGCACCAACGGAGAAGCCTGGATGGGATTCTGCCTGTTCCCGTTTTGGGATTTTTCTGCGAATCCCCTGTGGAGAAATGGCAAGAAACCGTGGAGTAGAGATTCCCGAAATGGATCGGACTGCCGTTTTGGAACCGATGGTTTTAGTTTGGGACACGTGAACGGCTGCGCACAGCCGGGTTGTGTGGCTCGTTTTTATGTTGCAGCAAACTATAATCGAAAATATGCCTGATGTGACGCAGCTCTTTCGCCCGGGTGGCCGTTCCGCCACTATGCTTCGCCCGATTCGCCTTACTCCTGGATACGTTGGAACCGCGGAGGGATCGGTTTTGATTGAGGCGGGGAACACGCGGGTGCTATGCAATGCAACGATTGAGGCCGGTGTTCCGGGCTGGATGCGGAACTCGGGGCGGGGCTGGGTGACGGCCGAGTATGGCATGTTGCCGAGGGCCACGCTGACCAGGACGGCGCGCGAGAGCGAGCGCGGCAAGGTGGGTGGGCGGACGCACGAGATTCAGAGGCTGATTGGGCGGTCGTTGCGTGCCGTGGTCGACATGAAGGCGCTGGGCGAGCGGACGGTCATCCTGGACTGCGATGTGTTGCAGGCCGATGGCGGGACGCGGACAGCGGCGATCTCGGGGGCGTGTGTGGCTTTGGCGATCGCTCTGGATAAGCTGGTGCTGGCCGGGACGCTGAAGGCTTCGCCGCTGAAGCAGATGGTGGCGGCTACGTCAGTTGGCATTGTGGACGGGCATGTTTTGCTCGACCTGGCGTATGAGGAAGACTCGCGCGCCACGGTGGATATGAACGTGGTGATGCTGGCCGATGGGGGTCTGGTCGAGACGCAGGCTACCGCGGAGAAGGATTCGTACAGCCGAAGCGAGTTGAACGCGATGCTGGATCTGGCGGAGGCGGGGATTCGCGAGATGCTGGTGCTGCAGACGGAAGCACTGAAGGCTGGGACAGCGGTCTAACGGAACGGGTGCTGCGGCGACGATGTCGCGCAGACCTTCCTCAGCCGGCACGAACAGCTTTTCTCGACCTCTTCGCCGGCAAAGGGAGCCGCGCGAAGAGGACAGGAGGCCTGTTCGCTAGAAGCGATAGGTGATGCCGCCTTCGGCCAGGAAGCCCTGCTGCGTGAGGGCGTAGGCATCGTTGTTGCAGTTCGCGGCGGTGCAGTTCGCGATAAAGACGTACTGGTAGAAATTCTGGCGATTGAAGGCGTTGTCCAGACCACCGTAGAGCTCGAGTGGACGGTCGTGGATATGCAGGTCGATCTGGTACCGGAAGTCGACGCGCATGTAGTACGAACCGCGCTGCGTGTTGATGAGGCTGGTGTCGTAGATGAGGCGATCCTGCGCCTTGGACTGGGTGATGAGGAACGGCGTGTAGGGTGTTCCGGTGTGGTAACCGACGCGTGCCGTGATGCGCTGGTTCTCGGTGAAGCGGTAGCCCGCGATGCCGTTGATCAGGATGGGAACGTCGAAGTTGGCGCGGCGGGAGATGCCGTCGAGAGCCTTGTGCGTCACCTGCTGGCGGGCGATGTTGCCCTGGTAGAAGAAGCGCTTGCTGGGGTTGGAGGCGTAGTCGATCTCGCCGCCGGTGGCGATGCCGGAGCCCGCGCTGGTGAGGGCGAGATAGATGAAGGGCTGTCCGAAGGGATCGACGACGTCAGCCAGGGAGAGCGCAGCATAGGCGCTGGAGACCGGATAGCTGTGGTAGTTCTTCTGGTAGACCGAGATGCTGAAGCGCGAACCGTTGTCGCTCTGCCTGTGGAGACCGACCTGGAACTGATTGACCGTGATGGGCTTCAGCTGGAGGTTCGACGGGATGCTGAGGATGGTGGGCAGAGGCGGAAGCTGCGCGTAGCTGGCGGCGCCGCCGAAGAGGAAGAAGCTCTTGTAGGTGGGGGTCCGGATGGTGAACTGCGGTGAGAAGATCTTGCTCTCGGTCAGCCCGAACTTCTGGAAGCGGCCTCCGGCGGAGACGAGAAAGCCGTCCTTGGACTGGTAGCTGACGGTGCCGTATCCGGCGTAGTCCTTGGGCTGAAGCTGGTAGTTGACGTTGGTGGCGTTGACGGGCGTGGGATCGAGCGTATAGGGGCTGGGGAAGCCGTTGGGTTGCTGGATCTGGTAGCCGATGCCGTGCACGCCGCCGACGGCTCCGGCGCGAATGTCGAGGTGCTTGAAGCTGGTGGTGACGTCGTACTTGGCGTTGACGGGGGAGTCGTCCAGCTTGTCGGAGTCGACGAGGGCGTTGTTCTTCTTCGGGTCGGTCTGGCGGCTTGTGCTCTGGATGCGTGAGTAGGCGAACTGGAGACGCTGAATGGTCTTCTCGGAGAACCGGTGCTCCCAGGTTGCGGCGGCTGTGAGGCGGTTGCCGGTGTAGTAGGTGTTGAGGAAGGTTGGGTCCTGGGCGTCCTGGAGGTTGGGCGCGATGTCGAGCGAGTCGTCTCCGGTGAGGAAGAGGATGGAGATGACGTCATGGTCGCTGAGGCTGAAGATGTCCTTGGAGAGGACGCTCCAGTACTTGGGCACGCCGTCGATGCCGATGTCATCCGTGAAGAAGTTGACGACGGATTTGCGGAACTCGGTGACGGTGGCGCCGAGGCGTCCGATGGGGTGGTCGACGACGATGTCGGCACCGGCGTATCCGACGGAGACATCGCCGTGAAGGCCGAGGCGATCGACGTCGCGGGTCTTGATCTCGAGGACCGAGGAGAGGGCTCCGGAGTACTGGGGGCCGTAGAGCATCTTGTGCAGCTTGATGCTGGCGACGTCGTCGGAGTCGATCATGGAGACGAATCCGCCGGAGGTATTGGAGGTGGAGATGTGATTGATGTTGGGGACTTCCACGCCGTCGACGACGTAGAGGTTTTCAAGCGGGTTGCCGCCGTTGACGAGGTAGGTGTTGCGGGCGTCGGTGTCGTAGGTGACGCCGGGAAGGGTTTGGAGGAAGCGGGGGATGTCCTGGTAGGCACCGGGTGTGGACTGGATGAAGTCCCGGAAGAAGGTGGTGGTGATGGCGTCGTCGGTCTGGACGACGGGCGCGGAGGTGATGACATTGACCGTCTGTTCGATGCCGGTCTGCGCGATGCCGGGAACGGATCCCGCGGGTTTGGGGCGGGTTGCTTCCTGGGCCGGTGGCGTGGGTTCCTGAGCCGGAGAGGCAGGGGCCTGGGTGTTCTGCGCGTGGAGCAAGGGAGTCAAGGCGAACAGAGGGCCGGAGAGAGCAAGAGCAATCAGCAGCCTGGGGGTCTTCATGAGGTCGATCTCCGATTGCATGCCGGACGCATTGCCTTGGACTGAGTGCTGGGGTCGTCACAAGGAAGCTTTGCGGGACAAAACTGTTACTGGGTACCGTTAGCGTACACCGTTTGGGGGGCTGGTCACAACCGGAGGCGATCTCCCATTTGGGAGATGCGAGTCATTGGTACCGTGCGGCGAATCGAACGCGGTATGAGTTGTCGATGAAGTTTGGTCGCGGGAGCAGATGATCGCACGGTTGTGCGATCATCGATTCGATCCGCGGGGAACCCGTTCGATTGGCTTTACAATCAGCATCAGGAGCGACGCATGAAATTGACCCCAGGAAAACTTGCCGGCCTTAAGGCCGTCTCCGATGCGCGCGGCGTGATTGCCGCGGCGGCGATGGATCAGCGCGGATCACTGCAGAAGTCGATTGGCAAGGAGCGCGGGTCGAGTGCGGATGCGCACGATCTGGAAGAGTTCAAGGTGCTGGTGACGGAGACGCTGACGAAGCATGCTTCGGCGATCCTGCTGGACCCGGAGTATGGTCTGGAAGCCGCGAAGCACCGCAACGGCAAGGGTCTTCTGCTGGCTTATGAGAAGACCGGCTACGATGCGGCAACGCCGGGACGTCTGCCGGACCTGCTGGATGTGTGGAGTGTTCGCCGCCTGAAGGAAGCCGGCGCGGACTGCATCAAGATTCTGCTGTACTACACGCCCTATGAGAAGACCGCCGTCAACGATCTGAAGCACGCCTGGATCGAGCGGATTGGCGATGAGTGCCTGGCGCACGATATTCCGTTCTTCCTGGAGTTTGTGGGCTATGACGCGCAGGGTGGGGACGAGAAGTCGCTGGAATATGCGAAGAAGAAGCCGGAGATCGTTTCGGGCTCGATGGCGGAGTTCGGCAAGGCACGCTACAACGTCGATGTGCTGAAGGTCGAAGTGCCGGTGGAGATGTCGTACGTCGAAGGCACGAAGAGCTTCAAGGGCGAGAAGGCGTATACGCGCGCCGAGGCTTTGCAGCACTTCCGGGACGCGGAATCGATGACGCATAAGCCGTTCATCTATCTCTCGGCGGGTGTTTCGAACCCGGTGTTCATCGAGACGCTGGAGCTTGCGGGCGAGTCCGGCACGAAGTTCAATGGCGTGCTGTGCGGACGCGCGACGTGGAAGGACGGCATCGCGATCTATGCGAAGCAAGGTCCGGATGCGTTCAAGGCGTGGCTCGAAACGACGGGCGTCGAGAACATCGAGAACGTGAACAATGGCCTGAAGGCAGCCAGCCCCTGGTACCTGAAGTATGGGGCGAGCAGCCTGGCAGAGCTTGGATAAGAGCTTCGCGAAGCAGGATGGTTGGCAAGGGGACCCATGTGGGTCCCCTTGCTGCATGGGGCATGACGGAAACTTCATGAAGGAAAAGAGGTTGCGGCACGTCTAACCGGCATGATGGGTTCAGGTTCGGTTAAGGTTGCGGGGTTAGGGTGGGAGCAGATGATGAGACCTTTTTCTCTGCTTGCAGTGTTTGCGCTTCCGTATGCGGTTTGGGCGCAGGAGGCCGCGCCGGTGGTCATTCCCAGTGGAACACCGTTTGCGGTGACGATTCAGAAGAACGCGAAGATGAAGAAAGATGAGGTGGTGCGCGGCGAGCTGGTGTATGCCGTGTATGACCACGATCGTCTTGTGCTGCCCGCGAAGACGGTGGTGACGGGGTCGGTCGTTGAGCTGACGGCGGACCATACTCGACGGGTGCATGCGCGTCTGCGTGGCGATTTCACTCCGTTTCATGTGCCGGTGGTGCGGTTCAGCTCTGTGACCATGGCTGACGGGAGGACTCTGCCGCTGGTGACGGGGACGGCTACGAATGGCGCGCCGGTGTACCGGCTGGTCGCTCCTCCGCCGCGCAAGGGTGGGTTCATCGCCCAGCAGTTGGGCCAGGTGAAGGACGCAGCGAAGGACAGGATCAAGGTGGTGACGGGACCGGATAAGGGCGATCGTCTGGTGCAGTTTCTGTATAGCCAGTTGCCATATCATCCGGAGCGGATTGCCAAGAACACCGCCTGGACGGTGGAGACTGCGGAGCCACTGGCGCTGCCGGTCAAGGCTGAGGCCGTGCCGCAGCCGGGCGTGGTGGCTCCGGACGCGTCTCCGAAGACATGGATTGTGCAGGCTTATCTTGAGGACCCGATGAGCTCGGAGACGTCGAAGGCGGGCGAGACGATTCGGGCTGTGGTGGCGGAGCCGATTTTGAATGGCGATGGCAGTGTCGCGGTGCCGCAGGGCGCGGTGCTGACGGGCGCGGTGACGGCTGCGAAGCCGGCGCGGTCCTTCGGCCGGGTGGGGGAGCTGCGGTTCAGTTTTCGGGAGTTGACGCTGCCGGGAGCGTCTCCCATGGCGGTGCAGGCGCAGGTGACGGGGGCCGATGGCGCGGAGGATATGGCGATGAACTCCGAGGGTGAGGTCAAGCCGAAGCCGAAGGACAAGATCGCGGTGCCGCTGATTCTGATTGGGCTGGCGTTTCGTCCGCTCGACCGGGACAATGGGCGGCATATGCTGCGCAAGGATGCGGCTGGGTCGAATGCCGTGGGCGTGATCGGGTTCGTCGTGGGCACGGCGGCGAAACAGCCGAATCTCGCCGCGGGGATCGGGTTCTATGGCGCGGCGATCTCGGTGTATGAGCGGTGGCTGCGGAAGGGGAAGCCAGTCGCGTTCACGAAGGATACGCGCGTGGTGATCCAGACGACGGGAAGACGGTCGGCGGCAATGAAGCCGACGGTGCAGTGATTTTCGATATGTAGGCAAAAATGTTACAGATCAATTTTGGATGAAAACGACGATGCCCTCATCTCGGCAGTGAGATGGGGGCATCGCTGTTTCTGGACTACTGCGCGAGGAAGCTGGGCAGCTTCAACTCCCACTGATAGGCGGTCTCGATGATGTCGCGGATATCGTACTTCGACTTCCAGCCGAGGACTTCCTTCGCTTTGCTGGGGTCGGAGTAGAGGGCCGGCGGATCGCCTGCGCGCGGGGCGGCGTAGACGTGCGGAACTGGCTTGCCGGAGACCTCTTCGACGATGGCGAGGAGCTCCGCGATCGACGTGCCCTTGCCCGTGCCGAGGTTGATGGCGGTTGAGGCGCCGCCGTTCTCCAGATAGGCGACGGCGGCGGTGTGCGCGGTGGCGAGATCGGAGACGTGGATGAAGTCGCGGATGCAGGTGCCGTCGGGGGTGTCGAGATCCTTGCCGAAGACGGTGAGCGGTGGCGCGGTGCCGAGAGCAGCCTTCAACGTCAGCGGGATCAGATGTGTTTCGGGATGGTGAATTTCGCCGATCTCTCCGTTGGGATGCGCGCCGGCGGCGTTGAAGTAACGCAGTGCGACATAGCGAAGGCCATGCGCGACGCTATAGGCCGAGAGGACATCTTCGAAGAAGAGCTTGGTGACGCCGTAGGGATTGATCGGCTTCTGGTGGCTGGTCTCGGTGATGGGGAGTTTGTCGGGGATGCCGTAGGTCGCGCAGGTGGAGGAGAACACGAACTGGCGGACGCTGCTCTCGAGCACGGAGTCCATGAGGAGAAGCGCTGACTCAACGTTGTTGTGGAAGTACTTGCGCGGGTTCGAGACGGACTCGCCGACATAGGCCGAAGCGGCGAAGTGCATGACGGCATCGACGTCTGCGAGCAGGGACTTTAGGAGTTCGCGGTCTGCGATGTCGCCCTGAACAAGCCTGAATCCTTTGGCGAGGGCGGGGTTTCCGGTGGAGAGGTTGTCGAGGATGACGACCTCATGGCCTGCGGCTGCGAGGTCACGCACGGCGTGAGATCCGATGTAGCCGCTACCGCCCGTTACAAGCACTCTCATGCATTGGCTCCAGATGTTCTTAGGTTTTGAGAAGGTGTTGGTGTTGCTATGATAACAAAACCCATACCAGCGAAGAGCCTGGTTCTTCTATCGTCCATTGACGTACTCCACGCTGCGCCTTAGAGGATTATGATCTCGATTCTTATCCTGACGTTGAATGAAGTTGGCAACCTGCCGCACTGCATGAAGACCGTAAGCTGGTCGGACGATGTGCATGTGCTCGACTCGTACAGCACCGATGGAACGATCGAGCTGGCGAAGGAGCTGGGGGGACAGGTCTGGTTTCGCAAGTTCGATAGTTTCTCGCAACAGCAGAACTGGGCGCTGGAAAACATTCCGTTCAAGTATCCGTGGGTCTTCTACTTCGATGCCGATGAGCGCGTGACGCCGAAGCTGCAGGCGTCGATGCTGGCTGCGGTGGCGAACCCCGGAGACAACGTTGCTTTCCGGATTCAGCGGCGCGACTTTCTGCGCGATACGTGGCTCGAGCATGTGCAGATGACGGCGTTTTACGAGCGGCTGTTCCGGCCGGAGAAGATGCGGTATGAGCGGCTGGGGCACTGCGTGTCGAAGCCGGATGGACCGGTCGCGACGATCGAGGGATATCTCGATCACTACCCGTTCAGCAAGGGCTGGGCCGATTGGGTGAAGCGGCATAACTTCTACAGCGACCAGGAAGCGCAGCAGATTGTCGCGAACCGTGGGGATGCGAAGGACATACGGTGGGGCGCTCTGATCTCGCCCGTGGACAACAAAGAACGGCGGGTGACCATCAAGGAGATCTACTACCGGATGCCAGGTCGGCCTGTGCTGAAGTTTTTGACGATGTACGTGGCGAAGCGCGGGTTTCTGGATGGAATGGCCGGGTTCTATTACTCGGTGATGATTGCGTTTTATGAATTGATGATCGTGCTGAAGACGGATGAGTTGAATCGTGGGCCGGAGAAGGGGCCCGGGGCTTGATGGAAGTTCAGGAAACAAGAACGGCCTCTCCATGGAGAGGCCGTTCTTGTGTTTGGGTGTTTCTTACTCCCACTCGATGGTTCCTGGCGGCTTCGAGGTGATGTCGTAGACGACGCGGTTGATGCCTCGCACCTCGCTTACGATGCGGCTGGAGATGGTGCGCAGCACCTCGTAGGGAAGAGGTGCCCAGTCGGCGGTCATGCCGTCTTCGCTTTCCACGGCGCGAATGGCGCAGGTGTTGGCGTAGGTGCGCTGGTCTCCCATGACGCCGACGGACTTGACGGGTAAGAGGACGGCGAAGCTCTGCCAGACCTTCTTGTAGAGGCCGGCCTTCTTGATCTCATCGACGACGATCTCGTCGGCCTCCTGCAGGATCGCGACACGCTCCGGGGTGACTTCGCCGAGGATGCGGACGGCGAGGCCGGGGCCGGGGAAGGGCTGGCGGTCGATGATATCGGCGGGCATGCCGAGGTCGCGGCCGATGCGGCGGACTTCATCCTTGAAGAGATCGCGCAACGGCTCGATGAGCTTGAGCTTCATGTCCTCGGGAAGGCCGCCTACGTTGTGGTGGCTCTTGATGGTGTGCGACGGTCCGTGAACGGAGGAGCTCTCGATGACGTCGGGGTAAAGCGTGCCCTGAACGAGCCATGCGACCTCTTCGCCCGATGATTTTTCGGCTTCGAAGATCTTCTTGGCTTCGTCGTCGAAGACCGCGATGAACTCGTTGCCGATGATCTTGCGTTTGCGCTCGGGGTCGGTGATGCCGGCGAGTTTATCGAGGAAGCGCTGCGCGGCGTCGACGGCGACGACGTTCAGGCCGAGCTGCTCGCGCATAGTTTTCTGGACCTTGTAGAACTCGTCTTTGCGCAGAACACCGTTGTTCACAAAGATACAGGTGAGGCGGTCGCCGATGGCCCTGGCGACGAGCACGGCGGCGACGGACGAGTCGACGCCGCCGGAGAGGCCGCAGATGGCGTGGCCGTTGCCGACCTGTGCGCGGACGCGTTCGACGGTGGTCTGGATGAAGTGCTCGGGGGTCCAATTGGGCTCGGCGCCGCAGATGTCGAGGCAGAAGTTCTTGAGCAGCTCCATGCCCTGCCGGGTGTGGGCGACCTCGGGATGGAACTGGACGGCCCAGATGCGGGCGTCTTCGTTGGCGATGCCGGCGAGCGCGTTCGAGGTCTGGGCGGTGCGGGTGAAGCCTTCGGGCAGCGTCTGGGCCTCGTCGCCGTGGGACATCCAGACGTCGATGTTCTGCGGCAGGCCGCGGAAGAGCTGGTTTTCGGCGAGGATTTCGACCTCGGCGTGGCCGTACTCGCGGCGGTCGGACGGGACGACTTTGCCGCCGAGGTGATGCGCGATGAACTGGAGGCCGTAGCAGATGCCCAGGACGGGGAGGTTTTGCTCGAGGATGGCGGGGTCGGCTGCGGGGGCGTCGGCGTCGTAAACCGAGCTGGGACCACCCGACAGGATGATGCCCCTGGGGTCGAGCGCGAGGATCTTCTCGAGCGGCGTGGTGCAGGGGATGACGACGGAGAAGACGTTGAACTCGCGGATACGGCGGGCGATCAGCTGCGTGTACTGCGAGCCGAAGTCGAGGATGACGATGGTTGAGGAGGTCGTGCTTGTCGAGGTGTCCACGAAGATAAGTGTAACCGTCGGCGGTTAGAATGGAGTTTCAGGATTTCGGAAATGGAGTGTGTTGGATGGGAACGATGGGAATGCAGGGACCGCAGCCTTTGCCGGGAATTTCGCATGTGATCGCTGTTGGCAGTGGTAAGGGTGGGGTCGGGAAGACCACGGTGGCCGTGAATCTGGCCGTGGCGCTGGGCAAGCTTGGCTACCGTGTCGGGCTGATCGATGCCGACATCTATGGGCCGAACGTGCCCACCATGCTGGGCGTGACGCGCCAGCCGAACATCACCGACAACTCCATGATGGAGCCGATTCTGTCGCATGGGGTGAAGTTCATCTCGGTCGGGCTGATCTCGCCCGGAGACAAGCCCATGGTGATGCGTGGGCCGATGCTGCACCAGATCATTCGGCAGTTTCTGCAGCAGGTGCTCTGGGGCGAGCTGGACTTTCTGATCGTCGACCTGCCTCCTGGAACGGGCGATGTGGTCATCTCGCTGGTCCAGACAGTGCCGCTGACCGGGGCTGTCGTGGTTTCGACGGGGTCGTCGGTCGCGTTGCAGGATGCGCGGAAGGCGCTTGAGATGTTTCACCAGGTGAAGGTCGAGGTCATCGGGCTGGTCGAGAATATGTCGCAGATGGTGCTGCCGGATGGGACGGTTCTCGACGTCTTCGGCGCGGGCGGCACGGAGAGGACGGCGGCGCAGTTCGGCCTCGAGTTCCTCGGATCGGTCGATCTGAATCCGAGCGTGCGCGAAGGCGGCGATCGCGGAATGCCGGCTGCGCTGGCCGGTCCTGAATCCAACCTCGGCAAGCCGTTCTTTGAGATTGCGCATCGCGTGGTGAGCCGGGCGATCGAGATCTCGCGGTCGGAGTCGGATGTTTTAGAGATCTCGTAGTGCGCTCGGCGGCGGGCAGCATATGATGTCGTATGACGACCGAGACGATCTACCCGCCGCTTCCTGCCGATGATCTTGCGCGCACGCTGACGATTGCGAAACCGATGACGGACCAGGGGCTTCTGCACCTGGGCGTTGTGGGGGATACGTACACCATCCTGCTTTCGGGCAAGGACACGGCGGGGCGCTTTTGCCTGATCGACATGCATGTTCCGCCCGGCGGTGGGCCTCCACCCCACCGGCATGACTTCGAGGAGAGTTTTCTCCTGCTTGAAGGCGAGTTGGAGGCTACTTTTCGCGGGGAGAAGGTGACGGTGCGCGCGGGCGAGACGGTGCATGTGCCGGCGAACGCTCCGCATCAGTTCCGGAACGTCTCTGCCGCCGCGACGAGGATGCTCTGTATCTGCTCTCCCGCGGGGCAGGAGGAGTTCTTCGAGCAGGTTGGAGTTCCCGTGTCGACGCGGACGACTGCGCCTCCCAATCTCGATGAGGCGGGGGAGAAGGCGTTTCGGGAGAAGGCGGGAGCGCTTCTCGGCAAGTACCGCACCGAAATGGTGCATCCGTAGAAGCACTCGCTTCGTTCAAAAGGAAAGGTTTATGGGGGAGTCGAGGGCGAAGTGACTTGACGGGCAGCGTAGACTTCTTAAAGGAGGTCTTTGCGATGTCGGATGAGCGGGTTACGGCGCGGCAACGGGCCATCCTGATGACAATCCTGGAGCGCTATATCGCGACCGGGGAGCCGGTCTCTTCGGGCACGATTGCGGCTTCGCTGGGAACGACCAATCTCAGTTCGGCGACCGTGCGCAACGAGATGGCCGATCTGGCGGACGCGGGGCTTCTGGAGCAGCCGCACACGTCGGCGGGCCGCATTCCCACGGCACGGGCCTTTCGGATGTATGTGGAGCAGTTGCGCGTCAATGACGGAGGCGGACTGGTGGGGCTTTCGGCGGTTTCGCGGTCGCAGATCGATAGGAAGTTTGCCGGAGTGAATGGAACCTCCGAGGTCCTGGAGAGGACTTCGCATGTGCTGGCTACGCTCTCGAGCGGGGTTGGGCTTGCGGTGACGGCTGCGGCCGGACTTGTCGACACGCTGGAACATATTCATTTTTCACGGCTTGCGCCCGCCAGAGTGCTGGCGGTGGTGGTCACGCAGAGCGGCCAGGTGCGCGATCGGGTGCTCGCACTCGAAAAAGACCTCTCCACGCTGGCGCTGGAGACTGCGTCTCGGTTTTTGAACGAGAGTTTTCGTGGGTGGAGCATGGAAGCCGTGCGTTCCGAGCTGACGCGCCTGGTGGAAGGCGAGCGGATGGAGTATCAGAGGATGCTGGAGGCCCGTGCGCTTTGGGCGAAGGCTGTGCCGGAGGGCTCAGCCGGGGTACAGCAGACGGTGTATGTTGAGGGTGTCGCGAACCTGATCGGCGGGCAGGACGGGGCTCGGCTGAGGGATCTGCTGTCGGCGCTGGAGGCCAAGCAGAGACTGGTGGAGCTGCTGAATGCGTATATCGACGCCCGGCAGGAGAGCGTGCGGGTGGTCTTCGACCTGGAAGAGCAGGCTCCGGAGATGGCCGGGCTGGTGCTGATTGCGGCGCCCGCTCGGATGCAGGGAGAGACGCGCGGGACGGTCGGTGTGATCGGTCCGAAGCGGATGCAGTATGAGCAGACCATGAGCGCCGTGATGTACATGGCCAGGGTATTCGACCGGATGCTGGAGACGCCGGGCGGGACGGGTTGAGCGGTATGAGCTGGAACAGGGTCGCGCGTTGGGCTGGAATCGGCAACAATAGAGAGATGGAGCAAGATATGAGTGAACCACAGGTAGAAGAGTTGAACGGTGAAGTGCTGGATCAGAGCCCGCGCGAAGCGGTTGAAGCGGGTGAAGAGAACTCGGGCCTCGAAGCGGAGCTGACGCAGTTGAAGGGCGAGCGCGACCAGATGAAGGACAGGCTGGCGCGGTTGCAGGCGGAGTTCGACAACTTCCGCAAGCGCCAGGTGCAGGAGAAGCAGGACGCGCGCGACTACACCATCACCTCGACGGTTGAGCCGTTCCTGGGCGTGATGGACAACTTCCAGTTGGCGCTGAAGGCCGATGGCACCGCGGAGCAACTGCGTTCGGGCGTCGAGCTGATTCTGAAGCAGATGGAAGATGCGCTGAAGGGGTTGAACGTGGTAGCCGTCGAGACGATCGGGTCGCAGTTCGATCCGCGCGTCCATGAGGCGTTGGGAAGCATCGAAACGGTGGAGTTTCCGGATCACCAGGTGATGGAAGAGATCCGCAAGGGCTACAAGATCCGCGAGAAGCTGCTGCGGCCCGCGCTGGTCAGGATTGCTTCGAACTCCGCGCAGGTGGCAGAGTAAGGGAACGCATTCCGAAAACAGGGGTCAGCAGGTGCCGACTGCGGCAAGGACGAAGTTCTGCCGATAGGTTGAGATGAGAGAGAGTTGGAGATGGCTACGGCTAACGTGACTAAGACCGATTTTTATGAAGTGTTGCAGGTAACCCGGACGGCGACGGACCAGGAGCTGAAGTCCAGCTATCGCAAGCTGGCGATGCAGTACCATCCTGACCGCAACCCGGACAATCCGGCGGCCGAGGAGAAGTTCAAGGAGTGCAGCGAGGCGTACCAGATCCTGAGCGATCCGGAGAAGCGCGCTGCCTACGACCGGTACGGGCATGCGGCGTTCCAGGGCGGCGGACCGGGTGCGGGCGGTAATCCGTTCGCCGGCGGCAATGCGCAGGACCTGGGCGACATCTTCGGCGACCTGTTCGGCGAGATGTTCAACATGGGCGGCGGTGGCCGGAAGAGTTCGCGCGTACAGCGTGGGCGCGACCTGCGCTACGACATGACGCTGGAGTTCGAAGACGCCGTCTTCGGCAAGGAGAAGGACATCACGATCCGGCGTTCGGAGACCTGTTCCGACTGCAAGGGATCGGGTGCGGCGGCGGGTAAGGCGCCGGTCACCTGCACGCAGTGCGGCGGACGCGGCCAACTGCGGATGCAGCAGGGCTTCTTCTCGGTCGCGCGGACGTGTCCGCAGTGCCAGGGCGCCGGCACGATCGTGCAGGATCCGTGCAAGACCTGCGCTGGACAGACCACCGTCCAGAAGGAGCACACCATCACCGTCAAGGTTCCGGCGGGCGTGGAGCAGGATACGCGGATTCGCTACCAGGGCGAGGGCGAGGCGGGCAAGTATGGCGGGCCCGGCGGCGACCTGTACGTGGTGCTGAATGTGAAGCCGCACAAGTTCTTCGAGCGTGACGGCGACGATCTGCACTGTGTGATGCCGATCTCGTTTCCGCAGGCGGCGCTGGGTACGGAGCTCGAGATCGAGACGCTCTATGGGCGCGAGACGATCAAGGTTCCCGAAGGCACGCAGAGCGGCAAGTCGTTCAAGCTGCGCGATAAGGGAGTGCCTCACCTGAACGAGCGCGGCAAGGGTGACCTGATCGTCGAGGTGCGGGTGCGGACGCCGTCGAAGCTTTCGAAGCAGCAGAAGGATTTGCTGCGGCAGCTTGAGGAGACGATGGGTGTGGAGAATACGCCGCACTCGAGCGGACTCTTCGACAAGATGAAGGATATGTTCTCGTAGGCGTAGGCACTGCCTTTCGGCATCGCGTGGTCCTCTCGTTGTTCGGAAGCTCAACTCCGGCCAGCGGGAGGACCACTGTCGTTGGCGTCAGCAACGCCGAGATCCACGTCACGACGTGGCCATCACACGCTCAGGGCGCTCGTCCGGCAAGGCATGCGGGGTAGAATCTTCGGATGAAGCTCTTGGGTTGTGTCCTTTGCTTGGTGGCCGGTGGTGTGGGAATGGCGCAGACTCCAGCGCCCGCAGAGCAGGATCAGCCGGACTACACGTTGCGAACGACCTCGAATGTCGTGCTGATGCCTACACAGGTGCAGACCAAGCATGGCGACATGCTATACACGTTGACGGCCGACCAGTTCGTCGTGGAAGACAACGGCGTACGGCAGAAGGTCAAGCTCGACGAAGACACCGACTCGTTGGGGCTTTCTCTGGTTGTCGCGGTGCAGTGCAGCCGGTCGGCGGTGATGGAGTTTCAGAAGCTGCAGGGACTGGGCACGATGATCGACGAGATCGCGGGGGGCGCGCCGCGCGAGGTGGCGATCGTCGAGTACGGCTCCGATGCGGATGTCATCGGAAAGTTTACGTCGAGCCCCGATGGCACGATGCGGGCGTTGGCCGATCTGCAACCCTGTGAAGACACCGGAGCGGCGACGCTCGATGCGGTGGCCTTTGCGGCGAAGATGCTGGATGCGCGCAAAAATCACTATCGCCATGCAATTCTGCTGATCTCGGAGACACGCGATCACGGCAGCAAGATCCGCGCGGAAGAGGTGATTGCCTCACTGGGACGGACAAACACGGTGGTCGATGCAGTGTCGTTCCAGCCCGCGAAGAATGAGATGGCGTTGAGCCTGTTCCATGGGCAGTATGGGCCGGGGCCGATTGGGCTTCTGGTGGCGGCGGTCCATGCGATGCGGAAGAACGTGTCCAAACAGCTGGCTGCGCTGTCGGGCGGGGAGTACATCAACTTCGGGTCGCAGAAGGGATTCGATAACGGCCTGCACACGATTTCGAACCATATCCACAACTACTATTTGTTGAGCTTTCAGCCACCGAGCAACGACAAGGAGCCCGGGCTGCATAAGCTGACGGTCAAGATCCCCGACTATCCGGATGCGAAGATCCGGACGCGCGAGAGCTACTGGTCGGGCGCGCTCGATGTGCCGGTAGTGCCGGAGACGAAGGATGAGTTGAAGGACGATAAGGACGACAAGAAGTAGGTGCGTTAGAGGTAGGTGCCGGCGATCGCGATGGCGGCGATGGCAGCGGTCTCGGCGCGAAGGATGCGTGGGCCGAGTGTGACGTGAATCCACTGATGCTGCGTGAAGAGATTCATCTCATCCTGCGTCCAGCCGCCTTCGGGGCCGATGGCCAGGGCGGTGGCGGTGCCTTGCGAGAGCGCTTCGGCGAGGGTCGTGTTCTGCTCGGTTTCAGACAGAAGGATGCGCGTGGGGCTTTGCTCTTTCTCGAGCGCGAGCTTGAGCGCGATGGGGTCGGTGATGGTCGGCACGTCTGTCCGCCGGGATTGCTGGCTGGCCTCGTGAGCGATGCGGCGCCAGCGTTCGACGCGCTTCGCGGCAGCCTGGGCGAGGTGCTTTTCCGTGCGGCGGGCGAGGATGGGGGTGATGGTTGCGACGCCCAGCTCGGTGGCTTTTTCGATCGCCCATTCGAGATGATCGAATTTGAAGACAGCCAGATAGAGATGGAGCGGCAGGGCCGCATCTGCCTCGAGCTCCTCGTGCATGGTGAACTCTACTTTTTCCGGGGAGACGGTGGTGACTTCGGCGCGGTGCAGGAACCCTCCAGCAACGACGTCGAAGATCTGTCCAGGCTGCGCGCGGAGAACGCGGGCAAGATGTGAGGCCTGCTCGCCGGTGAGGGCGGCGGTGTTCGGGCGGTCTCCCTGGAGAGTCCAGGTATCGGCGATCCAGCGGCGGCGAGTCATAAGGGCAGTTCTAAGGTGTCAGTGTTACGTTTCAGTTCTAAGGAATGGTGATGCTGATCGGCTTCTGGTGGTACAGCTCAAGCGTGATGACGGCGGACTTGCGATCGTCATACATGGCTTTGCTGAAAGGGAAGTGAAAGACCAGTTGCCCGGAGGCGGAGTTGCCGGGGTTGACCACCGTCTCCCGCAAAAGCGGCGGTGCGGCGAGCGGCTTGAGCTGCTGGAACGCACCGAAGACAGCGGGCAGGTCCGTGACGTTGATGGCGCTCGTTGTGCTTTGCGCGTCGTCTTTGGACGTGATGGTCGCGGTGATGGTGTTGATCTGGATCGGGAGGCGCAGATGGTCGTCGACCTGCAGCGTGGTCAGGATGTAGAGATCATCCTGACCGGCTGGGGTTTGGCTGACGACGATCGAGTCCGATTTGAAGTGAGTGCGCGTCCCCACCACGTTGGTGTTCGAAAGCGAGAGGGTTGCGGTATCGCGGGGGTTGAAGTAAAAGACCAGCGCCGCGACGACGGCGAGCACCACTGCCGCGATGAGGATGTTCTTCAACGGGTTGGTGCGCTCGGGTTGGGAGAAATTCAGATCGGGCATAAGGGCAGCGTTCAGGGTCAAGAGTGCCCTAGGGCTTTGACTCTGAGGATAACAGGATGGGTGGTGGGTCTTCACCGTCCGTCCGTTGGACCGCATACTCGTCCAGCAGGACCGAGATGAGGGCCGCGGTGGGGACGGCGACCAGAGCGCCGACGATCCCAGCGAGCGCGGTCCCGATCATGAGGGCGACCAGTACGGTGAGGCCCATGAGGTCCACGCTCGACTTCATGATGCGCGGCGTCAGGAAGGCGTTCTCGAAGTTCACGTAGATGAGGTAGAAGATGAGCACGCCGAACATCTTGGGCCAGGAGTCCAGCGCCGCCACTCCCGCGACGAGCACGATGGTGATGACGCCGCCGGCGATGGGGATGATGTTGAGCAGACCCATCAGTACACCCAGCAGGACGAAGTACCGCACGTGCAGGATGCCGAAGACGATGGTGCTGCAGACGCCGATAGAGAGCATCAGCAGACCCTGTCCCAGGAGCCATTTGCTCATCTTCAGTTCAGCCTTCTGGAGCGTGGCGTCCAGCCGCATGCGGGAGGCTGGCTTAAAGAGCGAGAGCAGGAACTCGTAGGCGTCGTCGCCCTCGATCATGAAGTAGATGCAGAGGAAGACGGCGGTCAGAACGTCGAGGATGTGCGCCAGCCATTTGGGCAGGGCGGAGAAGACGTAGCCACCGATGGCGGTTGCTGCATTCTCGGCCTTGGCTGCCAGGTCGTCGACACCCAGCTTGTCGGCCATGGGAATGTGCTTGATCTTCGCGACGGCCTCGGGCACGCGCTGCGGAAGGTCGGTGAGGAACTCGCGCAGGTCGCGCATCACCGGAGGCAGGGCGAAGGTAAGAAAGAGCGCCATGCCAAGAGCGATACCGGCGATGAGGATGACGATGGCGACGGGGCGCGAGGGGCGCCAGCCGCGAACATCGATCTTCCGGATCGACTCGATGACCGGCATGAGAACCACGGCGAAGAGGGCCGCGACATAGATGATGCGCAGCTCTTTGTTCAGCGTCCAGGCGAGAAGGACAAGAAGGATGGCGCCGAGGCCGAAGAGGATGTGGGCGCGAACGGCGGCGCGGCGCTGGGCCGGGGTTTCAACGAGACTTTGCGCGAGCGTGGTGGGCGTAGGCTTTTCCGGATCCTGATGGGTGGTGGTAATTGAGGTGGACAGGTCGTGCTCCTGGGAGGTGCTCTCAAGATGATGGTACGGAATGAGATGCAGGTGCGAGCGCAGGAGTTCCCAGCCGCGGAAGATTCGTTTTGAGGCTGCTTATTTCGGCAGACGCTCCAGGATGGCGGTCACGGTTTCGGCCGGCGTTTGGTCTTCCGTGGGCTGCGTCAGGCGGGCGAGTCGCCGGTAGAGCGGCTGGCGCAGCCGGAAACGCGACTCGGCCAGCACCGGATCCTTGAGGACGGGCCGGTCGGTGGCGCCGGGGTTGAGCGCCTGAAGGACGCAGCGGTCGAAGAGAACAGGGAAGGGCGCGTCGAGGAAGATGGTGAGGGTGCCAGGGGCCTGCTCGATGAGGAGACGGTTGGTGTGAATCTCGGGCGTGCCTCCGCCCAGGGCGATCACGGTGTCGGTGAGGGCCAGGGTGGAGACGAGAGCGGCGGATTCGAGGCGGCGGAAGTGCGGCTCGCCGTGGCGCTCGAAGAGCTCGGGGATCGTCGCCTGGGTGCGCTGCTCCAGGTGGTGGTCGAGGTCGAGGAACTTCCATCCAAGGCGCGCGGCGAGCTCACGGCCAATGGTGGACTTGCCGGCGCCCATGAAGCCGGTAAGGACGATGCGGCGGACGTTTCCGAGGGATGCGGGCGTGGTGGGCATCGTGGCTTCTTCGGGCTTGGCGGACTGGACGGACATAATGTTTTCCTTGGTGCCTGGAATGGAGAGCAAAGGCCTTGGTACAAGAAAAAGCCGCGACCCTTGTGGGGATCGCGGCTTAGGAGGTTTCGATGTTTCCCGGAGTTTACTGTGTCTTTCGTCCGAGAGGCATGCCCGCCTGAGCCGCTGGTTGCCACCAGTAGCAGGAGGTAAACGACACGGGCTGGGTAAACATGCTCATCTGGAGTAAAAGACTACAACGGCTTCGTTCTGGTTGCAAGTTCCGTTTAGGATTCAGGCTCGGGGTCTTCGCCCATGCGGCTCTGGATCTTGGCCCAGAGGTCCTCGCTGGGCTCGTGGACGGGTTCAAAGAGGCTGCGTGCGTGTTCGGCGATGGTCTCAAGGTCGCGCACCAGCGCCGCGGCGTCCGGGTGTGCGGCCAGAAACGGCTGCAGGCGTGGGTCGTCGGAGACTTTGCCGGTGGTATGGGTTGCGAAGATTTCGGGGAGACGCTCCTCGAAATCGGCCTGCGTCATGGTGTCGAAGTTGAAGTTGTCAAGCGTGTTTTGGTCGTTCATAGAGCGGTCTCCTTGAACCCATCGGTTGGGCTAAGGGCTGGGTTGGAGTGGCCTGTCTGACGCAGCAGATCTCGCAACTTAAGCCGTGCTTTGTGGAGCTGGGACTTGCTATTGCCTGTCGAGCAGTTCAGCATGGTGGCGATTTCATTGTGCTCAAAGCCTTCCACGTCATGCAGCACGAAGACCATGCGGTAGCCGGGAGGCAGGGAGGCGACGGCGCGCTCGAGGGCAACGCGGTCGACCGAACCCGTGAGCATGGGGTCGCGGCTGCCGAAGTCGCGCTTGGGCGCGTCATCTTCGGACGGGTTGATGGTCTCTTCGAGCGAGACGAGATTCAGGCCCTTCTTGCGCAGATGCATCAGCACAAGGTTGACCGTAAGGCGGTGCAGCCAGGTCGAAAAGGCGCTCTCGCCGCGGAAGCTGCCGAGCTTGCGGAAGAGATGGAGGAACGCCTCCTGAGTCATATCCTCGGCTTCGGACACGTTGCCGAGCATGCGCAGGCAGAGCGTGTAGACGCGGCGCTTGTGCAGGGCGTAGAGCTTGGAAAACGCCTCGGCGTCGCCGTTCTTTGCCGCCTCGATAGCCTCGGCTTCTCCGGCAATGGGCGGATTCCGTTTGAACAGTCCGGAGTTCGGCTTTGCGGAGGGTTCATCTGCGGGTGGAACAAGGGTCATAGAGGGGCCTTTTTGAACCTGCGGCTCAGCCTGTGGTTCGCTGGATTTGGTGCCGGCTGTAGCCAGACTCAAGGGTAACGTAATTGCTGACATTCTGCCTCCGTTCGATGGTTGGAGACTCAGCGCGCGCGAATGGTTGTTTCAGAAATTGAGTCAAAGGCGTTTGTATTGCGGGGGATGAACAGAGCGTATGCCTTCAGCTCCCGATGAAGCGGGCATAGAGCGTGCGGGCCTGCGCAATATCGGTCGTTCCCTGGATGAGGGCGCGACCGTCCGGGAAGAGCGTCACGGTGTACGGCCCGCGCCGGAAGCGAAGCAGAAGATCGTTGGAGCGGAGATCTTCGATATCCGGATGCTGTTCCAGGCGGCTCCGCATCTCCGCAAACGAGACGGGCCGGTGGTGCTCGTGGATCTGCACGGAGTTTCGGCCGCAGAGCGTGATATGGGGACGGCCCTCGCCTGCCAGATGGGTAAAGATGCGTCCGGCGCAGACCGGGCAGTCGGGATCGGGTTTGCCCGTCTTGATCTCGGAGCGGTCGCCGGTCCAGAGGTCGAAGGAGAGAAGCGAGCGGCGCATGAGGTGGGGCTGGCGCGTAAGCAGCTTCAGGGCCTCGGTAACCTGCAGGGACGCAGCCAGGTTGACGGCGGTGGAGAGAATGCCGGCCGTGTCGCAGGTCTCGACCGGGCCGGAGGGAGGCTTGGGGAAGACGCATGCCAGGCATGCCGTCTCGGTCGGGAGGATGTTCATCGTCGCGGCGTACGCGCCCACGGCGGCGGCGTAGATCCACGGTTTGCCCTGCTGGACGGCGTAATCGTTCAGCAGGTATCGAGTCTCGAAGTTGTCGGTGCAGTCGAGATAAACGTCGATCCTCTTTTCAGCGCCCAGCAGTTCGCCAATATTCGCGGGAATCAGGTCCGCGATCGCGGCATGCACCGTAACGGATGAGTTGAAGAGGGCGATGTGGCGGCGGGCGGCCTCCGCCTTGGGCAGGCAGGCCTGGGCGTCGGCCTCGTCGAAGAGGATCTGACGCTGGAGATTCGAGGGCTCGACATAGTCGCGGTCGATCAGGGTCAGGGTGCCCACTCCCGCCCGGGCGAGCAGTGCGGCAGTGGCGGCTCCGGTGGCTCCGGTGCCGATGATGGCGGCGTGCGCGGACGCCAGGTGCCGCTGACCGTCGGCGCCGATGCCGGGGAAGAGGATCTGGCGGGAGTAGCGGTCCGTCAAGTCGGGTGCGAGGTGTGAGGCGTCTTCAGGAGGCATGCAACTCGGGACGGCGAAACGGTCGGATGGCGATAAGGTAGAACCTTCCCCTCGGCTTTGCCGCCTGGGTGAAAGGCATTCGATCGGTCCCCGGTCTTGATGACACATCGGGGGCCGGATATTCGTAGTATAGAGAGATGGCTCCGTTTTGTGGGGCGGGTGACGGATACGCGGTCTCGCGCATCTCACGGAAGATGCACGGAAAATAGGCCCGCTTTCTCTGGGAAGCGAGCGCATGGTCTCGAGGAAGAACTGAGTGTTGTTTCGAGCTGCTAAGCCGCTGGGGCGGTTGAGGAACGGAGTTTGCGGCGTTGGCCTGGTGGTCGCACTGGCCGCGGTGCCTTGCGCATGGGGACAGGTTCCTGCGCCGATTACCTCCGCACCGGTGATGTCCGCTCCAACCCAGTCTGCTCCGGCGCTGGCGGTTCCCGCCACGTCCGCTCCGGTGCCGTCTGTTCCGGCAATCAAGGCCAGACCGGCGGCGCAGGGATCTCCGGGGACCTCGGCGGATCAGTCGATCGGCCCGGTCCGGGCTCCGCTGGCGGTCAACGTGTGGGATTGGAAGGGTTTGCGCGTCGAGAAAATCCAGTTTGAGGGCGTTAGCTTCGATGGCGAGGATACGTTGCCGAAGTCGCTCGAGCAGCAGCCCGGGCAGCCACTCGATCCGGAGAAGGTGCGTGCGAGCCTGCGGCGTCTCTACGCGAGTGGACGCTACCGGGACGTTTCGGTGCGCGGAATACGAACGGGCGATACCGTGTCGCTGGTCTTCGAAGGACCGGCGCGCCTCTACGTGGGCCGGGTGCAGATCGTCGGGATCAAGAACGAGCGACTGAGTTCGCTGGCTGAGTATGGCACGAAGCTGTCGCCGGGGACTGCGTTTACCGAGGCGTCCGTGCCGGCGGGCGTGGAAGGCATCAAGCAGGCACTGAGCTCGAATGGATACCTGGCCTCCGAGGTCACGGTGAAGACGGATGAAGACGCCGCGAACCAGCAGATGAATGTAACGTACTTCGTTACGATCGGTCCGCAGGCCAAGGTGGGGAACGTCGTCGTGGAAGGGACCGACATCGGCCTGACGACCGAGGAGTTTCGCAAGAAGGGCAAGTTGAAGGCGGGCTCGAAGGTGACGCGGGATACGACCAGCAACGCGTTGGACAAGCTGCGGACGCAGTATCAGAAGAAGGACAGGCTGGAGGCGACGGTCTCGCTGCAGAAGTCGACCTACGATACGAAGCGCAAAATGCTGGACTACGACTTCAAGGCGAGCCAGGGTCCCATCGTCAAGGTCGTGGTGGATGGCGCGAAGGTCTCGAAGAGCAGACTGCATCTTCTGGTCCCGGTGTTTGAGGAGAGCACGGTCGACAACGATCTGCTCAACGAAGGCACGCACAACATCAAGGAGTTCATGCAGCAGCAGGGCTACTTCGATGCGTCGGTCACGGTGAAGGTCGATGGCGAAGGAACGCCACAGCAGACGATCACCTATACCGTCGACAAGGGACGCGCGCATAAGGTTGTCGACGTCACGATTGCCGGCAACAAGTACTTCAGCACGGATGTCTTGAAAGAGCGTCTACAGGTGCAGAAGGCGGACGCATACCTGCGCAGTGGCCGATACAGCGCAGCGCTGGTGAAGTCCGACGAGAACTCGATTGCGGCCATCTATCGCGCGAACGGATTCAATGCCGTGAAGGTCAGCTCGTCCGTGAAGGATGTCGATCCTCCGGGTGGCGCGAAGCCGCGGTCGAAAGCCTTGATCAGCGCGGCGTTCAAAGTGGATGAGGGACCCCAGCAGAAATTTGGGCCGGTCCTGCTTGCCGGTGTCGACGCGTCGCGCGAGAAGGATGTGCGAGCTCTGCTGAATGCCGAGAAGGGGCAGCCGTTCTCGTTGATTACGCTCTCGGGCGATCGCGACGCGGTGCTCGGCTACTACGTGAGCCACGGCTTCGACCAGGCCAAGGTGGAGATCAAGCAGGCGGTCGAAACGGCGGACGCGACGGCCACCGATGTCACGCTGAACGTGACCGAGGGCCAGCAGGTCTTTGTCGACAAAGTGCTGGTCTCGGGCATCGAGCGCACCAAGCCGCAGGTGGTGAAGGACCAGATCAAGGTCAGCGCGGGTGATCCGCTCGATCAGAGCGCATTGCTGCAGACGCAGCGGAATCTTTACAACCTGGCTCTGTTCAACGAGGTGATCGCCGCGGTCCAGAATCCTGCGGGGCAGGCTCCCACGAAGAATGTGCTGGTTCAGGTGACAGAAGCAAAGCGCTGGGATGTGACGTACGGCTTCGGTTTCGAGGCGCAGACCGGCACGCCCGCACAGGGAGATATCTCGACCGCTTCGAAGATCCAGTTGGGCCTCGATCCGAACAAGCAATACACGCAGGAGGGCAAGACCGGCGTCAGCCCGCGCGTTTCGCTCGACATCTCCCGCATCAACCTGCGCGGCAAGGACGAGTCGCTGACCCTGCATACGACGTATGGACTGCTCGAAAAGATCGCGACGCTCAGCTTCCTGAATCCTCACCTGAAGGGCAGTCCGAACTTCTCCGCTTCGGTCTCGGGCGGCTATTCGAATGTCTCGAACATCTCCACCTTTACTGCTTCGACACTGCAGTTCGACCTCCGCATCACGCAGAAGTGGCGCAAGACCGACACGTTCATCTACGACTTTCAGTACAGGCGCGTGGCCGTAGATCCCAACAGCCTGCAGGTCTCGGCGAACCTGATTCCTCTGCTCTCGCAGCCGGTCCGTGTGGGTGGCCCATCCATCACATGGCTTCACGATCGCCGCGATCCTTCGCCGCTCGATGCCGTGAAAGGTTCGTACACGTCGATTCAGGAGTTCATCGCGTCGTCAAAGTTCGGTTCACAAACCTCGTTCAACAAAGTGGACGTCACGAACTCTACGTACTACCAGTTCGGCAAGAACAGCAGACGCCGCTATACCTTTGCGCGCAACACACGCTTCGGGGTCGAGACCCCGTTCGGCACCAACCCGAATGCGACCAACCCTGAATGCGCCGGCGTGCTGTTGGATACGAATGCAAGCTGCAATGCCGTGCCCTTGCCGGAGCGCCTCTATGCCGGTGGCGCATCGTCGCATCGCGGCTTCCCCATCAACGGAGCCGGTCCGCGCGATCTGCAGACTGGCTATCCCGTCGGCGGCTCGGCGGTTTTCATCAACACACTGGAACTGCGGCTGCCGCCACCCACTCTTCCCTATGTCGGCGATAGCGTCAACTTCGTCCTCTTTCACGACATGGGCAACGTATTCCAGAACGTCAATGAAGTCCTCTCGAGCGCCAAGCGGTTCTCGCAGCCCGATCGTGATACCTGCAAGGTCGTCACCAATCCGGGCGAGTCGGTCGGCACCTGCAACTTCAATTACTTCTCACACGCGGTGGGCGTCGGCGCACGGTACAAGACGCCGGTCGGGCCAGTACGTGTCGATTTTAGTTACAATCTCAACCCGCCCATCTACCCGGTCATCTACGACTTCAACGGCAGCGTCCCGCACTACGGCACAGCCAGCCACTTCAACTTCTTCTTCAGCATCGGACAGAGCTTCTGAACATGACAAAACATGTGCTAATCCGTGTGGCGATGCTGGCAATCCTGGCAGAGGCGTGCGTCGCGCAGGTGCCCGCCAACAAGTCTGTACGGCCCGTAACGCCGGCACAAGCCGGACAGACCATCGACCGGGTGATCGCGATCGTCAATGGGGATCTCATCCTCGAAAGCGATGTCGATGAAGAGAAGCGCTTCGCCGCGTTTCAGCCGTTCTCGACGGGCGGCAAGGACTTTACCCGGGAGAAGGCAGTCGAGCGGCTCATCAACCGAACCTTGATCTTGCAACAGTCGCGGTTACAGACAATCGGCGGCGTGAAGGATGAGGCTGTGGCAGCGCAGATTCAGACGCTGCGCAAGGACATCCCGGCCTGCAAACAGTATCACTGCGAAACGGACGAGGGATGGAAGAAGTTCGTTGCAGACCAGGGCTTTACGGAGACGGAGTTGCAGCAGCGCTGGAAGCAGAGGATGGAGGTGCTCTCGTACATCGAGAACCGCTTCCGCATGGGCATCCGCGTCACGCCGGAAGAGATCAGCGACTATTACAAGAAGGATTTATTGCCGCAGTATGCGAAGGCAAAGGCGGTGGCACCGCCTCTCGATGAACTGAGCGATCGTATTCAGGAAATTCTCCTCCAGCAGCAGGTAAGCAAGCTGTTGCAGGATTGGTTGACGAGTCTGAGGGTACAGGGAACGGTACAGATTCTGAAGCCCGGTGAGGTGGCACCGTGAGCGCAACGAACGAAGAACAGAAAAAGAGGAAGAGTCTCCACATCGGGCGCAAGTGCGCATGGGTGCTTGGTGGGGTGGTGGGCCTTCTTCTCGTGGTACTCAGCCTTGGCGCCTGGTATACGACCACCGGAGACTTCCAAAGGCGTGTCGGCAAGCAGGTCGTCAGCGTGCTCGAAGACGCAACCGGCGGCCGCGTTGAGTTGGGCCGAATCACCTTCAACCTCTGGCATCTTGCAATCGAGGCAGATGGCCTCGTGATTCATGGTCTCGAAGGTCCGGGAGAAGCTCCCTATCTCGCCGCCGACAAGATCCTCATTCGTCTCAAGATCGTCAGCTTTTTCCAACATACGGCCGGTGGTCTTGCCTCGCACATCGGCCTGAATCTGCTGCGTGTCGAGCAGCCGCATGCGCACCTCATCGTCGATAAAGATGGCAAGACCAATCAGCCGACGCCAAAGCATCCAAGCACCAGCACCGAGCCGTTCCAGGACACGGTGCTGGACCTGAAAGCGAAGGATGTTGAGTTGGTCAACGGCGTTGTGCTCCTGAACAACAGAGCGATCCCCTTCGATCTTTCTGCGAACGATCTACAGGCCAAGGTCAACTACATCACGTCGACGGACCGCTATGGCATCGTTCTCGATCTGAACGACCTGCGCACGAAGATGGCGAAGGAGCCCGAAGCGCAGTCGAAGGTGCATGTGGAGGCCGAGTTCGGTCGCGACATGGCGGCGCTGAACAAGCTGGAGTTGCACACCGGCAAGAGTTCGGACCTGCGCGCCAGTGCGAACATCACGCACTTCGCGAATCCGGAGTGGTGGGCCGCCGCGGATGGAACGCTCGAACTGAAGCAGATTTCGGTGCTGTCTGGGTTCGACGGCCTCGGCCCGGGCACGGTGGACCTGGATATCAAGGGGCACAACTGCAACGTGAGTCCCGCCACCGCGCAGAAGAAGCCGGGCATCTTTCGCAGGAGAAAGAACGAAGAGATCAACGCTTCCGTAAAGACCCTGCCTCCCGATCCGGATTGCAAGGCGGGGTACCTGCTGATCGGTTCGGCGAAGGTGCATGGCGCCTCCTATCAGGATGAGTATGTGCGCCTGCATGACATCAATGGCGGAGCGCAGTTGCATATCACTCCCACGGAACTCCTGTTGACGGCGCTGACGGGATATCTTCCCGGCGGCGGAAGCGCCATGGGAGAGCTGCGCATTGTGAACTGGCTTGGTGAAGTGCCGGCGAATACGCCCACGGCTTCACCGACTGCCAAGGCCGCGGTCACCACGACCAACCAGACAGCCGTCGCGATGGGTGCGAAGGCTCCCGTCAAGCTCTCGACGAACATCCCGCAGGTACAGTACGCGCATGCCTATCTCAAGGCGACGATCGACAGGATTCCCCTGCGCACCATCATGGATGTGACCGCTCCGAAGGGCTATGGCGACCTGGGCTTCGATACCGCGGTGTCGGGACCGGTGGAGGTGGAGTGGGGCGGGCCCGCTGCGCAAATCGCGGATTCCGTGCAGGTGCAGGGCGATCTGAAGTTCGCTCCAACCGGCGTCGTGCGCAAGGGCGCGTTGAACAACATTCCCGTCACGGGCCAGACTCTGGCGCACTACGACGGACGCACCGAGGTCGTGAACATCCAGCACATCCTGCTGCAGACGCCGGGAACCATCCTGAACGCGAGTGGCGTGCTGGGCGTCAATCTTGGCGATCGCCTCACGAACCTGCAGGCCGATGCGACGGTGCGCGATATCGGCGAGTATGACCAGTTGCTGCAGACGCTTGGCTTCGAGGCCAATGGCAAGAAGGGAAGCGCGGCCATCCCCGTCGATCTGCATGGTGCTCTCGTGTTTCATGGAACCGCATCGGGACCGATCAGGAATCTCGATGTGAAAGGACACCTTGAAGGGGACCAGTTGCAGGTCAAGCTGGGCACCGCCGCGAACGTGCAGATCGACTCCCTGGTGGGCGATGCGGATTACTCGCCGCGCGGGCTTTCAGTAGCATCGTCCACCATCAAGCAGGGCGCGGCCGTGCTGCATCTCGGTGGATCGTTCAGACCACGGCGCATCGTCTCGAAGCGTGGCGTGGAGGACTGGGTCTGGGATGAAGGCACCACCGTCGACGCGAATGTGCAACTCGCGACGGCACCCATACTCGACCTGTTGAAGATTGCAGGGCAGCAGGACAAGATTCCTGTGACGGGCACGGTCGGGATCGACGGCCACCTCGTTGGAACCTTCCAGAACCTCAGCGGAAGCGGCCATGTCTCGCTCGCCAACGGTGTCGCCTATGGCGAGCCCTATGAAGCTGCCCATGTGACCATGAGTGTGACCGGCCAGGATATCGAAGCCAGCCAGATTGCCTTGCAACTGCACGGCATGACGATCGCCGGCAATGGCGGATACGATCTCAGCTCGAAGCACCTGCATGGCCATCTCGAAGGCAACAACCTGATGCTGTCGAAGTTCACGACGGTGCAGAAGGCGAACCTGAACGGCGATGGCACAGTAAGTCTCGTAGCCGATGCGAACGGCACGATGACGGAGCCGAATCTCAAGGCGCATGTCAGCGTCGCCAACGTCACCATACAGGGCAAGCCTGTGGGTGAACTGACAGCCGACCTCCACAGCGCGGGCAGCACCGTCTTCTATACGGCCAAGTCCACGGTGCTGGGTGCCGGTGTAACGGCCGATGGCCAGACCGCCCTGACCGGCGACTATCAGACAACCGCCAAGCTGACCGTCGCGGGCTTCGATGTCGGTAAACCGCTCGCGTTATTTGGCGACTCGAGCCTGAAGGGAAGCTCTTCCATCAACGGCGTGGTCGACGTGAGTGGGCCGGCGAAGACGCCCCTGGCCATGGCGGGCTCGGCGAACTTCGAGAACTTCGTCGTCAAGCTGAACGGGTATGAACTGAAGGCGGCGGAGCCTCTGCGCGTGAGCCTGAAGAACGGCGTCGCCCTGCTTGAGCAGGTCCACATCACCGGGCAGGATACGGACCTGCATCTGGGTGGCACAGCGCAGGTGCTGGGCGTCACCAATCCCAAGGGCGGCACGCTGAACCTGAACGCGAAGGGATCGGTGAGCCCGCAGTTGGCCCACACCTTCGATCCGGACATCATCGCCAGTGGCAAGGTCACGTTCACGGTAGCCGCGGGTGGAACGATGAAGAGTCCCGCGCTCACCGGCAAGGTGATCTTCGACCAGGTGAACGCCGCGGTCGATGGAATCCCCAACGGCCTGACCAACATGAACGGCACCCTCATCTTCAATGAAGACCGCCTTGAGGTGCAGAGCCTGACGGCGACCACCGGTGGTGGACAGTTGAAGATCGGCGGCTTCCTCACCTACCGCAACGGCGTCTATGCGGACCTTACGGCCACAGGCGACGTGGTCCGTGTCCGTCTGTATGGATTGAGCGCCACGGCGAACGCGAAGTTCAGGCTGCAGGGTGGTGCGCAGAACGCCCTGCTCAGCGGTACCGTGTTGCTCACGCGCTTCGGTATCGGCGCGGATGTGGACTTCGCCGCCTTCGCTGGCGCGGGTGGTGTCGCGGCACCGCCAGACCCTGACGCGGCGACGAACAAGATCCAGCTGGACGTCCATGTCACCAGCTCTCCGCAGCTCGATTTCCAGAACTCCTACGCGAAGCTCGCCGGCACCGTGGATCTCACCGTACGCGGCACGATTGCCGTGCCCACGGTCCTTGGCCGCATTCAGATCACCGACGGCAGCGCCACGTTCGCCGGCACCAAGTACCAGCTCCAGCGCGGAGATATCTACTTCACCAATCCGGTTCGGATCGATCCCGTGATCGATCTCGACGCGACCGCCCGCGTGGAGAACTACGACGTCACCATCGGCCTCCACGGCACGACCACAAGCCTGAAGCCGACCTACCGCTCCGAGCCGCCGCTCAGCGAGGCCGACGTCTTCAACCTGCTGGCGCTTGGACGCACGCAGGAGGAGGCGCAACTCTACCAGGAACAGCAGGTGCAAGCTGGCACCGATCCCACCACGAGCGCTCTCCTGGGTGGCGCGTTGAACGCCACTGTCTCGAATCGTGTCGAGAAGCTGTTCGGCGTGGGCAGTGTGAAGATCGATCCGGCGTTCGTCGGTACGCTCGGCACATCGGCCGCGCGCATCACCGTGCAACAGCAGTTGTCGCGGCAGTTGACCCTGACCTACGCGACCAACGTGAACTCCTCGGCGCAGCAGTTGATCCAGGTGCAATACCAACTGAACCCCCGCATGTCCGTGGTGGCGACACGCGACGAAACCGGTGTATTCAGTATCGTTTACAAGATTCGGCAGCGCTACCGCTAGGAATCTTTTGGGCCCGTTTTGCGTCTAATCAGGTAGAGGAAAGGGCCTGAATTGTCCGAGCCCTTTGCCGGGAGAGACCCGGTGCAGGAGCTTTTATGAAAGCCATGAAACCAATGTTTGCCGGAAGCCTGATGCTCGCCGGATCGCTGCTCTTCAGCAGTGTCGCGCGTGCGCAGGAGAACAACGATGGGCAGATCCAGAGCGATGTGATGAAGGCTCTGGACAAGAAGCAGTTCAAGGATGTCCAGGCCGCGGTACACGACGGCGTGGTCACGCTGACCGGTACGGTGGACGTGTACAGCGAGAAGGAAGATGCAGACCGTAAGGTGCATCATCGCAAGAACGTGAAGGCAGTCGATAACGAAATCCAGGTCGGCGGCGCACCCGTTGAGGATGCAACCCTGCGCGCGAAGCTGGCCGAGAAGCTCGCCTACGACCGTGTCGGTTATGGCACGACGGCCTTCAACGCCCTGACCATCGGCGTGCAGAACGGTGTGGTGACGCTGGGCGGTGTAGCCTACGGACCCATGGATAAGGATTCCGCTCTCAGCCTGGTCGCCAACTACCCGGGTGTGAAGGATGTGGTCGACAACATCGAAGTGGCCCCGCTTTCGCCCATGGATGACCGCATCCGCATCGCGACCGCTCGTGCCGTCTATGGCGCACCGCAGTTGAATCGCTACGCCATGGATCCCGCCAAACCCATCCGGATCACCGTCGTCAACGGCAACGTCACGCTTTCGGGTGTCGTCGATAGCCAGGGCGACAAGGATATCGCAAACATTCGCGCCAACGGTGTCCCGGGTGTCTTCAAGGTCACCAACAACCTCGAAGTGGCCGGCAAGCGCCCCCGCGGATAACCGTCTGCCAGCCTTACAAAGGCCGTTCGCCTCGTGCGGACGGCCTTTCTCTTTTACGATAGATCTATGACGAATCTATGGAAGAGCACCGCGACCACGCTGGAGATGATCAAGTGGGAACATTCCATCTTCGCTCTGCCGTTTGCGCTGACCGGCGCCGTGCTCGCGGCGGGCGGGTGGCCGACAGGGCGCGTGCTGCTCTTGATCGTGGCGTGCATGGTCTCGGCGCGGTCCGCGGCGATGGCCTTCAACCGGCTGGCTGACGCCGATCTCGACGCAGCCAATCCGCGCACGAAGATGAGAGCCATTCCCGCCGGCGCGCTCGGCAGGGGATTCGTCGGCGGCTTCACGCTGTTCATGGTGCTCGTCTTCCTGGCCTGTTGCGCCCTGCTCAATCGCATGACGTTGGAACTGGCGCCCATCGTGCTCATCGTGGTGCTCGGCTACAGCTACATGAAGCGCGTAACCCGCTGGTCGCATGTGGTGCTTGGGCTGGCTCTGGGCATTGCACCCACCGCCGCATGGGTTGCCGTACGCGGTAGCCTTGATCCCCGCATCATCGTTCTCACGGCGGCTGTGCTCTTCTGGGTCGCCGGATTCGACGTCCTGTACGCCTGCCAGGACTTCGCCCACGACCGCTCCGTGGGCCTCTTCAGCGTGCCGGCAGCCTTCGGCATGGAGACCGCGTTCACCATGGCGCGCACGATGCACGTCGCCGCTCTCATTCTGCTGCTCTGGCTCGTCAAGCTGTTCGCGCTCGGCCCGGTCGCATGGGTAGGCTTGGCGATCGTTGCGGCGCTCTTGATCTACGAGCATGCCATCGTCTCGCCAACCGATCTCCGCCGCATGAATGCCGCCTTCTTCACCTTGAACGGTGTCATCGCGGTCGTCTTCTTTCTGGCGTTCGCAGGCGATGTTCTCCTGCGCAGATAAGCGAGTCCAAAAAGGAAAAGCCCGCTGGAGAGCGGGCCTTTCTTTTCGCATCCGGAGTGACTAGCGCGAGTTGGTTGTCTCGTGGTCACGGTGCAGGTCAGCCTTCAACTTGTCGACGCCGCGGCTGATGGAATCCTTCGCATGCTCGGCAGCTTCAGCAATCTTTTCGCGCACGTTATGCGCTGTGTCGTGGCTCTCGTCGCGGGCCACGGTCTCATTGGTGCGGACATGATCGCCAACGGCCTGCGCGGCATCCTTCGTCTTGCCCCATGCTTCCTGCGTTGCGCCGGTGACGCGATCGGCAGCTCCGGAGTTCGCGAGCTTCTCGTTTCCAATCGCTTCGCCGGTTGCCTGCTTGATGTGTCCTGCTGCGTTCTTCAGTGCTCCTGCAACGGTATCCTTGTTCATGGTCCTGTCCCTTCAGTCGGTTGCCCCTCCCTGCGGAGGGGCGTTTAGACTTGTGCTACGGTTGCGTGCGGCGTGAGTGTGAGAGCCGTGAGACTACAGAGCTCGACGGCCCGAAAGAAGATTGAAGATAAGAACGATGATGGCGAGGACGAGAAGGACATGGATCCACCCGCCCAGGGTGTAGCTGCTGACAAGGCCTAAAATCCAAAGGATAAAAAGCACAATGGTGATCGTCCAAAGCATGTATCGTTCTCCTGTTGAGTCGCTCGGAAATGATCTCTTCCATAAGCGTTGTAACTAAGCCCGTATAACTCGCTGGCCATCTCGGCCGACATACCATAAGTTGCGGCAAAATGGAATCTGGTTGCCAGCGAAGGTACCGATTTGAAAAGGAGTTGTGACGATTGCGCGTTGCCATACAAGGAGAGCTTGGATCGAATAGCCACATGGCTGCATTGGGGATGCTGGGCGACGTAGAAATCGTCCCGTGCGCTTTGTCGGCCGAGGTCTTCGACCGTATCCAGGATGGAAGCGCCGACGCCGCCGTCCTGCCCATCGAGAACAGCCTGCATGGTTCGGTCGCCGAGCACTACGACTTGCTGCGGGAACGCGCCGTCGAGGTCTGCGGAGAGAGCCTGCTGCGCATCCGCTTCTGCGTCATCGCCGCCCCGGGCGTGAAGGTCGCCGACCTGAAGCGCGTCATGTCGCATCCCGTGGCTCTGTCGCAGTGCCGCAAGTGGATTGTGGCGCATCCCGGCATCGAGGTCTTTCCCGTCTACGACACCGCGGGCAGCGTCAAGAAGCTCATGGCCGAGGGCTGGCGCGACGCGGCCGGCTTCGCCCCGGAGCTCGCCGCGAAGCAATACGGTGCCGAGGTCCTTGAGGCGGGCATCGAGGACCACGAAGAAAACTTCACCCGCTTCTACCTCCTGAAGAAACGCGGAGCCGCGAGCCCCGATCCCGAAGCCAACAAGATGAGCCTCGCCTTCTCGGTCGAGCATCGCCCCGGCACGCTGGTCGCCGCGCTCACGCTCCTTGCCGACGCCGGCGTCAACCTCACCAAGATCGAGTCGCGCCCCGTCGTCTCCCGCCCCTGGGAGTACCACTTCTACGTCGACGTGCGCTTCGAAGATGCAGAGAAGGCCGACGCAGCCGTCGCGTCGTTGCGCCACCACTGCTCATGGCTCAAGGTGCTCGGACGCTACAAGGCCGCGATCGGCAGCTAGGCGGCTGGCTTGAACGCTGGACGGTACCGGATGAGGACCCAGACGACCACCGCCATCAGCACCAGCCCAAAGACGCTGATAAAAAGCTGGTAGCTTGCGTTGAGGTTCGTCGTGGCCGGATTTGGAGGAACTCCCATCCTTGCGTTCACCTGTTGCAGGTAAACGAGCATGCGTGCCTGCGAGGACGGCAGCATATTCAACCCCAGGTGAACGGCCCCAAAGGCAGAGTACGCAAGAGCTGTGATCCGAGCCCGGTTGTCGAGGCGAAACAGCCCGTAGGCGACATAGCCGCACAGCACCGTGAACACGGCATACACCACATGCGCGGCAAACCCCGTCACGATGAATCCCATCAGGTAAGCCGGAAACCGGAGAAAGGCGGGAATAGCCGTGCCCACCGCCGAGATCCCATAAAGGATGGAAAGCGCAAGAATCGGCGTGGGAATGCCCTCCAGCGGCCCAGGTGGCAGCGGTGGTGGTGGCGGGTAAGCGGAATCGAAGAGCGGTTGCGGTGTGAACAGGGCGCGGGTGGCGCGAAGGTTGAAGTAGACCAGCCACCAGACGCCCACAGCCGCGACCAGCGCGTAAAAGATGCCGGACCCCAGCAGGATGTAGGAGTTCACGGCCATGGCTTCCGGCGTCTGTCCAGGCGGGTGTGGCAGTGTGGGGGCCAGGGCACGCACGATCAGAGTTCCTGCACAAAACAGAGCGCCAAGCAGAGCGAGCAGCCCTCCAAGCACCAGGATCGAGTAGCGCGCCCAGGAACGGAGGCGGCCCAGTCCGACGATGGTCAGGATAGACCAGGTCGTCAGCGCGGAGAACAGAAGACCGAAGACCGCCGCAATGCCGAGCAGCAGGTGGGTCGCTGCGGATGAGGGCGGCTGCATGCGCGAGCCGAAAGCGGCCATCGCCACCATCCCCACGACGCCGCAAAGCTCGAAAAACGCAAGAGCTGCAAGGGCGATCTGTGCGAGGATCAGGCCGGCTGGGCGTCTCATGGGTGCGAGCAGTGTAGCGCGGAAACGCGAACGTCCAGCAGGAACTTTCGCGCTTACAACGGACTCTTGCCGAACAGCGCTTTCGTCGACCGCCGGTTGAAGTACACCAGCCACCAGATTCCCAGCACCGCCAGAAAAATATAGATCACATTCGCAGCCGCGTACGTCACCAGATAGACGGTAGGAAGTCCAAGGTAAAGCTGCTTACCCAGCACCACCGCGTCGATCGCAATCGCGATCGGGCAAAACGCAGCAAGCGCCCCTGCGATCAGCAGAATCACCCCGCGAGCCCAGCCCCGGTACTTCGAAATCCCCATCGCGACAAGAAAAAGGCACACCGCCGGAACGACCAGCACCAGCGGGATCAGATTTCCTTCCGTCATCACCCCCACCGCGCACGCCGCCAGCGAAAGCATCGCCAGCAGTCCGAGCAGCACAAGGGTCAGTCGAATGGCAAACGGACGTCGCGACCCGCTCCTGACCTTGACACGTTCCCGCAATGGGTTTTCCTGAAGCATCTCGTCGTATGCGCCGATGACTCTTTAAGGCGTAAGGTTCATCCTACCTGTTAGACGCTGCCGCGATTTGACGGCGGGTTGTCATGGGGCTGAAACTATCTGAGACGGGCTGCATCAAAAGAATCAGGAAATCTGATAGAAGGACACTCAAATGGCAAACGACTTTGTAAGTGTAATCAAACCCAGCGCAGCGAAAGGCGAAAAAGGCTCGTCACGGCCAGTCCCCGTACTGCCCGTCCGCGATACCGTGCTCTTTCCACACGCCGTTCTCCCGCTGACCGTCGGCCGCGAGAGTTCGATCCAGCTGATCCAATCGCTCGGTGAGGAAAAAACCATCCTCGTCGTCGCGCAACGCGATGCCCGACAGGATGCTCCCGTCGGCACCGACCTGCACGCCATCGGCACGCGCGCGACCGTCCACAAGGTCGTCAAGATGCCCAACCAAAGTCTCTTCGTCTTCACGGAAGGCAATGAGCGCGTCAAACTCGGCGACTTCGCCCAGGTCTCGCCCTTCATGACCGCCGAATATGAGGTTCTGGCCGAGGTTGAGCCCGAGAAAACCCCCGAACTGGAGGCGCTGCAGCGCAATGTGGTCAGCGAGTTCCAGCAGATCGTCACCTCGTCCCCGACCCTCTCGGACGACCTCCAGACCATCGCCATCAACATCGACGAGCCCGGCCGCCTGGCGGACTTCATCGCCTCGTCCCTGCCGTTCCTCACCACCGCCGACAAGCAGGAACTCCTCGAAACCGTCGATGTCTCTGCCCGTCTGGAGCGCGTCAACAAGCATCTTGCCAAGGAACTCGAAGTCCAGCAGCTCCGCAACAAGATCCAGACCGAGGTCCAGGACGCCGTCCAGCAGTCGCAGCGCGACTACTATCTCCGCGAGCAGCTCAAGGCCATCCAGAAGGAGATCGGCGACGTCGACGATACCCAGAAGGACATCGCCGAACTGAAGGAAAAGATCGAAAACGCCGGCATGCCGGAAGAGACCAAGAAGGACGCCCTCAAGGAACTCGGACGCCTCAGCCGCATGAACCCGGCCGCGGCCGACTATGGCCTCACCCGCAACTACGTCGAGTGGCTGGCCGTTCTCCCCTGGTCCAAAACCAGCTCCGGAGAGGTCGACATCCTCAAGGCAAAGCAGTTCCTCGATGAGGACCACTACGGCCTCAAGAAGGTCAAGGACCGCATCCTCGACTACCTCTCCGTGCGTCGCCTCAAGCCGGACATGAAGGGCCCGATCCTCTGCTTCGTCGGACCTCCGGGCGTGGGTAAAACCTCGCTTGGCCGCTCCATCGCCCGCGCCCTCGACCGCAAGTTCTCGCGCATCTCGCTCGGCGGCATGCACGACGAGGCCGAGATCCGCGGACATCGGCGCACCTACATCGGCGCTCTTCCCGGCCAGATCATTCAGCATCTCAAGCGTGTTGAGGTGAAGGATCCCGTCTTCATGCTCGACGAGATCGACAAGCTGGGCCGCGACTTCCGTGGCGACCCCGCCTCGGCGCTCCTTGAGACGCTCGACCCGGAACAGAACAACACGTTCCGCGACAACTACCTCGATCAGCCCTTCGATCTCTCCAAGGTGCTCTTCATCTGCACCGCCAACCAGCTCGACACTATCCCCGGCCCGCTCCTGGACCGCATGGAGATCATCGAGCTCACCGGCTACACCGAGGAGGAGAAGGTCGCGATCGCCGAGAAGTACCTCATCCCGCGCCAGATCAAGGAAAACGGCGTCCCAGTGGAGATGATCGTCTTCCCGACCGAGTCCGTAGCGATGGTTGCCCGTCACTACACGCGCGAGGCCGGCGTCCGTAAGCTGGAGCAGCAGATCGGCACCGTCCTGCGCAAGCTGGCGCGCAAGATCGCCGAGGGCCGCACCGAGCCCCTGACGATTACCCCGGAGATCATCCACGAGTTCCTTGGTGGCATCAAGGTCCGCGTGGACACCGAGATCGCCGAGCGCACCAAGCGGGCCGGCGTCGTCGTCGGTCTCGCCTGGACACCGGCCGGTGGCGACATCCTCTTCATCGAAGCCAACAAGATGAAGGGCAAGGGCAGCTTCAACATCACCGGCCAGATCGGCGACGTGATGAAGGAGTCGATGCAGGCCGCGCTCACCTGGGTCCGCTCGAACGCCCTCAAGCTGGGCCTGGACGAAGACGTCATGAAGGATATCGACGTCCACATCCACGTCCCCGCCGGCGCCATCCCCAAGGACGGCCCGTCGGCAGGCGTGACGATGGCAACCGCCCTCGTCAGCCTCTTCACCGACAAGCCCGTCCGGCCTCTGCTGGCCATGACCGGCGAGATCACCCTTTCGGGAGATGTCTTACCCGTAGGGGGAATCAAAGAGAAGTTCCTCGCCGCCAAGCGCGCCGGAGTCCGCGACGTCATCATGCCCGCGGACTGCAAGCAGCAGGTTGATGAGGACCTGACGCCCGACCAGACCGAGGGCATCGCGATCCACTACGCACGCCGGATCGAGGATGTACTCGCCGTGGCCCTGCCGCAGACGAACAAGGATGTGGTGCAGGACGAAGAAGTCCGTGAGGAAGTCCTGAGCGCAGCCCTGTAACGCTTAAGTTCGGATCAATGGGGGCGGTTCGCTGAAAAGCGGGCCGCCCTTTTTTGTTGCGCAATCGACGCATGACCCGGTCGATTTCCACCACATACTCTTATCGCTGGCTGCCGCCGCGTAGCGACGAAAAGTGCCGGGCCCATGACTTTCAGGCGGCTTGTGGAGGAGTATGATCACTGAAGTCAACCGTACACACTTGTCTCCCATTCCCGTCTGAGTAACTGTCGAGCCTATTGAGCCTGTGAAGAAGATCGTCTGGTCGATTGTCGCTTTCTTCGTCGTGGTCGCCGCAGTGGGATATGCGGGCGGATACTCGTTTTTGATGTCGGCCAACTACCTGCCCCACCAGTTCTGTTATCTGGCGCAGCCCGGCCTGGTGTGGACGAACGTCGTCATGGACGGGCTGATTGCAGCCTCCTACCTGGCCATCTTTCTGGCCCTCTTCTGGATGGCGTTCAAGCTGCGCGGCGTCGAGGATCTGCGCGGCTATCTCTGGATCTTCATCGCCTTCGGAACCTTCATCATCGCCTGCGGCCTCACCCACGTCATGGAGATGGTGACGATCTGGTGGGCGGTCTATCGCGTCTCGGCCGCCATGAAGGTGATCGCGGCGCTCGCCTCCGTGCCGACCGCGGTGCTCTTCATCCGCAGCGCTCCGGACCTCGCGGCGAACATCGAGCGCTTTATGCTCATGCTGTCGACCACCCAGAAGGAGAAGGATCAGGCCCTCGCATCGTTGATCGCGGCCGAGAAGCTGGCGGTCGCCGGACGCATCTCGGCCTCGATCGCGCACGAGATCAAGAACCCCCTCGATACGGTCGGCAACCTGCTGTACGTCCTGCGGTTCGACCCCGCCGTTCCGGAAGAAGCTCTCTCGCTCATCGACACGGCGCAGAGTGAGATCGTGCGCGCCGGCCACATCGCCCGCAGCACGTTGTCGCTCTATCGCGAGTCGTCCGCGCCCATGCCGGTCCTCCTCGGTCCTTTGCTCGAGAGCGTCATCGAGCTGCAGACCAGCGATTTCGTGAAGCACAACATCCATGTGCAGACCCGCGTGAATGCTCCGCGGCAGATGTACGGCTACCCCAGTGAACTGCGGCAGATTCTGATCAACCTGCTGCAGAACGCGGCAGCAGCCATCGGCGCGAACGGGCGCATTCTGGTCCGTGTCCACCCCGCGAACGCAGGCTACTCCCTCACGGTAGCCGACACCGGCTCAGGCATCGACGCGGCGCACCGCGCGCGGCTGTTCAGCCTCTTCTTCACCACCAAGGGGGAGCACGGAACCGGCCTCGGTCTGTGGCTCGTGCAGTCGCTCGTGGAAAAGCACGGTGGCCGCATCCGGTTCCGGTCGCGCACCGCCGCCGAGAGCGCGACCCACGGCACCGTCTTCAATGTGTGGCTTCCCCTCGGCTCGCCAGTCGAGCGTCCCGGCCTCACCGCGATCGCCTCCGATGGCGGCACACTTTCGCGAAGCCGCTAGCGGAGGATATCCTTGGCTGGATGCGAGTGACCGTGCTTTATTTCGGAGTATTGAAGGACCTCTTTACCGGCGACCGTTCCACCCTGGAACTCGCCGAGGGCGAGACGGTGGGTGGTCTGCTGCGACTTTCAGAAAAAAACGCGTCTAAACACAGTGTGGTCTGGAGGGCGTTGGCCGTGGCCGTGAATCGGGAATATGTAGGCGTGGACCACGCACTCCAGGAGGGCGACGAGGTCGCACTGCTGCCGCCCGTAAGCGGGGGCACCGCATGAGAATCGAGATCGTCGACAGCGTCATCGACACCGCCGCCGTGATGGCCGGCGTCAAAGCCGGGGCCGACGGAGCAGTCTGCTGCTTCGACGGCATCGTGCGCAACAACACCCGCGGTCGCGAGACGCTCTATCTGGTCTACGAGGCCTACCGTGAAATGGCCCTCGAACAGATGCAGGCGCTGGCAAACGAGGCAGTCACGAAGTTCGGCGTGCGCGACGTCGCGCTGATTCACCGTCTGGGAAAGCTCGAAATCGGCGAGACCAGCGTCCTCATCGCGGTCGCGTCGGCGCATCGCGGAGTCACCTTCGAGGCCTGTCGCTGGCTGATCGATACCCTCAAGAAGACGGTGCCGATCTGGAAGAAGGAACACTTCATCGATGGCGCGGTCTGGGCCGATGGCGAACCCTTCCCCGAAGCGTTGCGGGTCGAGGTCTAGCAATGCGCAACCAGCCGCAACCCCGGGTGTATCACGTCTCGCTTTGGAGACATGGGTTTCTGGCGTGCCTCATCGTTCCCACGCTCCTCGCAACGTCCCTCGCGCAGGCTCCCGTGGTGCGCAAGCCGCCCCAGGCCCCCACCGGCAACGAGATTCCGATCGAAGAGCCGAAGACGCAGAAGCCCGTCGATCAGGGCGACCAGGTCGAGACCCTCCGTGTCCAGACGCGTCTGGTGAACATCCCCCTGAACGTCGTCGATGCGTCGGGCGCACCGGTAGGCGGCCTCGAGAAGGATCAGTTCGAGATCAAAGAAGATGGCAAGACACAGAAGATCGCCATCTTCGAGCGCGAATCCGCCACGCCGCTCTCCATCGTCCTCTGCATCGACTCCAGCGAGAGCCTCATCAGCTATCACAAGCTGGAGCGGGAGGCCGGGAAGAAGTTCGTGAAGGCCCTCGTGCGCCAGCAGGACGAGATCGCCCTCCTCGACTTCGCCTACACCGTCCGCGAAGTCGTCCCGTTCACCAACGACGCTAAAAAGATCGATGAAGGCCTTGGCCAGCTCCAGAACGGCGACGAGACCGCCCTCTACGAGGCTATTTACCTCGCCTCCGACCGTCTCAAGGACACTAACCCCGCCGGTGGCCGCCGCCGCGTGATCGTGCTCATCTCCGACGGCGACAACACCAAGAAGGGCACCCGGTACGCCCAGGCGCTGGAGCAGGCGCAGCGCGTGGGTGCCATGGTCTACTCGCTCATCATCGTGCCCATCTGGTCCGACGCCGGCCGCAACACCGGCGGAGAGCACGCGCTGATCCAGCTCTCGCAGGATACCGGCGGCAAGTACTTCTATGTGCAGGATAAGAAAGATCTTGTGGAGGCCTTGCAGCACGTCTCGGACGATCTGCGGACACAGTACCTCCTCGGCTACTACGCGCCCACGCGCGGTGCGGACACCTCCTTCCGCTCCATCAAACTCACCCTCATCGACCCCGGCCTCGCCGCCAAATTCAACTTGCGCTACCGGAACGGGTACTATGCGGATGCGCGCTAGATTTTTCGCGCAGGGAGAATGCTGATGTCCGAGTTTGTTTCTGAAGAACCAGCCTTTCAGTTTGTAGAGGCCGCCGGCACCATCGCACGCGAGGCAGGAGCACTGCTCAAAGGGTACTGGCACCAGGGCGTCACCGCGGAGTACAAGGGGGACGTCGACATCGTCACCGTCGCCGACAAGGCCAGCGAAAAGCTCATCGTGCAGCGCCTCGCCGAGGTCTTCCCCGACCATGGCGTCTATGGCGAAGAGGGTACCCGCGACGGCCTTGAGCGCGAGTACCGCTGGTACGTCGATCCGCTCGACGGCACCACCAACTTCGCCCACGGCTTCCCGGTCTTCTGCGTCCTCATGGGACTCGAACACCGCGCCCCCGGCCTCCAGCCTGACGAAGATGGTGTCATGGTAGCCGGAGTCTGCTACGACCCGCTCCGCGACGAGATGTTCTGGGCCGAGAAGGGCAAGGGTGCCTGGCTCAACGGCCGCCGGATCCACGTCTCCAGGACCGCCAGGCTGCAGGAAGCCCTCTCCGCCACCGGCTTCCCCTCCCAGAAGCGCCACGAGAGCCCGAACATTCACTTCTACCAGCAGATCACCCTGCGTTCGCATGGCGTCCGCCGCGCCGGTGCCGCTGGCATCGACCTCGCCTATGTCGCCTGCGGCCGTCTCGACGCCTTCTGGGAGTTCAAGCTCAACCCCTGGGATACGGCACCGGGTTATCTCCTCATCGAAGAGGCCGGCGGCAGGATCACCCACTTCGATGGCAGCAAGTTCACCCTCGATTCCGTCGAGGTCTTCGCCTCGAACGGCCTCATCCACGACGAGATCCAGCACGTCTTCACGGAACTCTTCGCCGGCCGCGAACTCGAGCGCATCCCCACCCCGGCTGAGTTCGCCGCCCGCCGCGCTGAGCGGGCAAAATAACGTGCGGCCACGCCGCTCCGCCCGGGTACTTCTCTTCGCGCCCACCGGCGAGGTCCTGCTCATCCGATTCGCCGTCCCGCAACCGGACGGCGAATTCGTCTTCTGGGTCACACCCGGCGGCGAGATCGAAGAGGGCGAGACCGAACTCGAGGCCGCCCGGCGCGAGCTCCGCGAAGAACTCGGCCTCGACCTCGCATTGCGTGGACCCGTCTTCGAAGACTCGAACCAGTTCGTCCACCTCGGGGAGTGGAGAGCCAACACCGACTTCTTCTTCACCGCCCATTGCGACCCAGACGCGCCGGTCCTCATCGGCTTCACCGCCGACGAGATCGCCATCATGAAGGAGATTCGCTGGTGGAGTGCCGGCGAACTCGAAATCACCAACGAAAGAATCTATCCCGCATCGCTGCCGCAGTTGATTCGCGACCATTTTGGTCCCCGATAGTTACGGCCAATGTCCATAGGGTGTCAAGCCTTTTCCGCGCATTTTCGCGAAATCTACTGCTAGAATCGTCTTCTAAGTTCAGTTCAAGCACGAAAGCAAAAGGGAGATTCTAAAGATGGCGTATGTAATTGCGGAACCTTGTATCGGCACGAAGGACACAGCTTGCGTGGATGCGTGCCCGGTAGATTGCATCCACCCCAAGAAGGATGAGACCGGCCACGCGGACAGCGACCAGCTCTTCATCGATCCGGTCGAGTGCATCGACTGTGGCGCATGCGTCCCGGTCTGCCCCGTATCGGCCATCTACGCCGGCGACGACCTGCCGGCAAAGTGGGAAGCCTTCCAGGAAAAGGCCGCGACCCACTTCGGTCGCTAGTCCAGGCATCGAGCATCGAACGACCGCGTGGCCCCTGGCTGCGCGGTCTTCGCTTTTGAGGGCGATCCCGCATGAAGAATCTCGGCGAGCCGGAAACCCTGCACGCAGTGCGCGAGAGGCTGTGGACCGTTGAGCCCGGCGACCTGCCAAGATGGGGGACGATGTCGGTAGGGCAGATGATCCGGCATCTGGGGCTGGCCTATGACATGTCCCTTGGCAATTTCGTGGCGGCGCCGGTAAAGGGACCACCGCCCTGGCTCCTGAAGTTTGCCGCCCTGAAGGTGAACATGAACTGGCCCCCCAACGTGAGGACCACGCCTGAATTGAAACGAGCGATCCAACAAGCGGTCCCGCAGGATTCCCTCGACGCCGACATCATGGAGACTGCCGCCCGGATGGAGGAACTCGCCAGCGGACTGCGCTACGCCCCGTCGCACCCCATGTTCGGTGCCATGAAGCCCGCAGACTGGCTGCGCTGGGGCTACCTGCACGCGGACCACCACCTCCGCCAGTTTGGCCGGTAGACGATGATCCAGCGGGTTGGCGAGGCGCTCGTGCTGCGCGTGTGGCCGTTCCAGGAGGCGGACCTGCTCGTCAGCCTGTTCACGCGCGATGCGGGCCGTGTGCGCGGCGTGGCGCGCCACGCCCTGAAGTCCCGTAGACGCTTCGGTGGCGCACTGGAGCCGATGACCCACGTCCGAGCCACCTATGCCGAGCGGCCCCGCCAGGAGCTCGTCCGGCTCGACGCCTTCGAGATCGTCAGCTCCCCCCTCTCGCGTGCCATCGACTACGAACGCACGGCCGCCCTCCAGTTCGTCGCCGAGGTCCTGGAGGAGTCCATGCCCGACGGCGCCCCCGACGACGCGGTCTTTCGCCTCGCCCTCGCCGTCCTGGACGAGTTGACCGTAGGTCGCGTTATCCTCCCCATCACCTACTTCGCCCTCTGGATGAACCGTCTTATGGGCTGGATGCCCGCACTCGGCCACTGCGTCGTCTGCGGCATCGATCTCAGAGGGCAAACGGTCTGGTATTCCCCCACCAGCGACGGCGTAACCTGTCACGACGACCGGCGTCCCGGCAGCTTCCCCCTGAACGCGGCGTCGGTGGCATTGGCCGGACGCATCTTTCGCGGCACGGTGCGTGAGCTTGCCGCCGAAGAGTGGCCCCGGTCGGCTGACCTGCGGAGATTTGCGATCGAGATTCTGGAACGCCACCTGGAGCGGCGTCTGGTCTCGGCCCGCGCCCTCAATCGAGGCTAATGGAATGGGTACGGTCCAATGGCCACATCTTCCATCCATTTGGCCACAGTTTCCATGCATTTTCCCACGTTCTACCGTCCCGAAAATTACAGGGAAATGCCAAAGAAACAGACATAAAACCCCAAGAAAACCCTAAAACGCACCACAAATCCCCACAAATGCCAAAGTTGATTATTTTCAATCACTTACGGGTGTTCCTTGTCTGCGCTTTTTGATCGCGCCGCCCTCCGACAGGTCCTCCCAAAGCTCCACGCTCGCGGTGCGTGGTCGGACCTCTAGTGGATCTTCGAGGGATCCCATCGGTCGTCGCCGGCCAGAAAAGCTGCGGGTTGCCACGGTTGGGCCTGCTCGGCCGTGAGCTGGTGGGAGAGCGGCTCGCGGGCGGACGGATTCGCTCCGGGGCCGGTGGAGTGGAACTCAGCGTACGTCGCTGTCTTCAGACGGTCGGTCTCACCCTTGTGCCACTCGGACCAGCCCTCCGGGGCGATGTGGGGGCCCATCGCGGTGCTCAGGAAGATCACCGTGGCGTAGTCCCTCCAGGGACGGCCCAGATACACCTTGCCCGCGCCGGGATCGGCCGTCAGGCGGCAGCGATCGAAGACATACGCGGAGTCTTCGCCCTGCTGGCGGCTCTGTGCCGTGATGTAGCCTCCCGCGGGATGCGGGACCGAGTGGATCTCGCAGTCTTCAAACGCTGCCTTCGCGTTGCCGAAGATGAAGTCGACTTCGCCTTCGACGTAGCAGTGCTGGAAGAGCTGGCGTGAGGCCTGGCACGGCCCTCCCTTGCAGGGTTTGGAGCCGGCCATCAGAGTATCCTGCTCGCCGAGCAGGCGGACATTGCGCAGGATGGCGCGATCGGAGGTGATCTGGAGCGCGACGGCCTGGGTGCGCGGCTTGCCGGTCTTGCCCCAATCGTTGGCAATCGTCAGGTTTTCGGCGTAAAAGTCGTCGCCGGTCACAAACATGGTGGCGGAGCAGAAGGTGCCGCAGGTGTTGGCCGCGCCGTTGTTGTAGATGATGACAACTTTGGTCGGATCTTTATCGACGCCGCGGAGCTGGATATTGGGGCGGTCGACGTGGACGACCTCGCGGTAAACCCCGGGCCGGATGAGGATGATGGCTCCGCTGGCAGGGGCGGCCTCGACCGCTTCGTGGATCGAGCCGTAGTCGGGCGTGAAGCCGTTGTGCTCGCCGCCGACCGTGAAGGTGACGGTGGGGGAGGGAAGTCGCGTGCGGATCTGGTCGGACTTCTGCGCGAAGAGCGCGGGCGCAACGAGCGCCAGGAGGAGCAGAACGGAGCGGTTTTTCAGGGTTGCAAGCATCATCGTGGTGTCTGTCTACCGCGTTTATTCTTCCATAGATACGGGTGCGCGGGCAGCGCGGGAGGCGAGGGGTTGACATGTGTGGCGTGAGAGCAGATATGCTCAACCGCAGACACCTGTGTGATCGGACCAATTTCCAGCCACTTTTTTTCGAGCGACTTTCCGGAGCGTACGCCTCATGTCCAGTAAAACTGTTTCCCTGCCGCCGTCCGGATATACCCAGGACGCTCCGGCTGCTCCGAGTACGCGCTGGTTCGTCTGTGCGCTGCTGTTTGCCGCGACCACCATCAACTACATGGATCGCAACGTCTTCGGCTACATTGAGCCGATGCTGCACGATGCGGCGTTCATGGGCTGGAACCATGCCGCGGACAAGTTTCACCAGCCGGTCTTCGACAACAACTTCGGCAACGTGTTGATCTACTTCCAGATCGCCTATGGCCTTGGCTTCCTCTTCGCGGGACGGATCATCGACAAGCTGGGAACCAAGGTCGGCTATGCGATTGCGATCCTGATCTGGGGTATCTCGTCGATGGGGCACTCGCTGGTGACGTCGGTGCTTGGCTTCTGCATCGCACGCATCTTCCTGGGAATCGGCGAATCGGGCAACTTCCCGGCGGCGATCAAGGCGGTGGCGGAGTGGTTCCCGACGGCGGAACGGGCGAAGGCAGTCGGCATCTTCAACTCGGGTTCGAACGCCTCGGCCCTGGTAGCTCCGGCGCTGGTCGCGTTCGTGACGGCAAAGTACGGGTGGCAGGCGGCGTTCATCACGACGGGCTCGCTGGGCATGCTCTGGCTGGTGGTCTGGCTGCTGTTTCCATACAACCGCCTGCGCAGGGGATCGACCGAAACCCAGGCGAATCTGGCTCCCGTGCTGAGCGGCGCGAACTCAGGGTTGAAGTTCTATCTGCGGCTGTTTTCGACGCCCGGGCTGTATGCGTTTTGCGTCGGCAAGGGGCTGACGGACGGCGTGTGGTGGTTCTATCTCTTTTATCTGCCGCAGTTCCTGAATCGCAACTATGGACTGTCGCTCAAGGATGCGTACTGGTACATCGTGACCGTGTACCTGGTTTCTTCGGTGGGTTCGATCGCGGGCGGCTCGCTTTCGGGATGGCGGATGAATCGTGGTGCGTCGGTGAATGGCGGGCGCAAGTTCGCGATGGCGCTCATGGCGGTGTGCGTGATTCCGGTGGTCTTCGTGCCGCATATGAGCGCGTTGTTCCCCTCGAACGCCTGGCCGGCGACGTTGCTGATTGCCCTGGCGGCGGCAGCGCACCAGGGCTGGAGCGCCAACCTGTTCTCGACGCCGGCGGATATGTTCCCGTCGTCGGCGGTTTCGACGGTCGTGGGCCTGGGCGGCGCGGCGGGTGCGATCGGCGGCGCGATCTTCACGTACATCGTCAAGAAGAACCTTTCGCTGCACCAGTTGCTGGTCTTCTCGATGGCCGCGGGCGCGTATGTGGTGGCGCTGGCGATCTTCCAGTTGCTGGTTCCGAAGCTGGGCGCGCGGAAAGAGATGGTCGAGGCTTAGGAGCGTGGAGGGCGGCGGTTTCGACCGAGGTTCGGAATCGCCCCTTTCCTGCTTCGCCAGAGACGACAGTCGCGTGATACCCTTTGGTTCACTCGATTTTGCCCTCGATTCCGTGTCGTTTTCTACCGGTTCCGGGGCGCGAGTGCGCGCTTGTTTTGTTTGATTTCGATTGTGTTCAGGAGCACTGACTTCCGTGAAAAAAGAGCACCATGACGAGCCCGCCTCTCACAGCCAACTTACCCTCCAGGTGGTCGAGCACGTTCGCGCGCTGATCGGTTCGGGACAGCTTCGTCCGGGCGACAGGCTGCCGCCGGAGCGGGAACTGGCGAGAGAACTGAAGATCTCGCGCTCGTCGCTGCGGGCGGGAATTGGGTTTCTTTCGGCGATGGGTGTGTTGAAGTCGCGGCATGGCGCGGGGACGTTCGTGTCCTCGGGGCCACCGGCGCTGGATTCGAGCTCGCTGAATATCCTCGGGACGCTGCATGGCTTCAAGGCCGAGCAGATGTTCGAGGCGCGTCTGGTGCTGGAGGCCAATGTGGCGGCCCTGGCTGCGGAGCGGGCGACCGAGGAGCATCTGACGGAGCTGGCCGAAGAGGTCGCCGAGATGTACGCGGCGCTGGACGATCCGCAGGAGTATCTGATCCACGACGTGCGGTTCCACCGGACCATTGCGCGGGCCTCGGGCAACCCGATTCTGGGTGCGCTGATGGAGACGATTACGGCAAATATGTACGATTCGCGCCAGACGACGGTGGGCCAGGCGGCCGATTTGAAGGAGTCGTCGGAGATGCACCGGGAGATCTTCCGGGCAATCCGGGCAAAGAACGCGGCGCTGGCGAAGTCCACGATGGAGCAGCATTTGAAGATGGCCAGGACGGCGCAGGAGATCGAGGCTGCGGCTCTCGAGGGGGCTTCAGCCACCGAGACGGCGACGGTCTAACGCCGCGTTTGGTCTGACCGCTTCGATCCTCTCCTTCAAACAGGTCAGACCCATCCGTGGTGTTTTCGGCATTTACCAGCAGTTTTCGGTCCATGCAACCATGGTTTTTTGCATGGCGATCACGTCCAACCTGTGCTTCTGGACGGGACTGATAAACTTAGGGTTCCCATGTCTGATATTGCACAGTCCGCCCCGCAGAAGTTTTACCTGACGACCCCGATTTACTACGTGAACGCCCGGCCGCACATCGGGCATGCCTACTCGACGATTGTGGGGGACGTGATTGCGCGGCGTCACCGGCTGCTGGGGGACGACACGTATTTCCTGACCGGGACCGATGAGCACGGGCAGAAGATCGAGCGGTCGGCGGCAGCGGCGGGTGTGCCTCCGCAGGAGTTTGCCGATGGGGTGTCGAAGACGTTCTCGGACCTTTGGAAGCGGATGGGGATTACGCATGATGGGTTCATTCGCACGACCGAGGAGCGGCATAAGAAGGGCGTGCAGAAGCTGTTTGCCGCGCTGAAGGAGCGCGGGGCGATTTACCTGGATACGTATACGGGGCAGTATTGCGTGTCGGATGAGGCGTTCGTCGATGTTGCGCAGGGGGAGCGGTGCCCTGACTGCGGGAACATGACGGAGACGATCACGGAGTCGAACTACTACTTCAAGCTTTCGGAGTATGGGGAGAGGCTGGCGGGGCTGATCGAGTCGGGTGAGTTGCTGATTCAGCCGGAGGCTCGGCGGAATGAGGTGCTCTCGTTTGTGAAGAGCGGACTGAAGGATCAGTCGATCTCACGGACGAGCTTCAAGTGGGGCGTGCCGGTTCCGGGCGATGAAGAGCATGTGATTTATGTGTGGTTCGATGCGCTGGTGAACTACATGACGGGCGTTGGGTATGGCTCGGATGAGCCGGCGGAGATTGCCAAGTTTGAGAAGTACTGGCCGGCGGATTTGCACCTTGTCGGTAAGGAGATTATCCGGTTTCACTGTGTGTATTGGCCGGCGTTTTTGATGGCGGCTGGGCTGCCGATTCCGAAGTCGATTGTGGCGAATGGGTGGCTGCTGTTTGAAGAGTCGAAGATGTCGAAGTCCAAAGGGAACGTCGTTCGGACGGAGACGATTCTGGATGCGTTTGGTGGTTTGAAGCCGGATCTGCCGAAGAAGGAGCAGGATCTTTTTGGGGCGGATGTGCTGCGGTATTTTCTGCTGCGGGAGATTCCGTTTGGGCAGGATGGGAGCTTCTCGTTCGACTCGCTGGTGACGCGGTATAACGCGGATTTGGCGAACGGGTATGGGAATCTGGTGAGCCGGACGCTGAAGCTGATTGAACAAAGCCTTCAATCTGTGATTCCTTATGTTGATCTTCCAGCAGTTCCTGACGTAGATCGTGATGAGGAAGCTTGGGAGTCATATGCATTCGGAAGGTCGAATCCTGAGGCGATGTGGTCAGGCAACCAAACGCCTTTTGAGACGCTTTATCAATTAGTGCGAAACACGGTCAGCTTGTCGAAATTTCAGAGCGAACTCTACTCTGGGTTTGCACTGAACGCTCTGCTCGCAGAGATTCAAAAGATCATTGCCTTGGCTGATGGATACATTTCTTCCAGGGCACCTTGGAAATTGGCGAAACAGGATAGCGTTGAAGCGCGACGTGAGCTTGAAGAAGTTCTGTACTGCTCCGCACAGGCGATCCAGATCATTACCGGATTGTTGTATCCGGTAATGCCGTATGCGACTTCTAAGGTTTGGGAGCAGCTTGGGCTTGGGGATATTGAAGAGGCCGCCAGAAACGGTGAGTTGAAGGATTTGCAGTGGGGCGGTTTGAAGCCCGGTACGAAGCTTGGGGTGCTTGCCCCTATTTTTCCGCGAGCGGATAAAGGATTGATTCAGGTTATGAGTGAAGTGGAAGCGAACAAGGTGGTTCCGAAGTCTGCGTTTACCGATGAGGTTGTGCCGGCGGCTCCCGTTGTGGATGCGACGCATCCGGCGGCTGGGCCACGGACGTTTGGGGAAGAGGGCGCGGGTGCGCATGTTGGGGGATCGGCCGCAGAGTCGACGGAGCGGGTGGGGACGCCTTCGCATACGGAGGCTGTGGCTTCGGGGGTGTTTGCGGCCTCAGCGTTGGCTTCGGCTGTGCCGGATACTCCGCAGATTGCGATTGACGATTTTGTGAAGGTGGATCTGCGGGTGGCGCAGATTGTGGTCGCGGAGAGGATTCCGAAGGCCGACAAGCTGCTTCGTTTGGAGGTGGACCTGGGGTATGAGAAGAGGCAGATTCTTTCGGGGATCGCGGAGTGGTATACGCCGGAGGATCTGATTGGGCGGAAGATCGTGATTATCGCGAACCTGGCCCCGCGGAAGATGCGGGGGTTGGAGTCGCGTGGGATGTTGCTGGCGGCGAGCGAGGGCGAGAACGGGAAGCCGGTGCTGGCTACGTTCGGGGAAGAGATCGCCGTGGGTACCCGGCTGCGGTAGGTCTTCGCTGCTTCGGTAAGTGAAATGTACGATGGAATGAGAGGCAGAGAGAAACAGGCAAACGCCTGGTTCTTCTCTGCCTTTTTTGCCCGTCTTCTTTTGCCGGTAAGGACGACCGCGTTCTTCTTCTGGGGTAGGGAGGTGCGGCCTCCATGGAGAGACGCGAGGCGTGTTCTTTTCTCAGAGTGAGCAATACAAACCATCTTTCCTGGCCGTGATTCCCTATAAGAAGAGGCTTGAATCAGCCTCGGCTTTTCACGACGCTCGATGGTATGCGTGGCATCGCCGCTCTGGGCGTTGTGGTGCTTCATCGTGCAGGAATTCTGGGACGATTTCATGCATCCCATGGGCACCTGGCGGTGGACTTTTTCTTTCTGCTGAGCGGGTTTGTGTTGACGTTCGCGTACCAGAAGAGGCTGGATAGCGGCTGGCCGACGAGGGAGTTTCTGAAGGTGCGGCTGGTGCGGTTGTATCCGTTGTATGGTCTGGCGATGCTGATGGGATGCGTATCGTACGCGATGATCTCGACGGTCGGCATGGCGTCGATGTGGCAAGCGCAGTCGTTGAGCAGGCTGGGGCTGGGGCTGCTGCTGGTGCCGATCTTCTGGAACCGCTGGGTTTTGTATCCGCTGAATTTTCCGCTGTGGTCGGTGATCTTCGAGATCGTGGCGAATGTGGTGCATGCGTCCGTGTTTCGGCGGCGGAGTTGGCGGTTTGTCGCGGCGTTCACGGTTGCGGGTTTTTTGGGGCTTTGCGCGCTCTTGTTCCACTTTCGATCGATCAACTATGGGGTGCGGAATCCGCATGCAGTGTGGGGGCTGGTGCGTCTGCTGTTCGGATATACATCGGGGATGTTGCTGTACCGGGTGTGGAGGTCGGGCTGGGTGAGGGTGAAGCTTCCCTCGGTGTGTGTGGTGGCTCTTCTGCTGGGCGTGCTGGTTATTCCGGTTCCGCAGGCGAGGATAGCGTTGTATGAATTGGTGTGCGTGGTGGTGGTGTTTCCTGTGATTTTGCTGCTGGGGGTTTCGACGGAGCCACCGCAGGTGTTGGTGGGGACGTTTCGTGCGCTTGGTGTGGCTTCGTACGCGGTGTATGTGGTGCAGGAGCCCTGGTACCAGTTTTTGAACCGGGTTTGGATGCTGGTTCCGGGACACGGGGAGCTCACGTCGAGTTGGGTGTCCGGGACGCTCTACCTGGGGACGCTGATGGGACTGGCACTGATTCTCGACCGGTTCTACGATGGGCCGGTGCGGGCCTGGATGACGCAGGCGATGACGGCGCGGCGGCCGGCCGCGATGCGGAAGAAGGTTCCGCCGGTCGCGGCCTAGACGAGTTGCTTGGGGGACTCGTGGCTTACTCCGATGACGAAGTAGCGGGCGGGGACGTTGCCGATGTTGCGGATGGTGTGGGCGGTCATGGAGGTGGCGAGGATGACGCCGCCAGGGCCTACTTTTTCCGATTTGCCGTCGTGCTCGAAGGCTACGGTGCCCTCGCGGATGAGGAGGATGTCGGAGGGGCGGTGCTGGTGGAGGGGGTTGGGGGTGGCTCCGACGGGGATGGTGGACTCGTGGATGGAGACGTACTCGCCGGTGAGGAAGGTGCCCTGGGTGACCTGTCGGGATTCGCTTCCGTTGGGGTTCTTCCTGGTGGGGAGATCTTCGTAGAGGAAGACGCGGGGGGTGCCGAGGATGGGGTCGCTGGGGTTGGGGAGGGGCTGGGATTCGGCGGCGGGGGCTAGAGCCAGGGCGGAGAGGCTGGTGATTAGGTCGCGGCGGTTCATGGGTGGAATCTTACGCCGGGGTGGGATGGGTGGGAAAGAGAACGAGTTCGCGGCGGAGAGACCCACATCTCAGAATCGAAACCCGTTCGGCAAGCTCAGGGCAAGCGTGTAGCACCCAGGTTGGTGGCTCTATCTCTTCGGTGGTGCGCTAGACTTAGGGGATAACTTTTTGAGCTGGAAAGCGTGACTATGAGCGTGGAAGTGAAGAAGAAGGCGTTGACGTTTCAGGAGCTGTTGTTCACGTTGCAGAGGTTCTGGGCGGAGCGGGGATGTGTGTTGCAGCAGCCGTATGACGTGGAGGTTGGCGCGGGGACGATGTCGCCGGATACGTTTCTGCGGGTGTTGGGGCCTAAGCCGGTGCGGATTGCGTATGCGCAGCCCTCGCGTCGGCCGGCCGACGGACGGTACGGGGAGAATCCGAACCGTCTGTTCCGGCATACGCAGTTTCAGGTGATTCTGAAACCGCCACCGGCGCGTGTGCAGGAGATGTATCTCGAATCGCTCGAGGCGATCGGGATCAACCTTAAGGAACACGACATCAAGTTCGAGGAAGACAACTGGGAGTGGCCGGTTGGCGGGGCTTGGGGCGTGGGCTGGCAGGTGATGCTGGACGGGCTGGAGATCACGCAGTTCACGTACTTCCAGCAGTGCGGCGGGATGGATCTGGACCCGATCTGCGGGGAGATTACGTATGGGCTGGAGAGGATCGCAGGGTTCCTGCAGGATGTGGATTCGATCTATGACATCGTGTGGGCCGTGGAGCCGGATACCGGGCGCGAAGTGACGTACGGGGAGATGCGGCTGGCGGAGGAAGAGCAGTTTTCGGCCTATGGGTTCGACTATGCCTCCGTGCCTTCGCTTTGGAAGCATCTGGAGCTGTATGAAGAGGAGTGCCTGGCGATCCTTGAGACGTCGAAGGGCTATGACGGGATGGATGCGCTGACGACGAAGCGTTTCCCGGTGCTGGGGGCTTATGAGCTGGCGCTGAAGTGCTCACATCTGTTCAATTTGCTGGATGCTCGGGGAGCGATTTCCGTTACGGAGCGGGTTGGTGTGATGGCCCGAATTCGGACGCTGGTGCTGGGCGTGGCTAAGGCTTATGTGGGCCAGGGCGAGGCGCTGACGGCAGGGAAAAGGGATTAGGGAACAGTACAGCTACGGCTGGCGGAGAGTTTCGGTTATGGATTTCTTGTTTGAGATTGGTTTGGAAGAGGTTCCGGCGCGGATGATTGCGGGTGCCGAGGCGGAGTTGTTGAAGCGGGTGACGGGGCTGCTGGAGCGGGAGAGGCTGGTTGCGGCGGGCGCAGTCGCCAAGAGCTTTTCTACGCCGCGACGGCTGGCGGTGCTGGTTTCGGATGTTACGGAGAAGCAGGAGGACCTGTCGGAGGAGATGATGGGGCCTTCGGCGAAGATCGCGTACAAGGACGGCGTGGCTACTCCGGCGGCGGAGGCGTTTGCGCGCAAGGCGGGCGTAGGCGTGGGGGAGTTGAGGACCGTTACGACGGCCAAGGGTGAGTATCTGGCGGCTACTGTCGTGAAGGCGGGGAAGACGGCGGCGCAGGTGATCCAGGCGGAACTGCCGAAGGAGCTCGCGGGGATCTACTGGGCGAAGAATATGTACTGGCGTGCTGGAAAGCCGGAGAAGTTTGTGCGTCCGGTGCGTTGGATGGTGGCGATGCTGGGCGGCGAGGGGCTGTCGGTGGGCTTCGCGGGATTTGTATCGAACGATGTTACGTATGGGCATCGGGTGCTGTTTGGCGCGGAGCGGGTTGAGCTGAGTGCGCCGGCGGAGTATGAAGGGAAGCTGCTGGAGGCGAAGGTCATCGTCGACGTCGAGGCGCGGCGGCACAGGATTCGCAAGGAGCTGGACCGGGTGTGCAGGACCGTGCCAGCGATGCGGTGGCGCGAGGACCATGCGCTGGTGGACAAGATGACGCACCTGACGGAGTGGCCTTCGGTGATTCTGGGCAGCTTCGATGCGGCGTATCTGGATCTGCCGGAAGAGGTGCTGGTGACGGTGATGCGGGATCACCAGAACTACTTTGCGGTGGAGGATGCCGCGGGCAAGCTGGCTCCTTATTTCCTGGCGGTGCTGAATACGGAGGCCGATGAGGCTGGGCAGGCTGTGATCCGGCATGGCAATGAGCGAGTGCTGCGAGCGCGGTTCAACGATGCGCGGTTCTTCTGGGAGTTCGATCAGAGGACGGCTTTGCTGGACAGGATGTCGCTGCTCGAGAACGTTACGTTTCAGAAGGATTTGGGAAGTTACGCGAAGAAGTCGGAGCAGGTTTGGCAGCTTTGCCGTCTGCTGCTGGAGAAAGCTGAGACGCGTGGGGTGCAGGCGGACTTCAATGCTTTGCATGATGCCGCGAAGCTGGCGAAGACCGATCTTACGGCTGAATTGGTAAAGGAGTTTACGGAGCTTCAGGGCGTGATCGGCGGCTTATATGCGCGGGCTCAGGGTATCTCGGAGAAGGCCGCTGTGGCCATCTATGACCAGTACAAACCGACGTCGATGGAGGATTCGATTCCCCGGTCGATCGAGGGGGCTTTGCTGGCGATTGCGGACAAGGCGAACACGATTGCGGGGATGTTCGGGCTGGGGCTGGAACCGACGGGATCGAAGGATCCGTTTGCGTTGCGGCGGGCTGCGAACGGGATTGTGAAGATTCTGGCTGAGATGCCCGTTGGTCTGACGCTGGGCGATGTGGCGTTTCGTGCTGCCTCCGGACAGGAAGAGCTCTCGCGCAAAATCGAGGTCTTCTTTGCGGAGCGTTTGGAGTTCTATCTGCGCGAGGCAAAGGGGCAGGCTTACGACGTCGTCAAGGCTGTGCTGGTGGTCCGCGCGGATGATGTGCGCGATGCCGTGGCTCGGGCTTTGGCGGTCACGGCGGTGCGTGGCGGCGCGGACTTTGCGGCGGTGTCGTCGGCTTTCAAGAGGATGAAGAATATTCTTGCACAGGCGGCGGAGAAGGGCTTCGCCGCTGCTGCGGTGGTCGATGTTGCTTTGCTGACGGATGCTGAGGAGCTGGCACTGGCTGAGGCTGCGGCGGAGTTGGCTCCGCGGGTGGCTTCGCTGCGTGGAGCTGGCGACTATGTCGGGGCGCTGGAGGCGATCGCCGGGCTTCGGCCGCAGGTGGATGCGTTCTTCGAGGCGGTGATGGTGATGTCTCCGGATGAGGCGGTGCGAGGGAACCGGCTGGCGCTGCTGGGTAAGGTGCTGGGGGATTTCTCGGGGATCGCGGAGTTTTCGGAGATTGTGGTGGCGGGGTAGGTTCTGCGGCTAGGCCCACCTGAGCGCGGGTGGGGCATGCGTTTGTGGCGGGTTGAGGGAGTGCGGGCTTGATGCGCTCGATACCCCACCCTGCTCGATAAAGCCGGGCCAGGATGGGGCACCCGTCGGGATGATTTGAGATTTGAGGGATTTATGGGAAGTGAACTGGCTACGGGTTTTGATTGTTCGGTGTGCGGGTTGCACCATGATGTGCTTCCGCTGAGCTATAGCGTGAAGGCTCCGCTTGCGGTTTTACGGGTGGCTCCGGAGGAGATCGACGAGCGGATTGTGATGACGGCGGATCAGTGCGTGATCGATGGGAGGGAGTTTTATCTCCGAGGGAGGATTCCTGTGCCTGTGCATGGGTTGGAGGAGCCATTTATCTGGGGCGTCTGGGCGGAGGTTGGGCCCAAGGACTTTTTCCGTAGCAATGAGCTTTGGTCGACTCCGGGGCGCGAGGTGGAGCCGGCATTCAAGGGATACCTGGACTCTGATCTGTTTATCTTTGGGAACACGATCAACCTGGAGGTGATGGTCGAGACGCAGGTTGTGGGGCGTCGTCCGCACTTCACGGTGATCGATCCGGCGCATGGGCTGGCGCGGGACCAGAGAGAGGGGATGTCGATGGAACGGGTGGTGGAGATTGCCGAGATGATTCTGCACCGCGGGGAGGAATCCAGCGACTGAAGGTTAGTTCAGGCGCTGGAGGCGGGCGATGAGTTTTTCGGCGAGGGGTTCGCCGGACTCGGTCCAGAGGAGGCGGCTGGAGATGTTGCAGTGCTTCTCGACGAGCAGGGTGAAGGCGAGCAGCATCTCGACGTTCTGCTGGATGTGCTTGGCGGCGTTCTTGTCGAGTTCTTCGTCTTCGAGCACCCAGGGGGTGTCGAGGCCGAAGTCGACGCGGATGTGGCCGTTCTGCTCGTATCCGGATTGTTCGAACTCCGGGCCGAATCCGATGAAGCGGACGCTGGTGGGGTAGCGCTTCCAGCCAGCGTCGATGGTTTTTTCCTCCCCGGGTTTGGAGGGGAAAGGAATGGGCTGTTTGCGGGGGGCGATGTCCTCGAAGGAGTCTTCGAGGTCGTCGGGGAGATCGTCGGGTTCCGGGGCTTCTTCGTCGGGAGCCTTGGCCTCGGGGAACCAGAGGTTCCACTTCATCTCGAACTCGTAGGCCATGTCGTCGTGAAGGCCCTCGGTGGCTTCGGCGACGGCGGAATCGATGGCTGCGGCGAGGGTGTCGGGGGTCTCGGCGGCGCGGTCGTCGGTGACGTAGATGCGCTGGTAGGTGGGTGACTCGGTGAAGTCGATGGGGTAGGCCGAGGCCGCGGCGACGCGTGGGTCGGCGGAGATGGTCGCGAACTGGCGAAGGACGCCGGTAAGAGCCTGCGGAAGGGTTTCGAGGCGGAAGTTCGGGAACCAGAGGCTTAGGTAGAGCTGATCGGCCATAGAGGCTAGTTTACTCCTGTGAAGGCATGGAGGCTGGATCGGGAGTAGGGATCCGGAAAAGCCGCCTGGAAACTAATGGCGGCTGCAACTACAGGGGGCGAAACGAGTCCAATCGGATGCGGATGAGAAGATAGTCAGGGCGAATGATGCGTACGAGTGTGGAGAAGCTTCGGTTGGGTCTGGTCGCGGTCGCGGCTTTGCTCGTGCTGGTGGTCGCGGGATTTCTGTCCTATGCGCACTATCGCTCGAAAAACTTTATCAAGAACCTGCCGAAGACGTTGGGCGCGAATATTACGCGGGAGGCCAACGGCTACACATGGTCGCAGACGGTGCAGGGGCGGACCGTGTTTACGCTGCATGCGGCCAAGCTGGAGCAGAAGCAGGATGGCAAGTACACGCTGCACGATGTGGGGATCGTGCTGTACGGGCGGAAGCAGGACCGCACCGACCGGATCTATGGCAACGAGTTCGAGTACGACCAGCAGGCGGGAATCGTAAGGGGGGTGGGTGAGGTGCATATGGACCTGCAGGCTCCTGCCTCCAGTGCGAATGGGGAGCGCAAAGACCAGCCGGTGGGGGGCGACGAGGCCGGGATGATTCATGTGCTGACGAGTGGGCTGGTGTATCTGGAAAAGCTGGGGGTGGCGGCGACGAGCGAGGATATCGAGTTTTCACAGAAGGAGATGAAGGGCTGGGCGCATGGGGCGGACTATAACGCGGACTCCGGCGTGCTGGTGCTGCAGTCGGCGGTGAGGATGAATGGACTGACGAAGAGCGGGCCTGTGGTGATGACGGCCAGCCGCGCGGAGTGGAATCGCCGGCAGCAGGTGCTGAACTTGACGCAGGTGAAGTCGGTGACGACCGGGGAGACGATCGAGGCTGAGCATGCGGTGGTGAACCTGACGCAGGCGGGGCAGCCGCAGAGGATGGAAGCGGACGGACATGTGTCGGTCGCACGGGCGGAGGGAGGACTGTTGCAGTCGGCACGGGCGGACGTGGCGTTTTGGCCGAATGGGAAGGCCAAGGACGCACGGTTCAACGGTGGTGTGGTCTATACGGATGATGACGACGCCAAGCATGCGCGGGGGACGTCCGACGCGGCTCATGTGGTGTTCGATGGTGCGGGGCTGGCGGACCGGATGGTGATGACGGGTGGGGCTGAGCTGCAGATGCGGCAGAAGGCTGCGGCGAGCGATGCGTGGAGCCAGAAGAATGTGAGTGGGCAGACGGTGGATGTGGCGCTGGGAGCTGCCGCGGGTCCGGCTGGGAAGAGGCAGATTCGAGATGCGGAGGCCACAGGCGGAGCCCGGGTTGTTGCGGTGAGCGAGGGAGTGAAGACGCGGACCGAGATGACGGGGGACGATTTGAAGGCGCACTTCCTGGCAGGGAACCGGGTGGAGCGGGTGGAGGGAACGGGGCACACGGTATTGCACCAGTTGAATGCGGAGGGCGTGGATGAGGTGAGTTCGGGGGATACGACGGAACTGCTGTTTCGCGCAGCTACGGTGAAAGGGAGGGCCAAAACGGCTTCGAGTGTTGCGGCTGGAGCCGAGGAGCTGGTGAGTGCGGTGCAGGTGGGGCATGTGTCCACGGTGCGGAAACGGATGAAGGTGAAGACGGTGGGTGCGGCTCCGGTGCTGGTGGAGGAAAGGGCGACGGCGGATCGAGCGGCGTTCGATGCGGACCTGGACCAGGTGACGCTGACGGGCGGTGTGCAGTTGACGAATGTGGGAAGCACGCTTTGGGGCGGCAAGGTGGTGGTCGAGCGTGGGACGGGGAACGCTACGGCCGAGGGTGGGGTTCGGGTGAACTATGCGCAGGTGGCGAAGGATGGGAAGGATGGCGAGCCGGTGCATGTCCTGGCGGATCATGCAGAGCTGAAGCGGGGGACGCCGGTGGTGAAGGGTGCGAAGAACGCTCCGGACGATGTGGCCTTCTTTTATGGCGTGACGGGGAAGCCGGCGCGGCTGTGGCAGGGGGGATCGCAGGTGCAGGCTCCGGTGCTGAAGTTTGAGGAGGGGGTGAAGAGGCTCACGGCGAATGGGCCTGGACCGGGGATGGTGGTGCATACGGTTCTGGTTGGGGCTGCGAAGGCTGTCGTTGTGCCCAAGGCGGATGCCCCGAAGAAGGACGGCAAGGGGCCTGGTGTGGTACGGGTGGCGAGTCGCGAGATGGTCTATACCGATGGGCTGCGTGAGGTGGTGTTTTCGGGTGGAGTGGTGGTTGAGGACGCGGGTGGAAGCATGAAGGCGCAGAAGGCGACTGCTTATCTCTCGCAGCCACCATCTACGGCGGGAGCTGTGGGGAAGACCTTAGAAGTGGGTTCGTCCGCTGCGCCACGAAATGACAAGACCGCTAAGACGGATCAGCCCTTTCTTGGTGGGAGCGTGGAGCGTGTGGTGGCGGTGGGAAAGGTCGAGATCGATCAGCCGGGTAAGCACGGGGCGGGTGAGGAGCTGGTGTACACGGCGAGCGACCAGATGTTTGTGCTGACGGGAACGAAGGAGACTCCGCCTAGAATGGAGGATGAGACGCGCGGGACGGTGACGGGTGAGTCGATCCGGTTCCATTCGGGCGATGACAGCGTCGTTGTGACGGGCGAGAGCATCGAACAGGGGAAGGGTAAGGCCGCGGGCAAGCGGACGGAGACGAGAGTGAAGCAGTGACGATGCGGCGGCTGGAGACGGAGGAGATTGGGAAGTCGTACGCCGGGCGGCAGGTGGTGCGCGGTGTGTCGGTGTCGATCGAGCAGGGCGAGGTGGTGGGTCTGCTGGGGCCGAATGGGGCGGGAAAGACGACGAGTTTTTATATGATCGTCGGGCTGGTGAGGCCGGATGCGGGCCGGGTGCTGATCGATGGCGACGATATTACGCGGATGCCGATGTACCAGAGGGCTCGGAAGAAGGGCATCAGTTACCTGCCGCAGGAGCCTTCGATCTTTCGGAAGCTGACGGTGGAGGAGAATATTCTGGCGGTGCTGGAGGCGCAGCACCTGAGCTGGGAGAGCAGGCGCACCAGGACGGCAAAGCTGATTGAGCAGTTGAACCTGGGGCATGTGCGTACGACGCAGGGGTATGCGTTGAGCGGAGGCGAGCGGCGCAGGGTGGAGATTGCGCGGTGCCTGGCGATTCAGCCGGCATTTATTTTGCTGGATGAGCCATTTTCGGGGATCGATCCGATTGCGGTGCTGGATCTGCAGCAGATTATCTTTGCGTTGAAGGCGAGCGGAATTGGGGTCCTGATTACGGACCACAACGTGCGCGAGACGCTTTCGGTGACGGACCGGGCTTACATCATCAATGAGGGGAAGATCTTTCGTTCGGGAACTCCGGGGGAACTGGGCCGGGATCCAGAGGTCAAGCGGGTGTACCTGGGCGAGAAGTTCTCGATGGATTGAGGTGGGCTCCGATAGGCGCTTTGCCTGGGCGATCGTTTGTTTGCTTCCACCGCGAGCCATCCGTTGGTGAGCGGTCAGCGTTGAGCTCCTGGTGTTGCCTTTCTTTTTAGTTCCGATTTGGGACTTTCTTGATGCGCTCAAGGTTCTTTCCCATGGCGTCAGAGATGCCATTCTGCGTGTAGACTTTGGTGCAAGAAGGCGATTTTTGGGTTTGGCCCGTGAATTGCTTTCGGGTGAGGTTGGTCGAGATTGTTGCAACCTAAGCTGAATCTTCGAGTGGCGCAACGGCAGGTGCTGACGCCAGGGCTGGTGCAGATGGTCAGCGTGCTGGCGCTGAACAAGCTTGAGCTCAAGGAGATGTTGAACGCGGAGATGATCGAGAATCCGGTTCTTGAGGAACTGGAGGAGATTTCGCTCTCTCTGGATGAACGGTCGGGAATGGAAGGCGACCGGGAGCGTTCGGCGGAGGATGTGGTGGCGGAGAGTGAGCGGGCTCCGGAGGAGAAAGATCCGTTCGATGAGGTCGACTTCGGGAGCTACTTTCAGGAGTATCTGGACCCTGGTTATAAGACGGCTTCGAACTTCGAGGAGTCGGACAAGCCTTCGTTTGAGCATTTTTTGTCGCAGCCGAGTACGCTGAGCGACCATCTGGAGTGGCAGTTGGGGGCGCTGACGCTGACGCGCGGGGTAAAGGCGGCGGCTGAGCTGGTGGTGGGGAATCTGAATGAGAACGGGTATCTGACGGCTTCGGATGAGGAGATGGCAGAGGCTCTGGATGGCGATCCGGAGCAGGCGCTGCGGGACGTGGTGACGGCGCGGGGGATTGTGAATTACCTGGACCCGGTGGGGGTGGGGGCTCGGGATCTGCGAGAGTGCCTGCTGATCCAGGTGTCAGCGCAGAGGCGCGAGGCGGAGATGGTGCTGCGGCGACATGTCCAACTTTACGAGAATGAGACGGCCGCGAAGATGGAGCACTCGGATCCTTCGCTTGAGCTTGAGGAGTATGGGGAGGTTTTGGCTCCGCAGAGAAGGGCGGTGGAGGATCGGACGGATGTGTTTGCCACGGCGGAAGCCATTGTCCGGAACTTTCTGGTGCTGCTGCAGAAGAAGGACATGCGGGAGCTGACGAAAAGCTGCGGGCGTACGGCGGAGGAGGTGCAGGCGGCGGTGGACTTTATCCGTACGCTGGACCCGAGGCCTGGGCAGAGGTACAACCAGGCGGAGACGCGGCTCATTGAGCCGGATGTGGCGTTTGTGAAGCGGGACGGGGTGTATGTCGTGCTGATGAACGAGGAGGACCTGCCGACGCTCAGGCTGAACCATGGCTATCGCAAGATGCTGAAGGAGAAGCAGACGGAGAAAGAGGTCAAGGAGTACGTCAAGGAACGGTATAAGTCTGCGATCCAACTGCTTCGGAACATTGAGCAGAGGAAGAACACGATTGTGCGGACGTGCGAGGCGATTGTGGAGAGGCAGGCGGAGTTTCTGGAGCTCGGCGAGCAGGGACTGAAGCCGATGATGATCAAAGAGGTGGCGGAGGAGATCGGGGTCCATCCTTCAACGGTGAGCCGGGCGGTGGCAAATAAGTATGTTCACACGACGCAAGGGGTGTATGAACTGCGGTTTTTCTTCTCTGAGGGGGTGGGCGGACCGGAGGGCGGGGATCTGCCGCTGGTGCTTTTGAAGAAAAAGGTGAAGGCGATGATCGAGGCGGAGGACCCGCGTAAGCCGCTGACGGATGACCAGCTTGCGGCGGATCTGGTGAAGGAAGGGATTAAGGTCACGCGGCGGACGGTGGCAAAGTATCGGGAGGACATGGCGATTCCGTCGACGCACCAAAGGCGGGTGCGGTGAGGCAGGGAACAGGGATCAGGGAAGAGGGATGAGGTCCCGTTTTGTTAATTTTGTGAATGGACCGTGAGTTTTTGCACCGGTTGGGGGTGGACACGGGGGGCAGGTCAGGCGTCTTATGTTGGTGTGAGGTGAATGAATGAACGGAATGAACATCGAGTACACCGGACGTCATACAACGATCACTAACAAACAGAAGGCCCAGGCAGAGGCTGGGCTGGAGCAGATAGGAAACATGATGGATCGTGCGTTCTGTAGCGCGCACGTGATTCTGAGCGAAGACAAGTACAGGAAGATCGCTGAAATTGCGGTGCTCTGTTCCGGGCAGACGCTGGTGGCTACGTGTCAATCGACCGATATGGAAACGGCGATTCATGGGGCGCTAACGAAGCTGGAGCAGCAGTGGGTGAGGCATAACCAGAAGCTGACTGCTCGGATGAGGCATCCTGCGGAGTCGATCAAGACGGCGCTGGTGGAACCGCTGGATCTTTCAGCGTAGCGCGCAGAGGTAGAAGAGCAGCGGCGGGTATTCCGGGCTTCGGAGATGGACTTCGAAGAGTGAGCCGGAAGCCCGCCGCTTCGTTTTGGGCTTTATGCCGTCGGCGAGTGCTAGGATTCCTGCATGGCCACGAAGCGTGCGGCGAAGAAGAAGGCAGGAACCAAGTCTCCTGATAACGCTGGAGAGTTGGTGATCCTGACGGGAATGTCAGGAGCGGGCAAGGCGTCGGCGCTGAAGGCGTTCGAAGACCTTGGGTACTATGCGGTCGACAATCTGCCGCTGGAGCTGATTCCGCAGTTCGCGGAGCTGGTGCGAAGCTCGAGTGAGATTGAACGGGCAGCGCTGGTGATCGATGTGCGCGAGGGGATTCGGCTGGACCGGTTTCCGGCGATTCTGAAAAAAGTACAGAAGGTGTTGGCGACGAAGGTGCTGTTTTTGGAGGCACACGACGAGGCGCTGGTGCGCCGGTACTCGGAGACGCGGCGACCGCATCCGATGGGGCGTGGCGAAATGGTGCTTAAGTCGATTGGGGCCGAGCGGAAGAGGCTGGACCCGATCCGGAATGTCGCGGACATCGTGTTGGATACGACGAAGTTCAATGTGCATGAGTTGCGGGCGCATATCAATGCGCAGTTCGACCACGCGGCGCATGAGCAGCATCTGACGATCGCGGCGATGAGCTTCGGGTTCAAGGCGGGTGTGCCCACGGACGCGGATCTGGTGTTCGATGTGAGATTTTTGCCGAATCCGCACTTTATTCCGGAGTTTCGGCCGCTGACAGGGAAGGACCCAAAGGTGGCGAAGTATGTTCGGGGGTTTCCGCAGACGGAGGAGTTTCTGAAGAAGACGACGGATCTGCTGCTGTTTCTTTTGCCGCATTACATCAAGGAAGGGAAGAGCTATCTGACGGTGGCGTTTGGATGCACTGGCGGGCAGCACCGTTCGGTGATGATCGCGGAGGAGATGCGGAAGAGGCTCAGCCAGGCGGGGTACCGAGTTACGGCGGCGCACCGGGATATGCCCGTTTAGGGCTGTGGCTTACTAAAGACAAAGATGACTGGATCAAAGACGGATAACTACAGACAACAGCAAGGACAACGGCGCATACTCCAAATTTTGAACTTTGGAGATGTTGCACGGTTCTGTCGAGTAAGGTTCCGCAATGACCGTAAACTGGGCATCGCGTCCGCAGAACCGGTCGTTTTGTCCTCGTTATCCTAGCCCGCCTCGCTTTTGGGCCCAGTAGAATGATGGTTATGAGTATGCAGGGAGGTGCGTTGTCATGGGGGTGAAGCGCATCCTGCGTTTGCTGAAGTACATGCGGCCTTATGTGGTGTATTCGCTGGCCTCGGTTGTTTTGATGGCGACCGTGGGGGCGATGGCGGCGTTCCGCCTCTTGCTGGTCAAACCCATCTTCGACAAGGTGTTGAAGCCGGACATTCCGAACGACGAAGTGCTGGTGTTCGAGGTGCCGCATATGCACAGGACGCTGGATCTGCATTTCCTTGTGCCTTCGCACTTCCACAATGCGTGGACGATCATGGCCTATGCGCTGGTGATGTCTGCGGTGGTGAAGTCGGTGTGCGACTATGCGGGCACGTACCTGGTGAACTATGCCGGGTTCGGCATGATTACGGATTTGCGGAACGACTTGTATAACGCGATTCTGCGGCGGTCGATGAGCTTCTTTCAGAAGCATTCGACGGGGCAACTGCTTTCGACGCTGATCAATGACATCGAGAAGGTTCAGGTCGCGATGTCGGCGGTTCTGGGCGAGTTCCTGCAGCAGTTCTTTACGTTGGTGTTTTTGATCGGCGTGGCGATCTTCTATGGCGGCCGTCTGAGCTGGGTGCTTCTGCTGTTTGTACCGGTGATCATCTCGTCGGCACGGCGCATTGGACGGCGGGTGCGGCAGACAACGCGGCGTGGGCAGGACAAGCTCGCGGATATTCAGAACATCCTGCACGAGACGATCACAGGTAACAGTATCGTGAAGGCGTTTGGGATGGAGCTTTGGGAGATGGACCGATTTCGCGGGGCGGCTCGGAAGCTGTTCCGGGCCAACCTGAAATCGGTGAGTGTGCAGGCGATCAGCTCGCCGCTGATGGATGCGCTGGGGTCGGTGGCGATTGCGCTTCTGCTGTACCTGGGCCGGACGGAGATTTTGCGCGGCGAGATGTCGATCGGATCGTTCATGTCGTTCATCATCGCCGTGTTTACGCTGTATGATCCGGTTCGTAAATTCGCCCAGTTCTACAATAGCTTTCAGCAGGCGCTGGGAGCGAGCGAAGACATCTTCCGGTTTATGGATGCGCAGGACGATGTGCGGGAGAAGAAACGGGCCGCGGTGCTGAAGGAGTTCCAGGACCGCTTCGAGTTCGACAACGTCGAGTTTGGCTATGAGGTCGACGGCGAGATCAGGCCAGTGCTGCGGGGCATCACCCTGAAGGTGGAGCGGGGTGAGGTGATTGCGCTGGTGGGGCCGAGCGGCGCGGGGAAGAGCTCGCTGGTGAACCTGATTCCGCGGTTCTTCGATGTGACGTCGGGGGCGATCCGGATCGATGGGTATGATGTGCGCAATTTGACGCTGGAGAGTTTGCGCAAACAGATTGGGAAAGTCACGCAGGAGACGGTGCTGTTCAACGATACGGTGCGGAACAACATTGCGTATGGCCAGCCGGATGTGCCGATGGAGAGGGTGATCGAGGCAGCAAAGATGGCGTTGGCGCACGACTTCATTCTGCGGATGCCGGAGGGATATGACACGGTGGTCGGCGAGAAGGGCGCGCGGTTGAGCGGGGGCGAGCGTCAGAGGCTGGCGATTGCGCGGGCGATTTTAAAGAATGCTCCGATCTTGATTCTGGATGAGGCTACGAGCGCGCTGGACACAGAGAGCGAGGCGTATGTGCAGGCGGCGCTCGCGAACCTGATGCAGGGACGTACTGTGTTTGTGATTGCGCACCGGCTTTCGACGGTGCGGAGAGCGACGCGGATCGTGGTGATTGAGGCGGGTCAGATTACGGAGATCGGGTCGCACGAGGAGCTGATGACGCACTCGGGGACGTATCGCCGGCTGCACGATCTGCAATTCAAGGATGGGGACAAGGAACCGGTGACGGTGGTGGAGGGCGTGGCGTGAGCGTGTACTCGATGACGGGCTTTGCGACGATGGCGGGTGAAGGGTTTACGCTGACCGCAAAGAGCGTGAATCATCGCTTTCTAGACCTGCAGGTAAGGGTGCCGAGCGGTTGTGAGGAGATCGAAGCGGTGCTGCGGGGGATTGTGCGGAGCCGGGTGAAGCGCGGGCATGTGGAGGTAACGCTGGACGTGGAGAGGAGTGCGTCTTCTGTCGTGACCGTCCGGCGGAACGATGCGTTGCTGGCGGCTTTGATTGAGGCGCATCGCGAGGCGGAAGAGGTGCATGGGCTGCTGGGCGATCCGGATTTGAATGTGTTGCTGCGGGTGCCTGGAGTGGTGGTGCTGGAGAACGGGCCTAAGGTCGTGGAGCTTGGTCCGCATCTGGTGCATGAGGCGGCTGACGAGTTGATGACGCGGTTTAATGTGTCGCGTGGTCTTGAGGGCGATGCGCTGGCCGGGGAGTTGTCGGCCTCGATGGAGCGGCTGCTGGAGCTGACCGAGGAGATGGCCGGGCTGCGGGTGGGTGTGCGCGAGGCGCAGATGGAACGGTTTCGCGAGAGGCTGGCGGGGTTTGAGATCCCGGAAGAGCGCGTGATGGCCGAGGCTGCGATTGTGGCGGAGAAGAGCGATGTGGAGGAGGAGATCGTGCGCCTGCGGACGCATGCGAAGAGCTTCCACGCGATTCTCGTGGAAGGCGGCGAGGTGGGAAAGAGGCTTGATTTTCTGCTGCAGGAGATGAACCGCGAGTCGAATACGATGGTTTCGAAGGTGAACGGGGCTCTGGGTGAGCGGGGGATTCGGCTGACGGATGTGGGGCTGGCGATGAAGGCGGAGATTGAGCGGGTCAAGGAACAGGTTCAGAATCTGGAGTAAAGAAAAACACGCAAAGGCAGAAGCAGATTCCCTTCGGGAATAGCAACCAAAAGGGCACCAGCAGAAGAGAGTGATGGCGGGAGTTTTATGGCAGGGATTTTGTTTATTATTTCGGCGCCTTCGGGCTCGGGGAAGTCGACGATTGTGAGCCAGTTGCAGACGCTGGTGGGGGGACTCGACTTCTCGATCTCTTATACGACCAGGTCGCCGCGGGGTTCTGAAAAGAATGGCCGGGAGTATCACTTCACGACGCGTGAGGCCTTCGAGCGGATGATTGCGGATGGCGACTTTCTGGAGTGGGCTGAGGTGTTTGGCAACTACTATGGCACGGCGCTTTCGGCGCTGGAGCATGCGGAGCGTAAGGGCAAGGATCTACTGCTGGATATTGATGTGAAGGGCGCGATGCAGGTGATGGAAAAGGCCCCGGAGGCCGTGTCGATCTTTATTATGCCGCCGAGTCCACAAGTGCTGGAGATGAGGCTTCGCAACCGGAGCGAGGCGGAGAATATGACGGTCGAGGATGTGATCGAACGGCGGTTGCGTGAGGCTCGTGAGGAGTTGAACTACGTGCCCAAGTACCGGTATGCGATTGTGAATGACGTGCTGGATGTTGCGGTGACGGAGATGAAGTCGATTGTGCAGACGGAGCGAGGCGATGAGGGTGCTTCGGTGTCGACGGCGGAGACGTGCCGGACGGGTTCTCCTTCGGTGAAATTGCAGACGGCACTGGGAACTTTTCGGCTCTCCCGAGGTTAACGGTTTGTGAAATAGGCGGGGCTGCGGTAGATTCGTAGCACACGCCACACAATCTGAGGGGGACGCCACTATGTCGATCGACGAGGGTTTGTTCAACAAGTACAGTTTGGTGAAGGGTGCGGCACGCCGGGCGCGCCAGTTGCAGTCGGGGGCTCCGCAGGTGGGAGTCTCAAAATCCATGAAGGCTTGCCGGGTTGCGCAGGATGAGATCAAGCAGGGTCATGTCACGTTCGTGATCCCCGCGCGCAAGATCGTTGAGCCTCTGCTTGAGAACGGAATCTAAAGAACCATGGCAGTAGAGGCAGTGTTGGGCGCGGAGCAGCTTCGGGCGTATGTGGAGTATCTGCGCGACCTGGGCGTGTATGAGTTCTACCATCGCGAGGGGGAGTGGAGCGCCGCTGGTGCTGCGCTGGCTGATTCGCTGGCGGCCGCATCTCCTGCGGTTCCTCTGGTGCCTGCGGTCAAGGCTCCTGTGCCGCGTGCGGTTGCGGCTCCGGTGGTGGCGGCTCCGAGTTATGTCGCACCGGTCGCGGTGAAGGCTGCTGTGCCGGTAGTCCCTGTTCCGGTGGCTCCTGCTAAGGTGTATGCGGAGCCTGCGATGGCAAAGTTGCTTAGCTTCGATGAGCTTGTTCCGGTGCCGACGGAGCAGGTTGCGCCCGCGGATCGCGCGGCGGCGCTGAAGGTGATTCAGGATGAGATCGGGGATTGCACGCGGTGTCCGCTGGCCTATGGCGGGCGACACAAGATCGTGTTCGCGGATGGTGCGCCTACGGCTCGGCTGATGTTTCTTGGCGAGGGACCGGGTGCGGATGAAGACGCCTCGGGGGTGCCGTTTGTGGGCAAGGCGGGGCAGTTGCTGAACAATATGATTGCTGCGATGGGGCTGAAGCGCGAAGAAGTCTATATCGCGAATATCGTGAAGTGCCGGCCTCCAGGGAACCGCACGCCGGAGCCAGTGGAGGCGGGGACGTGTTCGCAGTTTTTGATCCGGCAGATCGATGTGGTGAAGCCGGAGGTGATCGTGGCTCTTGGGGCTACGGCGGCGACGTATTTGTTGGGCAAGAGGCAGTCGCTGGGCTCGATGCGTGGGGAGTGGTTCAAGGCGAGGGGCGCGAAGGTGGCGGTGACGTACCATCCGGCGTTTCTGCTCAGGGATCCCCGGCAGAAGGGCGAAGCGTGGAAGGATCTGCAGCGGGTGATGGGGGAGCTGGGGCTGAAGGGGCCTAGCCGGGGATAGGAGAATTCATGGAATCTGTGGTCGACGCGAAGGGGCGGGTGACACTTCCAAGGAAATTCGGAAGCATCTCGGTCTGTATGCGAGTGACGAGATCACCTGGACTCTGGAGCCCAACGGAGGAGTGGTGATCGCTCCTAAGGCTCTGGAAGCTTGTCCAAGGACAGCCCCCCGAAAATCCTGATCATCGGTGGCTCTGAGAGTGCCGCGATGGATGACTGCCGGGTGGCTTTGTCGAACAGGACAAGTTGCGCGCTTCCGCTTTCAGGACTGGTGTATCGCGTACGGGCTCGAAAACCATCGTGATCTCGGTGTAAAAGATCGCGCGGTTTGTGAGCGACATTTTAGAGGCGAAATCCTGCTCCTTGGCGCGCTGCACTTATGAAGTGAAGCTTCGTCCATGGAATGGAGATCGCAGAGGCAAGCACGGCAAGGGATGGGAAGCAGCAGAATTGTCAGCCAAGCTGGCACCTTGCTATCACGGCGCCTCGACTTGTCGCGACGGAATAATTTCATCAGTGTTCCTGAGCTAAGGGAAGAAAGCCAAGAACGAAAAGTCGCGCATGCGGCATAGCTTCTCATACGTTCGACGAGGTGGAAGCGACGATGAGGGGCAAGTAGATAAACTGGTCAGATGGCCCTGTACTGCGATGTCGCTCTGCCTGTTCCGCTGGATCGCCTGTTCACGTATGCGTGCGGGCTGGTGCAGCCGGTGGTGGGGGCGCGGGTGATCGTGCCCTTCAGCGGACAGAGGCTGATGGGCGTCGTGGCGCGGGTACATGACGATGCTCCGGCGGAGGGGATCGAGGTGAAGCCGGTACAGGCGGTGCTCGATGAGGCGGCGCTGGTTCCGGATGAGTTGATGAAGCTGGCGGGTTGGATTGCACAGTATTACGTTGCGCCGCTGGGTGAGGTACTGCGGGGCATGCTTCCGCTGAACGCGGAGGTGAAGCGGCAATTTGTTTACCGGATCGGCGAGGCGGGACGGCGCGTGTTGTACGACGGTGCGGCGAAGGGGGCTTCGCGGCGGTCGAAGCTGACGCCCGAGGAGCAGAACCGGGAGTATGCGGTTTTGAATTACCTGGAGGATGGCGAGGCGGCTAAGGCGAGTGCGCTTCGGTCGGCTACCCAGGCGAACAAGGGTTTGCTGGATGGGATGGTGAAGAAAAAGTGGCTCATCCGGGAGGCCGCGGCGGAGGAGAGGGATGCGCGGCGGCTGGAGCGAGTGGCGGTGCTGCAAGGCAGGGAGCAGGGAACAGGGAACAGGGATCAGGAGGGTGGGCAGGTCGCGGATCCCTTATCCCTGATCCCTGCCTTGCGGCTGCCAAAGCTGAATGAGAATCAGTTGGCCGTGATGGCGGAGCTGGCGGCGGTGGGCGGGCGGATGCAGGTGAGGGATCTGCGGGATGCGCTGAAACGGTTGGGGGTGCCGGAGTCTTCGCTTGGGACGCTGGTGAAGCGGGGTTTAGTGGGGATTGAAGAGGTCGCGCAGGCGTTCGATATGGGCGGGGTGCACGCGGCGGGCAAGAAGTTTGCGCATGAGCATGCGCTGAACGAGACGCAGATGGAGGCGCTGGGGACGATTGCGGTGGCGCTGGAACGGAATAAATTTGCGCCGCATCTGCTGTATGGGGTGACAGGGTCGGGGAAGACGGCGGTGTATCTGGCGGCGATGCAGCGGGCGCTGGCGGCTGGGAAGAGCTCGCTGATGCTGGTGCCGGAGATTGGGCTTACTCCTGCCATGACGGGACAGATGGTGGCGGCTTTTGGTGGCGAGGTCGCGCTGCTGCACTCGGGGCTTACGCCGGATGAGCGGGCGGAGCAGTGGCACCGGATTCGGCGGGGCGAGGCGAAGATCGTGGTGGGGACGCGGTCGGCGGTGTTCGCTCCGGTGGTGGGACTGGGGCTGGTGATCGTCGATGAGGAGCATGACTCGAGCTACAAGCAGGAGGAGACGCCCCGTTACCATGGGCGCGATGTGGCGGTGATGCGGGCGAAGTTCAACGATGCCGTGGTGGTGCTGGGGTCGGCTACGCCTTCGCTGGAGAGCTGGGCGAATGCGGAGCGGGGTCGGTATGCGCGGGTGGAGATGCTGAATCGGGTGGCAGACCGGCCGCTGCCTGCGGTGGAGCTGGTGGACATGCGGGCGGAGTTTCAGGCGGTGGGGAAGGAAGAGGTGTTTTCGCGGAAGCTGCTGGAGGAGACGCAGGCTACGCTGGACCGCGGGGAGCAGGCGATTATTCTGCTGAACCGGCGCGGTTACTCGTTTGTGGTGATGTGCCGGAGCTGTGGGGAGAAGATCGAGTGTGAGAACTGCGCGATCTCGATGACGTACCACAAGCCGGTGGAGGGCTCGGACGGCCGAGCACAGACAGGGCAGAGGCTGGAGTGTCACTACTGCGGGTTTCGGCGGAGTGTGCCGAAGGTGTGTCCGAAGTGTGAGAGTGAGCATTTGTACTACATGGGGGCCGGGTCGCAGCAGGGGGAGGAGAGGTTGCAGGAGCTGTTTCCGGGGGCTCGGATCGGGAGGATGGATCGGGATACGGTGCGGGGGCGCAGCGACATGGAACGGCTGCTGACGAGGCTGCACGCGGGGGAGATCAACCTGCTGGTGGGGACGCAGATGATCGCCAAGGGGCATGACATCCATGGGGTGACGCTGGTTGGGGTCGTCGGTGCGGACTTTGCCTTGGGTCTACCGGACTTTCGTGCGGCAGAGAGGGTGTTTCAGTTGCTGACGCAGGTTTCGGGCAGGGCGGGCCGGGGGGATCTGCCGGGGAAGGTGGTGGTGCAGACATATCATCCGGACCACTATGCGATTCAGTTTGCGGCCAAGCACGACTATCCGTCGTTTGTGGCGAAGGAGATGAACTACCGGCGGTGGATGCACTATCCGCCGTATGCGGTGCTGGCGAATGTGGTGATCCAGAGCGACAAGCTGGAGGAGGCGACGGGGTGGTCGACGGCGCTGGGGCGTTGGTTTGAGAAGACGACGCTGAAGAACGTACGGGTGCTGGGGCCGGCGGCGGCTCCGATTGTGCGGCTGAAGAGGATCTACCGGTACCACTTTGTGCTGAAGGCGGAGAAGAGGCAGGTGCTGGGGGAGACGCTACGGGCGATGCTCCAGTTCGCGGAAGAGAAGGGGATTCCGCGGAAGGGGCTGGTGGTGGATGTGGATGCGGTGCATTTGATGTGAGTGGAACCAGGCTGGATCTCGTCCCCGCACGCAAAGCAAGGCGTAGCCAGGACAAAAGGATCAAAGGCGGATAAGGACAAGCACACGCTCATCCTTATCCGCCTTTGTTACGCTTTCTTCCGATGTCGTTGGTTCTGTGCTGCATTGAAAGGCCATCTGCCCGCACGCAACGGCTTGAAACGCCAGGAGTGGATGCAGACATCAGGCAGTCCAGACCTGCACATATCGCAGGTCTGAACGCCAAGCGTGTCTTGGAACTTAGTCGAGGAGGTGGAGATCCTTGCCGGGCTTGAAGCGTACGGCCTTACCGGGGATGATGCTGACTTCCGCGCCGGTGCGGGGGTTGCGGCCGATGCCAGTTTTGCGGGGCTTTACGGTGAAGACTCCGAAGCCGCGGAGCTCGATGCGGTCACCGGCGACCATGCTCTTCTTCATGCAATCGAAGATCGCGTCCACGGCGGATTCTGCCTTGGTGCGAGGAAGACCAGTGCGCTCTACGACTCGGAGGACGAGATCCTGTTTAATCACGCGATCGACCTTCTTTTTCATGGCCCTGGAGTGATGCGGCCTGGGATTTGAGGGATATGAAGCCTTCCTCAACTTTGATGGTAGGAACTCCCGATTCGATTGTCAATGCGAGGCCGTGACATACTATCGAGGCGTGGCCTGCGGGTGTGGCCGCAGACGACTTGGAGGAAAAGGCAAAGAGATGGCAATCAAGAGCGACCGCTGGATTCGGGAACAAGCCCTGGAGCATGGAATGATCGCACCGTTCAGCGAGAAGCAGGTCCGTGAGGGAGTCATCTCTTACGGTTTGTCCTCCTACGGGTACGACCTGCGGGTTTCCGACGAATTCAAGATTTTTACGAATGTGAACAGCGCGATCATCGATCCCAAAGCGTTTGACGAGAGATCGTTTGTGACGGTTACGGCGGATACGATCATTGTTCCGCCCAACTCGTTTGCGCTGGCGCGGTCGATCGAATACTTCAAGATTCCGCGGGATGTGCTGACGATCTGCGTGGGGAAATCGACCTATGCGCGGTGCGGCATCATTGTGAATGTGACGCCATTCGAGCCCGAGTGGGAGGGGTTCGTGACACTGGAGATCTCGAACACCACACCGCTGCCGGCGCGGATCTATGCGAATGAGGGGCTTTGCCAGATTCTCTTCTTCCAATCCGATGAGGTTTGCGAGGTGAGTTACGCGGACCGCAAGGGCAAGTATCAAAATCAGCAGGGAATCGTTCTTCCGAAGCTCTAGATCGCTCTCAAAGAGCGGGAAGCAAACGTGACGGGCCATGTCGAACATGCAGGACCAGGGTCTGATCCGAAATGCCAGAAGATGAAACACTGACGCCGGGGAACACCGGCGCTCCGAAAGAGGATGTTGCTGGGGAGGCTGCGCACCAAGCGGCAGTATCCTTGCGTGTGGGCATGGTTGCGACCGATCCCCTGCGGATCGCGGGGATGCAGTCGATTCTGGAAAGCGGTCCCACGGGGGTGGGGCCGTTCGCAGAGATCGTTCCGTTGTCGATTCCGGGCATTCTGAACGATGGCGGTCTGCGGATCGTGATGGTGGACGCGAGCTGCACCGAGCACCTGTTTGAGTTGCTGGAGACCTTTCGGCGGGTTCGACCGCTGATCCGGTTGATCGTGATCGGTGATTCGATGGAGCAGGAGTATATCCAGCGGGTGATCGGAGCTGGTGCGAAGGGGTACCTGACGCATACCGCGCGGGAGGGTGAGATCCGAATGGCGCTCGATATCGTGAACGACGGTTCGGTCTGGGCTCCCCGGAAGGTACTGGCGCGTCTGCTGGATTCCACGAGCGACAACGGGATTCGGGGTTCGGACCAGGTGAAGTTTACGGCGCGAGAGGTGGAAGTGCTGCGGTACCTGGTTACCGGTCTTGGAAATCGCGAGATTGGCGAGGCACTGGGTATCGACGAAAAAACGGTGAAGGCTCACATTAGTCGTCTGATGCGGAAGGTAAGAGTAACAAACAGAATAGGTTTAACGCTGCACGCGCTCGATTACGACCTCGGCGAAGCTGTTGTCGAATGAGTAAACATTTTGGTTACTTTAGTCGCTAGACCTACGTACTCTTGTGATTCGCCGCGTGAGGATTGAAAGTAGGTCTACGCAACACAGACCTGGGAGAGGGGCTGTGAGTCGGTAGAGTGAAAGCTCTATTGCTCACTGCCCCTATTTTTTTGTTTTGACGGTTCTATGAAGTGATTTGTGCGTCCGGTGCAACCGCGCGGGGTGGGTTGCCATCGTACCAAGAGTTAGCGCTGATACTTCGAGCGCTCACGGTTTCTACCGAAAACTCAAGATTCGAAAGGTTATTGCGATGAGAAAGTTTACTGGACTGGTGTGTGCGTTGGCGCTTGGAGCCACCTCGATGACGTCGTTTGCAGCCTCCGACCGCGCGAAGCTGGATGAGCGTCTGGCGAATGCTTCGGCTGTGTTGCATGAAGTGATGGCAACCCCGGATAAGGGCATTCCGCAGTCGATTCTTGCCGGCGCTTCGTGCGTTGTGGTGATCCCGAGCTTCAAGAAGGGCGCATTCGTCGTGGGCGGACAGTACGGACAGGGCGTTGCGACCTGCCGCACCGGCCATGGCTGGAGCGCTCCTGTATTCGTGCAGTTGGCGGGCGGAAGCTTCGGCTTCCAGATCGGCGGACAGTCCACGGATCTGGTTCTGGTCGCGATGAACCAGAACGGACTGCAGGATATGCTGAAGAACAAGTTCAAGATCGGTGGCGACGCAGCGGCTTCGGCGGGCCCGGTTGGCCGCAATGCGCAGGCTGGTACGGACTGGAAGCTTAATGCTGAGTTCCTGACCTATTCGCGCTCGAAGGGACTGTTTGCCGGTATCGATCTGGACGGCACAGTGCTTTCGCAGAATGAGGATGACACCCGCACGATTTACGGCGCGAACGTTCCGTTCAAGGCTGTGCTGAGCGGTGAGCAGACTCCTCCGCCCGACACGCGCGCCTTTGTGCGGACGGTAGCGAAGTACTTCGTTATCTCCAAGGACGCGCAGTAAAGGCAGAGCGTTTCAAGCATAGACGGGGCGGCCTTCGGGTCGCCCCGTTTTGTTTTGGTGAGACGGTTACACTGGGAGGGTGAGTTCCGGCGCGAGCACGTCCTCCATTCCGTGGCAGCAAAAGCTGGAGTTTATGGCGCTGCGCGGGTTTGTCGGTGTACTTGGCGGACTGCCGCGCGGTGTGGCAAGGCAGTTAGGTGCGGGGATTGGTTGGGTGGCGTACAAGGCTCTGGGGCGGCTGCGGCGGGTGGGCCAGCAGAATCTGGCGATGGCGCTTCCGGAAAAGACAGACGAGGAACGCGAGGCGATTCTGCAGCGCGTATACAGGAATCTTGGATACCAGATCGCGGAGTTTTGCCAGATGGCTGGGTACTCGCAGGCGGAGGCCAGCAGCTTCATCTCGTATGACGGATTTGAGCATTTCAGCGCGGCGATGGCCAGAGGGAAGGGTGTTTTTGTCCTGACCGGGCACCTGGGGGCTTGGGAGCTATCGAGTTTTTACCACTCACTGATGGGCCATCCGATGGATATGGTGATCCGGCGGCTGGATAATCCGCTTGTGGATACGTATGTGAACCGGATTCGGTGTCTATATGGGAACCGGGTGCTCCATAAGGACGATTTTGCGCGTGGATTGATTGCGTCGATGAGAGCGGGGCGGGCGGTGGGGGTGTTGATGGACACGAACATGACGCCACCGCAGGGAGTGTTTGTGCCGTTTTTTGGGCAACTGGCATGTACGGCTTCTGGCGTGGCGCGGGTGGTACAGAAGACGGGGGCGGCGGTTTTGCCGGGTTTTTTGCTTTGGCAGGAGACGGAAAGGAAGTACAGGCTGGTCTTCGGTAAGGAACTTGCGGTGGTCTCGACGGGCAATGCTGAGGCAGACGCACTGTCGAATACGGCTCAGTTTACGGCGGTGCTCGAGGAGTACATTCGGCGGTATCCGGATCAGTGGTTATGGATGCATCGGCGCTGGAAGACCAGACCTGAGGGTGAGAAGGGAATCTATACGCGATGAGGCTTGAGCATCTTTTACCTGGCTGGGAGTTGGGAGCGGTGGGTGGTGCGGAGATTCGGCGGGTTTCGGGGCTGCGCGATGCGGACCGGGAGTCACTGGTGTTTGCCACCGATACGGAGACGCTGACGGAGGCGTTGGAGTCGGCGGCGGGGGCGATTCTGGCCGCGTCGAAGCTGACGGAGAAGTTTGGCGACCAGTTGATTGCAGAGCGGGTGGCCTTTGTGCGGGATCCGCGACTGGCGTTTTCGCTGGCGGCGAAGGAGCTTCGTGGATTGGGTGGGCCGTCGATTCATCCGACGGCGGTGATCTCCGAGGGGGTGGTGATGGGGGCGGATCATCAGATCGGGCCACATGTGACGCTCTATCCCGGGGTGACGATTGGCGATCGCGTGGTGATCCAGGCGGGTGCCGTGATTGGGTCTACGGGATTCGGGTATGCGCGGGACCGGGATGGGAAGTACACGCTTTTCCCGCAGCAGGGGACCGTTGTGATTGAAGACGACGTGGAGATTGGGGCCAATACGACGATCGACCGGGGCGCCTTGGGGGAGACGCGGATTGGGGCGGGGACGAAGATCGATAATCTGGTGCATATTGGGCACAACTGCGTCATTGGGAAGAACGTCATTATTGCGGCGCAGACCGGGATTTCGGGGTCGAGCGTGGTGGAGGATGGCGCGATTCTGGGCGGACAGGTAGGGATTGGCGAACATGCGACGGTCGGCGCCGGGGTTATTCTGGGCGGCGGTGCCGGCGTGTTGACCAATAAGAAGATGACCGGCCCGGGGCAGGTGTTTTGGGGAAGGCCGGCTCGACCGCTGAAGGAGTATCTGCGGGACCTGGCGCGGTTGCGGAAGGGGTAGCGATGGCGATCGTGGTGATCGGCGGGCATACCCGGAATATCGGGAAGACGAGCGTGATGGCCGGTTTGATCGCCGGGACGCTGGAGATGGGGTGGACCGCGTTCAAGATTACCCAGTTTGGGCATGGCGTCTGCTCGGCCAATGGAGAGCCGTGCGACTGCGAGACGGACGAGCACACGATTGCGATCAGCGAGGAGAGGGAACGGGGGAGTGGGACGGACTCTTCGCGGTACCTGGATGCGGGGGCGGTGCGGTCGTTCTGGGTGAGGACACGGCAGGGACAACTGTCGGAGGCGATGCCTCGTTTGCGGAAAGAGTTGGAACGCGCGGGGAATGCGGTGATCGAGTCAAATTCGGTGCTTCGGTTCCTACGGCCGGATCTCTATGTTGCGGTGCTGGATCCGGCGGTGGCGGATTTTAAGGAATCGGCGAAGAGGTATCTGGACAGGGCGGATGCGGTGCTGGTGCCGGACGGGGTGATCGGGCGACCAGCCTGGGATGGGGTTTCGCTGAAGCTTGTGGAGGGAACGCCGGTGTTTGCGATGCGAGCTCCGGAGTATTGCCCGGAGGAGTTTCTGGAGTTTGCGAGGGAACGACTGTTGGGAAGTTCAGCGGCTCGATAAAAAAAACCCACATCTCAGAAACAAGATGTGGGGTGCCCGGTTTTGTGGCTGGTTTGGGTTTAGGAGAAGAGGCCGTTGAGGCCATTGGGGAAGAAGACGCCGGTGGCTTTGGTGCCGGTTGTGGTCGCTCCTCCGCCGGTGACGATGTTGAGCACCTGGGTGGTGTTGCGACCGAAGGCGATGACGTTGGTCTGGTCGGCGTCCACCAGGACCGAGGCGCTAACGGAGGTGCCGCCGAGCGAAAAGGTATTGGTGGAAGAGAGACCGTAGTCGTCGGGGCTGGGTGCAGTTGCCAGCGCAGCCTTCGAGAGGGCAGCGCGGGTGGCCGAGATCTTCTGCGTGTAAGTGAGATAGCCGGCTGTGTTGGTTGGGTCGAGGGCGTAGATCGTGGAGCGGACCAGACCGGCGTGGTAGGCCTCGACGGCGAGGATGCCGGCTGCAGCCTGCAGGTAGGTCTTGCCGGTGGTGGTGGTGCTGATCAAGGGAGCCGCGCCCTTGTAGGCGGTGACACCAACGTCTTCGAAGATGTAGGCGCCGACGAGGAAGTTTGCGTCGGAGGCGAAGGGATCGAACGCCGCGCCGATTCCAGCCGCCGAGGCCAGCGTGTTGAAGCTGGTCATCAGGTCGATCTGGGGCTGCGCGACGGCTGCCGAGCCGAGTGCCGAGCGGAGGAAGGCTACGTGCTTACCTTCTTCGATGGCGGTCTCCGTTGCGTAGGCGGCAACGGCCGGGAGGGCGAAGGGAACCTTGGTGGAGGTGCTCTTGTAGACGACGGTTCCCTGGGTGCCGACGCCGGTGATGCCGAGCGTGGTGCCGCCGGCTCCGGTGGCGATGGAGTTCGGTGCGGAGATGGTGCAGCCGAACGCCGCGAGGTAGTAGAAGTTCGCCTCCAGGTATTCGAGGTTGAGGGCGAAGTTGAGGATGTCCGCGTCGGTGTAGGACGAGACGGTGCTGGCTGCGTTGGCGATGGAGGGCATCGCGAGGGCAGCCATGGCTGCGCCGCCGCCGATGAGCAGGCTGCGCCGGCTGGCGATGATGTTGTCGAGGATTTTGGTCTCTGTAGTAGCCATGTCGGTGTTTGTCCTTAGCTCAGGGTTGCGGTGATGTTGCCGTTGAGTCCGCTGGGGAAGAAGCCGCCAGCCTTGACGCCAGCCGCAGGGGTGGTGGAGCCTGCGGTGTTCGAGAAGGTGCCGTAGACGATGTGCAGAACCTGATCCGTCGTGCGGTGGTAGGCGATGGCGTTGGTGGAATCTGCCGCGACGATGGAGCTGCCGGAGACCACCGAGGTGGAGGAGTTGGTGCCAGTGGGGATGACCAGAGCGGTCTCGTTGCCGCCGCCGAGCTGCCCGCGCAGGGTGGAGACCTTGTTGGCGTAGCCGAAGTAGGGGTACGCGGTGGAGCCCTGGGCGATGACGTTTGCGGTGAGGGCGGTGCGGACGTAGGCGGCGTGGTATGCCTCGACGGCCATGATGCCTGCTGCTGCGGCGAGATAGCCTGCGGTGATCCCTGCCGAGGAGATGAGCGGGGCTGCGCCGTTGTAGGCGGTAACTCCTACGTCTTCGAAGATGAAGGCGCCGACGAGGAAGGCATCCCAGCTGGCGAAGGGGTTGAAGGTGCTGGCGATTCCGGCTGCGCTGGCGAGTGCATTGAAGGAATTGGTGAGGTCGATGTTGGGACGGCTCACCGCAGAGGCACCGAGCGCCGAGCGGAGGAAGAGCACGTGCTGCTGCTCGTCGAAGGCGATCTCGTTGAGGATGTTCTGCTGGGTGGAGGTGAGGCCCGGGACCTTGGCGCCACCGGTGACGACGGTGGTGGCTCCTCCGACGTTGGTGGAGGACAACCCGACGCCAGTGGCAGCCCGGAGGTAGAACTCGGCCTCAAGGTATTCGAGATTGAGAGCGAAGTTGAGGATGTCCGTGTCGGTGTAGGCCGTCGTCGTGGGAGTGGTGACGGTGGTGGTGGTGGAGCCCTGGTCCGAGCAGCCGGAGAGGAGCGCGGCTGCGCCGAGACTTGCGCCTGCACCGGCGAGGAAGTTCCGCCGTGAGCGTCGTTTGTCGAGAATAGTTTCGAGAGGATTCACTGGATTGATCTCCGGATCTTACTGGTTAGGGTTGATCGGACGGGATCGTGCTCCCGTCGTTGCTACTGGTTTGAGATACGGAGTCGCAGCCTCGTTGGATTGCCCGCAATGGCAAGTTAAGTAACTTGTTTACAGCACTTACAATGTTTTAGTGAAGTGTTGGATTAGGGTATGGGATCCCGCGAAAGCCACATTTGGGTTTTCGTTTTCGCATCTGCCGGGGAGCAGAGCGCGCGTCGAGCGCAGAGATATCCAGGGCCTTTCTAAGCCCGATGTGTCGTGCGCTTACAGGCTCCGACGCTTGTTGTACGAAGAGCGGCGGGGAGCAGATTGGGGTGCTGGGAGTGGGAGAGAGGGGATTGTGGCGATTTGTTGATGGGGCTAAGTAAGTTTGATTAAGTCGTTAGATGGACTGTACGGGAAGGGCCATGAGGTCGGAAGCAAGGGCGACTTCCTTCTGGACGAAGGGCTCGGCGTAGCGGACGCCGGCCAGGAGACCGTAGTGGCGCGCGGAGGCGAAGGTGCGCTCGCGGATCTCTTCTTCCGGGACGAAGAGGCCTCCACCCTGGGGCTGGGTGGTGTACTGGGAGCGGTAGGCCAAGAGCGAAGCGAGACGCGTCTCCATGTGGGGCGTGATGTCCACGACAAAGGTAGGGCGGACATCGGCGTAGAGGGAGGCGTAGAGGATCTTGTAGGGGCGATGGGGGGCGCCGGGAAGATCGAGTTTGGAGAGACCGGAGACGAAGCAGGATTCGTAGCCGAGGGTGGCGGAGGTGTAGTGATCTGGATGGCGGCCCTGCCAGTACGGGAGGATGACGACGCGGGGGCGAAGGCGACGGAGGACGGCGGCGATCTTGAGGCGGTTCTCGAGGGTGTTCTGGACGTTGCCATCGGGGAGGTCGAGTGCTTCGCGGTGATAGACGCCGAGGATGCGGGCGGCTTCGTTAGCCTCCGCCTCGCGCTCGGCGGCGGTTCCGCGGGTGCCGGATTCGCCGCGGGTGAGGTCGAGGATGCCGGTCTTCCAGCCCAGGGCGCGCTGGACGAGGAGGGTTCCGCCGCAGGTCTGTTCGACGTCGTCACGGTGGGCGGCGATGGCTAAGACATCCAGCATGAATACCCCTCAAAGTGAAAACCTGGGACCCCGACTGTGCGGTGTCCCAGGTTTCTATTTTGTCGAATGTGCTGCAGTTAGTTGGCCTGGTCGGTGAGGGCGTCCATATACGCTACGTCGAGGGCTGTGCCCTGCACCGTGATGTATTGATTGTTGATTTCGGAGCCGTCCACGGTGTTGAAGGCATGAACCTGTCCGCCGTAGGCTGTGTAGACCTTGTGGAAGGTCTGGACCCAGCAGATGCCGGTGAGGCTACCGTAGTAGTACTGGTTCTCATCGCCGTTGGGGTAGGGAACCGCAGAGGTGGAGGAGGTGGGGTCGACGGCCGGGACGATGCTTGCGGTCTTGGCGTTGGTATCGAAGCGGGTGAGGCAGTTGTAGTTTTGCTTGAGCTTGGCGCGCTCACCGGTGGCGCAGTACTGTGAGCCGATCCAGAGGGTGTTGTCGTCGGCGAAGAGCAGCTTGGAGTGGTTGCCGTCGGAGATGGAGTAGGTGCCGGTGACGGTGTTGTTCGCGAGCGAGATGGTCGTCAGGTTGCCGGCGAAGAGTCCGTCCGGCATGAGCTTCTGTCCAGCCGCGTAGAGGGTGGTTCCGTCCGAGATAGCCGTTGTGACGCCACCGGGGACGGGGATGTTCGCGATGACGGCGTTGGCGTCGGGCGAGGCTGTGGGAATGTTGTTGAGATTCAGAGTGCCGAGGGTCAGCACGGAGATGCTGGCTGTGGAGCCACCGTATTCAGGGCCTGCATTCAGGACGTCGACGGTGGTTCCGTCGAGCGAGAAGTAGGCATCGACCGGGCGGTCAAAGTTGCCGGTCACGGGGACGACGCAGTAGACCGGCAGGTTGTACGGCTGGCAGTCGACGGCTCCCGGAGGGGTGGCCTGGTTTGCGTTGAGCTTGACGACGCGATAGAGCGTATTGGAATTGCGCACCATGGCCAGCGCGATGGAGGCCGCGGGATTGATCGCGACCTTGAAGACGTTGGGCAGGTTCAGTGCGTAGGCCGTGCCCTTGGCGTTGTCGAAGATGACAAGCTGGCCACGGGCCTGTTCGGCCGAGTAGACGGCGATATTGTTGGACGGGATGGCCAGCGAGGTGGAGAGGCCGGGAAGCGATGCGGCCGAGCCTGCGGTAGCCTCCTTGCCGTAGTTGATGATGGCTACGCTGCCGTCGAGATCGGAGTAGACGTATCCGGTGGTCTCTGCGGGGTAGTTGATGATGAGGCTAGGATATCCGCCGGAGTATCCGCTGATGCTGAAGGAGGGCTTGGTGTTTTGCAGGTTGTTGCGAATGTTGCGCAGCGCATCGAGAATCTGCAGAGAACCGCCGCTGGTTCCGGTCGCCGTCACGGAGACCATGACGCGCTGTGCCAGTTGGCTCGGCGGGACAGGACGCCCCGCAAAGTTGTTCTGGGGGAACTTATAGAGCTGCTGCCCACAGGAGGACAGGGCGAGCGTGACTGCGGCGAGAACGGTGCCGCAGATAATCCTGTTGCAGAGACTTTGATTCTTCAACGTGAACGACTCCAGACCAGAGGGCTCCGCGGCGAGGTCACTCGCTGCTGCCGGATGCGGATTTATGCCGCGCTGGTATAGACGCCAGTATACCAAAGGGGGTGAGCGCATCCGGGCGATAATAGAGAGAACTGGCCGAAGAGAGGCTGTCGGCGACTTGGCTCGGCTAGTCTGATAGAAGGACCAGGAGCTGAAAGAAACGGAAGCATGATGACCGGAACGGCTGTAGAGACGACAAACAAGGCGCTGGACGAGCTCTTTCGCGCACCCGATGGCGAGACGGCGCGGCGCACTGTGCTGTGCGACGGTGCCATGGGCACGATGCTGTACGACCGGGGCGTTTTCATCAATCGCTCGTACGATGAGCTGAATATTTCGCAGCCAGAGTTGGTGAGGGCTGTCCATGCGGAGTACCTTCAGGCCGGCGCGGAGATTATCGAGACCAATACGTTTGGCGCAAATGCGTTTCGGCTGGAGCGGTACGGGCTGCGGGACTCGGTGAGGAAGCTGAACCTGGCCGGAATGCGGCTGGCGCGGGAGTGCGTGACGCAGATGCGCGAAAAGCAGGCTTCGGAGGCGTATGTGGCCGGAGCGCTGGGGCCGCTGGGTGTTCGGCTTGTTCCGCATGGGCCGGTCTCGCGGGAAGATGCTCGTGAGACCTTTCGCGAGCAGGTGCGGGCTCTGGCGGAGGGCGGGCCGGGTGTGGGAGCCGATCTTTTCGTGATCGAGACGATGATGTCGATGGCCGAGACGGAAGAGGCGATGGCCGCGGTCAAGGAAGAGGCTCCGGGGCTGAAGCTGATCGTGATGCTGACGGTGGATGACAAAGGGAACTCGCTGGATGGCACTTCCGCAGAGGAAGCTACCCGCCTGATGCAGCTTTGGGGGGCGGATGCGATCGGATGCAATTGCAGCGACGGGCCACAGACGGTGCTCGATGTGATTCAGCGGATGCGCGCGGTGACGAAGCTTCCGTTGGCTGCGATGCCGAATGCCGGGATTCCGCGTGAGGTGGATGGGCGGCACATGTATATGACCACGCCGGAGTATATGGCGGGGTTTGCGCGGAAGGCCGTCAAGGCAGGTGCGACGTTCCTGGGGGGATGCTGCGGGACGACGCCGGCGCACATTCGGGCGATGCGGCATGCACTGCGGGCGCTGGGAGCGATGCAGGAGGGTGTCCACGCCGAGGCTGCGGTCGTGATTGAAAGCACGGTGAAGCCTCCGGCGCTGAAGGAGCGGTCGAAGGTGGGTGCGATGATCGCGGCGGGCGACTGGATCACGATGGTGGAGATTGTGCCGCCCAAGGGGATCGATTGCACGAAGGAGATTGAAGGCGCTCGGATGCTGTACAAGCTGGGCGTCGATGTCATCAATGTGCCGGATAGCCCCAGGGCGAGCGCCAGGATGGCGGCGCAGAGCCTTTGTGTGCAGATTCAGCAGCAGGTGGGGATCGAGACGATCATCCACTACACGTGCCGGGACCGGAATGTGCTTTCGATCCAGAGCGACTTGATCGGGGCTTCTTCGATTGGGTTAAAGAACGTGCTTTGCTTGACGGGCGATCCACCGAAGATGGGGAACTACCCGGATGCGACGGCGGTGTTCGATGTGGACGCGATTGGGCTGACGAAGATTGTCCGCGGCCTGAACCATGGGTTGGACATTGGCAATAACCCCATCGGTGGGTCGACGGGATTTGCGATTGCGGTTGCGGCGAACCCGGGTGTGGCGGATCTCGATTTTGAGGTGCGGCGGTTCGAGGCGAAGGTCGAGGCGGGAGCTGAGTTCTGCATTACGCAGCCGGTCTTCGATCTGCAGGTGCTGGAGGACTTTCTGCGGCGGATCGAAGGATTCCGTATACCGGTGATCGCGGGGATCTGGCCGCTGACGAGCCTGAAGAACGCGGAATTCATGAAGAACGATCTGAAGGTGCGTGTGCCGGACCAGATTATGACGCGGATGGGCAAGGCTTCGGGCCCGGATGCGGCTCGTGCCGAGGGCTTGGCGATTGCGCGGGAGATGCTGGCCGAGGCTCGTCTGCTTGGACACATGATGGTAAGGGGCGTGCAGGTGAGTGCGCCGTTTGGAAAGTACAAGGCAGCCGCCGATGTATTGGGGCTGGAGGGATAAATGGCAAGCTTCGAGGAAAAACTGGCTTCGCTGGAATCGGTGGTGGAGCGGCTGGAACGCGGCGAGTTGTCGCTGGATGAGTCGGTGCGGCTGTTTGAGGAGGGCGTGGGGCTTTCGAATGCCTGTAAGGCGGAGTTGGAGGCCGCGGAGGCTCGGATTGAGGTGCTGGTTGAGCCGGAGAGTGGTGGGTTTCGGACCGCTGTTCTGGATGATCCAGAAGGGGAAGACGCGGAAGAGGATACGGAAGAACTCGTTGATGAGGATGAACTCTGAGAGTAGGATTTTTGTATGGGAAACTTTGCCGATATCGAGAGCTTCAAGCGGTTCCTGGATAAAGTGGCGAAGGACTGCCAGGAAGAAGTGAAGTGGGAGCACCGTAAGCTCGAATGGATACGGGAAGAGGGCGCGAAGGACTCAGCCGCTGATAAGGTTGAAGCGGCGTGAGCCGTCCGGTTCTTACGATCATTGCGGGATCCAACGGATGCGGTAAGAGTACCCTGACTCGCGGCGCGCGCGAGGAGTTTCAGCAGAATCCGGTTTTGGATCCGGATGCCATCGCAAAGTCCCTTCAGGCCACGTACGGGTCACCCTCTAATATCGAAGCCGGGAAGCAAGTTCTGCGGATCGCGGAAGAGCTGATTGAGAATCGGCAGTCTTTTACCGTAGAGACGACGCTATCGGGCGGAACTTATCTGAGGATGGCGGATCGCGCCAAGCGAGCAGGCTTCGACATCAGGGTTTTCTTTATAGGCACTACTTCGGTCGAGATCAATATTGAGCGAGTCAAGGCCAGGGTTAGAAAGGGTGGTCATGATGTTCCTGAAGAGGATCAACGTAGGCGCTACCCGCGAACCCTAGCAAATATGAAAAAGCTCTTGCCTTCAGCGGGGTTCGCCGGGATTTTGGACAATTCAACTCCGAAAGGGCATACGGTGGTCGGCTATGGGGTCGGCGCGAACATGCACTGGATTGAACCCTTGCCAGACTGGGCGGCTGGGCTTCGCACCTGACGTTGCTGGTGGGCACCGTCAGGTGCGTTTCTTCTTTTTCTACTCCTTCTTTTTGGCGGTTGCTGGCATAGCGGGTTCGTTGATCATTCCCAGCTCCTGCGGTGTGGGGAGCTGGTGCGTTTTCTGCCAGTCGGATGCGATGGCTCCGAAGTTCAGGTTGCGCTGCTGCCATAGCTGGATCTGCATGTCGTAACGGACGAGCACGTTATCGAGCCAGTAGGGGCGGTTCTCCGCGAGCCAGGCGTCCTTGTAGAGGTTCTTGATGGCGGAGTAGGCGTCGCGGAGATCGGCGCAGCGGCCGTTGTTGCCGGGGCATACGCTGAGAAGGCTGCGCACGTCGCGTTGCTCCTTCTTGTCCTGGACGGCCCTCTTTGCGTAGGCCTGTTTGTAGGCGTCGGCGATCTCGTCGGCGAGCTGGAACTTCATCGCGGCGAGATCGATGCGGCGGGCTCCGAGTTCCATGCCGGCGATGGCATCCGGATGGAGGAGATGGTCGTTTCCGGCGCGGGCTTCGGCCAGAAAGGATAGGGCCTTTTCGGCGTGCATGCGTGTGTCGTGAAGGCTGGGGCGGAACTTCACGGCCTTGGCTTCGCCGGCTTTACTCCATGGATCGACCCAGAAGGTGGAGTCGTTGCCATCGAAGTTCTTGAGCGCATCCATGAGTTCGGCCTGTGCCTGCATGACCTTGCCGGTAGTGTCTCCGTAGAAGAGCTCTCCGAAGGCGGCCTTATATGGATCGCCCGAGGATTTGCCCGGTTGCCAGGCTGCCGCCGCGCCGAAGAGGACGCCGAACCAGTCCTGATTGAAGAGACCTTCGCCGTCGTCGTTCCATACGGTGAGGAGCGAACCGGTGGAGCCGAGGCGCTGGCCGGATTCGATGAAGCCGGAGATGTTGTCGATGGCCTGGTCGCCGAGGGGGTACATCTGCGACCAGTTGGAGTCGCCGGGAGCGACCCAGGTTTCGATGCCGGCGTTTTTGAAGGGCAGGATATTGGGGTCGTAGTTGTCGAGGTGCCAGTAGATCCAAGGGACGGCGATCATGTCCTTGGGAAGATTGGGGATGGCAGAAGGATCTCCGGTCGCCATGTCGCCCCAGAAGAGCAGCTTGCGATGGAGGGGGCTGAGGGTGTCGTGGATCTTCGCGAGGAAGTCCGCGTAGACGGGGCCGAGGCCGCGCTTCTGGACGTCATCTTTGGTGCGTCCGGTGCCTAGCTCCTGGGTTTCATCGGCGCCAATGTGAAGGAAGGGGCTTGGATAGTCCTCGGCGAGTTGCTTGAACCAGGACAGGATGAGGGGCTGGGTGCCATCGGCGGCGGGGGCGAGGACGTGGCCGTGCGGGGTCTCGGCGAGGTCTGAGTATTTTTCGTATTTGAGAAGGTGGTGGAGGTGGCCGAACGCTTCCTGCTCCGGGATGATCATGATGTGAAAACGGGCAGCGTAGCGGACGAGCTCCTGTGCCTCGGAACGGGTGAGGGAGCTGCCCTGCGGCGAGGTGATGGGGTCTGCCGCGTACTGGACGGTGTGCTCGAAGTAAGGAGAGTAGACGTTGATCTTGAAGGCGGCGAACTCGCGGATCTGCTGCTTCTGGAAGGCGAGAGTGGGGAAGGGGCCGCGGGAGAGATCGTCGTCGATGCCGCGATACTTCATTGCGGGCCAGTCCTTGATGCTGCCGGTCGCGAGCGTGGCCGACGAGCCGTATCCGGTAATCATTTGCTTGAGCGTCTGTACGCCGTAGAAGATGCCGCTCGCAGTCTGAGCGATGATGTTGACGTGCCCGGGGGCGGCGATCAGAAGGTAGCCTTCGTCGTGCATCGCGGGATCGAAGGTTGCGGAGGCGGATCGCAGGGCTTCTTTCGCGCCAGGGGTGTCTTCGCGGAGGAGAGAGATGGTCATTGCTGCGTAGCCGGTGTTTGGCGTCACGCGGATGTTTCGCACGCTCATCGCTTCTGTGAGATCGTCCGCGGCGTTGTTGTCTTCCACGTCATTGCCTGGGACAAGCACGATTGCGCTGGGCACTGGCGTGGGCGTAGCCAGGTGTACTTCGCGCGGCATGGGGATGAGATGCGGCTGTTGAGCCCAGGCGGCGGAGGCAACGAGCAGGCAAAGAGAGGTGACGTGGCGAGCGAGTCTCATGGTGTGAGCGATTCTACCCATGCCCGGGCGGGGAGACATAGGTCAAACGTCGGAACTGCTTGAAAACGCAGAATGAGAATTGGTTTCATCTCGTTCGAATAGGACCGAAATGATCTTATATGTAAGAAACTAAGGTTTTTAGTGAGGCAACGTTCCTCACGGTTTACGCCTCTACACGGAGTGAGACGTTCAAGGAGGCACCATGCAGGTTCAGACAGGACAGTGCGGTTTGTGCGGACATTTCGGCGAGACGCATGCGAAGAACGATGCGCTCATCAGCATTATGAGCACGAAGCAGGCGGAGACGACCCTGCTGGATGAGTGCGGCCACCCGAAACATGCGGCTCTGCATTTGAAGGTTACTCCGATCAGTGGTTGTGACGGCTTTGTGCCGGCGGCGCAGGCATAAGAGGTCGTTTCAAAAAATGAAAGCCCGGCCTCTCGACGAGGGACCGGGCTTTTCTGCTTCCGTGTCGAGCCTAGCGGCTTAGCTTGAGAGCGAACTGCACAACTCTTTGCTCGGCGCTCGTGGCGGTGATGCTTCCGAAGGCGGCTGCTCCAAAGCTTCCATTGGGTTGTGCAAAGGCGGGGGTGTTGGCAAGGTTGAAGATTTCGCCACGAAACTCTACGTCGGTCTTCTCGTCGATCTTGGTGTGCTTGACGAGGGCCATGTCTAGGTCGCGATACGCCGGGCCGCGCACTGGGTTGCGTGAGGCGTTGCCGAGGGTGAATTGCGGCGCCGTGGCGAAGGATGCGGTGTTGAACCACTTTGCTGTTGAGCGCTGATTGGACGGCAGGGCGGGCTGGGCGATGAGGTTGGGGCGCTGGAGCGCGAAGCCCGCGAAAGCGTTGTTGTTGGTGGCCTGCGTGACGGTGACGGGCATTCCGGATTGGAGCGACATGATGGCGTTGACGGCCCATCCGCCAAGCACGGGGCGAAGGACGCCGGAGGACGCGAAGCGGTGTCCCTTGCCTGCGGGCAGCTCGTAGGTCGTGCTGAGCGAGGTGACGTTGGGCATGTCGCCGTTCGAGGAGTCGCGTTCAAGATAGGGGCGGAAGGTGTCGGCGGCGATCAGCGAGCTTGAGTTGGGCGACGAGAGGACGGTAGACGAGAAGACCGAGGACGCATCATCGATGAGCTTGGAATGGGTGTAGGCGAAGAGGAAGGTGAGTCCGTAGGCGAGGCGTTGCTCCACCTTGGCTTCGAGTGCGTTGAAGTTGGTTTGGCCGGAGTTGTTGCGGTAGGTCGCTACGTTTTGGAAGCGCGGGTAGGGCTTAAGGAGCTGGGCTGCTGCTACGGTTTTGCCGCCGATGGAGCTGGAAGAGGGTATCTGGCCGTAGTAGGGATTGGTGACGGCGCCCGTGAGCGAAGTGGGGTTGGTGAGACCTGTGGCGAGTTGCGCCGCCGTGAGTTGATTGAGGTTCGAGTCGGGGATACCGACGTGAACGATGTGGGTGCCGACGTAGGCGATGTCGACCGAGAGATTGTGGGTGATCTCACGTTGGACGGCCACGTTCCACTGTTGCGAGTAGCCTGAGCCCGCAGTGCGGTTTACGGTGTAGACGCTTTGGCCTAGGCCCGCGGCCTGCGTGAGGGGGATGGGCGCTACGGTTGGGCCGCTCGATAGGGCGAAGGCGGCGTTGATGCTGTCCTGCGTCTTCTGCTGCACGTTCTGGATGAAGGGGAACTGCGGAACGGTGAAGGGCGTGGTGATGCCGGACTGATCGATGAAGACGATGCCGTAGCCGGAGCGGAGGACCGTCTTTGGGGTGAGCATGAAGTTCAGACCGATGCGAGGGGCGAGGTTGTCGTAGTGCAGTTCGCGCGCGCTGCGTGGGTTCCCGTTCTGGCCAACGTAGTCGAGTTGCTGGGTCGTGAGATTGAAGATCGCACCCTGGTTGGTCTTCTCCGTAGAAGGATGATGGAGGGTCCAGCGGGCGCCGATGTTGAGGGTCAAACGATCGGAAGCACGCCAGTCATCCTGGATGAAGTACTCCTGGATGGCGTCGCGGGGACGGATGGTGCTGGACTGAAGATCGATGGAGAAGGTGTCGACCTGGCCAAGCAGGAAGCTGGCGATGGCGTTGCCTCCGGTGGTGGTGGTAGCCGTGGTCGTCTGGGTGTTGGTCCCGGTGGTGGTGAAGGCAAAGGAACCGGTGGGGTTTGGTGGGGAGACGGCATTCAACTGGTACCAGCGGAAGTCGAGGCCAGCTTTGATAGCGTGACGTCCGCGGTTGACGACAACGGCGTCCTCAAGCTGCCATACGCCGGTCTGGTATTGCGAGAAGGTGCTGGCCGCAGGGCCGAGTTGCTGGAAGCCCGTAAAGGTGAAGAGGGGGAGCGCGTCGTTGAAGGCGGCGTTGGTGGGGATGCCGGGAATGCCGAGCGCTGCAGACGCCGTGCTCGAAAGGGTGGGACCGGCGATGTTGTTGCTGCGGCGTGTGTATCCGAGATGCAGGTCGTTCAGCAGGTGATCGGTGAAGGTGTGGGTTTCGCCGAAGACGGCCTGCTGGCCGAGGACGTGCGAGAGGCCGGCGACGTTGCCGGTGCCCAGGACCGCGCCTGCCGTAGGGCCGGAGCCATCCGGCAAAGCGGTGATGGGCTGCTCGACGTCGCTGAAGTAGGTGTAACGTGCGAAGGCGTGATCGTGCGTGCCACGTGCTCCGTCCACGCGGACGTCGAACTGATTCTGGTGGTCGGCGTCGTTTGCGGTGCGGGTGTAGTTGTTCGCAGCGCCTGTGGTGGTGGGTGTTGGAAAGCGTGCGAGGAGAGCTTTTGCCACGGGGTCGAGTGGGGCTGTGATGATGTCGTTCGCGAATTCAGGACGAATGTATCTTCCGCCAACTACTGTTGTCTGCAAGGGGTTGTAGATTTTTGCGACACCGGTGAAGATGCCTTGCCGTTCGGCGAGGGTTGGGATGGTGGATGTGATGGGCTTGCCGATAAGAGTCTTGATGCCTTGGTAGTCGCCGAAGAAGAAGAGACTGTTGTGCCGTACGGGACCACCGAGCGTGGCTCCATAGAGATTCTTGCGGTACTCGGGTTTGCGGCCCGTTGTTGCGAAATAATTGCGGCTGTTGAGTGCTTCGTTGCGGAAGAAGTCGTAGAGGCTTCCGTGGAACTGGTTCGATCCGCCGCGTGTGGATACGTTGACCACTCCGCCGTTGAAGCGACCGAACTCCGCGGGAACGTTGTTGGCCTCGACGGTGAACTCACGGATGTCGTCGACGATGGGGAAGAAAGCTACCTGGCCGGGTTCGGGCTGGAGAGCGGAGATGCCATCGTAGAGATACTCATTGGTGCGTGGACGCCCTCCGTTAATGCGGGGAAGAAGGGTTCCCGGGGGAAGGGAGACGCCGGGTGCGAGTGCGGTGAGGTTGATGAAGTTGCGGCTGTTGAGGGGGATGGCCACGACGGTCAATCCAGGCAGGTGGGTTTCGATGTCGGAGACGGATGCCTGCAGAAGCGGCGCGTCCGCGTTCACGGTAACGGTGGTTTGTTCGCCGCCTGCAGTCAAGGTCAGGTCAACTTGAATCGTATCGCCCACCAGTGCAGTGAGCCCCGTGCGGCTCAGATGCTGGAAGCCGACGGCGGTGACGTCGATGCTGTATCGACCGGGTGCAAGTTCTCCGAAGGAGTAGTCCCCTGAGCTTGAGGTGGTGGTCTCGCGATGCGTTCCAGTCGCCGTCTCCGTGAGAGCGATGTGTGCCTTGCCAACGACCGAGCCGGATGCATCCAAGACGCGGCCTTGCATGCGTGCGGCGATCTGTGCGGATGTATCCGACACGGCGAGGAGAAGCAAGATAAGAGCAGGGAACAGGTGCTTGATTTTCACGCGCGAAACTCCAGTCGACGCAACGATTCGCCGCATCGGGTTTGATCGAGGGGGTAGGCGAACGAAGACACACAGAACTGCGCGTCGAGACAACCTCAATAACTGATATCTCGAATTTATACAGTTAAAATCGTATGGTCAATTGATGCGAACCTGTCGCAGCGGACGCCGCATCGATGCGGGCGGAGCGTGGATGGATGCGGCGTGGATCTCGAAAGAGGGAGGAGTACTAGGAGGGATCTTCCAGGCGTTCAATCATGACGTCGGTCGATTTGATGAGGGCTGCGGCGCTGTCACCCTTTTTCAGCTTCAACTCACGCACTGCATTCGCCGTGATGATGGCGGTCACGGTTTGATCGCCCGCTTTGAGAATCACCTCGGCGAGCAGGCCTTCGATACGGACGCTGACCACTTTGCCTGCGATCTGGTTCCTTCCGCTGACTCGACGGAAGCGTTGGCGTGAGTCCGATGGGGCTTTGGCATCGTCTTTGGCGAGGAATGGCTTCAGCGCAGACTCTGCGATGCGATGGTGTCCTCCGGGTGTTGGAACGGTTTTCAGCTTTCCACCGAGAATCCACTGTTTGATGGTTGGGTAACTGATCCCCAGCATCCGTGCGGCTTCTCTCGGCGTCAGCATCGGCATTGAGCTCTTCATCGCAACAGGCTAGCATGCGCGATGGGCATTCGGGGATGGGGCACCTGGGGCGCCGGGTTATCGTTTGTTCAGTCCAGGACTGAGAGCATTCGCGATTCTGCTGGGATTTAGACAACCGCTTTGTACGTTGACCTATGAGCGGGAAGACCGTACACTGAATGAGGTTGTCAGCGAGTAGATCGCGACGCCTAAACAGTCTGTTGCCCCCTCGTTCAATGGTAGGACAGTCGGCTCTGAACCGATCAATCGGGGTTCGAATCCCTGGGGGGCAACCAGCGAGTATGAAGATTTCAGGCTCGATGATTTGTGAAACAGCGGTGGGGATTCGGCTCGAGCCTCCAAGAGACAAGAAATCACCAAAATGGCACGCTTTTGCGGTTCCCGCATAATCGTCTCAACACGGTTTGGATTTTGGGAAAACTGAACGATTGCCGCTGCGAGACATCTAGCGAAAGCGAACTGTGGGGAATGGGTTCTGCCCCTCAGAGGCCTCACCTGGGCCCCTGCTTTCCAAGCCGAATATGGTCGCTTAGTCGTGATTGCTCTTGCGTCAGTTTGCTCGTGCCCAAACAGGATTGCCTTGAAGTGAGCTCCGTTGCGGCGGTCGGAACTGGAGCATTCTCTGCCTCGCATTCGTCTGCGGCGACGGCAACACAGTCGCGAAGCGGAGCGGTGTTCACGTTCAGGTCGGAGCCGAGTTCGGCGTATGGAGTCTAGGAGACCGGCTGACACCTCCCGCGTGTCTCACTTTCGGTCTCGGACCTCCCTGATGTAAGTGGTGAATTCTTCGGATGTTGCACTCGTTTTCGATTCTTGTGTTTCTGTCGAATGTGAGAGAGGTCAGATTCAATGTCCGCTATCGCTTTGCTCACGCCGGAAATCCCTCACAGGCCGAAGCCCAATTCGCCAACGAGACGAGGAACATGCTCGCTCCTTTTCGGCACTTCGCATCGTCGCTTAACCTATGCGCTCTCAATTTTGCCACTGAGCCGACAATCCGAATCCCAGCCTTAGCCGCGCGGCTTCTCGTCTAGACTCCTGATGAAATGAGCCGTGGCAATGCCGTCAAGATCATTCCCGTTCAATTAGAACCGACGACGCAGGAAGCCGCCGATCTGCTGAACGTTTCACACCCCACATCCGCTGAGAAGACACGCCGACCAGCCGGCTGTCAGCAACCGCTCCGGGTTGGTCCCCGTGCCAATGGTTCCGGGAACGGTAAGCCTGATAGCGAGGTGTTTATCGATGCTGTGGGCTGATCCGTCGCGCCCTTCCGAAGCCTGGATCTTGGCTGTGTACTGTACGCACTGATGCCGCTGGATGTTGATTACTTCAAGTTCTTCAATGATACGAACGGGCACCTCGCTGGAGATCAATGTCTGAGAGATCGCGCAGAGACTGAAGGCACGCATACGGTGCGACGCGGACCTGGTGGCGAGTTTCAGTGGAGAGGAGTTCGTCGTCCTTATGCCCATGATGGATAGAGCGTGCGCCGTCAGCCTCGCGGAGAAGATCTTGCAAGACCTTGCTCGTCTTGCGATCCCTCACCCGGCAAGCCCGCACTCCGTGGTGACCACGAGTATCGGTCTTGCCTGCTGAACTGCCTGACAGGTTCTGGATGAAGATGCTTTTCTTCAAAGCGCCGATGAAGCGCTCTGGCAGACGTATCGTAGAAAACGCGTCTGCGTGAATGATCTGGAGCTGTTTGTTCAGCCTCCCATCGCACCTTCACACATACCTGAACAAACGATATGAGAACGGCTGTCAGTCGACTTCCTGCAGCCAAATGGCTGTTGAAGGCGCTATCTGGCAGATGGCCACCGCCGCCGGTGGCAGCGTGCGCGACAGACGTTTCTGGACCTTCGCTGCTACCGGAGAAGCCTACCCGGTGTTCGGAATCGGCTGCGATCACAGCCGTCTCTTGGCTTCTCGTTGCCGCAGTGAAAGACGTATCAACGATTGATCAAAAAGAAAATTTTCATAAACCAATCGGAAGCGCGAAATAAAACACGCAATCGTTTGCCAGGTTTACTTCAGTTTTATAAACATATAACTCATTTTATTGCGTATAATAAAAACACGGTCAATATTGCTCACTGTTAGATGCATCACGGTATGCACGAGAGCGGCGTCGTGATTATGAGCCTCCAAGTAGCAGATACGGGCATCACCCATGTTGTCGTGGATCGCTGAAGGATGAAGCACGTATCGCACGCAGATGTGGAGCGTTTCTCTCCTCTCGCTGGCGTTGCCTATCTTCTTGACACATAGATTGAGATCTCTATGGGGAAGACGGCCAATTCTGGCTGGGTAAGGCAAGGGGGACTGGCAAGATGAACCACGCGCATGAAGCTTCACGCTTGTCTGGGCGGAAGAACCTTATCTACATCTCTTGCTCTGCCTACTGGTGAGCACCCTCTCAGTTTCACGCACGCATCGCCTCTGACGAGTGCCTAGTCGCAATCCATTAAATTCTCTCCTCGTTCGAAGAGATGATCTCTCGCGCGCTTGCTCTTTCGAGCAGCCGACAACCCGCGCCTTAACATCCGCACTCCAGAAAGTAGATCCATGAAGAAGTCGCCCGCGTTTGCCCTCTCAATTGTGTTTGCCATCATTGCGCTGTTTTTCGGCACTCCTCCTGATGCGCTCGCCGCGGGCAACACCATTCGTACCGTCTACACCACGAGCGGTCCGGCGCAGGACTGTTCGGCAAGTCTGCTGAATCAGTACTCTCCCAGTGCGACCAATCTCTGCTGGAGCGGCACAAACAGCAGCAACTACAGGGCTTTCAGCCTGCAAGCCCTGCAAGCTGGAGTCGAGACATTCCCGCTCGCCACCAACACCACGCCAACTCTGGAGCTGTATAACGACACATCCAGCACTACGGTCAGCCTGAAGCTCGTCGGCAATATCGGTTCCAACCAGCCGATCAGCTGTCAGGGCATAACCGGCAGCACAGGTTGCGAAATCTCTGGTCCGAGTGGCACGTTTAACTCGCAAACGAGCCCTGATTCGACCGCGACCTACCCCGCTGCAAGTTCGAGCGGTTCCTGGCCTGCTGTCGTGACCATCACCTTCTTCGGCGTTCCGATGAATTCCTACGTAGGTCTGCAATGGGCCTCGTGGACGGGCGTGGATCAGACGGGCATCTCCTTCGGGGGACAGGTGGCAAACTACGCGAGCGCAGTCTCTTCCTGCGGGGTTACCCCGGCCGCAACCACCGTGAAAGGAGTGGTGTACGCGCCCAACGGTGTCGATCCTCTTCCCAACGCGCTTGTTTCCATCCCCAGGTCTGCGCCTGGAGCTCTTACGTCTGGTACGCAATGCATCCAGGCGTCCGCGGTTCCCTTAGGCGGTGTCATCACCTCGACCGTTTCGGCGGCAGATGGCACGTTCACTCTCACTGGCGTCCCCTCGGGCGCGAACATCCCAATCGTCATCCAGGTTGGAAAGTGGCGCATGCAGCGAACGATCGCCACGGTCGCCGCGTGCGGCAATACCCCACTCGCCGCACTTTCCACCACTCTGCCGAGCAATCAGTTCGCGGGCGATATTCCGAAGATTGCCCTCGTGACGGGATCGGAAGATGCCATCCAGTGCGTCCTCCGCAAAACTGGTGTCCTCGACTCTGAATTCACTAACAGCAACGGTACCGGCCGGATCAATCTATTCCTGGGCGGCGGAAATCCTGGTTCCAGCATCGATCCCGCGACTCCCGGACAGGAAGTTCTCGTGGGGAACCCGGCTACGCTCGGCAACTACGACATGGTGATGCTCCCATCGCAGGGAGCCCTCTACCCTCAGACCAGCGCCGACCTGGCCAACATCTACGAGTGGGCAAACATCGGTGGCAGGCTGTTCGCGTCGCACGATAGTGTGACGTGGCTTGCGAATAATCCACTCTCAGGAGTGGGCTTCGGTGCCGCGGCCCAGTGGGATTCCTGGCAAGCCAACGCCTCCGCCGACTCCGCATCGGCCACGGTTAACAGCGGCTTCCCGGCTGGCTCCGTTCTGTCCACCTGGCTAGGCTCCTTGATCGTCAACCCCTCGAATGGTCCTGTTACCTTGCCAACCGCCTATGTAGATCAGCTTGGCCCAATCGCTCCCACCCAATCGTGGCTCAGCCTGAACGCAGGCCTCACGCCCACCGGTCCAGCACATCCCTCGATGCAGTTCACCTTCAATACGCCCGTGGGTGCTGCGGCTGAAAACCAGTGTGGGCGCGTCTTGTACACCGAATATCCCACGGTGAAGACCAATGCAAACGGAAGCACATTTCCAGCCGAATGCAGCGCTTCGCCGATGACGCCAGAAGAGCATCTGGTAGAGTACTCACTCTTCGACCTCTCCAACGCCATCACTCCTGTCGTGGCCGCGTCCGCGTCGCAGACGTTTACAAACAGCCCCTCTTCCTTCAAGCAGGGTGATAGCGCAGATCAGGTCACCATCGCGATCACGAACACCAGTTCGGCGGTCGCGCTCGGATCGACCTTGGTCGTCAACGGTGCGCTTCCTTCCGGCGTGACGGTGAACACCTCTTCCTTCGTCTCAGGAGGCTGGAGCTGTAGCTCGAAATCCAGCGGCAGCGCCTTCACCTGCACGCGCTCGAGTTCTCTTGCCGCAAGCGCTACCGATCTGATCTCGATCCCCGTCGCCGTAGAAGCGACCTATCCCGTCGGCACAAGCGCTTCCCTCACGGACATCGTCTCAGGCGGCGGACTTCCTTCGCCCGTTGCGGGCAGCGACTCGATCAGCATCACCGGACTGTATTCCCCGTCGAACTGCGGTGCCTCGCCCTGTACCCCCGCAAACGGAAATTCTCCGGCAGCCAACCCGCTCGGCATCGCGAATGCCTATAACCTGATCGCCCTGAACGGCAACATCAGTGACACCGCCGACATTACCGGAAGAATCGCTGCATCCGGTCAGGTCACGCTTGCCACCACCATCGGGACGGCGCTGCGTGATGGCGATCCATATGTGGCCTTGGCTTCGGGGAATGGCGGCCCATGGGCTATCGTCGCCGCTGCCGGCATCCCGACCAGCGATTCGTTCAACATCAACGCCGGCGGCAACGTCTATTCCTTCACCCCCACTTCGGCCGGTTTCAACTTCGCCAACGAGAACTACTCCGGAAGCATCTACTCCGGATCTACTCTCGTCACGGACGGTACCTCTCCCATCGACTTCTCCTCCCTCTCTGCCTGGATCAGCAGCCTGAGCAGCCAGCTCTCGGCTTCGGTTGCGAACGGAATGGTTTGCTCCGTCGATTCCACCGGGACGATCATTCCGGACAACGGTTGCCCAACCAACCCGATCTACTTCAACTCCAACTCGCAGCACTATAACCCCTCGTGGCTCGTGCTCTACGGTACCGACGCCACCACTAATGTCTTCAACCTGACGCAGGCCCAGTTCGAGACCAGCAACGTGAACCTTGACATCGAGGTCCCGACCGGCTCCACCACGGTCATTAACGTCACCGGTGCCGACGTCACGCTGCACACGGACCTGTACTTCCAGGGCAATACCGTCACCAATGCAAACGCAGGCACGATCCTGTACAGCTTCCCGGCTGCGAATTCATTGACGATCAATGGACAGCTCGACGGGACAGTCCTTGCACCGCATGCGGCCCTCAGCGGCTTCAGCCAAATGGGCGGCGTGTTCCTCGCAGCCAGCATCGGCTCGACCGGTGAAGCACATTACATTCCCTTCACTGGCACGCTCCCGAACAGCGGCAGCACTCCTTCTACTCTGACCGTCACCGGTCCTGCTGTCACCACTGGTGAAGTGGGTGCCCCCTTCAACTCTGGTCCGTTGACTGTCACCGGGGGCACCAGCCCTGACACCTTCACGGTCGTCGGCACCCTTCCGGTTGGCCTGACGCTCAACCCCTCGACGGGCGCGATCACCGGAACCCCCACCACCGCCGGTACGTTCTTGGTGAAGGTCACCGATGCTGCCGGTGCCACCGGCACCAGCAGCCCGATCACCATCAACCCGGCCTTGGCTGTCAGCGGCCCAGCCGTCACGACTGGTGAAGTGGGTGCGCCCCTTAACTCCGGACCGATCACCGTCACCGGCGGAGTCGGTCCCGACACGTTCTCCATCGTCGGAATCCTTCCGGCTGGCCTGACGCTCAATCCGTCCACCGGCGCGATCACCGGTACGGCCACCACCGCTGGCACGTTCTCGGTAAAGGTCACCGACGCCGCAGGTGCCACCGGCACCAGTAGCCCGATCACCATCAACCCGGCATTTGCCGTCACTGGTCCTGCTGTCACTATTGGTGAAGTCGGTTCGGCCTTTAACTCTGGTCCGTTGACCATCACCGGCGGAGTCGGTCCTGATACGTTCTCGGTCGTCGGTACGCTTCCCGCCGGCCTGACGCTCAACCTGTCTACAGGTGCGATCACCGGCACGGCCACCACCGCTGGCACGTTCTCGGTAAAGGTCACCGACGCCGCAGGTGCCACCGGCACCAGTAGCCCGATCACCATCAACCCGGCGTTTGCCGTCACTGGTCCTGCTGTCACTACTGGTGAAGTCGGTGTGGCCTTCAACTCTGGTCCGCTCATCGTCACTGGTGGAGTCGGTCCTGACACGTTCTCCATCGTCGGAACGCCTCCCGCCGGCCTGATGCTCAACCCGTCCACCGGCGCGATCACCGGCACGGCCGCCACCGCAGGCACGTTCTCGGTGAAGGTGACCGATGCTGCTGGTGCCACGGGTACCAGCAGCCCGATCACCATCAACACGGCCCTGGCTGTCAGTGGCCCAGCCGTTACGACTGGTGAAGTGGGTGCGCCCTTTAGCTCCGGACCGATCATCGTCATCGGCGGCGTTGGCCCTGACACGTTCAAGATCGTCGGCACCGTTCCCGCCGGCCTGACGCTGAACCCCGCAACCGGAGGGATCACCGGCACCGCTACCAGCGAAGGCACGTTCTCAGTGAAGGTCACCGACGCCGCAGGCGCCGTCGGCACCAGCAGCCCCATCACCATCACTCCGGCAGCGTCGCTCTCGGTTACGAAGTCAGCAGATAGTGCCAGCATCGCAGCCGGCGGCATTGCCGGATACAAGGTGATTCTCAGCAACGTCGGCTCGACAACGGCTTCCGGCCTGACACTCAGTGACCCCCTGCCCGCAGGCATTGGAAACGATATTCAGTGGACGATCGACCCCACCACCGGCAATCCCTCTTCCTTCTCCATCACCGGTTCCACGACGAATCAGCAGCTCGTCATGAACGGAACGATGTCGGTGCTAGCTGCTACCACGATCACGAATACCGGTCCGACCATCATTACCGGGGATATTGGTCTAAGTCCCGGTACGTCGATTACGGGCTTCCTCCCGGGCGTTGTGACAGGAGCGACCCATGATACGGACGCGGCCGCGGCCACTGCCAAGCTCAACCTGATTGCTGCATACGTTGCCGCAGCCGGTAAATCAGGCGGAATCACGTTAGGTGGAGAACTCGCGGGACGGACCCTGACCGCTGGGGTCTACATGTCAGCCTCTTCGCTCTTGAACTCGGGTGATCTTATCCTGGATGCTCAAGGCAATCCCAACGCGACGTTCACCTTCCAGATGGGGTCGACGCTGACCACCATGAGCGGAAGTCACATCATTCTTGCGAATGGGGCTAACGCTTGCAATGTGTTCTGGCAGGTGGGTAGTTCGGCGACCCTGGGAACTTACTCCGTGTTCAAGGGAAATATCTTTGCCCTGACGTCCATCACGGTCACCACCGGCGTGAACCTCGAAGGCACGGCTTTGGCCCGGAATGGCGCGGTCACTCTGGACTCCGATGTTATCAGCGGTTGCGGGCAGAGCCTGGCAGCGGGGGCGTCACTCGCAGTTCATATCACCGGAACCACGACCGGCAACGATCTAAACTCCTCGACGAACACAGGCATCCTAAACAATACGGCAACAGTCTGCGCTGCGAACGCTCCCTGCACTCAGTCAACAGCAGCCATCACCCTCAACCCGGCTCTCGCCGTCACCGGTCCTGGTGTTACTACCGGTGAAGTTGGTGCAGCCTTCAACTCGGGCCCTTTGACCGTCTCGGGCGGAACTGGCCCTGATACATTCTCGATCGTCGGGATACTTCCCGCCGGCCTCACCCTCAACCCGTCTACCGGAGCCGTCACCGGCACCCCCACCAACGCAGGTACCTTCTCGGTGAAGGTCACCGACGCTGCTGGTGCCTCCGTTACCGGTAGCTCGATCACCATCAACCCAGCCCTATCTGTCACTGGTCCTGCGGTCACGAGCGGTCAAGTCGGTGCGGCTTTCAACTCCGGTGCGACCACCGTCTCGGGCGGAACGGGCTCCTATGCCTTCTCCATCACCGGTACACTTCCAGCCGGCCTCACCTTCAACCCTTCCACCGGTGTTGTCATCGGTACTCCCACCACAGCAGGTACGTTCTCGATCAAGGTCACGGACGCTGGTGGTGTCAGCGGAACCAGCAGCACCGTCACCATCGGCGTCAGCCCGACGCCCTCGCTCTCCATCACAAAATCCGCCGACAGTGCCAGCATCACAGCCGGAGGCGTTGCCGGATACAGAGTGATCATCAGCAACGTTGGCGCCATGACCGCATCCGGCCTGACGCTCAGTGACCTGCTCCCTGCAGGCGCTGGGGGAGATATCCAGTGGGCGATCGACTCCACGACCGGCAATCCCTCTGCATTCAACATCACAGGTTCTATCCCCAATCAGCAGCTCGTCATGAATGGAACGATGTCTGTTCTGGCTGCGTCCACGATCACGAACACTGGCCCGACCGTCGTTACCGGGGATATTGGTTTGAGTCCCGGTACGTCGGTCACAGGCTTTCCCCCGGGCGTCGTAACAGGCTCTATCCACGCTGCCGATCTCGCCGCAGCAACCGCCCAGACCAACCTGACGAACGCATACCTTACCGCAGCAGGTAAATCAGGCGGGATCACGGTAGCCGGAGATCTCGCGGGGCAGACCCTGACCGCTGGTGTCTACACGTCAGCGTCCTCGCTTGCGAACTCGGGTGATTTGATCCTGGACGCTCAAGGTAATCCAAACGCGACCTTCACCTTCCAGATGGGATCGACGCTCACCACCATAACCGGAAGTCACATCATTCTCGCCAACGGGGCAAACGCCTGCAATGTGTTCTGGCAGGTGGGTAGCTCAGCGACCCTAGGGACCTACTCCGTATTCAAGGGCAATATCCTTGCCTTGACCTCCGTCACCGTCACGACGGGCGTCAACCTCGAAGGTACAGCTTTGGCCAGGAATGGCGCGGTCACGCTGGACTCCGATGTCATCAGCGGTTGCGGGCAGAGCCTGGCATCCGGTGCGTCGCTCGCCGTTCATATCACCGGAACAACCACCGGCAACGATCTCAACCCCTCGACAAATACGGGCGTGCTGACCAACACGGCAAAGATCTGCGCGACGAACGCTGCCTGCGTCCAGTCAACGGCAGCGATCTCCATCAACAGCACGACGGTTATGTCTATCACCTGCCCCGCAGTCACCAGCGGTCAACTCGGCGCGGCCTTCAACTCCGGTGCGCTGAGCGTCTCCGGTGGAACCGCCCCCTATACGTTCGCCATAGTCGGTACACTTCCAGCTGGCCTCACCCTTGACACCTCCACGGGCGCCATCACCGGCATCCCCACCGTAGCAGGATCCTTCTCGATCAAGGTGACGGACAGCAGGGGAGCTACCGCAAGCACCTGCACGTTCAACATTGGTGCTGGGTACAGCCTCACGGTCAACCCATCCTCCGTCACGGTCGTGGCGGGGCAGACAGCGATCACAACCTTCACCTTCAGCCCGTACGGCGGATACACAGGCACTGTCAGCTTCGCCTGTGCTGGCCTGCCACTCGGCGCTACTTGCACCTTTTCGCCATCCAGCCTCACCGCCAATGGTTCAAACACAGTGCAAACCTCAATGTTGAGCATCACGACAACCGCCAACGGCATTGCGACGATCGCGCGGAACGAGGTCTCTTCGTCGCCCACCCTTGCATCCATCCTCGTCCTTCCCGGCTTGCTGCTTGGAGGTCTCCTGGGATGGCGTCGACGGTCTCTGAAGCGTGGATTGAAAGGCATGCTTCTCATCACACTTCTTTCGGTCACCTTTCTTGGAGGAGTGATAGGCTGCGGGACCAACATCATGTACAGCACACCCGCCGGGACGAAGCAGGTCACCGTGACCGCGCAGACGTCCGCCACCACCACAGCCCCCAACGGATCGACCGGCAATCAAACCGCAACCTTCACCCTGATCGTCACGCGCTAGGGATGATCAGGATCCGGGGCTGAGCAGGAATAGGAAGTAGAGCGGAGCGCTCAACTGACCCATAAGAGCGCAATATCTGGTCCGCGGCTTTGCCGCGGCCAGAGTCTCCGAGATCGCGACGGCTTCGCTATCTAGGTCAAAAAGTTTGCACGAAATGAGGACGAAAATGCATTATTTACGGACCGCTCTCCAGTTGATTGCTGCCTTGGGCTTGCTGAATGTATGGCTTGTTCGATCGAGAAGAAGCAGCGCCTATCGCGGGGGAAATGCAAACTCGATGCGAAAGGAATTCATTGTTTATCGATTACCCGGATGGGTCATGTACCTTGTGGGTGCCATGACGATCGGCTCCGCAGCATGTTTGATCGTAGGGATCTGGGCGCATGTTCTTATACTTCCTGCGGCGCTGTTGGTTTGTGACCTGATGCTCGCGGCTTTGGTAATGCACTTGAAGGTAAAGGATTCGCGGATAAAGTTCCTTCCAGCATTTGCCATGTTCACCTTGGGTCTTGGTATCTGCTTGCTTTCCCGCCAACCCTGACCTGACAGACGCTCAAAATCTCCCGGGCAGGCTGCCTGGTGGACTCTTGCTGTTCAACCATGGAGAGTAGGGATCGTAAGTTTCTCATTTTGCTCGAGGCAAAAAACATTGCTCTCTGGGTTCGCAAAAAAAGACTCTGTTGCAGAGCGTGGTTGCTTCAGAGGCATGGTGCAGCCGCTAATGGTGAACTTGGCCTCCTGCTGACGGCCTTCTCGCGTGCATCGAGGTCTTCTACGGTCCCGTATCATCGAATGATCTCGCCGCCCTTACCAGTTGCGGAGATCCCTTTGCGCACATTCAACGCCGGCCACCCGAATGCTTCTTCACGCTATAGCGGATGTCGATCTGCGCTCCAGTGACTAGAGCACGGCGCAGCACGACAAGGGCTTGACCGACTTCGCTGTGCAGATCGTTGAGCCAGGCCGCGAGCCGTTTCATTCAAGCTGACGTAGCGGAGGTGGCAACCAAGGAAGCATAGGCCAACGGGTGCTCCAGCGTAGATCGCCTCTAACTGCGAGAGGCGTTGTGTCGGGACAGCCTCGACACTGGAGATATTCCAGGCGTTGGTCTGCAGTTCTCCCGAAACGCTGGTGCGCGGACGGTCAACCTTGCCCAGACGAATGCGGCCTGCGTGCGCCTTGAGCAGAGTCAGACCTGCGCCCGGTCGGCCACGCTCCTGCAACTCCTGCGGTTTCTCATCGAGCATGCCGACTCCTTTGGCAAAGGCCCAAAGGAGACCTATATCGGCAGCGTGCTCTATGCTCGCGAGGGAACCTATAATCCCCGTTTCGACTCCATTGTCAGGGTCAACGTCAAACGGCTCCGCGCACGTATGGAGAAATACAGGCAAGGGGAAGGGAAGCACGATCTTCAGCGAATCGTTATTCCTGTCGGATCCTACAGGGTTGTGCTCGAAACTCGCGTAGTCGAGCCTTCCGTACCTCCCTTTGTTTACGATCCAAAGGTCCATGGCGAACGCCGCGCCGCGCACACGCGTGCACCATCTCGAACGCTTCCTTGATCTTGTACGGTGCCGCAGCCATGCCTGCTTTTGGATCGATCCTGCATCCCCATCATTCGAAGAGGGTTAGGTCTGTTTCATCCATGTGTAACCCCTTTGGTGCCGCGTAGCGGCGGATCAATGCTACGGTTTGATGTTCCCTTCAAGAGGTCAAGGATCGTTCCCGGATTTCTCGTTTCCTAGCCGAGCCAGCCCGTTTCCTCTGCTTTTTGTTCTCTGCAGGCACACCGTTTTTTTAAAGGTTAGAACGCGGCCGGAGCTTCTTCCGGGCTACGCGTCAGCCGCATCGCGCCTTGTTACAGCTTGCCGTCCTATCCAGGAGTTCCATCCCGATGCTGTCTTTCGCCCTCCGCTTTTCGTCTGTTATGTCCCCCTCCACGACTTCCTTCCGCGCATGCGCAGCCCTCAGCTTGAAGCGGTGCGGCCACGCGGCGCTGTTGCTTGTGACAATGGGAGGGCTGCTTTTGGGCGTGGACAACAAGGCAGACGCTCAGGTGCAACCAAGACTAGCCGTCACAACCCCACTTCCGACTACCATGACGCTCGCGATCGCGAAGGTCGCGTCCCCCTCCGTGGCGATCACCACCGTCGCATCCGGCACGCCGATCGCCTTGACAGCCACCGTTTCGACCACTGGCGGAATCCTCAGCGGGCTTGGTCTGGTTAATTTCTGCGATGCGTCGGCGGCCCACTGCACCGATATCCACCTGCTGGGCACAGCTTCGGCGGTCGCTGGTGTGGCCACCCTCCGGTTCGTTCCAGCCTCTGGGGTCCGCAGCTACAAAGCTGTCTTCATGCCCACGCATCTTGCGGCGACGTGCACATCGTCCGTTCTTCCTTTGACGGTGACCGCAGCATCACCCACTGCTCTAGCCGTCCTGACGTCCACCGGATCCGCCGGAACCTACAACCTGACGGCAGAGGTCACCGGAAGCAGCGCTATCTATCCGACCGCGGTCCAGCTTGTGGATCAGAGCGCCCCTGCCCCCGGCGTACTGTCGAACGTATCCCTGGTCCCCGCCTCCTCGAGCGTAAGCTTTGCTCGATCCTCTACGGAAACCGTCAACGAAGGCCTGGATCAGGTGCTGATTGGGGACTTCAACGGGGACGGCATCAATGACGCCGTCGTGTCGAGTACTTGCTGTGGCAACTACAACGTGAACTACACCCTCACACTTCTCATTGGGAAGGGCGACGGCACGTTTCTTCCGAATCCTCATATCTTGAATCTGAGCGCGGGCATCAACCCCATTTCTGCCTTAATGGCTGTCGATTTGAACGGAGACGGTTCCCTGGATCTCGTTGTTGAGACTTCCTTCCAGGTGCTGATGCTGTTCAATAATGGCGTTGGCGTCTTTTCGAGTCCTCAAATCATCCCAGGATTAGCGGGCCTCTTCGGAGGGGCATTGGGGTCGGGTGACTTCAACGGGGATGGCATGCTGGATCTCGTCTTCGCCAACCTTGTGAGCGGTGCCGTGCAGATCTCCTATGGCACCGGCGGGGGAGGCTTTTCGTCCCCAGTCACCGTGTTCACGACCAGCGCTCAGGGACCGGTAGCCTTGACGGTCGCAGACTTCAACAACGATGGGAACGCGGACATCGCCATCGTCGGGAACTCGGTGAATGCGGTGTACCTGGGCACGGGTACGGGCACCTTCACGCAATCAAGCAGCCTGAACACCACCGCAAACCGGGGCCTGAGCATCGTCGCGGTAGACTACAACGGCGACGGCAATACCGACCTGATCACATCCGATCAAGTGAACGACATCGTTATTTGGCTCGGCAAGGGCGATGGAACCTTCACTCGAAGCGGCGGCATCTACAATGCGGCGCACTACTTTGGGCTAGCCGTGGCAGATTTCAACGGTGACGGCATTCCCGATTTGTTCGCGGCGACCGGATGGCCCCTCGGTCAAGTTTGGATGGTCACGCCAACGGGAGCTCTCAATCCCGTGAGCTTCCCGCTCCCGGACGGGTCCTATGTGAGCGCAATCGCCGCCGGAGACCTCAACCGCGACGGCTATGTGGATCTTCTCGTGGGTTCCAATATGGATGTGGGTAGTACTTCCGCTCCATCACTCGTCCACGCATACCTGAGCTGCGCCACCTCCATCTCCACCGGGACGGCCACGGGCGTCACCCTCTACGGGAATGGAACCCACACTGTGGTGGTGCAAGCCGGAGATGCCACGTATAGCCCGAGTACTTCGCCCGCCCTATCGCTCACCGGCATCTCCGTGCCCACGACCCTGACCCTGATTCTTATGCATTAGGTCTGCTGCCGTAATGATCTGGCCTGCCAAGTCGCGCTGGCCAACTGTTTGGCATCGACCCAATCCGTCTGCGGCTTTCCTCCGACACAGACAAAGACTCATCCGCTATCGGCATCGGTTTTCTCTGCGAGATCGAACGACTTCAAGTGGAACACCATGGCTAGCGGTGAGCTCTCAAAAAACAAACGATGATGCTACCTTTCCCTTCCGGGCTTTCTGCCATCAAACGAGGCGAACGTATCAATGGAGTGAAGCTGAAGCGTCTGATCGACGATGTTTCGTCTCGTCGGATGAACAGGGTTTCCGCTCTGTGGAAAGAAAGTATCTTCGTGTGAGATTCAACAGGAGTGGCTTCTGCCGCTCCAAAGACCGTCGATCTACTGTGTGCTTCTGAACGTCTAGCCGGGGGCATCCACAAGTCGGATGCCCCCGGCTGATGTGCAAATTGCATTGGGGGACAAGGAGTACAAGGGCGTTCGTCGGTTGCGAGCGACTACTGAACGGTCAGGTTGACTGTAGATGTGTGACTCGTTGATCCAGAGGTTGCTGTGATCGTAACGGCCGATGTTCCGGCCGGAGTGGTGGTATCCGTATAGGAGCAGCCCGTAAGTGTTGCTGCAGTCAATGCTGCGCCAACGAGCATGAGCATCCACTTGGTTGAGATCACAGTTTTCTTGCGTCCAGCCAAGAACAGAACCCAGGTGAACGGCATAAAGGCCAGCACTGAATAGGGGCTGTTGCCGGAGCGATGGAATGGAGCAACCTCGTTGCTGGCCTTATAGCCGCTTGTGGAGATGGTGAGCGTCTCCGTGGCACTCGCGTTCGGCGTTACGGTCAGTGTCGGCGAACTGAACGTGCACGTCGAGTTAGCGGGAAGTCCGCTGCAAGCGAACGTGACTGGACCGCTGAAACCGTTGATCGGGGCTACTGCAAGGGTAAGTGTGGTGCTGGCATCGTTCGCAACAGTGGCCACGGAGGTTGAGGTGCTGAAGCCGAAGTTGGTGGTGCCGCCGGTGGCCGCGTTCTGGCTGATCGAGCCGAAGACACCGTGCGTCTCAGCGTCGAGACCCGCTGCAAAGTAGAGGGTGTTGCTGTCTCCGACGTTTGTGGAAGAGGGAGTGCTTGTAGCTGTACCTTTGCCAAAGACTAACTCCCAAAGGCCAACGTAGCTGTTGGTAGCGCCTGCGCCAGGATATTTATTGAGGATGGGAGATCCGCTGGCATCGGCGATCTGACCGAGATAAGCGTAGGTGTTCGGGTCGTAGACATTGATGAGACCGTCGCCGAGATTGCCGACGAGAAGGTCGCCACCATAGATGCCGAATCCTGCGGGAGCAAGTGCCATACCCCAGGGTGCATTCAGATTGCCGCCCGTGATAGCTCGCTTGATGAAGTTGCCATTGACATCGAAGACGCTGATGAAGCCGGTGTTGGTGCCAAGCGTCTCGCTGTAGGTGGTCGTCGACCGCAGCATATAGGTGACGTAGACCTGGCTGGAGATGATGTGGACGGCGTAGGGGGCATAGCCTGCAGGTACATTAGGATCGGTGAAGGAACCGGCGAGTGTGGTGGCCTTGAACGTCTGGTCATAGACCTCCACGGAAGCACCCTTGCCAAAGTTGGTAGCTAGCAGGACGGTGCCCCCCGCGCTGGGGTCGAGTGCAATGTCTGTGTAGACGGCGCTCGCGGCGGAGTTGTCGATGGCTTTCAGCGAGATGTTGCCGCTGGAGAGTAGGCCGCCATTCCATCCCCAGATGGAGCCGTCCAACGAGGCGAAGAGGAAGCTGGCCTTCGAGTGGTTGGAGAGCACGAAGCCCGTCGTGGTATTGAAGACGGTTCCGGTGGGCTGACCGACGCCGGTGCCCTTCGCTGCCGGGATGGTTGCCTTGAACTGTATGGCACCGTTGGCAAAGTTGACGTAAGAGTATCCGGTAACAGCGGTATCGATCCAGAAGTCGTTGCCCAGGGAGATGCCCCATGGGTCGACGAAGCCAGCGTCGGTGGTGGTGGCGGGAACGTAACCGTCGGAGATGATGTTGGTGAGGCTGTAGCTGCCGGCTGTTTGGGCAATGCCGGAGGCGGCGGACAGGCTGAGGATGAGGACGACCGCGATCTTGAAGAGGAACGCAGAAAAGTTGAGAGTTACGGTGGCTTGGTTGGTCATTGGCAGTCCTCCGGGAGTAAGTCGCCAGACGCACAGGCTTGGCTCGACTCTCAAAGTAGAACCGCCGCAGAGGGGAGTTGTCAGGAGAATGTCTCTAGCTTGTCATTTGTTTTCCTTCAATAAGGAGAGCCTTCTGGGTGTTGCGAATAGGGCTTTCCGAATTTGTCAGTGTGTGCCTGTTGCGGCTGAAGTCGAATCTCGATCAGGCCAGCATCGGTATTCCCTGCGTCCACCTTGAGACGGCGCGATGCCTTCTCGAGGCTCGTCGCGGTTGCGCCTTCCACCCATACCTTGAGCAGGTACGCTCCCGGGGGCACCTGGTGCATCTCGATCGACGCCTGTGTCGCGAGCGCGAAGTAGGGCGTTGACACCGACACGATGACGGCCCCCATCTCCGGATGGATGTTGCAGAAGATGTAGGAGACGCCCTCGCGGTTGAAGGGTACTGAATGTGTCGCGCCTGTTTCGTACAGACCGAGATCGAACCGGCGACCATTGAAAAGAGAGAACACGTTATGGAAAAACGGGTCGCGGTTGGGGAAGGATACGAGGCTGCCAGTGGGAATCACCAGAAGATGCGGTTGGAACATCTTGTCCTTCTGAACCATCTGGAAACTCTTGCCAGACCCCAGCTTGACGCTAGGATTCATTTGTCCTTCCGCGCCGACCGGAGAGAGCCAGAGCACTACCGGAGCGTTGGCCGAAGGCGCGAGCAATTTTCCGTCGGCTCCTCTCACTGTGAAGTGGAAGGTAACATCGGCATTCCTCTGGGCGGCTGCAGGATGCGCAAGGATGCTGGCTATGAGGACGAATGCCAGCAGAACCTGTACGCTCCGGCGATAGATATTCACTGTTCTACGAGTGTGCGGCATGATCGGACTGCTCCAAGACTAAAACTGGTAGCCAAAAGTTAGCGTATAGATGTTGGAGATGTTGGCGCTCCCGAAGATGGGCCAGCTTTGCAGACGGCGATACTCGGGCGAGATGATGATGGAGGACCACGGACGGAATATCAGGTTTCCGACGATACTGCGGTTGCGGGCGTAGAAGAAGATAGGAACGGCACCCGAGAGAGGGACCGAGGTGCGCAGTTCGTTGCCTGATGCAGAGTCCTGGCCGATGGAAGCATTGGCATGCAGCGTGGAGGATAGCTGGTAGTGCAACTCCAGCCAGCCGCCTTCGGCATCGAGCGAACGGAGATAGGTCGCCGTGCTGTTCGGAAAGCTGTAGGTCACGACGTTGCGATACGCACCACCGCCGAGGTCGCCAAGGCCCCGGCCCCGGTAAAGCTCGCCGGAAATGCGCAGCCTTGTGCTGAGGGGAATCAGCCAGTCGGCTGTCGTCGCCCAGGTGTCGACGCGCTGGTTGCCTTTGTAGTCTTGTTTGCCATACATGCCGCCGATGCCAAGTTCAAAATGATGTTGATCCCTGCCGTAACTGTAGGCGAGGCGTGTCTCATAGGTAGGCTGGCCGGACGCTTCTCCCGCACCTGCGGTTCGCTGTGTAAGGTTGGCCGCAGCATTTAGAGTTTGCGTATCGAGCAGACCTAGCTGCAGGGTGAAAGCGCGGTCGGTATTCCGCAATCCGAATGTATGCGTCCACAGGAATTGTGGTGCCCATGTCCAAAGATTTCCCGACCAGGCCAGCGAAGGCTGGGCGATTGTGGCGAAGGACTCGGGGGAATGTGGCGAGATCAGAGGTGTGTCGTAGTTGGCCTCAAGCCTGTCATGGGCCCAGGCGGCAGTGATCGCTGCCGTACGGAGGCGGACTGTGCCCGCTGGGCCACTCGCAGCCGCACCGGTGACTCCGCCAAAAAAGTCCATGCTGACGCGAGCGCTTGTCTGCGCGCCGCCCAAGATGGGCCCGGTCCCTTCGAGGCCGAGAATCGTCTGACGCAGGCTCGCACCCGTGCTGATATTGCTTCCTGTTGCGCTTGGAAGGAGTGCGCTGCTGGGTAGGTCAGTTTGGTCGACTGTACCTTGATTGACGAAGGAGTTGAACAGCACCAATCCTGTCAGGCGCACCGGCATTCGGGATGAGCTCTCCACCTTGGTCTGTTGCTGCTGGGCCGATGCAGACTTCAGGACGTCAAGATCTTCCGAAATTTCTGAGGAGGGCTCATTTGATTCGTCAGCGGCTTTTGCCGATGGCGGCACGGGGTCTGTGCTGGGCTGGTGGTGCGTATCTTTGAGAGCCAAAACCGCGCGCAGACGATCGATCTCCGCCTGCATCTGCTGAATCTGCTGCTGGGACCGCTCTACCTCCTGCTGCGTTGCGTGCAGGGCAACAGAGAGCTTCTCCAACTGCTCAGAAATTGACGGATCCGTTGCACTCTGCATTTGTGCCGTCCCAGGAAGAGATGTCAGCAGGCATAGGAGTGAAGCGAGCAAAATTGCAAAAACATGGATCGCGGAAGACTTCCTGCAATGGCTCTTCGCCGGAATAAAGATCATGGCTTGACTCCCAAAGAGGCTTCGCCTGCGAGCACACTGGGCATGACTGGCTCAGATGGGATCAACATGAAAAACTCAGTCTGCCAGCCAGCAGCGCAGTCTTCGACCCGACGCATTCCCGCTCTTCCTCCGTGGGCATCCACAATGCGCTTTACCAGTGCCAGGCCAAGACCGATGCCGCTCTCTTTGCCTGCGCTGACGAATGGCTCAAAGAGGTGAAGCGCGATCTCCTCGCGCACACCTTCTCCATTATCGAGGATCCGGATGGCGGCGAACGTGTTTCCGTTCTGCTCGATCTCCTGCTGTATGGTGATGTTGATCGTTGGCGGTGAAGAGGATCGCCGTGCCGCCTGACACGCGTTGAGAAGCAGGTTATAGACCGCACGCTGAAGCTCCTTCCCGTCGATGTATCCTGCCAACTCCGCAAGATCGCCGACTCGGATTGCGACTCCGCGCGCGTCCGGATGCGGTTGAAGCATGGCCAGGGCGCGTCGTGCTGCGGCAGTGATTGAGTCCGGTGCAAGCTGCACCGCGATGCCTGTTCGGCTGAATGTCAGGATCGCATCCAGCAGCTCCGTCATGCCGCGGGCCGATTCTGTAATCTCGCCGAGCAGCTCTGTTCGTTCCCCACGCGGGAGGTTCTTTGTAGAGAGAAACTCCGCATTCGCGTAAATAGGCGAAAGATAGTGGCGCAGATCATGCGAGATGGAACTGGCCAGACGACCGATGGTGGCTTGTCGCTCACCCTCGATCAGCTTGACCTGGCTGGAAAGCACTTCAGCGTGCATCTTCTCAAAAGCCTCGCGGAGTTCGCGCAACTCGTGTGGGCCTGTTGCCGGCACGGTAGCGAAGGTCTCCCCGCGCGCCATCTGCCGCGTACTGCGAAGCAGGCCATCCAGCGGTCGAGTGACAGTTCCCGCAAGTGCAAGCGCCATGCCGCCACCGACCAACAGAAGCAACAAGCCGATCGCCAGGATGCCGCCGTTGAGCTGTCGCAGCAATGCCCTCTTCTCTTTGTCCGATTGCAACAGGACGAGATAGATCGGCGGCGTCGTGTCCGTTGCGCCTTGAAGTTGAATCGAAGAGGACAGATAGCTCTCATCTCCGGACTTCAAGGTATGCGGAGTATCGTTCGTCGAAAGGTTTGCCGTGATTGCCGTGGCCAGATCTCTTGCTTGTGTAGCGTCCAATGTTGAGGCAATTAACCTGTCAGACGTTGCGAAGATCACCTGCCCAGCAGGGGACCGTCCGATCATGGTGGCCAGACGATCGTTCAACTCGTACCCGGTACTGACATAACCCAAAACGCGGCGTTGCTCTCCGGTTGCGAACGAGATAGGTTCTGTAGCTACCTCAAACAGGCGCCCGGAACTGAGCATGAGCGTGGTCCGGTAGGGTGTGTCGCGGGCGCGGTCCAGGGCCGGCGCGCAGTCGTCTACCGCGAGAGAGTGGCCCTTGGAGTAGACCGCAAGGACAGTCCCGTCCGGACGCATCAGCGCAAAGATGTCGCTGCCGCTGGTTTGCCAGAACGTCTTGCCAGCGTCCACGATGGTCGCTTGGTCGTTCGTCGTCATCAAAGCCTTTAGGCTGGGCAGTTCCGACAGGAGGGCCGTCTGGCGCAACAGAAGATCTTGCCTTTGTTGTTCGACTGCCTGAAAGGTGTCGCGAGAACGAGCCATCTCCGCCAGGGAGGTGCGCCCGATTTGACGGTTGACGGTAAAGCTGGCCAGCAGCAGGAACAGAGCGGTCATCACAACCACGATGGCGAGCAGGACGAAGAACAGACTTTGCCGAATACCTGGTCTTCCGCGTCTCATCGCGCTCCAATCCTCAATCGCTTGCAATCTCCGCTCAGCCTTCAGGAACGAACTTATAGCCTGCACCATGAATCGTTCTCAGATAACGAGGCTCGGTCGGATTCGTTTCCAGTTTTTGTCGCAACTTCAAGACTTGATTATCCACGGTTCTTGTCGTCGGGTAGGATTCGTATCCCCAAACGTCGGCCAACAGCTGCTGGCGCGAGATGACCCGCATGGGGTTCTCTAAGAAGTATCGCAGCAGCTTGAACTCCTGCGCTGTCAGATTTACCGGCCTTCCGGATCGCAATACTTCCATCTGCTCCAGATCGACTGTGACATCTCCAAAGCCTTTGAATGCCGCTGGCCTCACCCCCATGCGGCTGCTTCGACGGATGGCTGCCTGGACCCTTGCCAGAAGCTCTCGCGGGCTGAATGGCTTGGTCATATAGTCGTCCGCGCCGATCTCCAGCAGCAGAACTTTGTCGGCCACCTCGCTCACGGCGCTCAAGATAATGACCGGCAGATTCGGATGTTGTTCTTTGAGGCTGCGGCATATGTCGCGACCTGAGATCTTCGGAAGCATCAGGTCGAGAACGACTGCTTCTACCCCAGGCGCGCTCGTCGCGTCTTTGGCACGCAGACCGTCATGCAAGACGTGGACGTCATAGTTCTCTCCTTCAAATAGACGGCGCAGCGTCTTTTGAATACGACTGTCGTCTTCAATCACCACAATGATGCCCATAGCTAGATATTATCGGACAGATTCAGATTGTATTGATATCGGTACGGCCAATGAGACCACGAAGTGCCAAGACCCTGGTTGGCCTATCTATGCCTCTAAGACCTCGCACTTGAAGCGGGAAGCCATGCGGTCAACCGTCGTTGATGTGTCTGTTTCTATAAGTTGCGGGAAAGTCAAAACCGAAAGATCCAGAGTGTTAGGAAGCGGTCAAGAAACGACAGCTTCTTGCGGGCGGCAGGGGCGCATACCCGTCCCTGGGTAGTGGCCGCTCACATCAAGCAAGCCTCGTAGGATTCGCTGACAGTGATAGGCGAGGGTGCGCCATCGAGAAGGGCATACTTTGCTGGGGAGCAACAGGCCTTTTTAAGCCGAGCGTTGTCAGCCTGCATCGTCTTTTCTTCCCGCAACCAGCCGAGTGTCTGCTTCAGGACTTGCGTCGCTCCGATGTTCGGAGGCATGACAATTCGATAGTGCACTCACTTTCCCTCTCGTCTAGCCGCAACGATACCAGCGTTGCGAAGGTAGGCCAGATGCCGGGAAATCTTCGGCTGAGGCCCACCAGGAATCACCACGAAATAGCAGACACAGATCTCCTGATCGCCCATCAGGTTGAGCAGCCGAAGCCGCGTATTGTCTCCGACGGCCTGAAAGAAGCGCTCCATATCGAACGGTGCTGTTCTCGTTGCCATCCTTTACTTATACGCATCCACGAATATATTGGCGATGCACATAGTCGCCAAAGCAAGTATGTTCACGGAGACGGTCATGGCAGAAGGGATATTGGATTCGGTTCGATTAAAGTACGGGTCGGTGGCGGAGAGCAGTCTTTCCAACGATCATGCAGGTGTGAAGGCCATTGCGGAAGTCTTAGGCTACTCGGCGGAGGAACTGACTTCGATTCCTGCTAAGGCCAACATGGGGCTGTCCTGTGGCAATTCGACTGCCACAGCTCGCATTTGAACTGGTGAGGTCGTCGTCGATCTAGGCTCTGGCGGTGGGCTCGATGTATTTCTGACGTCGAAGATGGTTGGTCCCTCCGGTCGCGCTATCGGCATCGACATGACCGCAGCAATGATTGACCGAGCGAGGAAGAAATGCTCACTCGAGCGGCTTCACCAATGTTGAGTTTTACCATTCCAAGATTGACCAGATTCCATTGCCCGACTCTTCCCTGGATTGTGTGATCTCGAACTGCATTCTGAGTCTCGCTCCCGATAAGCCCGCCGTCTTCCGAGAGATAGCCCGCGTCCTCAAACCCGGTGGTCGAGTGGCTGTCAGTGAGATCGCCCTAAAGCACGAACTGCCCGAGGCCGTGGGGAGGAGCATGGCCGCGTATGTCGGCTGTATCGCCGGCGCCATCTTGATAGAAGCCTACCGTTCCGGCCTGAGCGGGGCCAGACTCGAACACATTCAAATCGTCGAGAACGGGGCTGACTTGAACGCCTACGCCAAGTTAGAGAACCATACCGGATGCTGCTCACCCAGTATGGACCCAGGAAGTCCCTTCCGGGTCGTGTCGGAGCTTTGCTGCGTCCCAGCCACTGCGTCACTGTCTTCATTTCACGATGAACTTGCAAAGCTGCTTTCGCAGTATGACATCAACGCTGCAGCCGTCAGCGTGAGGGTCTATGCGATAAAGCCCGTGACGACAGCATGAAGGTTACGAAAAACCGATGAAAAGAGTTATCTTCGCTTGTGTTCATAACGCCGGACGCTCGCAAATGGCTAAAGCGTTTTAACGCGCTAGCCGATAGGTCAAAGGCGGAGGCTGTTTCTGCGGGTACGGAGCAGGCTTGAGTATTCATCCCGAGGTTGTCGCCGCGATGTAGGAGGTCGGCGTAGACCTCAGTCATGCCAAGCCTCAGTGGTTGACCGAGGAACTTGCCAAGGGAAGATCATTGCTCATTACGATGGGTTGCGGTGACGAGTGGCCTTACGTTCTTGGGCTTCGGCGGGCGACTGGCCATTACGCGACCCGAAGGGGCTACCCATGGACGAATTGTGGCTCATCCGCGACGAAATCAAAGGACAGATGCAAGATCTATTGCAAAACGAATCTCTCAACTTCTAAGCGCCTCGCGACTGACTTATGTAATCCGTGCAGATAAAGCGGCGTTCGGTTGAATGGTCGACTTATCGTAGCCAGTTCATGTGGTCGCATCGCGCCCTGTTGATGGTTGCGGGATTTAAGACGAGTGGTGCATCGCCTTAATGAGGAAGCTTCGGTACCGAATTCGCTCCCTCGCTCAAAATTTCGAGATATACGCGGTATCCAAAGATTCGCCCACGGCGTCGTCTGGTGATTTTAGAAAGATTTCGAGGGTCGCTAGATCCGCGAGTGCCAGATTCACAGTCGGTGCCTTTAACAAAACCCGCTGCTGACTGAAAATCGGTTCGTGCACCAAAGGGAACCCGCAGCTCCGGCTTCTGCATCGGTCTCGACTCAATGGAGATCTGTCAAAGTAGACTGCGCTCCCTCGATTCGTGAGGAGATCACTGCCTCCTTGCGAACGTACCAGCAAAGGTCTCAATGTGCCGACCTAATCGCGTGTTTATGAACTCAATTCGGTTATAAGACTTTTATATCGTTACTGAAGCAATGCGGCGTTTGCTAAATAGCAGGTCTGCTTAGTTATTGGAGCCTAATAGTTACGGAAGGGCTTAGTTGTGCGGCTAATGTCCGAAGGCTGTAGCAGCACAACCGTCTGTAACTCATCTTGGATCGTACGAGCTCTTGGAGACTTACGCCCTTCTGCGCTGTTGGAGAGAGCGTAGAAGAGTAGTCCAGCGTGCATTCAGATTGAAGAGATGCCAAGGGACGATTTCGTTTCGCTTCTGCTGCGGATACTCGCAAATTCTGGAGGCAACTCACTGATACCTTCTATGATCTGGCTTATGTTTGTTCGTCTCATGCCAGCCCACCAAGGAGCATAGATTCATATTCGGTGCATGGAAAGCTCAGGACATTCCTTCTTTCGATCGCCGCGCGTGCCAATGTCAGCAGTGCCTACTGAGTAACATTATTGTTGAACTGGCCCGGAAGATTTGGGTTCCTGTCCGTCCGGTCCTTGGACCGCAGTTGCGTTACCAGTTGCGGCAGGTCGTCTCTTCAGCTCCGGTGTGCCACGGTTGCGTTCCGCGCGCATGAGCAACGGCATCGACACTTCATTCTGAGTCATGAAAGTCGTCACAGAACGGATCGGGGATTTCAGCTCTCCTGCCTCTGCCCAGATCTCGTAGTCATGAGTTAGAGTAAGAGAGCCAAAGTGAAACGCGCCGTTGGCGTCGACGGTAGCTACGAGAGTCGACTTCCCTTGAATGTCCTTGATGTAGACCATCGCGGTGGCGACCACCTGGCCTTCTTCGTCTTTCACCCATCCGAGGATGGTTCGATGAGGTGTGAAACGAGGGCCATCGTAGGCACCACCGAAGCGCACGCTCACTACGGGCTTGAACGGCGGAGGCGGACCAGAAGGCGGGGCCGGAGGCGCTTGCGCTCCTGCGGGGAGCGCTGCCGGGAACGAGAACCAGAGCGTCCCTAAGAAGGCGAGAACATCCATCCATGCTCTGCGACGCGAATCTGATGAGATCATTCTTTGGTCTCCTAGGCCCTGCGACATACACACTTGCCTGGCCGCATCTCCAGTAGAGATCAAAGAATGGCGCTCTGACGTCACGATTGGTAACGGCTTGTCACGTCGTAGAGTGACAAGGGTGATTGAGTCCCGCTGCGGGGATGAGTTTGAGCGAGGCTGGAGGCAGTGCACTGTTCCGCTTCACGGTGACGCCCCACGCAAAGCAGTTCTCGTCTTTTCTTTTGTCAGGGGCCTTCCAATTAGGGAATGTCACATAGTTCAGTGACAATTCGTTACCTGCCGCGACGTTGCCGGGGCGCTTGGGAAACGTCTATTGCATCGGGAGCGAACATATTCTTACTTTCAATATCCGACGCGCAATGGCTTCCTTCAAAAGTACCATCCTCCTTTCTTTGCTCTGTGGAACTCTAACCTTCGTTGTTCCTTCGCTGTCCCATGCTCAAAATGCAGCGAAATGGGACAAGCGCGGACGCGAGGCTGAGTCGCATGCCGACTTCGACGCGGCGTTTGAAGCCTATCGTCAAGCGCATCTTCTGAAACCCAAGGATCTCCGCTACCGGACCGGCTATGAACGGATGCGATTCCAGGCCGCGAATGCACATCTCGATCGAGGGAGGGTGCTGCGTCAATCCGGCGACTTCAGCGGCGCGATGACTGAGTTCGCGCGCGCACTGCAGATCGACCGAGGAAATCAATCGGCGGCACAGGAACTTCTTACAGCGCAAAAAAGTCGGGACGCCGCGCACGGGAACACGAGTACGGAGGCTGAGACCGATGGGCGTCGTGCGACGAGCACCCAAGCGGGGCCCGATACTGCTCGTCAAAAGCGTGTGCGACGCGATATCGACTCGTTGGATAGTCCGGTTGAACTCAAGCCGATGTCGAACGATTCAATCACGATGCATGCCGTCGAGGACAGTAAGTTTCTCTATCAGGCGATTGGCAAGATCGCGGGCCTCAACGTACTCTTCGATGCGGATTATGTCTCGAAACGAATCCCCCTGGACCTCACCGACGTGTCGGTGCCGAATGCGCTTCGCATTCTTGGAAAGATTTCCGGGACCTTCTGGTCGCCGCTGACCGAGAACACCATCTTCGTTGCCCAGAACAATCGGCAGAAGCACACCGATAACGACGATCTTGCCATCGAGACCTTCTATTTGACCAATGTCTCGCAACTGAACGACGCCAATGAGGTGATGACGGCTTTGAGAAACCTGCTGGATCCGAGTACGAAAGTCTTTCTGTTGGCATCGCAAAATGCAATCGTTCTGCGCGCCACCCCCGGCGAGCTCCTACTCGTCGAGAAACTCATGGACGATCTGGACCGCACTCGCGCGGAAGTAGTGGTGGATGTGGCGGTGTTAGAGGTGAGCCGCGATCTTGAGCGGAACCTCGGTATCACGCTGCCCACAAGCTTTAGCGTCACGGCTCAGGCGAGCAATGCAAATGCGTCGAGCTCTTCAAGTTCCTCCTCCAGCAGTTCCAGCTCTACCTCCGGCATTACGTTAAACACGCTTGCCAATGTGAACGCGACCAACTTCGCCGTCACCATGAGCAGTGCCTCGGTCAATGCCTTGCTTTCGGACTCAGATACGCGCGTCCTTCAGAATCCGCGTGTACGCGCGAGCGACGGCCAGATGGCAACTTTGAAGATCGGCTCTAAGATTCCGGTCGCCACTGGATCGACCACGTCGACGCTCACCTCCACCGCAACCTCGACGACACAATTCACCTATGTCGATGTGGGTGTGAACATCGAGATGACGCCGACTGTACATCTGGACCGCCAGGTCTCGCTCAAGATGAAGATTGAAGTGTCGTCTCAGACGGGGACAAGCACCATCAGTGGCGTGTCCGAACCCATCATCTCGCAGCGTGTGGTGCAACAGGTGATCCAGCTCAAGGATGGAGAGCCGTCTCTTTTGGCGGGCCTGGTGCAGCAGAGCGATACGAAGAGTGTGAGCGGAACCCCGGGACTCGGAGAGATCCCCTTCCTTAAATACTTCTTCAGCAGCCAAGACAAGGTACAGCAGAAGGATGAGATCGTCTTTCTCCTGATCCCTCATATCGTTCGGGAATCGCTGCTGTCCGATGAAAACACACGGATCATCGATAGCGGTACGAGCCAAGGCATCGAACTGCGGCGGCGCAATATGAATGACGGGTTTGCCAGCAAGGATGGCCTCGCCGATGGCAAGGCGACGGTCCTGAACATCACCAGCCAATCCACATCGGCTGCAAACGCCGCGTCCGCGATGATCGGCCAGCTTGCGGCCCAAGCGCGTCCGCTCGCTGCGACCGCAGACGATCATGTTGCCGCACCAAAAACATCCATGGATCCCGTCACGTTCAGTCTATTGCCAACCGCTGGAGATCAAACGTTGGGATCCACATTCCAGGTGGTGGTTATGGCCAGCCACGCGGTGGACTTGTTCAGCGCACCCTTCCAACTGAAGTTCGATTCGAGGGTCTTGTCGCTGGTGGGCGTGGATAGCGGAGAGCTCTTTGGCCGCGATGGCCAACCCGCGGCGCTGATGCAGCGTGACAGCGGCGATGGTGGGATCTCCATCTCGGCGGCACGTCCACCGAATGCTCACGGCGTGACGGGGGATGGAAGTCTGGTAATTCTTACGTTCAAAGCCATAGGCCGCGGAGATTCGACCTTGTTCCTGACCGACCTGAATGCCACCGACAGTAAGCATGTCAGCCTGCCCGCGGCCGGCACCCAAGCGGTGGTGCATGTTCAGTAGATTGGCGGCGACGGTATTCGTCCTACTCGTCCCGCTTGCCTCTCTCGTCCAAAGTCCAGGCGGAATAGCAGAGAGCCATGCCGCATCGGCGAGCGGAGCGGGCCAACGGGCAGCGCAGGCTTCATCCGTGGCGGTGGTAGCGAAGCCAAAGAAGACGGCGTCTCGCTTGTCTCGCAAACAGTCGCGCGAGGCCGATGATGCATATCTCGAAGGCGCACGCTTCTTCGCTCGGAAAGAATTCGAGAAGGCGCAACAGCGTTTCGAGCGAGCCGTTTACCTCGATCCCGGCAACAAGACCTATGTCCTCGCGCTACTTTATGCGCACGAAATCGATGTCAACCGTTTGGTGCAAGGGGCGTTCAAGGCTCGTCTGCGAGGCGATTCTGCCGGCGCGGAGAGAATGCTCGCGGCGGCCAGACGTCTCGATCCAACCAACCCTCTGGTCGTCCAATCCTTCCAGGAAAGCGACGTTCCGCAGATCGCATCAGCCCAGAAGCAACTCCTCTCCGATGGGTTCGACGGCCCCATTGTGCTTACGCCCTTCGCCGGGGTGAGGAGCTTTCATCTTCGTGGTGAGAAGAAGCAAGTCGTCAGCGAGATCTACCGCTCGTTCGGCATCGTAAGCCTGTTCGATCCGTCGGTTGCGAGCGACACGCTGCTGCGCATCGATCTGGACGATGTGGACTTTGTTGAATCCGTTCGCGTTCTCAAGAAGACAGCTCACCTCTTCGCTGTCCCTGTCGACCCGACGCATGCACTGATTGCGGCAGATATCAAGGAATTGCGTGAGGCTCTGACCCCGTGGGTTGAAGAGACCATCTACCTCTCCGGACAAAAACAACAACAGATGATGGACTTGGCGAACATGGCGCGTACGCTCTTCGATCTGACCCAGCTCGGGGTGAACACGGATAACGGTGCGATTGTAGTGCGCGGACCGCGGGATGAGGTACAACGAGCACACGATCTCTTCAGTGAGTTGACGGAAAAACCGTCGGATGTGCTGCTGGATATCAACATCTATGAGGTCGACAAGTCCACGACGCGCAAGATCGGGTTTGCACCGCCGACCACCGCGACGGCCACGGATATTTCGAGTACGGCACAGAAACTCATCTCGGACAATCAAACCCTTCTCAACGAATCGATCTCGAGCGGAGCTTTGACTCTCTCCGGCTCAGCGTATCAGCAAGAGTTGCAAGAGGTTTCTTTTCTGGTTGCGGCAGGCGTTTCAGGGAGCAGCTCGTTGACGAGTATCCTGGGCACTGTGGGAAGCCTTGATGGTGTTCCTCTGCTCGGCATCTCGATGGGGTCGACGAGTCTAAACCTGCTTCTGGATTCGACTGATGCGCGCATGTTGAATGCTCTTCAAGTGCGTTCGAGCGATCGACAGGAAGCCACGCTCCGTATTGGGTCCCGCTATCCCATCCTGACAGCGTTAACCTCTTCCACTTCGAGCAGCTCGATAGCTACGGAGCTTGCAGCTGCCGGTGTGAGCAGCGCCGTCATTGCGCAGCTCACCGGTTCGAGTGCCAGCAGCACCACCACTATTCCTCAGATTGAGTTCGAAGATATCGGTCTTACGCTGAAGGTTACACCGCGCGTGTTGCGGAGTGGAGAGGTGCATCTCGATCTGGATTTGAAACTTGAATCTTTGGGAGGGAGCGGAATTGAAAACATACCGATTCTCAATAACCGCGCGTTGAAGTCTGCGGTGACCATCGAGCCCGGACAATCGACGATGCTTGCCGCACTGGTCAGCACCAATGAGGTCAATGCTCTGAGCGGTGTCCCTAGCCTGGATGAACTCCCGGGCTTTCAGAGTACCGAAAAGAATACAGATGGAACGAAGAATCAGATTCTGATTTCGGTGACACCACACATTGTGAGCGGCGCAACGATGCGTGGCACTATGTACCGAGTGGTTGGCCGCTGAGATACATGCATCAGTGCTGCCGTTCACTATGCGAGAGCGCTACTTCCCAAGGCTTCTTATCCGTTACAGCGAGGGCAATTTTGTACGTGGCCCAATAGCCTGGCGAAAGCGGGAGCCACCTTCTCTTTCTTGAGCTTCGCGACTCCGCGTTTTTTTGCTGCCTTGTCTGCTATCGATGTCTGTCTCCGTGGAACCGCTGCGGTTCGTGCATAGAGAGCGGTACGCAACTCTTCAGTCATTAGCTGGTATTTCCTGCAAACGGCCACATTCTGAAGTCTCCTAAATTCGCGAATATCGTCTGGAGTGCTTTGTCCAATCAGCAAACGCGGCGGGAGCAGGCTCTATCTCACACCGCCAAAAGATGAATCCGGTAGTAGCGTGTTCCGCATGCGACACACCGACACGGCCGGATGGCGATCAGCCTGAGAAGGAAATCGATATGCCGGCGCCGAGAGGGTCTAGCATCGGAGCTGAAAATAAAAAGTCGGACATTGAAGCTGGGAGAGCCACATCGTTTTTCCTTCCACGACGGATTCCATTGGGTGAAACGGTATGCCATGAGCGGCGGTCGCCGATCGGTCCATCGCGTGGGCAGGTCTCCCAACGGTTCTCTTCTTTCGTGAGATGGTATCGGACAATCGCTTTCAACACCGGATAAACTTCAGCCTGGCCTCATGCTAGTGCCGCAATGAGCTGCCGACTGTCGCGGAAGCTTGTGAAGATGTAGCGATTGGTCATCAGCTCTCCATGCTCAGCCTTCGCGATCAAATGTCGATGGATTTCTCGGGATGCAGAGCAAGCATGTAGCCGCCGCTGCGTACCGTCCGGATGCCTCCTCTGAACTTCGAAAGGCCCTTCAGCTTTCTTCGCAAACGGAGGATATGCATGTCAAGGCTTCTATCGAGGGGCTCGTAGGCGCGAAGGAGCACGGTGCGGACCAAGAGCTCACGGCTGCACACTTCGTATGGTCTCTGCAGGAGAAAGCGGAGAAGTTGAAACTCCGTCGCACTCAATGCGAGTTTCGTCGTTCCGTAGAAGACTTCGCGTGTTTCCGTGTAAATCAGGAACGTGTCGATCACGATGGGAGGGAGACGGAACTCCAGTCGAGAGCGCGACACGCTGCGACGCGCCACGGCTTCCATCCGTGCGAGCAATTCGCGAAGGCTGAATGGCTTTGCGAGGTAGTCGTCGGCTCCAAGTTCCAAGCCCACGATACGATCCGTCTCTTCCCCGTGCGCGCTGATGACGATGACCGGGGTATCGACGAAACGGTGCATCTCTCGCATCAGGTCGAACCCACTGTAGTCTGGCAGGCCGATGTCCAGCAAGATCATGGCGAGACAGCTGCGCCGGAAGGTCTCCAATGCCTGTTGGCCGGTGTGCACGACATGGACGATCCATCCGTGCTTTGCGAGAAAGCTCGTCATCATCTGGCACAAAGCTACGTCATCCTCCACGATGAGGATTTCGCGGGAATGGATGTAGTGATCCGATAGGTCGTGATTGTGGTTCTCCTGCACCGTTTCGATGAATCCGTCCTTTCCGCGACGACGCCTTGCCGTGACCAATCTTACTGGAGGTGAATCCCCGTTACGGAACCCTACTCAATGGTTCCCGCCTATCAGGAGCGAAGGTCTATTCTGGGTAATCATGGGAAGAGATACATCTGATCCGTTTCATTCGTTCGACAACGTCTGGAGGCGTTGCGAACAGCTCAAACGTGTTGAGCGTTGCCGACTCGGGGGCGACGGATACAACTCCCTCGTCAGTCCCTGTCAGTACGGCAAGCTTTGGCTTTCGCAAGGTCACTCTCCGCGACTTTCACTCGTTCACTGTTGCGGGCGGCCTGCCGCGCCACGCTGCTGAGCTTGGCCTGGCTTTAAGCTGTCTCTGCAGCCACCATTGGCGCGATCGACACCAGTGCTGAACAAATGGATCGAAGAAGCCGTTTTCCCGTACATCCGAATTTGATTGTGATTGAAGACTCCATTGCTTAGCAGACGCGTAATCCTCTTGAGCGGTGCATGTCAATCTGTAACGATTGGTCACGCCATCACCGATGGAGAGCCATTCTGAGGGGCTCAGTCAAAGTGGCGCATGGCAAACCAACTCACCCCGACCTCCGACGTCCCTGCAATCAATCCGTTCTTCATGCTGCCGTGGAAGGTGATGGAGGGACCATGGAGCGGTTGCGTCTCGAAGAAGAGATCGGTCCCATCGAAGGTGCCTTTCATGGACTTTGCGCTCCCGAACGCACCTTCGATGTCGTGACCGCCCTTTGCGCGGATGATGATGATCACATTGAAACCAGTTTGATCGATGCTCATCGTTGCGTGCTGGATTCGTTCTCGATCCCGGCGCCAGCTTATGTCCCAGAGACCGTTGAGGTCGGCCGCAGAGGCTGCTGAGCGATCCGCTTGTCCAAGGGAGATGGGCGATGGAGACCGCATGGTGCCATCCACCGGTTGAGGCCCAGCGCAGGCAATGCCCGACCAGGCGGACAGGAGGAGGCTGAGAGCGGATACCGTGATATATCGGGAGAACACGTCGTGAATGTCCTAAGGGAAGAGAGGCGGGACGAACTGCCTCACCGCCTCGGATGAGATGGATGAAGTGTAGGGAATCAAGATTCGAATGTTACCGACGCTTGACGCGAGACAAGGGCGCTTTTGGATAACTTGAAATTGTTTCGTTGAAACACCATTTTCCCGTTACTAAGGCTTTCGGTTCACCTCTTTTTCTGATGGCAGATCGCTGCTGCTCCAGCCGCCACCCAGGGCCGCTATCAGTTGGACGGCTGAGGTCATGCGGCTTGTGCGGAGACTGACCTCTGTCTCCTGGCTGCTGAAGACGCTATTTTGCGCGGTGAGCACATTCAGATATGTATCCACTCCGGTCTTATAGCGGGTCAAAGCGAGTTGCTGATATCGCTGGGCGGACGCGATTGCAGACTGCTGGCGTTGTTGCTGTTCAGCCAGTTGCCGGCTTGCGACCAGATAGTCCTCGACCTCCTTGAAGGCGTTCAAGACCGTCTGACGGTATGCCGCGACATCGCTGTTGTATAGTGCCTTGTACTGCTGGACAGTGGCCCGCCTTGCTCCGCCGTCAAAGATCGTCTCCGTTGCGCTGGAACCGAGCGACCAGAATCCTGCGGAGAGATTGAAGAGCTTAGAGATGCTCGAACTCTGAGTCCCGGCACTCGCTGACAGCGAGATGTCAGGGTAATAGGCAGCTTGACCGATGCCGATCAGAGCATTTGCCTCCGCCATGGTTCGCTCGGCGGCTGCGATATCGGGACGCCGTTCTAGAAGTTGCGATGGAACCCCCACAGGAATGTATGGAGGACTGGCGATAAGGGGACGTGCGGAGAGATAAAAGTTACCGGTAGCCTGGCCAACGAGCAAAGCGATCGCGTGTTCATATTGACCCCGGGTCGTCGCTACCGAAGCCGCATTCGCTTCGGCTGTCCGGAGGTTGGTCTCAGCCTGTGCGACGTCCTGGTCGGAGTCGAGGCCGGTGCGGTATCGCGTTTGTGTGAGCCGTAGCGTATCGCGATACGTTTCAACGGTCTTGTTGTAAAGTTCCTGCAGGGAGTCTTGGCCGCGCAGTTCGAAGTAGTACTGGGCCAGGCTCGTCTGTTCGCTGAGCGTTTCATTGGCAAGATTGGCGGCACTTACTTGAGCAGCATTGGCGTCCTCGCGGATAGTGTTGCGAACCATCCCGAAGAGATCAGGCTCCCAGGAGGCGCTGAATGGAAGCGAGTAGCTTTGACTGGTCGTATTCGCAACCGTGGTGCCAGTGGTGCTTGTGCCCGTCGTGGAGGTTGTCGTCGTTGCAGCGCTCTGGCTTCCTCTCCCTTGAACACTTTGACTAGGGGCAAACGAGATCGACGGATAAAGAGAGGCATGGGCGTTGCGGACTACGGCCCGTGCGGCCATGTAGTTTTCGAAGTATTGCTTGATGTTCTGGTTGTTGATGTTGAGTTGTTCCTCAAGACCGTTGAGCTCGTCGTTTTGAAAGACCTGCCACCACTTGCCGCGAAGCATGGCGTCTTCCGGACGAGCCTGACGCCAGCCGTTTTCGCCGGCCTGTTCGCTGCCCACCTGATTTTCCTTGTATGCTGCTGGCGGGACCGCGGGGAGATTCGCGCGCACATATTTCGGACCGACACGGCAGCCTGTCAGCAAGAAGAGGGACAGAGTCAGCCCTGCACCCGCCGCGATGACGGATGGTGTCACACGAGAGGAATTCATACTGCCTCCTGAGCTGGGATGGTTTGTTGATGGTTCGACCTGCCGCGCCCGAAGCGGTGCCGCAGGTGGTCCAGCATCAGATATACGACCGGTGTGGTGTAGAGCGTGAGGATCTGGCTGACAAGAAGACCGCCCAGGATCGTCAGGCCCAGTGGCCGCCGAAATTCCGATCCGATTCCAGACCCGAAGGCCAAGGGAACTGCGCCGAAGAATGCGGCGGCTGTGGTCATCAGGATAGGACGGAAGCGCAGTACGCAGGCTTGAAAGATGGCGTCTTCCGTGGAGAGGCCTTGCTCGCGCTCGAGTTGCAGGGCGAAATCGATCATCATGATGGCATTCTTCTTCACGATGCCGATGAGGAGAATAATCCCGATGAGCGAGATGACGTCCAACTCGGCATGGAACAGGACCAGCGTGATGACCGCACCAAGCGATGCAGAGGGTAGGGTCGTGAGGATCGTGATGGGATGAATGAAGCTCTCATAGAGAATGCCGAGCACGATGTAAATCGCAAGGATGGCAGTAGCAATGAGAATCGGCTCTGAGTCGAGCGAAGCCTGGTAGAGCTTGGCTGTGCCCGAAAACGCTCCATGCACGCTCTTTGGGATGTGCAACCGGTCTTCGAGCCTATGAACCTCGCTGGTAGCTCGTTCGAGGGAGGATCCCGACGAGAGGTTGAAGGAGATCGTCGAAGACGGGTACAGACCGGAATGGTTTACGGAGAGCGGTGCGGTAAGGGTTTTGTAAGTGCTGATCGCACCTAAAGGCACTGAGCCGCTGGAGGTCTGGATGTAGGTGTTGCGGAGTGTCTCGGGTTCCTGTGTGAACTGGGACTGGGCCTCCAGGATGACATGATATTGATTCAACGGCTTGTAGATGGTCGATGTCTGCGCCTGCGAAAAGGAGTAGTTCAGAACGTCGTTGATGTTGGACGGCATGAGGCCGAGACGAGCCGCCGTGAGACGGTCATACGTGAGATATGACTCCAGGCCTCCACTTTGCAGGTCGGAGTTTACGTCGGTGACCACAGACAGCTTCTTCATTTCGCGGGTAAGGAGCGGGACATACTGCTTCAAGTCGCTCGTAGAATCGGCCTGGAGCGTGTATTGATATTGCGCGTTAGACTGTCGAGCACCGAGATTGATCTCCTGAGCGGCCATCAGAAACGTCTGTGCTTCCTTGACTGCCATGAGATTCGGCCGCAGGCGATTCAACACCTCCGTTGCACTGAGCTTGCGCTGGTCCAACGGCTTCAGCACGACGAACATGAAGGCGTTGTTCGACGTTCCGCTGATGCCGCCACCGGTAAAGCCGATCACATTCTGGACTGCGGGATCGGCCCGCACGATCTCCACCGCCTTCTTTGTAGCGTCATCCATTCTGGTGAATGATGTGTCCTGAGGGCCCATGACGGCGCCCATCAAAAGGCCTGTGTCCTGCTGTGGGAATAGACCTTTGGAGACACGAAAGAGATATACGACGTTGAGGCCCGCCGTGAAGACAAAGACGAGGAGAATCAGGACAGCGTGATCCCGAATCGCCCATCGTAGACTGCGTTCGTAAACGTGGCGCAGCCAGTCGAAGCAGGCTTCTACCATGCGATATACGCGCCCGTGCTCGGACTCCTCACGGCGCTTCAAGAGCAGGGAACAGAGCATCGGGGTGGTGGTGAGCGATAGGATCATCGAGATAAAGATCGCAATCGATAGCGTCACGGCGAATTCGCGGAAGAGCCGTCCGATGATTCCGCCCATCAACAGAATGGGAATGAAGACGGCGAGGAGTGAGGCCGTGATCGAGACCACGGTGAAGCCAATCTCCTGTGCCCCTTTGTAAGCGGCTTCGCGCGGGGTCATGCCTTGCTCGAGGTAACGCGTAATGTTTTCCATCACGACGATGGCATCGTCGATCACGAAGCCGGTGGAGATGGTAAGGGCCATAAGGCTTAGGTTGTCCAGGGAATAGTTCAAGAGATACATCGCCCCAAAGGTGCCAATCAGGGAGATCGGTACCGCGATGCCTGGGATAATGGTGGTTCGCCAATCGCGCAGAAAGACGAAAACAACGAGGATGACCAGCACGATCGAGAGGAGGAGCGTCCACTCCGTATCACGCAATGAGGCGCGGATCGTAGTGGTGGCGTCCATGATCTTTGTGATGTTTTGGCCGGCAGGGATGGCAGAGCGCAACGCGGGGAGCTGCGCCATGATCCGATCGACCGTTTCGATGATGTTGACACCGGGTTGTTTAAAGATGATCAGGTCGACTGAACGTCGTCCATTCACATAGCCGCTGGAACGCAGGTTCTCGGTGGAATCGACGACATCAGCGATGTCTTCGAGGCGAACGGCCGCTCCATTCTTTGTGCTGACGACGAGCTTCCGATAGCCTTCCGCCTTTGAAAGTTGATCGTTGACGCTGATGTAGCTCGTTGTCTGGCTGTCAGACACCGAACCTGTGGGCGTATGGGCGTTCTGGTTCTTGAGGAAAGTGGCAATGTCCGGCAGGCTGAGGCCGTAGTGCTCAAGCTGCAGCGGATTGATTTCGACACGCACGGCGGGGAGTGTGGAACCGCCGATGGTGATTTGTCCTACGCCCTGAATTTGTGAAATCTTCTGTTGCAGAATCGTAGACGCTGAATCGTACAGTGAGCCGACCGGATAGGTGTCGGATTCGATGCCGAGGATGGCAATCGGTGCGTCGGCGGAGTTCACCTTGCGGTAGGTGGGATTGGAGGGTAGGTTGGTTGGAAGGTATGTCCTGGCGGCGCTGATGGCGGCCTGCACTTCGCGCGCGGCGGCGTTGACATTCTTGCTCAGATCAAACTGGAGTGATATCGAACTTGAACCAGTGGAGCTCTGCGAGGTCATTTCAGTGATGCCGGCGATGTGACCAAACTGGCGCTCCAACGGCGTAGCTACAGCGGCTGCCATTACATCCGGGCTGGCCCCGGGAAGCTGTGCGCTGACACTGATGGTGGGCGAATCTATCTGGGGCAAGGGAGAGACGGGAAGCACATTGAAGGCCAGGATGCCTGCCAATCCCAATGCGGCGGTCAGAAGAATCGTAGCGATCGGCCTGCGGATCGCGGGGGCAGATAGGTTCATGCCTCACCCCCGAGCGGAAGGTCGCGCTGGATGGACGGATGGTCGTTTTTCTTTCCCCGGAACTTTCTGCTGATGCGGTCGAACCAGAGATAGATCACTGGTGTGGTGTAGAGCGTCAGCGCCTGGCTGAGCAACAATCCGCCAACCATGGCGACGCCGAGGGGACGGCGTAATTCGGCACCGATGCCGCGACCCAGCGCGAGCGGAAGTCCAGCGAAGAGTGCAGCCAGAGTGGTCATCATGATGGGACGGAAGCGCAGGAGGCTGGCGTTGTAGATTGCTTCCTCAGGCTCCTTTCCTTCGATGCGCTCTCCGTTGAGAGCGAAGTCGACCATCATGATGCCGTTCTTCTTCACGATTCCGATCAGAAGTACAATTCCTATGATGCCCACGATGCCTAGGTCCATTCGAAACAGCAGAAGCGCAAGTAGCGCGCCGACGCCTGCTGATGGAAGGGTGGAGAGAATAGTCAGCGGATGGATGAAGCTTTCGTACAAGACACCAAGAACAATGTAGACGGTGAACAGGGCTGCCAGCACGAGGAGGCCTTCGTTGTTCAGTGAGGTTTCATAGCTGGCTGCCGTGCCCTGGAATTTGGTCTGCACGTTCGTCGGCATCTTTAGGTCTGAAGCTGTCTTCTCGACTGCGTCGACGGCCTGGCTGAGGTGCACGCCAGGGGCGAGATTGAACGAGATGGTAATTACGGGAAACTGAGATTGACGGTTGATGGTCAGTGGTGTCAAGGACTTCTTGATCGAGGTAAAGGCCGCGAGTGGAACTGGATTACGGGCGCTCGAAGAGGTGCTGGCCGCTATGCCTGTACCTCCGCTGCCACTGCTGCTGTTCTGCGCGCTCGTCGAGGAACCGCTGCTTGTGGAAGAAGAAGTGTTCAGTGAGGAGGTGCCGCTGCTGGTCGTGGATGTCTGTAATAAAGTGCTGCTCGTGTTGGATCCGGAAACTGAGCTGCTCTGCGACGAGCTACTGAGTTGGCTACTGGCGGACGTTGTCGCAAGCGTAGATGTATTGGAGGTCGTGGCGATCACGGCGCTGGTGCTACTGGCGGAGAGTTGCGAGTTGGTTGCGGAGGACGACGAAGTTCCACTTTGACCGGAGCCTTCCGATCCTCCGTTGCTGGATGAGCTGTCGGAAGAGCCTTGCATGTAGACGTCGCCGAGCTGCTCTACTCCGGTTTGGAACTTGGGATCGGCTTCGAGGATCACATGGTACTGATTGGTCTGGGAGTAGAGTGTCGCGATCTGCCTCTGCCCGAAAGCATCGTAGAGCGTGTTGTCGAGGCTCTGCGGGTTGATGCCGAGACGAGAGGCCGTGATGCGGTCCACATCCACCATGACTGCGTTGCCGTTCGGCAACTCGTCTGTGGTTACATCCTCCAATTGAGGGAGGGTGCGCAGCTTGGCGAGGAGTTTCGTGGACCATGTCTTGAGCTCAGCGCTCTCGGTGCCTTCGATCGTATACTGGTATTGTGTGCGGCTTACACGATCCTCCACTGTAAGGTCCTGTACGGGTTGCAGATAGGTCTGAATTCCGGTGAGCCGGATGAGCTTTGGCCGCAGCCGCTGGATCACCTTCGTTGCGGACACGCCGCGGGTGGATAGCGCCTTCAGATTGATTTGCATGCGCCCCGTGTTGGGTGTGGTGTTGCTGGCGTCTACACCGATGAAAGATGAGATTGACTCGACGGCCGGATCTTCGAGGATCAAGCGCGCTACAGCCTGCTCCCGTCCGCTCATGGCTTCAAAGCTGGTTGCCTCGGGTGCCTGCGTGATGGCTTGAATGATTCCTGTATCCTGCGTCGGGAAGAATCCTTTTGGGATGAAGTAGTAGAGAAGGCCGGCGAAGACGATCATGCTGAACGCTACGACCAAGACTAGAGACTGACGCCCGAGTACCCACTTCAAGGTCCGCCCGTAGAAGCCAATGACGCGTTCAAACTGTTTTTCCGACCATTTGTAGAAGCGAGTCTGCTTTTCCGGGGGCGTGTGCTTGAGTAACCGAGAGGCCATCATCGGCGTCAAGGTCAAGGAAACAATCGCGGAGATGATGATTGTGACCGCGAGAGTTACGGCGAACTCACGGAAGAGGCGTCCGGTGATGTCCCCCATGAAGAGCAGCGGGATCAGCACAGCGATCAAGGAAAGCGTGAGTGAGAGGATGGTGAATCCAATCTCCTCAGCGCCTTTGAGAGCCGCATCCAACGGATTCATTCCCTCCTCAAGATAACGGCTGATGTTCTCGATCATGACGATGGCATCATCGACAACGAAACCAGTCGAGATCGTCAACGCCATCAAGGTGAGATTGTTGAGGCTGTACCCGAGTGCATACATCGCAGCGAAGGTCCCGATGAGCGAAAGTGGAACCGCGATGGCTGGGATGATAGTGGCTCGCCAGGAGCGAAGGAACACATAGATGACAGCGATGACCAGACCGATCGTGAGCATTAGCTCGAACTCGACATCTTCGACGGAGGCTCGCACTGTAATGGTTCGATCGGTAAGAGTGTGTACTTCAATGGAGGCCGGCAGGCTCGCCTGCAGTTGCGGCAACAATGCCTTGATGGAGTCCACCACCTTGATGGTGTTAGCGTCGGATTGACGCTGGATGCTGAGGATGATCGCGGGCGTGGTGTTCATCCAGGCAGCCAACTTGCTGTTCTCGACGCCATTGGTGATCTTCGCGACCTCCGGCAGCATGACAGCCGACCCATTCCGGTAGGCCACCACAACTTGGTTGTATTGATCGGCTGAGGTCAGTTGATCGTTGGCGTCGATGGTGTACGCTTGCTGGGGTCCGTTGAGAGTGCCTTTGGCTGTGTTGACACTGGTTCCGGTGATTGCTGTCCGGACGTCCTCGAGAGTCAAACCGTAGGAGGCGAGTGCTGTGGGATTTGCCTGAATGCGGACCGCGGGTTTCTGTCCACCCTGGATCGTAACGAGACCTACGCCGGTAAGCTGCGAGATCTTCGGAGCAAGACGCGTGTCTGCCAGATCCTGCACCTCACTCAACGACATGGACTTCGACGTGAGAGCGAGTGTCAGCACAGGCGTATCGGCAGGATTCGTTTTGCTGTAGGTTGGAGGGATCGGCAGGTCGGTTGGCAGGTATGAGTTCGACGCGTTGATCGCGGCTTGGACCTCCTGTTCGGCGACGTCGATATCCTCACTCAGGTCGAACTGCAGCACGATCACCGACGCGCCTCCTGAAGATGTGGAGGTCATCTGGGAGAGGCCCTGCATCTGGCCGAACTGCTTTTCCAGTGGTCCGGTGACCGTGGAACTCATCACCTCCGGGCTGGCGCCGGGATAGAGCGTTTGCACTTGAATGGTGGGATAGTTCACTTCCGGCAAGGCGGAAATGGGGAGCTGCCGGTAGGCCACGACGCCCACCAGGAGGATTGCCACCATGAGCAGGATCGTCGCAACCGGCCGTATGATGAAGGGCCGAGAGATATTCATGATACGGGCCCCATCATGGAAGATTGACCGGAGCCAACCGTCACTTTTGTGCCATCGGTAAGGCGGTCGAAGTTGCTGGTCACAACCGTGTCGCCAGGGTTGAGACCACTCGTTGCGCTCTGACCTCCTTCGGTGTTGATGACGGTGATGTTGCGAAGCTCCACGGTAGAGTCCTGTTTCACCACGTAGACGAAGGCTTGCTGACCGTTGTACTGCACGGCTCCGGTTGGGACCAAGTTGGCATTCTGGAGGGTATCCACCTGGAGGCGGGCATTCACAAATTGATTGGGATAGAGGGATTCCGAGGCATTGTCGAACTGAGCGCGCAACCGCACGGTCCCGGTGCTCGTATCGACTTGATTGTCCAGCGTAAGGAGCTTGCCTGTGCCTATCTTATTGCTTTGCGAACGATCGTAAAGAGCGACCGTCAAGGCTTGGTGACCCGGCCGCGTCTTCTCCTGCATCGTTGAAAGATGATCTTCTGCCATAGAGAAGACAACGGTGATCGGGTTGAGCTGTGTAATCGTCGCAATGGTTGTGGAGCTTCCGGAAAAGATCGTGTTTCCGGTGTCGACAAGACGCAGTCCGATCCTGCCGCTGATTGGTGCGACGATATGACAGTAGCTGAGCTGCACTTCGTAGTACCTCACCTGGCCTTCGTCATTGGCTACCGTCCCTTCATCCTGCTTCACAGTGGCGGACTGATCGAATACGGTCTGCTCGGCGATCGCATGCTCTTGCAGTGCCTCCTGGTAACGGCGAAGGTTGACGCGGGCCTGATCGAGGAGCGCCCGGTCGCGGATAAGACTGCCTTGTGCCTGCTGCAACTGTGCCTGGGTGGGGCGTGGATCGATCTCGACCAGCATCTGTCCCTTGTGAACCATCTGTCCCTCGCGATAGTTGACCGAAAGGACTCGTCCGCTGACCTGGCTATACACATTGACCGTTGCTACTGGGGTTACAGTGCCAAGTGCATCCAGAAAGATATCCATGCTTCCGGATTGCACTTTGGAAGCCGTTACCGGCGTCCTGTTGTCGATGGCTGCCAAGACGCTGGTTGATGTCCCGGAGGTCTTCATGCCCTTTCCGCCTGCTGAAGCCGGTCCTCCGGGGCCCATACCGGGGGGCATTCCGCCCGGGGGCATCGGAGGAAGAAACAGGGGAATCATCAGGATGCCGCAGGCCAAGAGAACAAGTCCCCAGGCTAACCACCGGCGTTTTTTCGGCTTCGAATGGGCAGCGGGTTCACCGGGTGTGGCGGATGTTGGCTGTTGCATCGGCCGTTCGGAAGGGAGCATGGATACCTCTCATTCAAGAGTGATCGAAGAGGAGGAATGTGGCGGTAATGATGGGTCACGCATTGTAACGAAGTGTCACCAGACGTTTTCTCCGGGGAGGTTTTAGCGCACACTATGGAAGGAGGGCCAAGCGTATGACAGAAGGACAGACTGCGGAGAAAGATAGCGTCCTGGTCGTTGACGATGATGTGAAACTCTGCGCGATGCTTCGCGATTACCTGACCCGTCATGGCTGGAATGTGACCTCCGCTCACACGGGAGCCGCGGGGATGGAAGCTGTCCGCAGGGCTCGTGCGGAACTCGTCGTACTCGACGTGATGCTGCCGGACTTCGATGGCTTTGAGGTTCTGCGGCGATTGCAGCGTGAGATGAATCCTCACGTTCTCTTGCTGACGGCTCGAGGAGAGGAGATCGACCGTATCGTAGGTCTCGAGATGGGAGCAGACGACTACCTTCCCAAGCCATTCAACCCCAGGGAACTGCTGGCTCGCATGCGAGCCGTGGTCCGCCGGGCACGCGTCGTGCCCCGTGCCGATCTGCCTGCTGGAGATGCGACTCCCGGTTTCTTCATTGACGCTTCAAACCGCCAGGTGACGTTTCAGGATCGCCGGATCGATTTAACCGATGTGGAGTACCTCCTGCTTCGTGTGTTTCTCGCTCATCCCGGCGAGGTCCTCAATCGTGAGGTGCTTTGCATGGAAGCACTGCAACGACCGCACCGCGCTTATGACAGAAGCCTCGATATGCATGTCTCGCGTCTGCGCAAGAAGCTCGAAGTCTTTCCACTATTCACTGGTGGACTGATTGCGATACGAAGCAGCGGTTATCTGTTCTCGCCATCCATGCCTACCGCACGGCCTGGAGAGGCATAGAGGTCCATGCGCACCTTCTTCCTCCAGCTCTTCGTCTCTTTTTGGCTTGCCACAATCGTCATTTTCATCGGAGCTACTATTTTCTTTCCGGGCGACGCACCGCAGTCTCCGGCAGAGTCGCAGGCTATCTTCAGGAGTTCTGCGGCTCACTCCTTGAACTTAACGCTCCGGGACTATAGGTCGCAGGGTTGTTCTGCCGCTTCGCTTTCCGATCCTTTGTGGCTCGTTGCAGATGCGCAGGGATTGCCGCTCTGCGGTCGCCTCTTGACGCACGCCGAAGGTGACGTGCTGCAACGCGCCGTCCGTCAAGACGCGTTAGCGGGCGCACGGAGCGGTCTTCAATGGATTCATGCGCTGCCCATCACGCTGGACCCGGGTACGAAGTGGTTCATTGTTCTGGAGTCTCCGTTGGGGCGGCCACCCTGGTTTCCACCTTTTCCTAAGAGTGCGTTGCCGATTTCGATCTTGGTTACATTCATCTTTGCGTATCTCTTGACGCGCCCGCTTCGTTCGCTCTCCAAAGCATTCCGTACCTTTACCGCGGGAGACCTGGATACGCGTCTCCCTGTTGCCGGCCGGTCGCGCTGGGGACGGTTCGACAGTGCCGACGTGCAAACCCTGATGTCGGACTTCAACAGTATGGCTGACCGCGTGACGGAGCTGATTGATGCGCATAAGATGCTCATTCGAGATGTCTCGCACGAGCTTCGTTCGCCACTGGCGCGTTTACGCATGGCTGTTGAGCTTGCCCGCGAAGACAGCAGCGCAGACCAATCGGTCTTCGATCATATGGAGCAGGAAACCGAGAAGGTAAATGCGCTCATCGGCGAGATGCTGACGCTTTCGCTTTTGGAGAGTACGCGGCAAACGCCTCGTCTGGATAGCTTCGACATGCAGGCCCTGATCCAGGAGTTGCTGGAAGCTGTGAACTTCGAGATCAGCGCGCGGGGCTGCAAGATAGAGTTCGAATCGAGGTTGACAGCCAGCCAGATGAATGGCCAGCCGGAGATGCTTAGTCGAGCCATCGAGAACATTCTGCGAAACGCGATTCGTTATACGCCGTTTGGGGGCGTGATTGAAGTTGAACTGAGCGATCTCGATGAACGTGAGGCCACCTCGGTTCAGATCCGATCTCGCGCTCTCAAAATTTCAGTAAGAGATGCTGGACCAGGGATTCCTCTGGATCATCTCTCGCACATATTCCGGCCTTTTTATCGCGTCGACATGGCAAGATCGGAGAGCTCGGGCGGATTTGGTGTCGGTTTGGCGATCGCCGAGCGGGCGGTGCATCTCCATGGTGGAAAGATCATGGCAAGCAATCGTGCCACAGGAGGGCTCGATGTCCAAATTATTCTACCGACCTCTATTGAGAACGCGGATGATGAAGTCTCCTCTTATCACCTCTTCGGCGAAGGCAAGTCCACCTAACAATTCGTCACCGCTGCTTGAGCTTCACACTGTTTGTACGACGTGGATGGGGTACTTGGCATTCCTCGGGATTCCAAGTACCGGTTCGGCATGCCTTGGATGCAACTGCAAATCGTGACTGCAAGCAGTTCATCTGAAGCATTTTCGCTATGCTACAGTTGGTGCCCCCTTGATTCCGAGTCGACCGCTTGGCGCCGGAGTCATTTCTCCGACTGGCGGTGAAGAGCAAAGTCTAGCCGGTCAGCCCTCTGACATGTTGCTTCAGAGTTCGACCAACCTAATAGTCCATTCTTGGACGCCTCATCCAAGTGTGCAGCCTAGACCAGGATGAGTGTCAGATCTAGCTAAAACGCGCAGGAAGGAATGGTAGCGATGTCTGTTTTATGTTGATTCAGGCATCAGTGCCGGACATCTGCGCGTATCTGTAAGCCATCTGGAAGCTTGCCGGGAGACATTGATGCCGTCACGATCACGTATTAGTCACCTTGCTCGTGCGCTCTACAAGGCGAGAACATCTGAAGGATCTCACGCGTTCAGGCACTTCTCTGGTGACCACGATGGGCTTTCATTGCGGTGTGCACACGGTATGCCCGGAAAGTGCGATGCATATTCGCGGCGCGTCCTGTTTGCAATAGGCGCGGATGCACACGCTGCTGCCGCTGGATGACTGCCTCCATGAGTTCCAGCCTACGAGCCCCAGGCTCACCCGCTTCTCCCTTTACCGATGTCTGACACATCATGGCGTAAGCCGTATGTCTGAGGTCGAGGGCGATCCCCCTCGCAAGAAGAACTTTGGCACATATCCTTTGCCCGGTCACTCGGGGCACGCATCCCGAAGGGGCGCACAGTTGCGCTGTTCCCAAGTCGCGTCCTAACCGCGTTGCCAGAAAGACGAAGTTATTGGAGTGGAGACCCAGAGCCTGTCAGCGGAAGAGTCAGAAATCCGGCGGGAGCGGTACGCGATTTCTGAACGCGGAGCACAAGGGCGTAGCAGTACAGGCGCAGTGGCCGAGTGACCGTGCAAGGAGGTAAAGTGCAACGGCTCCAGATACAGCTCTACATCGTTCGATAACAGTGGCCCGTACTGCGCATGTGAGCAAGGCGCCCTGAGGTATTACCTTGAACGCTACCGCTGGAACCCCCCGGGCTGTGTCGGCTCTTGTCCAGCGGTATATCCGCTCAGACACCAGAGGCATATCCATGAAGGAAGCAATCAATCGCTTCCTTTACCCTTTGTCGCATCTCCACCTTCGTTGGTGCCGGTCTGGAGCGGAGTTCCATTCCGAAATGAAACTCCGGGATGACAAGGTCGAAGAACTGGCGCGCGGCGACATCCGCATTCATCTTCCGCAACCTCCCCCTCTTCACTTGCTCTCCAAGATAGGACGCAAGGGCAGCCTGCACCCGTTCCGGACCTTGGGAATAAAAGGATTCGACGATGTTGGGGAAGCGTCCTTTCTCCATCACCAAGATACGGTGAAGCGAAAGTGATTGGGGAGCAAGCAGCAAGGACAGACCGAGTTCCCCGAAGGCGGTAAGTGCCTTTTCCGGTGCGTCCTCAAACAGGAGAACTGAGTTCAGTTCCCCCTTTAGAAGCTCTGTCCGGCGAAGCAGTACCCTCTCAAAGAGTTCTTCCTTGGTGGGGAAGTGGCGATAAAAAGTCTCCGTGGATGCATGGGCCTGTTTGGCGATCTCCCCCATGCTCGTCGCATCGAACCCCTTTTCCATAAAGACCCTGGTTGCTGCATCGAGCAGCCGGTCAAGGAGCAATTCTGTGCGAAGCGCCGTCTTCGACCGTTCCGGCGCTTTTTTCGTAGGTGTTTTCTTCATCATGATATTCACGCTACCGATCCCTGCAACTTTCTTCAATGTCGTAAACTCACCCTCAACTTTCGAAACGAATGTTTCGCTTCGTATTTATCTCTATTGCAAAGCCCGTCACAGTGCGGAGCCATCCGGAGGTCTTCATCATCTCTCGAACACAGGCTATATTTCTCCTGCAGCAGACTTTCACTGCAGTTGTCTTGAATGGTATCTTTAGCGCGCTTGCGGTGTTTCTGGCCTTTCGGTACATGACAATCGTCCCACTATCCGGCCACCCCGGCCTCATCGTGGACTCGATCTTCCAGATCTTCATCGCAACACTCATGAGCATACTGCCGCCATCCATCCTTACCGCGAAATAGATGCTCTTAAGGCGGGACCTGACAACGGCCAAGACCACGACGGCTAGAATCCTCCCTCATGCACTCTCGACGGCCTTCGCTGTCTGTTTGATCAGTTTCATGGTCTACAGTTCGCCATGCCGATACTGATTGCCCCTTCACTTCCATTCTGGAATATGCTTCTTCTCAAATGCCTTTAAGGTATGGCGATCGGCCTTGCGGTGACCTCCCTTCGCGGTTGCCGCCGTGCTGCGCGTACCCGGTCGCGGTGCTTGAACTGCGGCGACCATCGAGCAAAAGTGAAGAAAATAGTCAACATCCAACTCCTCTAAGTCTAGCTACTGCACTTCTTACGAACTTTTTCCTCCTCATTCGCACAAACTGGGTGATTCTCTGAAACTTTCACCGACCTCACGAATCTATCTTAAAACCGAAACGAATGTTTCGTTTCGTTAATGGCCGGTCCGAAATGACTTCCGATCGTTAGCAAAGGAAAAACATGAAGGTTTTGGTCTTCTCGGTAGCACTTGGTGCAATATCGCTTATTACCGGCTCATTGAGCGCACAGTCCGGGGTCATGGTTGCGGAACAACTTCCGCAGTCCAGTTCGTCGCAACCAATGCAGTTCAGTGAGCTTGTGATGCCGAGCAAGTCTCAGGATCTCCCCGATGCACCTCAAGCCACTCCTATGAACTCGGGCGGCCCATTGCATCCACCCGGTATGGGGCCGGGACCACTCTTGCCGCAGACGTTTCACGACAAGTTCATGGCATTTGCTATGACAACAGTTGGTCCGCGTGCCTTGGTCGGCCCAGCGTTTCCAGCGGCGATCCGCATGGCAAACCCTCCGAATCATTTCCCTCGCGAATGGAGGCAAGGGGCCGAAGCCTTTGGGAGGGACTACGGCGACCAGCTCGCGACGTTCGCCACGTTGCAGACGGGCAGGTTCGTTGCCGGCGCGGCCTTGCATGAGGACTTTCGCTACCACCCGTCAACGAGCATCAATTTCTTCATGCGCGCAGGTCATGCCCTCACGTACACCTTTGTGGACCAGTCTGACAGAGGACATGTTCGCCCGGCGATTGCGAATTTCGCTGGTCTCGCGGCTGGAGGGTATGTAGGAATGTCCTATCTTCCCACAGGGTTCAATGATGTAACTCATGCCGATCAGCGCATCGTGTTTCAACTCTCACGTCTCGTTGGCAGCAACATCGGCGCAGAGTTCGCCCCGGACATCTTCCACTTTCTGGCTCAACATCACTTCCCGACTCCCAAGATTCCAATTCCTGAGTGGTGGGTCAAGCGATAGTCCTGTGATTTGCCTTTACCCTATTCGCGCTCGTTGGAGCGAAGGAGCAGTATGAGCGATCTCGAGACACAGCCCTGGGTTCCCAAGCACAACCCATGGCTCATAGCAATCACGGTAAGCCTAGCGACCTTCATGGAGGTATTGGATACCTCCGTCGCAAACGTTGCGTTGCCCCACATTGCGGGTTCGTTCGGTGCAAGTCAGGACGAATCGACCTGGGTGTTGACCTCCTATCTCGTCTCGAACGCAGTCATCCTTCCGATTGCCGCTTATTTGTCGACCTTGCTGGGGCGCAAGCGGTTTTATATGATCTGCGTCGCGCTCTTCGGGGTCAGCTCTCTTCTCTGCGGGCTTGCACCAACTTTACCGCTGCTGCTTTTCTTCCGGGTTCTACAGGGGCTAGGCGGCGGCGGCCTTGGCCCCTCGGAGCAATCGATCCTCGCGGACACCTTTTCTCCCGCTAAGCGTGGACAAGCCTTTGCTCTCTATGGTCTTGCCATCGTGATGGCCCCTACCATCGGGCCCACTGTCGGCGGGTGGATCACGGACAACTTCGATTGGCGATGGATATTCTTCATCAACCTACCAGTCGTCGTGCTCTCCCTTTATCTGACCAACCGGCTCGTTGAAGATACCCCGACCATCGAGCGGGAGGTCAAGGAGGCCCGCAGCGGCAAGTTTCGCGTCGATTACATCGGCTTCAGCCTTCTTGCCCTTACCTTCGGTTGCCTGGAAGTGGTACTTGACAAGGGACAGGAGGACGACTGGTTCAGCTCTCCCTTCATCGTCGCCTTCATTGCCATCTCGGCAATATCTTTCATCTCGGTCATCTTCTGGGAACTATGGATGGCACGTACAAAGCAACGGCCAATCCTGGACTTGACACTGTTCAAGAACCGCACCTTCGCCCTTTCGGTTGGCATGATGTTCGTTCTGGGGGGAACTCTATACGGAGTCAACACGCTGCTTCCGCAGCTCCTGCAAAACCTGATGCACTATACGGCGGAGCAGTCGGGCATCACCCTTGGCTCCGGTGGTCTTGCAACCTTGCTGTGTATGCCGCTCGTCGGTTTCCTCGTCGGGAAGGTGGACCCTCGCAAGCTAATCTCGGTCGGTTTCATCCTGACCGCTGCTGGCCTTTTTAACATGAGCGGAATCGATCTCCAGATGAGCATGGGCTACGCCGCAAAGCTCCGTTTTATGCAGTCGCTTGGCTTTGGCTTCCTGTTCATTCCGATCAGCACGATGTCCTACGTGGGAGTTGCTGCGGATAAGAACAACGATGTTGCAGGCATGACGAATCTTGCACGCAATATCGGCGGCTCATGCGGGACGGCGTTTTTCACTACCTTGCTGGTGCGCCATGAACAGCTCCATCAGAACGTGCTTGTCCGTCATGCCGTTCGTAGCAATGTGTTCTTCAACAATCGTATGAACCAACTGATCCAGTCCCATGGCGAGCATGGGGCTCTGCAGCAGATGTACCGCAGTGTTCAGCAGCAGGCGAGTCTTCTCTCCTACTTGGACGTTATCTATTTATTCGCCTTCGCTTGCACCATCATGATTCCCGTTGCCTTCCTGATGAAGAAGGCACCGTCCGGCGGCGGCGAAGTGGTCATGCACTAAAGAGAGGGATTTCTATGAATAATCCATATCGTAAGACTGTCCCATTCATCCGTTTACGACTTCTCTTGCTTGGAGTTGTTGCCTGGACATTCGGTCCGGCGTTGATGTCGGCACAGCAAGGGCAGTCGCAGGGCCCGAAGGCGCAGCAGGTTCAGCTCTCAGGCTTTCCTCAAGGCAATAACTCTGCTTCGCTTCAGCAGTCCGCTTCGCCGAGCACGACCTCTAGCGTCAATACGATTAACACCACCGTTCAGGTGCAGGGAGCCTACCAGGGAAGCGTTCTTGGGCCTGTGTCCGGTGATGGCCCGGTCTCTCTCACCTTCGCGGAAGCGATTCGGCGTGGTCTGCAATACAACCTCGGCACATTGGACTCTTCTGCTTCGTTGAAGCAGGCACGCGCACAGCGGCTAAGCGCTCTCAGCCAGATGTTGCCGAACATCTACGCCACTCTCTTGGAGAGCGGCGCGAAGACCGATCTGCAGACGCAGGGTCTCAGCAGTGGAGTCTTTGGCGGAGGCGCGGTGCTGCCGACGGTCGTGGGTCCTTACCACTACTACAGCGCAGAGGTGAATCTGTCGGAGGAGTTCAGCTTTACATCGCTTCATAACCTGCGTTCCGCTGACGATGCCCGACAGGCGGCACTCATGAACGGTCGCGACGCACGAGAGATGGTGGTGCTGGCAGTGAGCGGCTCTTACCTGCGGGTGCTGGCTACGCAGGCTCTTGTAGCGTCTCAGGAAGCACAGGTGGAGTACGCGAAGGTCTCGTACAAGCAGGCGCAAGATCAGATGGAGGCAGGCACCAAGGCGCAGATCGACGCCAACCGCAGTCTTGTCGAGTTGCAATCGCAGCAACAGAGGCTCACCTCGGATAAGGCTCAGTTGGCTAAAGAACAGATGTCGCTCGCTCGCGTGATAGGCCTCCCATTAGACCGTCAACTCGTACTCTCGGAGACGCTTCCAACTTCGGCGCCGGAACTACCTGGCGTGGACTCTGCCGTGAAGGAAGGTCTGGATCATCGCGCCGACTTGATGGCGGCGGGCCTCCAGGTGAAAGCGGCGCAGCAGGCGCTCAACGCTTCCAAGTCGGAATATCTGCCATCCTTTTCCGTCAACGGCAGCTACGGCTTGCAGGGCGTGAATCCGAATAAGGGGGCCAATGTCTTTCAGGCGACCGCAACCCTGAATATTCCTATCTGGTCCAGCGGTCGCGTGCGATCTGATGTTCAGCAGGCAGACGCGGCAGTGGACCAGCGCAAGTCCGAATTTGCCGACAAAAAGGGCGTCGTCGAACATGACGTCCGAACGGCACTGTTGGATCTAAACGTCGCCGCAGAGCAGGTCAAGGTTGCGGAGAGTAATCGCCAACTCGCATTGAGCACCCTGAAGCAGTCCCAGGACCGATTTGCCGCCGGAGTCACGACCTCGGTCGAAGTTGTGCAGTCACAAGAAAGCCTGGGTTCGGCTGAACTGGATTACATCAATGGGCTCTTCTCGCTCAACGTTGGTCGAATCAATCTTGCTCGAGCAACCGGGCAGGCTGAGGCCGTTGTTCCCACCCTTATTCAGTAACCGAATCTACACGGAGAGGAAGTCTATTATGCCGACACAAACGGAAGAGACGAAAGATCAGCACCAGGACAGCGCTCATGACGCAAATGCTCCAGTCGATCCAGCCAAGAAGCGGAGAAAGATGTTCGGTGTCGCACTGATCGCGTTCTTTGTTATCGTCGGGTGCATTGGCTGGTTCCTTTACTCCGGCACCTATGAATCGACGGATGATGCAGAGGTAGACGCTCACCTGAATCCTGTCGCCGCGCGGGTGCAAGGGACAGTAACTAAGGTGTACGTCGAGGACAACCAGGTCGTACAGGCCGGCCAGCCTCTCGTCGATCTCGATCCGAATGATGTTACGGTTGCACTCGCTCAGGCGCAGGCCAACTACGATCAGGCCGTCGCTCAACTGAACGCACAGAACCCCAACGTACCGATCACCCAGGCGACCAACGCCAGCGACATCGCCTCGCAGCAGGCCGAGGTGCAGAATGCGGAAGCTGCCCTCAGCGCAGCCAAGAGTGACTATGAGAGCGCCGTTGCAAAGCTGCGTCAGGCCGAGGCGACAAATCAGAAGAGCCAATCCGATCTCGTCCGGTATAAGCAACTGCTTGATAAGCAGGAGATTGCCCACTCGGACTACGACCAGTATTCATCGACGGCACGGTCACAAGAAGCTGCCGTCAATGCGGCTGCCGCCTCTGCGGACTCTTACAAGAAGGTCATTCAGCAACGCGAGGCACAGGTTGTTCAGCAGCGTGCCAAGTACCAGCAGACGACCGCGAACGCTCCCCGTCAAGTTGAGATCAAGCATGCCACTGTTGCTGGCAATGCGGCGGCGGTCGAGTCTTCCAAAGCGCAGTTGGAGCAGGCAAAGCTGAATCTAGCCTACTGCCATGTTGTGGCTCCCGTCGCCGGCATCGTCATGCAGCGGAGCGCAGAGGTAGGCCAGCGCGTTGCTGCCGGCGTTCAGTTACTCATGGTGGCACAGGTTGATTCGCCCTGGGTCACAGCGAACTTCAAGGAGACACAACTTCGCAAGATGCATCCCGGACAAAGTGTAACCGTGAAAGTGGATGCTTTGGAACGGTCTTTCAACGGAACGGTGGAAAGCATTGCAGCCTCGACCGGCGACCGTGCAAGCGTGTTGCCTGCGGAAAACGCCACCGGCAACTATGTGAAGGTCGTGCAACGCCTTCCTGTACGAATTCGATTTCTGCCCAATCAAGACGGTCTGGACAAAGTTCGTCCCGGTATGTCCGTAGAGCCAACCGTTCACTTCAAATAGGTTAGCCACCTATCGTCAATGAGCTGTGTCCTAAGAGAACTACGCTAGCTGTTCGTCTACTTCCAATCGCTTGTTTCTTCCGAGCCACATTGACCAGACCCGATAGCTCACGCAATGGCACTCTGAAACCATCGCTCTATCGCCTGAGCGCAGAGGAACCCGGCCAACTCCGACGTCACCCGTACAACATTCGATACGTGGGTGTACGATCCCAACTTCGAAGGCTTCGGCTCGGAGATACGCGCCGACCTTCGTGTGGGTTTCCTGACTCAACTCTCGACGGAGTATTACCGGAGCCCTAGTCCGATTGGCATTTCTGCCAGCCCAGAGAGGGCATCACGCGGCAGCCTGTATATCAGTGGGAGAATCAGGTGCGCGTTCAGAGCGCCTGCAATAAAATGCTGGCGGTGGATAAGGGGGTGAAATCTGGGCCCCAAACCGAACGACCATTCTCCGTAATGATGGAGCTCTGATGGACGTAGCCGCTACACCGATCGGAGTGATCAAGTTTGGCGGATCGGTGGGCGATGCGGTCAGGCGAAAGATCTTCTTGCCCATGGCAAGTTCTTCTGATGACTCGAAAAGTCAATGACTGAAAGCAGGCTCGGTTGCACAATCACCTTGAGTTCGGAATGAGGAGTCTATGAACGGCGCGGCACAACTGACGTACCTAGCTCTCGGCCTGGCGGTCTTCGGCCAACAGCTATGCCTTCCGCTCCCATCCATGCTCCTCTTGATGACAGTCGGCGCGTTGGCTGCTCGTGGCGAGGGGCATCTCACCATTCCACTCGTGCTGTTGACGAGTGTATTCGCCTGCGTTGCCGCGGACAGCGTCTGGTTCTGGCTAGGGAGACGCTGGGGCAGCAATGTCATCCGAATGATCTGCAGCTTGACTTCCAATCCGCAGGGCAGCCGTGAACGCTCACGGCATATGTTTGATCGGTGGGGATTACGATTGCTGCTGGTGGCAAAATTCATTCCTTTGTTGGATGGGGTATCACCTCCGCTGGCTGGTGCCCAGGGCGCGACGGTTCAAGGTTTTCTAGCCTATGACTCCGTTGGCTCGCTCCTCTGGAGCGCGGTTTACCTCCTGGCGGGCTTTCTTTTTTCCACTCAACTTGACCGGGTCATCCGTCTACTCGACCGCTTCGGTTCGGGGTTACTTTTGCTGATAGGTATCCCTATGCTGCTGTGGGCCGCCTGGAGACTCTTGAGAATTGTCAAAATGATCCGTCACTTGCGGCTTCACCGGATTAGCCCGGCGATGCTGCAGCGGATGATCGACGATGGCGACAGAATTGGGGTGGTTGATCTGCTGCGATACGAAGCTATGGACCAGGAGCTTGCAGGCATTCCGGGTTCGGTTCGGGCGGACCCAGAACAGTTGAGAAAGTCTCAGCGCGTCGTCGTGCCGGAGGGGGTCAGCATGGTGCTCTATTGTTCGTCCAAAAACGAGTTTACGAGTGCGCGCGTTGCGCAGGCGATGAAGAAACTTGGAGTATCCAACGTGTGGATTCTGGAAGGCGGCCTCGACGCATGGGTTGCAGAAGGGCGTCCCACCACAACCACGTTCAGCACAAGAGAAGAAATGGCCGAGCGGCTGGGGGTCGTGATACAGCCTCCTGGCCAGCATCGGCGTTAGGGACTTTTGGTAGAAGGGCTCATCAGTCGAATGAACGGCGATGACGTTACTTCGTTCGTAGCAAAGAGCAGACGCAGCATTGGCGCAGCGGGGTGGCCAGGGCCACTAGGAAGAGCAGGTGGTTGAGGCTCGCGGGGGTTGCGTTCAGCCTCTGGTCGTGGGTGTGCGTGTATCGCATTGCATCGGTCTAATCATTCACCATTCGGTCATCCAGCGTTCTTTCGTGGCTTTGATCTCTTGGTTCGTGCAAACCGGGGGCAAGACGCAGGGCCACCCTCTTCGCGGGTTTGGCTACGTACTGCGGAGCTTTCTTCGACTTCTCTTTTGCTGTGAACTCCTGCTTGACTCTAAGGGCGACGGCATCGTTGTTCACCTTATGCGCCTGGTGGCGCCACGTAGAACCTTGCTGCCGTCCACTCGCTTGCTGGCCGAGCAGTATGACGGCCTCGACAATCAGCTTGCCGATTGCGCCTTCGTCGGCTTTATGGAGCAAGGTGGACAGCAGCTGGGCTGCCGATTTGCCTTTCTTCGCCCGGATACCTTGATTTTGAGCGACCATCTCGCCTCGCCTCTCAGTAAGCAATGGGAGCATCTTCTCGGTACCTTCGCGGATGTCAAAGCCATTGTTATTACGCACGCCCACGTCGACCATGCAGGCGGAGCAGCAGAACTCCGTGAGAAGACGCTGGCTCCGATTATCGCGCATGAGGACGACCTGCCTTATTACAGGCGAGAGAAGCCGGTGGCCCTTTGCCCTACCGGGAGGTGGGACGGTATTTTCTCAAAAACACCCCTTCCTCGTCAGAGCTATACCGCGTTTAGTCCGGACGTTTTGCTATCGGCTGGCGACACTCTCGACATCTCCGAGTTTGGCCTCGCGGGCGTTGTCAAGCACACGCCTGGGCATACAGCGGGATCGCTTTCCGTCGAACTTGGAAACAAAGAGGCGATGGTAGGAGATCTTTTAGCCTCCGGCATCCTGATTGGCGGTGTTTTGCGAATCAACCACGCGATCCAGCCTCCGTTTGCGGACGATAGCCTAGTCGTCCGCAAAACTCTTGAGACTCTTTGAAGGCGGTGTCGAACGGTTTTATCTTGGACATGGCGGACCGCTCGATACAAGCGAGGTGCGTCGGCATGCTGAGAGTCTGTCTTCGCCACAACAGAAACAGCTCAACCATTGATAGAAAGGAAAACTGAACGATGAAGGGTTCCCATCGACACCCTCAGCCTCAACGTAGTGGATACCGGAAGCTGCGATCCGACGCTGATCTTTCTGCATTATTGGGGCGGTTCCGCGAGAACCTGGAAGTCCGTGACATGTGCGCTGGAGCCCAGATTTCGATGCGTCGCGTATGACCAGCGTGGCTGGGGAGCGTCCGATGCTCCCTCGGATGGATACAACCTGCAAAATTTGGCGGATGACGCGTCCAGGCTGATTCGGACGCTAGGGCTGGAACGGTATGTACTCGTAGGGCATTCCATGGGAGGCAAGGTGGCGCAGTTGTCAGCCCCTCAACGCCCAGTGGGCCTTCATGCGTTGGTCCTTATAGCTACTGCGTCACCGGTCCCGCAGCATATTTCCGAAGAAGCGAGACAAGCCCAGTTGCACGCATACGACAGTCGCGAGATGGCACTTGCGGCGATCAATTTCCTTACAGTGCGCCGACCTGACGACGCAACTGTCGAACAGCTTGTGCAGGATAGCCACGTCGGCTCGCCCGGCGCGAAGCAGGCATGGCCGACAATCGCCGCCTATGAAGATCTTTCGGCCCAAGTGACGAAGATCGCAGTGCAGACTCTGCTTCTTGTGGGGGATCAAGACGGGCAAGATCCTGTAGAACTGCAACAGCGAGAGGTCTTACCCCTCATCGAGAGTACAAGGCTCGAGATTATCCCCGACTGCGGCCACTTGATTCCAGTAGATCAACCATTGACGATGGCTGAGGCGATAGCAACATTCCTGAACGCTGTTGAAGAGCGGCGATGGTTGGAGCGCGAACCAGGTGGTGCGGCCTTTGAGCATTTTCAGAGCCCACGGCGGCCTGCTCAAGGCACAGAGTGCAATGGAGCTGGGAATACTCCGAGAAAGCTCGATGCGCTTCGAGGCGCTGGTCCTTTGGTGGCGGAGTCATGGAAAAACAAAAAATGCTGGTATATCAACCAAACGCTAATGCCGGATTTGCATCGGATTCGTAATGGATCATTCCTTAAAACGTGCACGCCAGTGCTTCTGTAGTTTTGGGGCCCAAACAGGAGAGAAAAGATGAAGTTTGCAATGACAGGAAGTCAGGTCAAGAATCGATTTGTTGCCATATCAACCAGCATGTTCCTGTGCTGCTTCTTCCTTGTCGCGAAGACAGCTCTTGCTCAGGACGAGTGTGCAGCAAACTTCAAGGTCAGTGGCGACCCGCGCAACGGCGCATCCTATCTAACTTTCGTCACCATTCCCCACCTCGAAATCCACAGTGCCCTCGGACAGATGGAAAAGATCGCTCTCGACAATGATCTTGCCCCTGGAGCCGAAAATTATGAAGGGGATGAGGGCACGCTCACCGTCGTTCGGAAAGACAAAAGTGGTCTCCTGCATCAGAACAAGGGCTTTCCCATTCTGATCAAAGCCAATAAGGCGAACAACCGATTAATCATGGCGCTTCAGCTCAATCAGGGGCAGATTTCCACGGCTGCGAATATGCAGAGCTTTATGTGCGGCATGCTGACCCACGTCACGATGGACAGCGCCGGTGCCGCCGCAGCCGCCGCGGCTCATGCCCAGACTCACAGCGATGAGATCACCAACATTACGGCGACCGAACTCGCCCAGAAGGTAACGAGGCGCGCTTGGGGTCGCCCACTGAAGCCGGACGATATCGAAAATCAATATATGGGCCGTGTCTACCGCATTGACGGCCAAGTGGCTATCATGATGACGCCTGGAGAGGCCCTGGGGAGGAGCCAAAGTATCCAGAGTGGACGAAATTCCATTGACATCTCCTTCAATACGTCGAAGGTGAAGACTGGTCTTCTGGGAACCCCCGCGGGGGCACAAACAGGATCAATCACCTGCCATACCGATCCAAAGCAACTGGACCGCTTTCTCGCATTGCGCAATGGGGACTACGCGACGGTTATCGGCAAAGTAGTGCAGGTCGTTCCAAATCAATTTGCCGCGACCATCTATCTCGACTGCCATTTCGAAAAGTAGTAACCAAGCCTTTGCGGCGAGTCGCTGGAGAGCATGTACAGACTCGCCGCAAATTCTTTCTTCTTGGGGATATTGAGGTATGACGTTGCGCCGATTTATTGTTCCTCTCATGCTTGCGGTCTGCCCAGCCTTCTCTCAGACAGTCTTCATGGGGCACCACATCGGTGAGAGCGCTTCACAGTTCTTCGCCGCAGAGCCTGGGCTGGAGAGTCGGGTTGACTCTTGCCGTGTGTCGGAGCCGAAGCCGATGACCGCCGAGCAGATCCACGCGCTCTCGAAGCAAGACGCCTATGCCCTGGGACAACAGGTGTTCGCGACTGTCCTTAGCTCGCCCGACACAAAGTATCGGGTGAAATGGAAGAGACCCCCTAATCGCGACGAACTCGAAGATCTTGCAAAGCAGGGGATGCCTATTGTGATCGACAAGCGAATGCCGGATGTGACTTCCCTCTGCCATTCGCTGTTGTCCCTGGCCACATCCGCTTCATCCTCCCCCGTAGTCATCCAATCTTTACCCAATAGCAGGCCACGCCCTATCATCTGGCACTTCAGGAACGCTGCTCTCTTTCAGATGGACATTGATTTCCATGGTGCCGATTTCGGAGAGGTTGTCAGGGATCTCTCAGCTAAGACAGACACGCACCCGAATGAGAACAAAGAGGTCGATACACCGAACCTATACGGAGCCACACTCAGGGTCTACCGAAGAGCTACTTGGCTTACTCCAGAGTTGTACGCGCTTCTTGAGGACGACGAGGGGACCGTCGACGGACAGATGCATCTCTCAGTTATCAGCAGAGCAGAATATGACACCTGGGCGAAGGCGCATGCAAAGAAGGGTTCGCTCGACTAGCCCCATCCTTGGATGCCTTTGTTGAACGAGAGTCGCTGCGAACGATCGGGAGGACAATGTGGAAGATTCGACCGCCTACTCTATCGCGCTGAAAACGTGGTCATTCTGGCGGAAAAGGTATACATGCGCTCAGGTTGGACACGCGTCTGGACTACGCCGTACCCGGAGTCCGGCTACATGGTGGCCTCAAGTCGTCGAAACATGGCTGGCCGTCAGGGGAATCGTTGGCGAGTCATCCGACAAGCATTCAAGTCGCCTCTGCCACACGCGACTGGCGTGCAAGCGATTCGTGGATGGCCTGGTGATTCGTAAATAAGTCGATCACGCTCTGAGGAGTGTTCTCGTCGAAGAACAGCTTCAGGTTTCGGTCAGCTTCTTCGGCCGCGGATGCACTTCGGGTAAACATGTCCTTTTCATAAACGAGAAGCGCGGCTTCAAGATCATTGGGGTTGGCAGCGATGGCCTTCCCCAATTCCGCGCCGTCGTACATGGCGAGGTTGGCTCCTTCGCCAGCGAAGGGTGACATGAGATGGGCTGCGTCACCGAGGAGTGTGACACCGCGCACACGACGCCATCGGTGTCCGATCGGAAGTGTGTAGATTGGACGAAGCACGGGGTCGGTCTCCGTGCCAGTGAGAAGTTCTATCAGTTGCGGTGCCCATCCTTCGAACTCTGCGGCGACCCGTGCCAGGGTCGATATGGGGTCGGAGAAGTCGATGTTGGCGATCCAATCCTCCGGCTTGTTGAGCGCCACGTAGGCATGCAGTGTGGCGTCTGCCTCGCGATGCGCCATAATGCCTTTGCCCGGCGCAAGTGCCATCATGGTGCCGCTGCCAACCGCATCTGCGCTTGCCTTGTGACGGGCTTCACAGTCGAACAGGAACGTCTCGATGAACGAGGTGCCAGCGTAAGTCGGTTTTGCTTCGGTGAGGAGTGGACGAACTCTGGACCAAGCGCCGTCCGCCCCCACGAGGAGGTTGGTGGTCGCCGTCGATCCATTCGCGAAGGTTACGGTGTGTCTGCCATCGCCGATAGAAGACACTGCTGTAGTCTTGTGTCCCCAGCGAACCGTCCCAGAAGGAAGTGAGTCCAGCAGGATGCGACGAAGGTCTCCGCGTGGCACCTCAGGGCGACCGCCGTTGCCCTTGTCGGGTTGATAGAGCAGAACGCTACCGTTCTTGTCGAGGATGCATTGTGCCTCGGCCTCAGCCTGTATGAGTCCACGGAAATCCTCATAGAGTCCAGCTGCCTTGAGTGCCAATTGGCCGTTGTATTCATGGATGTCGAGCAAGCCGCCCTGTCCTCTTGCGTCGGCGGATGCTTCCGCCTCGTAGACGGTAGCTGCGATACCGTGAATATGGAGCACGCGCGCAAGAGTCAGCCCGCCGAGGCCCCCTCCGATGATGGTGATCGATGGATTCATCGCGATTCCTTATGGGGTCGAGACTGCCGGGGAAGACTGCAATGGCAGAGTGGAACATCGTTCCATAATTATGGAACGATGTTCCATTTATGTCAAAATGGAGTATGGCTCGGAAAACATCAGGCGTTTCACGGCGGGAGGAATCGCTTTCTCGGGAACGCATCATTGAGGCGTCGATCGAGCTGTTGGACAAGAGCGGAGAGAGCGGACTGACGTTCCGCGCTCTGTCGGAACGGCTCGCCACCGGCCCCGGTGCTCTTTACTGGCACATCGCCAACAAGAGCGATCTGTTGACCGCCGCCTGTGACGCTATTGTTGCTCTGACAATGAACGCACTTCTTCTCGATGCATCGCCAAAGGCAATCATCCGTACTTTGGCGCTGTCTCTGTTCGACGCAATCGACGCGCACCCTTGGGTTGGCTCCGCCCTTACGTTGGCTCCGGGGCAGGTGCCCATGATGCGTATTGTCGAACGTTTGGGGCAACAGATTCGAGCCCTTGGCGTGCCGTCCGGAGAGCAGTGGGCTGCAGCGTCTGCTCTGCTGAACTATATCCTTGGTGTCGGTGGGCGGAACGCGGCCAACGGACAGCTTGCCCGCATGCGCGGTCTCGATAGATCCGAATTCCTGGATGCGGTCTCGGAGATATGGTCGCAGCTCGATCCAGAAGAGTATCCGTTCGCGCGCAGTATGGCTGGACAGATGCGTGCGCATGATGACCGCGCGGATTTTCTCGCTGGGATCGAGCTCATCCTCGGAGGAATCGACTCGCTTCCGCGTCGCGGTGAAGGTGTATCCGGAGTGTAGATTGAGGTTACGGGACAGGCTGGTAACGTCTTCGAGTTCTAGGCCGCACCAGCGGACTTTCCATCCTGATAAGTGCCAATGCAGCTCTTGCAGCGTGCATCCGGAGACTCGTCACTTGCGGCTGAGGAGCAAAGTGAGCACTGCCGACAGCCCCAGCGTGGCACCAACCAGATACAAGCCACCCGTGTAGCTTCCGGTCTTTCCCTCGATCCACCCGATCATGTAAGGGCCAATGAATCCGCCGAGGTTTCCGACGGAGTTGATCGTCGCAATGCCAGCGGCGGCACTGGCACCAGACAGGAATGAACTCGCCATCGCCCAGAGAGGTGCCTTCGCCGCGCTGATGCCGACGTTGACGACAACCAGTGCAAGAATGACACCTGTGGCCGAGTGAGTGCTTCCCGCCCAGATGAAACCAAGACATGCGGCAACGCACGGGATCACGACATGCCATGTGCGTTCCAGGGTTCGGTCGGAATGACGTGCCCAAAACGTCATTCCCAGAACCGCAACGACGCTGGGAAGTGCGTTGATCCAGCCTGTCTGCATCGACGAGAACTGAGAGCGCCGGAGAATCAGCGGGGCCCACAATCCCAGTGTGTACAGCCCCGCGGATGTTCCCAGATAGATCAGTGAGAGTGCCAGTACGCGGAAGTCGCAAAGCGTCTCCCAGACAGTGTTTAGGCCGCTGACACGCGTGGAGGAAGCGCCGCCCTGCTCGAGCTTGAGCCTCGCCACTAACCACTCGCGTTCATCTGCCGCCAGCCACTTCGCGTCTTCGGGCTTGTCCGTCAACGCCTTCAAAACGACGAAGCCCAACACGATCGCGGGCGCTGCCTCGATGAGGTAGAGCCATTGCCAATTGCTAAGTCCCGCACAGCGAGGTAACTCCATCAGCGCTCCCGAGATTGGAGAGCCGATCGCCGTGGAGATAGGAGCCGCTGCCATGAATGCAGCAGCCGCAATCGCCCGATATCGCGCAGGAAACCAAAGGCTGAGGTACAGAATGATGCCGGGGAAGAAGCCGGCTTCCGCGATGCCTAGCAGAAACCGTAGCGCAAAAAAGCTGTGAGGCCCAGTGACAAAGGCGGAGCATGCGGACACGATGCCCCAGGTGACCATGACGCGTGCAATCCATAGACGGACGCCCACCCGATAGAGGAGGAGGTTTGAAGGAACCTCAAACAGAAAATAACCGATGAAAAAGAGTCCTCCGCCGAGGCCATACGCAGCGGGCGACAGGCCAATCTCCTTGTTCATGGTGATTGCGGCGAAGCCAACATTCACTCGATCGAGAAAGCTGATGAAGTACAGCAGCATCACAAACGGCAGGATCCGCCAACTGATCCTACGCATGACGCGAGCTTCGAGGTCGTCGGGCACCGGCGCTGGGTTGTTCACGCGACGGTCATGTGTTGTTTCGCGGTGGAAGCAATCTGCGCGCAAACGGCTTCTGTCACCATGGCGGTTGTTGCGTTGCCACCAAGGTCGGCCGTGTGTAAGGCCGGATCCGCCGTGACATGCTCGATCGCCAGCATGACTCGTGCTGCAGCTTCCAGTTCTCCGAGATGCTCAAGCAACATCACCACAGACCAGAAGGTCCCAACGGGATTGGCGATACCCTTGCCCATAATGTCGAATGCGGAACCATGAATCGGTTCGAACATCGAGGGGTAGGCGCGCTCCGGGTTGATGTTGCCGGTGGGCGCGATCCCCATACTGCCTGCCAGTGCTGCGGCGAGATCGCTCAGGATGTCGGCATGGAGATTGGTTGCAACAATTGTGTCGAGCGAGGCTGGACGATTCACCATACGCGCCGTGGCCGCGTCGACCAACTCCTTCTCCCACTTCACATCCGGAAACTCCTTCGCAATTTCAGCAGCGATCTCATCCCACATCACCATGGCGTGGCGCTGCGCGTTGCTTTTGGTAATGACGGTGAGCAGCTTGCGTGGACGCGATTGCGCCAGTCGAAACGCGTAACGATGGATACGCTCCACGCCAGCGCGCGTCATCAGCGACAAGTCAGTGGCGACTTCGATGGGATGTCCCTGATGCATGCGGCCGCCAACGCCGGAATACTCGCCCTCGGTGTTCTCGCGTACGATCACCCAGTTCAGGTCGTGTGCGGCGCATCGCTTGAGCGGAGCGTCGATGCCCGGAAGGATGCGGGTCGGCCGAACGTTGGCATATTGATCCAGTCCCTGGCAGATCTTCAGCCGCAATCCCCAGAGGGTGACGTGGTCGGGAATATGCGGATCGCCGGCAGACCCGAAGAGAATCGCATCCTTGTCGAGCAGAGCCTTGAGACCATCGGTGGGCATCATCACGCCGTGCCTACGGTAGTAGTCTCCACCCCAATCGAAGTTCTCACACTCAAACGCGAAGGTATTCTCTGAGGTGGCAAGGGCTTCTAGAATCCGCTCGCCAGCTGGAATCACTTCTTTCCCAATGCCGTCGCCTGGAATCGTAGCGATACGATAGGTTTTCATAGGGGGTGTCCTTTGGTCGTCGCACGAATTCTATCCGGTTCACGCAACCCGCGGCTAGCCGATTCCTCACCCCTGTTTCAGTGGCCTAGATGCTTGTCGAAGAATGCGGTGATCTCGCCAAAGGCCTCCTTCGTTTCGGGCAAACGGTCGTCCCGGGAATACTGTGCGTGAGACTGTCCCTCATAGACCTCCAGCTCCGCTTCGACACCCGCCTGACGCAACCTACGGTGTACGCGCACCGTGTTACTCAGCAACAGGTCGCGTGTCCCGGTGCTCAAGATCGCTGGCGGAAACCCATGCATGTCGCCGTAAACTGGCGAAAGCAGAGGGTCTTTCAGATCGTGACCATGGGCGTATACCGTGGTGGCCGCATCGCAGAATCCGTCTCGCGAGACGAGAACGTTGTCGACCATCTCATTGGTGTAGAAGCTGTCCCCGGTCTTCGTCACGTCGGACATTGGAGTTCCGGGCGCAATCGCCCCGGGCATCTTCAATCCCAATTGCTTGGCTCGTAGCATCATCTCCAGCACAAGCGCGCCGCCGGCGGAGGTGCCGAACACGGCCACGTTCTTGGGGTTGGATGTCTTGAGTGCGGCCTCGTAAACCGTCATTGCATCATCGAGCGCGCTTGGAAAGTAGGCGTCGGGCGGCATCCGATAGTCCACCGAGATCACCTTGAAATGACCAAGCCCGGCCATCATGATCGCCTCGGGTGTCCCAGCCTCTCCGGGAGAGAGCTCATAGCAACCGCCATGCACATGGATCAGCAGCTTGTCGCGGTGTTCCGTCGGAATCGCGTCGGGTGTCACGACATACACCTTGACACCATTAATCGTCGAAGGCTTGACCGTGACATGAAGCCGCTCGCGCATCGCCGGCAGCGTCTCGATGGTCTTTGCCGCTGCATCGTTTGCCGCCGCTCGCCACTCCCCACCTGTCTTCCAGAGAACGTCCCAGCCTGTGCGCAGGGGTGCGGCAATCACAGCCTGCATTCCTGGACTGACATCGGTTGGCACGGGCAGGGACTTCGCCGGAACCTGACGAACTGCGAGCGGTGGACCGCTGGTCTGGGCAATACAGCGGCAGCCGGCCATTGCGAAGAGGACAAGAACAAGCAGCCTGGCGACATTCATCGATGAGTTTCCCCTGTGACGGAAGTAGGATAGCAGCGTTGTCAACAGATATCTTGTCTCGCCACGCTCGGACAGGTAGGGGGTCTACCCTGAAAGTCGATGCAGCTTGTCTTTTTCCATTCTCGTGGATTTCTGGCAAACAATGAAGATGCCTGAGTGAGCCGACTGAATTCCTCGGACAGGTCGACCACCGAGTTCCTTCATCCGACGTGCGCATCTGGATGAAGATGTTCTCCGCCGGTCATCGCTTGAGGTATCGATTTGTTCCGCGGAAAGCCGGTGAGAATAGGCACGTTGCTATTTCGACTTCGCGCCGAACGTGGCAATCTCGGTAAATCGCGCGTAAGCCTCTCCTCCCACCACGATCCAGGCTCCTGCGGTGACCCATACGTGCGCCTCCAGTCCTCCGCCCTCAGTCTTGTCAACGCCGTAGTGGAGCAGGGAGGAAATTCCGGCGCGCGATAGCATCTGATGAGCCGCCAGACCTTCGTGAAAACATACCGCTCGCCACGGAACGCGCTTCGCCGCAGCACGAACGGACCACCGTACCCGCCTTGCATAAGTCTGCACGTCGTCGTCCGAGAGCGTGATCTCCCTGGCGTCTGGTCGCATCATGGGAAGGTAGAGCTTGCCGGGCAGCACATCGAGCGCAAGCCACGCCAGAAACAACCATGCGGACGCTTGCATCGCGAGGGGCAAGTCACGCTTCCGGATGAAGAGGATACGAAACCGCTGACGAAGCCCCTTCATTCGTGAACCGCCGGGTGGAGTGGTGATGGAGTACGCCTGAATCTGCCGATCAACCAGCGAGGGAGCCGGAGGAAGGGATGAAGGAAGCGCAGGCTCTTTGGAGTCTTCGCCCAGTCGTCCGGCAACATGAGTTCATTGATCATCTCGTGCCACACGTAGCGCAGCGTACCGCCGATGAGAAAGTGGGATGCGTGGACGCGTGCCCCCGCGGCACGTTCCGAGGAAGATGCTGGATCGCTATTCTTCGCGATTGCATCGTACGCGACGGCGACGAGGCGGCGAGACGTCCAATGATCGGGAGGCATGGATGATGGCAGCGGGATCTCCCAGAGCTTATGACACAGACGAATCGCCTGCTCCGCGGCGCGGCAGGCTCCGTGGGCTGCAGCCGCATCGAGTACCCGAGCGGCGGCATCCTGAGATCTCGGCAGCATCGCCTGAATGTCGACCAGCCACTTCAGGCGGAACCATCCATGCATCGCTCCATGCAGAGAGAGGTAGGGAAGCAGCGCGTCGTCGGACAGCGTACGGACGCTCCGGCTTCCACCGAGCGATACGGTTTGTCGATCGCTCCAAGAACGCGGGTCGAACTGCGCGAGTGCATTGTTCTCGTACATGCGCCAATGCAACTCCGCCTGCATCTTCGTTCGTTCGTGAAAGTACTCGAACTGGTTGCGGTGCCGCATGTAAATTCGTGTGTGTTTGTCGTCCACCAGGTTTGCGGGCTTCTCTCGGCGATACCCAGCATCGAGCAAGATGGCATGTGCGCGCGAAACGTCCTGGGGGGAGACTAAGAGGTCATTGTCCTTGCAGTGTCGCAGGGCAAGACTTCCATATGCGAGGATGGCGAGGGATGGTCCCTTGAGGGTCAAGCATGGTATGCCCTCACGATCAAGCAGAGACGTCAGTCGCGAAGCCTCGCCTGCCGCCCCCATACACTGCCATAGCTGCTTCTCCGAGCGTTGCTTCATCACGGCAAGGACGTCTGCCGGGATATGGACCGGGGCAGCGAGGGCGAGGGCGTGATACACCAGTCCCACCACACGATGGCGATCCACCATAAGCAGAAAGCGCTCCCAGTGGATAGCCTCTTCAAGACATCGATCAAGACGTTCCCGGCAGCTTATGGAATGCGGCCATCGGCAAGCGGCAACCAGGAGTCGAAACTCCGGGGACAACATGGCTTGCCGGTACGCCTCGTGATACATGCTCTTATCCCCCGCGGCCCGCCTGGTCAATGGATTCTCTTTGTCGGATGGAGGACCTATCCGGTCATCGTGCCTATCCGTGCGAATCGATCTGCAACAACTCCAGTGCGCTCAGTCTTTCCAACAGTTGCCGTGTTTCATCGAGGCATGTCGTTGGAGGAACATCGAACTCCATGAGGAGCGTTGCGCTGAGACGATCGACAGTCGTGGGCTCTTCGAGAAGTTGCCAGATGCGGCGACCGACCGCGTTCAACGCAAGGTACTTGCCTCGAACAGGGTCCAACATGATGAGCGAGTCCTGAAACTCGGCGTCAATGGTGTGGCTCACGCGTTGGACCGTCGTATTGCCCGTCAGCATCTGCGACCTCTTACCGTCTTCTTCTTGGTCTCCGGGGTTGATTCTGAATCACCGGGTTGAAATTAAGATACATGATCGCTGCATGGAGACAGGGGGAAGTTCTTCGGTTCTGGGCAAGCCTGTATTCTATGGAGAGATAACGTCCATGCAACTTCGCTATACAGCCTTCGACTTCGACATCCGATCCGAGATTCCTCTTCCGGCTCGGAGGGTAGCGAACGATGCGCCGCATCTGTCGAAGTTGAGTGTCTTGTATGACGAGACGCTGGGCGAGTGCTCGTGGACTGGCTTCGATTTCCGCATGTCACCGTACCTCGAGTTTTCGGTGGTCGACCGCGATCGGTGGATGTTGCGTTGTTTCGATGATGTCTCCGGAAGAGAGGCACGGCTCGAGATCGACGCGAGAGGAGTCATCCGCGCCTTTTGCCGTGGTGGTTGTCTGCTGGGGGATTTGGGCAGGCTTGTAGTCTACCAGGGGCTTACGGCGCTCGCCTTCCTCAGGGGCTCTGCGGTGCTTCACGGCTCTATGTTTCATCATGCAGACAGAGGCTTCGCGATCCTGGGTCATAGCGGCGACGGCAAATCGACGACGACGGCGGCCTTGCTGCGAGCGGGAGCGGGTGTTGTTGCGGAGGAGACGCTTTTGCTGCGAGAAGCGAGGGGCGGGTGGAGCGTCCTTCCAGGCCCGCCGTATCTTTCGCTTGATCCGACGCTGATCGCACGGCTCGACGAACGCGAGACGCTCCCGGAGTGGGAGCGGCGTGACGGCAGCGCGGAGGAGAAGGTGCGCTGGCGCTGGCAGATGGATGAGGTCGGCCAGCAACCGTTGGAGCCGGCTCCATTGCAGGCTGTGTTTGTGCTGGGACGCAGAGAGCCCGGGCAGTCTGGCTGGAAATCCAGCCAGTTGGATGTTCCAACTGCGGTGCATGTCTTGAGCCAGCATTGCACCTGGGGCGCGCAACTCCCGCCGGCGTACCGGACTCCCTCGTACCGGGCTGCGATGCAGATCGCGACTTCGACGCCGGTCTACCGCCTGACGATGCCGGACTCGCTGGACTGCCTCTTCGAGCAGGCTCCTCGTGTTCTCCGGGGGCTCTGCGAGTTGACTCCATGTGGAGCGACCAGCCATGTCTGATCAGCGCTGGCTTCGCAGTTTACGATGCGAGCCAGCATAACTGTGCAGGAAGAAAATGTGCGCTCGGTCATGCGGACGGTGGATCACGGCTCGACACACGGGGCTTGGTGCCCATCGGGGAGCTCAATACCGAAGACCATCTGATCTGCCCTGGCCGCCTTACACAAAGGAGGGCCGCCCGGCCTCTACCATCCGAAGAAAACGGCTCATGGCTACGGCTCGCAGAAGGTGCATCCGGTAGTTCGCTGTCGTACGAGCTCCTGGATGCCTATCGGTAGGCCATTCTCCGACATACTTGGCGATCCGAGGAACATCGATAAAGTGTTGGGTCAGCGGGGAACGCCGCATCGCATCCAACTCGTTGGCTACACCCGTTCGATCGGCATCTAAACGATCCCACCAGTCGGCGGCCTGAAGACCTCGCGCGCGCACCCGATAGAGATCGGAGGGGAGCCGCTCTCCGAAGGCTCTCCGATGCAGGGCGCAGGTCTGCCCATTCTCAAGATAGTGTTCGGCGGGGATGGAAAGGCAAGCCTCGATCACCCTTCTGTCTCCCAACGGCGAGCGTTCATCGACATCCCAGGCCGCCAGGTTGCCCTTCCGCAATGGGCCCGCTTCAGCGGTCATCTCAAATACGGCGATCTTTCTGCCCAGCCCGTCAGCCTGAATGGACCGGCCAAGGGCCTCCGTCCGGAGAAGCAGCTCCCACTCCCTCATCCTGTCCGGATGAACCGCGCCGAAACAGTCATAGTCCGGAGCTCGACGAGTGTGGGCTTCAACCCACCTCCAGGCACCCGGAGGAAGCAGCGCGCGAGCCGCCAAACCAACCGCGCCACGCGGTCGAAGGCGATGCTGGCGTACCAGAGCCAGGACCTCCTGCCCCGCCCGCAGTAGATGGCCTCGCCGCGCCAGATCCATGGGGGCATCCAGACCTGGATGGCTGACCGTCATGTTGCCCGGCACGCCGTCTAGCAGAATGGCAATTCCCCTGCGTTGCGCCTCCTGGTTGATCGCGGTGAGCCACGTCTGGTTGCATGGGCTCGCTCGCGGTCTACCGAGCAGAGCCTCGCCGGGCATCGATTCCGCCAGAGGCGAGACATGCATCGGCGGCCGGATCACAAGATGTTCCATCTCCGGATAAAACGCCGCTGTTTGGGAGGCTAACCCGCTCTCATCCTCCATCCGGTCTCGCCGCTCCTCTCCAGCAAATCCTGGGTAAGGCGCTGCCGTCACGCCAATCAAGCGGCGGTTGCTGGCTCTTAAGATACGGGCTGCGGTCGCGGTTACCAGGGTGCTGTCCATACCCCCGCTCAGTTGACTCATGACCTCGCCCTCTCCCCGAAGCTGCGCGGCGACGGCGCGGTCGAATGCCTCGCGTACCGATTCCGCACTCTGCTCTCGCGTTTGTCTCCTAGTCGCAATCTCCTCGGGCCGCCAATATCTCACGCGCGTGAGCGCACCCGCCGCAAAGGTAAAGACATGACCTGGAAGGACTGAGCGAATATCCCGGAAGAACGTCCTTTCGGTCGCAATGGACATTGGGATCAAGGTCTCCGATACGCGCTCTTCATCGACCGCATAGGGAATCTCGGGTAACGCGTGCAATCCGCAGGGCATGGATGCGAACGCGACACAGCCCTCGCTCTGGTGGAAGTAAAGAGGCCTCATGCCAAGAGGATCGCGAACCAGATGCATACGGCGGAGATGGGCATCCCAAAGAGCAATGGCGAAGACCCCGGTGAGACGGTCGACCGCCCCGAGATCCCAGCGCTCAATCGCCTGCAGAAGGAGCGCTGAGTCGGACAACCTCGCGGCCTGACCCGCCCCGATGCCAAGTGCGTCGGTCAACTCCGGGCGGTTGTCCAACCGGATATCCGCGACGAGGGTATATCGTCCGTTGCGGCTTGAGGCCGGTTGTTGATCGAAAGCATCCTCTGGAAGGAGTCGTCGGAGGTCGCGGCCGAGGGCGACCGAACCGCTCACCCAGCATTCTGGCCTCCCGCCTCCAAACGGCTTCAGCCCTCGTAACATACTTTTGCAGTGCGAGAGAGCCGAAGGACTTCCGTCAGAACAACAAGAACCAGCGATAGCCGACATATCAAAAAGTGTAATCCCAACAGCAATGCGGGGGGCACAACCTGCGTATGTTCAGCTGAATACGGTATGGCATTTGGTCTCGGTAAGGCTGACCATGCAAGCGTACCAAACCACTCCCAAAACGCACGGTTGCTCCTCCATCCTCAAAGTTTGGCAGGTTCAATGGACGTGCTATCTTATAGCTCTAATACCGAAGAGGTTTTTATGAATCAGACAGATCACCTTGAATCGACAGACGGTCAGACTTTCACCGGAAGCAAGCGCACATGGTCGACGCCGCATATTGAGGAGCGAGACCTCGCAACCGCTGAAACTAGCCAACAGATCAACCGGTTTAACTCCAACGATCACACTACCTTTTACTCCTAGCGTGCATGTTTCTTGCGGCCAGCGGTGTTCGCAGTCAATGAATGTCTTCGACAAGCCTCTTGCGTTGTGGAGGGGGCGGTGCGGGTAGGTCGGATTCCAGGAATGACTGACACGTATCTGCGCAGACAGCCGACCGGTCTTTTGCGTGATAATTCTTCTTTCTGCTTGCGTTGCGGCGACTCGCGAACCCTACACCTTGACGGTATCGGTCAGGAGATCTGGGATCTGCTGGAGTATCCTGTCTCGCACGATGAGGTCATTGCGCATCTTCTGGCGAGTTACGATGTGGGTGAAGCGGAGTGTCGACAAGGCGCACTCAGTTTCTTGGCTGAGCTGGAGAGCTTTGGCCTCCTCCTGCACGTTCCACCACCGACCGTTGCGGAGCGACAACGAAATCGTTATCTCCATCTGCTGAAACGGACGCTTACGAGTCTCGTCTATCCCGAGAACGCCCTCAGGATCTCCCGGCTGGAGGGCGGAACGTTCAGCGATGACAAGAAAACGCGCACCACGCAGATGGTCCAGGTGCGCTATACGGACGCAGAGGATTACGCGACCTGCACGTTGGGACTCCGCCTTGGTTCTCCTGCCTTATCGAACCGAAGCTTTCCTCGCACACTGATCGGACTCGCAGGTTTGGACAACATTGAATTCTGCGCGGAACAGATCTTCGCCGACGGGATTCCTGGAGACTTCCTGGAGGCGGGCGTGTGGCAGGGCGGTGCATCCATGATGATGCGCGCGCTCCAACTTTCTCACCAGCAGGAAAACCGTTCCGTGTGGTTGGCCGACACCTTTGACGGTCTTCCCATCAACACGGCCGAACCGGATATTCGCTATGGCGTCGATTTCTCAAAGGAAAACTTTCCCATCCTGGTCGCGCCACTTCGCACCGTCTCTGATAACTTTCGCGACCTCGGACTGCTCGATCGGAATGTAAGGTTCCTGCCCGGGCTCTTCGCGGAAACTCTGCCGGCAGCGCACATCGGGCCTCTTGCTTTGCTCCGGCTCGACGCCGATCTATACTCCTCCACCATGGACGCTTTGAACTGTCTGTACCACCGAGTGAGCCCGGGCGGATTCATCATCGTCGACGACTACGGACTTCCCGCCTGCCGCCAGGCCATCGATGAATTCCGGGAAACCCACTCCATCCTCGACCCGATGCAGTGGGTGAATGAGACGTGTGTTTTCTGGCGTCGATCCGGAGCAGGCGGTTGAAGATGAAGCTCGTCCATCTGCATCCCTGGGAAAAGGAGAACGAGGACCGCGCTAACCGTTTCCACCGTATCGAGCGGCCGTGTGAGTTGCTGACGCGCGAGGGAAGGTTCGAGGCAATCGGTCTTCCCTGGAATCATCCCGACGCGGAAGCCATGGCCTGCGCCGCGGACGTCCTGATCCTCCATCTGCTCCACGATATGGCATTGGAAGCCGTGATCGACTGGCGCAGGGCGCGCGGCCGAGCGACTCTTTACGAGATTGCGGACGATCTCAGCGCGCCAGCCCCCTGGCGAAAGTTTCCGCATCGGAGTCCTCTCATTCTGAGCGAATGCTTCCACCTTGCATCCCGTTGTGACGGTGTTCAGTTTTCGTCCGCAGCGCTGCAGGGCAAGTACGCGATCGTCTCGCAACGCACGCAGGTGTTGCCGAATCTGGTCGAGATTCCTGCTCGCCTGTCAGAGAAACCGCCTGGTTTCACCGTTGGCTGGGCGGGGACGCGTTCCCACCGGGAAGATCTTCGACTCTTGGTGCCGGTGCTGCGCGATCTTCTGCGCCTTAATCCGGGCATCCAGCTTGCACTGAAAGGGGACCTGGAGATGCTGCACGATCTCTTCGACGAACTCCCGTCAGCCCAGGTTCGCTTCGAAGACTTTGGCTCGCCTGCAAGCTACGATGCGTTTCTCCAGACGCTTCACGCGGGCATTATCCCTTTGGCGGCAACCGCGTTCAATGCAGGAAGAACGGATGTGAAGCTCTTCGAGTACGCCGCCGCCGGTGTCGTAGCGATTCTGCAAAAGTCCGCAGTCTACGGCGCACATCTGAATCACACGCTTTGGTTTCAGGATCCTCAAGCACTTGGTCCAATGCTGGAGCGGCTCCACATGGATCCTGCAGCGATGGAAGTGGAGCGAGTGCGCTTGCACGCCTATGTGCTCAACCAGGGTGGTCATGCATCGACGCTTGAGAGACACGCGGCATGGTATCTGTCCCATGCTCCGGCCTCTATGAACAACTCCACGCTTCCCAGAACGAACGCGTGGGCAAACGTCGCGATGGAGTCAATGCAGAGGTTCGAAGAGCGCGGCCCATGCGAGTCCGGGGCTGTTGCAGCTGTTCTCGAATTGCTGGAAAGCTATCCAGGTTATCTTCGGCTTCGAATGCTTGCGGTCCAGGTTTTGGTGCGCGCTGGAAGTCTTTCGCGCGCGCTCTCCCTTGCGCGGCCTCTGCTCACTTCTGTGATGTATCGCGACAGCGCAGTGATGATCGCGCTTGCGGAAGCACCACCGTCAAGAAGAGCGCGGTTTCGCAGGCACCTGCGCTCCGCGGTTCGGCGCGTCCGCAGCCTACCATTTGATCCGGACGCTCCCTTGGACTTTGCTCGGACGGTACTCGAACACGCTCCCTTCGACTTCTTCTCGCTCATGGTCTGCGCTCGAAGCCAATCAAGCGATCTGTCCCTGCCAGATCGGAAAGAGATTGAGCAGAGGCTGGCTCTCTTCGAATCAGCGCCCTGATCTTCATGCCACTTCCAGGGCGAGGAGATTCCAGCCGACGAGTTTTGCTCTTGTTCGACCGGAGACGGGAACGGGCCTGCGCCATTGTTCCTCTCTCGACCTCAGAATCCCTGGGGCAGAGCTTGCATGACCGCCGGCATGTAGGCCGGGACGACACCCCTTGCCGGGACGGAGTAGGCGGAGTCGGCCTTTTTGGTGGAGGCAAGGTACTTGTGAATATCGGAGACGACAACCGAACCTTCGCCAACCGCGGAAGCCACACGTTTCACGGATCCGGAGCGCACATCGCCTACTGCGAACACGGCTTCCAGGTTGGTGCCGAAGAGACTCTCCGAGGCGACAGCGCCTCCGGTCATGATGAAGCCCTTTGCATCGACGGCGAGGTCATGGCAAAAGCCCTGCGTTCTTGGGCGTGCTCCGATCATCACGAAGACGTTGGAGATCGCCCTTGACTCTATTTTCCCAATCGCGTTGTCCCGCCACGTCACCTCCTGCAGGCAATCCTCCCCATCCATGCGCACGATCTCACTCCGGACCCGAAGAGAGATGCGCCGCGAAGACAAGATACGTTGAATGAGGTAGTTCGACATCGTCGTCTCCAGGCGTTCCCCGCGGATAAGAAGATGCACACACTTCGAGGTCTGAGAGAGGAACAAGGCAGCCTGTCCTGCGGAGTTACCCGCGCCCACCACCACGACCTCCTGATTCAGACAAAGGCCGGCCTCCATCGCAGTAGCCGCATAGTGGATGCCTTGGTATTCGAAACGCTCATAGTTGGGCAGGTTGAGCTTCTGGTAGCGGGCACCCGTGGCGATAACGACGGTACGGGACGTCACGGGTTCGCCGTCCTCCAGATGAAGGGCGTATATGTTCTTTTCCCGCCTCATCGTCACAACATCGCGCGAGATCGCAAAGCGTGCACCGAACTTCTGCGCCTGTGCCAGCGAGCGATCCGAAAGCTCCTGTCCCGAGACACCCGTGGGAAATCCAAGATAATTCTCAATGCGTGAGCTTGTTCCCGCCTGCCCACCCGGTGTATTGCCTTCGATGACGACTGTGGAGAGGCCCTCAGAGGCCGCATAGACAGCGGCCGCGAGACCGGCCGGCCCTGCTCCGATGATCGCCACGTCATAGACAGTGGTGCGATCGCTTACATCGGTAAGGCCGAGCTCATCGGAGAGGAGCGCGGTCGATGGATTGCGCAGTACGGTCTGGTCTCCTAGAAGTACGACAGGCAGATGCGCCTGCTGAAAATCGAAAGAGTGAATGAGCGAATTGGCATCGGCGTTGGTACTCGGATCGAGCATCGTGTAGGGATGGCCGTTTCTCGTGAGGAAGCGCAGCAAACGAATCGTATCCGCACTATGCTTGTGTCCGATCAGGGTTACGCCACCCGAGGCATCCCGGACAATGTCGGACCGGCGTCCCATGCACGCCTGCATGACGAGGTCTGCGATTTCAATCTCGGATCGAATGATCTGGCGCAGCATGGACCGGTTGATCCTGAGGATGCGGCTGCGCGTGATCGCTCTGCAGTCAAAGAGGGTCCGCCGGCTATCCAACAAGTCAAGCTCACCGGTGAACTGGCCGCGGCCCAGTACTGCGAAGGTATTGCCCGTCATCTGCCCAATCTTCTCGATGATCTCAATTTCACCATCGACGACTACAAACATGTCGACATCGCGTGCTCCCCGCAGGAAGAGGAAGGCACCAGGCTCGAAGATCTCTACGACACCCAACTCCATCAGGCGCGTCACGATCTCCTGGCCGAATACGGGAAAGGAGGCATGACGGTTGGACTGCTGCCGATTGGTATTCGCTGCGCAAGAAATGGGGGGAATCAGCATGGCGTGCTCCAGGAAGAAGGGGATGTCAAGTGGCGGGTCGTTTCACAACGACCCGCCATCCGGTTAGCGCTGGATGAAATCGAGAAGGTCCTTGTTGATGACGTCTGCGTGAAGGATGGGCATGCCGTGCGGGAAACCCGGATATACCTTCAGCGTCGCATTCTTCACCAGCTTCGCTGTCAGGAGGCCCGCGTCCTGGAAGGGGACGATCTGGTCATCGTCGCCATGCATCACCAGCGTTGGCACATCGATCTTCTTCAGGTCGTCCCGGAAGTCGGTCTCCGAGAATGCCTTGATGCAGTCATACTCGCCCTTCAAGCCGCCCTGCATGCCCTGGTACCAGAAGTTCTCACGTACGCCTTCGGAGATCCTCACCCCGGGACGGTTGTACCCGAAGAAAGGGATCGAGAGATCTTTGAAGAACTGCGATCGATCCTGCGTGACGCCGATGCGGATCGCATTCAGAGCCTGGATATCCGTGCCCTCGGGGTTCGACTCCGACTTAACCATGATCGGCGTGACCGCACTGATCAGAACGACCTTTGCAACTCGCTTCAATCCATGGCGTCCAAGATACCGAACCACCTCGCCACCACCTGTCGAGTGGCCCACCATAATGGCATCCTTCAGATCGAGTGCTTCAAACAACGCAGCCAGATCGTCAGCGTATGTGTCCATCTCGTTGCCATCCCAAGTCTGCGATGACCTTCCGTGGCTGCGGCGATCATGCGCGATGACGCGGTATCCGAGCTGGCCCAGAAAGAGCATCTGCGCATCCCAAGCGTCGGCGTTCAGGGGCCAACCATGCGAAAAGACAACAGGCTGACCGGTGCCCCAGTCCTTGTAGTAAATGGTCGTTCCATCTTTCATGGTGAGAGTGCTCATTGAAATCTCCTGGATGGGTTGAAGTTGCGTGATCGGGGAGCGCCTGATCTATCGGCACAGTGAAAATCAGAGTGAGAGGACCTTGCCGGTCTTCGCGATCATGCGGCACGCGATCCCCTCTTCATGAAAGTGAGTATGGAAGCTCGCGAGAATTTCAAGTAACTCCCCAAGTGGGCTTTTGCAGCTACTCGTTCGTGTGATGAGGGAGAAAGGATCACGTGCGCTGTCCACTAAGCAATGGACATGCATGGGATGTAGTCACGGTGAGCGGACGGATACTCGCCGTATGGCAAGGACCGCGGTCGTAGCCCTGCAACGCAGACTTTTATCTTAACTGGGTCTGTGTCAGCCGCTAGCAAGGGCACCCATGGAAGGATGCGTCGATGCTCTTTGAAGCCCGGATAGTCGCGCGCGGCATTCCGGTTTCAGTGTTGTTGTGGGTTGTATTTCTATATGGGTCGTGGTGATGTTTCTTAGTGGTTTGGCCAGACCACGCGTCGCTGCCCAAAGAGACGAGCGTCGAGGGAATAAGCTCCAGCGCCAAGCAGCGCCAGAGCGATGCAGACTGAGATCGTGACGATGCTTCCAGCCAGTATCTCTTGACGAGGCAGCAGGGAGAGCGTCATGGTGAGCATCGCCGAGAGGCGCGCAACCGCTGTGGTGAATAGCCCCAGCATAAGAAAGATTGCAAGAATGATGATTGAGACGGAGAGTAAACTAGCGGCTCCAAGGGAAAGATGGTCGCAGGCGGTGGCCACGAGCAAGCCAGAGGCAGTCACGCGGAGGAGCATCAGACCTAAACCGGATTGTCCTCTCGGAAAACTTAACATGGACCAAGGCTAGATGTTCGTGACACAGTTTGGGAGCTCACGAAGGGTAATGGTGCACCAACCCTTTCGGGTGAGCGGCAACCCGGCCCGGAATGCTACCTTCAGTCATTGAGTGGGCAAGGCGGCTGCCCCCTTTGCTCCGAAGTAAACAACCGCCTGCTACCCGATGATGAAGGACGGATGCGACGTGAATCGTAAATTGCCCCACACCGTGATTCTCTTGCTCGTCCTCCTGCGAGTGACTGTGTCGAGTGGACAAGGTCCCGGCGTCAAACCTGTATCGTTCTTTCCCGAGATGAAGCCTGTCGTAGCCCACATGAGGTGGACAGGACGCGATGGAGCGCCAGGCAATATTGCCGCCATGGCTCAGACGACCGACGGATATCTTTGGCTTGGAACGCCCCTTGGCTTATATCGTTTTGACGGCCTGCAATTCGCAAGCTATCCGATGACACGGATGGAAGCAGGCCTTCCAGCTCTCGACATCGATGCGCTCACGGCTGATTCGCAGGGCGGGCTCTGGATCGGATTCCGTCTCAGCGGTGGCATCTGCCATCTTACGCGCGACGGTGTTCTTACGAATTACAACGCGGGCAACGGGCGCGGTCCGAAGTCCGTCCTCAAGATCGTCGTGCAGGGTGACCGCTCAGTATGGGCGATTGCAGATAACAAGCTACTCCTTCTGCGTGGCGATCGCTGGGTGGACTTCGGTAAGGAGCACGGTCTGCCGGATGAGCCGCTTTGGAGTCTCTTCTTCGATAGTCGCGGCAACATCTGGACTTCGGCACGTCACAAGCTCTTCGTTCTTCGTCCCGGCCATCAAACATTCGTCCTCTACCCAACCAAGACCTTCATCGTCGTGGACCTGGCCGAGATGCCAGACGGCGAGATATGGCTAAGTGACGGCTGGCGCGTCATTCGTCCTCTCGACCCCACGTCCTCCGAGAAGAAGATTTTGGTGCCGAGCTACACACGCACCTTGATTGAGCCCTCCGGGAGCATGTGGATGGCCCAGGACTATCGAGGTGTATCGCACTTTCAGGCCGCGAGGAATCATAAGCCTTCCGGACCACTCGTCGCAGAGAGCGACCTCACATCGGAACAAACAAACTCGATCCTGCGTGACCGCGATGGTGACATCTGGGTCGGCACCTCGCGCGGGCTTGACCGCTTTCATGCGTCGCCGTTGAAGTCTCTTCGCAATACTCGCGTCGAATACTATCCGGCTCTGGCCGCCGATGCGCACAGTGGTGTGTGGATCGCCATGCTGGCGCATCCCCTCGTTCACGCATCTGGCGACACCCTTTCTGCGACCGGACGCGAGATCGGATCGAGCCCGATAGTATGTGACGATCAAGGACGTGTTTGGCTTGTAGATCCGCTCTTCGACACGCTCACTGTATACGATCGCGGCAAGATGTCCCGCATCCCTGTCCCGGAAGAGGTGCATCGCGTGCCGGCGCAAAGCATAGGTTTGGACTACGACGGTGCAGTGCTTGTTTCTTTCGACGAATTTGGTTTGTGGCGTTTTGATGGCCAGTGGAAACGGGTCCAGGATGCGAGCCTGCCGTCAGAACATCCACTCACGGTCTTCCGCGACAAAGAACGTCATGTCTGGCTCGGCTATCCCGATGGACGCATCCTCATGCGGGATGAACATGGCGTTCACGCGCTTACCCCGCAGCAAAGCGCAGATCTTGGCAATATTCTTACATTTGCGGTATTCCGCGATAGGCTCTGGGCCGCGGGAGCAAACGGACTCGCTTACCTCGATCACGGAGCCTTCCAGCGCGTCTCTCTCAGTGGAGACGCCCCTCTGCGAGGCATCTCGGGAATTGTAGAGGATCGGTACAAGAGTCTTTGGCTGAACACAAGCGTTGGCATTGTTCGCATTGTTGCGTCGGAGCTGGATAAGTTATCTATCGGCCAGAAGTCACTCGAATACGATTTGCTTGACGATCGACAAGGCGTCGAGGGGACCGCAACCCAGATCAAGCCCACTCCATCGGCAGTGGAGGACAAGGAAGGACTGCTGTGGTTTTCGATGTCGGGTGCGGTCTACTCGTTGGATTCTGAAGCTCTCTCCGTGCGCAAGTCTGTTCCCGCCTTGTCCTTGCAGAACGTCTCCATGAATGGGGTATCGATCATCGATCGCGAGCATTCATCCACCTCGATCACGACAAGCGCCAACTCGCTAAAAGAACTCGAGATCGACTACATCGGAATTGATCTTTCCTCGCCGGAGAAAGTGACCTATCAGTACATGCTCGAGGGCGAAGACAAGGTCTGGCGTGAAGTCGGCAATCGCCGACAGGCGTTCTACACCCATCTCAGGCCGGGGAAGTATCGTTTTCGTGTGCGTGCCTGGAATGGAACGGCCCCGTGGCAAGAGCTTTCCACGCCGCTTGTCTTCACCATCACGCCTGCCTTCTATCAGACCGTCTGGTTCTATCTGCTTGCGATACTTGTCGTTCTCATGTTCCTCTATCTCATCTATCTTCTTCGTGTGCAGTACCTCACGAACCTCCTTAAAGATCGTTTGAAAGAGCGCTCGGACGAACGTCTGCGGATCGCGCGCGCCCTGCACGATACGTTGCTGCAGTCGGTCCATGGTCTGATGCTGCGCTTCCACTTTGCAGCCCAGACTCTTGCGGAAGACACCCCCGCGCGACAATCCCTGGAGGCTGCTCTCGTGCGCGCCGATTCCGTCTATCAGGAGACCCGTAGCCAGGTTGAATCCTTGCGCTACGACGTGGCGGAGCGGACCGATCTCGTCAGTCTCATCGCCAGGCGCGCCCAGGAATTGGAGATCGAACAGAGCATGACCTTCCAGATCGTCGAGAACGGCCAGCGGCAATCTCTCAACGGAATCGCCCAGGAAGAGCTCTACCGCATCGCCAGTGAAGCGCTAACCAACACTGTCCTTCATGCCAGGGCCACAAGCGCCGAGGTCATCCTCACCTATGATGGCTCCGAGCTTCTGATGAAATGCTGCGACACGGGCATCGGTCTTCCTCCGCTTGTGCTCGCCAGCGGTCAGCGCACTGGACATTGGGGGCTCATCGGGATGCGAGAGCGCGCTGCGACGATCGAAGGCAAGCTGCAGATATGGAGTGCCAAGGGACGCGGAACCGAGATCGAGGTGCGCGTACCCGCCAGAAGAGCCTATCTTTACTCGAACAAGCGCTTCGTATGGTGGCAACGCCTCTTACAGTTTCGCCGCACGGCGACCGGGCTGGACTCTGATCCCGATATCCTGGGCAGCAAGTGAAGCTGGCCGTCTCCGTACCAGCAGAGGTGCGGAGGGCAGAACGACCATCGCCATGCTTGCGGCTGCCGCCAGCATGGAATGAAGCATCTGATGAAACATAGACATCTCCTTAAGCGAACTCGGATGCGTCGTTCGTCACGACTCCATGAGTATGGCCCTTGAGACTTCAAGTGGGGATGCCCCTTGCGAAGGGGAAATCCATGACTACATCGGGTATATGCGGAACCTTACCCCTCGATAAAGCCGCGCTTGATTGCAATCATGACCGCATGGGTCCGGTCATTCGCCTGAAGCTTGGCGAGGATGCTCTTCATATGCCCCTTCACCGTATCTTCCGTAATGAAGAGCTTGTCCGCGACGATCTTGTTGGAAGAGCCCGCAGCTACCTCGCGCAGCACCTGTGTCTCGCGTTCCGAGAGTCTATCCGCGCTATAGTGATTCGCGATCTCCGAGGCGATCTGCATCGGAATGTGCCGCTGCCCCGCATACGCCTGCCGGATCGTATCGATCAGTTCCGTGCGCAACATTCCTTTCAACAGATACCCCACTGCCCCAAGCTTCAGTGCGCGCGAAGCCTGAATATCGCCCGAGTAGGTCGTCAGAATCACGATGCGAGCCTGCGGAAACTCCTTCCGAATCTCTGCGGTGGCCTCGATCCCGTTCATCCCCGGCATCTGTAGATCCATCAAGGTTACGTCGGGTCTATATTTTCGAAAGGCTTCAATGGCTTCGTTTCCATTGGTCGCCTCTCCCACGAGCTCCATATCGCTCTGCTGCAGCAGGGCATAGGCAATGCCGTCCCGCACGATGGGGTGATCGTCGACACAGAGAATTCTGATCTTTTTTGGAGACATGGTAACCTCACGCTTCTCTGCCGGAAAACAGGAGACAGATTGAGCCAACTACGAGACAGAATATATCACGCAGGCACATGCATCTCTCTCACCCGAAAGGGTGGATCAAAAGTGAGGTAGAACCCGGGTCGGTGCATGCATGGTTTTCTAAAGGTGTTCCGGGTTGGCGATGCGAAATTCCCCATGTTTCACCAGAGACTTTTTGGTGGTGCAGAACGTGGGCGAATGGATGGAAAAGCTGGACAGCGTGTGGTGAACGGAGGGTCTCTTGTTCTCAGCGTGTGGTTCGTCCGGGGCGTTCGAGCGTCAGGCTCATGAGGCCGATGACGGAGTCGTTGGAGAGGGTGCGGAGGGTAAGATCTTTGAGTTGCCGGTTGGGGTCCAGGGGGAGGTCGAGTACGGTGGCTGCTCCGCCCGCAACTTCGCGGCCCTGACCCTTGAAGGTGGCGAGGTCGAGCAGACGAATCTGGCCTGTCCTGAGATCGACACGCGGAGGAAGTGGCGCTTCGAGCGGGAACTGAAAGTCGTCGATGAAGTAGTCCTGCTCGATGGGCCACCATGTTTCGGGGTTGCGCAGGGCGAGACGCGTTGAAGTCCCATCGGTATAGCGGATGACAATCTCACCGTTGTCCATGCGGCTTTGCATGAAGCTGGTCGAACCCGCCATAAGGAAGAAGGCGTGGCTTGCCCTTCCGCCGAGGGGGAACGTGACCGCGTGGGGATAGTTCTCCCATTGGGATGTAAAGACGATGTTGCGGGCTTCGGGTGCGGATGGGGTTGCGAACGAGATGCCATCGGGCATCGTGAGCCTGTCTCCGTGGCTGGCGGCGGTGGCGCGCAGGCCGGAGTCGTCGATGACCGGCAGGGTGTTAAGGTGCCCGGCCCAGGCTCCGACGCCCTGCCAGGGCTGTTCGAGGCTGACGCCCTGTGCTCGGGGCGACAGGTACTTGCCTTTGGCAAAGATGGCGGAGACGCGATCGTTGAAATGGCCGGTGAGGTCCACGGTCTCGTAAGCCGACGCGGTGCGTAGGGCGTGCCAGTCGAAGGGTATGGGCGGGGTGGATGGTTGGATGGGTGGGATGGGTTCGGGTGCCCACCAGGTGAAGGAGCCGAGGGCCATGCGGTGGAAGTCGCCGTTGCGTGCGCCGGGTTTGGCGGTCGTGTCATCCGGATGCAGCTCGGTGCCGGACCACTCGATCTCGATATGTGCGGCTGACGTGAGCGTGGTCTGCACGACCAGGAGTGGACGGCCCGCGGCTTCAGGGTCTGAGGTCCAGTGCGCTGCAACTCCATTGATCTTGAGGCTGGCCACCCCGGTGAAGGCGGCAGGGATGCGGAGGGTGAGTTTGTTGAAGCGGCCCGCTGCGTTTTGCGTGACGTCCCAGGTGTCGGCTTTTTCTTTACGAAGGAAGCTGACGCTAAGGTCGGGGTGCGTGATGCTTGCGTGGTTCCATTGGGTGGGGAAGCCGGGCGTAATGGTGAGGGAACCGTCGAGTGCATCGGGGTGGATGCCGAAGAGACCTTCGACGATCGCTCGCGAGATAGTGCCGGCGCTGTCGCCGAAGTCGCGCTGGCTCTCCCTTCGATAGGCGTCGTACAGGTTCATGGTGCCGACATTTCCGGGGGACAGGCCCATGTACATGCTGGCGAGCAGACCGCCCTTGGCGATGACAAAGGCGTCCTGGCTGTGTCCTCCTTCCCAGAGGGCGAGCGCGGTGTTCATGTTTTCGTCGAGGACGACGTTGTTGATGGACCAGGAGTAAGGCATCCAATCGGTCTCGGACAGGACGTGATAACGCGCGTCGTCGGGGACGCCCGGGCCCTGCACGGGGATTCGCTTCCATTTTCCGAGAAGCGCAGAGCCCATGGACCACGCTTCGCGCGGAGTTACCGCCTCTTCGTCGACCGTGTGGTAAAAGTTCCAGAGACCGTAGTCGGCATGGAGGAGTTGGTTGCCGGTGAGGTCCTTGTACTCGGCGAAGGTGCGGGCCTCGGGCATCCAGAGCAAGGTGTGCATGGCCTGGAGGATGCGGTCTGCCTCCTCCGTGTACGGTCTGGGGTCGACACCGGCGAGGACGGCGATACGGGCGGCCGTACGGTTGGCGTACACGTTGTAGGCAGAGCCGTAGGCGGTGCCCCCACCGTTGTAGTAGAGGTCGTCGCTGGCCCAGATGCTGGCGTAGGCCTCGTAGAGCGGCAGCTTGTCCGGTCCATACTCGCGGCGGAAGAGGCGTCGCTCCCAGGCGAGATGACGTTCGAGCACAGGCCACACTTGTCGAGCGTAGTCGCGGTCGCCGGTCCAGAGCAGATGCCGTACGAGGGCGTCGATGAAGACCATGTTCATGTCGTAGTGCGAGTTGGAGAGGTCGCCGTTGGAGTGGAGGCCGGGCTCGTTGCGCGCCATGTTGGCTTTGGGGTCAGGGCCTGGAATGACCGCAGGGATCGGCTTGCGGTTCTGGTTGGGAACCCATGTCTCGAAGTTCTCGCGGGCCCGGTCGTGCCAGCCGAGGTCGTCGAGGGCGTAGGGGCCGCGCCAGCCAAGGAGCTTGGTCCGCCAGGCAATGGCTCCGTGCATGATGGCGTGCGCGTCATCGTCCCAGAGGGCGTCGGCGACCACGTTGAGCGCTGCCATGGCGGTATCGAGATAAGGATCGGGGGTCTCGATCCTGACCTTGTCCCGCAAGGCCGCGAAGTGGCTTTCCGTCGTCGTGAAAAGGCCGGGAAGACGGTCGCGCTCGAAGGCGGGCGGCAGAGGGAGCGGCTGGCGTTTCGGCGCGCTGCCGGCAACGGGCGCGGTGACCTCGCGGTAGATGCTGAGATCCTGCGACTGCGTGGCGCCGGTGAGACGTTGGAGGGAGAGCAGCAAAGGCTTGTCCGATGCGAAGGGGGCACGACCGACGACAATGGGGTGGGTGGAGGCGGTGGTGGTCGCGGCGAGGAGCGCAGGCAGGTCGTTCCAACTGGCTGCATCCGCCAGATGCTGCTGGGTGCCGGCGGGCGTGATGCCGGCGATGTCGGCGTGCTCGCTGTGGAGCGTGAAGCCCTGGCCGGTGAACGTGAAGGTGTTGCCTTCGGCGAAGGCGGGTTGCAACTGAAAGTAATGTGAGATCGGTACGCGCTCGGTGCCGATATCGCCATCGCGTGACCCTCGTTGTCCGTTGACGCCACCGTAGGCCCAAAGGAGCTCGGCCCCGCCGGCGAGGTGCTGGGCCTGCGCGCGGACGATCAGGCCTTCGGTCGCGGCGTAAGCGAGGACCTCAAGGGTGATGCGGGCGTCAGGGCCGAGGATGGGGTCGGCGATGGTGTAGAGGAGTTCGCCGGGACGATAACGGGTGACGATATGCCGGGCGTCCTTGAGCCAGAGCGTCTTGCCTGCGATCGCGATGCCAAGGCGGAGGTTGCCGCCACGGCCTGGAAGGTAGAGGGTGAACTCGGGCTTGTCGCCTCCATCGACCCGAAAGGCGGTGTTGCCGCCATAGAGCGACCGGTTGAAGAACTCGATGCCATCCTCGATGACGAAGTCGCGGTCCTGCGGTCGATACCGCAGCGGCCTGTCGATGTTGCCGGTGAGATTGGGCTGCAGCCCGGCGGTTGCGGTGATGGCGGTGGCCTGACCGGTCTGCGCGACGGCACAGAGACTGCCGAGAACAACGGACGCGACGAGGGTCGCACGGAACAGAGAGTTGGTATGCACCGCCGGGCCCTTTCGATGGCGTCAGTCTATGGAGCGGTTGATGGCTGGGTTCGTTGGCGAAAACGGGAGCGAGGGAATGCCGGGGAGGTTTCTTTTGAGAATATGTTCCTCCTTTGGAGCATGCTGAGTATACTTCTGCCGGATGGATTTTGTCCGCTGGGATCAGCCCCGGTTGGACCGGCCAGCTGTTGGGCATGGGGGCGGCTGCTGCTTTCCTGCTGATCGGAGGGACGGTGCGGCGGTGGGGAATGATCAATACGAAAATAATTCCTCATAATAGATGCATCGCTGTAGGATGTGCGGTGCGAGCAGCACGGCTCCCGGCGGGGCTGGGGAAGATAAGGAAATGGGGAAGATCAAGATGCGACAGAGGAAATACGGGTGGACGATGCTGCTGCTGTGCGGTGTGTGTGTATCGGCTTCAGCGCAGAAGGCGATCGAGTTTACGTGCGGGAAGCAGGCCAAGGGGGCGATTTCGCTCAGCGCGGAGAAGAGGTACACCGCTCCGGCGGAGAGCGATGCGACGGGCAGACCGGCCTTCGGGTTCGATCTGGTGGCCTCTCCGGATCAGTTCGCCGGAGGTGCCTGCGCGAGCGATCATGCCTTCTTTTTTTCGGTCGCGGTTCCCGATGGCAACTACCAGGTGACCGTGGTGCTGGGTTCCGGCGCGCGCTCGACGACGACGGTAAGGGCGGAATCCCGGAGGCTCTTCGTCGATAAGAGGTCTTTGGCGGCGGGCGCTTCCGCGACCGAGGTGTTCAATGTGAATGTCCGCACGGCAGATATTGCCGGGGGAAGCGGCGTGGGCGCGAAGGTGCGGCTGAAGCCGCGCGAGATTGGTGCGCTGGACTGGGATGAGAAGCTGACGCTTGAGTTCAATGGCGAACACCCGAGCGTGCGGTCGATCGCGGTGAGGCCGATCGGCGATGTGCCGACGGTGTATATGGCCGGGGATTCGACGATGGTCGACCAGGACAAAGAACCCTGGGCGGCATGGGGACAGATGTTGCCGGTCTTCTTCGGGCCGAGGGTGGTGATTGCGAATGAGGCGGAGTCGGGAGAGACGATTCGCAGCTTTACCGGGGAGCGCCGCTTCGACAAGATCATGTCGACGATCAAGAAGGGCGACTACCTGATCATCCAGTTTGCGCACAACGACCAGAAGAATGGATCTCCGGAGACGACGGACTTCCAAGGTTCGCTGGCGAAGTATGTGGATGCGGTGACGGCCAAGGGCGCGCATCCGATTCTCGTGACGGCGATGAACCGGCGCACGTTCGACGCGGAGGGGCACATTACGGATTCCCTGGGGGGCTATCCGCAGGCGACGCGCGCGTTTGCCGAGGAACGTAAGCTGCCGCTGATCGATTTGAATGCCATGAGCAAGACGCTGTATGAGGCGATGGGGCAGGATGGGACGATCAAGGCGTTCGTGCATTATCCGGCCAACACGTTTCCGGGGCAGACCACGGAGCTGAAGGATGACACGCACTTCAACTCCTATGGCGCGTACGAACTGGCGCGGGCCGTGGTCCAGAGCATGCGCGACCAGAAGATGCCGCTGGCGGCGTATCTGAAGGCGGGGATTCCGGCTTTCGATCCGGCGCATCCGGATAGCGTGGCGACGTTCGATCTGCCTCGGAGTCCGTTGTTCGAGTTGGAGAAGCCGTACGGAAAGTAGCGGAGCCGGGGAGGGTGTTCATGAGTATGCAAGCGATGCGTCGCGCAGGCCGGATGCTCCTGATGGTTTTCCTGGGGGCGGGCACTGCGAGTGCGCAGACCATGGCGCATCTGGAGAAGCACGGGGCGGCGACGCAGTTGATCGTCGATGGACAACCCTACCTGGTGCTGGGCGGGGAACTCGCGAACACGGCGTCGTCGAGCATGGAGTATATGAAACCGGTGTGGCCGCGACTGGCCAGGATGCACTTGAACACGGTGCTGACGGGGATGTCTTGGGCGCAGTTTGAGCCTGAAGAGGGGAAGTACGACTATGCGCTGGTGGACGATCTGCTGGCTGGCGCGCGGGCGCAGAACCTGAAGGTGATCTTTGTCTGGTTCGGGAGTTGGAAGAATGGGTTGTCCAGCTTCGCGCCGGCTTGGGTGAAAGCGGACCAGAGGCGATTTCCGCGGGCGGAGCTGGGGTCCGGAAGGTCGATCGAGGTACTTTCGACGCTGAGTGCGGAGAACCTGAAGGCGGATTCCAATGCGTATCGGGCCTTCATGCATCATCTGCGCGAGGTGGACGCGGAGAAGCATACCGTGATCATGATCCAGGTCGAAAACGAAGTGGGCGTTCTGGGAGATTCGCGCGACCGGAGTCCGGCCGCGAACGAAGCATTTGCCAGAGCGGTGCCAAAGCAACTGATGGACTCTCTGCGGATGCATGTGGCGACTCTGCGGCCGGCGTTGAAGAAGGCGTGGGACGCGAACGGCGATAAGACGGATGGGACCTGGAGCGAAGTCTTCGGAAGTGGCATGGCGGATGAGATCTTCATGGCGTGGAACTATGCGCGCTACATGAACCAGGTGACGAAGGCAGGGAAGGCAGAGTATCCCGTCCCGGTGTTTACGAATACGTGGATCGTGCAGCCGGAGGACCGCGGGCCGGGAGACTATCCGAGCGGATGCCCGGAGCCGGATGTGCTGGACATATGGCGTGCCGGTGGGCCCGACATCGACATCAACGCGCCCGACATCTACCTTCCGAACTTCGCGGAGTGGGTGGCCCGGTTCCACCAGAATGGCAATCCGTTGTTTGTGCCGGAGTCGCGTGGCGACACTTCCGGCGTAGCCAATGCGTTCTATGCGATCGGCCAACACGACGCGATCGGATACTCTCCCTTTGGGATCGATAGCGTGTCGCGCCTGATGGCGGCGTCTGCGGATCCGGAGCAAGGCGGCTCGGTCGATGTGCAGAGTCTTCCTTTGGCCAAGGGGTATGACGTGCTGGGGCAGCTTGCGCCGCTGATTCTCAAGCACCAGGGGACTGGATCGATCGGTGCGGTCGTCCTGAACGCTGGGGAGCTGAACCGGTCCCTCAATGTGGGGCAGTACAGCGTCACGGTCAGTGCGGTTCAGAATCGACGGTCGGCGGCGGTGGCTTCCACGACCGCGGAAGCGGCACCGGCCTACGCGATGGTCATCGCGACTGGGCCGGAGGAATACGTCATCGCGGGCAGCAATGTCGAGATCACGTTCTCACCCAACACGCCGGGTCCGCCGATTGCAGGATTGGCACAGGTTCATGCTGGACACTACGCGGAGGGAGTGTGGATGCCGGGCCGGTGGCTGAACGGGGATGACGTGCTGCTGAACTATAAACTCGCCGAGGCGGCTGCGACGAACCAGTCCGGAAGCGGTCTGCGATTTGCGGCCGATGGGCCCTCCATTCAAAAGGTAAAGCTCTACCGGTACAGATAAAGCATCCTTGGTTGGCGAGGATCCACGCTTGGCGAAGGCCGGCGAGGCGCACGGGTGCGCGCCATCTGCGGGGCTTTGTGGGCAATGAACTCAGGAGACGCTCCGCTGGCGCGGGGATGGGGTCAGCGTGTGCCGGGACGGAACATCGTGAGACCTTCCCGCGTAGATGCTGCCACCTGCATTAATAAATCTCAACGCGGTGCGTCATCTCTATGAAGAAGCAAGAAGGTGAACCCTTGGCTGCTGCCAGCATGATCATTCCGACGATGGAAAGCATTTCGCAACTCTTCGCGGAGCACTACCGCCGCGTGCTGCTGGCTGCTCATCGCATCACGGGCAATATGGCAGATGCGGAAGATATCGCACAGGGTTTGTTCCTGAGGCTGGCAAGCACTGATCGACCGATCGACAACGTGGGGAGCTACCTCCATCGTGCGGCGATCAACGGAGCGCTCGACCTGCTGCGGAGGCGAAAGAGTGCAGCGACCGAGCCGCTGGATCAGGCGGTTGAGGTCGTGTCGGTCAGTCGTCGAAGCTCACCGGAGTCCGAGGTTTCAAGCCGGCAACTGGGGGAGGCATTGCGCACTGCGATCGGGGAGTTGCCCCCAAGAGCAGCGGAGATGTTTGCCTTGCGCTACTTCGAGGAACTGGGAAACAAAGAGATCGCAACGATGATGGGAACTTCGCAGGCCGCGGTCGCTGTGACGCTTCACAACACGCGATCCAGGCTCAAGAAGCGACTTTTAGAAATGGATGGGAAGATCAATGAGACACGATAGCGAATCCTTACTTGAGACGGCGATTCAATCCATTCACGCGGCTGAACCGGATGCCACACAGGTCTCTGCCTCCGCACAGCGAGTGGCGGATCGTCTCGGCATCGAATCGACGCGTAGCTTGGATTTCTCCGCCTCCTCCGCGATCGAGAGCTGTGCGGATGTGCAGGGTCTGCTTGGTTCGTATCGTGCCGGGACCCTGTCCGCAGCACGTACACTTCTGATTCAGGCCCACCTGCGCGAGTGTGGAGAGTGCCACCGCACCTATCACGGTGGGTTGGGATCGACTGGACTGGACTGGTCGGCACCCCATGCGTCGCGAGCTCTTACGTGGAGCTTCCGCCTGCCCCGCTGGGCCATCGCCCCTGCACTCGCCGTTCTGGCTCTGACGTTTGTGTTGTATCGCGCGTTCTGGCAAGTTCCTCCCGGCGTTCGCGCGGAGGTGGTGTCGATCGACGGATCTGCTTCACGCATCTCAGATGCAGGGGACGCCCCGATCGCGGCAGGCGACACGTTGCACGAGGGAGAGCATCTGCGAACGAGCGGCGGAGCCCACGCCGTGCTGCGTCTTTCGGACGGTTCCACGGTCGAGGTCAACGAACGAAGCGTTCTCTCCGTCGGGGCGAGAGGCCGCAACATGACGGTCGCGGTCGATAACGGAGCGGTGATCGTGCAGGCGGCCAAGCGGACCGCGGGCCACCTGTACGTGAAGACTCCGGACTGCCGTGTTGCTGTCACCGGTACGGTCTTCTCGGTCAACGCCGGGATCAAGGGTTCACGGGTCGCGGTATTGGAAGGAACCGTGCATGTGACGCACGGCGGTCTCGAGACGCTGATGCATGCGGGCGACCAGGTATCGACGAACGACAATTTGAGCTCGGAGCCCGTCGACCGGCAGATTGCATGGAGCCGCAACCTCGACACGTATCTTCCTCTGCTTGCGCAGTTCGGCACGCTGCAACACAGGATCGATCAGATTCCAACGCCACCGCTCCGGTATACGAGTGATCTGCTTGGGCGTGTTCCTGCGAACACCTTGCTGTACGTGAGCATTCCCAATCTCGGCAATTTTCTGAGCGAAGCGAACAACATCTTTCACGACCAGTTGAAGCAGAGCCCGGCGCTCCAGCAGTGGTGGGAGAGTGGGGCGCATCACAATACCGCGCAGCTTGATGCTCTCGTCAATCAGCTTCACCAGGTGAGCGAGTATCTGGGCGATGAAGTTGTGGTCGCAGGGGTGCAACAGCCGGAGAGTCCCCGGCCAAACCCCGGGTTCGCGATCGTCGCCGATCTTCAGAGGGGCGGACTGGGCGATGTGCTGAGGGTGACGGCTCCAGCGATTGTTGTGTTCGACGAAGCTTCCCTTGCGACTGCTCCAACGCAGGATCGGCCGGGTCTGTTCGCTCTTGTCCGGCAGCATGAAGCCGTCTTCTCCAGCAGCGTTACCGTCCTTAGACAGATGAACGCACAGTTGAACGGCAACGCAAGCAGCTTCGCAGCTGGCGATTTCGGGCAGCAGATTGCCGCGGCCTACAGTCGTGGAGCCGGCATCATTCTTGCAGCAGACCTTCATCAGATGCTGCACACTGTGTCCGAGAGAGGCCGCGACACGCCAAGCACGCAAAACGCCTTGCAGAGCAGCGGCATGGATAGTGTTCGGTATCTCATCGCGGAGCACCGCGAACGCAATGGATTGCCTGATAACCATGTGAATCTGCAGTTCGCCGGGGCGAGGCAGGGTGCAGCTTCATGGCTTGCAGGTCCGGCTCCGATCGGGTCGCTTGAGTTCGTTACTCCAAACGCAGCCATCGCAGTCGCATTTCTCTCGAAGGACCCTGTAGCGATCGCCGACGACATGATGAAGATGGCGCGACCCTCCGGCGCATCGGCGAGCAGTGGCTGGAGCGAGGAAGAGGCGAAGTTGCAGATCAGTGTCCGCAACGATCTCGCCGCGAATCTTGGTGGAGACTTCCTGATGTCTCTCGATGGTGCGGTGCTGCCCAGCCCGGCCTGGAAGGCTGTCGTCGAAGTTCGTAACGCCGAGCAGCTTGAGAGAACCCTCGAACGACTTGCGGATGCGATGCGCAGCCAGCCCGGCGGCAATCATGCGCATGACATTGCGATCCACACAAGCCAGAGCAACGGCCAGACTTTTTACTCGATCGACGATGTCGCATCCGGCGCTGCCATGGCGCACTATACATTTGCGGATGGTTATATGATCCTCGCTCCGCATCGCGCTCTTCTGCTGCAGGCGCTGCAGGCGCATGCGAGCGGCAACTCGCTGGCGCGTTCCGCGGCCTTCAAGGCGCTCCTGCCGAAAGACGAGAATGCAAACTACTCCGCTCTTGTGTACCAGAATATCGGCCCGGTGTTGACGCCTTTGCTCTCTCATGTGAGCGGCGAGTCGGCACAGGCTTTGACCCAACTCGCAGCGGATGGCCGGCCTACCGCGATCTGCGCATGGGGGAAGGAGAACAACATTGAAGCCGCCAGCAACAGTCATCTCTTCGGCTTCGACCTCCTGGCGCTCGAAGCTCTCGTTCATCCAGGGAACAAGCGTTCAGGGGTAAGCGTACGTGAATAGCATGGGAACGATTGAACTCGATGCGCTCGAGGTCCGGCTTGGCGACCGCACCATTCTGAATGGGCTGAGCGGCGTGCTGCGCGGCCAGGCGATCGGCCTGCTTGGACCGAACGGAGCAGGCAAGTCTACGCTGATCAATACTCTGCTTGGCTTTCACCGCGCGTCGAGTGGAACGGCGCGCATCTTCGGGCTCGACACGTACCGGGACAGGGCGCAGATTCGCAGCGGCATTGGATATATGCCGGAGAACGATTCCTTCATCGGCAACATGAGCGGCGTTCACTTCGTCCGCTACATGGCGGAAATCTCCGGCCTGCCTTCGGCAGAGGCGCTGGAACGCGCCCATGAAGCGCTCTTCTACGTCGGACTGGGGGAGGTGCGGTATCGCAAGGTGAACAGCTACTCCCTGGGGATGAAACAGCTCATCAAGTTGGCCCAGGCACTCGCGCATGGGCCGCGATTGCTGATTCTCGACGAACCCACGAACGGCCTCGACCCCATTGCGCGTCAGCGGATGATTCATCTGATCCAGGAGATTCGCAAGGAAGGCAGCGTGCGTCTGATCATCTCGTCGCATCTGCTGCGAGATATCGATGAGACATGCGATGAAGTTCTTATTCTGAAGGGCGGACGCATCGCGGCGCTGTGCAACATCGAAGAGGAACGCCGCACCAACCGCAGCTTCATGGAGCTCGAAACGGTAGGCGCGACGGAAAGATTTTCTGTCAGCATCCGCGGTCTGGGCTGCGAATGCGCATGCTTCCCGGGCGGCCGCATCAAGCTCGTGCTTCCCGAACATGTCGAAGCTCGCGACCTCTATCGGATTGCTTCGGAGCAGAAGGTACAGATCCGAAGGATGCACGTACGCCGCGACTCCCTTGAAGACATCTTTCTACGAGCGATGGATCCGGAAGGAGAACGACCCGCCAATGTCCATCTATAAGCATCGCTATCGCGCTTACACCGGGAGGGTCACGCCGTATTGGGAGCGCATCCTGGTGCTTGCGCGGTATGGCCTGGCCGAAGCATGGAGCACGAAGATCACCACCGTGCTCTTCGTGATCTGCCTGCTGCCTCCGGCCGGCTCTCTCTTTACCATCTATCTCGCGAACAATCCTGCCGCGCGGCTGCTGATGGGCAACGCGGGTTCGCGGCTGCTGACGATCGATGGAAGTTTCTTTCGCAACGTCCTGACCGTTCAGTCATGGCTGGCGGTGGCGCTTGCTTCGTGGATTGCGCCGCGTCTGATCACGCTGGATCTTGTCGACAATGCGCTGCCGATTCTGCTGAGCCATCCCATCTCGCGCTTTGGCTATGTGATGGGCAAATATGTCGCACTTTTTGCCACACTCTCGGCGGTGACGTGGGTTCCGTGCCTGCTGCTCTTTGCCTACCATGGGTACGCTTCGCCGGTGCCATGGGCTGCGGGCAATCTTCGCATCGGCGCTGGGCTGCTGGCTGGAGGGTTGATCTGGATTGCTTTCCTGTCGCTGCTTGGCCTCGCTCTTTCTTCGTGGGTGAAGTGGAGGGTGATCGCCACCGGCATTCTCTTTGCGGCGATTCTTGTCCCGGCGGGCGTTGGAGCGATTGTGACCAAGGTGCTGCATACCAAGTGGGGGCTTCTGCTCAATGTTCCCATCATGATGTCCTTTCTTTGGGATAGCCTGCTTGGCATCCAGAGCCACCTGAACGAGGAGATGCATCTGCCGACGGGGGCGATCGTGGCGATGCTTGCGCTCGGGTGCGGTCTCTCGATCGTCATGCTGCATCGCCGCATCCGGGCGCGCGAGGTGGTCCGCGGATGAACAACCTGATCGTCTTCGAGAACGTCTCCAAGTTTTACGGCGAAGTCCTTGGCGTGAATCGTGTGTCGCTGACCATTCCGCCCGGTATCACAACCCTCGTGGGTCCCAACGGCTCGGGCAAGACGACGCTCATGAACCTGTTGACGGGACTCGTTCAACCATCGAGTGGACGTATCTCGGTGATGGGCTTGTCTTCTCGCGATGCCAACCGGTTCTTCGCGACGGTTGGGTATTGCACGCAGTTCGACTTCTTTCCGCGCGGCATGACCGGGTGGCAGTTTCTTGTGGACAGTCTGATGCTGTACGGGATGAGCAAGCTTGCCGCTCTTCAGTTAGCCGAGGAGTCTCTGCAGCGTGTGCAACTCGATAAGGTGGCGGCCCTGCGGAAGATGGATGGATATAGCAAGGGAATGCGCCAGAAGATAAGGCTGGCGCAGGCTCTTGCGCATCGTCCCAGGGTGCTTGTTCTCGATGAGCCGTTGAATGGGTTGGACCCGATGGCGCGCGCCGAGTCGATGGCGCTGTTCGAAGAACTCGGACGGCAGGGGATTCACCTCATCATCTCCAGCCACATCCTCGACGAAGTAGACCGCATCGCCGATCGTGTTGTGCTGATCACCGGCGGATATCTGATCGCGGAAGGCAATATTCACCAGGTGCGGCAGGAGGTGCGTGAGAAGCCCATGCAGGTGCTGGTGCGCTGCGATCGTCCGGAGGCGCTGGCGGCGAAGATGTTTGCCATGAACCACTGCGTGGAAGCCAAGCTGCATCCGGATCGCAAGGGCATCTTTCTGCGCACAGGCGACGTCGACCAGTTCTATTCCATTCTGAATGAGATCGCTACGGAGGGGATTGTGAAGATCGAAGCCGTGGCGCCCGCGGATGACGATGCCAATGCCATCTACCAGTACCTCATCGGCTCCGAAGGAGGCAGACTATGATGCGACACGCTGCCGTGCTGCGGAAGGACCTGATGCAACAGCCGTGGGCGCTCTGGTGGGTGCAGGCGAAACGTCTCACCCAGATCGAACTAAGGCGGAATCTATTTTCTTGGAGAGCGAGCTGGATCTATTTCCTGGCGTTCATTCCGACGTTGATCATTCTTGTCCACGGCCTCGTCGATCCCCACGATGCCCCATCGATCGTCGAGGATACGCAGGTGCTTGCGGGCATCGTCCAGCTTTACTATATTCGGCTGGGAGTTTTCTTTGGCTGCCTGGGGATCTTCTCGCGGCTTATCCGTGGCGAGATGATCGAGCGGAGCCTGCATTTTTATCTCCTGTCACCAGTCAGGCGCGAAGTGCTTCTGCTGTCCAAATTCGCGGCGGGATCGGCCACCGCGCTGCTTCTCTTTGTGACGGCTACGCTGACTGATTTCGCACTGATGTATCTGCCCTACGGTGCAGCGGGGAGAGACTATATCGTCAATGGACCGGGGCTGGAACAGCTTGAGGCGTACGTTCTGATTCTTGTACTTGCCTGCCTTGGCTATGGAGCGGTCTTTCTTTTGTTGAGCATGATGTTCAAGAACCCGACTCCGGGAGCACTGCTCTTCCTCGGCTGGGAGGCAATCAACCCGGTTATGCCTTCGTTGCTGCAGAAGTTGAGTGTCGCCTCGTATCTCCGTCATCTGATGCCGGTGAACGTTGGGGCGAAGGGGCTTCTTGCACTGCTGACCATCGAGACGGAACCGGTGGCTGGCTGGGTTGCCACGCTTGGCTTGCTTTTCTTGATCGCAGCGGTGCTGCTCTATTCGTGCTATCGCATGCGAACACTCGAGATTCGCTACACGACGGAATAGTCGAGGGTGGTTTCATGGTGCGGTGGCTCCGTTGCTCGTTCCAGTTCTGCGCGCAGGCTTTGCATCATGCGATCGACGGCGAAGCCTGACGCGTGCGTCTGGCCGGCCTTGCTGCAACGCTCCGTCCACGCGGGGTCGGATGCGAGGCGAAGGATGGCGTCGCGCATCTGCTCGGGCTGGTTGGGATCGATGAGGATGGCGGCGTCCCCCGCTACCTCCGCGAGGGCGCCACAGCGGGATGTGATGACGGGGCAGCCGTAGTGCATGGCCTCGATGACGGGCAGACCGAAGCCTTCGTAGAGGGATGGATAGACGAGGCAGAGTGCACGGCGGTAGAGGGTGACCAGCACGCCGTCGTTGGCGGGGATGGCATGGACGCGGTCAAGAGGGATGTGGCGCGCGATGTAGTCGGTTTCCGCCTCGCGGAGTGTTCCGGTGCAGACGAGATGAAGATCGGGCGCAGCGCGAAGGATCTCCGGGAGAATGCGGATGAGGGAGTAGAATCCTTTGCGCCCGGAGCGCTCGCCGACGAAGAGGAGGAAGCGCCGGGGCAGAGGCACGGTCTGCTCTTGGGGCTGGCTGGCGGCGAGGAGATTGCCGGTGAGTACGACGGCTGTGCGGTCCGCTTGGACAAGGCCATGGCTGAGCAGAGCGCGGCGGGTGTCATGGGAGATGCAGACGACGCGGGATGCGCGGTTGGCGAGGTACATGAGCGCGACCATGCCGGGGCCGGCTGCATCGTAGAGTCCATCGGGCGCCGTCACGCAGCTCATGAGGTCGTGAACGATCATGAGGAAGCGGGCGCTTGGGTTGTGGCGGAGGAAGCCGGCGTCGAAGCTGGGCGAGGTGAAGAGGATGCAGTCGTAGTCGCCCCGGCGGACGAGGTGATGGAACCAGCGTTCGGAGAGCGTGTCCAGGAGACCGCCGAGTTTGGGGATGCGGCGGAGCGGATCGGTCCAGCGGGCGATGCCGGGTTTGAAGTCGCTGTTGCTGGAGAGCAGGGGGATGGAGAGATGGACCTGCTGGCGTGCGAGTCCTTCGCAGACGGCGGCATAGTAGCGCGTGAGACCGCAGCGCCCGTAGCGAAAGACGGTCGGATCGACGAGGATATGCAACATACTCCAAACTCCTGGGGCGACCGGAGATGGTGAGACGCGCTCCGGGAAGTTAGAATCGTAGCACGACAGGACAGAGGTCACGATGACGAGGTATAGGCCGGACGCGAAGGATGCCCGGAGCGCGGCGGACGTGAGCCGATGGCGCATGGCGCTCGGTCTTTTGCCTGCACGGCAGCGTGTGGCGCTGGCGCTGCTGGTGGCGACGCGGATTGGAATGGGCTTTTGCGACCTGCTGCTGGCGGGGGCGATGTACGTCGTCTTCCTGCTATTGCAGGGAGGTACGCTCGCGGCGCATCGCTGGTGGACGCCGAAGACGGTGCTTTCGGCGTCGTGCCTGACCATGGTGCTGGTGCTGGCGCGGATCGTCATCGATATCGGGTCCACAGCCTGGATGGTTCGGTTCACGCAGAACCTGTATGGCGGCTTTCTGCTGCGGCTGACGGAGGGCTATGGGCAGATGCGCTGGAGTCAGTTCGTGCAGCGCAACCGGAGCGAGATGCTGAAGCACTCGACGAGCACGGCGCTCGATGCGGCGTTCTCGTACCAGATGTTCATCGAGAGTATCGCTGGCAGCACGGTGGTGTGTCTATTTGCGTTTGCGCTGGTGTATCAGAGCCCGAAGCTGGCGATCAGCCTGGGTCTGATTACGCTTCTGTTGTATGCACTGCATCGTTTTGCGATGCGCGACCGGCTGGCTGCTGCCGCGGCGCAACGGGAGAGCTCGCTGCGGGTGCTGCAGCGAGCGGTGACGGAGACGCTGGCCGCGAACAAGGAGGTGCGGACGTATCGCAACCAGACCTTCTTCCATGGGCGCATTCACGATGAGGCCGCGCGGGTGGCGTCGAGCAACGTGCGGCTGGCCGCTCTGCCGCAGGTGGCGCGGGTGCTGGCGGAGCAGGGCGTGGTGATGCTGTTCCTGGGCATCGTGATCGCGGTTGAACTGCAGCATGGCCCGATGCGGCAACTGCTTTCACTGCTGGTGTTTTACTTTGTGCTCTCGCGGCGCATTCTGCCTATGATCAGCACGCTGGCGCTGACCTTCGGACAACTGGAGGGGGCCTATGAGAACCTGCAGATCATCCATCAGGAGCTGCACGATTGCATGGTCTATCGCTCGGTGCCGGCGGTGCTCGAAACTCCTGCGCCTGGGTTCGTGTTGGAGATCGAGGATCTGTCGTTCTCGTATGAAGACGGGACGCGCATTCTTCGGGGGCTGAGCCTGCGCGTGCGGGCTGGCGAGATCGTGATTCTGCGCGGAGTATCGGGCAGCGGGAAGAGCTCCCTGCTGAACCTGGTGGCGGGTGTCTCGCATCCGGACGCGGGCGTGATGCGGCTCGATCGCGGCAGTGTAGCGTATGTGCCGCAGGAGATTACGCTGCTGGACGATTCGATCCGTAACAACCTGCTATTCGGGATGGCGGCGGCGAGCGATGCGGAGCTGTTCGACTGCCTGGCGGCGGTGAACCTGGGTGAGTTCGTGGCGTCGCTCCCGGGCGGGCTGGAGACGCGCGTAGGCGACAATGGCGTCCTGTTCTCTGGCGGACAGAGGCAAAGGCTGGGGCTGGCGCGCGCGATGGTTCGGCGGGTGTCGCTCCTTCTGCTGGATGAGGCGACCTCCGCGCTGGACGACGAGAACGAGCGGCATGTGCTGCGAAATCTGGCGTCCATGCAGGTGGCGATCCTGATGGTGACGCATCGGACCGACGGCCACCAGTTCGCGGACCGGACTCAGCGGCTGGAAGACGGCGTGCTGCTGGAGCCGGTGGCGGCGTTCGAGGAGGATGCGCTCAGCCGGAGGTAAGCGTTTCGGGCCATGGCACGGGCTTGATCCGGATGCCGCGCGAGGCGGAGACACGAGGCCGCGAAGAATGCCGCGTCGCTGGCCGTGAAAAGGTCCTCTGCGGGGAGGAAGGGCAGCCCCAGTGCCGAGTGCGGGGTGGCCACTACGGGGCATTGATGGGCCACGGCTTCGAGCACCTTGACCTTCGTTCCGCCACCGCAGCGCACGGCGGCGACGGCGACGTGCGATTGCGCGTAGAGGGGGGCGACGTGCTCGACCGAGCCGAGGAACTCGATCTCCGGGATCGAGGCGAGGCGGGTGATAAGGCGTTGCGTTGCGCAGCGTCCCGCGATGAGCAGACGAAAGGGGACTTGCGCCTGGAGGCGGAGTGCTGGGACGAGTTCGTCCGCCAGCCAGAGCGCCGCGTCTTCGTTGGGGAAGTAGCCGAGGGTTCCGACGAAGAGGAGGGTAAACGGGGCATCGGCGGGTGGGCGCGGGGTCTCGTCCGGCAGGCGCACCTGGTTTGGGCGGCAGAGCAGGGTGGCGTTGCCGGAGATGTTGGCGAGGGCTTGGCCGTCGACGGGGTTGGCGTAGGTGACGGTGTTGTAGCGGCGGAGCACGGTGCGCTCCAGCAGCGCATACTGGCAGGCCATGGAGAGGTGCTTGAGGGCCAGGCGCAGACGGCGGCGGCGTAACGCGTAGCAGCCGATGCTCCAGAGGGTGGTGGACTCGCGGTCGTCGAGGTCGATGAACGTGTTTGGGGGCTGCTCGGTGGGGAAGAGAGCGGCGCGCAGGGAGTGCATCCGCAGACGAAAGAAGACCGCGTGGCTGGGCGCGTGCAGGATCGTCAGGGGCGCGGCGGCCTGTTGCCAGTCCGCGGTCCAGCGGGGTTCGAGGAGAACCAGGGGAGGGATGAGGCGGGCGGCTCGCTGGCCCAAGCGTGAGGCGGGACGAGTGTGCAGATGGTGGATGCCGGTGGCGAGGGACTCGACCGCGGATGGGATCGCGGGCAGGCTGGGCTCTCCGTTGGCGACGACGAGCGTCACATCGAAACGGGCGGCGAAGTTCCGCAACAGCGAGAACGCCCTCTGCTCCAGCCCCGAGCCATCCGGGTTGGGGAGCACGGGCGCAATGAGGACGCAGTGTTCACGCGTGTTCATCGCGCCGGGCCGGTCAGGCTGCGGACGCGGGCGGCGGCGCGAGCTTTCAGAATCGATGCCGCGTCCGTGGCCTGGGCGATGGCGCGTTGCGTCGTCCAGGCGGCGCGGGAGCCGAGCTTCAGGTTCGCGGGGAGGAAGCGTCGGGCGTAGCGGGCATAGGTGGTGTTGGCGTACGCGATGTACTCGGGCGTCAGGCGGTCGGCGTGGAAGCGGCTGACGTCTGTGCGGCCGCTCTCCCACCAGAGATGCGCCCAGAGATGCAGGCTGTAGACGCTGTCCGGCAGGGTCTCGGAGGTCTCGAAGAGACGTCGTATGCCCTCGCGGGTCCAGTCGAGATGGAAGAAGGAGCTCTCGGGCTCGACGGCGATGGTCTCCGGGTGGGCGCGGCTAATCTCGTAGGGCAGAAAGGTCGAGTGGCGGCTCCAGGAGCCGTCGAAGCTGGACGCCATCTGCTGCTGCCAGAGTTGTGCGAAGCGGGCACCCGGCTCAGACAGCAGGACGGCGTTGCAGAGCGATCCGCCCAGGGTGGCGGAGGGGACGTGCGGGTCGACGAGTTCATGACCCATGACGAAGGGATGCTGGTAGAGACGATCCGGATAGGGTCGTAGGAAGAGCGTGTCGATGTCGGCATAGACGCCGCCTTCTCGCTCCAGGATGGCTACGCGCAGGAAGTCCGAAGTATGCGCGTAGCGGTAGGTTACGGATGTACTCGCCTCAGGGTAAGCGTATGTGTCCAGGGGGACTGACTCGGCCAGCGGACGTAGTGTAATCTGCGATACAACAAGATCCCAGAGAGGGCCCCAGGGCATGTTCCGGTAGTGAAAGTTCACTGCCGCAGGCCGGTTGACTTCGATACAGGAGCGAAGACATAGATAATGCGCCAGATGGAACGGCGTCGTCTGTGGCTTGAGCCCAAAGATGAAGTGAAACGATCGAGGAATGGCCATGGCGCTCTTTCACTATAAAGGCCACGCAGCACTCACAGTCGATACGGTACTTCATTTTGCACGACTTGAACGTTTCCAGGATTCTGTCGCTCGTGATTGCGACGTGTGGCCGCGATGTGCCGCTGCGGGCGCTGCTCGATAGCATCCCAAGCGACTGTGCCGATCGCGTACGGATTGTCGTCGTCGACCAGAACGACGACGACCGCCTGATTCCTCTGCTTGCGTCTGTTCGAGCCGATCTCTCGCTTGAGCATCTCCGCGTACCCTTCCAGCATGCGAGCCGTGCGCGGAATCTTGGAGCCCGCCACGCCTCGACCGAGTGGGTTGCGTTTCCCGATGATGATGCGACATTTCTGCCCATGGCGCTCGAGCGCTTCTTCGCCCTGGAGAACACGTCGCTCGATGTGATCGGCGGACAGATCGTCGACGAAGCCGGCGCGCCCCATCTGATTGCCTGGCTGGATCACGATGCTGCGATCACCCGGGATACGCTGGACTTCACCTTCGTGGAGAGCTCGTTTTTTATCCGGAGAGATGTGTTCTTGCGGATCGATGGGTTCGACCCGCTCTTCGGGCCGGGCGCACCGTTTCCCGCGGCCGAGGGCGCCGACCTCATGCGGAGGTTGTGGCACGAGGGCACGGCCCTGCGCACGTTGTATACGCCGTCGATTCAGCTCTATCACCCGGAGAAGTCGACCGATGAGACGCCCACGGGGCGCGATCGCGTGCGCCGCTTCGCGTTCGCTGAGGGCGCGTTCGTGGCTCGGCATCTTCGTGTGCTGCCCAAGGCGCCCGTGCTGCGGAAGCTCGTGTTGCGCATCGGCGGCGTGTGCCTGACACGGAGCGAGAAGAGACGGCGGAAGATCGCCTATCTTGCTGGATTTTTCAGAGGTTTCTTTGCGTATATCCACCTGCAGCGGGCCAGACTGCGGATCGAACAACCGTCCTATGAGCCCGAACAGAGGTAGAACGTATGCCCGATGCAGAATCCACTCTTCCCCTTCTCTCGCTGATTGTCGCTACCGTCGATCGCGTGGAAGAACTGCGGCACTGTCTTGAGAGCCTTCGCACGTGTACCTTTCGTTCTTTTGAGGTAATCGTCGCGGACCAGAATGAAGACTTGCGTGTGCAGGAGGTGATCGAGTCGGTGGGATCGTCCTTTCCGGTGGTTTGGCTGCGTATGGATCATCGCCATGCGACCGATGCTCGCAATGCCGGAGCCGCTCGGGCACGCGGCCAGTGGTTGGGCTTTCCGGATGATGACTGCTGCTTTCTTCCGGACACGCTGGAGCGCATCCGCGCCCATGCGGTCGGGGATGGAATCGATGTGTTGACCGGCATGACACGCGACCGGGAGGGGAACCCTTCGGTTCTGCCGTGGCACCCCGCTGAGGCGAGGATCACACGCCATGTGCTGCGCCGCTCGGTTGCGGAGTCGACGTTATATCTGCGGCGCGAGATCTTCTTCGCGGTCGGTGGCTTCGATCCGGCGTTCGGGCCGGGGTCGCTGTTCGGCGCAGAGGAGGGCGTGGACCTGGTGCGGCGGATCTGGAGAGAAATGCCGTCGGCACGGATGAAGTACTATCCGGAGATCTGTTTCGTGCATGACAACGGATCTTCGCAGGTCGACGACCGCGCGCTCCGCAAGATTCGGATCTATTCCCGTGCGCGCGGGGCATGCTTCGCCCGGCACTGGCAGAGTGCATCCCCCAGGCGTTTCGTCAACGACATCGGTCGCCACGTCGCGGGCAGCCTGATCTTTCGCGGCTCGCGAAGGAGGAGCCGCATCATCTCTCTCGTCGGCTATGTCGAAGGCTTCATTGCCTATCGACAGTGGGAGCGGCAGAAGCAAAGGGTTGGTGGCCCGTGACGATGCGCATCAATTACATCGCACCGGCTGACCATACCGGCTATGCGTGCGCCGCCGCACAATACATCCGGCTGCTCGTCGCGCATGGCGTGTCGGTCTGTTTTCAACCGCTATTGCCTGGGCCCGGGCTCGGGCTATGGTACGAGTGCGCTGCGCCTCCCCAGACTCAGTTGGTCTTGCAGCAGGAACTGATGCTGGACGCGGACACGGTGCTGCATGTCGTGCCGGAGTACTACGCCCCGTTGACGCAATGGTTGCGAGAGCGAGGCGTCAGGGGAAAGATCGTCGGGATGACGGTGTGGGAGACGAGCAAACTTCCACGGCATTGGCCCGCGCTGCTGAATCGGATGGACGCGATTCTTGTGCCCTCGGCATGGAATCGCACGGTCTTTCTGGAGAGCGGGGTGACGCGAACGGTCTTCTGTCTGCCGCACGCATCCGAGTTTGAGGGGCGAGCACCGCGGGCCGAGACCGTCGCGCGACTTCGCGCACGATTGCCGGAGACTGCGGGAAAGTTCGTTTTCTACAGCATCGGCGCGTGGAGCTACCGAAAGGGAAATGATCTTCTGCTCAAGGCGTTTCGCAGAGCCTTCCGGGGAAGGCACGATGTGCTGCTGATCCTGAAGACCTCGCCGCGGTCGCTGGACAGCCCCGCACCGCTCTGGCGGAGAGCGATCCGCCGGGTGCTGGGAGCGAGAGAGCCGCTGGAGCGCGTGCTCTCGGGGAACGACCCGCGCATCGTCCTCTTGACCGATGATATGTCGTCGGATGAGGTCGCCGCGCTCCATGGTTCGGGCGATTGCTACGTCTCGTGCGCGCGTGGCGAAGGATGGGGCATGGGGCTGTATGAGGCCGTGTGGTTCGGCAAACCGTTTCTCGCGCCCGAGCATGGCGGCCATCGAGCCTTCCTGGCGGAGGATGATCTCAGCGGTTTAGTGCGCAGTGTCGCTGTGCCGGTGAGGACACCGGGCCGGGATGGATCCTACACCAGGGATCAATGGTGGGATGAGGTCGATGTTCCGAGCATGGCACTCGCGATGCGAAGGATGGTGGAGAGTGTCGAGCGGTATCGAGCAGAAGCGGAGGTGCTCGCCAAGGGCATGCGCCAGCAGTTTGGCGGAGAGGCCATCGCCAATACCTTTGTGTCGATTCTCAAGCGACTGCAGGAGCGTGAAGACTTGTCGCGCTGACCATCCGGGCTTGTTCCTCGGATGGCTTCAAGACAGATCGTCCATGAACTGCTTGCCCAGCATCGACTCGACCTCGGCGATGCTCCACGAGGGCGTGGCGCCGGCGCGGCTGGCCACGATCGCGCCCAGCGCATTGGCGAAGCGCGCGGCGCTCGCGGTGGGCCAACCCAGCTCATACCCATGGAGGAACGCTGCGGCGAAGGCGTCGCCGGAGCCGACGGTGTCGCAGACGGTGACCGGGAAACCGGGGACATGATGGAACGCACCCTCGTCGTAGATCATGCACCCGGCTGGCCCAAGCGTGATGCAGATCACCCCGATCCCATGAGTGGCGGCCCAACGGGTACAGAAGCGCTCGAGCGTGAAGGATTCTTCCGACGCATTGGTCAGCGAGAAGAGGGTCTCCGCTTCGACCTCGTTCAGCTTCATCACGGACGCGAGTTGCGAAAGCCTTTGCACGAGCGCCAGATTCCAGTGCCCAGTGCGCAGATTGACATCGTAGAAGCCGCGGGCAGGCTTGAGCGCGTGCTTCAGGCTGTGGGTGAGCCGCTCCGTCGCAGCATTCGTCTGGAGAAGCGTGCCGAAGTACACCCAGTCGACGCCGCTCGCTTCCAGCGTCATCAGCATCGCTGCGTCGACCTCAACTTCGTCGAAGGCAGCAGGGCGCGGAATGACGAACGAGGCCTCGCCCGCTTCGTTCATCGAGACGCGGGCCGTGCCGGTCGGAACGGAACCGACTACCCGGATACCCTGCGTCCCGATCCCGAGTCCCCGCATCGTCTCGAGCGCCATGTGCCCGTGGAGGTCGTCTCCGACCGCGCTGAAGAGGATGGCTTGGTCGCCGAGCCGTTGCAGATTGGCGCAGAAGTTGAGAGCTGCTCCCCCGAAACGCTCACCGTCCGGGAAGATATCCCAAAGGATCTCCCCAATCACGCAACTCACCATGGACTCAGCCTTTCCTATGTCGTTTTGTCTGCAGCATCATGTATATTCCAATTGCTAAAGAGTTGTCTATCTTCTTGCCGTGGATTTGCTTGCCGCTTCAAGGTGACAACGGCGCTTGTGTTGAGATGGAGCGAGCAGAAAGAGGGTTTGAGATGGCGAGCGAAGAAGAGGGACTGCCAGGCGCGGTGAAGCGTCCGCAGCCGAAGTATCTGCAGATCATCGACAGCCTGCGCGAGAACATCGAGGGGGGCCGCTATCGCAACGGGGCGCGCCTGCCGAGCGAAGCGGAGTTGATGCGGCGCTTCGGCGTCAGCCGGATGACGGTCGTCAAGGCAATGCAGCATCTGCAGCAGGAGGGGGTACTGGTGCGACGGGCCGGCTCCGGCACGTATGCCTCGGAGGCTGGTCCGCATCAGAAGCCCGTCTTCGGTCTGATCATTCCCGACCTTGGACGGACCGAGATCTTCGAGCCGATCTGCCAGGGCATGGCGGCCTCTCCCAACGCCTCCGGCCACTCGCTCTCCTGGGGGCACTCCGCGGGCGGCGAGAGCAAGGAGGATGAGGCCGAGCACCTCTGCGAGCAGTACATCGCGCAGCGCGTGTCCGGTGTCTTTTTCGCTCCCGTCGAGTTTGGCGCACGCCGCGAGCAGGTGAACCGGCGCGTACTCAAGTCGCTGCGAACAGCCCGTATTCCAGTGGTTTTGCTCGATCGTTGCGTGCTGGAGTACCCGGCGCGGAGCGACTACGACATCGTCGGTCTGGATAACCGGCGGGCCGGCTACGTGATGACGGATCACCTCATCCGGCAGGGTGCGCAACGCGTCGCCTTCTTTGCCGTGGAAGGCTCCGCGGAGACGGTGGACGACCGTATCGTCGGGTATCGCGAGGCGCTCTATGCAGCAGGAATGCCTCTCGATCCGGAGATGATTCTGCGTGCCGATCCGGCCGATGCCGCCACGCTTTCGACCCGCATTGCAGCGAAGAAGATCGATGCCTTGCTCTGCGCGAACGACCTCACGGCGGCTCATGTGATGCGCACGCTCCTTGGCCTGGGGCTAAGGATTCCCAGCGATATCCGCGTCGCGGGCATCGACGATGTGCGCTATGCCGAGCTTCTGCCTGTGCCTCTGACCACCTTGCACCAGCCCTGCCGGGACATCGGCGCGACCGCCATTGCGACCATGCTGGACCGGATCAGCAATCCTCATCTGCCGGCCCGTTCGGTGCTGCTGAACGGCTCGCTGGTGGTGCGCGAGTCCTGCGGGGCAAAGAAGCTTTAGGCAGCGATAGGCAGGAAAGACCTTACGTGCGTTCCCATAAATGTATAGCTAGGTTTGTTGAATTGAACTACTCAATTTCGTTGACAGTTGTATATCGATTCTCCTACAAGGGTCATCGCTACAAGAAAAGGCCGACGCAGCACTTTGGAGGATAGAAACATGACAACGATCAGGAAACACTCTGGATTCACAGGCACCGCGCTCGCAATGCTGCTGGGAGTGATGGCTCTCTTGCTTCCGCAGACGATGAAGGCGCAGAACAATTACGGCTCGATCGTGGGGATGGTCACGGACTCCTCCGGAGCGACCGTGGCTGGAGCCAAGGTTTCCCTCAAGAACACCGATACCAACCAAACGCTGGAGACGACGACTGGGAACGGCGGAACGTACAGCTTCCTGAATCTGAATCCCGGGGCGTATACGGCGAATGTCTCGCAGACCGGTTTCAAGGCGTCGACGCAGAACGCCATCACCGTGACGGTCGGAGGCACGACGCGTGTCGATGTTGCGCTGGAGGTGGGTGATGTCACGCAGACGGTGACGGTCGAAGCGGCCTCGGCCCCGTTGCAGACGGATAGCGCTTCGCTGGGCGGTGTCGTCGGTGGGCGCCAGGTGCTGGAGTCGCCGCTGAACGGACGCAACGTGAACAACCTTCTCGACTTCGTTCCGGGTGTTGTGCCTGGCGGCGGCACCTCGGGCAATACCATGGCGAACGGCGGCAGTGGCAACTTCCAGGCCGGCGGTCAGACCCAGGCGATCGCCTATGGCAACTACCAGATTGGCGGCGGCTTCAGCGGACAGAGCCTCTTCTTCATCGACGGCGTCGGCTCCAATGTGCCTGAAAACAATGTGAATTCAATCGTTCCCACGCAGGATGCCGTCCAGGAGTTCCGCGTTCAGACCAACAACGTCAGTGCGGAGTTTGGCGGGTTCGCCGGCGGCGTCATCCAAATTTCGACCAAGCAGGGAACCAACACCGTGCATGGTTCGGTGTATGAGTACTTTCGCAACACGGTGCTGGATGCGAACGACTGGTTCAGCAACCATCAGGGCCTGAAGCGCTCGCCGCTGCACCAGAACCAGTACGGCGCGAACATCGGCCTGCCGATCATCAAGGACAAGCTCTTCACCTTCTTCTCCTTCGAGCGCGAGACGCTGACGTCGGGCGCCATCTCGACGTACACGCTGCCCACGGCGGCGCAGGTGGCTGGAGACTTCTCCGCCGCAGGCCTCGGCAACATCTACAACCCGGTCACCGGCGCACAGTACTCCTGCAACGGTGTGCTGAATGTGATCTGCCCCAGCCAGATCGACCCCACCGCGGCGAAGATTCTTGCGCTGGAGTCGCCTCTGCCCAATCGTCCTGGACTGGTGAATAACTTCGTCGCCACGGCTCCGATCGAGGGCGCACAGAATCAGTTCAACGTTCGCGTCGACTACAACCTGGGCAAGGCCGATCAGCTCTTCGCTCGCTACACGTTCTGGAATCCGCATAACGGCAACAGCGATCCGCTCGGCACCAAAGTGGGCTCGGGTCCCACGGGCAACACCACCACCGAGGCTGTCGTCGGCGACAATCACGTCTTCAACCAGTCCACCATCGCCGACCTCCGCGTTTCCTGGCTCGAGAACTACAACTACCAGACGCCGCTTTCGAACGGCTTCAACCAGAGCACGATCAACCCCAACTACGGCGCGCTCCAGGCCCAGCAGGTGAACAAGAATCAGGGCCTTCTGCCGAACATCAGCGTCCCGGGCTACAGCCTGGGCGTCAACCTCTCGCAGCTCTACTGGCTCAACACGGTCTATGGTTTGAGCGGCAGCATCACCAAGGTTGCCGGTCGTCACACCATCAAGGTCGGCGGCAGCGGCCGGCAGATTCTGTGGACGAACTTCGGCAACAACCAGGGCGTCGGTTTCGGTTCCACGACGGCCTTCACGGCGAGCCCCACGCTTGGCGGTGGCAACGCGCTCGCATCGCTCCTGCTTGGCGTTCCGGCCAGCACGGGGATCACCGAGGTCGGCACGTGGCGCGCGGTACTGCACTCCTACGGCTTCTACGCGACCGACACCTGGCAGATGACCGGTAAGCTCACGGCGAATCTGGGCGTCCGTTGGGATCAGCCCGGCTCCTACTCCGAGGTCAACGATCTCGACACGATCCTCAACCCGACACTCGCAACGAACCTTGGTAGCGTCACCAATCCCGTCACCGGCAACAGCACGCCCGTCGTGGGTGGTCTGGTTTACGTCAACAGCTCGCTCTACCCATCACGCCGTGAAGAGACGCAGCACTGGAAGCTCTTCTCCCCGCGCATCGGTATGAACTACCGCGCGGACTCCAGCACCGTCTTCCGCGGCGGCTACGGCATCTCCTTCCTGCCGGCGGAGATCACGGCCGACTCACCCGGCGGAGCGCCGATCAACAATGCGAGCACCAGCCTCTCCAATACGCCGGGTGGAACCGTCAATACGACTGTCGCTAACCCCTTCCCGAACGGGATCCTTCTGCCCTCCGGTCGCACTGCCGCCGCGCTGAACGCGGTGCTGGGGCAGGGGATCGGTTCACGCATTCCCGACCAGCCCTACGGCTACGTGCAGCAGTGGAACGTAGGCACGGAGCGCGCCTTTGGCAGCAAGACCTCCGCAACCATCTCCTACGCCGGCGCGAAGGGCACGCACCTCACGCTCTCGCAGGGCTATACCGGAACGGGCCTCAACCTCAACCAGCTCCCCGACCAGTACAACTCGATCGGCGGTTCGGCCGGTCTCGGCACCGGTCTCTTCAAGCCCGTCGCCAACCCGCTCTATGGCAAGATCCCCGCAGGCGGACAGCTTGGCGGACCCACCATCCTCCAGGGCTATCTCCTGAAGCCGTTCCCGCAGTACACCTCGGTCAACCAGACGGTCCCGCGTAAGGGAAGCTCAACCTACGAGGCTCTGCAGGCAACCTTCAACCGCCGCTTCGACCATGGCGGTCTCATCCAGGTCGCCTACACCTGGGCCAAGCTGCTGAGCAACACGGAGAACACCAGCAGCTTCCAGGATGGACAAGGCGGACAGGGCGTCGTGCAGGACAACTACAACCTGCGCGCCGAGAAGTCGGTCAGCATGCAGGATCTGACCAACAACCTCGTCATCAACTATGGCGTCGACCTCCCCTTCGGTCGCGGGCAGAAGTACCTGAATGCAAGCAATGCCTTGATCAATACGGTCATCGGCGGCTGGCGCGTCAACGGCATCACCACCTTCCACAGTGGTCTGCCGCTCCCTTTCTCCACGTCGGGTAACTCGCTCAGCAACTACTTTGGTTCGGGGCCCATCCGCCCGAATGTGGTCTCCGGGTGCAACAAGCAGGTCGGTGGATCGGCGCAGAGCCGCGTGAACAACTGGTTCAACAAGGCCTGCTTCACCATCCCAACCGACTTCACCTTTGGCAACGAGAGCCGCGTCGATAGCAAGCTGCGCTCGGCTGGAGCAGCGAACTTCGACTTCTCCGCAAACAAGAGCTTCCCCATCTGGGAGAAGGTCACCGGCAAGTTCAGCATCGAAGCCTTCAACCTCTTCAACCGCGCTCAGTTTGGCGCGCCCGATACCAACCTCAACGATGGAGCATATGGCACGGTCACCCGCCAGGCCAATACGCCGCGTGTACTGCAGGCAGCCATGCGTCTCTCGTTCTAACCACCAACGCGCGTGGACGCATCGGCCTGGACTGGCGATGCGTCCACGCGTCGATTAAGATCAATCTTCGCGTCACGCTGCAAAGAGGAGTCAGGAATGAAGCGCAGTCTCTCCCCAACCCGCCGCGAGTTTCTCGCAACGGCCGCCACCCTGGCCCTCACACCCCGCGCTCTGTTGGCGCAGAGCAGTCCGCTCGCATCCGACCCACGCCGTCCAAAGTTCCACCTGCTTCCCGCGAAGAACTGGATGAACGATCCCAACGGCCCCATCTTCTTCAACGGCAAGTACCACATGTTCTTCCAGTACAACCCGCACGCGGCCACCTGGGGAGATATGAGCTGGTATCACTCCACGAGCCCCGACATGCTCCACTGGACGCATGCGCCCCTCGCCTTCGCGCCCACGCCGGGCTCACCCGACGCCTTCGGCTGCTTCTCGGGCTCGGCCCTCGCCGTGGGCAAACGCGTCTACCAGGTCTACACCGGCGTTGTGGAGAGCACGCCCGACAAGGCCACCATTCGTGACGGCTCCGACAAACTCCAGGAGTCGCAGTGTCTCGCTTACTCCGACGATCCGCAGCTCATCCACTGGACCAAGCTCCCGCAGCCCATCGTGCCTCTGCCACCCGCTGGCATGGCCATCACCGGATTTCGCGACCCCTCCGCCTGGAAGCAGGGAGACACGTACTATATGACGGTGGGCTCAGGCATTGCCCGCGTCGGCGGTTGCGTGCTGCTCTATCGTTCCAAGGATCTCAAGACGTGGGAATACCTGCACCCGCTGACCAGCGGCACCTGGAACGGCAAGAAGACGCCGAATCCATGCGATGACGGCGAGATGTGGGAGTGCCCTGAGTTCTTCGCACTCGACGGCATGCACGTCCTCATCTATTCCACGCTTGGCAAGGTATTCTGGCAATCCGGCAAACTCGACGTAGCCACGATGAAGTTCACGCCCACCAAAACCGGCCTCCTCGACCTCGACGCCTTCTACGCGCCCAAGACGCAGCTCGACGCACAAGGCCGTCGTATCCTCTGGGGCTGGATTCCAGAGCGTCGCAACGACAAGGCGATGCTGGAAGCGGGATGGTCCGGCATGATGAGTCTTCCGCGTGTCATGCGTCTCGACTCCGATGGCACACTTCGCCTCCAGTCTCTCCCGGAGGCGGCGAAGCTCCGCGCAGGCACGGTCCCCGCGGAGAAGACCAGGGAAGGGACGCTCCACACACTGCCGGCAGCCAACGGCGAAGTGCTCTGCAGAGCCTCGTCCGGCAAGAACTTCGAACTCTCGATCAGTACGGGAACGACCGAACTCATGCACATCGCCTACTCCTCCGCGCGGCACGCTTTCCTCGCCGACGGACACGAGATTGCCCTGCAGCCCGGCGACCTGCCCAGGCTGCATGCCTTCGTCGATGGCTCAGTCATCGAGCTCATCGTGAGCGAACGCATCGGCTATACGAAACGCTTCTACTACGAAGGTTCCACCGCGCCCGACATCCACGTCCACACCACCGGATTGGGAGAGGTCACGGTGGATGCCTGGAAGATCCGTCCGATCTCCATCAACCGTCTCACTACCTAGCAACAGCGGAGAAGAACGTGAATCGATATCTCGCCAAAGCCACGATCGTGGGCGCACTCGGTGGCCTGCTCTTCGGCTTCGACACAGCCGTCATCGCCGGCACGACCCAGCAGCTTACCGAGATCTTCCATCTCACACCCACCACGCTCGGCCTCACGGTCTTCATCGGTCTCGTCGGTACGGTCATCGGCGCGCTCTGCTCCGGCGTGCTCGGCCAGAAGATCGGCGGACGGGAAGCTCTGCGCATCATGGCGATTCTCTACACCATCTCCGCCATCGGCTGTGCCTTCGCGTGGAACTGGGATATCCTCATGGTCGCCCGCTTCATCGGCGGACTCGGTATTGGCGGATCCTCCGTACTCGGTCCGGTCTACATCGCGGAGCTGGCGCCTGCAAAGTGGCGTGGACGTATGGTCGGCCTCTTTCAGATCAATATCGTCGTTGGCATCCTTCTCGCGTATCTCTCCAACTACATCATCACCACGCGCAATCTTGGCACCATGCAGTGGCGCTGGGAGTTCGGCGTAGCCATCATCCCATCTATCCTTTTTCTGGTGATGCTCTACGGTATCCCGCGCAGCTCCCGCTGGCTCGTCACCACCAACCGGACCGACGAGGCTCGCGAAGTCCTCGAACTGATGGGCTCACCCAACTCCGCCGCCGAACTCAAGGAGATCGTCGACTCCATCCATCTCGAACGCGGCACCCAGCAGGAGCCCATCTTCAACGGTCGATACGGAAAACCCATCTTCCTTGCTATCACCATCGGCATGTTCAATCAACTCGCCGGCATCAATGCCATCCTCTACTACTCGAACTACATCTTCGCCTCCGCCGGTTTCAGCTCTACCTCGGCTGCGTTACAGACGGTGAGCGTGGGCCTCGTCAACCTCCTGGCTACGGTGCTGGGCATGAGCCTCATCGACCGCCTCGGCCGCAAGACGCTCCTTCTTACCGGATCGGTCGGCATGACCGTCGCCCTGCTCGGAGTAGCAGCCATCTTTTATACCCACGCTCACCAGGCGCTGCTGGTTTGGCTTCTTGTGCTGTTCATCATCTTCTTTGCCATCTCGCAAGGCTCCGTCATCTGGGTCTACATCGCGGAGGTCTTTCCCTCGCGCGTCCGGTCCAAGGGGCAGAGCATCGGGTCGTCTTCGCACTGGATCATGAACGCCCTCATCGCCGGAGCCTTCCCCTACATCGCTGCCCGCTCGCAGGCCGCGCCCTTCGCCTTCTTCGCCGCGATGATGCTTCTTCAGTTCTTCGTCGTGCTCTTCTTCTATCCGGAGACCAAAGGCAGGTCGCTCGAACAGATTCAAACGCAACTGGGTCTCAATTAGGGGAGTCGATGAAGCTAGGAATCAGTGGATTTGCCTGGACCGCCAACTTCGAAGAGCGACATCTCAGCCTGCTCCCCGGCGTGCGAACCATGGGCTTCGAAGCCTTTGAGGTCCCGCTCTTTGACCCAGCGGCGCTCCCCGTCGCTGCCATCCGTCGCGCCTTCGAGGCGAACGATCTCGCCTGCACGCTCTGCGGGATTCTTCCGGCTGGCATCAACCCCATCAGCTCCGATCCTGTCGTGCGTCAGCGCTCTCGCGATCATCTCGTGCGCTCGATCGAAGCTGCGGCAGAGATGGGCGCGCATCTTCTCGGTGGACCACTCTTCGCGCCGATTGGCTATCTGCCCGGACACCGGTCCACAGAGGACGAATGGACCTGGGCGATCGAGCACTTTCAGTCCGTCGTGGGGCTTCTTGAAGCGCATGATGTCACGTTGTCGATAGAGCCCGTGAACCGTTCGGAGACCTTCTTCGTGCGGACCGGCGAAGAAGCCGCGAAGCTCTGTGCCGCGGTGGGAAGCCCGCGCATCGGGGTCACGATCGATACGTTCCACGCGAACATCGAAGAGAAGAACATTGCAGCGGCGGTCGAGTCGTTGGGTGTTCACGTGAAGCACATGCATATGAGCGAGAACGACCGCAGCCTTCTCGGTTCGGGACACGTTGATTTTCCTGCTATTCTTCGTTCTCTCCAGCGGAGTCGGTACGAAGGATATCTGATGATCGAAGGGTTCGGCTATCGTGCGTCCGAATCCTCAGCTCCGGGTGCGCTATGGGCTGACCCGGCCGTCTCCCCCGAGATGCTCGCGCAACAAGGGTTCTCGTATCTCAAAGGACTGCTTCACGGCACAGCCTGAGTAGGCGGCTTGACGACCGTTTTCGTCTACTCGATGGAAAAGAAGAGGTCGTACCGCTTATCCTTTGATTGCCCCGCCCACGCTTCACCTGCTTCCACAGGCCCACGGCCTGGCGACCCTTGACGCCAATCGCCGACGGCGTGTCCCGCTCATCGCATTCCGCATGCGGAATAGAGCGAAAATTGCCTCAGCGCTATGCAAAGGGGTGGTGCGACCCATGAGGCCGCCACCCTCTCGAAGGACTGTCAAGGTCTGCGAACCTCGTCTCCCGACGGTTTACGCAAATCGAATGAACGAGTTGACATTGGTCGGACCGTTCAAGTAAACCTTCTTTGCTCTTGAAAGCCTATTCATTTCGTTCGGTAGCTTTGCTGCGAACTTGGGTCGTCCCGCGTTCGCGCAAGCAACGGATGGCGAAACCAAAAGGACAGCAATCTACCTGGAAGAACGACTCAGGCAGAGTTCAAGAAAACTTGGAGGCAGAATGGTAAAGAACTTCATACGATATGCGCTCGCTGCTCTTGTGATGATGCTGGCGTTCGCAGGCGGACCGGTCGAGGCTCAGACATCGCAGGGCCAGATCACGGGTACGATCACCGACAGCACCGGAGCTGTCATCCCTGCAGCCACGGTCGTGATCACTGAGATCAATACGCAAACCGTGCGCACCGTGACTACGGATAACAATGGCTTTTATGTCGCCACGAACTTGCCCATCGGTCAGTACACGGTTGCGGCGGCCAAGGCCTCGTATGGAGGAGAAAAACGCTCCGGCATCACTGTTTCGGCAGATGCCCACATTACCACCGACTTTCAATTGAAAGTCGGAACGGCGGCGGAGATCGTCACCGTTGAGGCCGTTCAGGGCGAGCAGCTCAACACAACCTCAGGCGAACTCGCGCATGTCATCGATACCAAAGAGATCGACACGCTACCGCTCAACGGTCGCAACTATCTCCAGATTCTGACGCTGATCCCCGGCGCTGTCGTCACCAATCCCGACATCTTCTCCATCACAACGAGCTTGTCTTCCGGAAACCAGGTGATCAACGGCAATCGCTCCGACTCCTCCAATCTCACCGTGGATGGCGCGTTCAATCAGGCATCGGGATCCAACGGCTCTCTGATCAACAATGTCGGCCCCGATTTTATCCAGGAAGTGAAGATCGCAACCTCGAACTTCTCCGCGGAGTATGGCCGCACCTCGGGTCCCGCGTTCAACATCGTCACGCGCGGCGGTACAAATAAGTTCCACGGCGTTGCGTTTGAAGATATTCGCAACAATATCTTCGATGCCCGTCCCTTCTTCAGCACCTACAAGACGCACCTGCGTTTCAACAACTTCGGTTTTGGCGTCGGCGGTCCTATCCTGCGCGACCGTCTCTTCTTCTTCGGCGGTCAGGAGTACAAGCGGCTGCGTCAGCAAAACACGCCGACGACCCTTACCGTGCCAAGCACGGCTCTGCTCAACGGAGACTTTCACGGGCTCCTGAACGCCAATGGAACCCCGCTCCAGCTTGTCTACCCAGGTACAACGACACCGATTCCAAACAACAATATCGCACCGCTCATCACCCCAGACGGGAAAGCGATCGCCAACGTTTATCGGATCATCAGCGCGCTTGGTACCTTTACCGACAGCCCTGCGGGATCGCCATCACTGCCGACCAACAACTTCGTCATCACACCCAACAACCCCCTCGACTTCCGCGAAGACTTCGTGCGTCTCGACTTCAAGATCAACGAGCGCAACAACATCTTCGGGCGCTGGATCAGCGATCACAACTCACTCATCGACCCCTTCGGAACCTTCTCGAGCGGCGGTCTGCCCACAGTGCCAACGCAACGCAACCGTCCAGGACAGAGCTATCTGATCTCTGAGACCTTTAGTTACCGGCCCAACATCATCAATCAGGCGACCTTCAACTTCTCGTTCGTATCGCAGCACATCCCACCCTACGGGATCAACTATCTGCGCTCGACATTCGGTTTCCAGTTCGCCAAGCTCTTCCCCACTGCCGGCCAATACGCAAACGGTATCCCCTCTGTCAGCATCACGAACTTCAGCGGCTTCTCGGGCCCTTACTTCGCGTTGAACTCTCCGACCACGGACATCCAGGCCGGAGACACCATGACGATCATCAAAGGCAACCACCTCATCAAGCTTGGTGGCGTGTACATCCGCGACCGTATCGATCAGAACGGACGCCCCAACTACAACGGCAACGTCGTCTTCAACACGGCGGGCAATACGGCGACGACCGGCAACGCCTTGGCAGACGCCTTCCTCGGGCAGTTCCAGTCCTACACCGAAGCGAACGCCGATCCAGTGGGTCACTTCCGCTTCTCGCAACCCGAAGTCTTCGTTCAAGACACCTGGAAGGCGGCACGCAAACTCAGCCTCGAGTATGGCATCCGCTGGCAGGACATCCTCCCGCTCTACGCGCAGGGGAACAACTACGGTAACTTCGATCCGGCGTACTACATTCCGTCGGCCGCGATCACGGTCACGACAGGAGGCAAAGTCGTCCCGGGTTCGGGCAACCCATACAACGGCCTGGTGCGTACCTCGGATCCGATCCCATCGGATCAGATCGCTCGTGTCCCGAATATCAACACGGCCGCCTATCCACAGATCCCGCAGGTTGCCCCGCGTGGTCTCTTCAAGATGCACGGTGCCTTTGGACCACGCATCGGCTTTGCGTATGCCGTCGATGAAAAGACCTCCGTTCGTGGCGGCTTCGGCGTCTTCTATTACCGGCCGGAAGGAAACGTAGGCTTCAGCCAGGTCAACATCCAGCCTTTCCTCGTCAACACGGAGTTCGATAACGCGAACCTCAGCAACATCACGGCGGGCACACCGGCCACGACCGGGCTTCAGGGAAGCATCACGGCCATCGACCCGAACCTGAAGAACCCCTATGTGGAACAGTTCTCTCTCGGCATTCAGCGGGAACTCCCCGGCGGAATGCTGCTCGAAACAACCTACGTAGGGAATGTTGGACATCACCTCCTGCGTCAGCCGAACATCAACACGCCAAGCATCACGCAGGTCGCAGCGAATCCGACCGTCAACGCAAACTTCTACAACCCATACAAGGGGTTCAGCACCATCAGCCAGTGGCGCAGCGACTCCAACTCAAACTACAACGCCCTGCAGGTTTATCTCTCCAAGCGAAAGGGCGCGGTTACGCTGACTGCGGGATATACCTTTGCCAAGGCGCTCGGCGACTCGTCCAACAACAACGGAGACCTGGCCAATTGGCAGAGCCTCAGCTACAACTACGGTGAGCTCAACATCGATCGCAAGCATGCTTTTATCGGCACGTTGAACTATCAGGTGCCGACCTTCAAAGGCCATAGTTTCCTGTTGCGCGAGACCATTGGTGGCTTCTTCGTCACAGGTGTCCTTCGCCTGCAGACGGGCGCTTTTTACAACATCAATGCGAGCGCAACAACCCTTGGCTCGCGTCGTGCGAACTATGTTGCGGGAACGAACATCTACCAGGTCGGCGACTGCTGCAGTCTCGCCGGACACCAGAAGCAGTACCTCAACCCTGCTGCCTTTACCGCTCCATCGGGCTCTGCGTTCGGCAACTCCGGCGTGGGACAGGTTGTTCTTCCTGGGTTGGAGCAGACCGACGCCACGCTGGCGAAGATCTTTCCCATCCACGACAGCGTCAACTTCCGCATCTCGGCTGATTTCTTCAACGTGTTGAATCACACGAACTATAGTTCGCTTGGGACCACGGCAACCAGCGGAACGTCCTTCGGGCGTCTCAACGGATCGTATCCTGCACGGCAACTGCAGTTCGGAGGCAAGTTCACCTTCTAGTGCATCAAGCGAAAGAGCTGTCTGTGGGTGGTTGTTTCAAACCAGCCGCAGACAGCTCTTTTCGTTTCACCGAGACATCCTCGCCCGGGCGAACCGCTATGTCCTACTCGTGAGCCAGCCCCGGATTCTTGCTCAGGCTGAGCAGGTTGGCCATCATCCGGAAGCTTCCTGGGACACCTTCCGGCATCTCACGGAAGAAGGCGAAAGCGAGATAAACGTAGTAGCCCTTACCGGACCGCGCATAGATGACACCACCCTTTTGCGGATCCTGACCTTTGTCATGGACCTCGGTCAAAGCGGTGTAGTGCGCGTCGAAAGAGTTCGGGAAACCGTGGCCTCGCTCTTCCACCCAGCCATCGAAGTCGGAGGGAAGAATCTGGTTCGGCCAGGTGAAGAGAGGATCTTTCGCATTGAGAATCGTGACCTTCGCATCCTCTTCAACGACCTTCTCCGCGTCGCTGGCGACCGTAATGGGGTAGGGAGCGAAGTCGCTCTGATACTCGGGAGTCTGGTATTCACTGATGACGATGCCACCGTTGTGAACGTAGTCCATAAGCCGCTGGTTGAAGGTGCGGAGTTCGGGGCGTGCCGCATAAGTGCGGATGCCAAGCACGATGCAGTCGTACGCGCTGAGGTCGGCCTGCGCGATATCGGCCGCCGTGAGTTGCGTGACCATGATGCCGATGTCGCGCAAGGATTGCGGGACATCCTCGCCGCTTCCCATGATGTAGGCGACCTTGAGCCCTGGCGCAACCTTCACGTCGACCCCGGTGGTACGGAACTTTGCAGCGCGATACTGTGGGTAGGGCGTGATGCCGGGGTACCCAATGGTGTGGAAGCCTTCAGTGTATTGCTTGCCGGCGTAGTTCGCGGTGACGGCAATGTCGTAACTCTTCGCTTCCACGTTCTTCGGCGTGATGGCGAAGTGCAGGTTGGCGTCTTCGTTGTCGCGCATCGTGTGGAAGGTCGCAGTGGCAGGCGAAGCCGTCCAGCCTGCGGGCAGCTTGAGGTCTACGGTTCCTTCGGCTGGGCCCTTCACGCTCGAGTGAACGGTGACGTCCAGTGCGAGCGTCGTGGACGTGAGGGGCATGATGCCCGCCGGCGGCGAGACGCGCACGGAGATGGCCGGAGCGATGAGCAGGGGATCGAGGACGACGCCGAACCCATTGGCGCGATGAGCCGTTTGCACAACACCGCGCACCTCCGCATGCGTGCCGTTGAAGGTATACGCCGCCGCCGCGGAGAGAGGGTAGGGCATGACCGGCAGATCGAGATACTGCGGCGCCTTCAGGTCGTAGTAGCTCTGTTCAAGATTGGGCCTGGAAAAGTATGGCTCGGTATAAGGAGCGTCGGCAGGGACGGTCACGGTCAGATAGGCATCCTTCGCAGTGCCCGCCTGAAGTGCGCCGTCGATGCCGCCCTTCTCCACAGGCTTCCAGTCGCCACCCGTGTTCGGGATAAGGGTAACGCTGTCCACCTGCACTGGCGTAGAACCCTGAGCCGCAACATGGACGCCAACGAGTACCGACTGGCCGGCGATGGCCGTACCGGTAGCAGCCGCGCCGGAGAAGACGCCATCCGTGGGGCCCATGGGGCCAAAGCGGCCGACCTGAGGCATCTTCGCCTGGACCGTCGCCAGCAGGGACATCCCCAGGGACTGGCCAAGCGCAAAGTTGAACTGCTCCTTCTTCAACTCGAGTTCGTGGAGTGCGTTGTAGCGCGCCTCCTCCGGGATATTGGCGGACCGGAGTGAGTCGATCAGAGCTCGTGTGAGGTCCAGCCCACGTGCCAGAGCCGGTGCGCTCTTTGCGGGATCGTTGGCATCGTAGACGCGCGTTGCTTCGTCGACCTGCGCCGCGATGGCCTGGAGACGGGAGCGGACTTCGGGCTGGCTCTTTGCGGGCAGGTATCCTGCGATGCCGGGAAGCGAGATGTCGATGCCATCGAAGAAGCTCTGCTCATGCTCCGGCAGGGCAGCTCCGTTTACCCGCGAAGCATAGAGATGGTACGGGCTGTCGAACTTCCCCGGTGCCGGGATAGGAACGCCGCCGGTCTGCGACTTCTGCTCGTTGAGTCCTTCGCGTGCAATCTGCAGGTAGTTGTTGCCGTAAAGCGCGTTGTACTCGCCCTCTGGCACGGTCAACGTGGCGGTGGGAACGCCCTCGATTGGTTTGCCCGTAACGTAGTTCTTGAAACGAACCGGCTCCCACTTTCCGGTTGCATAGTCGAAGATGCCCTTCGGCGTAACCTGCGCAAACGGAACGCGCGCATAGACCTTCAGGGGCTTCCAGGGTTGCAGGCCTTCCTTGATCTGCTCAGGAAACATCGTTGGATCGCCGGCTGCATGGAAGACCTCTTGTGCCATGAGGCCAGCAGTCTGATGATGGCCATGCCCGTCCGACACGTACCCGGCGAAGACGCTGGTGACGACCATGGGCCGCGTGATCCGGACAACACGAACGACATCCCGCAGCACACGATCGTGATCCCACTGCTTCAGGGCCTCTTCGAGTGTCTTCGAGAATCCGAAGTCCGCGACGCGTGTGTAAAAGAGATGCACACCGTAATAGCGGTTCGCGGCAAGGTGCTCCTGGGTGCGCAGGATACCGAGTTGGTCCCAGAAATCTCCCGTCATCACGTTCTGGCCGCCTTCACCCCGGTTCAGCGCGAGCAGGGAGACGTCCGCGCCAAGTCCACGGCTTTCATAGGCGAGCATCCCACCGTCTTCATCATCGGGATGTGCGTTGATCTGGATGAGGCTCGCACGGGTATGGAGGCGGCGCAGGCTTTCAGCAAGGCCGGATGCACCGCGCTCGATGGGAAGAGGCTGCGGATACGACGCATCCACCTGAATCTTCATGGGTTCCGGCGTCGGTGTCTGCGCCACGGCGGAGAGGCTGACCGCACCAAGAAACATGGCGGTCACGGTTCGTCCTGTTGCCCTTACCGCATAGCTCTTCGCGTTGTTCTGCCAGCTTCCATACTTCATCGACGAATTCTCCTGCGAATCCCGATCGGGATCGGCGTTCTCGTGGCGAGGCCCAAAATATTCATCAAAAAGTGATCGATTGCTAATGACTTTATAAATTGCTTTAAAAAAGATTGCACGAACTTTTTAAAAGTTCCTTATAATCCATGCACAAGCTCATGACGAGACGTGCTACTCCAATCCGCCGCCGCATGACGACAAAGGTCCCGATGACGCATCGCACGATCGCTGGGACGCAGGAACCTGCGCGGCCGGCGCAGTTACGCGAGGCGAACGATCGTCTCCTTTTGAAGCTGCTGCGTGCCCACAGTCCATGCTCCAAGGCGGATCTGGCGCGTTTGTCCGGGCTCACAGCCCCCACGGTTTCAATCGGCGTATCGCGCCTCGTTGGCTTGGGTTTGGCGGAAGAAATGGGTGATGGGATCTCGTCCGGTGGGCGTCCACCAGCCATACTTCGATTCAATGAAAAGCATGGTCACGTTGCAGCCGCCGACATCGGTGGCACACGCGTGCGCATGATGCTCGCAGACCTTAACGGAAACCCGGTGGCGCAGTGGGACACGCGGATTGGGGAGAACCAGAAGACTCCGCGCGGCGTCGTGAACCTGGTGCAGCAGGGGCTCACGGCGATGGTGGCTGAGGCCGGAGTCAGTGGGAAGGTCCTGCACATCACCGCCGCGGCACCTGGTATCACCGATGTGAATCGCGGTGTGGTCCTTGCCGCGCCGAACCTGTCTGGCTGGAACGATGTACCTCTGCGGACGTTGCTGGAGCGCCAGCTTGGAATCCCCGCCGGTGTCGAGAACGATACGAACCTGGCGGCGGTAGGGGAGCACGCCGAAGGCATGGCGCGCGGCATCGACGACTTCGTCTTCATTGCCATGGGCACCGGTGTGGGTGCGGGCATCTTCCTTCGCGGAGCGTTGCATCACGGCGCGACATGGTCAGCCGGTGAAATCGGTTATCTTTCGGTCTCGGGGATGCCGAGACAAAGGCTGCTGATGCGTGAGACGGGCCAGCTCGAACGCATCACCGGCGGTCTCGGGATCGAGGCTCGGTGGAAGGAACTCCTGCGCAAAGAGCGGCGCAGTGTGCGTGAGGAGTTGAGTGTTCTGCGTGCCTCGCAGATCTTCGATATGGCGGAAGCGGGCGATGCAAGGGCGGAGGAGGTACTCCAGAACACGGGACGCCTTCTTGCCGAGGCTCTGAGTACCATCGCGCTTCTCTATAACCCTGAGTTGATTGTGCTGGGTGGTGGTGTGGGGGCCCATCCGGCCTTGTGCCGGGTGACCACGCACTACCTGCAGGAAAACGACTTTGCTATTCCAAAGGTGCGCTCGTCCGCGCTCAGCACGCAGGCGCAACTCTTTGGAGCTGTATCGCTTTCTCTCGCTGCCATTGAAGCGAACCTTCTTTGTTGACGCTTATCTGTTCTCCCTGTCGCAACAGAATCGATCTTCACGATCTCTACGTTCCGCTGCATCAACTTCTCGGAGGCTCTCATGTCTAAGCTGTCGCGCACTCTTCTTCTCTCTGCACTCACGTTGTCCCTGACAGCATCGGGATTCAGCCAATCGCAGTCCATCAATGGAACAATCCGTGGCCAAATCACGGATGTCTCCGGAGCGCCGATCCCCAACGCGGCGGTCACGGTGAAGAACATCGATAACGGCTACACACGGCAGTTGACCTCCGATGGCGAAGGTCGATACATCGCGCCGAATCTTCCGATCGGGACGTACTCGGTGTCCACCACATCCTCCAACTTTGCGCCCTACACCCAGAGCGGTGTGCACGTGGGTGCCGGTTCCGACAGCACGGTGGATGAGTCGCTGAAGACCGGCTCCGTCGGCACTGAGATCACAGTGACGAGCGATTCACCCATGATTGAAGCGGCGCGAGCCGATCTCAGCCGTACGATCACCTCGGCCGAAACGCAGAACCTGCCGCTGACTTCACGGAACCCATACAACTTCATTCTGTTTCAACCGGGTGTCTCCGGCCATCCGAATCCGGAGAACGGTATTCCACGCACGATGAATACGAACGGTCTCGTGGATCGCGTGAACTACCAGCTCGACGGCATGGTGGATACGGAGAGCGACCGCTACGGTCTTCGTCTCTTCGCTATCTCCGACAGCTACACCGATACGGTGCAGACCATCTCGAATGCCTTCACCCCGGAGTTCGGCAACACGGCCGGCGTGATCTATAACGTCATCACCCCGGCGGGAACCAACGCGCTGCATGGAGCGGTGCAGTACATCTGGCGTCCGAAGGTGGCGAGCTCCTGCCCCATCCTGCAGAATTGCAATCCGGGCGCTTCGAACTACAAGCCTCTGCCTGACCTTCACGTCGACGATCTGACCGGCCGCGTGGGCGGACCCATCATCAAGAATCGCGTGTTCTTCTTTGGCGCTTACGAACACTTGAAGCGCGGAAACCCGCAGGCGATCACCGTCACCCCGGCGAATCAGGCAGCGTTGATCGCCGCCGGTGTGCCGTTGAGCGATTTTGGAACCGCGCCTCAGGTGCAGCGGGCACAGTGGATGGACGCCCGTCTCGACGTCAACATCAATGCGAAGAACACAGCATTCGTTCGTTATAACTACTTCCGCAATACGTATCCGTTCAACACGAATGCGGGTGGTCTGTATCTCCAGAGTGCGGAGGCTGACTTCCGCGATCGTGCCCACATCATTGGCGCGCAGTTGATCACGACCTTCAAGCCCACGCTGTTGAATGAGTTTCGTGGATCGTGGCCCTATCGCAACCAGCAGCACTTCGCGGGTGCCGCGACCGGGCCCGGCCCGATGGTGACGATCTCGGGTGTGGCGAACTTCGGCGGTACCAACAGCGCGGGGGATAAGTTCCAGGAGAAGATTCCATCCTTCTCCGACAACGTAACCCTGATCCATGGCGGTCACAGCTTCAAGTTCGGAACCGCCCTGCAGAAGAACAACGACACACAGCTTGCCGATGTCTACACGCAGTTCACCTTCGCCACGCTGGCCGATTACCTGAATGCCAAGAACGGCATCAACACGAAGTCGTACAGCAACGTCACGGCTTCCATTGGGCGTCCTGGTGCCGGCTATCAGACGGTGTTCTTCGCCCTCTTTGCACAGGACACCTGGCAGATCACCCATAAGCTGGTCGCCAACTACGGCGTGCGCTATGACCAATACCGCGCTCCGAATGGACTGGCGAATGCTCCTCTAGCGGAGACCCAAAACTTCCGCATCCCGATGGGCAACTTCGCTCCGAGGGTCGGCCTTTCGTACTCGCCATTTCAGGGCACCGTCGTTCGCCTCAGCGGTGGCATGTTCTATGAGGCCACACCGACCAACAGCTACTACAACCCGCTGTATGCAAATGGTCTGACAAACACGGGTAATCTCATTGCAACGCTCGGACCCACGACAGTCGGTGCGCCGAACTTCCCCAACACCTTCAACAATGTGCCGGTGTCGTCGCTGCCGACACCCACGCCGTTTGCGCTGACCTCGAAGTTCAAGAACGAGTACACCTGGAACATCAACACGCAGGTGGAGCAGGCGCTGGGCAAGAACGATGCGCTGACCATCGGCTACGTCATGACCAATGGCCGCAACCTGCAGTTCCTGCGCAACAGCAACGTCATCCCAATCCCTGGCGGAGCACTCGCCGATGGTCGCCCCACCTTCAGTTCGACCGTATCGGCGACGACGCGCTATAACCCGGCGTTCAACTCGATCCGGTTGATCGATATCGGCGCGAACTCCAGCTATCACGCGCTCATCACCAACTTTGTGCACCGCATGTCGGGTGGGCTTACGCTCAACGCTTCGTACACCTGGTCGCATGCCATCTCCGATGCGCCCGAAGGCAACAGCTACGAGAACTCGAACTACATCTCGGATCCGACGAATCGCAAGCGCGATCGCGGCAACAGCTACGTGAACCGTCCCAATGCCTTCACGACGGCGGTTGTGTATCAGCCGGTGTTCAAGTTCAACAGCCGTTTCCTCAGTGCTCTGGCCTCGAACAACAACCTTGCCGTGCTGGTGAACGCGAGCAGCGGCGATGCGCAGAATGAGGTGACCGGCAGCAACCTCAACGGCGATGCTCTTTCCGTCGGTCAGCAGAGGCCATTGTTTGTCGGTCGCAACACGCTGCGTACTCCCGCGATCGTGCAGCCGGATGTGCGTTTCACCCGGACCTTCGGAACCTTCTTCGAACGCGTGAAGCCGCAGATCTTCGTGGAAGCGAACAACGTGTTGAATCGCTCGAACGTCACCAGCATCAACACCACGGCTACAACCATCACCAACCCGGCTCTTGGACAAGTCGGTGCCGTCACGGCCACAGGCGCACCCAGCCTGGTTCCGACCAGCACCGTGCTTGAGGCACGCATCCTGCAGTTCGGCGCGAAGATCGAATTCTAGGTCGCTCCGGATCCCGTGGAGCGGTGGGCGTTCGCGCCCACCGCTTCTTCCTTGCACGAAACCAGCACGATAAGATGACTCCCCATGCATAGTGATTCCAAGGTCTCCACGTTTCCCGCTCCCATCTATCGCGAACATGTATTGACGGCTATCTTCGCGGATGCGCAGCGGCTCTTCCTGCCCTCGCTCGTTGAAATCGATATGGCCCACCTGGTCATGCTGCGCAAGCAGAACATCGTGACGGCAAAGACAGCCGCCGCCTGCATGCGAGCTTTGCGCGCACTCGATCTTCAGGCGCTGCGCACAGCTCCCTATGACGGAAGCGTTGAAGACCTCTTCTTTCTCGTGGAAGCAAAGATCGCCGAACTCGCCGGACGAGACGATGCCGGTCGCTTGCACACGGCACGCTCCCGCAACGACATTGACCTCACCATGTACCGCATGGTGTTGCGTGGCCGCCTCCTGCAGACGCTCGAAAACTCGCTGCGTCTGCGCGAGACGCTGCTTCGAATCGCACAGGAGAACCGCACCACCCTCATGCCGGCCTACACCCACAACCAGCCGGCCCAGCCGACAACGCTGGGTCACTACATGATGGCGATGATCGAGATCCTCGAGCGCGATGCGGACCGGATCATCGGTTGCTATGCGCGGGTCAATCGCAGTCCCCTCGGTGCCTGCGCAATCACCACCACAGGCTTTCCAATCGATCGTCATGTGACAGAGAAGCTACTGGGTTTTCGCGGTCTCGTCGTCAACTCCTATGGAGCGATCGCAGCGGTCGACTATGTGGCGGAGGCCTGTGGCATCCTCGCAACGGCAATGCTGAGCCTCGGCCGCTTCGCCCAGGACATGCTCCTCTGGTCCACTGCCGAATTCGGATTTCTACGACTCTCTGATGGCTACGTGCAGATCAGCAGCATCATGCCGCAGAAGCGCAATCCCGTGCCGCTGGAACATACGCGCATCCTTGCTTCGCGCGCGCTCAATGAGGCGCAGGCGGTTCTTGGCTCTCTCCACAACACGCCCTTCGCCGACATGAACGATGGCGAAGACTCGTTGCAGCCGCTCGTGGCCCTTGCCTTCGATGACGGGCAGCGCGCTCTCGCACTCCTGGGCGGTGCCCTCTCGGAGGCGTCCTTCGACACGGAGCGCATGCGGTCACGCGCCCATGGAAGCTTCCTCACGGTGACTGAAGTTGCCGACACGCTGGTCCGAGAGTGCGGAATCTCCTTCCATCAAGCGCATCACATGGTTTCCGCAGCAGTCAGAGCGGCAGTGACGGACGATCCAACTGCGCTGGCAACGGATCTCTACGCGCGTGCGCGCAAAGAAGGAATCGCCGTAACGCACGATCAACTGGTGCAGGCGCTCGATCCCGTCCACTTCATCGCATTGAGGCAGGTCCTGGGCGGTCCGGCACCGGCAGCCCTCGATCCGGAGTTGGCAAGAGCCGAAAAGCAACTGAACACCGATGGCGGATGGCTCAAGGAAGAACGAACGCATCTGATCGGGGCGCATGACACGCTTCGTTCCGAATGCGATCACCTTCTTCAATAGCGCGGACGCCACTACTTCTTGATGATGCGATGCGAGACGATCTCGTAGCCAAGGGGCGTTCCACTGAAGCGCGAAATCCGCAATAGAACCTGGAAGTGAGGGAAAGCTTTTTGCTGCAAGACAGCCTGAAGCTTCTCCAGGCCGTCCTCGCTGGTCAAAAAGTCTCCCGCCGCCTCGGTCGCCTGAGAATCGCTTCCGGCCAGGATAAGCGTGTTTCCAGTGTCGGTTGGATTCGGGAGAAAGACGATGACGCAGTAGGCTGTTCTCGTCTCCGGATCGGACGAGAGTGAGTACTCCGCCTGCTCACTCCCGGTGGGATGATCCACCGTTACGACAGAAGATGTCCGGTTGGGGGATCGATTGAAGTGGTACGCCATCCGATCTTCGAACAGCTCGACCCACGGATTCGACTTGCTGCTTCCAACGAAGATCGTATTGTTCCAACGCAGCCGGTGCCCGGCGTATTCTCGCGCGAAGAGTAAACGAGTTCCTTCGTTGCCGGTTTCCAGTTCCGTAATCCGGCGTGCCACGCGGAAGTCCCCAAGGCTTCCGGAACTGCGGCTGAAGATAATGGCCAGATCCTTCTGCTCTTGTTGTCGTGCCTCACTGCTCAGCGGGTCGGGCGACTGAGCAGCACGATAGCTGTAGTCGAGGTATTGCGCCAGCGAAAGTGGTTTGCGAAGAACGTCCTGGGCAAGCAAAAAAGAGGTGTCGCCAAGAACGATCTCAGGGGCGAGTCCCGTACCGAAGAAATTCCCCCAGAATGCACGAAGCGCAGGGCCGCTTTGCCACTTGTGCAGCGCGTTCTGGTTTTGCTGGTCGCGCCGTATGGCGATGACAAGCCAGGCCGTAAGGATGAGGATGACAACGACAAGGATCGCGGGAAGGGCATTGCGCACCGCCCTCGCCAGCATCGCGCTCGTCTCCGCCATGGGCGACGGAGTATCCTTGAGCGCGGTGGAGTTTCGTTCTTCCTCGGATGGGGCACTCTTTAGAGGTCCGATTTCCGGAGGATCGATGGCATCCAGGCGACGCAACCGGAAGACAGGCACATAGCGTCCACGAGGAATTTCGAAGAGGAGAGGCTCATTTTGCCCCTCGTCGGTGAAGTAGAGATCAATTCTCTTCCGCAACTCCATCGCATTGACACGCACGATGTTGTCCTGCGAAGTGTCATAGGCGGCCGGACGACCGAAAACGGCCGTCCCGATCTGTTGCTCGTGGAGGTCTTCTGCACCGTGGAGGACAACTTCGTTCCCGACATAAATCAGAAAGTCACGTAGCCGGGTCGAGCGCCGAAAGGGCGTGCTATCCACCACGCGGCTTAGGAGCCGCTCCCACTCCGCCTTGGATGGGTGAAAGGAAGTTTCAGGCGGATTGAGTTGGGTCGTTTGCATCCGGCACCAGCAGAGACAGAATACCATTCTGCCGTTTTGCTCTGGAAACGCTCCCTTTTACAGTAAGAATGCGAAGCCTTAACGTCCGTGTTTTCGGTCGCGATCCCCTCGGAATACGCGAATTGCTGCCGACTGGCCGTGAAGCTCCCGCTCCCTCACCGTAAATTCACTTGCGAGTCGTATCGGCCAGTGAAGAAGCTTCGTGGGCTGGAGAAAACCGGAACCCCCCGTTGGCGAATGAACGATTCCATGAGACCGAAGCCCCAAAGTCGAAAACGGACTCGTGCAACGGCTGTGGATAACGGGTAAACGTTTCCCGTTGGAACCAAATTTGGAGGCAACACATGAACATAAAATTGATCCGTTCGCTCCTGAACATGAAGCGAATTCTTTCCAGGTCTGCCGTGGCGCTGAGCTGCTACCTCGTCCTGCTTCCCGGGTACAACGCGTTCGCGCAGGCTGTTTCTTCGGCCAAGATGCATGGCACGGTCACCGACAACACCGGGGCAGTCGTCAGTGGAGCTTCGGTCGTCGCAACGCAAACCGCCTCCGGCACAACCGCCACGGCCGTCACCAATGGCACAGGGAGCTACGTGCTGTCGAATCTCCCCGTCGGAGCCTACACCGTCAAGGTGACCGCCCCCGGCTTCCAGTCCTATAGCCGCACCGGAATCATCCTGGAGGTATCGAACGACGCTGTCGTGGATGCACCTCTCACCGTCGGTTCTACCGACACCACGATTACGGTGAACGGAACGGCAGCGCAGGTCCAGACCGACGATACCTCCATTGCGACGGTCGTCGACCAGAGCCGCGTCGTCGACTTGCCCCTCAACGGTCGTAACGCGGCCAACCTCGTGCTGCTTTCCGGAGCCTCCGCCCCGACCGTGAACGGCAATATGACCAGCACCAAGAGCTACGGCAGCACGGGTACAAGCGCGATCGGTGGCGCGCTGAACATCGCGGTCGCCGGCGGCCAGGGCAATCAGATCAACTATCTGCTCGATGGTGGCGACCATAACGACTCCTTCTCCAACGTCAATATGCCGTTCCCCTTCCCGGATGTCTTGCAGGAGTTCAGCGTGCAGACGACCGGCATGTCGGCTCAGTTCGGCGTTCACCCCAGCGCCGCCGTCAATATCGTCACGAAGTCCGGCACCAACCTCTGGCACGGAGGCGTCTTCGAGTTCCTGCGCAACAGCTACGCGAACGCCAACAATCGCATCAACGGCTACACCGATCTGAAGCGCAACCAGTTCGGCGGATACTTCGGCGGCCCCATCATTCACGACAAGCTCTTCTTCTTCGGCGGCTATCAGCACACGGCGTTGCGCATCGCTCCGGCCAGCACTTCATCCTTCGTGCCAACGGCTGCGATGCTCTCCGGCAACTTCACTCCCTACCTGCAGTACCAGCGCAGCCTCAGCGCGAACAACACCTGCCCCACGCTGCTCGCCTCGGCTGGCTTCGTCTATAACGCCACCGCCTGCACGGCAACCATCAACCCTTCGCTCTTCAGCCCTGCTGCGGTAGCGTTGATGAAGTACCTTCCCACCGGCCAGACGCAGAATGCCGCCGGTCTCGTCTCCTACTCCGTTCCCGCGCCCCAGGACGAGAATCAGTGGATCGGACGTCTCGACTACACCCTCAGCGCACGTCATAACGTCTTCGCCCGCTACTTCATGACGAACTACTACCAAAAGGCGATCTTCAACGGAAACCTGCTGAACGCCATCAACCCGGGCCTGAAGGACCGCGGCAAGTACCTCACACTCGGCGATAACTTTGTCATAACGCCCAACATCTCGAACGCCCTTCGCGGCACGGTCACGCGTCTCGCGATCGCACGCGGCGCCCCGGGTGACCTCATCTCGCCCGCGACCATCGGCTCGAACGTCTACTCGTCGGTCCCCAACTATATCTACCTCAACGTCAGCGGAGCCTTTACCGCGTCCTGCGGAAGCTGCGCTCCCACGCACTACGTCACCAACCACTACCAGGTGGCCGACGACGTCTCCATGCAGAAAGGAAGCCACTTCGTGCAACTCGGCTTCGACTATATTCACGAAGAGTTGAACCTCGCCGGACTCAACACGGAGAACGGTCAGTTCACCTTCAACGGCTCATACTCCGGTCTTGGACTCTCCGATCTTTTGCTCGGCGCACCCAACACCTTCGCGCAAGGCTTCGGTCCCGGAGCCGCGGCCCATCTTCGCTACAACTACTTCGGCTACTACGTGCAGGACACCTGGCACGCCACCAGAAAGCTGACCATCAACGCCGGCCTGCGCTGGGAACCATGGTTCCCCGAGTATGAGAAGAACAATATCGGCGGAGAATTCAGCCCAGCGGCCTTCGCCTCGAATACTGTTTCGTCCGTTTATCCAAACGCCCCTGCGGGCATCGTCTTCTACGGAGATAAGGGTGTTAAACCTGGCTTCATCAACTCCCGCTTCACGAACTTCTCGCCCAGGGCCGGCTTCGCCTTCGACCCGATGGGCAACGGCAGGTCCAGCCTGCGCGGTTCGTATACGCTGACCTTCGAAGCTCCAGAACTCTACTACGATTCGGGCTTCCCGGGAAACTCTCCAAACGCAGCGGCGCAGTCCTTCACGGTCGACAATTCCACCAACCAGACGGATGCCGTCAAATCCTTCGACAACCCTTGGAAGAAAATCGTCGGAGGCAACCCGTATCCCACGCAATACCCGGCTCCAGCCAACGCTGCGTTCGCCGCAAGCAACGTGGCGACGGGCTACTATCCGAGCAATCTGCGCCGCACCTACATGCACCAGTACAACCTCAGCTATCAGAACCAGCTTTCAGCAAACTGGCTCGCATCGGTCAGCTATATCGGGACCAGCACCATTCATCTTTGGGGCTTCCAGCCGTACAACTACGCAACGCCTGCAAACACGCCGTCCGGTGCGGTCGCCACGACGAACAATACCTCGCAGCGCTACATCTTGTATCGAGCTGCCATCGCCAGCAACACCACAGCGGGCACGCGCTATGGTGCTTTCAGCGCCACGGCAGACTACGGCATGGCGAACTTCAACGGCATCGTCGCCACGGTCAACCACCGCTTCGCGAACAACTTCTCCATGTTGATGAACTACACTTGGTCGCACTGCCTCTCCAACATGAACTACACGGGCGACAACACGCCGCCCCCGCAGGACCCCAACAATCACGCCGCCGAATATGGCAACTGCAACTTCGACACGACCCACAACCTCACGATCTCCGGCGTTGCCACGACACCGAAGTTCCACCAGCACACGCTCAACTATGCTCTTGGCGCATGGCAGGTAAGTCCTCTGATCACCTACCGCACGGGCATGCCTTACACGGTAAATGACGGTACGGATCGTTCGCTTACGGCAATTGGCCAGGATCGCCCGAATCTCGTCCCGGGACAGAGTCTCTACGCAAAGAATCTTTTCCCGGCTGCAGGCGTCAAGCCGCTGTGGATCAACGCTGCGGCCTACGCTCTGCAACCGCTTGGCACCTTCGGCAACGCGGCTCCTCTGCAGGCTCGTGGTCCAGGCTTTGCCAACGTCGATGTAGCCATCAGCAAGCACTTCCCAATCTTCGAGCGCTCTCAGCTCGAGATCCGTGGAGAGGCCTTCAACGCGCTCAACCATCCCAACTACGCCAACCCGAACACAGCCATCAATTCGAGCACGACGTTCGGCCGCATCACGTCGACTGCCAACGATGCCCGTCTGCTTCAGATCGCGGCGAAGATCACCTTCTAACGCCCCTTCCCCAATCCCGGCGCGCGCAATCGGTCGCGCCGGGCACTTTTATCCATGCTTCACTTGCACTATTCGGAGGTCGTTTGTATCTTCGGTTCGCTCTTGCTTCCACGCTTCTTTTCGGAGCTGTCCTCTCTTCGTTCGCACAAACTCCAGCCCCCGGGGCGACCGAACTTGCTTCGCGTCCTCCCATGGGTTGGAACAGTTGGGACGCCTATGGATTGACGATCACCGAGCCGCAGTTTCGCGACAACGTCAGTATCCTTGCGAAGACGCTGAAGCCCTTCGGTTGGCAGTACGCCGTCATCGACGAAGGATGGTTCCTCAAAAACCCCAAGGACCTCAAGTCGCCGGAGAAGGTCGTCTACGAGCTCGATGCATACGGCCGCTACAATCCCGTGCCGGAGCGGTTTCCCTCTGCCATGATCGACGGAAAAAACCAGGGGTTCCGCGCTCTCGGCGACTACGTCCATGCTCAGGGCCTGAAGTTCGGCATCCACATCGTGCGCGGCATCCCTCGTGAGTCTGTCAGTCGCAACATGCCGGTCGCAAACAGCCGCTTCCACGCGCAGGATGTAGCGGATACAACCGACCCGTGCCCATGGGACCCTACCAATTGGGGAGTCCGTGACACGCCCGCCGGACAAGCATGGTACGACTCTCTCCTCGCGCAGTATGCAGGCTGGGGCGTCGACTTCATCAAGGTAGACTGCATCTCGGATCATCCTTACAAACCGACCGAGATTCGCATGATCCACAAAGCGATCCTGAAGACAGGGCGGCCCATCGTTCTCAGCCTCTCGCCTGGACCGACATCGCCAGGCATTGCGCAGGAGTTGCTCCCTTACGCCCAGATGTGGCGCATCTCGGACGACATCTGGGACTACTGGAAGAACGTCCGGCATGCTCCGCGCAGCCTGCACGATCAGTTCGAACTCGCGGCCGCGTGGTCTCCATACGCGCATGCCGGCCAGTGGCCCGATGCGGACATGCTCCCCCTCGGCTATCTCGATCCGGAGCCCGGTGATGGCGAGGCACGACAGACCCGCTTAACCCAATCGGAGCAACGCATGATGATCACGCTCTGGGCCATCATGCGTTCACCTCTTATCGTCGGTGCCAATCTCACCAGGCTCGACGAGTGGACCGTCAGCCTCCTCACCAACCGCGATGTCCTCAATGTCAATCAGTATGCTCATGATCAGCGCCAGGTCGCACGCGAAGGCAACACGGTTGCATGGACCGCCGCAGGAAAAAATGGCGTCCGTTATCTGGCCCTCTTCAACCTGAACGACCGAGACAAGACCATATCCCGCACCTACGCGTTCTATAACCTGCCCTCGGAAACCTACAGCAGCAGGGAACTGTGGTCGAATGAAGATCGTGAGCGTTCGAGCTCGATCAACCTGACGTTGGCGCCTCACAGTTGCGTCTTGCTCGAACTCAAACCCTAAAGTAAAAGAAGCACAGGAGTCGTATGGCGACGCGCAGATCTTTCCTCTTCAGCTCACTCTCCCTTGCCGGTCTCAATTGGATGCCGTCGTTCGCGCAATCCATGGCGGGAACTGAAATCAACGTATCGTCGCTCGGCGCTGTCGGCGATGGCATCACGCTGGATACGGCCGCGATCCAGCAGGCCATCGACCGGGTATCGTCCGCCGGTGGAGGCCGTGTCATCGTGCCGGGTGGTAAGCGCTTCCTGGTCGGTGCGCTCATGTTGAAGAGCAACGTCGACTTCCATCTCGCGGAGGACGCAGTCCTTCTCGCAAGCCCGGATAAACAGCATTATCCCTTCACCAGGAACAATGGCATCATCAACGCCAACGGTGCCACGAATGTGCGCATCAGCGGTACAGGCCATGTTGACGGACAAGGCATGAAGTTCATGGGCATCTACTCACCCGTTTATGAGCGTTGGGAGCCTCTCCCCTTCCGTCCAAGAATGTTCCATCTCATCGCGTGTACCGGCTTGGAGATATCGGGCATCTCCTTCGGGCACGCGCCAGAGTGGGGTCTACATACCCTCGGCTGCGACCATGTTCTCGTCGAAGGCATCAAGGTCCGCAACTATCTTGACGTGCCAAACTGCGACGCCATGGATCCCGACCGTTGCCGCGATATGGAGATCAGGAACTGCGACATCGTCTGCGCGGACGATGGCATCGTGCTCAAGACGAGTGAGCAAAAGGAAGGGGAGAACTATGGTGTCATGCAGAACGTTACGGTTCGCGATTGCTCCGTAGTCTGTCGCGACAGTGGCATCAAGATCGGCACAGAGACCTTCGGCGATATCTCGAAGATCCTCTTTGAGCGTTGCCGCATCGTCTCCGGTGGTCGCGGTCCCACTATCACTCATCGCCAGCCGGGGAATATCGAAGACGTGGAGTTCCGTGATATCGATTTCCTTGCGCAGCATCACGCAGCTCGCTGGTGGGGCTGGGGCGAAGCGGCATCCGTAACCGTCTGGCCTCGAACCCTCAACGGCAAGACTGGGACCCTCAGCAATATTCGTTTCAGAAATGTTCACGGTGTCGCGGAGAACAGCTTCCGGATCGATGCTCATCCGGACATGCCAATCAGGAATGTCCTTCTGGAAGATTGCTCCGTCAAGATCGACCGCTGGACCCAATATCCCGGTGGCATGTTCGACGATCGTCCCACGCGAGCGGATGACCCGATGCATGAACCCGGTGGATTGGAGAAGCACGACACACCTGCCTACTCACTCAGAAACGTGCAGGGTGCCGTACTGCGCAACTGCACCGCAAGCTGGGGACTTCACCAGGCTCCTTACTTCAGCTACGCCCTGGAAGCGGAGAACGTATCAGGCCTCAAGCTGGAGAACTTCAAAGGGACTGCAGCACGCCCTGGTATGCCCGCCACGTTGATCACCCACAAGCCCTAGCCTCCGGTATCGGATCGTCAGTTCCACGCGCCAACCCCTGCCATCGGGCATGCCTCACCGGCATCTCGTCGATGGTTGCCGGAAAAGAGTAATATTCCCCAGATTACCTTTTCAGACTTTGCCGAACGAACTGTTTTGGCAGCAATGCGTCGGAACCATTCGCCTCCAGAGGAGATTCAATGCACGTACCAAGTCTTTCCCAATATGTCCGGCAAAGCCGGCTCACCGCGGTACTTGTCCTGACACTCTCGTTTGCTGCGCCGCTCCTCGTGGCCCAGAAGCCACTCCAGACACTGCTCGTCGGTGTCGATCAACGAAAGACCGAGTCCCTCAACGGCGATTGGCACTATCTCGTGGAGCAGCCGCCCTTCCGCGAACTCTACGACAACGCCGGCCAGATCCGCGATAGCGGATACGCGCGCAATACCCATCCCAACATCAGCAGCGGGCCCCACAACAGCGAATACGACTTTGCCACCGCGCCAACGCTCAAGGTGCCGGGAGACTGGAACACGCAGGAACCCACCTTGTTCCGCTTTGAGGGCGTCGTCTGGTATCAGCGCGACTTCGTCTACACCCCCAAGGCAGGCACGCGCTCCTTCCTGCATATCGGAGCCGCGAACTATCGCTCCGTCGCGTGGGTCAACGGCACGCGCGTCTGTGAGCATGAGGGTGGCTTCACGCCCTTCGATTGCGAGATCACCAGCGCGGCGCACGCCGGAACCAACGCCGTGGTCATCGCGGTCGATTCGACAAGGCATCAGGACGATATCCCGTCGGTCTCCTACGACTGGTTCAACTACGGCGGCATCACCCGCGATGTCTCGCTGGTGACTGTGCCGGAGCACTTCATCGACGACTACGACGTGCATCTCAAGCATGACGCCACCTTCTCGGCGAAGGACGCTCACACGCTCACCGGGTACGTTCATGTGCAGGATGCTCCCGCCGGCACGAAGGTTCATCTGAACATCCCCGAGGCTGGTGTCAACACCATCGTCAGCACGGACTCGCAAGGACGAGCCGACTTCTCCGTCGACGCAAAGTCCTTGACTCTCTGGTCGCCGGAATCCCCCCGCCTCTATCGCGTCGAGCTCTCAGCAGGACAGGATGCTCTCACCGATCGCATTGGCTTTCGCGATATCCGGGTGGACGGTACGAAGATCCTTCTCAACGGGAAACCTGTCTTCCTGCAGGGCATCAACATGCACGCGGAGGCCCCCGTCCGCGGTGGCAGGGCCAACACCGACGAGGATGTCAACAACATCTTCTCCATGCTGCATGACTTGAATGCCAACTTCGTGCGTCTCTGCCACTATCCACACGACGAGCGGATGGAGCGCAGAGCCGATCGCGACGGCATCATGATCTGGTCTGAGATCCCTCTCTGGCAGCGCATCTCCTTCGATAAAGAGCCCGTCTACAGCAAGGCCGAAGCCATGCTGCATGAGATGATCCGTCGCGACCGCAACAAGGCCTCCGTGATCTTCTGGTCGGTCTCGAACGAGACGCCGAGGAATCCTGCACGCACCGAATTTCTCACCCGCCTCGCCAACGAAGCCAGAAAGACGGACCCCACGCGCCTCATCACATCCGCCCTCATCGGCCCGAAGGTGGATAAGCCGCAGATCCTCCAGGACGATCCCCTCATGGCCGCTCTCGATGTCGTCGGTCAGAACGAGTACATCGGCTGGTACGAAGGACAAGCCGAGGAAGCGGATGAGAAGACCTGGACCTTCACCGCCAACAAGCCGATCATCTTTTCCGAGTTTGGTGCTGAGGCGAAGTTCGGCAATCACGGGACCGCGAAGGATCGCTGGACCGAAGAGCAGGAGGCGAACGTCTATGAGCATCAGTTCAACATGCTGCGAAAGATCCCTGCGGTGCGTGGCCTGACGCCATGGGTGCTGATGGACTTCCGTTCCACCACACGCAACATCCCCAGGCTTCAGGACGGCTACAACCGCAAAGGCCTCTTCTCCGAAAAGATGGAGAAGAAGAAGGCTTTTTACGTGGTGCAGAAGGCGTACAAGGAGCACTCGGTAGGCAAGCCGGAGTAGGCAGCTCCTGGCCCGTCTGCAACGTCAACGCGGCCGCGTCCTATGTGACCGATGCGTCGGGCGAGACTTGGAATCCTTTTGCGGGGAGCGGGGCTGCTTCCCGCGAAAGGATGGTTTGGCCGCAGTGCTTAACCGCAGGACCTTGCCCTTCGTCGACCGCGTTGCGTAGCAGGGGATCGAGAACGCAAACGAGCATCCGTGTCCGTCGTTCCTCGCGGCCCAGAGACGGCCACGGAATCGCTCCACGATAGAGCGGCTGACGCACAGACCAATACCCATGCCGTCTTGCTTCGTCGTATGAAAAGGCTTGAAGAGGTTTGCTAACGACGGAGGGTCGAGCCCAATCCCGGAGTCCGTCACGGTTAGTTGAACGCCATTCCACCCATCCTTCTCCGTCCTGATCCGCAATAACCTGGGACGATCCTCGACCTCCTTCATCGCTTCCATCCCATTCCGAATCAGGTTCAGGATGACCTGCTGGAGCTGCACACGGACACCTGCAACAGGGGGGAGAACGTCTGCAAGGCCGAGCTGCAGGATGACACGGTTCCTCTGGAGCTCGCTCCACGTCCGCGCGATTGCTTCATGGGTCGCCTCATTAAGGTCCACGCGTTCGAGAAGGCTTTCCTCATGCGCGAAGAGCGCCCTCAACTGCGTCACAATCTCGGCGGCCCGGTTGCCGTCGCGGATCGTGCGGCGCGCGGTCTCGAGTGCTCCAGAAATATTGGGCGGATCCGAGGCCAGCATCCGCAGGCAGGTGCTGGCATTGGTGATGATCCCCGAGAGAGGCTGATTCACTTCATGCGCAATCGACGCGGCAAGCAGGCTAAGTTCCGCAAAGTCAATCGACGCCGCACCGTCGTCATGCATCGTTGTCTGGGGAAACGAATCTGCCGTCAATCGCATGGTTTACTTCCTGGCTTGATTCTTGCGGATTCGCCGCTGCCGCGAAACACCACGTCGAGTGCCGTGTGCGCTGGATCGTGTAGAGAGAAACAACTCTTTCGGGGGAGAAGCCCAACGCTTGAACGCGAAGAACCCAATGTTTACTGCATAATCGTGACCGTACAGTGTGGGCCGATGCCTGAAGATCGCGGTCGGCACGCGTCGAGAAATGAGACAATTCGCTCACGTGCGAGAGTACGTTCTTCGAGGTTGCTGCCTATGCCAGATTCCACGCCGATCGTATTTGTTGTCGACGATGACATCTCTGTCCGCGAGTCGCTGGAGTCTCTGATTCGATGCGAAGGCTGGCAGCCGGAGACGTTTGCGTCCGCGCAGGCGTTTCTGGACCACCCGCGGGCTTTCACCCCAAGCTGCCTGATCCTCGACGTCGGTCTGCCCGGCCTAAACGGGCTCGAACTGCAGAAGCGCATCGCGGCCGACCGCAAGGACCTGCCGATCATCTTCATCACCGGGCACGGCGACGTGCCCATGACGGTCAAGGCGATGAAGGGCGGAGCAGCCGAGTTCCTGACAAAACCGTTTGCGGACGAGGCGCTCCTGAGCGCTGTCCGGCACTCGATCGAACGCAGCCATCTCGCGCTTCGCCGCGAGGCCGAGATCAAGACGTTGCGAGATCGTTACGCGCTGTTGACGCCGCGTGAGCGGGATGTCCTGTCCCTGATCGTTGCGGGCATGTCCAATAAACTGGCCGGGGCTGCGATGGGCGTCAGCGAGATCACCGTGAAAGCTCATCGCGGCAAGGTCATGCAGAAGATGCAGGCCGACTCTCTCCCCGGTCTGGTCAAGATGGCGGTCAGACTCCGTCTAACGCCCGTGCGCAGTGCCTGATTCTTCGCCGGCGTCCTCCAGACCCCGGGATGGCGCGCACAGCTTCAGGAAGGCCCATTTCAAAAGAGCGATCGCTACAAGACTGACGACGACGTTCCGCATGACGATGTTCCTTCGGATGAGAGATGGGAGAAGCAGATGGTCTATACCGGGAGCAGGGAAGGCAATACGTGGTCGACCGTGATCCACGTATTGCCGCCCGGTTGTTACGACCGCAGCGATCGAAACGCCTCGCGGAGTTCGGTACTGAAGAGTGCAGGCTGCTCCCACGCGGCGAAGTGTCCGCCCTTCGGGAGCCGGTTGTAATAGATCAATTTGGGATAGGCCTTCTCCGTCCAGCTCTTGGGCGCCGCGTAGATCTCGTCGGGAAAGACGCTGACCGCAGTCGGAACCTGCACACCCTTCGGCGCAAAGAAGGGAAGCTTGCTCTCCCAGTAGAGACGGGCGGAGGAGACTGCCGTGTTGGTCAGCCAGTAGAGCGTAATGTTCTCCAGGATGTCCTCTCGCGTAAGTCCCTCGGACACACCGTCGAAGACACGCGCGATAAGCGCTTGGCTGCGTGCATCATGGTCGAGCATCCACGAGGCCAGGCCGATGGGGGAATCGACAAGTCCATAAAGCGTCTGTGGACGGTTGGCCATCTCCTGCGCATAGCCCAGGCCATGTTTATAGAAGGTGTCGAGCTGATCCCACGCACCCTCCTCGTCCGCGGAGAGGCCTGCCGGAGCCGGTTCGCTGAACTGCAGCGCATGTGCGATCTCCGCAGGAACAGTCGCCGGCATATTGGTGTGGATGCCGATCAGCTCCGGAGGTGCCTGCAGTGCCATCTGTTCCGTCACGGCATTTCCCCAATCGCCGCCCTGTGCAACGAATCGCGTATAACCGACGCGCTTCATCAGCACGATCCAGGCGCGTGCGATGCGCACTGGATCCCATCCCGTCACCGTAGGCGTCCCGGAAAATCCATGACCGGGCAACGAAGGGATGACGACGTCAAACGCATCGTCCGCACTGCCCCCGAAGGCCGTTGGGTCGGTCAGCGGCCCGATGATCTTCATCTGCTCGATGATCGAGCCAGGCCACCCGTGCGTAATGAGGATCGGCAGAGCATGCGCATGTTTCGATCGGACATGGATGAAGTGAATGTTCACCCCATCGATCGTGGTGACGAACTGCGGCAGTGCGTTCAGCCTGGCCTCGACCTTGCGCCAGTCGAAGCTGGTCGCCCAGTACTTGGCAAGCTTCTGCATGGTCGCAAGCCGGACGCCCTGCGATGCATCGTCGACCGTCTCCCGGTCGGGCCAGCGTGTCGCCAGGATGCGCCGGCGCAGGTCCGCCAGATCGGACTTCGGAATATTGATATGGAACGGACGAATGGTGTCGTCACCAGCCACAGGTGCAGGAAGAGGGGTCTCTTGCTCCATGATGGCGGACTCCGCCTCGCCGCTGGATGCAAGGCCCAGAAGACAGAGACTGCTCACTCCCGATTTGATCAGGAAACTCCGCCGGGTGTGGATGTTGCAGGTGTCAGTGGCAGGCGTGCCATCTTCCAATGGAGCCCTTCCGTATTGCGTCATGATAATTCCTCCATGCAGACAGGCACCCATTGCTGCCGAGTTGCCTGTAAGCGATTGCGTCTTGCGATCACACCAGAGGCAGACAGCCATGGCCATTGGCCCTTGGTATCGACCGATACCTAAGTACTGGGTTCCGTGCTCGAGCGGGTGTATAACCTGTGGATGCTGCCTTTCCGCGCTCTCGTCGCCGCCTGCGTCTTCGCGTTCACGCTTCATGCCGACTGCCAGTCGAGCGAGCCCACTGCCGTGATCGACACGACGGCCGGCAGGATGACCTGCACGCTGCTGACGCATGAGCGCCCCCTCACGACCGCTCGTTTCATCGGGCTGGCGCAGGGAACCACGGCATGGGTTCAGCCGGATGGTTCAGCCGGAGGCGGCAAGCCGTTCTACGACGGCACGCGTATCTTCCCCCAGGCTGCGGGAGTCGCTGCCGGGGTGCGTGCCACACCCTCCGAGCAGCCCGCCGGCGAGACATTCCCCGCGGAAGCAACTCCGGCATTGCTCTTCGACCAGCCTGGGCTCCTCGCCATGACGATCGCCAAAGGCAGCGCAGGACCATCCCGCTTCCTCATCACGGATCATGCGAATCGAGAGGTGGACGGCCACGCGGTGGTCTTCGGCCGATGCGACGAAGCCACGGTCAGGCTGGTAGCCACCATACGGCACATCCTGCAGAGCACCGACAACCACCCCACCACGCCGTTTGCCGTCAACCACATTGCGATTGTTCCCGCAGGGACGCCGCTCCCCCCGCCCGCACCGCAAGTAGCCGCCAACACGATCCTGCCGGCGCAACCGATCACGGCGCTGGCCGCTCCTTCAGGACCGGAACCCACAGGGCCGACGGCCATTCTCGAGACCAGCATCGGGCGCATCTCCTGTCGCTTATTCACACGAGAGAGTCCGATTGCCACCAGTACGTTTCTGGGGCTGGTGGATGGAACGAAGGACTGGACCGACCCAACGACGCACGTCGTCCAGCATCATCACCGCTTCTACGATGGCATGGCGATCGACCGTGTGCTCCCGGACTTCTACATCCAGTTCGGCGACATCACCGGCGACATCAGCGGGAAGGTCGATATCGGCTTCCGCTTCAGGAACGAGACCGCGCCTGGCCTCACCTTCGATCGTCCCGGGCGGCTCGCGTTTGGCAACGGTGGCCCCGACACGAACAACAGCGAACTCTTCTTTGCGCTGAATCCGATGCATGTGCTCGATGGCGGCTACCCCATCATTGGGCAGTGCGACGCGGCATCGGTGGCGGTCCTGGAGCGGATGGCGCATCTGCCGCGCAACGCCTCGAACCTTCCGCTGACGCCGGTCGTCATACGCCACGTCGTCGTCCAGCCCTGATCGCGAGGGATCTTACGGTCCTCCTGTTACGACTGCATGAAAAGTGGGACGTCGGCGAGCAATGTTGCTCACCCCCGCATACTTTCCTTGGAAGCCAAAGCTCGAAAACACGGATTGGTAAAGCATTTCGAGCAAGCCGTTGTACTATGGACCTATGGCACAAAAACAAGTTACGATCGTTTGCAAGCGTTGCCTGTGCAAAGAAGTTCGAGTCTCGCATCGACGCTGGTACGAGTACGCTCTTAGCTTGTTCAAACTCGCACCGTTCCGCTGCATGGCCTGCCAGCGGCGTTTCTTCCATCCCTACTCCGGGCAGCAGCGTCACTAATCGTGCGCTCAGCGTGTCCAGGCGTCCCGCAGGAAATCGAACGTGCCCGATCCCCGCACGACCATCCCGCCCATCCTGTTCCCGTACACCAGTTCATTGTTTGGATACCACAGCGGAATCACCGGCAGCTCCTCGGCCACAATCCTCTGTAGCTCTACATAGTCGGCCCGCCGCTGGCCTTCGTCCGTCTCCGCCGCGGCCTTCGCAATCAGGCCATCCACCTTCGCATTCGAGTAGCGTCCACGGTTCCCGCCCTTGGGCGGAAAGCTCGCCGTCCCATACGCATACCGAAAGATATCCGGATCCTCATTGCTCCCGATCCAGCGCAGAATATACATCTGGAACGCGCCCTTGGTGATGTCCGCGTAGAACGTCCCAAACTCCGCCGAACGAGTCGTCAGCTCAATCCCCGCAGCCCTCATCTGCTGTTGCAGCACCGCCGCCAGCAGACGCGTCGTCTCATCGGTCGAGGTCTTCAACGTCACCCGCAGCCGCACACCGTTCTTGTCCGCATGGAACCCCGCAGCCTCCAGCAACGCCTGCGCCCGTGCCACGTTATGCGGATACTGCGGCAGCTCAGCGGCGCTCGCCGCCGCCCAGTGTCCCTCCGGCAGCAGGGTAGACGCGGCCTTCGCCTGCCCGCGCCACAGCGCCTGGATGATCGCCGGCTTGTCCATCGCGAACGCCATCGCTTGCCGCACGCGCTTGTCCCGCAACACCGGATCCTGCACATTCAGCGTCATGTAGATCGCGATGGAACTCTCATCCGTCGCGACCGAAAGATTCGGAGCCTGCTCCAGCGCATGCACCATGTCCAGCGTCACCACGTTGCTCACCACATCGGCGGAGCCCTTCTTCATCTCCAGCGCCGTCGTAATCGTGTCCGGCACCACCGCGAACCGCACATGATCGACTAGATGCTTCCCCGGGGGAGGCACAGCCGGGGCACGCCAGCACAGCGGACTGCGCTCCAGCACGACCTCTTTGTCCTGCACCGCACTCACAAAGCGAAACGGCCCGGAACCGATCGGATGCAGTCCCAGGTCCTTGCCCGCGCCACGCGGCACCACGCCAAACAGCCCATCGCTCATATTGAACAGAAGCCCCGAGAACGGATACTTCGTATGCACCACAACCGTCAGCCGGTCCGGCGTCTCCACGCTCTTCACCGCCGCAAAGTTGCCGCTCTTGCTCGAAACGATCGTGCCGTCGATCAGCGAACGAATCGTCCACGCAACATCGTCCGCCTCCAGCGGACGCCCATCGTGAAACCGCACCCCATCGCGCAGGTGGAACACCCAGGTCACCGCGTCCGGCCTCTCCCAGCTGGTAGCCAGCCATGGCTGCAACACGAAGTGATCGTCCTTCACCACCAGCGCGTCGAACACCAGCGATCCCACCCGCTCCGACTGGGCATCCGTGCCCTGCCGCAGGTCCAGGTTGTTCGGGCTCGACTCGATCGCCATCACCACCGAACCCGGCGCCTCGTTGCGCGCACGGCATCCCGCCAGCGCCAGCACCGGCAGCAACAATGCGACACGCAGCCTCATGGCAGCGCCGCCATTCCCGTCAGAATCGCCGCGAAGTCCTGCCGCGAGTTCTCCTCGCCCACCATCCGCACCACGCGCCGCCCGTCTCGTTCCAGACACGTCACATGCAGCGTGGCCTCCTCGGCATTGCCATGCTCCAGGCACACGAATCGCGCCGCATTGGCGTCGCTCAGGGGATACACCGCCGCGACCTCGCCATTGCTGATCGCCACCTTCTCCAGTGAATTCAACGTATTCAGCATCCGTTGATAGTCGGCATCCGGTCCGCCCAACTCATCCATATCCACCGTATCCAAACGTGCATGCCACTTGTAAGGCTTCTCCAGATGCAGGTCGGAGCGGCCCACGCTGTTGTGCTCTCGCCAGCCCTTCGGAAGCTTCACCGCGGCGTTATGCAGCGTGGCCTCATGACGATGCGCAACACCCCACATCCACGCCACCGACACCGGTCCCGCCGCATACCAGAACAGCGCAGCCAGGCCGATCGCCACAGTCCCAATCAGGACGTACAGCCCCCCAAGGTTCCGCTGCCACCAGAGCAGAACCCGCTCCATCATCATCGGCTCATCCATACGTCACCTTGCCCAGCACAACATCGCGCATCGCCCCGGTCGCTGCCTTCACGTTGCCCGTCTGCCTGTGCCACGTCAGCCACGCCATCAGCGCGAACGCAACACCCTCCTTCGCCTGGGGCGGCAGTCCAAGCGCATCGATCGCCTGGACCTTCACGCCCAGCGGAGCAAACCCATCCCGCAGCATCTCCATCAGAAAACCATTCCGAGCCCCACCACCGGCAACACAAAAATCCACACGAGCCAGCGGAGCCTTTTGCCCCAGGTGCGCCCAGACAAACCTGCGATACGCATCCACGATCGACTCCACGGTCAAAGCTGTGGCCGTGGCGATCACATCCGCATCCGTCCCACCCGCGCTCCTGCACCGCGCAATAAAATGCGTAACGAAATCCGTGCCAAACTCCTCCCGCCCGCACGACTTCGGCGGCAACGCCGCGAAGTAGGGTTCCTGCAGCACCGCCGCAACGACATCCGTCAGCACCCGGCCCTTGCGCCCGGTAGCGCCGTTCCGGTCGAAGCGCTTCCCATAAAGCTGCTCCATGCACCCATCGATCACCATGTTCGCCGGCCCAGTATCGAAGGCCATCACATCCTGCGCCCCACCGCCCGCCGGAATCGCCGTAAGATTCCCGATCCCGCCCAAATTCTGCAACACCCGGCTCCGCGTCGTATGCCCAAACAGATGCACATCCAGCATCGGCACCAGCGGAGCACCCTGCCCACCCGCTGCAAGATCCGCCGGCCTGAAGTCGCTCACCACCGGCACTCGCAGCCTCTCGGCAATCACGCTCGCCTCGCCGATCTGCCACGTCGTCCTCACCGGCGCCCCAAGGTACTTGCTCGCCACAGCCTGGTGATAGATCGTCTGCCCATGACACCCAACGAGCTCCACCCTCACCCCAGCCGACTTGGCCGCAGCCTCCACCGCATCCGCGTACAGAGCCCCCAGCCGCCAGTGCAAACGGCTCATCTCCGCCACCGGCATCGCCTCGGCATTCATCGCCGCCAGCACCGCCTTGCGTACCGCGGTCGGATACCGCGACTCCGTCCATCCCACCAGCTTCACCCGCCCACCCGCACCGATGCGGCAGATCGCCACATCGATCCCATCCGCCGAAGTCCCACTCATCACACCCGCGACGATCATGCCGACCCCTTCAACTCCCGCTGCAACTCCGCCAGCAGATTCAGAGCCTCCCGTGGCGTCATCTCATCCACATCCACCTCGGCCAGCTTATCGACGATCCTCTGCGACAGCGGGGTAAACATCGTCATCTGCAACGAAGCCGGCTCCGGAGCCGAGGCCTCACGAATCTGCTGAGTCTCCGCCCGCTCATGCACCTTCAGCACCTCACGCGCCCGCCCAATTACCTGGGCCGGAAGCCCCGCCAGCCGCGCCACTTCAATGCCATAGCTCTTGCTCGCCGGCCCCGTCTCCACCGTATGCAGAAACACGATCCCGCCCGCCGTCTCCTTCGCCGTCACCCGCAGATTCTTCAACCGCGCCAGCTTCTCCGCCAGCAGCGTCAGCTCATGGTAGTGCGTCGCAAACAGCGTCCGCGCCCCAATCCGGTCATGCATATGCTCGACCGTCGCCCACGCCAGCGACAACCCGTCATACGTCGCCGTGCCGCGTCCCATCTCGTCCAGCAGCACCAGCGACTTCGCCGTCGCCGTATTCAAAATCGCCGCCGTCTCCGTCATCTCCACCATGAACGTCGACCGGCCTCGCGCCACATTGTCGCTCGCGCCAATCCTCGTATAGATGCGGTCCACCAGCCCCACCCGCATCGAATCCGCCGGCACAAACGAGCCACACTGCGCCATGATCACCAGCAGCGCCGCCTGCCGCAGATACGTACTCTTACCACCCATGTTCGGCCCTGTAATCAGCGCGATCGACGGCCCACCCACCGCATCCAGATGCAGCGAATTCGGCATGAACCGCCCCACGCCACTCTCCTCCATTCGCCTCTCCACCACCGGATGCCGCGCCCCCAGAAACTCCAGCACCGAGCTCTCTTCGACCACCGGCTTCACCCACCCACGCAGCGCCGCCAGATGGCTGAAGCACGCCAGCAGATCGATCTCCGCGATCTTCCGTGCCGCCTCCCGCATCCGCGGAGCCCCACCGAGCAAATGACGCCGCAGCTCATGGAACAGCCTCCGCTCGATCTCCCCCGACCGCTCCTGCGCCGTCAGAATCTTCGCCTCATACTCCTTCAGCTCAGGCGTCGTGAACCGCTCCGCATTCACCAGCGTCTGCTTCCGCTCATAGTCCGCCGGCACCGACTTCGCATTGGCCTTGGTCACCTCAAGGTAGTAGCCAAACACCGTGTTGAACCGCACCTTCAGCGACCCGATCCCGGTCCTCTGCCTCTCCCGCTCTTCAATCGCCACCAGCGCCTGCCGCCCGCTCCGGCTCAACTCCCGCAACTCATCCAGCTCCGCATCCACCCCCGCGCGAATCACCCCGCCATCGGCCAGGTTCACCGGAGCGTCTTCCGCAATCGCGAGCGCGATCATCTCATGCAGATCCTCCAGCGCATCCAACTGCTCCGCCAGCGCCCTCCACCGAGCACTGCCAAACTCCCTGACCGCCGCCCGTACCCCAGGCAGCGCCCCAATCGTCCCCGCCAGCGACAACACCTCCCGCGGCCCAGCCGAATCCAAAGCCACCCGCCCCAGCAGCCGCTCCAGGTCCAGCACGTTATCCATCGACCGCCGCAGCCCTTCGCGCTTGCGCAGATCCCCCGCAGCCTCACCCACCGCCTCCAGCCGAGCCGCAATCTCCCGTAACCCGCTCGCCGGCCGCAGAAGCGTAGCCCGCAGCAGCCTCTTCCCCATCGGCGTGCAACAGGCGTCCAGCGTATAGAAGAGCGTCGTCTGCACCGTCTCGCCCGAGAACAGAGGCTCCACCAGCTCCAGGTTCCGCACACTCACCGCATCCAGCTCCAGGCAGTTCGACCGCTCATAGAACCGCACGCCATCCACATGCTCCAGCGCCCCCTGCTTGGTCGCCCGCAGATAGTGCAGCATCGCCCCCGCCGCCACCCCCGCCGCCTCATGCCCGCCCAGTCCCATGCCGTCCAGCGAATGCACCTTGAAGTGATTCCTCACCATCGGCAGCGCATAGTCCGCCGTAAATACCCACTCATCCAGCGCCGTCTTCGTCCGTATCCCCTCAAACGCCCCGGAAGCATCCTCCGACGCTCCACCAAATTCCAGCGTCGCTGCCCCCTTCAACCCACCCCCGGGATACAGCAACTCCACCGGCTTCACCCGCCCCAGCTCATCGGTAGCCGCCACCCACGCCCCATCCCCCGCAAACTCCGTCGCCCGAAACTCCCCGGTAGAAAGATCCATCAGCGCCAACCCAATGCCCTTACCCAACACCGACAAACTAGCCAGCCAGCAGCTATCGCTCGCCTCCATTCCCGGATCGATCGACGTCCCAGGCGTCAGCACCCGCGTCACATCGCGCTTGACGATCGTCTTTGTCAGCTTCGGGTCTTCCACCTGCTCCAGCAGCGCAATCTTGTACCCCATCCGCAGCAGCTTCTGCAGATACGCCTCGGCCGAGTGCCACGGCACCCCGCACATCGGCTGCTTCTTCTCCCGGTCCCGCGCCGTCAGCGTCAGTTGCAGCAGGCGTGCCACCAGAATCGCGTCGTCATAGAACAACTCGTAAAAATCGCCCACCCGGCAGAACATCAGGCAATCCGGATGCTGCTCCTTGGCCCCAAAATACTGCCGCATGACCGGCGTCTGCATCGCCGCGTCCAAACTCGCCGTGGATGTCGTCTGTTCACTCACCAAGGCTCAGGATACCGCACCGCGTGCCCCAGCCCCACCCCAGCGCCGTCGCCCCCGGTCAACGCTCCTTTTGGATCGATTCGGCACCTTCCGTCCTCTAATCCCCAGAAGGATCTCGATTGAAACTCATAAACTTCGTTTTGCTCGCCTCGCTCTCCTGCGCCCTCGCGGCCCAGACGCCTGCCCCAGTTCAGCCCCAAAGCCAGCCCCAACCCCTTCCCGATGCCCCCCAGGCCGGCGCGGGCACCATCTCCGGCCGCATCACCGACGCCGACGCCTACATCGTCCCCGACACCATCATCGCCCTCGACGGTGAAACCCCCGCCGACCATCAGGTCATCGCCGCCGACGATCAGGCCCTCTTCACCTTCCACGATCTCCGTCCCGGCGTCACCTACCGCCTCAGCATCCACGCCAAGGGCTTCTCCGACTGGACCTCCGCCCCCATCCTCCTCACCCCCGGCCAGACCCTCGACCTGAACGACATCAAGCTCGTCGTGGGCGACGTCATCACGACGGTCAGCGCCGTCTCCGCCGAAAAGGTCGCGCTCGAACAGGTCCAAAACGAAGAAAAACAACGCGTCTTCGGATTCATCCCTAACTTCTACGTCGTCTACGACCCACGCTTCGTCCCTCTCACCACCAAGCTGAAGTTCCAACTCGCCGCCCGCTCCGCGACCGACGCCGTCACCCTCGGCAGCGCAGTCTTCCTCGGAGCCATCGACCAGGCCGCCTTCACCCCCAGCTACGTCCAGGGCACCAAGGGCTTCGGACAGCGCGTCGGCGCCGTCTACGCCAACGCCTCCACCAACATCATGATCGGCGGAGCCATCCTCCCCACCCTCTTCCATCAGGATCCCCGTTACTTCTACCAGGGAACCGGAACCAAGCGCTCTCGCGTCATCCACGCCCTCTCCGCGCCCTTCGTCGCCAAAGGCGATAACGGCCTCTGGCAGCCCAACTACTCCAGCATCGGCGGCGACCTGATATCGAACGCTCTCTCCAACGTCTACTACCCGCCCGCCGACCGTGGCGTTGGCCTGGTCTTCACCAACACCCTCATCAGCACCGCCGGTCGCATGGTCAACGGCCTCGTCCAGGAGTTTCTCCTGCGCAAGTTCACCTCGCACTCCCAGAGCTCCTTCTAGCGCCGATAACGCGGCCGCCCCATAACCTGCCCTGAGCTTGTCGAATGGGTCTCGTCTTGGAAATGTGGGTGTCCGGCCGCTAGATCGCAAGGAACGGGACAAAGTGCCGCCTTCGCGCAAAGCTGGCTGACTGCCCGTCAGGCCCTGCAAGCCTCCAGGTAAGAGCAGGCAAAAAACATCAACTCCTCCCGCACCCCCGCCACGATCTTCCCCGGAGCAGGAGACTCAAGCAGCCCCCGGCTCACCCCCACCATCGCCCCATACAGCATCTCGGCCGCCCTCTGCGGCTCGCGCGTCATGGCGTCGCAGGAACTCTCCAGCATCCCCGCAATCGCCTTCAGCGAACGCGTGCCCTTCGTCTTCACAATGCGTGCCGCATCCACATCCGAGGCCACCGCATACAGCGCCGCACTCGTCGCCACGCTCTGCATCTTCGCCTGCAGAAAACCCTCGATCAGCGCGGTGGCCATCACCTGCAAAGGCTGCCCCCTCTGCTCCCGGCACACCCTCTCCACCGCCTTGGTCACACCGTCGAGATGCCGTGTCAGAACTTCCTGCAGAAGCGCCTTCTTGTTCGGGAAGTACTGATACAGCGTGCCCACCGACACCCCCGCCCGATGCGCGACCTTCGTCGTCGTGAGCTCCTCCTGCCCCACGCTCAGCAAAACCTGAACGGTCGCCTCGAGAATCGCCTCCACGCTCGCCGTCGAGCGAGCCTGAACCGGCGTCTTCCTTGGGCTAAAGACATCGATCGTCGGTGTCGGCAAATGCGAACTCCTAACCTGAAGCTTTCTTCATCTAATCACAAGAATGCCAAAGAGGAGCCCCACCATGTCGACCCGCACCCCTTTCACCCTTCCCAAAACGAACATCACCCTGAACCGCATGGGATACGGCGCCATGAAGCTCGCCGGACCCCACGTCTGGGGCCCGCCCGCCGACGTCGATCAGGCCATTGCCATCCTCCGAGAGGCCGTCGCCTCCGGCGTCAACCACATCGATACCTCGGACTTCTACGGGCCGCACGTCACCAACCAGATCATCAAACAGGCCCTCCACCCCTACGCCGCCCACCTCACCATCGTCACCAAACTCGGTGCCCGCCGCGGAGCCGACTCCTCCTGGCTTCCCGCCCTCTCCAAACAGGAGCTCATCGACGGTGCCCACGACAATCTCCGCAACCTGGGCCTCGACGTGCTCGACATCGTCAACCTCCGCGTAGGCCCACCCCTCATCCCCGCCGACGGCTCCATCGCGGAACCCCTGACGGTCCTCGCCGAACTCCAGCAGCAGGGTCTCATCCGCCACATCGGCCTCTCGAACGTCTCCCCCGCACAACTCGCCGAAGCCCAGAAGATCGCCAACATCGTCTGCATCCAGAACGAATACAACATCGCCAAACGCACCGACGACGCCTTCATCGACGATCTGGCCAGGCAGGGAATCGCCTACGTCCCCTTCTTCCCCCTCGGCGGCTTCACCCCGCTCCAGTCCTCCACGGTCGATGAGGTAGCAAAGTCCCTCGAAGCCACCCCCATGCAGGTTGCCCTCGCCTGGCTCCTCCACCGTTCGCCCAACATTCTCCTCATACCCGGCACCTCATCTCTCGTCCACCTCCGCGAGAATCTGCAAGCCGCCAACCTCGACCTGCCCGCCGAAGCTCTCGCCACCCTCAACGGCCTCGCGTAGCCCATCACGACCGGTCTGCCCCACCCTGGCGCGGTCATGGCGCGCGGGGTGGGGTACTGCGCCGCTGGGACAGCCACCCGCGCACCCGCTATACTTAACTTTTGCCCATATTCGCCTCTCAAGACGATATGGCCATCTCTCTTATGTCCCTCCTCTGGCTCAGAGTCGCGGTTCTCCTCTACGGCATAGCGTCCCTCGCGGTGTTGCCCGCGGCCCTGTACGATCGCCCCCGCTGGCGTCACGTCGCCGTCCCCGCCACCATCGCCGCCCTGCTCTTCCACTTCGTCTCCTTCTCGGAGAGCATGAATGCCGCGCACCACGCCCTCCCCGTCGACACGCACGAGACCCAGGGACTCCTCGCCCTCCTCCTCGCGCTCGCCTTCCTGCTCGTTTACTGGCGCTATAAGACCGTCTCCCTCGGCATCTTCATCCTGCCCATCGTCGTCCTCCTGACGGTCGTCCCGGCCTTCCGCCCCAGCCACGAGAACCTCGCCCTCGCCCACTCCAACTGGATCTTCCTCCACGTCATCCTGCTCCTCGCTGGATACGCCTGCCTCATCCTCTCCCTCCTGGCCTCGCTCCTCTACCTGGTGCAGGAGCGCCGCCTCAAGGCGAAATCCCACCTCCTCCCGCGCGTGAAGCTCCCGCCCCTCGACACCATCGACCAGATCGCCCTCAAGACCCTCCTCTTCGGCCTCCCCTGCATGACCGCCGGCCTCCTCATCGGATCCGCCGTCGCCGCCACCACCGTCGGCCCCGCCTTCTTCATCGACCCCAAGGTCCTTCTCTCCTTCGCCATGTGGCTCGCCTACGTTGGCATGATCCACATCCGCCGCATCTCCGGCCTCCGCGGACGCCGCGCCGTCTATCTCTCCACCTTCGTCTTCTTCGTCGTCGTCACCGTCTGGGCCGCCAACCAGTTCTCCGCCGTCCACAAGTTTGGTGGCGTATGAGCCAGAACCTCGTCCTCCTCGGCATCAACCACACCACCGCCCCCATCGAGGTCCGCGAGCGCCTCGCCATCCCCGCCGGTCGCCTCGCCGACGCCACGCGCACCCTGCTCCACCAGCCCGGCATCCGCGAAGGCCTCATCCTCTCCACCTGCAACCGCGTCGAGCTCCTCACCCTCCAGCAGGACACCCCAGACCTCCTCCGCTTCCTCGACGAGTACTTCGCCGTCCCCGCCGCCACCATCCGCCCGCACCTCTACGAGTTCCGCGAGCGCGAGGCCGTCCGACATCTCTTCCGCGTAGCCAGCTCCCTCGACTCCATGGTCGTCGGCGAGCCCCAGATCCTCGGCCAGGTCAAAGAGTCCTACACCGTGGCCCGCGAGGTCGGAGCCGTCGCCAGCAACCTCGAAGGCCTCCTCCAGCGCGCCTTCACGGTAGCCAAGCGCGTCCGCACCGAAACCCAGGTAGGCTCCTCCTCCGTGTCCATCGCCAGCGTAGCGGTCGACCTGGCCCGGAAGATCTTCGGGTCGTTATCAGGAAAGACGATCCTCCTCGTTGGAGCCGGCAAAATGTCCGAGCTGGCAGCCCGCCATCTCATCCAGCAGGGCGCAGCCTCCATCCTCGTCTCCAACCGCACCTACGCCCGCGCCGAAAAGATCGCTGCCACCATCACCGCGTCCATCGGCGAGAAGCCCGTCACCGCCGAGATCCTGCCCTTTGAGGATCTCTACGCGCACGCCCATCGCGCCGACATCGTCATCACCTCCACCGGTGCCCCCGACAAAATCTTCACCCGCGCCCACGGCCGCCAGTTCCTCGACCGTCGCCGCAACCGTCCCATGTTCTTCATCGATATCGCCGTCCCCCGCGACGTCGACCCCGACATGAACAAGGTCGAGGGCTGCTTCGTCTACGACATCGACGACCTCCAGCAGACCGCCGCCGCCAACCTCGCCGACCGCTCCCGCGAAGCCGCCGCCGCCGAGACCATCGTCTCCGGTGAAGTCGACCGTTACCAGCAGCGCATCCAGTCCCTCGACGCCGTCCCCGCCATCAAGGCCCTCCAGCAAAGCGCCGAGATCATCCGTCTCGGCGAACTCGGCCGCATCGAGTCCAAGCTCGGCGACCTGACCCCCGCCCAGAGGGAAGTGGTCGAGGCGATGACCCGCTCCCTCACCGCCAAGCTCCTCCACCCTCAGCTCACCGCCCTCCGCGACCCCAGCAAACGCAACCTCGGCTAAGCGTTATCCAGATAACGTCCAAAACCATATTTTGGCCACGTTATCCATCCATTTCTCCACGGTGTGCCGGCCCGAAAACTACAGGTAAATGCCGAAGAAACCGGCATAAAACCCGAAGAAACGCCGACTTCCACCAGAGAAGCCCCATAAATGCCAAAGTTTATTCTTTTCAATAACTTGCGGGAGTATCTCTTCGGCGATTTTCAAGGCATTGGTTTGACCAAAACAGCCCGGTCCCGGCGACTTGGTCGGACCTCTAGTCCAGTCCGACCCGGTTATTCAGCTCCGTAATCTCCGGCAAATCGCCCTTCATTTCGATCGTTACGCTGCCGCCCTTCGCGTAGGGAAGCGACACCACCGCCGTCTTCGGAAGCAGGTCGGTAGGAGCCTTGATCGCCGGAATTGCAGCCCGCGCCAGCTCCTTGCCAGTCCTGTCCCGCAGCACCAGCGTAGCCGCCGGGGCATCCACCGAACCAAGCGAATGCACCGTCACCTTCATCGTTCCGCCCGCGACCTTCACATCCTCCGGATCGATGCCGAGATCGGGACGCGACCAGTACGGCACGCCCTTGCTGACCATCTTCATCTCGATCGTGCTCGTCTGGTGCGGCGCAAACGTGAACGCCAGCGCCTTGCTGCGCTCAAACGTCTCGGTGCGCGTCTTGCCGTCCTGCGTGATCTCCCACTGCCCCGGATCGACCTCCCAGCCCGTCATCCGCGCCGTCACCGTCGTCTGGTCCAGGTTGTACGCGGTAATCGTCATGTGGTCGGGGGTCGCGTTCGGAATCAGGATGCCCACGCTCTGTTCATTCGCGGGTGCGTCGAACGTCCAGCTCACCGCATTTCCCGGATACAGGTTATTGCGCAGCAGCGCCACGCCGCCAAGCCGCGCCCTTTGCAACTCCGCATGGTTGAAGTAGATGCGGTCGATCCACAGGCTGCCCTCAGTGTTCATGAACGCCTTCTCGGTCGCTGTCTGGATCTGCGAGCCATACAACGTGTTCAGGTAGCCCGTGTCGCCCGTCTCCTGCCACGCCAGATGCTCCGTGGGCTCCTGCTGCACCAGCGTGGCCGAGGGTAGCTCAGCGACTATCTCCTTGCCCCACGTATCGCGCACCTGAAGCATATCGAGCGCGTTCGAGTTGATCAGCCGCAGAGAGTTTGCGCCCTCATCCTCGAAGGGTTGAAGATACTTCTTGTCGCCCGTCCACCGGTACGCCGACCAGAAGATGAACCACGGTCCCGGCCCCTTGCCGGGCTTGTCCTCGTCCGTCTCCCAGTTGATCGTCGTGCGGATGGAGTATTTCCCGTTCTTCTCCAGCTTGCGATGCGCGAGCAGGCCGTCCGCCATCTCCAGCATCATCTTCTTCGTCTCCGGCATGCCGTTGAACAGCACCAGCGACAACGCCGGATGCACGACGAAGAACGAGTTCGCCTTCGACCATCCCCACACGCCCTCGGTCGACATCTTGTCCCCCGAGTAGTAACTCGACTTGATCAGCCGATTGCCGGCCTTGTTGACGCCCGTTAGCCACTCCAGCCGCTTGGCCGTCTTCATCGCGCGCTCGATCTCGCGCGGGCTGCCAAAGTTCAACTGCATCGCCTGCCCCAGCAGGTTGATGCCGTCTTCATACGCATGCAGTTCATCGTACTGCGCCGCCGCAAGGCCGTTGCTCCACATGCCGTTCACGTAGCTGGCCTCCAGCACGCGCGACTGCGACACACGCAGCTTCTCCGGATCGACGCCCATCATCGCCGTGCCCACCCACCAGTTCATGTAGTCGCTGTCGTCCGACAACCCGCCGCCGAACTCGCCATCCGCGATCTGACGGTTGTCGATCCACCAGTTCACCTGCTTCTTCAACAGGCCGAGATCCATCGTCTGCAGATACGCCCACGTTGGCGTGCCCGGAGGAGCTGTAGGCATCAGGAACGGCGGACGAGCCTGCTCCTTGTTCATCTCGTGCCAGTAGTTCAAGCCCTCTTTGTGATCGGGGTCGACGCGCAGAAGATCGGTAATGTCGGCATAGTAGCGGTTGAACTGGTTCAGGCGCTTCGAGGTGACATTCTCCTCAACCATGTTGGAGTAGTTGTCGCGCACCTGCGTGAAGCGGTCGGCGACATGCTCCGGAAGCGCGTCTTTCCTGGGTTTGAAGATCAGCCGGATCTCCGCACCCTCCAGCGCATCGGGCCCGAACTCCGGCGATGCTGAGGCCAAAGTGAGATACAGACTCTTATCGTTGGGCAGGATGCGGTCGCGCGTGTCGAGCCATAGGGTATGCGGTTCTCCGGGCTTCACCGAGAAGCTGAAGTCCATCATGTCGCGCATGGGCCACAGCGGGTCCTTCACCTGGATGTTCATCGGAATGTACTCGCCATGCGTGGGCTTCAGGTGCAACGCAGGCAGGTCGATCGCAATGCCATCGAGGCCGCCCGGCATGTTATCCCACGTGTAGGTGTAGCCTTTGCCGGTCTCCGGAGGCATATCGCGGAAGTCGGCCGGAATCATGATTTGAACGATGGGCAGACCGCTCTGCGGCTTCGTTCTCTTCCTGCCCGGAGCGCCCGCCGGCATGGCCACCATCGTCATACGCTCATCTGCAGGGAAGCGGCCGTTGACCCAGTTCACGGTCTCCTGCAACGAAGGATTATCGGGCACGATGGAGCCGGTCAGCTTGTACCTCAACACATCGATGCCGCTCGGCTCACGGCCCGCATGGACGTAATACGCGCCCAGCTCCCCAATGGGCTCCTCTTGTTCCACGTTTGTGAAGCGCAGCTTCTCGCCGACGATGGGCTTGGGCGCGCTATAGAACGTACGCTCCTGTCCTTTGGGCCTTTCGAACAGCATCGCATCCGTATTCTTCGCGGTGTCGATGTCGCGGCCAAGCAGAGCCATCTTGCCCCATGCTCCGCCTTCGATCTCGATGTGATTCCACGCCTCGTTGGGCATGTTGAAGGTCACGTCCTTGCCGGAGAGCGCATATGTATCCCAGTCCGGAAGCTGGAAATAATCGAACCGCCCTTCGAGCCGCGAGCGGTTATACACCCCGGGCCACGTGGTCTCGCGGATGCCATCGGTCGCGCGCCACCACCAGCGGCCAAGGTCGTACACATCGTGAATCTCGACCTTGCGCACGACGGTCGAAGAAGAATGAATCGCCTCGGGAAGATCGTTCGTGCGATTCCATCCATAACGAAACCACCAGTCCTTCTGAGTCGCCGCATCCGCGAATCCATTGGCAATCTGCGGTACCTTCGAGGGCGCATCGCCCTTGGCCAGTGTGGCGATGTTGTCGTCGCTCAGCGCGCGGTCGTAGATGCGAAGCTCATCGAGATCGCCGCCGCGATCGTAGTTATACGAAGCCTCGACGCCCGTTGGTCCGATCAGTCGCGAGTGCGGACCGAACTGATCGAGCGTTGCATCGAACATGCCCGTCGCAGCCTTCTGCGCGACCATCTTGCCATCCACGTAGAACCGGATGCCCGTCTTCTCATCCCAGCTCAGGGCAAGATGCACCCACTCGTCCGGCTTCGGAAACGGCTTCATCGTGTACGAAACGCGCGTGCGATGCAGGTTGATGTCGGTGACAAACGCATCGAAGCCATGGCCGTTGTAGTCCATGCGCAGCCACACCGTGTCCCAACTGGAGTGGTCGCCATATCCCACGCGAAAGACCGGAAATTCAGTACTTCCCACGGCATCGCGAGAGCGCCAGAAGAAGCTGAGCGTGCCTCGCTGCGCGTAGATATTGCCGGGCGCCCAATAACTGAGCAGTTGGTCATTTCCGCACTGGAGATAGCCTCCCTTCGCTCCGCCATTTGGAAGCACCTTCACATCTTCGAGGAAGTTGGGGGCCGGTTTGCCGTTGGCGGCATAGTCCGCCGTTGCGCCTTTGTCGCCCGAGAGATAGAAGAGGAGACCTGGCTCCTCCGGACGAGGTGGCTGGACAACTCCCGCCCCCTTGATTTGTGCGGAAGCTATGTGAAGGCTAAAGACCGAAACGGCAAATAAGATAATAAGTTTCTGATTCAAGGCGGCTTACCTCGGAATGGCGGACGTGCAGGAGTCGGTCCCGACGAGAAAATTGGTCTGTCCTGTGCGGCGAGATTGTGCCTCAATTTCATGACCCTTGGCAAGACCAAGCACGGTGACCGCGGCCGTGCCGTATTCTGTAGGTTATGAAACAAACACCCATTCGCATCGGTTCCAGGGGCTCGCAACTGGCGCTTTGGCAGGCGAACCACATTTCGTACGCGCTCCGCGACGCAGGCTACCAGACCGAGATCGAGATCATCCGCACCACCGGCGACCGTATGCAGCAGCCGGGCTTCGTCGTGCCTGCGGGCGTTGACGGGAAAGGCATCTTTATCAAGGAGATCGAGGAAGCCCTCGAAGAGGGCCGGATCGACCTGGCGGTGCATTCTCTGAAAGATCTGCCGACGACATTGGCTCCCCAGTTCAAAATCGCGGCGATTCCCAAGCGGGGGGATGCTCGGGATGTGTTTGTCTGCGAGCAGTACTGGGCGCTGCACACTCTGCCCGACAATGCCACGGTTGGTACGACCAGTCCGCGGCGGCGGGCACAGCTTCTGGCCCTTCGGCCCGACCTGCAGTTCGCAGAAATCCGAGGCAACATCGACACCCGCCTGAAGAAGCTGGCGGAGGGGAAGTGCGATGCGCTGGTGCTGGCGGCGGCCGGTCTGGATCGGTTGAAGAGGGCCGAGTGGGTCCACCAGCGGTTCGATCCGACGGAGGTTTGTCCGGCTCCGGGGCAGGGAGCTCTGGCGCTCGAGATGCTGGCTGTCGAGAACGAGCGGACGCAGTATATTGCTCAATCGATTGGGTTTTTCAACCATCCGCACACGCGGTTTTCGGTTGAGGCGGAGAGGGCAGTGCTGGATGTGCTGGGTGGCGGATGCTCGCTTCCAGTAGGCGCGTACTGCGAGCCGACCAGCGAGGGCTTCAAGATGTACGCGCAAGTCGTCGCTCCGGACGGAGATACGATGATTCAGGTTGAGACCGAGGCGAGCCACTCCGCGGACCCAATCGAGCTTGGTCAGTACGTCGCCGGTCAGCTCAAAGAGCGGGGCGCGCTGGAGCTATTGGTTGGACCAGTACCAGAGTTGAGTTAACGCATTGGTTAACAGGCAAGTCTTTGAAAAGAAACGATCTTCGGCATTTGTGGGGTTTTATGGTGAGTTTTAGGGTTTTCTTCGGGTTAGATAGGGTTTTCTTCGGGGTTTACCTGTAGTTTTAGGTGCGGTAAAACGTGGTCCAAAGCATGGGAAACGTGGACAGACTGTGGTGTTTTTGTGGTGAGAATTGCCGGGTCGTCGGGCGATTGGTTCGATTATCGCTCCTGAATTGGGGAGATCCGTTTGGGTAGGACTCTGTATCGAGGTCGGCTCCGCAGCCCTTCGAGCCAACGACGCCATGAATGTCCACGCCAGCAGGGTTACCCCCGTTTCTCTGATCAGACCAACCCTCAGCTAATTCTTCCTAGAAGCTAAGACAAGTTGGGCTACAAGTTCGCTGGCGGAGATTTGCTGGGTTGTGCGACCAAGGAACTTTGGTTCGGGAGCACTTCCAGGCCATGTATGACCACCGCCAACGATGCGATAGTGGGTCACCTCGCCGCCCGCTGCACAGCCTTGGAAGCTCATCCGCTCGACGTGCATACCGTCTTCTACACGGTCCGGCAGTGGCTCAGTGTGCGGCTCAGCAGAGCAGCCGTCGATGCGCGCCCACAGCAGCAGATCGTCCGCTACCGATATTAGAACGGGGCTCCCAGGTGCGGCCACGTGGCCACCGAGGTAGGGGACGATCGGATCATCGGTGCCGTGCATCTCGATCATCCGGACGGGATGATTTGGAACGCAATGCTTCACTGCCTCCTCTTGCAGTGTTCCAGACACCGCCAGAATGGCGCTGAATCGAAGGTCTCTGCTACATCCCAGTTCCTGTGCGAACTCGGCCCCATTGGATATGCCTGCCGCCATCACTCGATGGGTATCGATCACGTAGGTGCTCTCAATGTTGGCGATCAATGCCGTGATAAACGCAACATCGTTGGGCCCGCCCGCCGCTGTTTGGCCTGTGTTCCAGTGTTGCTCAAGCCCCTCAGGGTAGGCCACGATGAAACCTGTCCTATCCGCCCACTGATTCAACTGGGTCACATCTGCCATCAGTCCCGGGGTCACGCCCGCGCCATGAAATACAAGCACCAGCGGAAGAGCTTTGCCGCTCTGAGTACCAGTCGGTCGATGGAGCAAATAGGTTCGGCTTGCCCCATCGACCTTCAAAGTCCCCGAGATCATGCTCTCTGCGACTAGGCCACACGGCGCAAGCAGCGATAGGCACAAAATAAGGGCGAACTTGCAGCCTCGCCAACAGAAGATTCCCGACCGACGCGGGTCAATGGTCATGATGATCACTACTCCTTCCAGGGTCAGCCTATGGGAATAAAGATGAATGCGGCAGTTCGGGCTTGCACGATTATTTGGCCAGTATACGCATTGCTGTTGGCCTAGCATTACAATCACCTGCAAAGACGCCTGAGTTTACGCCCTGACGATAGCCATGACTACGAACGCACCGAAGGCCACAGCAACGACACCGCGCAGATTCTATCTCGCCATGTCGGTCATGATGCTGGCGCTCGTCACCTATGGGTTCAGTAACACTCTTGGCCCCGGTCTGCTGCATACTCAGCGCCCGGTTCGGGACATCATGCTGCTCAGCATCCACGGCGCGGTCTTCTACGCCTGGATGCTCTTTATGGTCGCGCAAGCCGCCTTGATCCGGTTGCGCCACATCCGTCTGCACCGGCTGCTTGGATGGTTTGGCGCTGCTGACGCTGTACTGGTCGTCATCATGGGACTTTGGGCCACCTTCCATCAGCCCGCGCCATTTGCCCTCGAAATGGTCGGCGTACTGAGTATGGCGGGCTTCGGCATCCCGGTCTCCCTAGCCATCCTTTGGCGGAAACGTCCCGCCTATCACCGGCGGCTGCTGCTCATCGGCACGGCCATGCTCACAAATGCGGCCTTCGCACGCTTCCCTGGAAGTTACCTGCCAGGACACTTCTTCTACGCTGGCACGGACCTCCTCATCGCCATTGGCGTCGCCCGCGATCTCTGGAAGGAGCGCAGCATACACGTCGTCTATCGTTATGCCATGCCAATACTGCTGGCCGCAGAAATTGCTGTCCTTATCCCGGCATGGCGCTATCTCAGTTAGTAAGGCCGGGCACGTACCTTTCGAGCAGCGAAAGTTTAGTTAGGGATAACGGGCTAATGCACTCATTGACATCGATTTACTCATTATCAGCCGCATAAGTATCCATAAACGCCGTTCCCGCCAGTGGTGACCAAGTTCCGACAAGCCGACATATCGTTACTAATGCGTCTATATACTCACATCGCGATCACTTCTCAGATTTCGATGATTAGCGATATCGATAGGCTGATGATAATCAGCTGCCGACCTGGTGTGACGGTGGAGTCCTAGGCACTTAAGCCTAATCGTCTCATCTTCGATATCTCGAAATAAAGATCAGAGGTTCCGGTCGTCAGATGCCTGCAATTCCACAGAGTCTTCTTGAAGCCATCTGCGTCTGCCACACCATCGAGCATGGCGAGGATTTGAGGAATGCTCATAAACCAGCAATTAAAAAAAGGCTGATGGACTTCCGTTTCTCCCTGATGATTCGAGGTGTACTGGTCTCGAATCTCCTGAAGGGAACTATTGATGGACTGGAATTTCTTGTCATAAATGGACTCGCGCGCACCGAAGTTGGCATTTAGTGTCGATTCCAGAAACTTCGCGAGCATGGATCGGTCTTGAAAGCTTCCGAAGTCCGTCATGCCTACCGCGATCTTTTCTATCTTTCGGCCGTCAAGAGGTAGCGTCTGAGAGGAGCCTTCGCTGGCTAGTTCTAACGAGCCAGCCGACTTTATGCGAAGCTCGTGCCAACCGGCTTGGGCAAGCGCGGCCAACAAACTCCCCGCAAGATCTAGGAGAAGGTCAACGTCAACACCTGCGCGCGCGCGACGCGTAAGAGCCTTTTTCTTCATCTCCATGAGAATCAAAATGTCGGGAGTGTCAAGGACTAGATCGCACTCGCCATGCTCGCCTTGCAGATCATAATCGCCGCTCATCGTCGGCACGCCGTGGAACTCGAATTCCGCCTTGATAAATCCTTCGATAGCTACTCCGACCTTGTCATCGAACTGTTTATGGTTAGGTCGCAGAGCGGAAAATAGGGCTTCGATGTATCCCCAACCGCAAACCGCTCTTTCGGCAATCAGGTAGCGACCGTTCCCCAATGGAATGAGAGGCCTCAGATAGAAATCAGCCCCTTTCAGTTTGTCATCGGGCGTAGGGGCGTCCAGCGGATGAGAGAATCGCTGATTTGGCCCCTCCATTGGGTGGGCCAAGACATCCCGCAAGATCGTGGTGAGGTGTTCCTGCGGAATGTTCGATAACGCGTTACTCAACTCGCTTTCTGTCACGACAAGCGGCCCCCTTCTGTCGCGAACAGGATCAATAAGGTAGTCAATCAACATAAATGCTTCGTCGAGTGTCCAACCGAAGGGCGTCGAGGCCTCAAACTCGAGGAAGCTCAAAGCCCCTCGACTAAGCTTCAAAATATCCGAAGACCTCAACTGCAAAAAACGAAACATCGAGTCGTATACGGCCTGCTCGCGAAAGAATTTCAAAAGGCTCGCGGCATCGAAGTTTGTGAGCGCAGGTGGATAGTAGGGTTGCACGTCAACGACAGCGGCATAGGCTGTTAGGAGGCTAAGGAGCAGCGGCCAATGCGTCTGGAAGTCACGTCTGCCGTCGGGAAACTTTTCGTTGACGTGCTTCACAGCGAGTTGAAGGAAATACCCCCATGGAACTTGCGGAGGCCCTCCCCCCAGACCGGACATAGGCAGCACCAAATGATAGCGACCCATTTGCGGATCGTAGAGCGGCGCGAGTTCCTCAAAAATCTTGGCAATGACTTCAACAGCGCCCAGTTGGGTAATGAGTTTCTCGATTTTGCGAATTAAGGACCGCTCCGCGCGCCAATTTAAAGCCAAGATTCCCGGCTCGAGTTGAATTTCGTAGCCTTGCTCTCGGAGCAATTTTGCTGCGTCCGCTACAGCAAACTCTCTCTTGTAAATCAATCGATGGTCGATCTCTCCGTGATTGTTGATCTCGATGAGGTCCTGTGCGCTCTGAATTGCGAGCCGCCAATCCCCTTCGACCGCCGTCGACGACCGTTCAGGTGCTCGGACAGCGTCTTTGATTTGACTCAAGATCTTGAAGTAGGGATCAAGAGGAGTTTCTTCTAGAACATGTTCTCGAATGAGATCTGTTTGTAGCTTCCGGCAAATGTCTCGAACTTCTCCTTGTCCGCTGGTAAAGGCGTTTCGAAGACGCACCGAAAGGGCCTCGATCACCTTGGTCTGCTGATAAGGCCCCTGGAAGTCTAGACCGACATAGGCATATAAGTCTGCTGGAAGATGCATAATCGCATGCATGCCCGATGGCGTTTGGTCGACGGACGCGCGAAATAGTTGAAGATTCAAAGGTCCTCCATAAATAATCTGGTGCTAATTTCCGCATTTCGTCTGGCGCGTCACTACCCCCCCCATGCGCCTTCCTCATGTGCGATGAGTAACTTTTCGCAGTCGGTAACCGACGATGCGAAGGCTTGCCAAAAGATCTGATGCCGCAAGCACGACTGCATTCTCAATCATCGCAGGCTATACGCAGTTCCGTAGATCACTCCCGGGAAACGCTCTTCCCTTGAGGCATGTTCCTGGATTGATGGCGAATCGAATAGGGAATCAGACAGGTCGTCTTGGTGACTGTGGGCGGGCTTTTGTTCAGGGAGGATGAGTCTTGGTAGGGGCTCGATTGCTTAGACAGGCAGGGTGGGGAGACTCGACCAGGTGTGGATCGGCCTTATCGCGGATCAGGGTTGGTATCCCCGGTTCGGTTCGTAAGCGAACTTTTTTGCTGCTTGGCTGTTGGCTTTAGGCTATGCGGCTCCTTCTGGGTTGGTGGGGCGTTTGCGTAGGACCCATGTGGTCATGCAGCGGTAGTCCTGGACGACGGTGGTTTTGAGGGGGTCGACCTGAATGGCGTTGAGCTCTTCGGTGAGGTCGAGGAGCATGTCTTCGTCGACGAGGAACCAGTCGGAGCCGTCGCCGGTGCGGAAGATGTTGGGGCCGACGCGCTCGAAGTCCATACCGATGCGGGAGCCGAGGCGGATGAAGAGGAGGCCGCCGGGCGCGAGGGTGCGCCAGAGCTCGGCGAGCATGGCGCGGAAGTGGTCCTCGTCGCGGGCGAAGTGCAGGACGGAGTTGCAGAGGACTGCGTCCGCGAAGTCGTTGGGGAAGGGCATCGCCTCAATGGGAGCGACGGCGAAGTTGGCTGCCGGGAGGGGGCAGCGTAAGGACAGGGCAAGCTCGCGGACGTGGGTGACGGCCTCGGGGTTCTGATCGAGGGCGTGGATGTCGGCACCTTCGCGGAGGAGGTAGACGAGGTTGCGTCCGTAGCCGCATCCGGCGTCGAGGATGCGCATGGCCGGGGTGATGTTGCCGCGGAGGATCTGGTCGAAGAGGTAGATGTCGATCTGGCCGAACTGTTCCTGGATGGTGATGGTGGGCTCCGGTGGTGATGAGGAGATGATAGACCCATGGGAGGGGTGGGCCGGCGCGCCATGGACTGGCGTGCCGGCCTGTCGGGGCTAGGTGGCTACGGAGAGGAAGAGGGCTTCCTGGGCTCCCTGGGCGGACTTGATCTGGATGTGGTCGCCTTTGCTGGGTTTGTACTTGAGGCCGGTGGTGACGCCGTCGGGGGTGTCGACGACGGTCTTTTCGGAGAGGGTGAGGGCGTTGGGTTCTCCTTTGAGGGTGACGCCGTGGCTATGGCGATCGAAGCCTGCGACGGTGCCGTCGTGCTGGGCGGTGGGGGCTGGGCCGAGATTTTCGATCGCCAGGGCAGAGAGTACGGTGTTGTCGCCGATGTAGAGGACGACGACGTGGTCGCCGACCTTGGCGAGCTGGTCGGCGGGTGAGCTGAGGGCAACGATCTGCTTGTCGAGCATGGCGTTGGCCTTGGGCAGTGCCTGGAAGCGGGTAGTGTAGCCCTGGTCCGACTGGATGGTGAGGGTGAGGGCTTTGGCGTCGATGGCGGTGACGGTTCCGCCCATGGCGTGGACGACCTGCTGGGCGAGGGCGTGCGGGCAGAGGATTGCAAGAGCGAGGATGCTGCTGAAGGAGCAGAGCAGACGGGTGTGGTTACGGGAGCGACGCTGCTCCTCGTTTTCGTGCCGGATGCCGATGATGAGAGCGATAAGGCCGAAGGTGGCGCAGATACCGACTAAGAAAAACAGGATGTTCATGATGGGTCCTCCTCAGGACGCGGTGATGGCTGCGTGACGGATCGCCCTGCTCGATGAGAGGCAGGGTGTGTGGTTCCCGTAGGTGCGTCAGGCGAGGAGGTAGGGAGGGGGACGGAAGAAGAGAGGAGCGGAGTAGAAGGGGAGGGCGGGGAGTATGGATCTGCCGAGCTGGCGATTCCGGCGGGCAGGGATGATTCTGGGGGGAAGCTGGGGCGGGCGCTCGATGTTAAGCAGAGCGGGTGCCATGGGGCGGCGGAGGCCGTGGCTGAGCGAGGCGCAGAGAAGCTTGCTGCTTTGTGCGTCCTGATCGTAAAGGGCGAGCGGGGTGGGGTGGAAGGCGGCTTCGGGCAGGTACTGGCTGAGGCGGGCGTGGAGTCCGAAGGCGAGCATCAAGGCGAGGAGCGACAGGTGGAAGAACCTGGCTGCCAGGTGTCGGCCTCGTGCTGTTCGTGCGGGTGACATTGGATCACCTTTCGCGCCGGAGGACTTTGATGCCGGTGGAGAAGACGATTATAGAACCGGAATGAACTGGTTTTGCGAGATTTTGTTGAGAGTCATTCGGGAAGGACGACGGTGAGGGCGGTGAGGTTGCGGACCCAGCGCTGGGGCTTTTTGTCGTCCGAGGAGACGAGCTGGAAGGCTCCGTTTTCGGTGAGGGGCTGGCCGTCGAGGGTGAGGGCTACGATGGTGTCGCCGAGGTGGGATGCGGGGTCGATCTCGATTCCGGAGTAGAGGACCCAGTATTTGTCGGTGCCAAGGGCCTTGATGTAGGTGCGGAGGAGCGGCTTGCCGGTGTCTGCGCCGGATTTGGCGAGGAGATCGGTAAGGAGGGGGCCGGTGTAGGTCTGGTCGGTGTGAGTGTGGGCGTTCGCGACCTTGACGGTCTTCTGGGGGAGCGCGGCGAGGTCGGCGGGGGAGTAGGTGGTGGTCTTGCCGGCGGCGGTGACCGTGAGCGTGGTGGAGGGAGTGCCCTTGGGCCTGGAGGCGTGGTCCATTTGCGCCTGAGCGAGCGGGGCGAGGAGGAGAGCGGATAGAAGAGTGAGGCGGAGGGTCTTCATGGGATTGATGGTATCGCGGGTTTTGATGATTTTGGAGGGCTTGAAGGAAGAGAGACACGCTTCGAGCGGCTTATGATTTCGGCGCGGACACAAAATACGGGGATTCTTCGCTTCGCTCAGAATGACGATACTTTTTCTGTGTGTGGTCCCTTGTATACTCGAAGGTATGTCCAAGATTCGCGATGTAGCCGCCATTGCCAAGGGAATGTCCATTACGTTTGGGCAGATGTTTCAGCCGACGGAAGTTGAAAACTATCCTGACGGCAAAGGGCCGATGCGCGGCGCGAAGTTTCAGGAGCGGTTCCGCGGAAAGCACCAGTTGCAGAGGGACGATAACGGGCTGGAGAAGTGTGTTGCCTGCTTTCTGTGTGCGGCGGCCTGCCCTTCGAACTGCATTTATATCGAGGCTGCCGAGAATACCGAGGAAGTACGGATCTCTTCGGCGGAGCGGTACGCGAAGGTCTACAACATCGACTACAACCGCTGCATCTTCTGCGGCTACTGCGTTGAGGCTTGCCCGACCGATGCGATTACGCATGGGCATGGGTTTGAGCTGGCTTCGCTGAACGCGACGACGCTGGTGATGCGGAAGGAAGATCTGCTGGTGGGGATTCAGCCGGCGATGCCGCTGGAACCGGGAAGCAATCGGGATCTTGCGGATCAGTTGCGTTAGTTTTTTGGGCCGTTTCCTGCGCCGCGGATGCAGCAGCGATGCCCTTCTGTAACCAGTCCGGATCGAAAGCCGTGTCCTGATGCAGTCCGGTCTTTCGCCGTCTATTGATGTCGACGGGCCTGGGGTTGGTTCCGCGACGGGTATGGTCTGCGCTTTGAAGGTGGGGCTATGGGGAGTTGGCGCGAAGGTGTGGTGGAATACATCCGGCGGGAGGCTCAGCCGGTTGAGAAGTTCGGTCACCAGCCTCGTCTTTATGCTTTGACTCTGGAGATAGGCAAGGGATTGGAATACGACGACGATGTCGTGTTCGCGGCCTGCTGGCTGCATGACCTGGGGGTGTTCGTGGGTCATCGTCCGGAGGATCCGGTGGCTCTGGCGGCCTGGGACAACACCGCCTATGCGGTGGAGAAGACGCCGGGGATTCTTGGGGGGATGGGGTTTCCCGAGGAGAAGATTGCGGGTGTGGTGCAGGCGATTGCGACGCATCAGCCGACGGGCGATCCGCAGACGCTGGAAGGGGTGATTCTGCGGGACGCGGACATTCTGGAGCAGTTGGGTGCGGTGGGGATTCTGAGGACCGTCTGCAAGGTAGGGAAGGACACGCGGTTTCATACGTTCACCGACGCTGCCAGGAGCTTGCAGAAAGCGCTTTCGACCCTGCCGGCGGAGGTGCGGCTGGCTTCCACGCGGAGCATGATGGAAGAACGGGTGAGGGTGATGGGGGAGTTCTTACGGGCGGCGGCGGCCGAGGCTGGGGAGAATCTACTTTGAGTTTCGTGGCCGGTATTTTTTGCAAAACTCTCGCGTCATGAGCTCTGGGTGGAGCTGCGTCGTTTAGCGCCATTGCGGCGTGGCGGAGATGCCGATAGACCGCTTGGGTAGCGGTTCGTTAGACTCCAAGTGGCGCTCCTCCGCGGTTTGGCGACGAAAACGCGTCGATTGGCGAGGATGTGTGTCCAATGGTTAGACGGTCTGGAAGCGAGGACACTTTTGTCAGTTGGCACGGAAGCGAATGGAAGCTCGATCAAGAAGTCGATTCTGCATATCTGCAGGCGGGAGATGCTGAGGCCGCTGCGTGACCAGATTCTGCGGATGTCGGGGTTTGAGGTGGACTCGACGCTGGAGGCTGGGGACGGGTTGTCGATGTTCTTTGCGAAGACGTACGAGCTGGTGCTGATCGATGTGGAAGAGGATGGGGTCGCGGAGGCGGAGCGGCTCTGCTCGGAGATCAAGACGGCGAAGCATGAGCAGACGGTGGCGTTCGTGTGCAACTGGCGGGTGGCGATTTTGACGGATTGCCCGGATGAGATCGTGCGGAGTGAGTTCGACCCGAAGGCGTTTGTGGATGGGGTGAAGGACATTCTGGGGGCGTAAGGCCTCGCGGCAGGTTGCTGTGGTGCTTTGCCGGGGAGGACTTCCTGGTGGTGGAAGAGATCCGGTGCGTGGGGGTAACCACTGATGGGCGAGAGAAGAACGCTCTACCCGAGGGCTGAAGCGCGTGTTGTTGGTGGGTTGGATCGTTGGGTCTAAGGACGGGACTTGCCTTAAATGCAGAAGCAATGACAGAAGCAGATCCCCTTGGTGGATGACAGCCAAAGGAACAACGGCAAGGACAGGCCAGCGGCCGGCCGACAGTGGGAGCACCCGCAACGCGACAGGCGTGGCTGGATTTGCGGTGGCGGTTGAAGGTGTGCTACAAACGATGTATTCCAGTCTGCTTCGGCAGATTTGAATTTCATGCAGAGTGGTTGAGGGACGAGCCCTGAGACGCCACGACAACCGGACAGATTGTTAGTACCGGTGTCAACTCTCTCCTGGAAGCCTTGGTGACAAGGTACGGGGAACATGAGATTCGGAGCACGCAGTTCCGTATGAGCTGCAACCCCCCGTTTTCTCCCCCCTTCTTCCAATTGAGAGCACGTCCAGAGATCCCTCGCTGCATCGGGAGAGCTGATGGAGTATTCGTGTTCGGCGTATGAGTTGAAGTGCAATGAGTGCGGCAAGCGTTTTGGCAATCGCGCCATCTCCGGTTGCCCGGATTGCTTTGCTCCGCTCGAGATTGTGTACGACCTGGATGCGGCGCGCGGTGAGTTTACGCGGGAGTCGATTGCGGCGGGACCGGCGAATATCTGGCGGTACAAGCGGCTTTTGCCGATTCCGGATGGGTTCCAGCCGGATCTGCCGGTGGGCTTTACGCCGCTGGTGAAGGCGAATCGTCTGGGCAAGCGGATTGGCGCGAACAACCTGTATGTGAAGAACGACGCGGTGTGCTTCCCGACGCTTTCGTTCAAGGATCGCGTGGTTTCGGTGGCGCTGGCGAATGCGCAGAAGTTTGGTTTTACGACCGTTGGGTGCTCGTCGACGGGAAATCTGGCGAATTCGGTGGCGGCGCAGGCGGCTCGGCTGGGGATCAAGGCTTCGATCCTGGTGCCGGCGGATCTGGAGCCTGCAAAGATTCTGAATACGCTGGTGTATGGCGCGCAGTTGATCCGGATCGATGGGAACTACGACCATGTGAACCGGCTGTGCACGCTGATCGCGGATGAGTACAACTGGGGCCTGGTGAACGTGAATCTGCGGCCGTACTACGCGGAGGGTTCGAAGACGGTTGGGTTCGAGATTGCGGAGCAGCTTGGGTGGCGGCTGCCGGATAACGTTGTGGTTCCGATGGCGGGCGGGTCGCTGATCCGGAAGATCCGGAAGGCGTTCAAGGAGCTTGTGTACCTGGGGCTGGTGGAAGACAAGCCGGTGAAGTTCTTCGGTGCGCAGGCTACCGGGTGCTCGCCGATTTCAGTTGCGGTGAAGACGGATTCGGAGATGATTCCGCAGAAGCCGAACACGATTGCGCGGTCGCTGGCGATCGGGAATCCAGCGGATGGGCCGATCGCTTCGAAGATGATTCTGGAGACGGGCGGATGGGCCGAGGATGTCTCGGACGTCGAGATTGTGAGCGGGATTCAGGAGCTTGCGGAGACGGAAGGCATCTTTACGGAGACGGCGGGTGGTGTGACCACGGCGGTTGCGGCCCGGCTGTATGCGCATGGCAGGATCTCTCCGGATGAGACGACGGTGATCTGCATCACGGGCAACGGTCTGAAGACGACCGATGCGATTGCCGACCGGTACGAGGTTGGGCGTGCGATTCGGCCGCGGATGGCTGATTTCGATGCGTATTTGAAGGAGCTCGAAGGAGCTTCGGAAGTAGAACCAGAACTTGCTTTGGCTGGAGGAGTACGTGAGCTTTAAGGTTTTGTTGCCGACCGCGTTTACGCGGCATACGGATGGTACGAAGAACTTCGCTTCGAGCGCTTCCAATTTGCCTGGACTGTTGACCGAGATCGATGCCAGCTATCCGGCGCTCGGGACGCAGATCAAGGATGAAGACGGGAAGCTGCGGAAGTTCATCAACGTGTATGTGAACGATGAGGACATCCGGTTTCTGGGCGGCGATGGCTATGCGTTCCAGGATGGGGATGAGGTTATGCTGATTCCTTCGATCGCTGGTGGTTGTTAGATCACTCTTCTGTTCGATATGGGCCCCGGAAGCTTCCCCGGGGCCCATTTTCTTTGTGAGGAGTGTCTTTCTGAACCTCCGCGTGTTCCACTTTGGTCTTGCGAAGTGAGGCTTTTCGGGGAGATGTCGCGAACACGGGGACAGAACCCAGACAACGTTGATACTATTAGCCCCGGCCCCCATACGCATGCTTCATGGCTGCGTCATCTTCTGTATTTCTGCGGAGTTTTCGATGCGTCGATTTAATTTCCTGTTCGCCCTTCAGTACGCGATTCTGGGCTTGTGTTCGCTATCGACTCTTTTTCTTGCCGGCTGCGCGGGTGTCACCGGGACCGCTGTGCCAAGCAGCCTCGAAACTTCGATTCCCGCGGGATCGGTGCATGGTGGTCAGCAGCCGATTCAAGGCGCGCATGTGTATCTGATGGCGGCCAACACGACGGGCACTTATGGGAGTGCGTCCACATCGCTGCTCCACTCGGGCGATCCTGGAACGGCAAACGATTCCATTGGGACGTACGTGACCACCAACAGCAGCGGTGGTTTCAACTATGCCGGTACGGCTACCTGCCCAACTCCGTCTACACAGGTGTATCTGCTGGCTATGGGGGGGAACCCGACGGGTCTTCAGGGAGGCCCGAACAACTCGGCGAGTGTGCTGACGGCGGCGCTTGGTTCGTGCTCCACCATCAACTCGGCAACGTTTACGAGTATGAATGAAGTGACGACGGTGGCGATGGCCTTCGCGTTGAACCAGTTCATGGTCGATGGGACGCATGTGGGTGCGCCGGCGAGCAATGTCACAGGTTTGAAGCGAGCTTTCGCCACGGTCGCGAACCTGGTCAACTCGTCGACAGGCGCGGCGCTGGCTGTGACACCTGGCGGTAATGCGGTCGCACCGCAAGCGACACTCAACACGCTGGCGAACATCATCGCTCCGTGTGTGAACTCCGGTGGTAGCGCCAGCTCGGCGTGCAGCACTTTGTTCTCGCAGACCTCGACAGCCTCGGGAACACCGACGACGGTTCTGGGCGCCGCGCTCAATATTGCGGCTTTCCCTGGATCGCAGACCGCGGCTCTGTATTCCGATGCGGCGGCGACGGCTCCGTTTCAGCCCACCCTGGGCGCTGCGCCAAACGATTTTTCGCTTGGTATCACGTATTCCCCCTCGATTGGGGTGGCGCAACCGAGCGCGGTTGTGATCGACGCTTCCGGCAACCTCTGGATGGCGAACTGCCAGTCCTGCGTGACCCCGACGGCGACAGACTCAATCGTCGAATACGGACCGGATGGCACGTTTCTCCACTCGTATTCGAATGCCGGAATTCACAACACCAAAGGCCTGGCGATCGACGCGGCCAGCTCGTATCTTTACAGCCTCAATCAGGCTGTGGCGGGTAGTACCCATACCTTGGATCAATTGACGAAGATGTCGCTTGCCACCGGAGCGGTTCAGTCGGGCTTTCCCGTCACGTTTGCGTCTGGAACATATGGGACGAACACGTTCAACGGTATTGCGGTCGATAACTCCGGAGAGATCTGGGCCACGGCAGCGGCTGCGGGAGCTATCGTCGAGCTGAACCCGGGCGGCAATGTCATCAATGGCGGACCCTATTACATTGGTGGTACGTATGGGGTTGCCGTCGATAACATCGGCAACATCTGGTTTGCCGGGAGCGGCGGAAACAATCTTTTGCAGTTCGATACCAACGGCGACTTCTTAAATAACTTCACGCCGGCGGGGCTGAACCAGCCGCAGGGTATCGCGATCAACTCGTCGAACGAGATATGGATGCCTAACGTAGCGTCCAACTCGTTGAGCAAGATCGAGTTCTTCAACGGGAGCAACGGCAGTGGAAGTCCCTATACTTCGTTGGGGCTCTTCAAGCCCACGGTCATCGCTATCGACGGTACGAACCAAGTGGTAATTCCAAACTGCCGCGTCGGTTGTGCCGGTTCCGGGAGCACGCTGCCCGATAGCGTTCTGCGGCTTTCGCAGGGAGGCGCCTCGAACACGGGCGGCTCGGGAAGCAGTGCGGGAGCTCAGAACGCAGGGTTCAGCGGTGTAAACGGTGCGGCCATCGATGTCTCTGGGAATGTGTGGGTCACGAATTCGGTCACCGGCAAGCTGACGGAGATTGTGTCCTTCGCCGCGCCAACCATTCAACCCATCGCTGCGGCTTCTTCTGCCGGAACCCTGGGCCAGCTCCCGTAGTCCTCGATCCCACCTCTCTGCACGGAGAGGTGGGATTTTTCCGTTTGGGATTGGGATGGAACGAGAAATGTGGATGTTTTCAAGAGAGGGTGCAACGGATGGAGCTGTTTTGACCTCTCAGTAAGGGGTATGCGGTGACATTTCAGTACGAAAAGGATGACTTCCAATGTTTCTTATTCTTGCGGTGGTTCTGGTGGTTTTGTGGTTGGGCGGCTTCACGCTGATGCATGTTTCCAGCTTGTTCATCCACCTGCTGCTGATCTTCGCGGTGATCTCGATCATCATGCACTTTGTTTCTGGACGCCGGGCCTGAAGCGATTTGGACGATGAAAAGGCCGAACCCTTGCGGGTTCGGCCTTTTCATTTGCGCTGGACTTCCTTTACTGATGCGCGGTGGGTTGGTGAGGGACGGGAAGGACGGGGACGACGGCGGCGAGGGCCTCAGGGATGTCTTCCGTCAGCTCGGGAAGCTTGCCTTCGAGGGCGAGCTGCAGGACCTGATCCATCTCCTCGACGAAGTGGAGCTTCATGGTGGACTTGATGAGCTCGGGCAGATCGGCATAGTCGCGGCGGTTCTCTTCCGGAAGGATGGCTTCGAAGATGCCGAGGCGATGCGCGGCAAGGAGCTTCTCCTTGAGACCACCGATGGGCAGGACCTTGCCGCGGAGGGTGATCTCTCCGGTCATGGCTACGTCGCGGCGCACCGGAATCTTGGTGAGCGCCGAGGCGAGGCCGGTGGCAAGGGTGATGCCGGCTGAGGGGCCGTCCTTGGGGATGGCGCCTTCGGGAACATGGACGTGAATGTCGAGGTGGCGGTAGAAGTCCTTCTCGAGGCCGAGGTGGCGTGCGCGGGAACGGATGTAGGAGAGAGCCGCCTGCGCAGATTCCTGCATGACGTCGCCGAGCTGGCCGGTGATGGTGAGCTTGCCCTTGCCATCGAGGACCTGGACTTCGACCTGGAGGGTGGTGCCGCCGACTTCGGTCCAGGCGAGGCCGTTGACTAGGCCGATTTCTGACTTTTCGTTGAGGACGGAGTCGCGGAACTTGGCTACACCGAGGATGGATTCGAGGTTCTCGGCGGTGATGGTTTCGGTATGCTCGGGGCCGTTCTTGACGACGCGGCGGGCTACCTTGCGGCAGACGTTGCCGATCTCGCGCTCGAGGTTACGGACGCCGGCCTCGCGGGTGTAGCCACGGATGATGCCCTTCAGTGCTCCATCTTCGAAGATGATCTGGGCTTCGGTGAGTCCGGTGCCTTCGCGCTGCTTCTTGACGAGGTACTGCTTGGCGATCTCGAGCTTTTCGACTTCGGTGTAGCCGTGGAGGCGGAGGATCTCCATGCGGTCCTGCAGGGGACCGGGGATGGTGTGGAGGACGTTGGCGGTGGCGACGAAGAGGATCTGCGAGAGGTCGTATTCGACGTCGAGGTAGTGGTCCTGGAAGGCGGTGTTCTGCTCGGGGTCGAGGACTTCGAGCAGGGCACTGGCTGGGTCGCCGCGGAAGTCCGAGGCCATCTTGTCGATCTCGTCGAGCATGAAGACGGGATTCTTGGTGCCAGCCTTCTTCATGGACTGGATGACCTGGCCGGGGAGCGCGCCGATGTAGGTGCGGCGATGACCGCGGATCTCGGCCTCGTCGCGGACGCCGCCGAGGGACATGCGGACGAAGCGGCGTCCGGTGGCCTTGGCGATGGACATGCCGAGGGAGGTCTTGCCGACGCCCGGTGGCCCGACGAAGCAGAGGATGGAGCCCTTGGGGTTCTTGACGAGCTGGCGGACGGCGAGGAACTCGAGGATGCGTTCCTTCACTTTTTCGAGGCCGTAGTGATCCTGGTTGAGGATCTCTTCGGCGTGCTCGATGGAACGAATCTCCTTGGAACGCTTCTTCCATGGCACGGCGAGGAGCCAGTCGAGGTAGTTGCGGGAGACGGTGGACTCGGCGGACATGGGAGGCATGGCCTCGAGCTTTTTGAGCTCCTGCATGGACTTTTCGAGGACGTCCTTGGGCATGCCGGCGGACTCGATCTTTTTCTTGAGTTCGTCGAACTCGGACTTCTCGCCGCGGCCCAGCTCCTTCTGGATGGCCTTGATCTTTTCGTTGAGGTAGTACTCTTTCTGAGCCTTCTCCATCTGGCGCTTGACGCGCGACTGGATGGTGCGGTCCATGTTGAGCTTTTCGATGGCTACGTCGAGGACATCGGCCACCATGTTGAGGCGGGCTTCGGGGTCGAAGACGTCGAGGAGCTTCTGCTTTTCGTCGATGGAGAGCTGGAGGGAGGCGGCGATCTTGTCGGCCAGCTTCGCGGGCTCGTCGGTGCGGGCGTCAGCGTTGGCTGTCTCGTGGTTGAGGGACTGCTGGAGCTTGGCGTACTGCTCGTAGAGGGTGTGGACGCGCTGGACGAGGGTTTCGACCTGCGGGGTGAGCTCAAGCTGGAGAGCCCCGGTCTGGAGGGTGGCGACGAAGAAGCCGTCGAGATCGTTGACTTCAGTCGCTCGGGCGCGCTCGACGCCTTCGACGAGGACCTTGATGTTGCCGTCGGGCATTTTGACGGACTGGACGATGTTGCCGATGGTGCCGGTTTCGTAGATGTCCGATGCGGAAGGCTCATCGACGGAGGCGTCGTGCTGGGTGGCGAGGAAGATGCGGCGATCGCCGGTGAGCGCTTCTTCGAGGGCGCGGACGCTGGATTCGCGACCGACGACGAAGGGCGTCATCATGTGCGGGAAGATGACCATGTCGCGGATGGGCATCATGGGAAGCTTGCGAACGTCGGGGCTCAGAATGTCTTTCGTTTTAGTCGGCATAAATCTCCTGAGATTAGACGTTCAGCGCCGGGCAACGATGCAAGCGGGTCGCGCGGCGTTTGAGTGATTGTAAAGCGTTCGGGGGAGCCGTGCTCGGGAAAGGGGGTACGGGAGTTTTGTTGGGGTGAAAATATGGGACTGGGCTATGAGTGCCATTGGGGTTGTCCCGGCGGGTGATCGAAAGGCGCTGGGCTAAAGCCCATTGTTTGCTTGGTATGAGCGTGCGGCTGAAGCCCCACGCTCATACCAAAGGTGAAGGCCTTATCAAAAACATACGCAATGGGAGAAGGCAATCCCGGTGGCAACGGTCAGGGAGTTGGGTAGAGGGCGTGGGAGACGGCTTCGGCCATGCGGCGCTGGCCCGCGGTGTTGGGGTGGAGCGGTGCCCTGGATGGCTGGAGCTCGGGGTCGTAGAAGAGGGTGGGATCCACTACGCCGTTCTTGAGGAAGAGGTGGGCGAGGTCCAGGGTGCGCACGTACGGGGACGAAGCGTAGTGGGCGTCGATGTTGGTGTTGATGGTGGCGTCTTTGCTGGACTTGAGCTCGGTGATGGCGGTGGGGAGGATGTTGAGGAGGAGAATCTTCGCGGCGGGCATGAGGCGGTGGAGCTCCTCGACGCAGGCGATGATGCCTTCGGTGACCTGGGGAGCGGTCTGGCCGCGTCCGGTGTTGTTGGTGCCGATGAGGAGAACGATGTTCTTTGGGTTGAGCCCTTGGACTTCGCCGTTCTGGAGGCGCCAGAGGACGTGAGCGGTCTCATCGCCGGAGAAGCCGAGGTTCATGGCGCGGTGAGGAGCGAAGTAGGTTTGCCAGATTGGGAGGAAGACCTCGTTGGGAGCCGGGCCGGGCTTTTCGTAGTTCTGGGTGATGGAGTCGCCGACGAAGAGGAGGTCGACGTTGCCGAGCTGGGCTTCGGTGAGTTTGTCGTGGTGGCGGGCGACCCACCAGGACTCGGTGCGGGGGACGGGGTTGGTGGCGGGGTTGCCGGTGGAGAGCTGGGCGGTGGCTACCCGGGCGAGGAAGAGGAGGGTGGTGAGGGCGACGCGGATCGGGTTGAGCATGGAACTTTATCTTGCGGGATGGGGAAGGGTGGGGGCAAGGGTGATAGGAAGAAGATGCCGGAAACCGCAGATCGTCTTGTGAGATGACAACCGAATCTGGCAGGCTGTTCGAAACGATCTTTAGCGAGATACTCAAGTAGATGGAGGATGCCATGCACCTGATCTGCCGACGCTGCTCGACGCGACTGACCGGGGAACTGAAGATGGTTCCGTTCGATACCCGTAATGAAGCCGTAGAGGAGAACTTCCTCGACTGTGGAACTTCGATGCTGGCGGAAAAGGTCTTTGATCATGACGATAGAGCGGGGAACTATATCGCAAATATTGCCGACGGACAGCACATGAAATTGACGGACGACAGTCGCCGCCTCAATGGTTGCTGCGGCTTAGATGGATGTGACGGACCCAACCTGCAATGTGAGCTTTGTGGCACTTATGTGGCGACAAAGCGGACAGATTGCTGGACTCCGCACTATATCGTCTTCGATCAGAGCACCACCCAGGCGATGATGAGCTTTGGGGAATGAAAGCTCTTTCCACACGACAGACTTCGCCGAAAGGGGAAGCGCCGGAGAGCGCAAAAGCAACTGCCACATTTAGGAGACATGGGGCTTGGTGTGTTTGAGGACATCCTCAGCTTGCCATTTGTCGGAGAGCTTATGGAGCTGCTCCATGAAGAGATTCATGTCGGCGAGGCGTGGGGTGGGGATGTAGGTGACCTCGGGGGGATTGGTGGGGCGGACGCTGCGCTCGACGAAGCCGCGCTCTTCGAGCGTGCGTAGGCGGACGGTGAGGAGGCGGGCGGAGATGCCCTCTACGGCCCGCCGGAGCGCTCCGAAGCGCATGGGGCCGTTGCGGCTGAGGAGCCAGAGGATGTGCAGGGTCCAGGGGCGGGTGAGCACCTCGAGGAGTCCGCCCATACTGCAGCCTACCTTGATCTCTTCGTAATCGGTGGCTTCGGCGACGTGCTGGGCGGTGAATTGAAGCTGCATGGCGGTGATCTCCTGCGGGGCGGTTACCTGGCGGTGCGTACTTACTGGAAAGTGCCTACTTCCGAAAAGCCGAGCGCTTACTTATAGTAACTCTTGAGGCTGGCGGTTCGGTGAGTCAGCCCGATGAGGAAGGAACATCATGAAGATTCTGCATCTCGATTCGAGCGTGACCGGCGCGCAGTCCGTTAGCCGGCCTTTGAGCAAAGCGACCACGGAGCAGCTTGTGAAGAGCAACCCGGGGGCCGAGGTGGTCTATCGCGACCTGGTGGGCGAGCCGTTAAGCCACTATACGGCTGTGCTGCGCGTGCATGGCGCGGATTTTGTGCCGGTGACAGACGCCGAAAAGCTGGAACTGACGACGGGCGAGGAGATTCTTGCGGAGTTTTTGGCTTCGGACCTGATCGTGATCGGCGCGCCGATGTACAACTTCGGGATTCCCAGCCAGTTGAAGGCGTGGGTTGATCTGATCTGTGTGGCGGGGAAGACGTTCTCGTATACATCGGAGGGTCCGAAGGGGCTTTGCGGGGCGAAGAAGGTCATTCTCGTTTCGACACGGGGCGGTCAGTATGGGGAAGGATCTCCGTACGCGCCGATGGACTTTCAGGAGAAGTATCTGAAGGGTGTGCTTGGGTTCCTGGGAATTACGGATGTGACCGTGGTGCGTGCGGAAGGGCTGGCGCGCGGCGGAGATGTGGCCAAGCTTGCGGTGGAATCGGCGTATGCGGAGATTGCGAAGCTATAGGAGTGTGGAACCCACACCTCAAAGGCGAGACCCATTCGACAAGCTCAGGGCAGGTTGTGGGTCACCCTGGTTTATGACCCACATGGAAGAGGCGGCTCCGATTGGAGCCGCCTCTTTTCGTTGCAATTCTTTTTTTAACCGGCTTTTTCGAGGAGCATCGGGAGGGTGAGGGCGTGCTTCTTCACCATCTCCGCGGTGATGGTGAGGTCCTTGACCTTCTTGTTGCCGGGGACGTAGTACATGAGGTCGAGCATGAGTTCTTCGAGGATCATGCGGAGGCCGCGCGCTCCGACCTTGCGCTGGAGCGCCTCGCGGGCGATCTCACGGGCGGCTTCGTCGGAGAAGGTGACCTTGACGCCTTCGTAGTCGAAGAGCTTGATGTACTGCTTGAGGATCGCGTTCTTGGGGCGGGTGAGGATGTCGATGAGGGCGGCCTCGTCGAGCTCTTCGAGGATGCCGAGGACGGGCAGACGGCCTACGAACTCGGGGATAAGGCCGTACTTGAGGAGATCCTGGGGCTCGGCCTGACGGAGGAGTTCCGCATCGCGCTGGGCGCGGATGGGAGTGACCTCGGGGCCGGCGACGGGGTCGAGGGGAGCCTTGAAACCGAGAGCCTTCTTGCCCACGCGGCGGCCGATGACCTTTTCAAGACCGACGAAGGCTCCGCCGCAGATGAAGAGGATGTTGGTCGTGTCGACGACGGTGAACTCCTGGTGCGGATGCTTGCGTCCGCCCTGGGGCGGGACGTTGGCGATGGTGCCTTCGAGGAGCTTGAGGAGGGCCTGCTGGACGCCTTCGCCGCTGACATCGCGGGTGATGGAGGGGTTCTCATCCTTGCGGCCGATCTTGTCGATCTCATCGATGTAGATGATGCCTTGCTGGGCGCGATTGACGTCTCCGTCGGCGGCCTGGAGGAGCTTCAGAATGATGTTTTCGACATCTTCGCCGACGTAGCCGGCTTCGGTGAGGGTGGTGGCATCGACGATCGCGAAGGGAACGTCGAGCATCTTCGCCATCGTCTGGGCGAGGAGGGTCTTGCCGGAGCCGGTGGGGCCCACGAGGAGAATGTTGGACTTGGCAAGCTCGACATCGTTGCCGCGCGTCTTGTTCATCTGGATGCGCTTGTAGTGGTTGTAGACGGCCACGGCGAGCTTCTTCTTGGTCTGATCCTGGCCGATGACGTACTCATCGAGGAAGGCTTTGACCTCCTGCGGCTTGGGCAGGGCAGCGGGTGCGGCACCGGGGGTGGCTTCCGAGCGGTCGTCTTCGAGGATGGAGTTGCAGACGGCGACGCACTCATCGCAGATATAGGCGCGCGGGTAGTCGGAGGGCGAGGAGATGAGCTTGGCTACGGCGTCCTGCGATTTGTGGCAGAAGGAACAACGTAAGGACTCGTCTGAACCACGTGAGGTTTTCATAGATGCAGTGATGCTCCTTCTTGCGGGCCGCGTACTCTGAAGTACAAGTTTACACCCGTTGGGGGTGCGGGTTCCGGACGCGGGTGGGGTGACTCACGGAAGTACCGTGGTGGGATCACGATTTGCGGGAGTTTGCGGCAGCAGATCTCCTTTGGAGATGACAACCAAAAGCGCAACGGCGAGATGACGAACAACGGCGCGACCGAAGCCGCGCCGTTTGCGGTGGTGCGGTTGATTTTAGGTGCGGGGGCGGTCGATGATGTCGTCGATGATGCCGTACTCGCGGGCCTGGGGGGCGGTCATGATGAAGTCGCGCTCTACGTCGCGCTCGATCTGGGAGAGGGCCTGACCGGTGCTCTTGGCCATGAGGGTGTTGGTGATCTCGCGGATGCGAAGGATCTCGCGTGCGTGGATGTCGATGTCCGTCGCCTGTCCGGAGAGACCGCCCATGGAGGGCTGGTGGATGAGGATGCGGGAGTTGGGCAGGGCGAAACGCTTGCCCTTCTTGCCTGCCATCAGCAGGAAAGCTCCCATGGAGGCGGCCTGACCGATGCAGAAGGTCATGACGTCGTTCTTGATCCACTGCATGGTGTCGTAGATGGCGAGGCCCGCGGTGATGGAGCCACCGGGCGAGTTGATGTAGAGCTGGATGTCCTTGTCGGGATCTTCGCTCGAGAGGAAGAGCAGTTGGGCGATGATGACGTTGGCTACGCTGTCATCGATGGGCGTGCCCAGGAAGATGATGTTGTCGCGAAGGAGGCGGCTATAGATGTCATAGCTGCGTTCTCCACGGCTGGTCTGCTCGACGACGAATGGCATGTATCCCATGGCGCTCTCTTTTCTCCGACTTCGGTTAAGCAACAGATGATGGCTGAGCAGCTTTGGAGGCAAAACAAACGGGGATTCTCGCCGCACTCTTGCTGAGAAGAGCTTAGCGGAGAATCCCCTGTGGGTTACGAGGCTAGTTTTTCGTAGAGGACGGTGCCGGTCTTCTCGCGACGCATCTGTTCCTTCATGCGGTCGATGGCTCCATCCTTCTGCATGCGCTCGCGGAGGGACTCGAGCGGCTCACGACCCTGGATGGACATGATGAGGAGCTCGCGGTCGACCTCTTCCTGATCGACTTCGACCTTCTCGGCGTCGGCGATGCGATCGAGGATGAGCGAAGCCTTCACTTCATTCACGGCCTGGTCACGCTGGGCTTCGCGGAGGCGGTTGAAGTCGAGTTTACGCATGTCCTCGGCCTTCATGCCTTGCTGGGCGAGGGCGCGGAGACCGCGGTCGAGGCGGGCGTCCACCTGCTGCTGCACGAAGGTCTCGGGAACCTCGAAGGTGAAGCGGCCGATGAGCTCTTCGAGCATGACCTCCTTGGCGCGGTTCTCGAGGGCGTCCTTCTTGCGGTCGGCAACCTGCTCGCGAAGCTTGGTTTCGAAGTCGGCGAAGCTCTCGTAGTTGCCGAGCTGCTTGGCGAACTCTTCATCGCGCTCCGGGAAGGTCTTCTTCTTGATGGCCTTGACCTGCACGTCGTAGGAGACGGTCTGGTTGGCGAGGCGGGGCTCGCCGAAGTCGGCGGGGTAGGAGACTTCGAACTCGAGCTCCTGACCGGCCCTGGTGCCACGGAGGGCATCGTTGAAGGCGGCGAGGGTGTTCTTGCCGCCGATCTCGATGAGAACGTCTTCGCCGGTGATGGGCTCAGTCGGCGCGGGCTCTTCGCCAACGACTTGGGCGAGTGGCTTGATGTTGCCGGTGAAGCCGATCTCGGCCCAGTCGCCGTCGACCAGAGCGCGGTCCTCGTCGACCGTCTCGACGGTGGCGTGGGGCTCGAGGGCGCGGTCAAGCTCGGCGGCGTATTCTTCGTCGGTGACGGTGACATCGGGACGGGTGACCGAGACGGAGTCGTAGCCGGAGATGTCGATGGTGGGCAGGGTTTCAAAGACAGCCGTAAAGGTGAGGGGCTGGCCGTCGAAGAGGTTCATGCTGGTGATCTGGGGCTGCGAGACGGGATTGATGTCCTGTGCCTCGATGGCCTGGCGGAAGCGGTCGGAGACGAGGGTTTCGAGGATCTCCTGACGGATCTCCTTCATGAAACGCGACTTGATGACGGTCTCGGGCACTTTGCCGATGCGGAAGCCAGGGATGCGAGCGATCTTCTGGTAGCGCTTGATGACGGACTTGAAGGCCTTCGACACTTCATCGGCGGGGACCTCGACGGAGATCTCCTTGATGAGGGCGGGGTTCAGGGACGGACCATGGTTGTGGCCGGCGTGGTCGTGACCCTCATGATCGTGGCCCTGGTGATCCGCGTGATCGTGGGTGTGTTCGAGCTCAGTCGATGGCGTCTGTTCAGCCAGGTTCTTCTCTTCGGTGGTTTCAGTCGGGGTCAATGCAGTGCCTTCCAAGGGGATGTTCTGGTTCTGCCGCATCACAGGCCACCTGATCCTACCCCGGAGGCTGCTGCTTTTGGCAGGTCGCTCGACGAAGGCTGAAGGCAGCGCCCACGGCAGGCGTCCCACATACTACTGTATTTCGTTGGATGGGGAGGGTCAAACGTGAGGGGGTATCGGTGGGGGAACCCGGCCGGCTTATCGACGCAAAGCGGGGCTCCCCGGGTTGAAAGACAGATGCGTTCAGACAATGACGACAGCAGGTTCTGCGATGGGGGTGAACAGCAGGAACGAGTCAAAGGGGTTATTTGGTGGGAGGGAGCAGGAAGAGTTCGAGGCGGATCTTCCACTCCAGAGTCTGGCCGGGGCTGAGGACGGCGATGCCGGTGTCCTCGGTCTCGGACCACTCGCGGCCCCAGGGGTCGTCGTAGTTGGTTTGCGGAGAGATGGAGACGAAGTCGGATCCGGCAGGGGAGAAGACGTGGATGGCCTTGATGGAGGAGGAGAGGGGTGTGATGCGGATGCCGTATTTGGCCAGCGGGTCGCGGAGTTCGATGACGGAGTCCTGGGGCGAAGACTTGAGGTGAACGAAGGTGTCGGAGAGGGCAAGGTCGCCAAGTGGGGCTCCATTGCGTGGGGAGAAGTCGTATTCGGTGCCCGAGATGGGGCGGATGAGGCCGTTGGGCATGCCGGAGTGTGCATCGCGCTGCTCGGTGCGCATGGTGGCGGGAAGACGGAGTGTCGTCCGGGAGCGATCGCCGCCATGGATGGCGAAGCGGGGAGCCCATCCGATTCCGACCGGAAGGGGGGATGTGCCGGTGTTTCTGACGCTGACGTTCATCTCGACGGCGTGGCCGGTGAGATGAACGGCGATGGTGGTTTCCTGGTTGGATGGCCACTCGTCGTCGACGTCGGAGGAGGAGAATACGGCCCGGGCGGAGGCTCCATCGGGTTCGGCCTGGTCGGTGACACTGGTGGAGGGCTCGTTGAGGAGCAGACCGCCGAAGGCGGCTGGGGTTTGAGTCTCGATGCTGTTGGCGGGCAGGTTGAGGACGGTGCCTTTCCAGGGAATCGAGGCGCTCTTGCCGTCGATGGAGGGGACTCCGGAGAGGCGTCCGGCCCATGGCACGAGGAATGCGGCACCGTCGAGGAGGGAGGCCTGACCTTCGCTGTCTTCCTCGACGCCGCTCATGGCGCGGGCCGCGTCGGCGAGGTCGGGGGAGTTGAGGAGGCCGATTTCGCCGAGTCCGGGGATGAAGGCGTTGATCTGGAGGACATTGAACCCGCGGCCGGGGAGGAAGGTGGCGGAGAGGAACTCAGGCTCGGTGGCGTTTGGCGTCTGGGGGCGGGAGAGGACGAGGGGATCCTGACCGCCAGGCCGCATGGCTGCGGGGTCGGTGTGCTGCGGGGTACGCAGGTGGCGCTTGATCTTTCGGACGTTACCGCGGCCAGCCATGATGTAAGCGACGCCGGAGCCTACGACAAGGAGAATGATGATGAAGCCAGTGACGGTGAAGGAGCGGAAGAATCCGCCGCTCTTGCCTTTTCCGCCGAATCTTCTCTCGAATCCTTCGATGAAAAGCTTCAGGTACATTCTGCTGAGTCTTGGATCTTCCAATGGAACCGCCGAGGGGATTTATACCACTTCCCATGATACCTGTGCGGAATGTTCGTGTCGCGGGTGGAGAGCGGGCACGTTGGTGGGCTGGAAGTTCTTTATCCTCTTTGGAATAAGGTTGAGAGATGAGGATGGATTCGGGTTCAAGTCGACGTTTGCCTCCGGTGCTGGTTCGGAAGGCCGTTCGGGAAGCGATGGTGGGGTGCGAGCGTTGTCCGCGGCTGCGGGAGTACTGCGCGAAGATCGGCGAGGTGAAGCGGCGTGCGTACATGGACCAGGTGTACTGGGCACGGCCGGTGCCGGGATTTGGGGACTACGGGGCGAAGGTGCTGATTCTGGGGCTGGCTCCGGGGGCGCATGGGGCGAACCGGACGGGGAGGCCGTTTACGGGGGATGGCGCGGGGTACTTTATGTATCCGGTGCTGCATGAGCTGGGTTTTGCGAGTCAGGCGCTGGCGACCTCGCGGACGGATGGGCTGAAGCTGAAGGACGCATGGATCGGGTCGGTGGTGCGGTGCGCTCCGCCGGGGGACAAGCCGACACCGGAGGAACAGAGGAACTGTTCCGGGCATCTGACGGCGGAGATCGATCTGTTGACGCGGGTGAAGGTGGTGGTTTGCCTGGGGAAGATTGCATGGGACGGGTATCTGCGGCATCTGCATGAGAGGGGGGTGATTGAGCGCAAGTCGGCATATGTCTTCGGTCATGAGGCGGAGTATCTGCTGCCCAACGGGCTCTGGCTGCTGGGCTCGTATCATCCGTCGCTGCGGAATACGAATACCGGGCGGCTGAATGAAGGAATGTTTGCAGGGGTATTTGTGCGGGCCCGGGAGCTGGCCGGGTTGGAGGCTATCGAGTGATTGGGTAGGATGGGGCATATGACAGAGGGCGAATTGAGAGAGTGCGCGGTGGTGGAGGGCAGCGGGGATTCGCTGCTGGCGCGTACGTTTCCGGCGCCGGCAAGGGCGTTTCGGACGGCGTTTCAGCGGGACCGCGAGAGGATTGTGCAGTCGCGGGCGTTTCGGCGGCTGGCGGGGAAGACGCAGGTGTTTACGAGCAGGGCTTCGGATCACTTCCGTTCGCGGCTGACGCACACCATGGAAGTGGCGCAGATTGCGCGGAATGTCGCCTCGGCGCTGGGGCTGAATGAAGACCTGGCGGAGGCGCTGGCGCTGGTCCACGATATTGGGCATCCACCGTTTGGTCATGCGGGGGAGAGGGCGTTGCATGCCTGTTTGCGGCGGCATGGATTGAGCTTCGACCATAACCTGCATGCGCTGCGGATCGTGGTGCACTTTGAGCAGAGGTATGCCGCGCATCGGGGGCTGAATCTGACGCTGGGAGTGCGCGAGGGGATCATCAAGCACTCGCGGGACTACGATCCGACGAAGTATCCGGAGCTGGCGGAGTACATGCTGGACAAGAGGCCACCGCTGGAGGCGCAGTTGATCGACCTGGCGGATGAAATCGCGTATCTGACGGCGGACCTGGATGATGGTGTGGAGTCAGGGCTGCTGGAGATTGGACATATCCGGGAGCATGTGGGAATTCTGGGCAGGAGCTATGCTGAAGTGGAGAAGCAGCATGTCGGGGTGGAGGAGAAGTTTCTCTTCAACGAGGCTTTGCAACTGATGCAGAACACACTGGTGGATGACCTGATCAAGACGACGCGGGATGGCGTCGAGGCGATTGGGGCTACCTCGCTGGCGGAGATTCGGGAGCATCCGGTGAGGCTTTCGGTCTTCTCGGAGCATGCGGAAGCCGAGCGTCTCGAAGAGAAACGGTACTTGTACGACACGCTCTATTCATGCCGGGAGTTGGAACTGGAGCACGACAAGGCGGAAGAGGTGGTGACGGCGTTGTTCGACTTCTGGATGGAGGATGTCGAAGAGCTGCCGCAGGGGTATATCGACGAGGTTGTGACCGAGGGACATGCGCGGGTGGTGGCGGACTATATTGCGGGCATGACGGACAGCTTTATTCTGCAGCAGTATGCGGGGGTGAAGCGGATGGTGAAGAGACGCTAGCGCGGCGACTTTGGCCCAATGGATACGAGATACTTGAGGTAGGCTGCGAACTTTTCGGGGATGACCCGATAGTAGACGTTGAGCCCTTCCTTGCGGGAGGCGATGAGTCCGAGGTCGGTGAGGACTTTGAGGTGGTGTGAGAGGGTGGGCGCGGAGATGGTGTGCTTGGCACACATGTCGCCGCACCAGAGTTCATCGCACTGGGCGATCTGGGTGTAGATTTCGAGGCGGTTGGGGTCGCCGAGGGCTTTGCCAATCTGCGCTACGTCGCTGTCGGTCAAATCGGTTAACTTCGCCATCGTGTATGTGATGCTCCAACCTTGGTTTGGAAGCGTACCGAGGATTTTTGAATCCAACTAATTCGATATCTATCTAAGTAGTTGCCGGCCCTTGCGAGCCCGTGCTGGAGAGATCGATATGTGGATTGTCAAACTCGCGCTGAACAAACCTTACACGTTTATTGTAGCTTCCATCCTGATTCTGGTGCTTGGGTTCTCGTCGGTGGCGACTACGCCTACGGATATCTTTCCGAACATCGACATTCCGGTGGTGACGGTGATCTGGTCGTACTCGGGTTTGCCGGCGAAGGAGATGGAGCAGCGGGTCACTACGTTCAGTGAATTCGTCATGGCGGTGGTGAACGATGTGAAGTCGATCGACTCGCAGACGACGAGTGGTGCGAGCGTAATCAAGATCTCGTTTCAGCCGCAGGTGAGGATCGATGCGGCGATGTCGCAGGTCGGCGCCGCGGTGAACTCGATCCGGTTTCGTATGCCATCGGGGGTGAACCCTCCGTGGATTCTGCGGTTTAGTGCGTCGACCGTGCCGATTATTCAGCTTTCGCTTTCGAGCGATACGTTGTCGGAGTCGGAGATCTATGACTACGGTTTGTTCCGTGTGCGGCAACAGTTGACGACTGTTCCGGGCACGCTGCTGCCGACGCCGTATGGTGGCGTGGCACGGCAGATCATGGTGGATCTGGATCAGAATGCACTGCTTGCGAAGGGAATTACGCCGATCGATGTGACGGCTGCGATCAATGCGCAGAACGTGACGCTGCCTTCCGGGACGGCGAAGGTGGGGACGCGTGAGTATACGGTGAGTACGAACTCAAGCCCGTCCGATGCGCTGTTGTTGAACGATGTACCGATCAAGACGGTGAATGGATCGCTGGTCTATATGCGGGACGTGGCGCATGTGCGGGACGGCTGGTCGGTGCAGCAGAACGTGGCGCGTGCGAATGGGAAGCCTGCGGCGCTGCTAACCATTATGAAGACGGGTTCGGTATCGACGCTGGATATCGTCAACCAGATCAAGAACGATGTGCTGCCGGGCTCGAGGGCTGCGGCTCCGAAGGGTTTGAAGATCACGGAACTGTTCGATCAGTCGATCTTTGTGAAGGCCTCGATTGTGGGCGTGCTGCGTGAAGGCGTGATTGCGGCGAGTCTTACGGCGTTGATGATTCTGCTGTTCCTGGGAAGCTGGCGGAGCACGCTGATTATCGCGATCTCGATTCCGTTGTCGATCCTTAGCTCGATTATTGTGCTGAGCGCGATGGGCGAGACGATGAACACGATGACGCTGGGCGGGCTGGCGTTGGCGATCGGCATCCTGGTGGATGACGCTACGGTGACGATCGAGAATATCCATCGGCATATGGGGACGCAGCCGCTGCGTGAGGCGGTGTTGATTGGAGCATCCGAGATTGCTACACCTACGCTGGTTTCCACGCTGACGATCTGCATTGTGTTTGTGTCGGTGGTGTTTCTTACGGGACCTGCGAAGTTCCTGTTCACGCCGATGGCGTTGGCCGTGGTATTCGCAATGCTGGCCTCGTATGTGCTGTCGAGAACCCTGGTTCCGGTGCTGGTGAACTTCATGCTGGGTGCGGAGCATCACTTCGAAGGAAGCGGCGATGTGACGGAGCAGCGTGGTTTCTTCGGGCGGATCAACGATCGCTTCAACGAGGGGTACTTCTGGGTGCAGGAGCGTTACACGCGGGCTCTGCATGTGGTTTTGGAGCATCGTAAGCCCGCGATGATGGCATCGATTGCGATCATGGCTTCGGCGTTCGTGCTGCTGCCTTTTGTTGGGCGGGACTTCTTTCCGGCGGTCGATGCGGGACAGATCAAGTTACATATCCGGGCGCAACCGGGGACGCGGATCGAGACGACGAAGGTGCTGTTCAGCCAGGTGGAGGAGCAGATTCGTACGATCATTCCGGCTGATGAGGTCGAACTGATCATGGATAACATCGGGCTGACGCCGGAGACGTTCAACTATGCGTTCGGCGATGGCGCGACGATCAGCAGCGCGGATGGCGAGGTGTTGATTGCGTTGAATGCCAAGCACCATGGGCCGACGGAGAAGTACATGAAGGAGATGAGGACGAAGCTGCAGGAGCAGTTTCCGGACCTGACGTTCTTCTTTCAGCCGGCGGATATGGTGACGCAGATTCTGAACTTCGGTTTGCCTGCTCCGATCGATGTGCAGGTGCAGGGGTACGATCCGGCGAACTATGAGATTGCTCGGCGCTTGCGGGAGCGCGTTGCCACGGTGCAGGGTGCGGTGGATGTGCATATGCACCAGGTGGTGGATGCACCGGATCTGCATCTGGATATCGATCGCGTGAGGGCGGCGCAGTTTGGGCTGACGCAACAGGACGTGGCGAACTCGCTTTATATCTCGCTGAGTTCGAGTGCGGCGGTGCAGCCCAACTTCTGGCTCGATCCGAAGATGGGAATTACGTATACCGTTGCTGCGCAGACGCCGCAGTACAGCATCGACTCGATCAACCAGCTTGAGAATACGCCGATCCCGATCCACACCATCAGCAACCGGACCGAGGTGCTGGGGAACATGGCTACGCTGTCGCCGGCGGTGATGCCTGTGGTGGTCAACCACCATAACGGTGCTCCGGTCTTCGATGTCTACGCGAACACACAGAACGCCGATCTTGGATCGGTGGCGGCAAGGATCAACCGCATTGTGAAGGAGGAGAGCAAGGCTCTGCCTCCGGGGACGAAGATCGTGGTGCGCGGGCAGGTGGAGAGCATGAACGAGGCGTTCAACCGCCTTGGGCTGGGGCTGGCGTTTGCGGCGATGCTGGTCTACCTGCTGATGGTGGTGAACTATCAGAGCTGGCTGGATCCGTTCATCATCATCTGCGCGCTGCCCGGGGCTTTCACGGGAATCGTGTGGGCTCTGTTTCTTACGCAGACCACGTTCAACGTGCCTAGCCTGATGGGTGCGATCATGTCGATCGGCGTGGCGACCGCGAACTCAATTCTGCTGGTTACCTTTGCGAACGAACTGCGGGCGAAGGGTGTGGATGCTTATGAAGCAGCGGTGACGGCCGGGTTCACGCGGTTGCGTCCCATTATCATGACGGCGTTCGCGATGGTGATTGGCATGTTGCCGATGGCGCTCGGTATCGGCGAGGGCGGAGAGCAAAATGCACCGCTGGCTCGCGCGGTGATTGGGGGGCTGAGCGTGGCTACGTTCGCAACACTCTTCTTCGTTCCTTTGATGTTCACACTGATTCACGGAAGCACTACGGGCAAGACCCAGGAGGCGATATGACGCAGATGACTGTTCCAGAAGTGAAGAAAACGACAGGGCCACGCGTGGCGGTCAGGCTGGCGGCGGTAGGAGCGCTCGTTGCGGCTCTCGTGGCTGTTGGTGCCGTACCGCGGTTGGCGCGAAACCGTGAGGCGCTGGCTGCGGTGCGGGAGTCTCCTGTGACGCATCCAGTGGTGACGACCCTGCATGCAAAGCTGGGTGAGCCGACCTCGGAGTTGATGTTGCCGGGCAATATCGAGCCGTTGTATACGGCTGCGATCTATGCGCGGACCGAGGGGTATCTGGAGCGGCGGACCGTGGACATTGGTTCGAAGGTACGTGCGGGGCAGGTGCTTGCGGTGATTGCTTCCCCCGAGGTCGATCAGCAGTTGTTACAGGCACGGGCTACGCTGGCGCAGTCGGAGGCGTCGCTGGAACAGGCGAGGGCTTCGCGGGAGCAGGCCAAGGCCAATGCGGAGCTGGCGCGTTTGACGAAGGAGCGAGATCTGCCGCTTGGACAGCAGCATGCCATCTCGCAGCAGATTGTGGATGAGGCGGTGCAGGCGCACAACGCGCGGATGGCGGATGTTTCAGCCGCTGAGGCCAACATTACGGCGGCGCAGGCGAACGTCACGGCGAATCGTGCGAACGTGTCTCGACTGGAACAGATGCGTGGTTTCGAGCGGATTGTTGCACCGTTCGATGGCGTGATTACGGCGCGCAATGTGGAGAAGGGCGACCTGGTTGCAACCGGGAGTGCGTCGGTGGGCAAGCCCTTGTTCAACATTGCGCAAAGCGGAACGCTGCGGATCCAGGTGGATGTGCCTCAGTCGCAGGCGGTGAATATCCAGGATGGGCAGAAGGCTGTGATCGATGTGAAGGAGAGACTTGGGCACTTGTACGCGGGAACCGTGGTGCGAAGCGCGGCCTCCCTGGACAGCGCGGCGCGCACGATGCGGACCGAGGTGCAGGTGGACAACCGCGATGGATCGTTGTTGCCTGGGATGTACGCGCAGGTGAAGTTCACGCTGGCGGAACCGAGGAACTCGTTGATTGTGCCTACGAGCTCGCTGGTGATCGATCACAGTGGGATGCATGTGGTGACGGTGGGTGAGGACAAGATTGTCCACTTTGTGCCGGTGACGATTGGTCGCGATATGGGTACCCAGGTGGAGATTCTCCGCGGCATCCAGGTCAACGACACGCTGGTGGCGAGTCCGAGCGACCTGCTGCATGACGGACAGAGTGTCGAAATTCGTTGAGCGATTGTGATTGTTGTCAGGAAGGGTTTCGATATGGTTGAGAGACATGCGGTACGGTTTGTCGACGGGTTGTTGCTGGCCCTGCTTGCTCTGCTGATGATGGGTTGCACGGTTGGACCGAACTACAGGAGACCGGCTGTGAATGTACCGGTGAGCTATCGGCAGGCTCCGGACGTTGCGGCTGCATCGGATGCTTCCGCTGCGATTGCGGATGAGCCGTGGAGTTCGGTCTTTCAGGATGCTGTGCTGCAAGGGCTGGTGAAAGAAGCTCTGGCGAATAACCTGGACCTGCGGATCGCGGCGCAGCGCGTGCTTGAGGCGCAGGCCCAGGTGGGTGTGACGCGTTCGCAACAGATGCCTTCCGTAAGCGCGGGCGGAAGTTATAACGCGTTGCAGATTCCTTCGAACCTTGCGGGAACGAAGAACGATGGGAGCCCGGCGAACTCGTTCTATCGGGGTGGTGGACTCAGTGCTTCGGCGGCGTGGAACCTCGACTTCTGGGGGCTCTATCGACGGCAGACGGAGGCGGCCCGGGCGGAGCTTGTGGCGAGCGAGTGGGGGCAACGGGCCACGCGCATTGGGTTGATTCAGTCGGTGGCGGAGGCTTACTTCGAGCTGCGCCGGCTGGATGCGCAGATGACCGTGACCCAGAATACCGTCAAGGCGCGGGAGGACTCTTTGAAGTTGACGCAGGCTCTTGAAGAGCATGGCGCTGGATCGCTGGCGGATGTGCGGCAGGCGGAGGAGTTGCTGCATGCTGCCCAGGCAAATGTGCCGGATCTGCGCAGGCAGATCACGATCGAGGAGAATGCAATCAGCGTGTTGCTGGGGCATCCGCCGAGCGACGTTGCGCGTGGGCTGGCGGTCGAGGCGCAGCCACACCCGCTGGAGATAGCGGTGGGCATTCCTTCGCAGTTGCTGGAGCGGCGTCCGGACGTGCAACAGGCGGAGGCGAAGCTGGTGGCGGCGAATGCGCGGATTGGCGCGGCTCGTGCGTTGTATTTTCCGCAGATTGCTTTGACAAGCATGGGAGGCGCGGCGAGCAACCAGTTGCATGCGATTGCAACGAGCGGGAACGCGTATTGGCAGGCTGCTGGGTCCTTGTCGGAGCCGATCTTCGATGGAGGGCGGATACGGAGCAACTACCGGCTGTCGAAGGCGCAGGAGCAGGAGGTGCTGCTGGCGTATCAAAAGACGATTCTGAATGCTCTGCGGGATGTTTCGGATTCGCTGGTGACATACAAGGAGACGCGGCTGCAGCGGGAGGAAGAGGCGGAGCAGGTGAAGTCGGCGGCGGATGCGGTGAGGCTGGCGCGGCTGCGGTACTCGGGTGGAAATACGAGTTACCTGGAGGTGCTGACGACCGATACGGATCTCTACGCGGCACAGCTGTTGCTGGCGCAGGCACAGGAGTCGGAGGCGGCTTCGCTGGTGCAGGTGTACGCGGCTTTGGGTGGCGGGTGGAAGTGATGGCTTTGAGGCTGTGGCGAGACCCCACATCTCAGAGGCAAGATGTGAGGCACCCGGTTTTGCGGCACTATTCGGCGCGGAGGGCTTCCACGGGGTTGACGGAGGCGGCTCGCCGGGCGGGGATGTAGCTGGCGAGCAGGGTGGCGGAGCCCAGCAGCGCGGCTACGGTGAGGAGCGTGGCGGGGTCCCAGGAGTGGATGCCGAAGAGAAGACTCTGTAACAGTGTGGCTGCGGCCAGGGACCCGAGAAGGCCGAGGACGATTCCGCCTGCGGCGAGATGTCCGGCTTCGGTGAGGATGAGGCGGTACACGGAGGCGCGGGGTGCCCCGAGGGCCATGCGCATGCCGATCTCGCGTGTGCGGCGGCTGACGGAGAAGGCGACGACTCCGTAGAGACCGACGACTCCGAGGAGAAGAGCCACGGCCGCGAAGCCGCCAACGAGCCATGCGGAGACGCGGTGGAGATAGGCAGAGGGTGAGTCGTGGATGTGGTCGGTCATGGTCGCCTCGTCGAAGGCACCGAGGCCGGGGTCGATCTGGTGGATGGCCTGGCTGAGGGCGGGGAGAAGATCGTGAGGGTCCTGTGCGGTACGGGCTATGGCGTAGAAGTTGTTGTCGGGAATCTGCAGGTAAGAGGTGTACATGACGGGGCGCGTGGCGACGTCGAGGGGGCCTTCCTTGATGTCATCGACGATGCCGACGATCTCGAAGGGCTTTTCGTTGTTGTTCCAGAGGATGCGCTGGCCGATCGCTTCCTTGCCGGGGAAGAGGCGGGAGGCGAGGAGCTGGTTGACGACGGCGACGCGGGGGCGGGTGGAGTCTTCGGCGTCGGTGAAGAAACGTCCCTTGATGAGGCGGGCTCCGAGGGTGGAGAAGTAGTTGGAGCCGACCTCGCGGGTGTTGACCTCGTGTTCCTTGTCGTCGGGAAGGCCGTAGATGGTCACGGAGCTGAGTCCGTCACCATCGCCGATGGGGAGGTCGTTGGAGACGGTGACGGACTGGACGCCGGGCAGGTGGGAGAGGCGATCGATGACCTGACGCTCAAGGGCGATGGCCTGATCGTCCTTGCCGTAGCGGGCTTTGGGGCCGGCGACACGGAGCATGGAGAGGTTCTCGGGTTGGAGGCCGGTGTCGACGTGAAGGAGGCGGATGGAGCTCTGCACGAGGAGACCGGCTCCCACGAGGAGGATGGTGGCGATGGAGAGTTCGAGGATGACGAGGTTGGCCCCGAAGCGCCGCCAGAGCGTGCTGCCAGAGCCGCGGCTATCGTCGCGCAAGCCCTGGGAGCCGGAAAGCGGAAGGCGAACGAGTGGAGTGAGGGAGAAGATGGCGGCAGCAAGGACGACGATGGCTGAGGCGAAGACGGCGACGTGGAGATTGAGGCCGATGTGCGCGAGGTAGGGCATCGACATGAGGCGGTCGACCGGGATGAGCTTGAGGAGAAGGTGCATGACGACGAAGGCCAGGGCGATGCCGATGGAGCTTGCGGCGCAGACGAGAAGGACGCCTTCGGTGATGAATTGACGGATGAGGCGGTGGCGTGAGGCTCCGAGGGCTCCGCGGAGGGCCATCTCCTGACGGCGGCCTTCGGAGCGGACGAGGAGGAGGCTCGCGACGTTGACGCAGGCGATCAGCAGAAGGAGGGCAGCGCCGGCGAGGAGGACGATGAGGATGGGCCGGATGTCGCCGAGGATGACGTCGGAGAGCGCGAGGACGTTGGCTCCGCGGTTGCGGTTGGTGTCGGGGTATACCCTCTCGAGCTGAAGAGCGATGGACTTCATGTCGGCGAGGGCGGTGGGGAGGGTGACGCCGGCGTTCAGGCGGCCGACACCGTAGAAGTCGTGGCAGCCTCTCTGCTTGGCGCAGTTGCCGCCGGTGTCGATGGGCACCCAGAACTCCGCGGCGCGCGCCGGGGCGAAGTGGAAGTCGCGGGGGAGGACGCCGATGATGGTGTAGAGCGTGCCGTTGAGGCTGATGGTGCGGCCGAGCACGTCGGGCTTTGCTGCGAAGCGGTTCTGCCAAGCCGAGTAGCTGAGCAGGGCTGTGCGGGGGGCTTTGGGGAGATCTTCGCCGGCATGAAAGTCGCGGCCCAGAATGGGATTGACGCCGAGAGTGCGGAAGAAGCCGTCGCTGACGTGCGCGCCCTGGGAGTGCTGGACGCCACCGGGAGCATCGAGGAGGAAATCTTCGGGGCTGTAGATATCGATGGAGGAGAAGACCTTGTTGAGATGCTTCCAGTCGAGGTAATCGAGGTAGGAGAGATGGAAGCGGGGGCCGGTCTGGTTGCTTTCAAAGAGCTGCGCGAGGCGGCTTGGCTGGGTATAGGGCAGCGGCTTGATGAGGGCTGCATCGACGAAAGCGAAGATGGTGACGGCTGCGGCGACCCCGAGGGCGAGGGTGAGGACGGCGGTAGCCGCGAAGCCAGGATTGCGGCGAAGCTGGCGGATGGCGAAGCGAAGGTCCTGCAGGACGGTTTCGATGCTGAAGCCAACCACCTGATTGCTCGCTTCGATGTGGCGGGTGGTGTTGCCGAACCGGATATTGGCGGTGCGCCGGGCGGCGGTGGGGCTTACGCCTTCTTCCTGGAGTTCCTGGGCGGCGGCGTTGCGATGGAAGGCCATCTCTTCTTCGAGCTCACTCTGGAACTGCTTGCGGCGAAGCAGGATCTGAAACTTCTTCAGGACGCTCATTGTGCCTCCGTGGGGTCCTGCAGGATGCGGCCGATGGCTGCGATCATCTGTTCGAACTGCGAGATCTCTTTGCTGAGCTGCTTTCGTCCGACGGCGGTGATGGTGTAGAAGCGCGCGCGGCGATTGGTTTCGGTCATCTTCCATTCGGCCTTGACCCAGCCTTGCAGGAGAGCGCGCTGCAAGGCTGGGTAAAGCGAGCCTTCTTCGACGGTGAGGACCTCGTCGGAGAGGCGCTTGATGGAGAGCGCCAGGCCGTAGCCGTGCTGGGGGCCGCGGGAGAGGGTCTTGAGGATGAGCATGTCCAGGGTGCCCGGCATGAGGTCGGATTTCTTCGGCATACTTCTATACCTAGTTTACCTATGGGTAGGGTGTCAAGGGGTGTCGATTATTTTTTGAACGAACCTCGGATGATCTGCGTATGAGTGGTCACGGGCTGGAATGTGTCTCTCCAGTCGCACCTTCATGCATCGATTCGGAGACTTGGCCCATGGTGTTTTTCGATCAGATCCGGCAGGTTCTGCGCAGGCTTGGCCGTGCGCCGCTGTTTACGACGATCACGTTGCTGACGCTGGCGATCGGCGTGGGTGCGAATACGGTGATCTTCAGCGTGGTGGAGGGCGTGCTGCTGAAGCCGCTGCCGTATCCGCATGCGGAGCAGTTGATCGGGGTGTGGCATACGGCGCCGGGGATCGGTCTGAAGGAGCTGAACATGTCGCCGTCGATCTACATGATCGACCGCGAGCAGAACACGACGCTTGTGGACATTGGCGTGTACGACAACGATTCGATGGACGTGACAGGCGATGGGCAGCCTGAGCATGTGAGAGGGCTGGATGTGACGCAGGGCACGCTGCCCCTGTTGGGCGTGACGCCGGCGGCTGGGCGGCTGTTTACGCAGAAGGACGATTCTCCGGGGTCGCCGGATACGATTCTGATCTCCTATGGGTACTGGCAGAAGAAGTTTGGAGGTGCGCCGTCTGCGGTGGGACGGTCGCTGATGGTGGATGGGAAGCTGCGCGAGGTGATCGGGATTCTGCCGCAAGGATTTCAATTTCTAGACCAGCCGAATGTATCGATCGTCGAGCCGTTTCAATGGGACCGGAACAAGATCAAGCTGGGGAACTTCAGCCAGAAGGCGATCGCCCGGCTGAAGCCAGGCGTGACGATGGAGCAGGCGAGCGCGGATATGGCGCGTCTTCTGCCGGTGGTACTCCGGACGTTCCCGGCGCCGGAAGGGTTCAGCGCGAGCCTCTTTGAGAAGGCGCGGATCTCGCCGAATCTGCGGCCTTTGAAGCAGGATGTGATTGGGGATGTCGGTAAGGTGTTGTGGGTGCTGATGGGGTCGATTGCCCTGGTGCTCCTCGTGGCCTGCGCGAATGTGGCGAACCTGCTGCTGGTGCGAGTGGAGGGCAGGCGGCAGGAGTTGTCGGTTCGTTCGGCGCTCGGTGCGGGGCGTGGACGGATTGTGGGCGACCTGCTGTTTGAGAGTATGGTGCTGGGCGCCACGGGAAGCCTGATCGGGCTGCTGCTGGCGTTTGGGGCGCTGAAGGCGCTGGTGGCGATTGCGCCCACCGGCCTGCCTCGGATTCATGAGATAGGGATCGATCTGCCGGTTCTGCTGTTTACCTTTGGACTGGCTTTGTTGACGAGTCTTCTGATCGGGCTGATCCCGGTGATGAAGTACACGGGGCGCAACGTGAACGGGGGCCTGCGCGAAGGCGGGCGGGCGCTGAGCCAGAGCAGGGAGAGGCATCGCGCGCGGAAGGCGCTGGTGGTGGTGCAGGTGGCGCTGGCGCTGGTATTGCTGATCTGCTCGGGGTTGATGATTCGCACGTTTCGGGCTTTGATGCAGGTGTCGCCCGGGTTCGATGCGCCGAACTCGTTGCAGGCGTTCCGCTTCTACATTCCGGAGACGCAGGTGCCGGATAGCCAGCGTGAGCGGCTGGTACGCATGGAGCGCGACATCACGGAGAAGATCGCGTCGATTCCCGGGGTGACGTCGGTAGCGGCGGTCAGCGCTGTTCCGATGGACGGCAGAGACAGCAACGACGTCCTGTATGCGGAGGACCATGTGATGAAAGAGGGGGAGATGCCCGCGATCAGGCGGTTCAAGTTCATTACCCCTGGGGTATTTGGCACGATGGGCACGCGTCTGATGGCGGGCAGGGATCTGACGTGGACGGACCTGGAGCAGAGCCGGCCGGTGGCGATCATCTCCGAGAACTTCGCGCGTCAGTACTGGCGGGATGCACAGGGAGCGCTGGGAAAGCGGATCCGGGTGGCGAGTACGGATGACTGGCGCGAGATCGTTGGGGTCGCCGAGGATGTGCATGACGATGGCGTCGACAAGCCAGCGCCGACTACGGTTTATTGGCCGCAGGTGGGGAACAACTTCGAGGGATCGAAGCAGATGATTCATCGCGGGATCGCGTTTGTGGTGCGCAGCCCGCGGGCTGGGTCGCAGATGTTCATGAAGGAGATTCAGGACAAGGTGTGGTCGGTGAATCCCGAGGTTCCGCTGGCAGAGCAGACGACGGTGGGCGAGTTGTTTACGAAGTCGATGGCACGGACGTCGTTCACGCTGGTGATGCTGTGTGTGGCGGGGAGTATGGCGCTGCTGTTGGGGATTGTCGGAATCTATGGCGTGGTGTCGTATTCGGTCTCGCAGAGAACGCGCGAGATTGGGATACGGATGGCGCTCGGGGCGCAGCGGCGAGAGCTGACGGCGATGTTCGTGAACCAGGGGTTGATGCTGACCGGGATCGGGATTGTGTGTGGGTTGGTGGCGGCGTTTGTGACGATGCGGTTGATGTCTTCGCTGCTGTTCCATGTGAGTCCGGTCGATCCTGTGACGTATATCAGCATCACGGCGTGCGTGGTGGTGACGGCGTATCTGGCTTGCTACCTGCCTTCGCGGCGAGCGGCCACGGTGGACCCGGTGGATGCCTTACGGGCCGAGTAGGAGCTAGCTGCGGGGGCGGCCGGTGGATTGGCGGACGACGATGCTGGCAGGCAGGAGCGTTTCGCGTGAGAAGGACTCGCCGGCGATGTGGGAGAAGAGCATCGCGAGGACGCTGCTGGCCAGGTCGATACGCGGTGTGGCAACGGTGGTGAGCGGCGGGTGGAGGAACTCGCAGAGGTAGGTGTTGTCGAAGCCGACGACGGAGACATCCTGGGGGATGGCGAGGCCGGCGGCCTGCAGGCCGCGGAAGGCTCCGAGGGCTACGAGATCGTTGATGGCGACGACGGCGGTGAACTGGTACTGCTTGAGGGCGCGCTCGACGGCGCGCAGGCCTGCAGCGGCAGGTTCGCCGGGCTCGTCCACGATGTGGACGTCCATCTCTTTGGGATCGTATTGATGGAGCGCTTCTTCGAAGCCGATCTGGCGTTCGAGGTGCGAGAGCATGGGGGGATCGAAGGTGCCCTGCTGCGAGTTCTTGATGAGGAGGATCTTGCGGTGGCCGAGTTCGAGGAGGTGCTGCACGGCGACGAACATGCCGTGACGCTTGTCCACGCGGACGGTGCCGATGCGGGGGGCTACGTGGTTGTTGTCGAGATAGACGGTGGGTGTGCCGCTGGTCTTGAGCAGGGCGAAGGCCTCGGGATCGTTCTCGGAGGTCATCATGGCAACGCCGGCGACGCGGAGGGAGAGCATCTGGCGAACGGCTGTACATTGCTGCTCAGGATGAAAGCTGGTGGAGGTGAGGAAGGTCTCGTAGCCCTTGTCGCGGGCCTGGGTGTCGAGGGCTTTGGCGATCTCGGCGAAAAAAGGGTTGAGGAGGTCGGAGACGATGATGCCGATGAGCTTGGTGCTGCGACGGGCGAGGTTGCTGGCGAAGAGATTGGGGGTGTAGCCGAGCTGCTCGATGACGTCGAGGACGCGCTGCCGGGTCTCGGGGCGCACGTTCTCTTTCTCGTTGAGGACACCCGAGACGGTGCTGAGCGAGACCTGCGCGAGACGGGCTACGTCCTGGATCTTGATACGGCTTGTCCGCCTCGACTTTATCGGTAAAGCCTGCTTCTTTGGCGTGGGCAACGCTTGATCTCCTGAGGATTTGGGGGAGGAAGCCAGCTTACCTGAAAGGGTATGGAAAGGCGAAATCAGCCTTTCCATACCCCTTGCAGAGAGAGCCATGTGAGGGTGTTGGCGAGCCAGCGCCGCAGCAGAACGGGGTGCATGTCGACGATGCGATGCATGACGATGGGCGTAGCGCCAACCCTCGCGGTGAAGGTTCCGGCTCCGAGGTTGCGGTCGTGATCGCGGGCGTAGGCGCAGGGGATCTCGACGGATGGGCCGTCGACCATCCAGCCATTGGAGCCGCCGCCCTTGACCTGGTAGTGGATGCTCATTGCCTGGTCGACGGGCATGCCGTCGTAGAGCGGATGCTGGCGGATAAAGTACCAGGAGCCCATCCACGAGGCGCGGGAGGCTCCGACCATGCCGTGGAACGTGAAGGCTCCGAGGGCGGCAAGTTGTTTGGCGACGCCGATGGACTGGCCATCGGTGGGTGTGATGGCAAGGAGCGGTGTGCCGGCGCGGACCGCGACCATAACCTCGTCCGGAAGGGTGAACTCGGGGAGCGGCCCGGAGCCCGGCTTGTAGGCCCCTTCGGCATCCGTGGCGAGATCTTTGGAGGCGTCCGAGGAGCCGCCGGAGCCTACGATCACGTCGTACTTTGCACCGGGTTGAAAGGCTTCCAGGGTGAGGTGCTCGATCTGGCCGAGGGTGGCCTCAAGCTGTGGTGAGACGCGGGCAAGGCCCACGCGGAGCGGGCGGAAGTTCGCGGGGGTCGGATCGACGACGAGGAGGGCGGTCTCGTGCGTCACGTCCGGATGAGTGGAGAGCGCGAGCCGGACCTTCCAGGTGCCGGGGATGCTGAGTGGAGGCGTCTTCACCTCTTCCTGAAGGAGATAGGAGAGCTGATCGGCAACGAAGGCCGGGGCGGGGTAGGTGGCTACCTCTGCGATGCTGCCTTTGGGGCTCTCCACCGTGAGTTGCAGTGTGCCGGCGACGGGAGCGTTGGTGTCGTTGAGGAGCCAGGTGTCGAAGGTGGCGTGGTCGCTGGTGAAAAGGACGATCTGCTTCTGCTTGGCGACGGGACGGATGGGGCGCAGGGCGTTGAAGATGGGGGCTGGGTCGGACTTGAGGTCGCGGAAGTTGTCGACGAGGCCGGAGTGGTTCTCCATGGCGGTGGACTCCCATCCGCTGATCGCGGCCATGTCGTTCTCGTCGCAGATGCGAACGTTCTCCATGAACTGTCCCCAGGTCTCGTACGCGCGGCGTCCGATAGAGAGGAAGAGCTTTTCGGCGGTGGGGAAGGCCTTGCGGAAGCCCCATGCGTCAAGGAAAGCATCGTAGGCCGCGAGCTGCTGCTCGTGGTCGAGCTTGTCGTAGCTGTGGCCTCCGTGGAGGTTGATTTCGCGGAGGATGCTGGTGTGGTTGTCGATGGAGGCAGCGCCCTTCATCTCGCCCCATTCGGTGATCTCGGCTTTGACGGGGGTGTAGAAGTAGAAGTCGGTCTTGTTGACATAGTAGGCGTCCTGCCAGACGTCGGAGAAGTGGCCGGTATGGTCGACCCACCAGCCTCCGGCTCCGCCTTCGAGGGTGGCTTTACCCTTCGATTTGTGGATCTCGGACTGGTAGGGCTCGGTCCACGCTTGCGGGGCGCGCATGACGAAGCCGTCGTTGCCGACGATGGTGCGGCTGGGGTCTTCGGCCTGCATCCGGTGGAAGAGTTCGGCGAGGTCGGGGCTCTGCGGGTCGAGCGTGGTCTCGTTCTGGATGATGTAGTGGACGACCGATGGATGGCTGCGGAAGGCGCGGATCATGCCGGTGATCTTGGCCTGCATATAGCGTCGTGCGCTCTGGTGGCCCTGGGACGCGGGAGTAAAGCCCTGCGCACCTCCACCCGGTTCAAGGCAACGCATGAGGCCGAGCCGATCCTGCACATAGAGGACGTCTTCTTTGCCGAGGTTGCGGTGGAAGTTGAGGGTGTTGAGGTTGAACTTCTCCTTGGCGACGCGGACCTCTTTCTCGGAGAGGGCAAGCAATGGGAAGAGGCCGTTGAGCGCCCAGAACCCCCAGGAGATGGAGGTGTAAATACGGATGCGGCGTCCGTTGAGGCGGAAGATGGCCTTGGTGCCGATGCCTTCGGTGGCGATCCAGCGGAAGCCGAAGTCGACGTCGCGGACGGCGGTGGGCTTCCTGGCGGTGTCGATCCACTGGGTGCGCAGGCGATAGACGTGTGGAGTGTCGAGGTCCCAGATCTTCGCGGAGGCGGCGGTGAGGGTGGTGTGGAGCTCCTGGGGCTCGCCGGGGGCGATGGTGGCGGGGACGTCGGTGGTGGTCAGGATGGTCTTGCTGCCGGGATCCACGACGGAAAAGCGAACGATGCCGTGAGCCGGTGCGGTGCCGGTGTTTTCAAGGGAGGCGTGTGCGGTGATCTGGCGCGGGGTGGGGGTGTTCAGGGCCCAGCTATCGGCGATGCGGAGGTCGTTGTGCGCGCTGAGGACCATGCCGCGATCAATGCCGCCGAAGCCATGACTCTTCTGGAACTCGATGCCGCCCCAGGCGAGACGATTGCCGTCGACCCAGTCGAGACGGCCGCCGGGGTTGGTGATGCGGATGGCGAGCTGGTTGCGCTGTCCCGGGAGAATGGCGGCGGTGAGATCGCACTCGAAGGGAAGCTCCTCCATGATGGAATAGCCGACGAGCTTCTGATTGAGGTAGACCTCGGCGCGCTGGCGGGCTCCGCGGATGTGCAGAAGAGTGCGCTTACCGGAGAAGGTCTTCGGCAGGGTGATGTCGCGCCACCACCAGGACACACCGTAGTAGGCGCCGTTCTTGACCTCGTGGTCGGTGGTCTCGAACTTGTACTCGTCCTTGAAGGGGAAGAAGCCGTTGATGCCCCAGAAGAACTGCTCGACCGTGGCTGGGAGGGTGACGTCGAGGCCTTGCGACGGCGCAAGGGCTGACCATCCGCCGGTGGGAGGATTCACTGGAAGCGTGGCGAGTTGGACGTCCTCGGGCAGGTAGATGGTGTCGTCCTTCCAGGTGGCGGCGCGGTCGGGCCAGAGGTGCCATCCCTCGTCGGGGATGAGCATCTCTGTGTCGCTGTAGCGCACGCTACGCGTGGTGGAGGTCAGCAGAGGTGCGTCGGTGGCCTCGGCGGCGAGGGGCGCGGTGTTGAGGGCGCACGAAGCGCTGAGAAGGGCACTGCTGCTGAGGAAGGACCGACGATTCATCGTGCTTTTTCTCCGGGGAAGAGTTGTTCAGGCTGCGGTGAGCGAATAGTTCAGGGGAAGGAAAAGCCGCCGGCAGGATCGCCGGCGGCTTTTGGGGTTGTGGTTTGAGTTAGAACTCGATGCGTGCCGCGAGCTGCAAGGCGCGGTTGGTGGGCGCGTTGGTATCGGGCGACATCGTTCCGTAGCTGGAGGTGCCAAAGCTGCTGATCACGGCGTTGGCCTGGCTGTAGACGAAGTGCGTGTGGTTGGTGACGTTGAAATAGTCGGCTTCGATCACGAACCTGGTTCCTTCGTGAAGGCCACCGGTGGGAATGGCAAAGGCGCGACGCAGGCTCATATCCAGCTTGTAGTTTGGCGGCTGGAAGAGGCCCGAGTAGGCCGCGGTGCGAGCGGTGGTGCTGAAGACGTAGTTCGGGGTCTGTGCCGTCGACAGGAAAGCGTTCGGATCCAGAAACTGAACGGAACCGGACTCAGCAGCGGTGCGTGGCCGGTTGCTTGCACCGAGCACGCGACCGTTGCCAACGTAGTTGGGATTGCGGATCGGGTAGCAGACGTTCTGCGCCGGGTTGGTATTGCAGGAGTTCATCACGATGGAGAGAGGAGCTCCGGAATAGGCGTTGAAGATGCCCGACAGCTTGAAGCCGCCGAAGGCTGCGCGGGTGTAACGGTTTCCGCCACCGAGCTTTCCGGTGCCGAAGGGCAGGTTATAAGCACCCGTTACGACGAACTTATGACGCTGATCGCCAAGCGAGAGGCTCTTGTCGAGCGAACGTGCTGCGTGGAACTTTCCATCGGCCGAGGCCGCAGCAGGGATGTCGTAGCCTGAGCGGAAGCTCCCGTTGTTGTCGATGGAGCGGGCCCACTGATAGTTGGTCATGAAGGTGAGCCCGTTGGTCAGACGCTTGGTGACGTAGATCTGCAGGGCGTGGAAACGGGTGTTGCCGACGAAGCCGTAAGCGTCGCTGATGCTCGAATACTGCGGGAAGGGCCTGAGCAACTGCGAGATGCTGGGGTTGCCCACGCCGCCGAAGGTGGCGTAGGGAAGGCTGGTGATGCCGGCAGCAGCAAGGTTGGCCGGGCCCGATCCTCCGGTTGCCGGGTTGCTGAGCTGGGTGCCGAGGGTGAGGTACTTCGGATCGAGGGCGTTGGTGTAGTAGCCACGGCCGTTGAGGCTGTCAGGCTGCAGGAAATGGCCCTGCGAACCAACGTAGCTCATGGTGAGGGTTGTGCTCGGGCTCAACTCGCGCTGGATGCCCAGGTTCCAGTTGATGAACTGCGGTGCCCGCTTGCCGAGGTTGGGATCGGCGAAGGTGGGGGTCTGAGCAGCGGTCGAGGCAGCGGTGGTGTAGTAGGTGCCGATGCCGGGGTCGAGGTTTGGCGGAGCAGCGTAGGCCGGGTAGGGGGTATCGAGGCTCCAATACTGAGAACCCACCTGGCCCGCGGTCGGCTGAATGAAGCTGGTGCCAGGGGTAGTGCTGTAGCCCTGCAGGCCGGATCCCTGGCGGGATGTGGCCGAGCCGCCATTGGCATTTCCGTGGGTGGAGAGAATGCTGTAGCTGCCGCGTACGACCGTCTTCGGATCGGGGGTGAAGGCAAAGCCGATGCGCGGGCTGAGTTCCTTCCAGGAAGCGCTGCCGTTGACCGGACTGCTGCAATTGCAGGTTCCGGCACCGGAGCCGCCGAAAGCAACCGCACCCTTGGAGCCGGTGAGAGGGTTGGTGGCATTGGGGTCGAAGTAGGAGAAGCGGTTCTTCACCTCGCGGTAGGAGGGGTAATAGTCGTAGCGGAGACCGAGATCGAGCGTGAGCTTGGAGTTGACCTTCCAGTTGTCCTGCACGTAGGGCGAGATGGGACGGAAGCGTCCACCGGTCTCAGGAACCGAAGAGAGGGTGAAGCCGCCACTCTGGACGGCGCCGAGCATATAGCTCGCGTAGGCCTGACCAGTGGTGGGGGTGGCGGTTGTGGTGCCGGCGTTGAACGTGGCAGTTGCCGTGCTGTTGAACGTCAACTGCAGAGGATTTACGCCAGTGGCATTGACGAGGTAGTTGTACTGCATCCAGGCGACCTGGCCGCCGAAGGTAAAGGAGTGGCTACCCTTGACCCACTGCAGGTTGTCGACGAGGACGTAGCCGCTTGCGACGGGACGGTTGCTGGAGTATCCACCCCAGCGATTGATGTTGGTGTTGCCGGTGAAGGTGACGGTTGGGAAGGACGTCTGAGCCTGTCCGGCGGGAAGGCCGGAGATGCCGTTGGCGGCAGCGCCAAAGTTCGGACCGATGTCCTGGTTGTAACCCGGACCGTCATAGCGGCCATAACCGTACTTCAACTGGTTGGTCAGGCGGGAGGTGATGGAGTACGTGTGCTCGATGAGGAAGACCTTGGTCTTCGGCGAGAACTGCTGGGTGGAGATGTACGGGGGCGGCATGCCGTTGCTGGTCGAAGAGATGCTGACGGCCGCAGGAGCTGTGGTTGCCTGGCGTCCCCAGGCAAGGACGACTGAGAGAGCCTGCTTCTGGTTGATGGTGTAGTCGACCCGGTTGGTGGTCGTCCAGTTGCTGAGACCGGTCTTGTAGTTCACCAGGTAGTTGTTGCTGATGAGGTTGTTGATCGGCTGCGGAAGATACGACTCCATCTTCAAGGCCGCTGCGGAGAGGCGCGAGGCCGGGATGACGTTGTTCATAAATGCCGTCCGGGTGTAGGCCTTGCCGTTGGCGGAAAGAAGCGTCGAGTTGGGATCGTAGATGAGGGGGACGCCCGTTTCTCCAAAGTCGCCCGTACGCATGCGCAGGGTGGGAATGGTCATCAGCGCATAGGGGACCTGGCGGGAGAAGCGGTAGCCTTCGTATCCACCGAAGACGAAGAGCTTGTCCTTGATGATGGGAAGACCGACGAAGAGTCCGTACTCATGCTGGTGCTCCATGGGCTTCTGCGGAAGTCCGGAGACGGGATTGGTCGCCTTCTGGAAGCCCCAGGTATCAAGGCCGGTATCGCGGAAGTAGTCGTAGACGGTGCCGTGGATCTTGTTGGTCCCGCGCTTGACGACGTAGTTCTGAACGCCCTGGCCCTCGTAGATGGCGGAGTAACCGACCGTCTGAACCTGGAACTGTTCAATTGCGTCGACGGCCATCGAGCTCCAGACGAAGCGGGGATCGCCTTCGCCGGCGACCGAGGTGATGGGGACGCCGTTGATGTAAATGGCCGAGACGGCACCACGGCTGCCGCCGCCGTTGACGATGCCGGCGTTGGTGGTCTGGTTGCCGTTGGTGGTCTGCGAACTGACGCCAGGCAGAAGCGAGGCGAAATCGGTGGCACGGCGCTGTCCGCCGCCATCCTGGATGAGCGGGAGGGCTGCGTACTGCTCCTGCTCGATGGTGACGCCGAGGGTGGCGTTCGAGGTCTCAAGGCTGGGAGGAGCGTCGGTGACGGTGACTTCCTCGGTCGTCGCGCCGTTGGGGAGCGTGACGTCCACCGAGAAGGTCTGGAGCGCGTTTACGTTCACGTTGTCCTGCACGACGGTCTTGAAGCCATCGTGCGAGGCGGTGATGGTGTACTTGCCCGGGTCGAGCGAGAAGGTGTAGTCGCCGGCACCGCTGGACTTGATGGTGAGCTTCTTGTTCGTGGAGTTGTCGGTAATGGTGACGACCGAATCGGGGAGGGCGGCGCCGGTGGAGTCAAGGACACGACCGTTGATGGTGCCCTTTCCGGACAACTGCGCGCCAGCGGTCGCGCTGACTGCGGCAAGCGCAAGAAGCATGGAGCACTGTGCCGCGCGCCGGGTTAAGCCGGCGGTGAGCAGGATGCTGAAGATGGATTTGCGAAACGTCATAAGGACTCCTAAGAAGTTGACAGGTAAGACCACTGCTCTTGGGCAAAAGCGTCGGGGAGAGGTGCGCCCGTGCGGATCGGCCTCATGAGTTGAGAGTGGCCGAATAGTAGCGGCTGAAAAACAGCATCGTCAATAGGTAATTTTCAACGTTTCTTTTTCCCTGTAAAACGTAAGAAACGGTTCGCTGACGTGTGTGAATATCTGGGATTTTTTTGAGTAAAGGCGGGTTTTCTTATCTATCGAAGCGTTTCGATAAAAGATGGAAAATTCCGGCGGTAGATTCGCTTTTTATTTTCCTTTTCCGGCGTTCATTCCGAAGGCTGGAGAGGTCTCTGAGACACATGTGCAGATGCTGATTTGGGCCAATTCGGTGGGGCGGAAAGGAGCGCCACGCACTCCTTTCTGCTGCTCTCGTTTGAAATTGGCGGGGTTTTCTGGCGTGCGGCGGTGTGTCACTGGATGGACCAGTTGGCGGATTTTTCCACAGGTGTGTGCGTTTATCGCGTCGAGACGAGACGGCGCAGGGCGTCGGCTTCGGCGACCGGGTTCCATCCGTCGTGGCCGGCGAGGAGGGTTGCGGGCGTCAGGCGCTTCTCGTCCGCGGGGGAGAGGGCAGGGTAGGCGACGATGCGATGGCCTCCGTTGACGCCTGGACCGTGCGACTTGTATTCGCGGTAGTCGGCGGTCTTGAGGCGGCCGCCCCACTCGGACCAGCCGTCGGGGCTGATGGTGGGCTCGATCTCAGTGTCGTAGAAGAGGACGGTGGAGAAGTCGCGCCAGGGGCGGCCGAAGATGATTTTGGCGTCCTTGAGCTGTCCGGTGATGCGGGTGTGGAGGAAGAAGTAGCCGGAATCCTCCTCGGGGAAGTGCCTGCTTTGGGCCGTGAACATGACGTTGTTGTTCTGGATGGGGTGGAGTTCGGTGTGGTCGAAGACAGCCTTGGCGTCGCCGAAGATGTAGTCGACGTGGCCCTCGATGTAGCAGTCGCGGAAGTATTCGCGGGAGGCGTCACAGGGCGGCTGGCCGGCCGGGGGTGCGGTGCCGTCTTTGGGGAGGGCGTCGTGGCAGGTGCGGCTGTTGGCGTAGAGGGTGTCCTGTGCGGCGAGAAGGCGGACCCGGTCGAGGATGGCGCGGTCGGAACTCATGAGGAGGGCTACGGCCTGCGAACCCTCTTCGGAGCGGGTGTTCTCCTTCTCCCAGGTGTTTTCGATGGTGAGGTTCTCGGCCTGGAAGCCGTCGGCGTCGACGGTGACGGAGCCGGATTTGCCGGTGCCACCCGCCGAGCGGGCGGAGTCGTTCCAACTGAGGACTACGTCTTGCGGGGTCTTGCCGGTACCGACGAGATGGATGTTGGGTGTGGAGATGTGGAGCTTTTCCCGATAGGTGCCTGGGGCGATGCGGAGAATTGCGCCCTCGGCGGGGGCGTGCGCGATGGCCTGCTGCATCGTTTGGAAGTCGGCCCTGGGCCCCACAGTGATCCGTTTGAGGGGCTGTTGGGCGAGGGTGGCGGTGGAGAGGACGGTGATGAGGAGAGCGGTTCGCATAGGAATCCTTTGGATCGTGTTGACGAATCCTCTGCCGATTGTGGCTCGTTGTGAGACCCAAGGCTGAAGGCTTGGGGTACCTAGAAGCAACGGCAAAAACAACTGCCTAGTCCTGATACGGGACGAAGAGTTTGGGGCTGCAGGTGAAGGTGGTGTGGAGCTTGGCGTTCGCGGGAGCGGTGACTCCGGGGCCCTGGAAGGTGAAGTTTGCGCCTTTGGGGCCGACCGTGACGATGCTGTTGCGGGCGTGGACCTGAGCGGGGGTGATGCCGCGAATTTCGACACCGTCGAGGGAGATCTCGGTGGGGTGATCGGCGTCGAGGCCGGCGATCTGGACGATGCCGGGCGTGAGGCTCAGGATATTTTCGAGGTGAATGCCCTTGTAGTCGGGGGTGAAGGTGCCCTTCATGCCGAGGTCGTCGATGCCGTCGGTGGTCTGGCCGTTGTAGAAGGGGCTGATGGAGAGGGGGACGGCCACGTCGCGCATGCAGAGGTTGCGGTAGGTGATGTTGAGGACGATACCGCCGCGCTGCACGTTGCTCTTGATGCGGATGCCGCTGGTGGTGTGGTCGAGGGTGAGGGTGTCGACGAGGATGTCGCCTTCGTCGCGGGCCTCGGAGCCCATGGACATGCCGTGTCCGCTGTAGAAGTGGTTGTCGAGGACACTCATGTGATGGACGGATGCCTTGATGGCGATGTTGTCGTCGCCGTTGTCGATCCAGCTCCTGGTGATGGTGATGTTCTGGGAGGAGCCGGGATCGATGCCGTCGGTGTTGCGGGCATCGGTGCCGCGGACGGTGGGGGTGAGGAGATGGACGCCCCAGACGGTGAAGCCGTCGGTGGTGTTGACGGCGACGTGGAAGTTGGGCGAGTTGTGGAGGCGGATGCGATAGAGGGTGAGGCCGTCGGCGTGGGAGGCAACGAGGAGGCGCGGGGCGGAGTATTTGGTGTTGGTGGGCTCGGCGGCACGGGACTGCTGCCACCAGCTATAGGATTTGCCGATGAGTTGGCTGCCGCCTCGTCCGTCGATGGTGCCGTCGCCCATGATGGCTGCGTTTTTGACGTCTTTGGCGCTGATGAGGGGGCGGCAGGGACGACTTTCGGGGCCGGAGGTTCCGCAGCCGCCGGGGGTGGTGTCGAAGAGTTTGGGGTCGCGCGAGGCGTAAAGGGTGACACCCTTTTCGACGAGGAGGGTGACGCCGGCGCGGAGTTCGAGGGGGCCGCTGAGGAAGGCGTTGTTCGGGCCGTCGGGGCGGAGGGCCACGGCTTTGCCCGGTTCGCAGGCGTCCATCGCCTTTTGAATGCGCTCGCTGTCGAGTTTGGCTTCATCGGCGTCCGCCAGGGCGTTGGATTGGGCTTGGAGCTGCGCCTTGAGGACGGTGCAGACGGTTGGGATGACAGGTTCGGTGACGTGACGGGTGTCCTGCGCGTAGAGGGTGGAGAAGGCGAAGGCGAGGATGGGCAGGATTCGAGGGGTCACGGTGCTCCGATGGGGACTTCGAGATAGGGACGAGGCTCGACCTGACTATAAGGAGGGCTGCTCTCGATCGTCAACCGAATATAAAAACGTTTCGTTGAGTGAGATGGTTTGGATGGGCGCTGTTTAGGTTTTCTGGCTCTGGGATTCGGGGTGGGGCGTTGTCGGTTGGATTAAGCGAAACGTTTCTCTATGCAGGTGAGGAGGCTGGGTGGGGCGATTCGTGACCGGAGGCCGGGTGTGGATGGGTTGCGCTGTGGGATGCGCAGAGTGAGGCTTGTCTGGCTTTGGTGAGAGGTTGGACCTCTGCTCTTGAGAAGTGGCCGGGTGTGCCCATTTTGGGTGCAATTTCCGTTGCGTCCGTATCGTGGTGTTCTAAAGGGGTTAGGGGTGGGCGATGCGAAAAAGCCAATGATTCACCAGGAACTTTTGGGAGCGTAGAACGTGGGTTTTTGTCTGGAAAACGTGGACATTGGGATGGTGAATCGATGGAGTGTTTTGCTTTTATGGTTTTTGGGACTGGGTTTCGAGGGCGAGGATTGGGGATCGTAGAGATGAAAGACGGATAGAGACAGGCAACTGCAACAGCAGATCCCCTTCGGGCGATCAACGGAACACTTTCGCTGCCGACGATGGCGATGCGTAGCGGGGATTTTTCGTCGACGGGCACGACGATCTACGACCCCGCGACTTCCATCCGTATTCTTTGCAGGTGTATGTTGCGGCGGCACCGGCGATGGACTTCTATGCGCCTGCTGACGGAAGACGGTGCGATGATTGTGGTCCAGTCTTCGGCTACGGAGTTCTTCATCGCGGGGCGCGGGCTGACGGTGACGTTCACGCGGGATCCGGATGTGGACGACCGCATCGCGGGCCTTGGCAGCATCGAGGAGGTTGGGCTGGTGGATGGCAAATGGATGGTGCAGCGCAGGCTCAACGGGGACCAGAGCAACCAGGGGCGGCAGCTTAGCATGGCCGCTCACCAGACCAGGATTTATCGCGTTGTCTTGTATACGGGGGGACGTCATGGGCGGTAAGACACTCTATGCTTGCGCCGTTGTGGTTCTCGTGCTGGTTGCGATGGGGGCACCTGCGGACGCGGCTGCGCCGGAGCAGTGGGTGACGACGTGGGGATCGTCGCAGTTGAAGCCGGTGGGGGCCGATCTTTTTCCCAGTCATGCGATGGACCATGCGACGCTCAGGCAGGTTGTGCATGTTTCGCTGGGTGGAGAGAGGTTCCGGCTTCGTCTCTCGAATGTCTTTGGGGAGAGGCCTCTGGTGTTGCAGTCGGTGTCGGTTGCGCGGGCGGGTGTTGGGCCTGGGACGATTGTGTCGGGGTCGAACGAGGTTGTGCGGTGCCATGGGGCGACGACGATCTCGATTCCGGCGGGGGCGGAGTATGTGTCCGATGCGATTGCGATGCCGCTGAAGCCGCTGTCGGATGTGGTGGTGACGATGCTGATCGAATATGCTCCAGAATCGGTTACATTTCATGCGGGAGCGCGGGCTACGTCTTTTCTTGCGGCGGGCGAGCATGCCGGGGATGTGCGACTGCCGAGTCCGCGCACGTTTGTGCACTGGTATTTCCTGGCGGGCGTGGAGGTGGCGACTCATGGATCGCGTGGCGCGGTGGTGGTGCTGGGGGACTCCATCACGGATGGGCATGGAGCGACGGATGACGCGAACGATCGATGGCCGGATGTGTTGGCGCACAGGCTGGCTCCGCTTGGGTTTGGGGTGGTGAACGAGGGGATTGGGGGGAATCGGATTCTCGCGGATGGACTTGGGCCGAGCGCGCTTTCGCGCTTCGACCGCGATGTGCTGAGTGTGGCTGGCGTTCGTTCGCTGATTCTGCTTGAGGGGATCAACGATCTTGGCACGCTGTCGCGTGAAGATCCGCAGCCGGTTTCGCGTCATGTGAGCCTTGTGGAGGAGCTGGAGGGCGCATTTTTACAGATGATTACGCGGGCCCATGCGCATGGCATTCGTGTTTACGGGGGCACTTTGACGCCTTACCTGGGATCGGACTATTATCACCCCGATGCGCGGGCCGAGGCGGATCGCGTGGCTCTGAATCAATGGATACGCACCTCGCAGGCTTTTGATGGCGTCATCGACTTCGATGCTGCTGTGTCCGATCCGGCGCGTGCGGGGCATCTTGCGCCTGCGTTCGATAGTGGGGACCATCTTCATCCGGGACCGGCGGGTTATGCGCGTATGGGTGAGGCGGTTCCGCTGCCGCTGTTTTCCAAACAGAGATAGTGGGCTGCCAGGACGAGTTTTGGATGATGACAAGGAGCCGCTGGATGTTCGCACGCGTCGGTCAAGGATGTCTGGCACTGCTTTTGATGGGGTCGAGTCTGTGCGTTGCAGAGGATGGATCCGCGGCGTGGCTGCGCTATGCTCCCGTCTCCGGGGCGCAGTATCAGCGGCTGCCATCCAAGATTGTGGTGACGGGGGACTCGCTGGTGGAGAAGACGGCGGGCGAGGAGCTGCGGCGTGGGTTGTCGTCGATGCTTGGGCGGCCATTTACGGTGTCTGCTGGCGCTGTGGGGCGGGCGAGCGGCGGTGCCATTGTGATTTCGCGCTCGGCCTCGAGCGACGGCGTGGACCGCTACCGCATCACCTCCTCTTCGGGTGGCGTGTCGATTGAAGGCGATACGGTGCAGGCGGAGATGTATGGCGTGTTTCATCTGCTGGAAGAGGTGGGGATCGAGCGTGCGATTCCGTCGCGCGAGGTGCAGAGTGCGTCCTCTCCGATTCGCTGGAGCGATGAGTGGGACAACATGAACGGCACGATCGAGCGCGGGTATGCGGGGCCGTCGATCTTCTTTGAGAGCGGGCATGTGCGTGCGGATCTGACGAAAGCTGCTGCGTATGCGCGCATTCTTGCTTCGGTTGGGATCAACGGTTGCAATGTCAACAACGTCAACGCGGATCTCGATCTGCTGACTACGGAGCATATTCGTGAGTTCGCTCGTTTGGCGGATGCGTTTCGTCCGTGGGGGGTGAAGCTTGCGTTGAGTGTCGACCTGACGGCTCCGCAGACGGTGGGTGGACTTGCTACGTTCGACCCGCTCGATCCTCTGGTGATCGCGTGGTGGAAGGCCAAGGTCGATGAGCTCTATGCCGCGATTCCCGATCTTGGGGGCTTTACGGTCAAGGCGGATTCAGAGGGGCGGAAGGGGCCTTCGCAGTATGGGCGTGCACCTGCCGATGCGGCGAATATGCTGGCTCGCGCGCTGGCGCCACACCACGGTGTGGTGTTGTACCGGGGGTTTGTTTATAACAACCATCTGGACTGGCGCGATCCCAAAGCGGATCGGGCTCGGGCTGGTGTCGATAACTTCTCGAAGTTCGATGGACAGTTCGACGGCAACGTCATCATCCAGATCAAGGAAGGGCCGATCGACTTTCAGGCGCGGGAGCCGGTGAGCCCTTTGTTCGCGGCGCTGCACCATACGAACGTAGCCATTGAGTTGCAGACGGCACAGGAGTATACGGGGCAGCAGAGGCACATGGTGTGGCTGCCGAGCATGTGGAAGTGGGTACTGGACACGGATATGCGTGCGGATGATCGGCACACTCCGGTGAAGGAGATCGTGACGGGGCGCAGCTTTCCGCTGGCGGATGGGAGGCCTCGTCCGGGAGGCTTCATCTCAGTGACGAACGTGGGGATGGAGGAGAACTGGCTGCACCATCCGATGGCCATGGCGAACCTGTATGGGTTCGGCAAGCTGGCGTGGAATCCCGATGAGCCGCTGGCGGAGATCATCGATGGCTGGACGCGGCTAACGTGGGGTAACGATCCTAAGGTGGATGGCGTGATCGACGCGCTGCAGTTGGGAAGCTGGCAGGTGTATGAGGGATACACCGGGCCCAATGGCATGGGGACGCTGACGAATATTCTTGGCTATCACTTTGGGCCTGGGATCGAGTCTGCGGAGCGCAATGGATGGGGGCAGTGGTTTCGTGGGGAGAAGGACGGAATCGGCATGGATCGCACGGCAGCGGGCTCGGGCTATCTTCAGCAGTATCCGAAGGCGCTTGCGGAACACTATGAGTCGCTGGCGACATGCCCGGATGAGCTGCTGCTTTTCTTCCATCATGTTCCCTATGATTACAGGCTGCATAGCGGCAAGACGCTGATTCAATCGATCTATGACACGCACTATGCGGCTGCGCGGGAAGCTGGAATGTATGGAGCGCGTTGGGACACGCTGAAGGGCCGCGTGGACGATGAGCGGTTTGCACAGGTGAGCAGGCTGTTTGCGTTTCAGGCGGGGCATGCGATTGTGTGGCGGGACGCGATCGACGACTGGTTTCATCGGATCTCGGGCATCGCCGACGCGGCTGGCCGCGTGGGGCATCATCCGGGGCGGATTGAAGCTGAGGCGATGACGGCGACCGGGTATGTGAGCCAGGACGTGACGCCGTGGGAGACGGCGTCTGGTGGCAAGGCGATGGTGTGCCATGTGGCGGAGGGATGCACGCTACGCAGCACGCTGACGCAGAGGCAGGGACGCTACGATATCGCGGTGCAGTATTTCGATACCTGGAAGGGGGTGTCGCGATTCGAGCTTTCGATCCATGATGTGGTGGTTGCGTCGTGGAAGGCCGACGATCAGTTGCCGCCGGCGCAGTTCGATCCCAACCTGGATGGACAGACGTCCACGCGGTTCACGGTCCATGGGGTGGCTGTCAGGCCGGGCGATGTGATGACGTTGCGTGGTGTGCCGGATATGCGCGAGGAGTTGCACGCCGGAGGATTGCAGGCGGCAGATCCTGGGGCTTTGGATACGCGGAGCAGGCAGAGCCGGGACTATCGCGAGTATGCCGGCGTGGACTACGTGGAGTTCAGCGCTGCGACTGATTGACGAGGGAGGGTTGAGCTTCCAACCGAGGCGTTGAAAGGGGGACTACTCTCTTTTCACGCCTTTTTTTGCGGTATGTCTGTTGCGCGAATTGATTTGTACTGCTATATCAGTATGTGGACGATCCCTGAACGATCACGCAACAGACCTCGTTGACAAGGAAGAACGTGCATCTCCTCGACTGGCTGGCCATCTCGGCGTACTTCCTGCTGATGCTCGTTGTCGGGTTTGTGATCCGGCGGCGGGTGCATAACGCGCGGGATTTTTTTACAGCTGGCGGCAAGATGCCGTGGTGGCTGGCGGGTATCTCGCACCATATGTCCGGATACAGCTCGGCGGTCTTTGTGGGGTACGCGGCGCTTGCGTACACGGAGGGCTTCAGTCTCTATATCTGGTGGGCGTGCACGATCGTGGTGTCGCTGCTGCTGGGGTCGTTTGTGTTTGCTCCGCGCTGGGTGCGGCTGCGAGTGCGGACGGGGATGATCTCGCCGCTTGAGTACCTGGCCGCGCGTTACAACGTGCCGACGCAGATGTGTCTTGCGTGCAGCGGTTCGCTGCTGAAGATCTTCGACGTGGGTGCGAAGTGGACGGCGTCGGCGCTGCTGCTGCAGATGTTCGCGCATGTGGATCTGCGGTGGGGCGTGCTGCTAACCGGCGGTGTGACGCTGGTGTACTCCGTGATGGGTGGTCTGTGGGCGGATGCGGCGACGGACCTGAGCCAGTTCGTGATTCAACTGGTCTCTGGGATTGCGATGTTTGTGGTGGTGCTTGCGCATCTGGGTGGTGCCGGTGCGCTGGGAAGCATGTGGGCGTGGCTGCCGGCGAGCCATCATCAACTGTTTCACGGGCCGTATACCCCTGCGTTCGCGGGTGCGTATTTGTTGATCAATCTGCTCTCGTACAACGGCGGCACGTGGAGCCTGGCGCAGCGTTTTCTTGCTTCTCCGGATGAGACCTCGGCACGGCGTTCCGCGCAGCTTTCGGCGGCGCTCTACCTGGTGTGGCCGCTGGTGCTGTTTTATCCGATGTGGGCGGCGCCGATTCTTCTGCCGCATCTTGCGGACCCCTCGAACAGCTATGCGCTGCTGGCGCAGAGCTATCTTCCCGCAGGGATGGTGGGGCTTGTGCTGGCTGGTTTGTTCGCGCACTCCATGGCGATGACCTCGTCGGATGCGAACGCGATTGCTGCCGTGGTGATTCGTGACATTGCGCCTGTCCTGCTGCCGGCGCGGTGGACGGAGGGCGAGCGTCGCCAACTGCTTGCCGCGCGGCTGTGTACGTTCAGCTTTCTTGCGGGCAGCATGGTGATTGCGTTGTTTGCGAACCATATGGGCGGTGTGCTGGGTCTTATCCTGCTTTGGTATGGCGCGCTGGTCGGACCGATCGCGGTGCCGATGCTGCTGGGGATGCTTCCGCTGTTTCGCCGCTCGGGTGCAGCGGCCGCGATGGCTTCGTGGATCGCTGGAATTGTGACGTTTGCAGTTACAAAACGTTTTTCGGGTGGCGTGAGTCTCGCGTTCACTGTCGGCGGGCCCGTGTGCCTGTCGTTTTTCACCTATGTCGTTGTTGGGCTTTTACGGCCTGCACGGAGCCCGCGTGCGCGTGAGCTGTTCACCGCGATGGCGGCGAGCGAAGGCTCCTATCCCTTATCCTCCGAGGAGATTTCCACTACACCATGACTACCGCCTTTCCGTCCCAGATGCTGCATATTCTTCCCACACGCGCAGAGCTCGGCGCACTCGCCGGCGCACAGGTCGCGGAGGAGCTGCGCAGGCTTCTCGGTACGCAGCCATCCGTTCGCATGATCTTCGCAGCCGCGCCGAGCCAGGGTGAGATGCTGGATGCGCTGGCCGCTGCCGACGGTGTCGATTGGACTCGCGTTGAGGCGTTCCATATGGATGAGTACATCGGCCTGCGTGAAGATGCACCGCAGCGCTTCGGCAACTGGCTGCGCCGTTCGTTCTTCGAACGTGTGCCGATCGGCTCGTTGGTGTTGATGGAACCGGGCAGCGATCCGCAGCAGGATGCGGTGGCGTATGCGGCGCTACTGGCGGAGAAGCCGGTGGATATTGTTTGCCTGGGCATTGGGGCGAATGGCCACCTTGCGTTCAACGATCCTCCGGCGGAATTCTCAGAGTCTCTGGATGCGAAGGTTGTGGAGTTGCACCGTGCAAGCCGTCAGCAGCAGGTGGACGATGGGCTGTTTGCAACGATCGACGATGTGCCCACGCATGCGATCACGTTGACCATTCCTCGTTTGCTGCGGGCCGCGAGCCTCTTCTGCTGCGTGCCGGGGGCGTTGAAGCGAGACGCGGTGCAGCGGGCGCTGACGGGGGATGTGGCGGTGGATTCGCCTGCGTCCATCCTTCGCAAGCATCCTTCGTGCCGGCTTTATCTTGACGCGGACTCCGCCGCAGGATTGGAATAGAGCGGTCATGGAGACGATCTGCGGGCGCGATCCTGCCTCGGGTGCGATGTTGGAGATTCTGGTCGCGGAGGGTGTCGTGACGGGCATTCGCCATGGGGTGTGCGACGCGGATGTCTGGATTGCACCGGGTCTCGTGGATCTGCAGGTGAATGGGTACAGTGGCATCGACCTGAACAGCGAAGCCTGTACGGTGCATGACGTTTGCCTGTTGGTGCGGCGGCTTGCTTGTTTGGGAACGACCACGTTTCTGCCGACGATCATTACCGCTCCGGTTGCGAAGATGGCTGCGTGCTTGAAGACGATTGCCGAGGCGCGGGCGGCCGACGCGATGGTGCGTCATGCGATTCCGTGTGTGCATCTGGAAGGGCCGCACATCTCGCCGCTCGATGGTTATCGCGGGGCGCATGCGGTGGAGCATGTTCGTCCGCCATCGATAGAGGAGTTCGCGTTGCTGCAGGCGGGTTGCGGCAACCTGATCGGGATGGTCACGCTGTCGCCGCACTGGGTGGGCTCGGCGGAGTTCGTGCGGGCGTTGGTGGGGCAGGGAATCGTGGTCTCGCTGGGGCACACGCATGCGACGGGTGAGCAGATTCGTGCGGCTGCGGAGGCGGGAGCGCGGCTCTCGACGCATCTGGGAAATGGCATTGCGGCGGAGCTGCCGAGGCATCCGAACCCGCTCTGGGAGCAGCTTGCGGAAGATCGGCTGTCGGCATGCTTCATTGCCGATGGAGCGCATCTCTCGGCTGCGACGATGCGCGCCATGATGCGTGCGAAGGGGTTTGAGCGATGCGTGCTTGTCTCCGATGCGGTGGCGCTGGCGGGAAGTCCGGAGGGGGCTTACCGGGCTGATGTTGGAGGCGAGGTGGTCATCGGTCCGGATGGAGCGATTCGTCTGCGTGGCTCCAACCTGCTGGCCGGTTCGGGGATTGTGCTGAAGGACGGCGTGGCGCGTGTTGCCGCAGAGCTCTCTTTGGGGACTGCACTGACGATGGCGACGTCGAACCCCGGGGCGTTCGTGAGGGCGCGGGGCGTGCTGCGCGTGGGTGCGGATGCCGATCTGATTACGTTTCGCTGGAGGTCCGGCGACACCACGTTGCAGGTGCAGGACGTGATGGTGCGTGGACGTGTGATGCAGCAAGAATCCGAGGAGAACCTATCAAGATGATCGATCGCATCGTGCGTCTCTCGCTTGCCCTGTTGTCGTTTCAGCCTTTGCTTGGGCAGACGACGCTGCCGATTATTCCGGCACCTGCCAAGGTGAGCCTGCATGCGGGATCGTTGAATGTATCGCGTGGCTTGTCGGTGAGCGCGGCGCTGACGGATGACGGCTCGCGTGAGGCGGTGGCGTACCTTGAGCAACTGCTGGCGAAGACGCATGGGCCTGCGCTGCGGCATGTGGCGGAGGGCAAGGAGACGCTTGTGTTCGCCACGCGTCCGGCACACGGCAGCTTGCCGGATGAGAGCTACGCGCTCGATATCGATGCGCATCGCATCCGGATCGAAGCGGCGAGTCAGGCGGGTTTCTTTTATGGCACGGTGAGCCTGTGGCAGATGCTCGATAGCGACCATGGCGTGCTTCCGGCGGTGAAGATCGAGGATGGCCCGCGGTTTCGGTGGCGTGGTTTGATGCTCGATTCGGCGCGGCATCTGCAGAGCGAGGATGCCATTCTGCGGGTGATCGATGAGATGGCGCGGCACAAGCTGAATGTCTTCCACTGGCATCTGACGGACGACCAGGGGTGGCGGGTGGAGATCAAGCGGTATCCGCGACTGACCACGGTGGGTGGCTTCCGCGAGCAGACGATGCCTTCGCTGGAGCCGGGTTCGAAGACACCCACGGGAAGGTACGGCGGATTCTTTACGCAGGAACAGATCAGGCACATTGTGGCTTATGCGCGGGATCGCAGCATTACGATTGTGCCGGAGATCGAGATGCCGGGGCACGCTTCGGCGGCGCTGGCGGCGTATCCGGAGTTTGGGAGTGGCGCGCCGTTGCAGGATACGCCGGTGGGTTGGGGGATCTATCCGAACCTCTTCCATGTGAACGATGCGACGTTTGCGTTTCTCGAGAATGTGCTGACGGAGGTGATGGAGCTGTTTCCCAGCCAGTACATCCATGTGGGTGGCGATGAGGCTGTGAAGGAGCAGTGGAAGTCGAATCCGGCGGTGCAGGCGAAGATGAGGGAGCTTGGGCTGAAGGATGAGAACGAGATGCAGAGCTGGTTCACGAAGCGCATCGAGACGTTTCTGAACGCGCATGGGCGCAAGCTTGCGGGGTGGGATGAGATTCTGGAGGGCGGACTTTCTCCCGATGCCACGGTGATGAGCTGGAGGGGGACGCAGGGCGCTGTCTCGGCTGCGCATCTGGGGCACGATGCGATCCTGACGCCGAACCGCCCGCTCTACTTCAACTACAGGCAGAGCGATGCGACGGACGAAACGCCGGGGCGGGACCCGGTGAATTCGCTTGCGGATGTCTACAACTTCGAGCCTGCGCCGGGTACGCTGACCGCCGAGGAGCAGGGGCACATCCTGGGGCTTCAGGGATCGATCTGGAGCGAGTACATTTTGACCGAGGATCGTATCCAACACATGCTGTTTCCGCGGGCGGCGGCTGTGGCCGAGGTTGGATGGTCGCCTGCGGGGCGGAAGAACTTTGCGGACTTTCTGCATCGGCTGCCCGCCGACATGGCACGCAGCCAGGCCTTTGGTGTCGTGCCCGCACAGAGCGTCTTCGAGGTGCGCGACAAGGCGCGGCCCGTGGGGGAGAAGGCGTCGCTCGACCTCACCACGCAGGGCGGCATCGGCGTCATTCGCTATACGCTGGATGGGAAGCCGGTTTCGACGGCCTCGCCCGCGTGGAGTGGGGCGCAGCAGCTGGCGCTTCCGATTACGCTGCGTGCACAGGCGTTCGATGGCGCGACGCCGCTGGGCACGGCGATCGAACGACACATTACGCTGGCCAGCACGCTGCGACGGGATAGCCGCGAACTCGATGCTTGCAATGGCTCGGCCGGGATCCAGATGGAGCAGGATCCGCCGCGCAATGCGGAACGGCCGGTCTTTCGCGTTGTGTACTCGCACCCCTGCTGGCTCTATCGCGACGCGGAGCTGGACCGTTTTGCGGGCTTATCGGTTGGCGTGGGAAGCATTCCCTACATCTTCCGTTCGCAACAGAGGCCGATGGTGATGCCTACCGTTGCACATCCCGAGAATGGCCTGCTGGAGGTGCGGCTGGATAGCTGCAAGGGAGATCTTCTTACCCGGATTCGGCTTGCGCCCGCTTACGGCAAGGATGGCGTGACGACGCTTACGGCAGAGCCGCTCGCGGCCGTTCATGGGACGCACACTCTTTGTTTCGCCGTGCAGAGTGAGGACCCCAATCGGGTGTGGTTGCTGAACTTCATTCAGCCTGTGCCGAAGCCTTAGGTCTTCGCACGCCGGGCGTCTGGCTTTGCAGGTGCCGGGCGTGCGAGCCTTCCGATCGGCGGGAGATTCGGGCTGAAGCGGCGTGTGATGGCTACCTGGATATCGCTCATCCCGGTGCGGATGTGACGTCCCATGGCGAGGCTTGCCGCATCCGGATCGTGCCCGACCAACACCTCGGTCAACTCGACGTGCCAACCCTGCGGCATGGACGACTCCGCATTGATGTCGAAGAGCCAGTTGAAGACGAGAAGCTGGTTGCGCTCGAGCATCTCGCAGAGAAGCTCGCTGCCGGCCCAGTGTGCGATTTGCATGTGGAACTGCAGATGGAAAGACTGGAAGGCGTACTGGGCCTGTGCGTCGGGGGAGACGCGTGCGGCCTCTTCGTCGAGGCGCTTCGCCATGTCCATGAGGCTATTACGTTCGATCTCGCTGGCGCGCTGACAGAAGAGCCGGGCGGACTGGGTTTCGAGCGCTTCGCGGATGATGTAGCGCTCGCGGATGTCGCCCGGTGTGGGGATGCGGACGCGTGTGCCGACGCGCGGACGGCTCTCGACGAGGCCTTCGCTTTCGAGGCGTTGCACGGCTTCGTTGACCGGTAGAAAGCTCATGCCCAGCTCCTGCGCGAGTTGGCGCCGTGAGAGGACGCCTCCCATGGGGATCTCGCCGCGGAGGATCTTGTCGCGGATGCGCAGGTAAGCCTCCTGCGAGAGGCTGGTCTCGAACGCGAGATGGGCTGGGCTGATCTTCATGGTCTTGCAGGTACGGCCACTGTGATCTTATACGTTTGCGCGACCTCATCTCGATGGCTCGCAGAGGGTAAACTTGGACACTGGAGACCTGGGTTTGGCTTCAGCTTTTCTGTGTTCCGTTTGCCTGGCGCTTTCTGTGGCCACTGTCCCCGTGCTGCAGGGGCAGGAGACCGACACGTCTGCGCTCAAGCCTCCGGCGCGTGCCCCGGGCATCGACCCGCAATCGCACGTCTCGGCCTATGGGAACATCCTGACCGGATTGAACGCGGGGCTTACTTTTTCGGCGGTACACGACTCCTCTACGGGCTGGTACAGCGTGGCTACGCCGGCGGTCAGCTACTCGTTTACGCCGCGCTACTCGGCCGATGCGAGCATGTCGATCTACCCCTATCGGCTTACGCCGAACCAAAGCACGACCGCCACGGCGAGCAATCGGCTGTTGCCGACACACGGGGATCTTGGCGACATGCTGGTTGAGGGCCATGCGACCTTCAGCCCCGGGCCGGTACGAGACATCGCCACCATCGCGCTTACCCTGCCGACGGGGAATCATACGGACGGCCTGGGTACGGGACGCGCCACCTTCAACGTCGACAACCGGATCGAGCGCTACTTCGGGCAGACGGGGCTGCTGGTCGATGTCGGCGGAGGCGACTCGGCGGGGCTCGTCAACCGCCTGGTGACGGAGGACGATAGCTCGCTTGGGCCGCTGGCGCAGTTTCAGGTTGGCTTTCTTACGTGGTTGCCGCGGAGTATTTCGCTCCAGTCCGTGGCGTACGAACAGCTTCCGATCGGCGACCAGAAGACCTACACGACGCTTACGCGTCCGGGGGGTCCGCCGCGAACTGTGGTGAGTGGGAGGAAGGTGACCGAAGACAACGGCTTTACGACGTCGCTGTACATGCCGTTGACCTCTCACCTGGTATTGTCGGGCTCGTACAACCGCAGTCTGCGGCTGCATCTCGATACGGTATCGACGGGCGTGACCTTTGTCTGGAAGGGATTTCCGGTTCGGCACAAGGACTCGCTGATCGACCGGGCCATGCGTGAGGCGGAGTTTGGCAAGCCGATCCCGAAGCCGACCGACTAAGGCAGGCTCTCGAGCTTCGTGATCTGCGCCGGGTCGAGCTGCTGCCGAATCTGTAACAACATCTCCGTGTTGGCCTTCGCGAGGGTGGCGCGCGCCTGATTCACGGCGTCGATCGCCGCGAACATCTGAGCCTTGTCGACCTGGGGAGACTTGCTAAGCGTGTTCAGCGCGGCCTGCTGCTTCTGGAAAGCCTGATAGGCCTGCACGATCGCGTCGCGGTTCGCATTGAAGATGGCGTCCATTTTCTTCTGCTGCATGCGGCTCAAGCCCACGTTCTGGACCACGGTCTTGTCGTCCCACCAGCGTCCCGGAGGCCCGAGCTTCACGCCGCTTCCGCTGGTGACGCTTTGTGCCCGGGGAGACGCGCCTGCGCCGGAATTATTGGAGCCCTGCGCATTTGATCCGGGGGCGTTGCCGCCTGGGGGTGGAGCACCGGGAGGAGGTCCCGGTGGACGCGTGCCCGGGGGAGGGCCTCCCGGTGGATGTCCCCCACCCGGAGCCTGTGCATGGGCGCATGTCCCGGCGGACAGGAGCACCGAGCAACACAGCGCGAGATGGGCGAGACGGGATTTCATCGATTCCTCGATTCTAACCGGGATTTCGAGTTCTTCTGAGGCGTGTCCGCGATGCCGTACTCACGAAAAGGGGACGGATCGCTGTCCGCGAGGGCGACGTCCACGGACTGCAGCAGGGTGTTGTCCTGGGCAATCTGGGCGGGCGAGTCGCCGGGGGCGGACTCCGTTTCGGCATGTTCTCGGTGCAGCGCCGCAGGCACGCCAACCGCCAGCAACAGCACGGCGGCGAGAGCCCAGCGCAGGGGAGCGGCCATGGAGGGGCGCGAAGCGACCGCGCGCGGACTGACCGAGGGCTGGGATTTGCTCCAGTCGAGAGCGGCTTCGCTGAAATCGCCGACGGCTCCGTAGAAGATCTCGACCTCGCCCCGGCAGGCGTCGCACATGGCCAGGTGAGATTGCGTCTCGCGGCTTGGCGGCTCGCCGGAGAGGCACTCGGCGAACTGCTCGTCGGTCAGATGTTGGGTCGCGTTCGTCATAGCTTTCCTCCCAGTTTCGCTCGAACGGCGCTTGTTCCGCGCAGAAGATGCGTCTTCACGGTATTCACGGGCATGCCGGTCGACTGCGAGATCTCCTCGAGATTCATTCCTTCAAAGAAGCGGAGCAAAAAGACGCGTCTCTGGTTGACGGAGAGTTGGTCGATGGCCACCTTTACCTGCTCCATGCGCTCCCTGGCCAGAAGCCGCGACTCCGCTGAGCTCTCACCCGAGGGGAGGAATGAGCCGAGCTCGGTGACGTCCAGCGCGGTGTTCTGCGCCTTGCGCCAGAACTGGAACTTCTTCAGCCGCACCTGATCGCGGATGAGGTTGTTCGCAATGGAGATCAGCCACGTATTCACGGAGCAGTCGCCGCGAAACGAGGTGCGCGCGTTGAAGGCCTTGAGGAAACAGTCCTGCGTAATGGTCTGAGCGAGATCCGCGTCGTTGATCGAGAACGAGACGTAGCGGAAGATCCTCGGCCAATACTGCGCTACCAGGGCGTCGATGTCGTCGAGTTCATTGATGATCGTCACCCGGTATCCCGGATAAATAGTAGATGCATCCATGGCGATTTGCATGTTCGCAGCAAAGGACGCGGACTCATGGAGATTTGGGTTACATCTTTTCTCAAGGAAAGAAGGAAGTGCCCTGCCGGACGGTGCCCTGCGCGGACTTGTTCTCCGGTGCCGGGTTCGGCCGATGGGACAATCGCATCCCCTGTAACCCCGATTCAGGCTTTCCCGCGTCTTCCCCGGTGCAACCACACCATCGCCACTGCGCCGACGCTCCCTCGGTTTGAGGAAATGCCCCATGAAGTTTGGAAGGATTTTGCCGCTCGTTTACCCTGCTGCCCGCATCGCCATTCCGTTCTTTATGCTGCTGAGCGCGGGCATGCTCGTTCCGGGCATCGATGCTCAGACGTCTGTGCAGATTCACGACATCATGGTGGCGGGCAGCAATCCCGTGGTCGGAACGGCGACGACGAAGACACTGCCGTACTCGCCCTACTCGGGGCAGAATGTCTCAGTCTCGGGTATTGTCGTTGGCGTGATGAGTACGGGCGACTTCGCCGGCACGGTCTATATCTCGGAGCCGAGCGGCTCGTGGGATTCGATTGTCCTGACCGCGGAGGGCATGCCTGTGTTCGGGATGAAGAGTCTGAACCCCGCCTGCGCCGTGGTTGGCGCGACCGTAACCGTCGTGGGCCAGGTGGTGCTGTCGAACTCGGTGGTCGCGACGGACATTACGGCCGCTGGGACGCCCGGTACCGGTATTCTGCCTACGTCATGCACGGTAACCTCAACCAGCGGCACGATGACCCAGAGCATCTCGGTTTCGAGCGTGCTGACGGCCTTTGGCGATGCGTTGAAGTACACGGGGATGACCACGAGCGCTACGTTCTACGCTATTGCACCCGCGACGGGAACGCTGGCCGAGGCTTCCGCGACGGAGACATCCAATGGCCAGTTCTGGGCGACGTTGAGCGCCAACACCACGACGAACAATCACATCTTCCGTTCGGCCGGGATCGCAGGGGACGAGTATGTGCCTTCGACCGCCCCTGCGACGGTCGCCACCTGGGCCGGTAACCCGCAGCGTGTTCTCATCGACACGACCACCTTTGGCGGATCGCCGGTCGACATTACCGTGGGGCAGAGCATCACCTGCACCACGGGATCGAATATCACGGTTGGCGCGACCGCCGGGATCGGGCTGATCGACTACACGCTTGGCTATGCTCGTCTGCTCATCTTTCCCACCAGCGTCTGCACGGTGAACGGCACGGTGGCGACGACGACCTCGGCTACGGCGGATGCGACGCACTTCCATGTCGGCACGCTGGACCTGAACCGCTTCTATTCGACTACCGGAGCAACCACGGGCTCGGTCGCACTTACCTCGCCGGCTTATTCGAGAAGGCTTGCGAAGGCGTCGCTTGCCATCGTCAACTCGCTGGGCAAGCCCGACATTCTCGCCGTGCAGGAGGTGCAGGATCTTACGACGCTCTCCGACCTGGCAGCCTCGGTCAACACGCTCGGCAGCGTCAGCTATCAGCCCTATCTTGTGCAGGGGAACGACGCGAACAGCCTGAACCTTGGCTTCCTCGTCAACGCTACGACACTTGTCACGGATTCTGTGACACAAGTGGAGAAGTCCTCTACCTACACCACAGCGTCGGGTGGGTCGGCCACGCTCTGGGAGCGTCCTCCGCTGGTGCTGCAGGCGGAGTTTGTGCGCGTTGGCAAGAATTATCCCGTTACGGTGATCAACGTTCACTTTACCCCGCGCGATACCATCGGCGACGCGACACTTGGCCCCGATATTCGGGCCCACCGCGCTGCGCAGGCTGCCGATCTGTCGGCCCTTGTGCAGACGTACCAGACCGCTGGGCAGAACGTGATCGTCAGCGGCAATCTGAATGCGTTTGAGTACAACGACGGCTATGTGGATGTCACCGGGATCGTCGATGGGTCGCCTGCGGCAGCTTCAGCCGTCAGCCTTTCTTCTGCGACTAAGACGACGGGAGCTCTTACCGACTTTGTGACGTCTGTCCCCGCGACCTCGCGCTATAACTTCATTGAGCGCGGCGATGCGGTCGTCTACGAGCACATTCTTGCCTCGGCCACTGTCACCGATCACTCGACCGCAAGCGCCTCGCTGGCGAGCTATGTCTCCACCGTCACGCAGCCGCACTTCACCACGGACTTCGCTGCCATCAACACCAACAGCTCCAGCACGCCTGCGGGCCTTACGCCGCATGACGGCTTCGTCGTCGCGTTCCTCATCCCGCCCGTTCCGACGACGGCTTCGATCTCGCCCACATCCATCCACTTCGGCGATGTCGATCTTGGTGGTTCTGCTACACAAACAGTTAACTTTACGAACACGACGACCTTCACCTCCACGGTCACGATCTCGAACATCGCCGTCTCCGGCACGAACGCCGGGGACTTCACCCAGACTTCGCCCTGCACCTCGGTCGCGATGGGCCAGACCTGCACGATTTCGGTGACGTTTACGCCAAGTGCGATCGGTACTCGTACGGCGACCCTCACCGTCACGAACGACTCCACCAGCAACCCGACCCTCACTGTATCGCTCACCGGAGATGGCGTCGACACGACCGCGACTCTTACCCCGGCGTCCGCCGACTTCGGCAGCGTGTATGCGGGCGGCGGCACATCGACGGCAAAGACCTTTACCTTCACCAACACCAGCGCGATCGCGATCGCGACCAAGTCCATCGCGGTCACGGGCAACTTCTCCCAGACCAACACGTGCCCGGCCACGCTCGCCGCGGGAGCAAGCTGCACGATCTCCGTCGCCTTTGCGCCACTCAGCAGCGGCACCCTTACGGGGGCCCTGACTGTGACCGATTCCTCAACTGCGAACCCCACCCTGACGGCAGCCCTCACCGGGACGGGGCTGCCCACCACGGCGACGTTCTCGCCCAGCACGGCCACGTACCCGAACACAATCGTTGGCAACGCGTCCGCGGCGCAGAGCTTCACCTGGACGAACACCAGCGCGATCCCACTTACCGTTTCGAAGGTTTCGACAACGGGCAACTTTACTGTCTCCGCGACCACCTGCGCCGGCTCCATCGCGGCGAACAGCAGTTGCGTCGTCTCGGTTACGTTCACCCCGACCGCCCTTGGCACGCTCTCCGGTAGCGTCAGTGTCGTGTCGACGAGTTCCGCGAACCCGACCCTGACCGCAACGCTCTCTGGACGCGGCGTGGCGGACGTCGAGGCCTCTGTCTCTTCGCTGAGCTTCGGCAACGTCGACCTTGGCGCAACCTCCGCCGCACAGACTTTCACGGTCACGAACTATACGGCGGCGGCCATCTCTCTGACGGCAACGCAGATCACCAGCGACTTCGCCTACACCACGACCTGCGCGGCGATCATCGCCGGATCGAGTACCTGCATTGTCTCCGTTACGTTTACCCCGACGACGACCGGCGTCCGCACGGGAAGCCTTACGATCGACACCAACGACACCAAGTACCCCGTTCTTACTGTCGCTCTGACTGGGAATGGCGTTGATTTTTCGATCGCCATCACCCCTACCTCGGGCTCCGTCATCGCGGGCGACGGCATCTCGCCCACCCTTACTCTGACGCCGATTGGTGGCTTCTCCGCCCAGATCGCTCTCGGCTGCACTACGACCGCCGGTGGCTCGAACTGCACGCCCCAGACCACGCCGCTTACGCTTGCGTCGGCGACGACCATGCCACTGGCGATTACGACGACTTCTCAGTACACGGTCATCGGCTACGGGGGCTCTCTGCTGCTTGGATTGCTCTCTACGGGATCGATTTTCTTGCGCCGTCGCAAAGCGCGCACGCTGCCGCTGCTGCTCGCCTTCCTGATCGTTCTCGGGGCGGCGAACCTTGGATGCAGCGGCAAGCTCCCCGACAGGAACGCGAGCCCGACTTACCCCGGCACGTACACGTATACCATCTCGGCGACGGACGGCACCGTCACCCACACAGCGACCTATCAACTGACTGTGAGCGTCAAGTAGGTTGTAAACGCACGGCTGCGAGCCTCTGTATCGCTTGCCGTGCGGGGCACTCTGTTTAGTGGGCGATGAGGAAGGTGTAGGTGCCGGGTTGGACCTTATACGTGGCCTGAGTGGCTTCGCGGTGAATCAGGTCTGCCTTAGGGGCGTGGATGTTGGCAGATTCCGGGGCGGGAACGATGACGGTGGTTGCGATGGGGACGGTGACGGTGAGCGTGGTTTGTGTGGGAGTGCGCTTCCATGTGCTGGCGATCCTGCCCATGGGAGAGAGGTAGGTTGCGGTGACCTCGTTGAGGCCTGCGAGGAGGGCTGGGTGAAGGATGAGCTTTTCCGGGCGGGAGAGATCGATGTCGATGCCGGCGAGACCGCGGTAGAAGAACTCCTCGGCACCGCCGAGCATGAAGTGATCCTGGCTGGACTTGGGATTGGCGTCCCAGGCCTCGGTGAGGGCGGTGGCGCCTGCGGCTAGTTGCGACGCGTAGCTGGGGGCGTCTTTGCGGAGGAGCATGGCGAGAAGGACATCGCTGCGATTGGCTTGCATGAGGGCGCGCATCATGTAGGGATAGCCGACTTCACCCGTGGTGACGTGATCGTTGTGAGCGTGGATGTCGGCGATGATGTGTGCGAGGACAGCGGCGCGCTTCTCCTCGGGAACGATGCCGAGAGCGAGCGGCATGGCGTTGGCGGTCTGGCTGCCCTGATCGTAGGTTTGGGTCTGGTCGTTCCAGAAGCGTTTGTTGAAGGCTTGCTTCTCGCGTTCGGCGAGCGCGGCGTAGGTGGCGGCGTCTTCGGGGTGGTGGAGCAGGGTCGCGATCTTCTGCATGACGGCGGCGTCTTCGTAGAGCATCAGGGTGCCGGTGACGCCGAGGGTGGTCTGTTTCCCGAAACCCGGTCCTCCGGGGCCGATGTCGTACCAGTCGCCGAGGCCGTAGGCGACGATGCCGTCGACGGCCTTCGACTGCAGGAATTTGAGGTAGGCCTGCATGGTGGGGTAGGCAGTGGCGAGGTCGTTGGTGTCGCCGTAGAAGCGGTAGGTCACCCAGGGGGCGAGGATGGAGGCGGAGCCCCACTCGGGCGAGTCGTCGAAGACGCCGTAGCCATGTTCGCCGAAGACGACGTACTCGGGGGCGATGGTGGGGACCATGCCGTCGGGTTTCTGGGCGTCGGCCATGTTGCGGCTGGTGGCGCGCATGAGGGCATGGACGTCGTTGTTGAAGAGGAGACCGGGGGAGACGAGGTGGGTCTCTTCGAGCCAGCCTAGTTTTTCACGATGCGGGCAGTCGGTGAAGACGGTGGCCTCGTTGTTGTGCATGGCCTCGACGATGATGTGGTGGATGGCGTTGAGGGTCGGGTCGGAGGTGGTGAAGGCGCCGGTGACGGGTGAGTTGGAGCTGAGTTGTTCGCCGGAGAGGTGGAGGATGCGGGCTTCGGGGTGGGTGATCCATTCGGCCTGGACGTAGCGGAAGCCGTAGTAGCTGAAGCGGGGGGACCAGTCCTCGGGCGCGCCGCCACGGAGGGTGTAGGTGTACCACTGGGGTGAGCCGGAACTTTGCTGGGATACGGTGCCGTCGGGGTTGAGAAGTTCACCGGGGGTGAGGCGGAGGGTGGCTCCGGCGGGACCCTCGACCTGGATGTGAGGCCATCCGGCGATGTTCTGGCCGAGGTCGTAGACGGTTTTGTTGGGGGTGGGGTGGGTAACGGTTGGGGTGGCGTAGCGGTGCTGGACGATGACCTCCGGGGCAAGGGCTGCGATGAGGACGCCCCCGGGGGATTCGGTGAGGGCGGCGGCCGCCCATGCCGTGGGTGTGATGCGGGCGTCGTAGTCTTCGCCGCCGTAGGTGGAGTTGAAGGTGATGGGGCCGGGTGCGGCTTGCCAGGTGGTGTCGGTTGGGATGGTTTGGGGGCCGTCTTTCGTACGAACGACCAACTCGGCGATGAGTTTTGGCGGGCCGAAGGTGGCGTCGAACTTGGTGTAACGGCCCCTGGTCTTCTGCACGTTGTACATGCCGTTGCCGAGGAGCACTGTGAGGGTGTGGGGGCCGGGCTTGAGGGAGAGGCGATAGGTCTCGTAGGGGATGGTCTTGCGGTAGTCGGTCCAGGCTTCGTGGAGGCCGGTGGGGCCGATGGGGACGCCGTCGATGCTGGCCTGGAACTGGCCAAGACCGGCGATGTGGAGGGTGGCTTCGGTGCCCGTGGTTGTGAAGGCGCGGCGGAAGACGGGCATGGGGTGCGAGCCGTCGAGTTCGGCTCCGTCGCGTGGGGTGCTGAAAGGCGCCTGGATCCATTGCGCGGTGGTCAGGGGCTGTTGTGCGGAGGCGGCGATGGACAGGAGGGAGAGTGCCAGGATGTGACGGAACATGGTTATCAAAGTATCGTGTGCGCCGGTGTCGTGTCGCGGAGAATACGATTTCTCCGGCTTTCATGGTACAGACCGGGTACGACGGACGGGCGGAGAGCGTGGGTGACTTTCCGGTGTGGTGGCATGTACGGTATAGCGTGAAGCCGGGAGGACTGCGATGAAGGTGCTGACAGGAGTTTTGTTGTTGGGATATGTGTTGTCGGCGGGAGCGCAGCATGTTCCTGGGTATAACTATGACGAGGCGAAGATTCCTCCCTACACGATGCTGGACCCGCTGGTGATGCTGGATGGGACACCGGTCAAGACGGCGGCGCAGTGGGGGGTGCGGCGCAGGGAGATCGTTGGACTGTTTGAGGAGAATGTCTTCGGCAAGACACCGAAAAGTGCGAAGGTACCGTTGCGAGCGAAGGTGATCGAGATGGACGCTCATGCGCTGGGTGGGCTTGCGGTGCGGAAGCAGGTGGACCTCTACTTCAGCGAACAAGGGGATGCGGGTCCGAAGATGCGGTTGCTGGTGTATCTGCCGTCGCATGCCAAGGGACCGGTGCCGGTGGTGCTTGGGCTGAACTTCGGTGGGAACCAGACGGTGATCGATGATGCGGGGATTCAGCCGACGATGGTGTGGGTGAAGGCGAAGCCCGCGCTGAAGCTGGAGCATGTTGTTCCAGAGGAGAAGACGCGCGGGAGCCAGATGAAGGAGTGGCAGGTGAGGATGATTCTGGAGCGCGGGTATGGCCTCGCCACCGCTTACTACGGGGATTTGGAGCCGGACTTCAAGGATGCGGATGCGTACAGCGTGCGGAGGTTGTTTCAGACGGAGTTTGCGGCAGATGACTGGGGTGCGCTCGGGGCCTGGGCGTGGGGCTTGAGCAGGGCGGTGGACTATCTGATTTCGGACAAGGCGGTCGATGCGAAGAGGATTGCGGTGACGGGGCATAGCCGTCTGGGTAAGGCGGCGGACTGGGCGGCGGCGCAGGATATGAGGATCGCGGTGTTGCTTTCGACGGAGTCGGGCAAGGGTGGTCAGTCGCTGGAGCGGAGAGGGATTGGGGAGTCGGTGGAGCACCTGCAACACTCGTTTCCGTACTGGTTCTGTGCGAACTATGCGCAGTGGGTGGGGAAGGATCAGGAGATTCCTGCAGATGGGAATCTCATGTTGGCTCTGATGGCTCCGAGGCCGGTGTATGTGGCGAGTGCGGCGGGCGATGAGTGGTCGGATCCGAAGGGGGAGTTTCTGTCGGCGGTGAGCGCGAGCAGGGTGTACGCGTTGCTTGGTCACCAAGGGCTGGCGGTCACGGAGATGCCGGCGGTGGATGTAGCGGTGCATGCATGGGGAAGCGATGTGGGGTATCACGTGCGATCGGGCGTGCATGACGTGACGGCGTTTGATTGGGAGCAGTATCTGTCGTTTCTGGATGAGCATGATGGGCGGGGTGCCCGGTGACCACAGAGGCCCGGGAGCCGATGGCGATTGTTGCGGATGACCTGACCGGTGCCTGCGATAGCGGTGCTGCGTTCGCGGCGGCTGGATTACGTGTTGTCGTGGCGTTGGATGGTTTGCCGGTGGAGAGCGCCGATGTCGTGGCGTTCTCGACGGAGACGCGGAATTTTGCATCGGACGAGGCGATGCGTGTGGTGCGCGAGGCTGTATCGCGTGCTGGACGAAAGGTGTTCAAGAAGGTCGATTCGGCGGGGCGCGGCGCGTTTGGTGCGGAGATCGTGGCTGCGCTCGAGACTTCACGGGCTTCGGTGGCTTTGGTGGCTCCTTCGTTTCCAGGGGCGGGGCGGGTTGTGCGTGACGGTGTCCTGCGTGTCACGGACTTTGCCGGGCAGGATACGGAGATTGAGGTGAAGGGGTTGTTTGCGCCGGGGCATGCCATTGGTGTGTTGCGGGTGGATGCTGTCGATGAGATGGCCCGGCAGATTGCGGCTGCGGTGGGTGAGGGGATGAAGCTGCTGCTTTGTGACGCTGTGACGCAGGAAGATCTGGAGCGTCTGGTGTGCGCTGGGCGGCGTGTCGATGCTGCTGTCTTGTGGTGCGGTTCGATGGGGTTGGCGAAGGCTTTGGCGGGGTTGCGGCGTGGTGTGTCTGCTGTGCCTTCGGGGCGTGTTGGGAGGGTGTTGTTGTTTGTTGGAACCGAGCATCCGGTGACGGCGATGCAGGTGGCTCGGTTGGCCGAGGAAGAGCTCGCGCCCGGGCGATGGGTGCATCATTTGACGTTCGAGGAGCGGTCGGAGCATGCGGTGAGGGCTTGCTTCTTCGAGACGGATACGGGTGCGATGATTTTGACGGGTGGCGACACGGCGGCCTTTGTGCTGCGTGTGCTGGGGGCGTCGCGGCTGGTGCTGGGCGGCGCTGTGAGCGATGGCATTCCCTGGGGCGTGATCGAAGGCGGCGTTGCGGATGGATGCCTTGTGGTGACGAAGTCGGGTGGCTTTGGGGATCGCGATTCCTTGGCGGATGCGTTTGCGTTTTGTGAGAGGAGACAGCATGAGACGGCCTAGGATTGTGGTGACGATTGGCGATCCGGCGGGTGTGGGCGCGGAGATTACGTTGAAGGCGTTGCGTGATCCGGAGCTGGTGGACGCGGCGGACTGGATGGTGGTCGGGGATGCGGGTGCGCTTGAAGCGGTCGATATGGCCTATCGCGATGTGGTCGATCCGCGTGTGACGTTTCTCGATGGCACGTCGCTGGAGGCGGGGCAGGCGATTGCGTTTGGTGCGATCCGGGCAGAGTATGGGTTGGCTGCGCTCGACTATGTGAGGCGTGCGACGCGGATGTGTCTGAGTGGTGAGGCGGATGCGATGGTGACGGCGCCGCTGAACAAAGAGGCGGTGAGCATGTCGGGCATGGTGTTTTCCGGCCATACGGAGTTTATTGCTCAACTATGCGGGGCGACGGAGTCGCGCATGCTGCTGGCGAGCGAACGGCTGGCCACGGTGCATGTGTCGACGCATATTGCGCTGGAGCAGGCGTGCAAGGTGGAGAAGGACAGGATCGTCAGGACGATTGAGCTGGGTGCGGAGGCGGTGCGGTGGATGCTTGGGCGGGAGCCTCGGATTGGGGTGTGTGGGCTGAATCCCCATGCGGGAGAGCACACCATGTTTGGCCGGCAGGATTCGGAGGTGATTGCTCCGGCGGTGGAGGAGGCACGTGCGTTGGGCTTCGATTGTTCGGGGCCGCACTCGCCGGACGCGATCTTTATCCGCGGGGTGCGGAAGGAGTTCGACCTGATTGTGGCGATGTATCACGACCAGGGGCACATCCCGATGAAGCTGATCGACTTTGAGAAGACGGTGAACATCTCACTGGGGATACCGATCATTCGCACGTCGGTGGATCACGGCACGGCGTTCGACATCGCGGGTAAAGGCAAGGCGGACAGCCAGAACATGCAGGCCGCGATGTGGATGGCGGTGCGGATGGCGAAGGGACGGATTGCCGAGGAGGCCTCGATGCCTTAGGACTTTCCTGAGCACCGCATGATGGGCCGTGACCCTCCCCCCTTTTGGCTAAAGTATTCTTGGATCACGGTTTAGGTTTGGACTTCGGTTGGAAGTCCAGAGTGCCATGCGTTCTTTCTGGTGCGATGGCTCCAGTATAGGCTTTGAGGTCGAACTGGTAGGTCATCTCTATTTCCTTTGTTTTGTGGAGGATGTCTATCCTGGGGGCTTGACGCGCGATTTAGCCGGTGTTTTGGAGGGTCGATGCGGAATTTTCCCTATGCGCGGGTCGCGCCGGAGGATGAGTTCGACGGCGCGGAGTGCCGATTCTTCGAAGTCGGTCGAGTCCTGGGGGAGAACCTCCCAGTGGGTGATCTTCCCTCCAAGCAGGGCGATGGGGCGCAGAATGGGAAACTCTTCCCGGAGGCTGGGGAGATCGTGGTCAGAGCTGACGAGCCAGAGGCCGTTGTCTTCGGGATATTGGGGTTTATCGCGGAGGAAGGCTACGAGCTTTTCTCCGATGTAGATTGCATAGCCGCTGAACATCGGCTTGACGCGCGGGTGGAGCGAATCAAGGGCCTCGAGGAGAAACGGGTGCGGCGGCTTGGGCATGGGATCAGGTACCTGATCCCAATTTTACGATCCACGTTTCGATGAGGCCGAAGCGTGGGGCACCCGTGGGCCGGTATGTCAGCCGGCTTCGTTGGTGGGGACGAGCGGTTCGTCGGTGGATTTGGTCCTGGCTTTCGAGGGTGGGGTGTGTCCATTGCGTGCCAGCAGACGGGTGGCAGCCGGAGAGTACTTTTGCGCGGTGGTGGCGCCGGCTTGTTGTGTCGATTCGAGGAGATCGAAGAGGGGCGCGTGGAGGTCAGCCAGGTTAGCGCGGTTGGCGAGCCAGTAGTTCATCTGGGTGTTGATGTTGATGGTGTACTTGGAGCCCCAGGGCGGATCGACGGACTCGTTCCAGATGCCTTGCAGGTTTGCGGCGAGCATGCCGGGGCGGGAGCTGGCGATGAGCATGTAGCGGCCGTACTGGAAGTAGATGGGAATGAGGTGGGGGTCGTCGCCGCCGCGTGATGGGGGCGGCACGCTCGCAGCCACTTTACAGATGGGAACGAACCAGGGGTGAGTGGTGGCGTATGCCTGCTCAGGCCGACCTGGATCGGTCGTAGAGCTCACGGCAGAACCAGCCGAGTTGCGCGGCATGGGCGAAGCAGTCCTGAATTTTCTGCGCCTGTTCCTCGGGAGAGAGCGTGGTGGCTTCGAATGCGTTTGCGAGGGCTTCGCCCAGCGGCACCTGCGCATAGAGAGCCGAGAGGATGAGGAAGGCCTCGCGTTCGATGCGGCGATAGTAGATGGAGTTATCGAAGCGATGCACTGCGAGATAGACCTTCGACCGCAGCATCTTCGGCAGGCGGATGCGCGTGGATTCCCTGCGTTCAGCGACCGCGTTGCTGACGATGTCGGACTCGGGCGTTGCCTTGTGAACGGCTAGGACGAGCTCGTCGACGGGGTAGTTCAGTTCCAGCAGTTGAAGATGAGGCTGCAACATGAGCGTGGAGTCGTCGTCGAGTTCGCGGAAGTCTTCCTCGACCAGTGGGGAGAGCGAGGCGCGATCGTACGATTCGACGTAGGCCCATTCGAGCTTTGCCACGTCGACCATCAGCGCATGCCGGCGCGGAGCGAACTCAGGATGCACCGCCAGCCATGCCGGTAGCCTGGCACCGAGGTTGCGCAAGGTGAAGGAGGTGGAGGGGTTCTCCCTGAGGTAGGCCAGTACGAGGACGTCGAACTTCTTTCTGCCGAGGACAGCCTCTAACGCAGGGAAGTCTTCCGAGACAGCGGCGATGACGCGGAACCAGTATTGGCGGTTGTAGATTTCCAGGCGCTCAAAGGACGTGAGCCGGTCGTTGGGCTTGATGTAGCTCTGTGCGATGGCCGTGACGGATGCTCCATCCGCGGTGACAGCCTGCATGTCCATGTGCGGGGTCAGGGGACGGCAAACATCGGCGGACATGCGGCGTTGGAGTTCGAGGAGAGTCATGTGCGTGCCTCGTCGAAGGGCTGCGAAGCGGGGATGGTGGCGGAGGAGCTGGTTGGATCGAGATAGCGATTGGCTTTGAGCGCTTCGTTGTGAACCTCCTCGAACGATGGGATGTTGTCGTCCCACTCAAGGAGCGTGGCGGTGGGTCCAGTGCGCTCCAGGGCGCGGGCGTACATGTTCCATACGGGATCGAGGACGGGATGATCGTGCGTATCGAGCGTGTATTTTTCGAACTTCGAGTGGCCTGCCATGTGGATCTGCGCGACGCGATCGGCGGAGACGGCGTTGATGTAGTCCATGGGATCGAAGCCGTGATTTTCTGAGGAGACGTAGATGTTGTTGACGTCGAGCAGGATGCCGCAGTCGGCTTTGTGGACGACTTCGTTGAGAAACTCCCACTCGGACATCTGAGACTCGTGGAACTCCGCGTAGCTGCTGACGTTCTCGACGGCGATGGGGATCTCGAGGTAGTCCTGCACCTCGCGGATGCGCTGCGCGGTGGTCTCGACTGCCTCCCAGGTGTAGGGCAGCGGTAGAAGATCGTGGGTGTAGCGGCCATCGACGCTGCCCCAGCAGAGATGGTCGGAGAGCCATGGAGTCCGGGTGCGTTTGGTGAGGTCTTTCAGGCGGCGGAGATGCTCGCGATCGAGTGGTTGCGCGGAGCCGAAGTACATGGAGACGCCATGCTGCACGACGCGGTATTGCTCGAGGATGCGATCGAGAACCTTGAGCGGACGGCCACCATCGACCATGTAGTTTTCGGAGATGATCTCGAACCAGTCGACGACGGGTTTCTCCTGGAAGATGTGATCGTAGTGTGGAACGCGGAGGCCAATGCCCACCCCGTAGTCGGTGAATCCATTGAATCGGTTGGCAGGCATGGTGGTCTCCGGAACTGATGCTGAAGGGCAAAGCGAGGAGGCTTGAAGTCGCTCTTCAAGCCTCCTCCATCCGTGGGTACGACTAAGCCTTCTTGGAGCCGTCGGTGGCGCATGCGCCCTTGCCTTTGCAGCTATTTTTGCCAGCGTGCTTGGCATCGCCGCCGCCCTGACCCTTGCAATCGTTCTTGCCCTTGCAGGAGTGCTTGGTGGTGTCCGGAGCAGTCTGTGCGACCATGACACCAGCCGAAACGGTGGAGCTGGTGGGCTGGGTGGGCTGAGCGTTCACGCGGACAGCGGTGCCGCCGAGAAGGCCTGCGAATGCGGCGGCCAGAGCGAAAGACTTTGTGGAGTTCTTCATGGAGATGAACCTTTCTAGAGTTGGGCCGCGCACGCTGTGCACCGGACGTTGATGGGTCGCTACGAGTCTCTTCCGTATCCGGGAGACGCTGCCTTGTTGCGGACTGCATTGCAACAAGTCAGCGTGTCTTTCTTAGCCTAACCGGACTGCACGTTGGAGCAGCAATGCGGTGTTTGGTTACAGACTAAAACGGTGTGGAAAAGAATTTTATGAGGCAGCGACGAACGGAGTATGAGGATGGTGTCGCGACCATATGCATGGTGATGGAGTTGACGAGCCCGGGGGCTCTCCGCTCGCCTCATGCATGCGATGAGAGCGGAGCGGAGAGATCGAAGTTTGAGGTCAGCTTCCTCAGTCGAGGCGAGCGAGTGATGCGGAGTCGACGCCAAGCACGCGACCGTGTGCGGGAGCCTGCGCAAAGAGAATGACATGATGTTGTTCGGAGTCTCGAAAGGAAGAGGGAAGAGGGATACGAACCTCCTGTTCGCCGGTGGACTTCGCCATGGACACGCGCGTGATCGAGCGGGCCACGGCGACATGGGTGAGGTTGCGTCCGGAGTTCTCGCCGCGCGCTACGCTGGAGCGGGCTGTGTCGTCGGCCAGTACAGCGACGATGTCTCCCTTGGGATTTGGTGCTTCCGCTGTGGTTGAAAACCTGACCAGCACGGCGTTGCCGACGATCTTTGCCGAGAGGATGTGAACCTGGAGTTGGATGGGCTGATCCAGCTCCTTCTTGAAGATGCGAGCGAGTCCGTTGCGATCGCTGCCGACGACCTGTTGAGCACCGTTCACGACCATCTGCGGTGTGTAGACGCTGTCGAGGCCGAACTTGTTGCCGTAGGCATTCTGGCGTTCGGTGAAGACCGATGCAGAGAAGGGATCAGCCCAACCGAGGGAGTTCCAGTAGGTGACATGTTCGCTGATGCCAACGATCAACTGCCCCGATGAAGTTCGTGTGCCGTTGATCTCGCGGAGCAGGGCATCGGCGGGTGGACAGCTTGAGCATCCTTCGGAGGTGAAGAGTTCGACGAGGAGTGGTGGTGGCGTCGCGGTCTGGGCGGGGAGGCCGAGTGAGAGCATCTGCGCCAGTACGAGAGAGAGAAGACTGTGTTGCCAAATCGATTGCATTGCCGTGACCTCCGGGCTGCACATGGGACGCGGAGAGCGACAACCGGTTACAGATATTGCGGGTTCGTTCGCCGTTCCGACGATCCGTTTTTCTTGCTGTAACGTTTGTGTGGCGCGAGCCTCTAATGAGCGTTCGCAACGCTGCAGATTCTGCGCAAAGAGGTTTTATGGAAGTACTACTCAAGGGGTATGAACGTTTCGTGGCATTTGCCTCGCGTCTGCAGTCGCCGCTGCTGCTTGCGATACGGCTTTATTGGGGATGGCAGTTCGCGCAGACGGGTTGGGGCAAACTGCATAGCCTTGAGAAGATCACGGGGTTCTTCACCAGCCTCAATATCCCATTTCCCGCCTTCAACGCACACTTCGTTGCGGGACTGGAGTTCTTCGGCGGCATCCTGCTTCTTCTTGGACTGGGGTCGCGTCTCGTCAGCGTGTTGATGGTCGGGAACATGATGGTTGCGTACTGGACGGCAGATCGTGAAGCGCTCATTTCCATCTTTTCGGATCCGGGCAAGTTTTATGTAGCCGATCCCTTTACGTTTCTTTTTGCCTCGATCATTATACTTATTTTTGGCGCCGGCTTGTTTTCGCTGGATGCCTTGATCGTGAAGCGTTGGTTGAAGGAGCAGGCTGTTTAGCCATGGCAGAACACCCCGACTTGCAGGAGGAAAAGCGCATGATCGCGCAGATCCTCGCCGGCCAGACACAGCTCTTTCATGGGCTGATCCGGCCGTACGAACGCAGTGTCTATGTCATGGCGCTGTCGTTCGTGCATAACGAAGCGGATGCGGAGGACGTCGCGCAGGAGGCCTTTCTGAAGGCCTTCCGCAATCTCAGCGCCTTTCGTGGTGAGGCAAAGTTCGGGACTTGGCTGATCAGCATCACGCTGAACGAGGCTCGGAGCCGGCTGCGCCGCAACAAGGCGGCACCGACGGAGTCGCTGGATACGCCTGCGGATGAAGATGGTCATGTATCGCCGGCGTTGCTGCGGGATTGGCGCGAGATTCCTTCGGAGGAGTTGGAACGTGGGGAGTTGAAGCTGGTGTTGCAGAATGCGATTGCCGCGCTGCCGGCGGCATATCGGGAGGTGCTTCTGCTGCGAGAGGTGGAGGAACTGAATACGGGAGAGGTGGCGGAATTGCTGAAGATCAGCGTTTCGCTGGCGAAGGTCCGATTGCATCGGGCCAGGATGATGATGCAGAAGATGCTTGCACCGCAGTTGAAACAGATGAATCCGAAGCGGAGGTGGTTCCAGTGGTCATAGCATGCAAGCACGTCTGGACGTACATCTCCGACTATCTGGATGGAACGCTGGACCCTGAGGTGCGGGAGCGTGTGCAGAAGCATCTCGAGCATTGCGAGATCTGTTCCGCGATTCTGGATTCAACGCGCAACATTCTGATCCTGACGGCGGACGACCGCGTCTTTGAACTGCCGATGGGGTATAGCGAGCGGCTGCATGCGCGGCTTGAGCTCGCGTTGCACGAGGCAGCGCCGGAGGATGGTGAGGTTTCTCAGGCGCCGTGAATGATGAGGTGTGTGGTGTACTCGGCGGCGACCAGGATGAGGGTGATGATGGCGAGGGTGATCTGAAGCCTCTCCGACCACTTCTGCTTCGTGGTGATGGGTGCGATGCGCCACTGTGACGACGACCGCGTACGCAGGCTGCGCACGCGCCATAGTACATAGAGGTTGATGAGCGAGCCCAGGAGCGCGACGATCATCATGGGAATGCGCACGGCATCGCGATGAAAGCCCCACGCGGGACGATGAAGGCCCGCGGCTGCGGCGAGTGCGCTGAGGCCGATGATGACGCGCACGCCGCTGACGGCCATGACGAAGGTACATGCGCTTTGCAGAACGATGAAGACGATGCTGGTGAGGCTGACGAGCCAGGAGGCTACGCGCTTCGGTTGATCGCTGGGGGAGATCGGCTTGAGGTCGTTCATGTACTTCCTACGATATATGCGTTCGGTTCCGGGAAGGATGCTGGGCGTCGTGTGTGGCTCGAGACCCGATCGCGTCGGATGTTTATTCGACGGCGCTTGATCTAGAATGCTGAGACTGTCCCCGTAACTTTTTCTGAGGTGTTTTTGATGACGATTCGTCCGTTCCTTGCCGCGTTGATGGCGGTATCGCTGGTTCCCATCGTTTTGGCTGCTCCCCCGGCCGGGAAGCCGCTGAAGCTGCCTGAGATCAAGTTTGAGAAGTACACGCTGCCGAATGGGCTGACCGTCATTACACATGAAGATCATCGTCTGCCGCTGGTGGCGGTCGACCTCTGGTACCACGTGGGGCCGCTGAACGAGAGGGCTGGCCGGACAGGTTTCGCACACCTGTTTGAACACATGATGTTCGAAGGGTCGGAGCATGTGGGGGAGAAGGCGCATATCAAGTTTGTGCAGGGCGCGGGTGCTACGGATGTGAACGGCACGACGAGCTTCGACAGGACGAACTACTTCGAGACGCTTCCGGCGAACCAGTTGGAGCTGGGATTGTGGCTGGAGTCGGACCGGATGGGGTTCCTGATGGAGGGGTTGGACCGCGTGAAGTTGGCGAACCAGCGCGACGTGGTCCGCAATGAGCGGAGGCAGGGCGAGGGGCAGCCGTATGAACTCGCGAACGAGAAGATGTATCAGCTTCTGTTCCCGAAGGAGCATCCGTACTACGCGGATGTGATCGGATCGCACGCGGATATTGAAGCGGCGCGGATTGCCGATATTCGCGACTTTCATCAGCAGTTCTACACGCCGAATAATGCCAGCATCGCGATTGCGGGCGACTTCGATCCGGTGAAGCTGAAGGCTTTGCTGACGAAGTACTTTGGGCCGATTCCGAAGGGGCCTGCCGTGGCGCCGGTGAATGTAGAGACTCCGGCGATTACGGCCCAGAGGCGCGCCGTGGTAACGGATACGGTGAAGCTGCCGGAGCTGACCATTGCGTGGCTGACGCCGGGTGTTTTCCAGCCGGGATCGGATGAGGCGGACGTGGCTATGTTTGCGTTGGGCGGCGCGAAGGCAAGCCGTCTGGACCAGGCGTTGGTCTACAAGACACAGGTGGCGCAGCGGGTGACGTGCCAGTTGGATGCGGAGAAGCTGGCCGGCATCGCTGAGTGCGACGTGATTGCGAAGCCGGGCGTGAAGCTTGAGGATCTGGAGGCGACGGTCTGGTCGGAGATTGCGAAGCTGCAGGCGGACGGGCCGACCGAGGAAGAGGTGACGGCGGCGAAGGCGGTACACCTTACGCGGAAGATTACCGGGTTACAGCGGCTGGGCGGCTTTGGCGGAGTGGCCGACACGCTGAACCAGTACAACCAGTACACGGGTGATCCGGGGTATCTGGTGAAGGATGTCGCGAGTCAGCAGGCGGTGACGGCGTCGGGTGCGAAGGCGGCGGCGGCGAAGTACTTTACGAAGGACTCGGCTGTGGTGGTGTACACGGTGGCGGGCAAGAAGGAGTTGAACGACGTGCCGCGCAGCCCGGGGGATACGGATGCGGATGTGAAGATCGTGAATCCGTACAGCGAGGCGTTTGAGACGGAGCAGGCGTGGCGGAAGACGCCTCCGGCTCCGGGGCCGGCACTGAGCTTCCACTTGCCGGTGCCGAAGACGTTCACGCTGAAGAATGGGCTGAAGGTCTACTTCGTCGAGGATAAGAATCTGCCGGTGCTTTCGGCGCAGGTGGAGGTGCGGGCGGGCAGCGAGAACACTCCGTTCGCCAAGGCCGGGCTGGCCAGCCTGACCGGCGCGACGATGGGCGAGGCGACGACGACGCGCGACCTGACGCAGTTGGCGGAGGCGCAGGAGAAGATCGGCACGCGGATCAACCTTGGCACCACGATGGACGGCATGGATGCCGCGCTGACGGTTACGACGAACAACGCGGACCAGGGGTTGGAACTGCTGGCCGATGTGATGCAGCATCCCGCGTTCGCGGACAAGGACTTCGACCGTATGCAGAAGCAGCGTTTGGTGGCGATTTCGCAGGTGGCGGATTCGCCACAGGCGATCGCGCAGCGGGTTGGACCCCTGTTGATCTACGGCGAGCATCCGTATGGGGCTTCTGCGACGGGCACGCTGGATAGTGTGAAGGCGCTGAGCAAGGCTGACCTGGTGGAGTTCTACAAGCAGCACTACGGGCCTGCCGATGCTGCCCTGACGCTGGTTGGCGACGTGAATGAGGCGGAGGCCAAGCGGCTGGCGGAGAAGTACTTCGGCGGCTGGACGGGTACGGCGAGGGCTGGGGTGAAGCTTGCTCCGGCACCGGCTGCTCCGCAGCGGCACATCGTGATTGTGGACAAGCCGGGGGCTCCGCAGACTGCACTGTTCGCGTTCGGGCAGGGCGTGCCGATCACGACGCCGGATCTGCAGGCGATCCAGGTGATGAACTACACGCTGGGCGGAAGCTTTGGCAGCCGCATCAATATGAACCTGCGTGAGGAGCATGGGTACACGTACGGAGCGCAGTCAGCCTACCAGCTTTATGCGCAGGGTGGTGGGTTCCTAGCGGGTGGACTGGTCCGAACGGACATTACCGGGCCTGCGGCGAAGGAGCTGATGTACGAGATCTCGCGCTTCCCGACGGCTCCTCCGACCGACGCCGAGCTGACGATGGCGAAGGATGCGCGCGTGCATGCGATTCCGGCGCTCTTCGAGACGACCTCCGCGACGGCTGGGGCTCTTGGGAGCATCTTTCTCTACAACCGTCCGCTGGACTACTACACGACGCTGCCGGAGAAGTACAGCAAGGTGACGGCGGCCGATGTGATCCGGGTGGCGAAGGAAGATGTGCATCCGATTAACCTCATCATCGTGGCCGTTGGCGACAAGGCGAAGATCGAACAGGGACTGAAAGATACGAACCTTGGGCCGATCGAAGTGCGGACGCCTACCGGAGAGCTAGTGAAGTAGTTTCGTCTTGTAGAAACGAAAGTGCCCACGGCCTGGCCGTGGGCGCTTTTTTGCGTCGTGCACGGGTTAGACGGATCTGCCCATCTGGGGATCGGTGAAGCTCGGTTTGCCGGTCTCGATGTGACCTGCGAGGGTTTGGATGGTGTCTCCGGACTGGATGGTGAGGTCGTACCAGCCATGCTGTTTGCTCAGGTCGAGGACTATGGGGTGGGATGAGCTGTTGAGGGTTTGGGGCGGGGTGCCGTAGGCGTTGTCGGTGATCCTGAGGTTGGTGCCCTGGAGATGGAGCTCCAGATTGCCATGGGTGGGACGGCACGAGACGGTAAGCTTCGGGCTGTTGGGGGTGCCCCGGAAGGCGCGGTGAAAGCCGTTGGGGGCGTGGACCTCGATGTCGTAGGCTCCGCCGGGGAACTGCGCAAGGGGGATGGATTTCGTTACGCTTGTGCCGGACTGGACGGCGTAGGTGGCGGCTACCATGCCGTCGTGCGTGTTGTAGAGATAGACATTAAAGGGGGCTCCGGCGGCGTGTGCGCGGAGGATGAGGGTGATGTGGTCCGGGGTGGGGACGGCTTCCGCGTGCAGGTCGTAGGGGATGGCGCAGGCGGGCCGGATGCCGGGCTCCTGCGGGGGGATATGCGCGGTGGGGTGGGCGATTTCAGCGGGGCTGAGGGAGCGGTAGCCGGTGGGCGTGGGCTTCACCCTGGCTCGCTGGATGGAGGCGACGAAGGGATCGCGGGCTAGGAACGGGAGGGTGGAGGGAGCGGCGTCGTAGGGGCGGAAGACGGAGGAGAGGTCTCCGCAGAGAGCGCGTCGCCATGGAGAGATGTTGGTCTCACGGACGGTTTTGTTGTATTTGTGCTGGACGAAGTTTTCGAGGAGCTGAAGGGTGGAGGTGTGGTCGAAGAGCTGCGAGTTGACGAAGCCACCCCGCGTCCAGGGCGAGGCGACGATCATGGGGACGCGAAAGCCGAGGCCGATGGGACCGGTGCGGGCATGGGCAGGGTCGACGCCGAGGGCGATCTCGTCGGCGGCGTGGATGTACTCGGAGCCGGTGTCGATGCCGGATGAGGCACCACCGGTCTCCGGGCGCTTCGGATCGGCGGCGACGTAGGACGGGGCGTGGTCGAAGTAGCCGTCGTTTTCGTCGTAGGTGAGGATGAAGATGGTCTTGCGCCAGACCTCGGGATTCTTTGTGAGGATGTCCACGATCTCCGACACGTACCAGGCTCCGTACCAGGGGGCGGAGGGGTGGTCGGAGAAGTTTTCGGGGGCGACGAGCCAGGAGATGGGCGGCAGGTTGCCGGAGTGGACGTCGTCGCGGAAGTTCTTGAGGACGTCTCCTGCGGGGACGGTGATGTGCTCGGTGGCACCGCCTTCGTTGCAGGAGACGGTCTCCAGGTGCTGATTCTCGGGGTTGCTGGCGAAGGCGCGTCGATGAAGGTCCTGTGCGGGTGAGGGGAGGTCCGAAAACTTCTCCCGGGTGCGTCGCAACTCGGACTGGAGGTGGGCGATGCGGGCGGCATCCTTGGGATCGGGCTTCTCGTGAAGGCTGGCCAGTTCGGCCTCGAGCGCGAGCGGGTACTTCGGGTGGAGATGGACGTTGTACTGCGCGAAGAACTCGAGGGGATTGTCGGTGAAGTTGGCGAGCCACGACTCTTCTTCGCCGGTCTTGCCGCCCGCGGCGGAGAGGTCGTTCTGGTAGACCTTCCAGGGGATACCGGCCTGTTGCAGGCGTTCGGGGAAGGTGGTCCAGCTTAGCGTTCCGAAGTCGGCTTCGGAGTTGCGGATGCAGGCAGCGTTGGACTTCGGGTCGCGGATGGTGCCTGTCCAGAAGACGAGACGATTGGGGGTGGTGCTGGTGGAGGCGCTGCAGTAGTTCTGGTCACAGATCGTGAAGGCGTCGGCGAGCGCGTAGTAGAAGGGCAGGTCCTGGCGGGTGTAGTGGCCCATGGTGAAGGGTAGGTGGGCGTACTCGCGTTGGGGGCGCTTGGCGTCGAGCCAGCGGTCGTGGTGTCCGTTGTTCCATGCGTCGACCTGGCTTTCGCGGCTGTGGGGCAGGGAGCCGGTCCAGGTGGCTTTGGTGTCGTTGATGTCGAGCCGCCAGGGTGCGTAGGTTTCGCCGGCGGCGTTCGATTGCAGGAAGACGGAGTTGCCGTTGGGCAGGCGCAGGGCGCGCGGATCGTTGAAGCCGCGCACGCCCTGCAGAGTGCCGAAGGTGTGGTCGAAGGAGCGGTTCTCCTGCATGAGGATGACGATGTGTTCCGCGTCGAGATAGCTGGTGCCGGGCGTGGGCGCGATGGCGAAGGCGCGCTGAATGGACAGGGGTATGGCAGCGGCGGAGGAGAGCAGGAGAGACTGCTTGAGAAAATCGCGACGGGAAGACATGGGCAACAGTCTACCGGGAGATGGTGATTGGAATGCAAAAGGCCGGCAGCACGCAGGAAGCGCACTGCCGGCCGGGTGGTTGGTTGGTTTAGAAGCTGATGCGGCCGCTGAACTGCAGGGTGCGAGTGTTGCCGAAGCTGGTGATATAGCCGAAGTTGCCCGTGGTGGCGGGGACACCCGGGGTTGCGGAGTTGACGGTGGCGTTGGGATTGGTGGTGAGCTGCGGATGGTTGGGCAGGTTGAAGGCTTCCACGCGGACCTGGAAGTCGCTCTCGTGGTAGACGTGGAAGGAGCGGAAGACGCTGGCGTTGATGGTGGTGACGCCCGGTCCGCGGAACTGGTTGCGGTGGGTATTGCCGAAGTGCGGAGCGACGATCTGCGACGGGAGCGCCGTGGCGGGGTTGACGGTGCTGGTGGGCTCGACCGGACTTGCGAAGGAGGCTGGATCGAACCAGGCCTGGCCGCCGACCGGGCTGCCGGCGAGGCGTGCGTGGCCGCCGAGCTGCTTGTAGGGGGCGATGAGGTCGGCGTACTCGGGCTGGCCGTTGGAGTTGAGGACGTTGGAGTTGGCGCTGACCGAGAAGGGGGCTCCGCTGACGTGGCTGAGCTGCCCATTCAACTGGAAGCCGCCGAGGATGGCGCTGGCGATTCCGTGGCTGGCAAGCATCTGTCCCCGGCCGAAGGGCAGGTGATAGATGCTCCAGAACTGGAAGTTGTTGGTGCGGTCGTAGCTGGCTGTGGCCCGGTTCTGCTGCCAGTAGCCGGGATAGCTGAAGGCAGGACCGGTGCTTCCTGTGCCGGCACCATTTTCGGCGAAGGCGAAGGCATGCGACCAGGTGTAGACGACGCCGAACTGCGCGAGACGGCCGGCGTTGCGGGTTAGCTGGGCCTGCAGGCCGTTGTAGTTCGAGCTGCCGACCGGGCGGTTCATGGTGATGCCGGCGGTGTTGTAGCAGGTGGGGCCGGCGGTGACCGTGGTGCAGTGCTGCTGGTTGAGAAGCTGGTTGGCGGCAAAGTTGCAGGGGTTCGAACCCAGCCCATGGGTGTAGAACACCGACGATGGGTTGTACTGGCCATTGGCCATGCAGGTGGTGGTGCCATCCGGCAGAGGCGCGGCGTTCAGGGTGTAGTTGGTGAACTGGCGGACCGACTGGGTGCCGACGTAACCGATATTCATGACGAACTCACGACCGAGATCGTGCTGGACGAAAAGGTTCCAGCTCTCGATGTAGCCGCGATGAATGACGGTGGGAATGGTGTTTGTGGTGGTGGTGACGGGCAGCGAGACGAAGCCGCTGGAGATGCTGGGCGTGACCAGCGCAGGGATACCGACCGTGAGCGGCAGCGGGTTGTTGTTCGAATCGACCGCAATGGTGTTGGTTCCAGTGCCGATGTAGGCGGGGATGAGAACCATGGGGTAGGTGTCGCGGAGGAAGCGCAGGTTCTCAGGGTCCGTGGTGATGCCGAAGCCGGAACGGACGACGAGTTTGTCGTTGACACGGTAGACGGCTCCGACACGGGGAACGATCTGGCCCCAGCCTACATCGACGCCGGTGCTTTTTGCGTTACCGCCGAGGCCGCCGATGATGACGTTGGCACTCTGCGGGAGGTTGGGATCGAGACGGAAGATGCCGGTCTTATCGCGGTAGGGAACTGGGTAGTACTCGTACCGGGCACCATAGGAGAGGGTGAGCTTGGGAGTGACATCCCACTGGTCCTGCGCGTAGACCCCGGTCTCGGTCCAACGGACGGCATTGGGGTTGAAGAGCTGATTGCCCTTGGTGATGGCGGTGCCGATGCCATTGTTGGGCAGACCGAGGAGCATGTCGGCGAGTGCCTCATACGCGTTGACGCCGCTGGTGTTGGTGGTCATGCCGCCGAGGAAGGTGAAGGCGCCGCGCGGATTGACGTTGGGTTGGAAGTGGTTGAGATCGAAGTGGTACCAGGTGCCGCCGGCCTTCATGGCGTGCTTACCCAGGGTCCAGCTCACGTTTACATCGGCGGTGAACTGGTTGTCGCGGAAGAGGAAGGGATTTGCACCGTTGGTGTTGCCGAGGCCGGAGAACTGGGAACCGCCGGACGGCGTGAAGGAGGGCTGGCCGACGTAGTTGATTCCGAATCCGTTCGTTCCGGGGATGCCGAGTTTGTCGGTGCCGTAGTCGCCGGCGGCGATGTCGATGGAGGACTGCGCGCCGGTGACCTGGCGGGTGTATCCGGCGTCGGCGTCGACGAGGAGATGCGGGGTGATGACGTGGCTCATGCCGAGTCCGACGTTCTGGACGCGTCCTGCCGCGGCCCCGGGCTGGCCACCGTCGAAGGTTCCGCCTCCAGCGGCTCCGAGCTCCTGGGGGTCGGTGACGGTGAAGGGCTCGATGGAGTAACGACCGAAGATGCTGGTGTTCTCGGTGGGGATGTAGGTGACCTTGGTGTCGTTGGTATTGCGGTTATAGGCGAGCGTTCCGCTACCGGTATAGTCGTTGTTCAACTGGTTCGCGTAGTTGGGATTGGTGATTGTTGCCGAGATGGGCTGCAGAAGAGCGAGCATGGTCTTGGCTGCGACGGACTGACGGGAGGCGGGGATGCAGTTGCAGCCGTACTCGGACTGGAAGGTCGGGCGGGATCCGGAGGCGAGATAGGCGCCGGTGCCGCCGGGCTGAGGATCTGCGAGGAGCGGAAAGCTACCCGCGATGGCGGAGAAGTCGCCGTTGAGCATGGCGACCGTGGGCACGCTCTGGAGCCCGGTGATCAACTGGCGGCGGGTGGTGCGCTCGAAGGCTTCGAAGAAGAAGAGCTTTTTCTTGCCGGTCAGGATCCTGGGCAGATAGACCGGGCCTCCGACCGAGAAGCCGAACTGGTTGAAGATGTTCTTGGGAACCTGGCCGGTGTTGGTGGTGTAGGGGCGGGCGTTGGTGTTGAAGAGCTGGTTGTACTCCCACGCACCGCCGTGGAACTGGCGGGTGCCGGTCTTGATGCTGATGTTAATGGACGCGCCACCCGCGACGCCCTGCTCGGCGTTGAACGAGTTGGTCACGATGTTGACGCTTTGGATGGAGTCCGCGGGAGGGACGTAGGCGATCAGGTAAGCCAGCCAGCCGTAGTAGTTGACCGCACCGTCGATGCGGGTCGTGTTCGTGTTGTACGAGACACCATTCATGTTGACCGACATGGCGCGCGAGGGATTGGAGGCGGTAGAGTTCTGTTCGCCGACGGCCGACGCGCCGGGCAGAAGGGTGTAGAGCGCCTGATAGTTGCGGCCCTGCGTGGAGGTGATAGGCAACTCCGCGATCTGGGTTTGGGAGATCTCGTGGTTGACCTCCGCGGTCTCGGTTTGGAGCATGGGAGCAGACGTGCCGACGGAGATCTCCGTGGTGACGGATGCGGCCTGGAGCGTGATATCGATGCGCGACTCGCGGTTGATCTCAATCGCAATATCTCTTTGCAGGTAGCCGGCGAAGCTGCCGGTTCGGGCCAGCGAGATGGAGTAGCTTCCCGGTAGCAGGTTGCGGACCGTATAGAGGCCCTGCGCGTCGGTGGTTACGGTCTGCACCGCCGAGGTGCCCTGGTTGGTCAGGACGATGGCGGCATTGGGAATGACTGCTCCGCTGGCGTCGGTGATGGTTCCGGTGACGGAGCCGTAGAGCGCCTGGGCATGGGCCGTAGAGGCGGAAAAGACGAGGGAAAGGAGAAGCAATGCCAGAGTGGGATAGTATGACCACCCGCTTCGTGCGTTCGTTGGGAATGGATTCATCACTGTTCTCTCCAAGTGGTGTCAGTTGTCAAGGTGGCGTTCAGGACTGCTACATCTGGCAGGTCTATTTGTAATCGTGCCGAACTATAGAGATTGTAAAAATCCTTGTCAAGGAAATAAGATCGTCCTGCCGGAAGAATATATTTTGCCGAAAAACGTATATAAGTACGAATAATGGAAGCTAATTTCGTCACTCGATCTTATTTATGAGTGCTATTCGAACTAAATAGATTCGAACGTTCCAATACACGAATCTCCGATTTCGACGGTTTGAAACGACGTCGAGTCTTAGCACGCAGAAGCACCACAAAAGGAACCAGGTGATCAACCGCACGCGTTCTCTCGGCAGTGAGCTTCGCGACCCCTCAAGCATGCGCTGGGTGGTCTGCTTTCTGCTTTTTCTGGCGACTACGGCCAATTACATGGATCGCTCCGTCTTTTCTCTGCTGGAGCCCGCTCTGCACGGCGTTGCCTTCATGGGGTGGAGCCCGCTGGCGGACCGGTTTCATCAGCCGGTGTTCGACAATAACTTCGGCAATATCGTCATCTGCTTTCAACTGGCGTACGGTATCGGTTTGCTCGTGTCGGGGCGGGTGATCGACCGGCTTGGCACGAAGAAGGGGTACGCGCTTGCGATCCTGATCTGGGCTGCGGCGTCGATCGGCCATTCGCTGGTCACGTCCGTCATGGGATTCTTCGTTGCACGTATCTGCCTGGGGCTGGGTGAGGCGGGAAACTTTCCTGCCGCGATCAAGGCGACGTCTGAGTGGTTTCCAACCGAGGAGCGCGCGCTCGCGACGGGCATCTTCAACTCGGGCTCCAACTTTTCCTATTTGGTTGCGCCTCTGCTGGTCGCATGGGTGACGGCGAGGTTCGGCTGGCGCTACGCCTTTGTGGCGACGGGATCTTTTGGGGTGATGTGGCTGGTCGTCTGGCTGCTCTTTCCGTACCAGCGGCTACGCAGGGAGTCCAGCCTCCGCACGCAACAGCGCGTCGCGCTGCCGGTTGAGAAGCAGAGCTTCCTCGCGCTTCTCGTCAGCCGGAAGGCGTGGGCCTTCGCGACCGGGAAGGGATTGACCGATGGCGTGTGGTGGTTCTATCTCTTCTACCTGCCGCAGTTTCTCAACCGGACCTATGGCCTCGAACTCCACGCGCAGTACTGGTTCCTGGTGACGGTTTATGTGATCTCATCGTTCGGATCCATCTTCGGGGGCGGACTCTCGGGTGTGCTGATGCATCGCGGCTTCAGCATCAACGCAGCGCGCAAGTTCACGATGCTCGGCATGGCGGTGTGCGTGATGCCGATCATGCTGGTGCCACATCTGGGAACGTTGTTTCCCGCGAATCCATGGCCGGCTACGTTGCTGATCGCGTTCGCGGCGGCTGCACACCAAGGATGGTCGGCAAACCTCTTTTCGACCACGGGAGACATGTTTCCTTCGAACGCGGTGTCGACGGTTGTCGGCTTCGGCGGAGCGATGGGCGCTGCGGGGGGAGCGATCTTCACCGCGATCATCAAACGCAGCTTCTCGCTCCACCCACTGTTCGTGTTTCTGATGGCGAGCATGGTCTATCTGATCGCGCTCGGCATCATGCACCTGCTCGTCCCGCGTCTGGGCCAGACGAGCGAAGTTACCAGTCAGTAAGTGTTCCGTCGAGCTTGCGGGCGATGGGCAGATAGGCTCTCTGATAGGGATACTTTGCGGCGAGTTCTTCGTCGATCTCCACCCCGAGGCCGGGGCCATCGCCGGGGTACATGTAGCCGGCCTGGAAGGTGTATGCGTGGGGAAAAACCTCATCGGTGAGCGCGGTGTGCGGCATGTGTTCCTGGATGCCGAAGTTCGCGATGGCGAGGCCGAAGTGGAGGGCGGCCGCCATCGTCACGGGTGAGAGATCGGTGGCGCCGTGGAAGCCAGTTCTTACCTGGTAGACGGCTGCGAAGTCGGCGGCTTTCTTGAGTGCCGTGATGCCGCCTCCATGCACGATGGTCATACGCAGATAGTCAATCCACTGGTTGCGGATGAGGTCATGCGCATCCCAGAACGAGCTGAAGACCTCTCCCGTGGCGATGGGTGTTACGGTGTGTTCGCGGATGAGGCGAAAGGCGTCCTGATTCTCCGCGGGTGTGGGGTCTTCCATCCAGAAGAGATGGTAGGGCTCGAGCGATTTGCCCAGCCGTGCCGCTTCGATGGGGGTAAGGCGGTGATGGACATCGTGCAGCAGATGCAGGTCTTCGCCGCACGCGTCGCGCACGGCCTGGAAGAGCTTCGGCGCGAAGTTGAGATAGCGCTCGGAGGACCATAGACTCTCGCTGGGCAGGCCACGCTCGGCCGGCTCATATGGCTTGCCTGCCTTGGGCACGCCGTAGCTGGAGGCGACGCCGGGCACACCGCTCTGGGCGCGCACTGCGAGGTAGCCGAGGTCGACGTGCTTCTGCACGCTATCAACCGCCTCGGCGATGTCGCCACCGTTGGCATGCGCGTAGACGAGCACGCCGTTCCGGCTCTTGCCACCCAGCAGGTTGTAGAGAGGTGTGTTCAGGGCCTTGGCCTTGATGTCCCACAGGGCGACATCGACCGCGGCGATGGCGCTCATCGTGACCGGCCCTCGCCGCCAGTATGCGCCGCGGTAGAGATACTGCCAGATATCTTCGATGTCGAACGGATCGCGTCCGATGAGGCAGGGGATGACGTGTTCGGTGAGGTAGGACGCCACGGCCAGTTCGCGGCCATTCAGCGTCGCATCGCCAAGGCCATGGATGCCTTCGTCCGTCACGATCTTCAGCGTGACGAAGTTGCGGTCTGGGGAGCAGAGGATGAGTTTTGCGGATGTGATCTTCATAGGTCCTATTGATTGACGCCGCTGGCCAGAAAACCTCCGTCGACTGCGATGACCTGGCCTGTGGTGAAGCTGGTTTCGCGGCTGGCGAGATAGACCGCGGTCGAGATCAGTTCGTCGGTGTCGCCAAAGCGTTTCATGGGAGTACGCATCAGCAACTCCTGCCCGCGTGGACTGTCGATGATCTTGCGGTTCAATTCCGTGGGGAAGATTCCCGGTGCGATGGCATTGACGGTGACGCCGTACTCCGCCCATTCGGTGGCGAGCGATCGAGTGAGCGCAGCAAGGCCAGCTTTGCTGGCTCCGTACGCTGCGACCTCCTGGAAGGCGACGGTGCTGGCCAGCGATGCAATGTTGATGATGCGGCCGAAGCCCTGTTCGATCATCGTCTCGCCGAAGATCTGGCAGGTACGCAGCGGACCGGTCAGATTGACGTCCATGATCTGACGCCAGAGTGTTTCGTCGATGTCGAGGGTTGGAATCCGCTTCGTCATTCCTGCAGAATTAATTAGGATGTCGACCGATCCAAATTCCACGAGAACATGTTCCCGGAGACGTAACAGCGACTGCCGGTCGGAGATGTCGCTTGCCACCCGCAACGCCGATACACCTGTTGCGGAGATCTCGGCGGCCGTCGCATCGACTGCTTCCTGCGATCGGGAGGTGGCGGCAACATCCGCTCCGGCCCTTGCCAATCCTAGCGATAGAGCCTTCCCGATCCCGGAGGTTCCTCCAACGACAACCGCCTTCATCCCTGCAAGCACCACGGCCACATGTCCCTTCTGCCCAAAAAACACTGCATCCAGAGTAAATCCGAAAATTGATTTCTATTTATGTCTGAGATATGAAATAAATAGAAGTCTTTGAATGCACATCCCTGATTTTGGGCAAACGTTCCTATGAAGAAGAGATCGACCGCACCACGCGCCGTAACCGAGAATGGACCTTCCCGCGACAACAACCGCGACCTGGTACTGGAGGTCTTGCGCCGCAACCAGCCTATCTCACGCGTGGCGATCGCACGCAGGTCGGGGTTGCAGCGCTCCACGATCTCCTCCATTATCGAACGTCTGATCGCCGAAGGGTGGATTCGTGAAGGCTCGATTGTGAAGACAGCGCGCGGTCGCCGGCCTACGATGCTTTCGATGAACGACGATCTCGTCATCCTGGTAGCGGACGTGAGGCCAACACGCGCGATCCTGGCAATTGTGGATCTCAACGGACGCTTTCTGAGCAGGACTGTCATTCCGCTGATCAGCGATCCGAAGCGTGGCGTCGACGCAATCGCCGAAGGCATGCTGAAGCTACGGGCGCAGTTTCCGGACAAGACGTGCGAGGGAGTTGGTCTCAGTCTTCCCGGGCGTGTGGACCGCAAGACCCAGAAGCTCTCTCTAGCACCCAACCTGCCGTGGGCCGGCTTCGACATTCGCGCTGCGTTGCAGAAGAAGCTGCAACTCCAGATCGAGCTTGAGAACGCTGCGAATGCCTGCATGCTCTCGGAGGTGTGGTTCGGTCGCCTGGAGGGCGTGCGGAACGCGGTGCTCATCACCATCTCGGAAGGCGTAGGGGCAGCGCTGATGCTCAATGGCGCGCTGGTGGAAGGAGCCAATGGGAGCGCGGGGGAACTTGGCCATATCTCCATCTCGGAGTCCGGACCGAAGTGCGCATGCGGTGAGGTGGGCTGCTGGGAGATGTATGCCTCCTCACGGGCCGCTCTGCGCTATTTCCACGAGAGCTCTCCCCATGAGACCGTGCCCACCGTGGAGCAGTTGATGAACATGGAAGCCAGTGGCAATGAGAAGGCGCAGAAGGCCATGGAGACACAGGCTCGCGCCATCGGTCGTGGACTTCGCATGGTCACGGCTGCGTTCAATCCCGAGATCATCCTCTTCGCGGGAGACATCACGCTCCGCTGGGAGCTGATGGGACGCATCATTGAAGAAGAGGTGAAGAAGCGCATGCTGACGGGAGCTCCACCGAAGATCGTTGCGCTGAACGACGGGGAATCGGCACGACTGCTCGGTGCTGCCGCCGTCGTGCTGCAGCGGCACACCGGCTATCAGAGGCAAAGTCCGACGCGCTAGACAGGCAGGATGTAGGGGACTCTTTGCGGACGGCTCAAGCGGCTGTTGGCGTCGTCGTCGTTTTTGAATCGCTCCGCAGCGGGATCCCAGTGAAGACGGCGTTTCGTCTTCATCGCGATGTGATGGATCAGGCACGTCGAGCAGGCGCGATGTCCTATCTCTGCCGGCGCAATCGGTTCCTTGCGCGACCGGATGCAGTCCAGCCAGTTGCCGTGCTGGTCCTCGCTGTAATACAGATGAATCTCGTTGGGGCCGATCACGCTGTCGAGGATCTTCGGATCGCTCGCGACCAGGGGCACGACTGCGGCTGCTTGACCCGCGGCGGCCGTTGGTGTGGCCTGCTCATCGCGGCAGACGAAGATCCATCCTTTGGTCCCGTAGAACTTGATGCCGTTCTGGAACTCGCCACTGATCGTCATGGTCATGCCGTTGGCGTAGATGGCATGCGTTTTGAAGGCTCCATGCACGTCCCACAGGCCACTCTTCGGGAACTCGGCCTCGCCCCATACCTCGACGGGTCCGGTCAGCTCTGTATTCATTCCCCAGTGCGCGGTGTCTACGTGGTGAGCGCCCCAGCCGGTGATCATGCCGGCACCGAACTGCTCGCAGCGAAGCCATCCAGGACGGTCGAAACCCTTGACTGGCATCACGCGGTCGAGCGTGTAGGGAACCTCCGGTGTGGAGCCCAGCCACGCGTCGTAGTTGAAGCCATACGGCACGGGCATCGGGGTTGGGTCGCCCCCGGAAGGATCACCCGGCAGGCCAATCTCCACATGGGTGATCTCCCCGATGCGACCGTTGCGGACGAGTTCGCAGGCGCGCCGGAACTGCTTCCAGGATCGCTGCTGCGAGCCGATCTGGAGGATGCGCCCGGATTTCTGCACGGCGTTTACCATGGCGCGTCCTTCGGCGATGGTCAGCGATGCGGGCTTCTGCAGGTAGACGTCTTTGCCGGCGTGCACGGCGGCGACGGCGAGACGGGCATGCTGATGATCCGGCGTGGAGATGATGACCGCATCGATGTCCTTGTTCGCCAGCAACTCGCGATAATCGCTGTAGCCTGCTGTGCCGGTGTAGGGTTTGCCGGTCTTCTTCGCGTAGACCCCGTTTAGTAACGTCCTGCCTGCGGCGACTCGGCCTTCATCGAGGTCGCAGACCGCCATGATTTGGGCCTGATCGAACTTCCATGTTCCCGGGAGATCGTGCCCGCGCGAGATGCGTCCCACCCCGATCGCGCCGATGTTGATGCGGTTCGATGGCGCGTTCTGGCCAAAGAGGTAAGACGGCAGGATGGTGGGGAAGCCAACGGTCGCGGCTGCGGCCACGGTGCTCTTCAAGAACCTGCGGCGTGAGTTGCGCAGAGGGCTAATGGGCTGAGCCTTGTCTTCCGGCATGGAGATTCTCCTAACTTACTCGTTCACTGCGGTCCGTGGCTCATTCTGTACGAAGAAGAACTAATCATCACGGCTAGGCCAGGCAGTGCAGCCAGCGTAAGCCTTGCCAAAGCGACTACCATCCTTGCACAGACGGAAATATGAGTGCAATGTTTTTGATGGATCTGGTGCCGTGTCGACTTGAGAGTACGTTTCGCGGAGGATTTATTTATGAATAATATTTGGATTAAATATGAGATAGGTCGCAGGTACGATTTGCTCGCGGCATCGACATACGAGCCATAGTGAGGTGCATCAGGGGGTGTATCTGTCGGGCTGACGACATTTGCAGGAGATGGACCCCGAGCTCAATTACAATCTGGAGCGATGGCCACGACTTCTTCTTCCCTCTCTTGTTTTCTTCTTTCCTGCGCAGTTTCAATTGGCCTTGCGGCCATTCCCATGCAAGCGGCTGTTCCGGGCGAAAACGCGGTGCTGGCGCCAGTCAAGGCGCTGTTCGAGGGGATGAGCAAGCGCGACGCGGAGGCCATCAGGGAGACGGCTCTTCCCGGTGCGATGGTGGTGCTGATGCGCGATGGCAAACCGACCCAGATGACGATCGAGTCCTTCGCCGAGAGGGTGGGAAAGCCGGGGAGCACGCATATCGAAGAACGCATCCATGATCCGCTTGTGCGGATCGACAACGATCTGGCAGTGGTGTGGGCGCCCTTCGTGTTTCTGGTGGACGGCAAGGTGGATCATTGCGGAACGGATCTGTTCAACATGGTCCGCAAGGACGGTATATGGTTGATCGCGAGCGTGGCCGATACAGGGCGGAAGGACTGCCCCGTTCCTTAGGCGATGGGGTGAAAGAAACTCTCTACGCAAACTGATGTAACTCTGGTAACCTTTGCAGTGTCGGAATCAGGATATCCGGCCTCTGCATCGCGTGAACTCTCTTCCCAGCGTTCGATTCCCCGATTCGTACAAAAGATGAGGAGAAGATTCTCCTTACGGATTGTGCCGTGTGGTCACTCACGGGATGCGGGATGACTCCCGCCGGCGACGAGCAAAAGTAACCTTCACGAAGGTGTTTGGAGGCTGTTCCATGGTCGGTCATTACGACTATCGTTTGGTGACCGTATCGGTCTTGATCGCAATTCTCTCTGCCTATGCGGCCCTCGATCTCGCGGGCCGTGTGACGTCCTCGCGTGGCTTGGTGCGGCTGGCGTGGCTAAGTGGCGGCGCCATGGCGATGGGCATGGGGATATGGACCATGCATTACGTGGGCATGCTGGCCTTCATCCTGCCGGTGCCGGTTCTGTACGACTGGCCGACGGTGGTGCTCTCGCTGCTGGCTGCGGTGTTTGCTTCGGGGGTGGCGCTGCTGGTGGTCAGCCGTGAGTCCATGGGGAATATCGGGGCTATCTCCGGGGCCATTGTCATGGGCAGCGGGATCGCGGGGATGCACTATATCGGGATGGACGCCATGCGTTTGCCCGGGATGCACCACTACAACCTGGCGATCGTCCTTCTCAGCATCCTGCTCGCGGTCGTTATCTCATTTGTTGCCCTGCGTCTGACCTTTGCCCAGCGGGAGTATAAACGCTCGTTCAGCACACGTAAGACCATGAGCGCGCTCGCCATGGGAGCCGCGATTCCTGTGATGCACTACGTCGGCATGGCAGCCGTGACGTTTACCCCCATGGAGGAGCCGTTACGTTCGTTCGAGCACGCCATCAACATCTCGGACCTTGGGCTTGTCGCCATTATTTTTACTGCGCTTATCATGCTGGGGCTGGTCTTTGTCACGGCGTTTGTGGACCGTAAGTTCGATACGCAGTCCCTGCATTTGAAGCGGAGCGAACAGCGGTATCGCATGATCGTGGAGACAGCCTTCGATGCGTTCATCGGCTTCGATACGAACTTTGTCGTCACCAACTGGAACGCGCAGTCGGAGCTGACGTTTCATTGCTCCCTGAGCGATGCCCTGGGGCGCTCGTTGCAGGAGTTCCTGCGGCTCGATACGCCAGTTGGCCCGGGTGAGCTTCCACTGAGGGAACGCCTTCGTTGGAGCGATACGCAGACGGATCTCGGCCGGGTGGAGGTCGTCGGGTTGCGGAAGGATGGAAGCGAGTTTCCTGCGGAGATGGCTGTTTCGCCCATCCTGTGGGGCGAGGAGAAACGCTTCTCCGCCTTTGTGCAGGATGTGACCACACGCAAGGTGGTCGAGAAGGAGCGCGAGGCCGCGAAGCTGGCTGCCGAGTCCGCGAATCGCGCCAAGAGTGAGTTTCTGGCCAATATGAGCCACGAGATTCGCACCCCGCTGAACGGTGTGATCGGTATGACCGATCTGGCGCTTGAAACGGAACTGACCCGGGAGCAGAGGGAGTATCTGCAGACCGTGAAGTACTCCGCCGACGCTTTGCTCAATGTCATCAACGACACGCTCGACTTCTCGAAGATCGAAGCCGGAAAGGTCGAGCTGGAGACGGTGGCGTTCGATCTGCGCGAGTGCATGGAGTCTGCCCTGAGAACGCTCGTTCTCCAGGCTGAAGAGAAAGGCGTGGAACTCCTCTCCGAGGTGGAACAGGGAGTCTCCGAGATCTATCTCGGCGATTCCGGAAGGCTTCGCCAGGTGCTCATCAATCTGGTGGGGAATGCGATCAAGTTCACGCCGAAGGGCGAGGTGGCCGTCTCCGCCCGGATCGCTGGAGAGGGCCCGCAGGAGGGTACGGTCAAGCTGCACTTCGTGGTGGTCGACACCGGCATCGGTATTCCCGAAGAGAAGCGAGAGAAGATCTTCGAATCCTTTAGCCAGGCCGACACCTCGACCACGCGTGAGTATGGCGGGACGGGGCTGGGACTGACTATCTCGCGCCGCCTTGTGGAGATGATGGGCGGAAAGATATGGGTCGAGAGCGAGGTTGGCAAGGGCTCGAAGTTTCACTTCGTCGTCACGCTGGGCATCGCGGAGGCAGCGGCCGTGCGTGCGTCGACTGAGTCCGTTATGGATGTTCTTCGCGGCAAGCGTGTGTTGGTGGTCGACGATAACAGGACGAACCGCAGGATCCTCGATGGACTTCTGACCAACTGGGGTATGCGGACCGCTCTTGCGGAAGATGCGGAGCAGGCGTTGATCAAGCTCTCTGAGGCGCAGGGATTTGGCATGTCGTACGACCTCATCCTGACCGACATGCACATGCCGAGGATGGATGGGTTCGACCTCATCACGAAGATCCATGAGGACAGCCGCTCGGCGGCTACGATCATGATGTTGTCCTCCGGCGGCCAGAAGGGCGATGTCGTCCGTTGCGAGCAGCTTGGAGTCGCCGCGTATCTGCTGAAGCCGATCCGTCAGATTGAGCTCAAGCAGGCCATCACGCGTGTGCTTGCTCCCGTGGAAAAGATCGCCGCTCCACCGGTGCTTACGCGCGAGACCTTGCAGCAGGACCGCGACCCCCGTGCAAGCATGAACGTGTTAATCGCCGAAGACAACGAGGTCAATCAGCGGCTTGCGGTTCGTCTGCTGGAACGGCGCGGTCATACGGTCACGGTGGTCGGCAACGGTCGGGCCGCGGTCGAAGCGTTGCAGAAGAATTCCTACGACCTAGTGTTGATGGACCTGCAGATGCCCGAGATGAGCGGGTTCGAGGCCACGGTCGCGGTTCGTGCGGGGGAGCAGGCGACCGGTCGCCATCAGCCCATCGTTGCTCTTACGGCGATGGTGATGAAAGAAGATCAGGAACGCTGCATTGAGGTGGGGATGGATGGCTATCTCTCGAAGCCGATCCGCCCCCAGGAACTCGACATGCTGTTGGACCGCTATGCGGAGAAGCGGATGGTGAGCAGCCCTGCGGCGCCCGCTGTTATGGAGGATGCGATGGAGACGGTGGAAGAATCGGAGTTGATGGGGCGAATCGGCGATGATCGTGAGTTCCTGGCCGAACTGGTGCAGGTCTTCCGAAACGATTATCCGAAGCAGATGCGACTGCTGCGCGAAGCGATTGCACAGGGGCAGATTGAAGCCGTGATGCGTGTCGCGCATACGGTGAAAGGAACTCTGGCAAATCTGGCCGCGCCGCGCGGCAGGGAACTCGCCACCGAGATTGAAGAGGCGGCGACCGCCGGTAGCCTGGAGCAGGCCGAAGGGACGGCGCGTAAACTGGAGATGGAGATTGAGAAGATCGTGGTAGCCTTGGACGCTCTGTGTGTGGAGCCTGAATCGTGAGAATTTTGATCGCGGACGACGACCTGATGTCCGTGCGGATGATGGAACGGATTTTGGTACTCGCCGGATATGAAGTCGTGGTTGCGGACAACGGGCATGATGCCATGCAGCACCTGCAGTCGCCCGACGGCCCCCGGCTTGCTTTGCTGGATTGGATGATGCCAGAGCTGGACGGTCCTGAGGTTTGTCGCGAACTCCGGAAAGACGCCGACCGCCCCTATATCTACATTGTGCTTCTGACCTCCAAGGACTCGAAAGAAGATCTTGTGATGGCGTTGGAGGCCGGTGCGGACGACTTTCTGACCAAGCCGTGTAACGCCGGCGAACTCAAGGCACGACTCCGGACCGGCCACCGCATTCTCCTGCTCGAAGACAAGCTGGTGGAGGCGCGGGAAGAGATGCGCTTCAAAGCGACCCACGATATGCTGACCGGCTTGTGGAATCGTGGAGCCGTGCAGGCTGCCTTGAGCTACGAACTGCGCCGTCTGCATCGTGAACAGAGTTCGGTGGCGGTGCTGCTGTGCGATGTCGATCACTTCAAGTCGGTCAACGATTCCTACGGGCACTTGGTGGGAGACGATGTGCTCAGGGAGGTTGCGGACAGGCTGCACAACGCGGTACGCCCGGGCGATGTCGTCGGTCGCTACGGTGGAGAAGAGTTCCTTGTCGTGCTGCGCAATTGCGACCATCTGCTGGTCGTCGAGGCCGCGGAACGCGTACGGACCACCATTGCGTCCACGCCGATTCAGGTGCGCGGACGCTCTCTCGCAATCGCGATCAGCATCGGTGCGACGGTCGCGGAACACAGCGAACGCGTCCTCGTTCCGGAGGTACTCATCGGCGAGGCTGACCGGATGCTATATCGAGCGAAGCAGGAGGGAAGAAACCGCGTGGTGATCTCCGAAACGATCGTTTAAAGAGGGCTCTATACTGGGGGAGCCGTCCCTGTCTCCTTATGGATATTCGACAAGTTGCCAAGCGCGCCAAGGTCTCCACAGCGACGGTGTCCCGTGTGCTGAACGATTCACCCAGTGTGCGCGAGAAGACATCGGCCCATGTGCGCAACGTCATCGCCGAGATGAACTATGTGCCGAACACGCACGCGCGAAGCCTGCGTGTTGGCAGAGCCCGCATGTATGGGTTGATCGTCTCGGACATCAACAATCCATTCTTCCCCGAGCTGATCGATGCCTTCGAGGCTCTTGCCGCGCAGCAGGGAATCGATGTCATCTTCATGCACACGAACTACGATCCCAAGCGTCTGCAAAGCTGTATCCGGCGCATGGTGGAGCGCAGCGTGGATGGCATCGCCGTCATGACCTCGGAGGTCGATCTGGAAGCGCTCCAGATGGCTCCGGAGCGGGTTCCTCTGGTGCTGATGAACCAGCCCGCATTCAAGGACCGCTACCGCAATGTGCCTGTGGAGTACGCAACCGGCTTCCGCGAAGCTCTTGAGCATCTTCGTGAACTTGGCCATACCGACATCGGCTTCATCTCCGGGCCTTCTACGCTTAGCTCAGCCAAGCGGCGACGTGAGGAATGGAGTCTCGCGATGAAACGTTTGAAGCTTCCGGTGCGCAAGGGGTGGGTGATCACCGGAGACATGCGCATGGAAGGGGGCGAGCGTGCGATGGCGGAGCTGATGGCACTCGAGGAGCGCCCGACTGCGGTGCTGACCTCGAACGACCTGATGGCCGTAGGGGCTCTGCAGGCTGCCTCGCATGCTGGTCTCTCGGTGCCTACCGACGTGTCGATCATCGGCTTCGACGATCTTCCCATTGCCAGTATGGTGATGCCGCCGTTGACCACCATTCAGCTTCCCCGGCGCGAGATTGCGGCCTATGCGTTCGCCAGCCTGCTGCAGGCCACGCGTGATGGGATGGTTGCGAACTCCGACGTCGTCCACCCTACGCTGATCGTGCGCAAATCGACCGCTGTCGTCCCCCCAAGAAGATAAGGGGTGAGCCATGGCTCACCCCTGGTTTCGAGTGTTGTTCAGGAAACGTCAGAAGTTGAGCGTTCCGCCGAGCTGGATCTCGCGGTTATCGCGCTGCGTTGCCGTGATCTTTCCGAAGGAAGCGCCGGCCGAGACGCTCGAGTTGGGGTTCGCGAACTGTGCATGGTTCCATGCGTTGAAGAATTCGCCGCGGATTGTGAACCTGGTTTCGCGGTACAACGAGAACGACTTGTGTATCCCGGCATCCCAGTTGTTGAGTCCGGGCCCCGTCAGGCTGTCGAAGGCCGCGTTGCCGAAGGCCGCACGTGCTCCAGCGGGCAGAGCGCCGTTGACGAGGTTCACGGGATCGGTCGAGGGATCGCGATAGCAGTTCTGCGTCACATCCGCGACCAGAGGCGTGAGCCAGTAGTGGCCATTGGTGCGAACGCTTCCGCTGGCCCGGTCACTTCCCCCGCAGTACTGGTTCGCACGAATCAGCCCAGGCGACCATGCCGTATTGTTCGGTGCGCTTACTGTGAATGGATTGCCCTTCTGCATCGTGGTGATGGCATCGATATCCCATCCTCCGACGACGGCATTCAGAACCGGGTTGATGTTGCTGCCGAAGTGACGTCCACGTCCTACGGGCAGTTCCCACACGGCGCTCACAACCAGCGACTGCGGCACATTCGAGGTGGTGAGGCCGTAGTCGCATGCGATCAGGCAACTGCGACGCTGGTTAACCGTACCGTTCGAACCCTGCTGCGCGGCGGCCATCGCCTTCTCGTACGTGTAGTTTGCCAGGATGCTGAGGCCCTTCGAGAACTGCCTTTGGAACTTCACCAGAAGCGCGTTGTAGTTGCCGTAGCCAATGCTGTCGACTTCCTGCATGTAGCTGTACTTGCCGTTATACGGGTTATTCGCATCGCGGCAGTACTGCGACCCCGGTGCGGAGCAGTCGAAGGGGTTGTAGTTGAGCGCAAGGTGGTGCGAGACATTGCCCAGGTAAGCCGCATCGATCAAATACTTGCCGAAGGTGTGCTGGATATCGACGTTCCACTGCTCGACATAAGGAGAACGCTGGGTCTGGCTGAGGTATTGGATCGGGCCGGTGATGGCGTTGGCCTGGGTCTGCGTGATCTGCCCGACTGTCACCGAAGGAAGCGCATTGGTTCCCAGCACATAGGTTGGGTAAGGCTGCGTGTTCGAGACTGCATTGTTGATGGTGATGACCTGCGACACAATTGCGTACTGCGCGTTCACATCCTGCTGTGTCGTGTAGTAAAGCCCGAACCCGGCACGAAGGACGGTGTTCTTCAACATCTGCGGTTGCCAACTGAATCCGGCGCGCGGAGCCCAGTTTGTCATGGTCATGGGGAAGACTTCGGGGTTTACCTGGCCGAGTGCCGCGAAGGTGGGGAGGCCTGCGGTGAAGTTGAAGCCGTGGATCAGGTTCTTGTCGGGACCGCTGGGGTTGGGTGGCGTGGCCCCATACCAGGCAAGCGCAATATTCGCGGTGAAGTTCGGCATGATCTTCCAGGTGTCCTGGATGTAAGGCTCTGCCGTCGTCCAGCGGAAGTGCGTGCGCGGCATGCCGATGGACTGTCCGCTGGCCAGGTCGCCAAGCAGGAAGTCGGCAAACGAATTGCCAGCGGCGATGCTCGAATCGACTGCAAATCCGCCGCTGCCGTTGGACTTGGTCTGCGCGGTGAAGTTGCCGTTGAAGTTGAAGACGCCACGCGCATTCGCATTGGCGCTCGACTGGATCGTGCGCAGGTAAGCAATCTGGAATCCGAACTTGATCTGGTGTTTCCCGTGCAGCCAGTTGAACCCGTCATGGATCTGGTACACGTTGTCGATGTTGCCGATGAGCCCGGTGGAGGTGCCGAAGCCGGAATAGCCGTTGGCGAGCGCGATGCCGGGGACACCGTTCTGGTCGGCGGTGCCGGTAATGTTCAGCGCGTTCTGCAGGCCGTTGACGGAGATGCCCTGATCGTAAACGGAGTCGCGAATCACGCCCATGCGAAGCTCGTTGACCTTGTTGGAACTGAGCGACCAATTCCAGCCCAGATTCACCAACTCCGTATCGAGGGGGAAGGCCGTACCCTGTCCGGGGAAGAGCCCCGGAGAGGTGACGGGCGAGTTTAGCCAGTTACCCTGTGCGAAGACCTGGTTCCTTTCATTCACGTTGTAGTCGATGCGTCCCATGAACTGGTCGGAGTTCAACTGATACGGAGCATTGCCACCGACATTGTTGGCCGCAGGCACCGGACCGGCACCCGGCAGATAGTACTTCAGCAGGCCCGTCGCTGTGCTGGTGATGCGCGATGCGGGAATCTTGTTGCCGGCGAACTGCATGCGCTGGCCCGTCGTGGTGTTCAGCGTGGTGGGATCGAAGATCGGTGTGGAGAGCGCCGAAAAGTCCCCGCCGAACATCGCTGCCGTCGGTGTCTGCGCGTTGATCAGTACCTGTTGGTTCTGGCGGTAGCCCTCGTAGTTGGTGAAGAAGAAGAGCTTGCCCTTCAGGATGGGTCCGCCGAAGTCGAAGCCGAACTGGTTCTGGTGATACTTGCCTGGCGCAATGGGCACGCCCGCCGAGGTGATGCCAAAGTAGTTGCGAGCCTGCATCTGGTTGGTGCGAACAAACTCATACAACTCGCCGTGATAGTGGTTTGTGCCGGATTTTGTTACAACATCGACGATGCCGGGGTTCGGTCCCATATCCGGCATAAAGAAGCCATAGTGCACCTCGAACTGATCGATGGATCCCGTCGACAGGTTCAGCGAAGTATTGCCTGCACGACTGCCCACGGTCTCCAGGCCGTTGACCACGTACATCGTGTAGTCCGGCTCATTGCCAGCGATGTTGATCGACATCCCCGGGTGGCCGGTCTGCGCGACCGAACCATTCGCAGCGCCCGCATTCGACTGCGCGGCCCCTGAGAGCAGGCCAAGCTGCAGGAAGTTACGTCCGTTCAGAGGAAGCTGCTCCACGCTCTGCGGTCCGATCACTGTACCAAGGTCGTTCGATTCCGTATCCAGCAGGTTCGCGAGACCGCTGGCATCGACCTCCACGGTCGCGGATGAAGAGGCAATTGCGAGCTTCGCGTTCTGCGTTGCGTGCTGTCCGACCGTCACGTTGAAGCTCGACACCTTGTACGAGGCGAAGCCACCCCTGGCTACCTCGATGGAGTAGAGCCCCGGGGGGATGGAAGGGAAGGAGTAGCTGCCCGAAGCGTCCGACGTCGATTGCAGCTTTACGCCGGTCGAGGTGTTCACCAGGCTGACGCTGGCATCCGGAATCACAGCGCCGGAGGTGTCGACGACAGTGCCCTGAATGGATGAGGTGCCGCTCTGAGCGCTGAGGACGGCCGGGCAGATCGCGAGCAGGATGGTCAGTACGAGGGAGATGAGCTGTTTCTTCAGATGCATACGATCCTCCAGATCAAATGGCCTATCGAGGGCCCAAAACGGGTTGCACATGCCGTGAGGGGAGTGAAGCGATCCCTTATTCATTCGCGATGTAATGCATTTCATTACTGACTGCACTCAACCCTGTGCGCCGCTAGCCCGATGTCTTCATTCGGCCTGCGATCAACTCAGGGAGTGAGTCTTGTAATGCATTACATTGCGGCGAATGAACTATCGGCCTTCGCAACATCGTCTGTCAAGGAGAATCATCAAAAGAGGCCTTTCCCTTTCAGCATACCGCGCCGTCCGTCAACTGCCCAACCTGCCGTTATCATGATCCATGCTTACAGGCAGGCGGCTTCAGATCTCTCTCGCGTTTGGATCTGTGTACATCCTCTGGGGATCCACCTTCGTCGCGATCCGGTATGTCACGCAACTCCTGCATCCAGCCTTTGTCTCGGGACTGCGCTATATGATCGCGGGTGTTCTCTCGATGGCATACCTGCTTCTTCGCCGACGTTCAGTAGCCCTCTCCGGTCGTGAGTGGGGTCAGGTTACGCTCCTCGGCCTGCTTATGTTCACCATCAACACCACGCTCGTCAGCTATGGCGGACGTGTCCTCTCAGCCGGTCTCACGGCTTTGTTTGTCGCCTCTATCCCGCTCTTCCTGGCAGCGTTGGAGGCCTTACTGCCCGGTGGGAGCACCATGAACGCCCGCGGCTGGATTGGCACACTTACCGGATTTGCCGGTCTCGCCCTCCTTACCAGCCACGGCATGCGCGGACAACCGCTTACCAGTGAGACGACACTGGCGTGTCTCGCGCTTCTGCTTGCGGCGTTCGCCTGGGCCGTCGGTTCGGTCATCGCCCGCCGCATGCCGATGTCTGCGTCACCCCTGCTTCTCAGTTCCTGGCAGATGCTGATCGCCGGTGCGATCAACATGTTGATCGGGATAGCCGCCGGTGGCATGAGGTCCTCGCAGTGGACGCGGGGTGCATGGCTGGCGATGCTCTACCTCGCCATCTTTGGCTCCATTGCGGGCTATACCTCGTACATGTTTCTTCTTCGCCATGTAAGACTCTCGGCTGCCGCGACCTACGCCTATATCAATCCCATCGTCGCTGTGTTGCTTGGCTGGCTCCTGCTCCACGAGACTCTCCACGGCGTTGAGTGGGTGGGGATGGGCATCGTGATCGTGTCGGTCGCTGTGGTCATTGCCTCTAAGTCTCCTGCGGCAAAGCCTATCTCGGCCGTATCCCAAACGTGAACACCGTCGTCGATCGGAACACCTCTCCCGGCCGCAGTGTGGTGGTCGGAAAGTTGGCATGGTGCGGTGAATCCGGATAGTGCTGCGTCTCCAGGCAAAACCCGGCGTGCTTCTCATAGGGCTTGCCGCTATAGCCCTTCACCGATCCGTTCAGGAAGTTGCCGGAGTAGAACTGCACCGCGGGTTCCGTGGTCGATACCTGCAAGGTGCGTCCACTGCCGGGATCGAACACCTCCGCAGCCCTACGCAGCTTCCCACCGGCAGGCTGCAGGACGAAGTTGTGGTCATATCCACCTGCCAAATCCAGTTGAGCGTGATGCCCTCCCATGCGTCTTCCGATCGGCGTCATTGCCCGGAAATCAAAAGGAGTCTGGTCCACGCGAAGCACTTCGCCCGTGGGAATCAGCCCGGTGCCAATCGGCGTATAGCGGTCGGCGTTGAGTTGAAGCTCCTCATCCAGAACATTGCCACTCGCCTCGCCGCCCAGGTTGAAGTACGTGTGATTCGTCAGGTTGATTACCGTCGCCCTGCTCGTCGTCGCCGTATAGTCGATCCGCAGAGATCCACCCATGAGCGTGTAACGTACGTGGACGGTCAGAGCGCCCGGAAAGCCCATCTCTCCATCGGGACTCAGCAGCGTGAATTCCACGCTCCCCTTGCCGTTGGCCTTGCCCTTCCATAGTTTGCGGCTGAAGCCCTCAGGCCCACCATGCATCGCGTTGGCGTTATTGTTGATCGGCACATGCCAGGTCTGCCCGTCTATCTCAAATGTGCCACCCGCAAGGCGGTTCGCGTACCGCCCGATCGTCGCTCCGAAGTACGCCTTCGGGTCCGCCAGATACTGCGCCGCGTTGTGGAACCCGAGCACCACGTCCGTGCGCTGCCCCTCTCGATCCGGGGCCTCGATGCTCACGATCCTTGCGCCATAGTCGGTAAGCTGCACGCGTATATGTCCGTCCTCGAGCGTATACAGCGCGATAGGACGTCCATCATCCATCGTTCCCCAGGAACCCCGCTTCACCCTAGCCTGCAAACTGCACGTCACCAGCAGAAGAAGCGCAACCGGCGCAAAGTGTTTCAACGTCATAGGAGGCGCTCCAAAGGAGGGGAGAATCAGACCGGTGCGGTAAAGAGCTGCATATCGCCTTTTGCTTGGGGCAGGTCGGCAAAACGAGCCAGACGAAACTCCGCCCAAAAACCAACCCAGCGCGGATCGGCCTGCAACGCAGTGCCAAGGCGGTTGATGAGTTCCTTGCGCACCGTCGCGTGGGATGGGCTATCGATCAGGTTGACTGCATCGACGCTCTCGAGGTCATACAACTCATCGCATGTAGAGCTGCAGTTATACGCATAGAGATAACGCCTTCCGTCCGCTGCCCGATGCTGCATCCCGCATGCAAAGTTGACGCCGACGTGCCATCCGCCAAAGAACAGCAGCGTGCGTTCCTCGCTGCCTTTGCCGTCGCGTAGATAAGGAAGCAGAGAGATGCCGTCGAACTTGGCCTCGGGCACAATTCCGGCAAATCCAAGCAACGTCTGGGACAGATCCATGAGCGATACCGGGGAAGCGACCGTGGCATGTGCCCGCGGCATGGAACGCGGACTCTTTACGACGAAGGGTACACGTAACACATCCGGATACAAATACACGCCCTTATCCACCATCGCTCGCCGACCGTTCATCTCTCCATGGTCTGAGATGAAAGCAACCACCATCTCTTCATACAGCCCGAGGTGTTTCATCCGCCTTAAAACCATGCCGATCACATGGTCCACCAGTTCCATCTGCAACGCATAGGCAACGCGATACTCCAGCAGCTTCTCCGGCTCGTAGATCCCCCAGTACCGCCGGTAGACATCGACGATCTCAGGCTCATTCTCCGCTCGCTTGAAGTCGCTTTTCTGCGCATCCCTGTAGGTATCGGGCAGCGTCATCAAGGCGCGCAACTCGCGTTCCCGCTGCTCGAATCCAGCAGGAATGGAGAAGGGCTGGTGCGGATCGAAGATGTCGAGCTGAATATACATTGGATGCCGCTTGCCCGATCCATTGGCCAGCAGGCCCTCCACCGTCTCGATCGCCTTCTTGGCCAGGTAATAGCTGTAGTGCGCCTCCAGCGGAAACGGCTTCCCATCTTCCTGCACGATCCATCCACCGGTGGAGTTTCCGGGAGTTTTTCGATCCTGCATCTTGAAGACGATCTCCCGCGAGTACTTCTGCTGCTTCACGCCGAGTGAACGCTGGTACGCGAGGAAGTCGTCATCGTCGAACACCGGAGGCGACCACCGATCCCACGGCTGGTCGTTCTCGCCGAACGCATCCAGAAACTTCTTCGTGCCCACATGGCACTTACCCACCTGCCGTGCGATATATCCGGCTGCCTTCAGATACTCCGGAAATACGATATCGTCTGGACGAAGCTGCGTTTCCAGTCCCTCCGGGGCGCGTTCACCATTGCCCTGGATGTAGCTGTACCGCCCCGTCAGATACGAAGCCCGCGAAGGGGCGCACAGGGGCACGGTGCAGAAGGCATTTTCAAAGAACGTTCCATCCTGCATCAACGAGCGAATGTTGGGAATGTTCACATGCTGCGAAGCCGGCCGCGCGGGATGATAGAGATCCGGGCTGACCATATCGGCGCTGATCAGCAGGATATGGGGGGCCTTGCCGCCCTCCGCCCGCTGGAACGGGCCAGCGCCTGTGCGCTCCTGCGTAAATTTGAGCGGGCGTGTCCTGCTATCGGATTGAGCCTGCTCCCCATAGAGCAGGCCGCCTCCAAGAAGGGTTCCTGCCGAGAGCGTAAAGAAGTTGCGCCGGTTCATGCCTGGACCTCGGAAGTATGCAGCGAGAACACAGTATAGGTTCAACGATGTCTCTGTAAAGCATTACATTACTCTCAACGCGTAACCCACACAAATCCTGCATACCCTTGACAGTCCAGGCTGGGAGTCAGTAGCGTGACTTCGTGTAATGGATTACAAGAAGGACCTCATGCCAGCCCTACGACCCGCCCATCTCCTCGTCGCTTCACTCCTCACGACCGCTTGCCTGGCGCAGGTGACGGCCGGCAGGCCTATGCCGAAGACCGTCAAGGTCCATGTGGACCCCGCGGGCAACCAGGGCACGGTGCCTCCGCACCTCTTCGGCGGCTTCCTCGAGCCTATCGACTCTTCCATCAACAACGGCGTCATCGCCGAGATTCTCGTGAACGGGAGCCTCGAAGCCGGCCTCTGGAATCACGCCATGCTGGAGCAAATCTTCCGCGACCAGCCCGAATTGATCGACTCGACCAACCAGACCGGGATTCCAATCCCATGGCAGCCACTCAACAAGGCCGCAGGCAACCGCTACGAGCTGCACGTCGGGCATGCCGCCAACAGTTGGCAATCGCTCGAGATCATGGGCACGCCAGACGATCTCACCGGGATCAAGCAGCGCGTCTACCTGCCGGTCCCCCGCACGGATGGCTACCGTGTCTCGCTCTACGCAAGACACGGTAGTGGGCCAACCCGCCTCAATGTTTCGCTTCGGTCGCGCAGCACGGACAAGATACTCGCCACCGCCTCCATTGAGGCTGCGGCAGGGGAGTGGACGAAGTACGCCGCGAAGCTCCAGCTCAAGCTCAATGACGTGCATCGCCTCGAGCCCGTGGATTTCGCTATCTCCGTCGAGGGCGATGAGCGGGTGGACCTCGACCAAATCTCCCTCATGCCGGACGACGCTCTTGGCCCCTTCGATCCTGAAGTGGTTCGCATGTCCGAAGACATGCACATGACGGAGCTCCGTCTCGGAGGAAACTTCATCAGTTACTACCACTGGCGCGACGGTATTGGTCCTCTCGACAAGCGCGTCACCATGGAGAACATCGCGTGGGGCATCCCGGAATACAACAACTTCGGCACCGATGAGTTTCTTGCCTTTTGCAAGCTTGTCCATGCCGAGCCGCAGTTCAACCTCAACATGGGCAGCGGCACGCCCTCCGAGGCAGCCGACTGGGTTCGCTACATCCGCGAGCGCTACCAGGGGCCCTTGATCCTCGAGATGGGCAATGAACTGTATGGCCATTGGCAGGTCGGCTATCCTACCATCCACGAGATCGCGCCCCGCACTCTCGCCTTCAGCCAGGCCTTGAAGCCTCTCGCGAAGGACGCCATGCTCATGGCGACCGGCGAATCCCCCAACCAGTTCGAGGCATGGAACGCTGCGCAGTACACCAACCCGCCCGGCACCTTCGATCTTCTTACGATGCACTTCATCACCGGCACCAACCACGTCCGTCTCGCGCCTTACACGCCCGACTTCATGGCCGCCGCCGCCTACGCCGTACCCCATGCGCTCGGTGCCCATCTCGACAGCATGCAGGCCCAAATGGACGCTGTTCCTGGTTACAAAGGCAAGGCACATTTCGCGATCACCGAATGGCTCTTCAATAGCAAAGGCGAGGGCGAGCGCAACTTTACCAACGAAAGCCCAAGCTCCCGCAATGAAGGCGGGGCCGTGATGGTTGCCGCAACCTTCAACACGTACTTCCGCCATAACGCCGAGGTCAAGCTCGTCGACATGACCGGCCTCATGGAGTTTGCCGGCATCTGGAAGCGCCGCGAGCAGGTCTTCGCCTCTCCCGCCTACTACGTCTTCCAGCTCTATGCCGCAGCCAAGGGAGATACGGTTCTGCCGGTCACCACCGATACCGGCACCTACAGCGTTAAGAACGGCACCCAGGGCTACGCCGACGTCGCCGATGTCCCTTATGTCGATATCGTCGCTACACGCAGCAAGGACAACCGCACCATCACCCTTTTCTGCGTCAACCGATCGCTCACTGACGATGCCCCCACCGAGATCGATCTCGGCCCATCCCTGGTATCGGGCGTTGCAAAGGTCGATCAGATGACGGCAGTCTCGCGCTACGTCATGAACGACGAGGTCGAGCCGAAGCGTGTCGTCCCGCAGGTGAGCGGCCTGAACGTCGAGGCCAGGAAGCCCCTGCATCTCACGCTGCCGCACGAGAGCGTAACTGTGATCCACCTTCAGGCCGCATCGAAGTAGAAACAAGCCGTTTTCACAAAAATGCGGCCATGCAAGCCGTTGCACTCCCGAAGTTGCTACTGTAGTAGCGATACTTTTTTGAGCAACAGAAGGGGAGTGCAATGCGTTTGATCTCAGCCTGCATCATGCTGCTTTTCACCGTTTCACCGGTCGTCCGTGCCCAGGATCCGGCACCCGCGCACATCAGTTTCGACGAAAAGACACGTGTCTTCCGTATCGATGGTGGAGAGAGCACCTATGCCTTCGGCGTGAATCCCCAGGGAGCCCTCGAGACCGTCTACTGGGGCGGGCGTTTGCAGCCCAGCGACCCTCTTCCCGCAGCGCGTTCCGCCGTGGGAGCTCTCGCCTTTGAGACGGAAAACGGGCTTGCCCCGCAGGAGTTCGGCGGCTCCGGCGCAGGTATGGTGGTGGAACCTGCCCTGAAGATCACCTTCCCTGACGGCGTACGCGACCTCGTCCTGCACTACGTCTCGCACACCCTTGCCGCGGACAAACTCACCGTCACTCTGAAGGACATGAGCCGCGATGTGGTGGTTGTCCTTACCTACACGGTGGACTCCGCTACTGGCGTCATCGGACGCTCCGCTCTGATTGAAAACAAGACGAAAGCGGCTTTCCAGATTGAGAAGGCCGCCGCCGCCAGCCTTAACCTGCCCATCGGCGAGACCTACCGGCTCAACTACCTCACCGGACGCTGGGCTGGCGAGTTCAACCTCCAGCAGGTGCCTCTCCAGCCTGGCAAGACCGTCCTCGAAAGCCGGCGCGGCTCCACCGGTCACCAGAACAACCCATGGTTTGCCATCGAGCGCAGCGCATCGACCGACGAGGAGCACGGTGATGTATGGTTCGGCGCCCTTGCCTGGAGCGGTTCATGGAGCATCTCCATCGAGGAGGATCCACTCCATCGCGTCCACGTCGTCGGCGGCTTCAACCCCTTCGACTTCGGCTACAAGCTCAACCCCGGCGAGACCCTTGAGACCCCCATCCTCTATGCCGGCTTTACCAAGAATGGTCTCGGCGGTGCCTCCCGCACGATGCATCGTTTCGAGCGTGCCAGCATCATGCCCCGCACCACCGTGCGCCCCGTCCTCTACAACTCCTGGGAGGCCACCGAGTTCGCCGTCGACGAGCCCGGTCAGGCTAAGCTCGCCGAAGAGGCCGCCAGCATCGGCGTCGAACGCTTCGTCATGGACGACGGCTGGTTCGGCCAGCGCAAGGATGACCATGCCGGACTTGGCGACTGGTACGTCAACAAGCAGAAGTTCCCTAATGGTCTCAAGCCCCTCATCGACAAGGTTCATGCCCTCGGCATGGACTTCGGTCTCTGGGTGGAGCCCGAGATGGTCAACCCCGACAGCGACCTTTACCGGAAGCACCCCGATTGGGTCCTCAACGAAACAGGACGCCCGCGTACCGAGTCCCGCAACCAACTCGTCCTCAACCTCGCCCGGCCCGATGTGCGTGCCTACGTCCTCGGATTCCTCGATAAGCTCGTCACCGAGAACGACATCGCTTTCCTGAAGTGGGACTACAACCGGAACTGGTCCGAGCCCGGCTGGCCCGCCGTCGCGCCCGATGAGCAACGCAAGGTCTATGTCGAGTATGTTCGCAATCTCTACGGCATCCTGCGTGACCTGCGCGCCAGGCACCCGAAGCTTGAGATCGAATCCTGCTCCGGCGGTGGTGGACGTGTCGACCTCGGCATCATGGGCCTGACCGAAGAGGTCTGGACCTCCGATAACACCGACCCCCTCGACCGTCTCACCATTCAGGATGGCTTCAGCTACGCCTACACCCCGAATATTATGATGGCCTGGGTCACGGACACCGGCTGGGGCGGCACGGGCCGCACCACCTCGCTCGACTACCGCTTTCTGGTCGCGATGCAGGGATCGCTCGGGATCGGCGCCAACCTCAACAAGTGGACCCCCGAAGACTTCGCCAACGCGAAGCGCCTTGTGGCCGACTACAAGCTCGTCCGCGAAGTGGTGCAGCACGGCAGCCTCTATCGCCTGATCTCACCCCGCCACGACAGCCCCGATTCCGCCACCGAGACCGTCTCGCTCGACCGGTCGCAGGCCGTACTCTTCGCCTATCTGCACTCCGGTCACGAGTCCTACCCGTATCCCACGATCCAGCTCAAGGGGCTTGACCCGGAAGCCCAGTACCACCTCCGCGCCCTCGAAGGCTCATCCGCGGCCAATGCTCCCGCATCCGCGAGCGGCCGTTATTGGATGGAGCATGGCATCACGCCGCTGATGAAGGGAGACTTCAAAGCAGCCGGATTTTTTCTGACCAAAGCCGCTCAGTAATAACGCTCGAAGGCTTTCCGGAAGGTATGGTCTCGACCATGCCCTTCCGGAAAGCTTCGCTCCTTCTTTGCTTTGCCTAAACTACTCGGCTCAACTTCGTCATCCGCCCCGTCTGGTTCCAGTCCGAGACATAGATATTTCCATCCCGGTCTACAAAGCATCCGTGCGCCGCGCTGAAGATCGCGGGCTTCACCTTCTCTGGAAGCACCTTGTAGTTCGCCCACTGCTCCTTCTCCGGGTTGTCGCCCAGGAAAGCCACCGGCGCATTGTTCCTGTCGAGCACCGTGACCCGTCCCTCCAACTCCGACACCACCGCATGATCGCCATGGAAGCTCACCTGACACGGCCGCCGCAGATGCTGCGTCACGTTGCTCACAAACTTCCCATCGAAGTCGTAGTGGCTCAGCCGGCGATTCTCGCGGTCGCATACCAGAAGCAGAGGCTGGTCATAGCGCGTATCGACTGCGAGCCCATGGCTGCAGTTGCACATTCCATCGGCGTCCCCCTTCCCTGAGAAACTGCCCCGATAAGCTCCCGTCTTGTCGAACCGGAAGATCCGCGAATCCCCATATCCATTGGCAATGAAGATCGATCCATCCGGCCCCGGAACCGCTGCGGTCAGCCTCCACTCGTTCGCAGCCTTGAAGCCGGCCTCCGCCGGAGCGGTAATTTTGAGCACCACCGTCCCATCCGTCTTCATCTTCACGAACAGCCAGTTGTCCGTGGGAGTTCCGTGCTGCACCGTTGCGTAGAAGTACTCCACACCACCCTCGGTCGCATGCACCAGCGAGTGGACCTCTGGGAACTCATGCGCCATCGTCCGCACGAACCGCCCATCGCTGTCGTACACCACAATGCCCGTGGCGCTCTGCGTGCTCACATACACGCGCCCCGCCGTGTCCGTCGCGATTGCGCCGTGCGTCCCACCCAGTGATATCCCCGTGGGCAACGCTCCCCACCCATCCGCTACCCGATAGGTCCACTCCCCATTGCCAGTCTGCGCTGCAGGCTCAGGCGCACGCTCTTCGGCAGCCTCGGCCCGCAAGGGAAGTGCAGCGGCGGTCATACCGGAAAGCGTCAAGAAGAAGCGGCGATCCAGCGGACGATTCGGAGTCTTCATAGCACCTTCTTGGCATCGGTCGCGACTGCAACGGGCTGCGCCGGAGTGTTGTACAGATAGAGATGAACCACGGTCTTGCTGGCGGCCAAAGGAGCCACCGCCGCCGCCGTTACCTGCGTGCTGCTCAGGTTCACATACGTCAGCTCGGGCAGTCGCAGAATCGCATCGATCCCGGCTCCCGTAACGCTCGTTCCTTCGAGGTGAATCGCCCGCAGATGCGGAAACTTCGCCAGCTTCGCAAATGCTGCATCCGTCACGCCGGAACGCCCCAGCTCCACCTCGACGATATACGGATACAGAGGCTCCAGCCTGGCTAGCTGCGCATCCCCAAATGTCTTTGAAGCATCCACGGTATTCAGGATCAACCCATCCCGCATGTTCTTCGACACCGGCATCAGCGTGCTGCCCGTCGCTTTTGACAGTTGCGCAATCTCCTCCATACGCCCCCTATAGTCCCCGACCTGCGGCAGAGGTTTATCCTTCTCGCGCACCGCAACGCCAACCAATGTGGATGCCGACTCCGAGGCCCCTTGCGCGATCCACGCTTTGATCAGCGCAACCTCCTCTGGCCGCAGCGGAGCTCGCCCCTCGGCCGGCATAAACTTCGCATGCTCACGCGGCAACATCACACGCTCGATCAGGAGGCTTTTCTCGGGATGCCCCGCGACGACGACAGGTCCATCCGATCCGCCCTTCATCAGCGCCCCGTACGTATCCATCCGCAGGCCTCCCTTCGCCTTGGATGCTCCATGGCACGCCACGCACTTCGCATCCATCACCGGATGAATCTGTTTTGCGTAGAAGGAATTTCCCGCCTGACTCTTGAACGGGGCAGGCAGATACTCTGTCAGATAGTTCTCTCCATGCGTCAGAGAACCGCCCTGATGTGCCGTCCACGCCAGCACCAGCATCACCCCAAATAGCAGCGAGGGATAGCTCCAATCCACTCGTCCTGCGCTCCACGCAGGCCGAATCAGCGCAGAGAGCAGCACCACGATCGTCAGGGCAATCCCGCCCCACATGTGCCGCGTTATGCCCGCACCCGCCTCGCCAGCGCCATAGGCAAGAAGATACCCGAGCACCAGGGACGCGATGCACGCAAGCACACTGAGCCCAAGCACAAACCCCGCTGCTTCCCGCAACGGAGGCCGCAGCCATCCGCAGAGCTCCAGCACCGGCACGAGCACCAGCAGCCCGATCGGCAGATGCACCATGAGAGGATGAAACCGCCCCAGAAACTGCTGCCAGTCGGCGTGCGGCTTGCCGTCCAGCCTGAAGACAAGCGGCAGCACAAGCAACATCGCACACGCCACCACAGGCGCAATCCAGGCTGGCTTTGCCTTCAACCTCAAGCCAGCAGCCCCTGAATCACGTTCGCCGGCGTCGTACCCGTCAGCTTCTGGTCCAGCCCCTGGAACTTGTACGTCAGCTTGTTATGGTCAATCCCCATGCAGTGCAGCAGTGTCGCGTTGAAGTCCCGTACGTGCACCGGATCCTTTACCACGTTGTAGCTGAACTCATCGGTCTCGCCATAGGTGATTCCCGGCCTTACCCCCGCGCCCGCCATCCACGTCGTGTAGCACCGCGGATGATGATCGCGGCCATAGTTCGTCGCCGAAAGGCCGCCCTGGCTGTACACCGTGCGGCCAAACTCCGCTCCCCAGATGACCAGCGTATCGTCCAACAGGCCCCGCTGCTTCAGGTCCGTCACCAGCGCATACGCGGGACGGTCCGTCTCCTGGCAAAGCACCGGCAGCAGCCCTACGACGTCAGCGTGCACATCCCAGCCACGCTTGTAGATCTGCGTAAACCGAACGCCACGCTCGGCCATGCGCCGAGCCATCAGACAGTTGTACGCAAACGTACCCGGCACCTTTGCATCCTGGCCGTACAGGTCCCACGTCGATTGTGGCTCCTTGCTCAGGTCCGAGAGCTCCGGCACGGAAGCCTGCATCCGGTATGCCATCTCGTACTGGGCAATGCGCGCGTTTGTCTCCGGATCGCCCAGCTCCTGGTACGCCTGGTGATTCATCTCGCCCACGGCGTCCAGCATCTTGCGCCGTACCTCGGTATTCACGCCAGCCGGATCGCTCAGGAACAATACCGGATCTCCGGCAGATCGCAATCCCACGCCTGCATGCTCCGACGATAGATACCCACTGCTCCATAGCCGTGACGACACCGGCTGGTTGTTCTCCTTCGGATTCGTCCTGCTCAGCAGCACCATGAATGCCGGCAGGTTGTCGTTCATGCTTCCCAGGCCATACGAAAGCCACGATCCGAGGCACGGCTTGCCTGCATTCATATTGCCCGTATTCAGCAGCATGATCGCGGGTTCATGGTTGATCGCGTCCGTGTTGGTCGACCGGATGATCGTCAGGTCGTCGACCATCTTCGCCGTATTGGGCAGCAGATCGCTCACCCAGGCGCCACTCTTGCCATACTGCTTGAAGTCCCAATGCGACGGCGCAATCGGAAAGCGGGCCTGTCCCGAGGTCATCCCGGTGAGTTGCTGCACACCACGTACCGACTCCGGCAAATCCTTGTCATACATCTGCGCCAGCCCGGGCTTGTAGTCCAGCAGATCCATCTGGGGTGGCGCCCCCGACATAAACAGGTAGATCGCCCTCTTCGCCTTCGGGGCGAAGTGCGGCAGCTTCAGCGTATCCGCCGCTGGAATTCCCGCAGCCTGTACGCGCGGGGTCAGCGCGGCATCGCCCATCAGGCTGGCCAGGCCGGCCCAGCCCAGAACCTTGCCGGCTCGGCCCAGGAAATGCCGGCGCGTCTGCAGGGCAGCCCACTCCGCCTTCAATCCTTCGGGAATCGGCAGGTCCATCACGGTCGGGCCGTGTTCGGGATCGGTGCACAAGGCATGCTGCTTCATCGTCGTCCTCCTACTTATTCACCGTCTCGTCCAGGTTCATCATCTCGCTGGCGACCATCGTCCACGCCGCCAGCTCTGGTGCCGGAATGGCCGGATTCCGCTTCTTCTCGCCCACCGCGACCAGCTTTTGCGCCGCTGCCGGATCGGCCCCGTAGTGCTGCTCCATCTGCGTCAGCGAGGCCGTCAGCACACCCTGCATCTGCGGCGTCGGCGTATGCGAGAGCACAATCTCGCTCATATACCGGATGCGTTCCTCGGGCTTCTTCCCACCCTCTACGATCACCCGCTCCGCCAGTGCCCGCGAAGCCTCGACCCACTGTACATCGTTCATCGTTACCAGGGCCTGCAGCGGCGTATCCGTCCTCTGCCGTCGTGTACACACCGTGTCGCGTGGCGGAGCATCGAACGCGTCCATGTCCGGTTCCATCGCCATCCGCTTCCACGTCGTATACATGCTGCGCCGGTAGAGCGCATCTCCATGCTCCTGCACATAGATCGTCGTATCGCTCGTCGGATACCCCACCGTCCAAACGTTGTCCGGCTGATAGGGCTTCACGCTCGGTCCACCGATCTTGTTCACCAGCAGGCCGCTCGTCTGCAGCGCGATATCCCGCAGCATCTCCGCATCCATGCGGAAGCGCGGCCCATGCGCGAGCAGCAGGTTGCGCGGATCCTTGTTGAGTTGCTCCGGAGTTGTCTTAGCGCTCTGCCGGTATGCCGCCGACATCACCATCAGCTTATACATGTGCTTCACATTCCAGCCGCTTTCGCGAAACTCCACCGCCAACCAATCGAGCAGTGCCGGATGGGTCGGCCTTCCGCCCATGATGCCGAAGTCTTCTGTCGTCTCTACCAGCCCGGTGCCGAAGACTTCGTTCCACATCCGGTTTACCGTTACCCGGGCCGTCAGCGGATTGTTCTTGCTCACCGTCCAGTCCGCCAGTGCCAGACGCGTATGAGGAACTCCCGTGGGAAGCTGCGGAAGAAAGTGTGGGACGTCCGCCTCCACTCTCTGCTTGCGCGCGCTATAGATGCCGCGGTCCAGAATATCCGCGTAGGCCAGCGAGGGCTTGTCCGCGGAGACGATCGTCAGATCGCCCCCCTCGGAGAGCTTCTCCATCTGTGTATTCAGCTCCGCGACCTTAGCCCCAATCTCCTTCGCGCGGGCGTCCACGCTTGTAAAGTAAAACTGGCTGACCGTATGCCTCTGGTCGCCGTTCCATTGCGTCGCAGGTTTGCTGACCACCTCGGCCACGTAGTCTTCATACGGGAGCCTCTTCGCCTCCGCGGCCGAAAGCCCACGCGCATAGAGCCTTACATCCTGGTACCGCGTATCGCGCGCCGGCTTCTCCTCCGGATACCGATACCCAAGCAACATCGGCACCGGCGTCTTGATGCTCGACCGCCCCAGCGTGTCCGAAACAACCCTGGTCGGTACGGCCACCCCGTCGATATAGATCCTGATTCCTGCGGCCTTGCCCGAGCCGTCGTACGTAAAAAAGATGTGCTGCCAGTCTCCGTGTGTCACCACCTCTTTCGTCGTCGAGACCTTCAGCAGCTTACCCACCAGCGGCTGTGGGGGAGGAGGTGGTGTCTTCGGCTTGGAAGCAGGTATCAGCTTCGGCTTCGGAGCCTGGCCGGGCTTTGGCTTCGAAGGCTTATCCTGCTGCACATCCATCTTGCCCGTAGCCTCGCTTACCAGGTCGACGCTGATGAAACCCTTGTCCGCGACCAGATCCCAACCCCTGCTCTTGTTGGTGGTATCCATCTTCGAGAGCAGCGTGCCGGTCAGCCTCCACGATGAGAGATTGGGCGAGGACCGCACCATCATCCATCCGCCCGTCGAGAACGGCTGGTTCCACTCGAAGTCACCCGCTTGACCCAGCGCAATATGCGTCGTCGTGTCCGTGCGAAAATCCGGCCAGAACCACGTCGTCTCTCCCCATTGCGGCTTGCCCATGCCGATCGGATAGCTCGCCGGATTCGCCCCGGGAGCGCTATTCGCCAGCGTCTCGCCCCCGCCCTCGTCCAGCCGTAACCGAACCTGCAACCCGGCATTCGACACCGGCACCGGCAGGTCGTGCGACGACTTCAACCACCGATCGACCGCCTCGCGATCCTTCGCACGGAGTCCATTCAATTCGCTCAGCAGCGCGGACCTCTGCTTGAGCGCACGGTTGTACGCCGCCAGATTCTGCTGCCTGGGAATCCGCAGGACCGGAGCCCAGTCCGGCTGATCCAGATTGAACGGCTCCTCGTTCATGTTGTTGAAGAAGGCGCTCAACTGGTAGAAGTCCTTCTGCGTCGTCGGATCGTACTTATGGTCGTGACACACCGCGCATCCGACGGTCAGCCCCATGAAAGCCGCACCGTATGCCTCGGCACGCTCTCGCGCAATGTTGAATCGCAGCTCTTCGGGGATTGTGCCGCCCTCGTTGCTGCTCACTCCCGACCGCACATATCCGCTCCCAATGATCGAATCGATCGATTGCGCCGGGAGCATGTCGCCTGCGATCTGCTCGCGTGCAAACTGGTCGAACGGCTTGTTCTCATTGAAGGACCGAATCAGATAATCCCGGTAGGGCCACGCATGACGGCTGTTGTCGTAGTGCAGACCATAGGTGTCGGCGTAGCGCGCATAGTCGAGCCAGTACCGGGTCCTCTGCTCTCCGTACGCCGGACTCGCCAGAAGCCTGTCGACCACACGCTCATACGCCTGCGGAGAACCGTCCCGCAGAAAAGCATCCACCTCCTGCGGCGTAGGGAGAAGCCCCGTCAGATCCAGCGTCACCCTCCGGATCAGGGTAGCCTTATCCGCTTCAGGCGAAGGCCGCAGACCCTCTTTGGTAAGCTTCGCCAAAATGAATCCATCGATTGCCGTACCAGCTTCTGGCACCACGGGCCGAGCAGGCTCCTCAAACGCCCAATGCGGACGATAGTGTGCGCCCTCCTTCACCCACTCTTTCAGGATTGCGATCTCCTCCGGCTTCATGGGTTTGGCCTCTCCCTCGGGCGACTGCGGCATCAGATGATGCGCATCCGTCGACTCGATTCGCCTGATCAGTTCGCTCTGCTCAGGATGCCCGGGAACGATCGCATCCGGCTTTCCCGGTCTCTTGCGAAAGGCCGACTCTTCCAGATCGAGCCTCAGCCCTGCCTTCCGCGCTGCCGGGTCCGGCCCATGGCAACTGAAGCAGTTGCTCGCCAGCACCGGCTGCACATCCTGGTTGAAGTCCAGCGCCTGCGTCCGCGCCACCGTCTTCGCACGACAGCCCGTCATCAGCACGCACACCACCACGCACCCCAAGGCGCGCATGGAGAACAGAACGGGCTTTCGATCGGAAGGTTTCACGCGCGGGATACTCTGCCTTTTTGAAAATCAACTTTGGCCTGTCAAAAACGGCTCCGTCAAACGGCACAGTCATCCTCTTCTCTCCAGGATGGAATCGTCAACCCTTTTTCGTGCAGGATCGACTGGGCACTCCACAAGCGTAGCCTCATCGCGCTACACTTCTCCCGCAAACGAAAACGATGCAACACGGCTCGCTCCGCGCAGTCGTCGAAAGGGAAACGCCCAGCGTGATCACGACGAGCCAGCGCCCCGCCGCCCCCGCAGTTCTCAAGGCAGACCTTTTCCGCCGCTGGTTTTTTATCCTCCCCGCCGTCTTCGTCACCTACTCGCTCGCCTATCTCGACCGTGCCAACTATGGCTTCGGCGTCGCCGCCGGCATGGCCTCTACTCTGGGCATTACCGGCCAGCAGACCTCCATGCTCTCGAGTGTCTTCTTCCTTGGATACTTCGCCTTCCAGCTCCCCGGCGCAACGCTGGCCAAAAAGTTCGGCGTCACCCGCCTCGTTTTCTTCCTTCTGGTCGCCTGGGGAAGCTTCGCCGCGCTCTCCGGCGTCATCACCTCGTATCCTCTTCTCCTCGCGGACCGATTCCTGCTCGGCACCGCCGAAAGCCTTATCTTTCCGGCGATGCTCGTGCTGCTCAATAGCTGGTTTACACGCTCCGAGCGCGGCAGGTCGAACGCCCTCCTTATCCTGGGCAACCCCCTTACCGTGCTCTGGATGTCCGTGATTACCGGTTACCTCATCCAGGCTGTCGGCTGGCAGAAGACCTTCATCTTCGAAGGCATCCCGTCCATCGTCTGGGCCTTCGTGTGGATCTTGGTCGTTCGCGACAAGCCCTCGAAGACCTGGTGGCTGAAGCCCGAGGCCGGAGCCGCCCTCGAACAAACCCTCACCGAAGAGCAGTTGGCCGTAGCACCAGTCGGAGCCGTCCGTCAGGCTCTCCTTCGTCCCGATGTCCTCCTTCTTGCCGTCCAGTACTTCGCCTGGAGCGTCGGCGTCTATGGCTTCGTCCTTTGGCTGCCGACCATCGTCCGGCAGGGAAGCGCCCTTGCCATGGGACGCACCGGTCTCCTCTCCGCCATCCCCTACCTGGCTGCTGTCCTGAGCATGCTCCTTGCCTCCTACCTCTCCGACCGCACCCAGCGCCGTGAATCCCTGGTTTGGCCGTTCCTGCTTGTCGCCGGCCTCGCCCTGCTTGGATCCTTCCTCACGGCGGAGCGCAGCGTTCTTGCCGCCTTTCTCTTCCTTATCCTCGGAGGCGCCGCCATGTACGCCCCGTATGGACCCTTCTTCGCGATCATCCCCGAACGCCTCCCCCGCAACGTCACGCCCGCGGTCCTCGCCCTCATCAACAGCGCCGGAGCTCTCGGCGGTTTTCTCGGCAGCTACTTCGTCGGTGCACTGCAGGCCGCGACCGGAAACCCGAAGGCCGGCTTTCTGCTCATGTCCCTGTCCCTCATTGTCTCGGCGGTGCTGCTGCTCTTTCTGCCCAAGGCTGCGCCATTGACGCCACCCCCTCTCACGCTGGAGAGTGGTGCATGATGCCCGATATTCCAGCAAGCCGCATTCTCGACACCGACCCCAAGCTCTTCGCCGAGGCGAAGACTCACGCGCCCGGCCCCGAGGGCGCGCTGCCCATCACGCCCGAGATGCTCCTGACACAGCCCTCCGGCAATCTGTTCGGACTGTCCCAGAGCGCAGGCATGGGCTGGGATGTCACCCGCCTCCTCGACCCTGAGTTCCTCATCCTCTCCACCCACGGAGGCCTCCGCGCCGCCGACGGCACCGCCATCGCCCTCGGCTTTCACACCGGTCACTGGGAGGTTGGACTTCTCGTCGGCGAAGCGGCTCGAGAGTTGAGGAACCTCCGCGCCATCCCCTATGCCGGAGCCGTCACCGACCCCTGCGACGGTCGCACCCAGGGCACCGCCGGCATGCTCGACTCTCTGCCCTATCGTAATGACGCCGCGATGGTCCTGCGCCGCCTCATGCGGTCGTTACCCACGCGCCGTGGCGTCCTGGGAGTCGCCACCTGCGACAAGGGGCTCCCCGCCATGATGATGGCACTCGCCTCCTCCGGCCCGTTACCCAGCATCCTCATCCCGGGCGGCGTCACGCTCTTGCCCGAGCAGGGCGAAGATGCCGGCGGCGTTCAGACCATCGGGGCACGCTACGCCCAGCAGCAGATTACCCTCAAATACGCCGCAGAGATGGGATGCCGCGCCTGTGCCACACCTGGAGGAGGCTGCCAGTTCCTCGGCACCGCCGCTACCTCGCAGGTCGTCGCCGAAGCTCTTGGCCTTTCTCTCCCTCACGCCGCTCTCTCGCCTTCGGGCCAGGCCATCTGGCTCGACGCCGCTGCCCGCTCCGCTCGCGCGATCCTGCACATGGCTCAGCGGAACATCGGTACCCGCGACATTCTCACGGATGCCGCCATCCGCAACGCGATGGTGCTCCACGCAGCCTTTGGCGGATCGACGAATCTGCTGTTGCATGTGCCCGCGATCGCCCACGCCGCCGGCCTCCGCCGGCCGGTCGCTGCAGACTGGTCTGCCGTCAACCGCGAGGTCCCACGCCTCGTTGACGCACTCCCCAACGGCCCCGGAAACTTCGCCACCGTACAGGTCTTCCTCGCCGGAGCCGTCCCCGAGGTCATGCTGCATCTCCGCCGCGCCGGTCTCCTCGATACTTCCGTCCTCACTGTCTCCGGCCAGACCCTGGATGAGAACCTCAACTGGTGGGAGCAAAGCGAGCGGCGGGCTCTCCTGCGCACACGCTTGACAGCTCTCGACGGCATCGATCCCGACGACGTCATCCTCTCCCCCGACCGGGCCCGCCAGCGCGGCCTCACCTCCACCGTCTGCTTCCCGGTCGGCAACCTCGCGCCCGACGGCTGCGTCATCAAGAGCACCTCCATCGATCCCACCCTCATCGGCGCCGACAGCACCTACCGCCACACCGGCCCCGCGCGCGTCTTCCTCACCGAATCCGCAGCCATCGACGCCATCAAGCAAGGCGCGGTCGGCCAAGGAGATGTCATCGTCCTCATCTGCGGAGGCCCCGCCGGAGCTGGCATGCAGGAGATCTACCAAATCACCTCTGCCCTCAAGAGCCTGCCCTTTTGCAAGCACGTGGCCGTCCTCACCGACGCTCGTTTCAGCGGGGTCTCCACCGGAGCCTGCATCGGACATATCTCTCCCGAGGCACTCGCTGGAGGCCCCATCGGCCGCATCCTCGAAGGCGACACCATCGAGATCGTCATCAACCGCAGCCAGCTTCACGGTACGGTGAACCTCATCGGGGAGGGTGACGAGCGATTCTCCCCGGAGGACGGCATCCAACGCCTTGCCTCGCGCGCGCCCCGGCCCGATCTCGCCCCGCACCCCGATCTTCCCGCCGACACCCGCCTCTGGGCCGCCCTCGTGCAGGCCAGTGGAGGCGTCTGGGGGGGATGCGTTTACGACACCGACACCATCGTCGCTCAGCTTCAGCGCGGCGCACTCTCAACCTCGACCTACGGAGACACCAACGCATGAAACTCTATCGCACCATTCAGGGCATCGTCGTCGAAGAGAACGCCAACTTTTACCGCGTCGATACGCAGGACTGGAATAGCCTCCTCCGCGACCCGCACCTCTATGACATCGCGCACAGCAGCATCCGCGAGTCCAACCTTGTCGCCTTCCACCCCGCCTCCGTCTGCGCCCCTATCCACGACCAGCAGGTCTGGGCCGCCGGTGTTACCTACTACCGCAGCCGCTCCGCACGCATCGAGGAATCGAAAGACGCTGGCGGAGGCACCTTCTACGACCGCGTCTACTCCGCCGTCCGTCCGGAGCTCTTCTTCAAATCCACCGGACGCCGCGTCATCGGTCCCAACGGTCCCGTCCGCATCCGCAAAGACGCCACCTGGTCCGTGCCCGAGCCTGAGCTCACCCTCTTTGTCGCCCCCACCGGACACATTGCGGGCTACACGATCGGCAACGACATGAGCTCCCGCGACATTGAGGGCGAGAACCCCCTCTATCTGCCGCAGGCCAAGATGTACGACGGAGCCTGCGCGATTGGTCCTTGCATCCTCCTCGCCTCCGAGCCGATTCCCACTACCACAACGATCGGAATCGTCATCGAGCGCAACCACGCCGAGGTCTTCGCCGGCACCACCACGTTAGCCGAGCTCAAGCGCGATCCCAAAGAACTGGTTGAATTCCTCTTCCGCGAGACGGCCTTCCCCAATGGCGTCTTTCTCATGACCGGCACCGGCATCGTCCCCGAGGACAACTTCACCCTGGCTCACGGCGACCACATTCGCATCACCATTGAGGGCATCGGCACCCTCGAAAACACCGTAGCCTAGCCCGCCGCCAATCCAGGTGCCCCACATCTCGATTCTGAGATGTGGGCTGCTGCCCATGAACCCTTCCCGAACCCAGGTCATCGAATAGCCAGGCCCATGGCCTAGCTATAATCGGAAGATGTGCCCCAACACCCGGATCATTCTCAAAACTACCCTCCGGTGCGGTGCCACATGCAGGAATCGATGACCCAGACCACCATCCATCCCCTCGAAGCCATTCTGAAGGAACGCATCGCCATCATCGACGGCGCGATGGGCACGACCATCCGCACCTACGGCATGCACGAGGCCGACATCCGCGGCGAGCGCTTCCGCGACTCCGACAAGGACCTCCTCAACAACGGGGATCTCTTCTCCCTCACGCAGCCGGACATGATCTGCGACATCCACCGCCGCTTCCTCGAGGCCGGTGCCGACATCATCGAGACCAATACCTTCGGCGCGACCTCCATCACGCAGTCCGAGTTCTTCGTCGACGACCCCCGCGAAACCGGCGGCCGCAAAGACCCCGAGTTCTATCAGAAGATCATCGAAGACCAGTCTCTCCGCGACCTCGCCTGGGAGATCAACGAAACCTCCGCCCGCCAGTGCCGCGAGTGGGCCGACCGCGTCGGGAACGAGACCGGCCGCCAGCGCTTCGTGGCCGGAGCCATCGGGCCGCTCACCGTTTCGCTCTCGAACTCCCCCGACGCCGATGACGCCGGCTTCCGCGTCGTCACCTTCGACCAGGTCAAGACGGCCTACATGGAAGAGGTCCGCGCCCTCATCGCCGGAGGCTCCGACCTGCTGCTCGTCGAGACCATCTTCGACTCCCTCAACGCCAAAGCCGCCCTCGTCGCCATCCGCGAAGTCTTCGACGCCGACAAGGTTCAGCTCCCCATCATGATCTCCGCCGCCGTAGGCCGCGGCGGCGAGACGCTCATCTCCGCGCAGACCACTGAGGCCTTCTGGACCGCCGTGAAGCACGTAAAGCCCCTCTCCGTCGGCCTCAACTGCTCGCTAGGCCCGGACCTCATGTACCCCTTCCTATCGGAGCTCTCCGAGAAAGCCGACGTGGCGATCTCCGCCTACCCCAACGCCGGCCTGCCCAATCCTCTGTCTGAGACTGGCTTCGACCTCGGCCCGCCCGACATGGCCCGCTTCCTCGGGAACTTCGCGAACGACGGCCTCATCAACATCGCCGGAGGCTGCTGCGGCAACACGCCCGAGCACATCGCCGCCATCGCGAAAGCCCTCGAAGGCAAAGCCCCCCGCGCCTTGAAAGGGGCTGCATGACCGAGACCAAACCCCTGCGCCTCTCCGGCTCCCAGCCCTTCACCCAGCAGCCCGGCGTCTACATGATGATCGGCGAGCGCACCAACGTAGCCGGCTCGCCCAAGTTCGCCCGCCTCATCAAGGAAGGCAAGTACGAAGAAGCGGTCGCCATCGCCCGCCAGCAGACCGAGAACGGCGCCAACGTCATCGACATCTGCATGGACGAGGGCATGATCGACGGCGTAGCCGCCATGACCCGCTTCCTCCAGCTCTTAGCCTCTGAGCCGGAGGTCGCCAAAGTCCCCTTCATGGTCGACTCCTCCAAGTGGGAGGTCATCGAGGCTGGCCTCAAGACCCTGCAAGGCAAGGGCATCGTCAACTCCATCTCGCTCAAGGAAGGCGAAGAGAAGTTCCGCGAAAACGCCGCCAAAGTCCTCAAGTACGGAGCCGCCGTCGTCGTCATGGCCTTCGACGAAAACGGCCAGGCCGCCACCTACGCCGAGAAGATCCGCATCTGCGAGCGCGCCTACCGCATACTCGTCGACGAAGTAGGCTTTCCCCCCGAAGACATCATCTTCGACCCCAACATCCTCACCGTAGCCACCGGCATGGAGGAACACAACAACTACGCGGTCGACTTCATCGAAGCCACACGCTGGATCAAGGCCAACCTCCCCCACGCCAAGGTGAGCGGCGGCGTCTCCAACATCAGCTTCTCCTTCCGCGGCAACAACAAGGTCCGCGAGGCCATGCACTCCGCCTTCCTCTACCACGCCATCGCCGCCGGCATGGACATGGGCATCGTCAACGCAGGCATGCTCGAGGTCTACGAAGAGATCGAGCCGGAGCTCAAGGTTCTCGTAGAGGACGTCCTCCTCAACCGCCGCCCCGACGCCACCGAGCGCCTCGTCGAATTCGGCGAATCCCTCAAACACGTAGGCACAGCTGTCACCGAGAAGAAAACGGAGGAATGGCGCAACGGCACCGTTGAGGAGCGCCTCTCGCACGCGCTGGTGAAGGGAATCGACACCTACATCGAGATCGACGCCGAAGAAGCCCGCGTCCAACTAGGCCGCCCCCTTCTCGTCATCGAAGGCCCCCTCATGGCCGGCATGTCCGTCGTCGGCGACCTCTTCGGCGCAGGCAAGATGTTCCTCCCGCAGGTCGTCAAATCCGCCCGCGTCATGAAGAAGGCCGTCGCCCACCTCACGCCCTTCATGGAAGAAGAGAAGCGAGCCATGGAGGCCGCCGGACAGATCGTCAAGGCGCAGGGTAAGATCATCCTCGCCACCGTCAAGGGCGACGTCCACGACATCGGCAAGAACATCGTCGGCGTGGTCCTCGCCTGCAACAACTACGACGTCATCGACCTCGGCGTCATGGTCTCCTGCGAAAAGATCCTGCAACGCGCCCGCGAAGAAAAGGCTGACATGATCGGCCTCTCCGGCCTCATCACCCCATCCCTCGACGAGATGGTCCACGTAGCGAAAGAGATGGAGCGCCAGTCCTTCAAGCTCCCTCTTCTCATTGGCGGAGCAACCACCAGCCGGGCCCACACCGCGGTCAAGATCGCCCCGCACTACAGCGAGCCGGTCGTCCATGTCCTCGACGCAAGCCGCGCCGTTGGCGTTACCACCAGCCTTCTCTCGGAAGACGGCAAGGACGTCTTCGTCGCCCAGCACCGCAGCGACTACGAGGCCATCCGCAAACAGTATTCTGCCCCCAAGCTTGCGATCACCCCGCTCGCCGAAGCCCGCGCACGCCGCACCCCCATCGAGTGGCGCCCCGAAGACATCCCAACGCCCGCCTTCACCGGCGTCCGCGTCCTCGATAACTTCCCGCTAGCCACCCTCCGCGAGTACATCGACTGGTCCCCCTTCTTCCACACCTGGGGCCTCAAGGGCATCTTCCCCCGCATCCTCGAAGATGAGCGGCAGGGAAGCGAAGCTCGCCGCGTCTACACCGACGGCAACAAGCTCCTTGACACGATGATCGCCGAAAACTGGATGACCGCGCGCGGCGTCTACGGCTTCTTCCCGGCCGCTGCCTTTGGCGACGACGTCCAGCTCTACACCGATGAGGCCCGCACCGAACCCCTCGCCCGCCTGCACTTCCTCCGTCAGCAGTCCAACCGCGACGGAGGCGAACCCTGCCGCTCCCTCGCCGACTTCATCGCCCCGAGCGAAACCAGTCTCCCCGACCATGTAGGAGCCTTTGCCGTCACCACCGGCATCGGCCTCGCCGCCATCACCGAGCGCTTCCGCCAGGACAACGACGACTACAACGCCATCATGGCCGAAGCCCTCGCCGACCGCCTCGCCGAAGCCTTCGCCGAGTGCCTCCACAAGCGCGTCCGCGACGAATGGGAGTACGGCCTCGACGAGCCCTGGACCCCCGAAGAACTCATCCAGGAAAAGTACCGAGGCATCCGCCCCGCCCCCGGCTACCCCGCCTGCCCCGACCACACCGAAAAAGGCACCCTCTGGACCCTGCTCGACGTAGAAGCCAACACCGGCATGAAGATCACCGAATCCTTCGCCATGTGGCCCGGCTCCAGCGTCAGCGGCATCTACTTCGCGCACCCTGAGTCCCGCTATTTCTCGTTGGGCAAGATCGACCGCGACCAGGCCGCCGACTACGCCGAGCGCAAAGGCATGACGGTCGCCGAAGTAGAACGCTGGCTTAGTCAGAGCCTCAACTACGACACCGCGGAATAGCGCACGCCTTCCGCGGTGTTGTAGATTGAAGTCAATTCATGAAAACCCTTCTCTCGGCCGCCCTCCTGGTCCTCGCCTCCGCGTCCTCCCTCGCCCAGAAGATCGAGGTCATTGTCCCCACGAAAGCTCCTCTGCACGGCCACCTCATCGTCGTCTTCAGCAAGAACGAAAAGTCCGAGCCCCGCATGCAGATGGACGAGCGCTACGAGTCCGCGCAGGGGTTCGGCGTGGATGTGGGGATCGACGGAATCCCCGCCCCCGGCACCATCACGGTCGATGCTAAGACCTTCGGCTACCCACTCCGTTCACTCACCGAGATTCCCGCCGGCGACTACTTCGTCCAGGGCGTCTTCAACCTCTATGAGGAGTTCCACCTCGGCTCCGGCAAGACCGTATGGCTCTCTCCCGACAAGGGCGAAGGTCAGAAGTGGAACCGCAAGCCCGGCAACCCCTACTCCCGTCCGGTGAAGGTCCACTTCGACCCCAAATCCACCATCAAGCTCACCCTCGACCAGACCATGCCCGAGATCAAGGGCACGCCGCAGGATCCCGAGGTCATCGCCCAGCACGCGCCAGAGTCCAGATGGCTCAAGTACATGCGCTTCAAGAGCGAAAAACTGAGCAAATTCTGGGGTCGCGACACCTATCTCGGCGCATGGGTTCTCCTCCCCGACGGCTTCGACGAACACCCCGACGCCCACTATCCCCTCGTCGTCTGGCAGGACCACTACAGCGCCGGCCCCAGGCCCGCCTTCACCGCGACCGGCCCCAAGGGCCCCGGTGCCGCTCGCGCTGTCGCCGGCTATAACTTCTTTCAGGACTGGACCCACGGCCGCGTCCCACGCGTCATCATCCTCTTCGTCCAGAACGCCAACCCCTACTACGACGACAGCTACGTGGTCGATTCGGCCAATGTAGGCCCCTATGGCTCGGCCATCAACGACGAACTCATCCCGGCCGTCGAATCCAAATACCGCGGCATCGGCCAGGGCTGGGCTCGCGCCACCATGGGCGGATCCACCGGCGGATGGGAGTCGCTCGCCACCCAGATCTTCTACCCCGACAGCTACAACGGCACCTGGTCCGCCTGCCCCGATCCCGTCGACTTCCACGCCTACCAGAACATCAATCTCTACGACGACAAGAACGCCTTCTACCGCCGTGGCGACTTCGGCGAGGTTCCTACCGCGGGCGACCGTGAGCCGGACGGCACCATCACCGCCACCGCAGCGGGCGAGTTTGCCTACGAGTACGTTCTCGGCACCCACGGACGCTCCACCGAACAATGGATGATCTGGCAGGCCGTCTTCTCCCCGCAGGGAGCCGATGGCTATCCCGCGGAAGTGCTCGATTCGAAGACCGGCGAGATCGACCCCAAGGTCGTGCAGTACTGGCACGATCACTACGACCTCGCCGCGATCCTCAAGCGCGACTGGCCCACCCTCGGTCCCAAGCTTGAGGGCAAGCTGCACATCCAGGTCGGCGACGGCGACACCTATTTTCTCAACAACGCCGTACACCTGCTCGACAAGCAGCTTCAGGCCAGCGTGAACCCGCACAGCGACGCGCAGTTCCAGTACGGCCCCGGCATGCCTCACTGCTACACCGGCGGCCCGTCGGAGTACACCATGCAGCAGAACAACGCCAACTGGGCCCAGCGCGTCATCCCCCAGATGACCGAGCACATGGTCAAAACCGCCCCCGCCGGGGCCGACGTCAAAAGCTGGATGTACTAGGCAGAAATAAGCCGTCGACCCACAACCAAGAAAAGAAAGACGGATAAGCAAGCGCTTTGCTTGCACGTATCCGTCTTTCATTCATTTACTCCCGGTTGCGTGTTGCTTGTCGATTCAGGCCGTCTTCTTCTCAAACCCCAATTCAATCTCCTCGAGCGTCTTGCCCTTTGTCTCCGGCAGGAAGAACACAGCGATCGCGAAGTAGAGCACCGTGCAGGCCGCCCAGAACCCGAACATCGCCGCATACCCGTAGCTTCCGACCGTGGGCAGGAATAACCCCGCGATCAACGTGGAGACTCCCTGGTTGATGAGAAGCGCGATGCCCATCCCGTTCGAGCGAATCCGTGTCGGCATCAGCTCCGACAATGCCAGCCACACCACCACGCCCGGTCCAGCCGAGTATGAGGCGATAAAGAGAGCCACGCACAGAGCGATGATCCAGCCTGTCTGTTCGCTCGGAATCGCTCCGTACATCGCTCGCTTCAGCACCAGCGGAGCCTTCGGGGCAGCCGCATCCGGATGGATCGTCAGCAGTCCGTCGCCCTCATCGCTCAGCGCCGTCGCCACCTTCTCGCCATCGCCATAGCTGTACAGCACCGTCACGCTGGTCGGCGCACCGCTCGCACTCCCTGCCATCAGCGTCTTCAGTGGAACGTCCACTGCGTTGCCACGTACCTGCGCCTGCACCGCCGGCATCACATCCAGTCTCTTCGCCTCGAACGAGTGGAAGAAGAAGGCTGCCGCCGCCAGCGAGATCACGATTCCGCCCGTGCCGATCATCAGCAGGAACTTCCGTCCCTTGCGATCGACCAGCGCCACCGCGACGATGGTCATCACGCAGTTCAGCATCTTCACTGAGAGGTCGCCCTGTGTGGCATGCTGTGCGTTCATGCCCGCCTGCCGCAGAATCACGACCAGGTACCCAAGAATCGAGTTGATGCCCGTGGCCTGATTTAGCCCCAGAATCAGGCACGCCAGCACAAATGGAATGATGTACTTCCGCTGCAGGAGCGATCCACCGCCCTTCGCGCCTTCGCCCTTCGTCTTCTCGTCGGCCAGCGTCTGCATCTCTGCCAACTGCCTCTGCGCCTCGGCCTCGGGCGAGGACCGCCGCAGCGAAGCCAGCGCCGCCTCCACCTTGCCCTTGCGGAACAGCCAGCGCGGCGTCTCGCTGATGAAGAAGCTGCCGAAAAAGAAGATCAACCCGGGATACACGACCGAAAGAAACATGGCGCGCCACGCATGATTCTGCGCCGCATAGATCAGGTCCGCATTGCCATGGGCCGCAGCAATCGCGCTCTCCGCCTGGTGCGTGTAGTAGAGCCCCGCGAACGAGGCGATCACGATGCCCACCGTGAGCATGAACTGGAAGACCGCCGATCCGCTCCCGCGATGTTCCGCACTCAGCGCCTCCGCCAGATAGAGCGGTACAACGACGGCGATTACGCCACCGCTCATGCCCTGCAAAAGGCGCCCGATAAACAGAGGCACAAATCCATGCGAGATGACGATCAAGCCAACGCTCGCTACGAACATCAGGCCGCTGACGATCATCATCGTCTTGCGTCCCAGCAGATCGGCAAAGAAGCCCGCGACCAGCGACGACAGCATGCTCCCACCCAGAACCGCGGCTACGATCATCGACGTCTGTTCGAGCGAGAGGCTGATCGTCTTGCCCAGGTACAGCAGAGCCGCCGAGATGATGCCCACATCGATCCCGTACAGCAACCCGCCCATACCCGCGATGAAGAGGAGAAACTTCCCGTAGCCGATCCTGTCGGCTAAGCCTGCCTTTGTAGCATCCATGGACACCGATCCCTGAAGAGATACATGGATGCTATCGCAAAGCCTGGCCTCGCGGCGCTTGCCGATTGGACAGATGCCTTAGATCTCCTGCTGGGCCTGTTGATCGAGAGCAGAACTCCTTGCCGACCAACGGAAGCCCCGCGTTCTCCGATAGCGCCATGAACCGGTATACGAGTCACGCAGTGACCGCCCCGCGTCTAGTGGGACCGTCCGGCAGGACCATCGCCTTGAGCCCCTAAACCAGCTTCAGCGCCGCCTCAAGATCCGCAATCAACTCATCGCAGTCCTCGATCCCCACCGATACCCGTATCAACTCCGCCGGAATCCCCCTGGCGTCTTTGAGCGCAGCCGGTGTGCTCGCATGCGACATCTTCAGCGGAACGCTGATCGTCGAGTTCACGCTCCCAAAGCTGACTGCGATCTTGAACAGCTCCGTCTTTTCTGCAACGATCTTCGCTGCCGCCGCTGAGCCGACCGCGAAGCTTAACACCGCTCCGCCGCCGCGCGCCTGCCTCATCTGTACGGCGTACCCGGGATGAAAAGGCATTCCCGGATAATGGACCGCCGCGACCTTTGCGTGACCCTGCAAAAACTCCGCGATCCGCAGGGCGTTTGCCTGCTGCGCATCCATCCGCAGCTTCAGCGTCTTCAGCCCACGCAGCACCAGATAGCAGTCGAAAGGCCCCAATGCCGTCCCTTCCGCGTTCTGCAGGAAGTAGACCTGCCGGGCCAGCTCCTCGTCCTTGACGACGACCGCCCCGCCGGTGACATCGCTGTGCCCACTGAGGAACTTGGTCGCCGAATGAATCACGATATCCGCACCCAACTCCAGCGGATTCTGTAAATACGGCGACATCGTGCTGCTGTCGACCACCACCAGTACCCCACGCTCCTTCGCCACCGCGGCAATCGCCGCCAGGTCGATAATTCGCAGCAGGGGATTCGTCGGCGACTCCAGGTACACCATCTTCGTCGCCGGAGAGATCGCCGCCGAGACCTGCGCCACATCCGAGGCATCGACATACCGCACCGTAACGCCCGCCCGGTCGATCACCTCGCCAAACAGCCGCGTCGCCCCGCCATACAGATCCCAGTCCGCCACGATCTCGTCGCCCGCCTTCAGCAGACGCGTCACATTGGAGATCGCCGCCATGCCGCTGGCGAAGCAGAATGCGCGGCTCCCTCCTTCGAGAGCTGCGATCTGGTCTTCCAGCACACGCCGCGTAGGGTTGCCGCTGCGCGAGTAGTCGTATTCTCCAAAGCTGTCCGCATGCTCCTGCTCGAAGGTCGCCGTCTGGTAGATCGGCGTGCTCATCGGGCTGTACGGGTCTCTAGGCGCCACATCGTAGTGAACCAGCCGGGTCGCGAACTTCACTTCGAACCTCCGAAGATCACGTCGAACGCCTGCTCAAAATCCTTGATTAGATCGATCGGCGACTCCAGGCCCACCGACAGACGAATCAACCGGTCCGAGATCCCAAGCCGTTCCCGCAGCTCCACCGTCAGGTCACAGTGAGAAGCTGTGGCCGGATTTGTAATCAACGTCTCCACGCTTCCCAGACTCTCCGCGCAGGTGCACAGCTTCAGCGCCTTCATGAAGCGCAGCGACTCGTCGGTGGTGGCGTTGAGCTCGAACGACAACATCCCGCCAAAGCCCTTCTGCTGCTTGACGGCGAGCGCATGCTGCGGAAACGAGGCTAGTCCTGGATAGTTCACGTGGTAGACGCGCGGATGCTTTTCCAGCCACTCCGCCACCTGCTGGGCATGGCTGCAATGCATCGCCAGCCGGGCCGGCAGTGTCTTCACGCCCTGGATCGTCAGCCACGCGTCCTGCGGAGCCTGGATCGTGCCGATGATCTTCCGCACAAACCGCAGCCGGTCCATGATGACGGCATCGTGGCAGGCCAGCGACCCGCCGATCGTGGCGTTATGCCCGTCAATGTACTTCGTCGTCGACAGCATGGAGATATCCGCGCCCAGCTCCAGGCAGTTCTGCAACAGAGGCGTGAGGAAGGTATTGTCCACGCCGAACAGCACGTTTTCGTGCCGATGCGCGATCTCCGCCAGCGCCTTCACGTCGGACAACCGCAGCGTGGGGTTGGCCGGCGTCTCCGCGAAAATCAGCCGCGTATTCGGCTTGATCCCGGCCTCGACCGCGGCCAGATCCGCCGTGTCAATAAACGTGTACTGGACATCGAAGTGCGTCAGCACCTGTTCGAAGAGGCGCGTTGTTCCGCCGTAGATTACCTCGGACAGAATCACATGGTCGCCCGACTTCAGCAGCCCCATGCACAGCGTGGTGATCGCCGCCATGCCGCTCCGGAAACAGAGCGCCTGCTCGGTCCCTTCGATCGCGGCGATCGACTGTTCGAGCGCGTTGACCGTGGGGTTAGCGCCACGCGAGTAACCATAGCCTTTGGTCACTCCCACGCTCTCGTGGATGTACGTGGCCGTCTGATGAACCGGAAAAAGAATGGAGTTGGACTGGCTCTCGTACACGCGGTTGGAGTGGATCACCAGCGTGGAGGGCTGAAAGGCGGGACGTTCGGATAACGGGTCGGACACAGAAATTCTCCTTGGCAACTGAGCAGGACAACAGAAAACGAGGTCGGAGAGAAGTTGGCCCCAGACGGCTGCTCAGAGAAGGGAAGTGGACGAAACGGTCACTACACCAACACTGGCCTTACGCCGCCTGGGGCGGACATGGCCATAGGCATTCGGAATGTCGTGTCAGCGAGATGCATCGAGTCTTGGTCACCGTCCAAAGTCTATCGTATCGTGACCCGCCAAGACGAACAACGCCCGCCCCGGAACATCCGGAACAGGCGTCATGTTTCTACGAAGATTGCTCTGTCAGGCAAGCCGTTTCGCAATCAGATAGGGTCGGCCAGCATCTACCGTCTCCGGCTGTACCGGAAAGGGAAGCGCAGGCATCGGACGGCGGCGTTGAATCTGTTCTCCCGCCGCCCGCCACGTCTGGACGACGTAGCTTTCACTGCATGTCGAACAAATCCATACGTACTTCTTCCGGCTCTGCCCCGGAGTGGCCTCGATCGGCGTATCGATAAGGTGCAGTCGGCCCGACTGCAACGTGGATTGCGAAGCGTGGCATCCTGGAATCGCGCAAGTGAGCATGGTGTCTACTCCGATAGATAAAGTCTTGCAGGCTTTGAACAGGTCTTCCGTGATCTCTGTCACTGGAATCCTGATCGAGACGAAGGTGAAAAGGGGAGGTTAGTCTCGTTCATCGGGGAGCCGGCCCGAAAGGTTTAGGTCACGCGTGCAGGGGTGTGACACAAAGGTCGTTAGCAGTATGATGTCCGACATGGAAAAGAAGTTGCGTTGGGGTGTACTCAGTACTGCGGCAATCGGCCTTAAAAAAGTTTTACCCGCCATGCAGCTCGGCGAATATGTCTCCGTCGACGCGATCGCCTCCCGCAACCTCATGAAAGCAGAGGAAGCCGCCGCCGTTCTCGGCATTCCGCGCGCTTACGGCAGCTACGAAGAGCTCCTCGCCGATCCCGACATCGACGCGGTCTATAACCCTTTACCCAACGACCTCCACGTCCCTTGGACCATCAAAGCCGCCGAGGCAGGCAAGCATGTCCTCTGCGAAAAGCCCCTCGCCCTGACCGCTGCCGAAGCGGAGAGCCTCCTCGAAGTCCGCGCCCGCACGGGCGTCCAGATCGGCGAGGCCTTTATGGTCGACTGCCATCCGCAGTGGCTCCGCACCCAGGCTCTCCTCCGCGAGGGCGACATCGGCGATCTCCGCGCCGTCTACGGACACTTCAGCTACACCAACGTCAATCCCGACAATATCCGCAACAAGATCGAGCAGGGCGGCGGCGGCCTCATGGACATCGGCTGCTACCTCATCCATGCCGCCCGCTACGCCTTCGCCGCAGAGCCCCTCCGCGTCGTCGCCCTCGTCGAACGCGACCCCACCATGAAGACCGACCGCCTCACCTCGGCCCTCATGGAGTTTTCCGGTGGCCAGGCGATCTTCACCTGCAGCACCCAGCTCGTGCCCTACCAGCGCGTCCAGTTCCTCGGCACCAAGGGCCGCATCGAGATCGAGATCCCCTTCAACGCCCCGCCCGACCGCCCAACCCGTCTCATCGTAGACACCGGAGCCGGCCCCATCGAAGAGACCTTCCGTATCTGCGACCAGTACACCCTGCAAGGCGATGCCTTCTCGAAGGCCGTTCTCGAGAACACGGAGGTTCCCGTTACGGTAGAAAACGCCATCGCGAACATGAAGGTGATCGACGCCATCTTCCGTTCCGCCGAAACCAGCCAATGGGAGAAGGTCTCCTAGCGCCACCACTCCGGGTGCCCCACATCTCGCATGTGAGACGTGGGTATGCCGCCACTCCATCCTAAGGAAACGCGCATGCCGAAAACACTCCGCCTCACGCTCCTAGCCGCGGCCCTCACCCTTGCCGGCTGCCAACCCACGCCTCCCAAACCCACCCCCGAACCCACTCCCAGGCCGACGCTCGTCATGTCCCCGCAAACCCGCAACGAAAAGGCCGCCTTCGCCAAGTCCCATCCTCCCTATAAGCTCTTCCGCCAGAAGATCGACATGCCTACCATCCTCGTCGTCGCCGAGAACACGACCAACGACCAACTCCAATCCCTCCTCTGGTACCTCCGGACAGAAATCCGCAACGCCGCTTTCAAGAGCCTCACCCTTCAGCCCACTGCCACCCTCTACGGCCTCCCCGGCTACACCTCCGGCATCGTCGACATCTACCGCGGGCCTAAGTGCGCCGGCGAGCAGTACATCACCTCCGGACCCGATCCCTGCGGCTCCAGCATCCACAAATCGGCCTCGTACCACTGGGGCGATGGCGGCGACCCACGCTCCGACGGAGCATCCCTGATCTCCGCGACCGGCGCCGTCACTCCTGTCTTCGACTCCACCGACCACTGGCAGACCGACTCCGAAGCCCAGTCCGACCCCGACGGCTCCAGACAAGCCGCAATCGTCGCTCGCATCCACTATGCCACCACGGAGACGGCGAAGCAGTCCAAACGTGGCTCCGACATCAAGTTCTTTGTCTCCACCCCGCCCGATGAGCTTAACGCCCTCTCCTACCAGTTCGCCGACGAGCCCGGTCGGAAGCGCTTCCTCAACGAGTACGTCTTCCTCGAGCAGGAGCACCTCTGCGACGCCGGTTTTCGCACCATCAAGCTGGCCGCCGCCCCCAAACCCGGAAAGTCCTATCCGATCGCCTGCAAGTAGCGCCTACTTCTCCTCCAACCCCAGCGCCCCCGGCACCAGCGGATCCACGAGTGTCGTCTTCCCATCCTTCAACACAATCCCAAAGCTTCCCTGGTAGTCCCACATCGCCCACCCGACGTGCCTCGCCTCCAGCGCCGTCCGCACGTCCTTGATCCACGCCGCCCGCATCTTGGGATTGGCATACTCCCGGTACACGCCAAACTCCCCGCACCATAGCGGCACATGCCTCTTTTCCGCCCAGTCCGCCGCCGCATCGATCTCCATCCGCATCCGCGCCCCATCCCAACGCTCGGCCCCGTACCGCTGCACATAGAGCCTCACCCGGTCGTCCTGCTCCTGCGCCAGGTTTCCCGCGACAGCTTCGGGGGATGAGGGATACGGCACACCACGCAGAAAGACCCACCCCTGTACCCCCCAGTTCGCCCCCTGGTGCGTAAACCACATCGGGTCGTACTGGTGAAACGTGTAGATCACGTTGTCGTCATGCAGCGGCTCCATCGCCAGCAGCTCGTCGACCTTCGCATAAGACCCTGCCGTCGCGATCACCGTATGCCGCGCTGCCACCCCACGAATCGCCGCGACCGCTCGCGCCTGCACCCCAGCCCACCGGTACAGATCGTTGAACGCCGGCTCGTTCATGACCTCGAAGTACACCTTATCCGGGTCGGTCCCCGCATAGTGCCCGGCGAACGCCCGCCAGAACGCGCAGAACCGCCATACATCGTCGTTCCCCTCCGCCAGACGCCTCTTGTACGGTTCCTCCGGATGAATATCCAGCACCACCGCCAGCCCCGCCGCCACAATCCCCTCCACGGTCTTGTCCAGACGAGCCATCGCCTCCGGTTTCAGCTCCCCCGATTGTGCCTCGCGAATCAGCGGTTCCGGATCGATCGAAAGCCGCACATGGTCGAACCCCAACCGCTTGATCAGCGCAAAATCCTCTGCCGTCGTAAACGATGCCAACCGCGCGTCGGAGTAGTCTCCAGCCTGTGCGTACCACATGCTCAGGTTGATACCACGGTGCAGCCGCGCCGCCCGTACAAACGCGATCGACGTATCAGCCGTGGCGACTCCCGCCGTCTGCTGGGCGACCTTACGTGGAGCCTTTGCCGTCTGTGGTTGTCCGAAGGAGGAAAGGCAAACGACTCCAAGGAGTACGTGGCCAAGCAGTCGTGCAGTCGAAGCCATGAACTCTCCGGAAGCGGTACCTGGTCTTGTTTCAATGAGGCTACATCAAGGAATGCCCGAAACCGTGCAGGTCTCCCCGCCTTCTCCGGTGCATGGCTACGTCTTGCAAAGCTCCGCAGTGATCACCTCACGACGGTCCAGCGCAATCCGTTCCAGGTGATTCAGATTCAGGCAATAGAACCCAACCGCCAGGGCAGCGAGCACTGCAAACACGCCTGCCGTCAGCCACGGCAGATGCACATGATTCGCAAGAAACAGCACCCCGCCGCCAAGTCCAAGCGCCAGAAGCAAAATCACGATGCCGATCAAAGCATTTAACTGACCCTGCTTCCCCTGCCGGAACTTCCCCAGATCCATCAACGAGGGAGAATAGATTGAGCGGATATTGCCCAGTGTCAGGTTCATCATCAGCGTGAACACCAGCCAAAGGTACGTCGCGACCAGCACCGGTAGCGTCGGCACGGAGGACGTCGACAGCACAATCACCGAGGCGATCGCCAGTTCAGTCAACACCAGCGTCAACCCCACGAGATTCTTCGCCAGCACCACATCTCGCAGCCGGACTGGAGCCAGAAAGTAAAGGTGAATCCCCGGCCCATCCGTCCCCAGGATGTTGTACATGCTCGCAGTCAGCCCGAGCATGATGTACGCCAGCGTGCTCGGCAGAAGCCAGTCGCCGGGATGCTTTGCGATCCCCGAACGCGCCACCAGGATGAACACCATGAAGATCGGTGTAATCAGAGCCAGCATCAGTGGACCCGAACGCACCAGGTACCGGAATTCCTTGACGATCACTGCGGAAACCGTAGGCGAAAAGAGTCCACCCGTCGCCGCGTTCGCCGTCCCGGCAACCGGCATCTCCAGCACCGGAGCCGGTCCCGACGAGGCGACCGAAGCCACCTCCACCTGCCGCGCCGCCGTCTCCGAGAACGACTCGCCTTGGAACTCGCCCTTCAGGCGCCGCGCAAACAGCCGCAGAAACGCCACTCCCCAGATCGCCAGCGCAAAGATGGGTTGGAAGATTTTATCGGTCTTGCCCGCGGCGACGTTCGTCACCGCCGTAGCCGCCAAGCCCGGAGGCAGGACACGCAGCACCGGCTCCACGGTATGGACCACGTTCTTCGCAAACGCGATCCTCTGCGCATGCTTCACCCTTGCCTCGGGCGTATCGTGCTTGTGCGTCCCGCCGTTGATCGTGACGTTGACGTACTGGAACCCAAGCATCCCCACGAAGAACAGGCCCATCAGGATCTCTCGCGTCTTCCTCTGCGCGAAGAACCGGTCGAACCACAGGAACAGCATCCGGAAGAAGAACAGGATCGTCAAGTCCAGCAGCAGCAGAATACCCGCCGCCGGCAGAAACAACGCCGGCTTCGCCCATCCAATCCCAATCGCCGAAGCCAGCAGCATCAGCGAGCACACCACCGTCGGCGTATCCAGCAGCCCAAACAACAGCCGGATCAGCAGGTACGTCGAAAACCGGAGAGGGAAGCGGATCAGCATTCCTAGATCGAACGAGGGAGCCACCGCCTTGGTGCTGATCGACAGGCTCTGCCAGATCAGGAAGATCGCCCAAAGTACCCACGGGTAATACTTCATCGCCAGAGGCCCGTGGATGACGGCATATGAGGAGAACCCAGCACCCAGGATCGGAGCCAGAGCCAGCACTGCGAACAGCGGAAATAACAAAATCCGGGCGATCAGCTCGCCCTTGCCGCCCTTGCGCTTGAAGGTGTTCATGAATAAACGCCCGCGCACATAGCCAATCGCTGCCAGTTGCTGCCGAGGCGTGGGAATGGGAGACTCGCTGAATACTGCTCCACCTAACCCAGCCATGTGAGCTCCCGCGCCGGAGCGTCCGCCGTATGCTTCGACCCCACCACCTGGATAAAAATCTCTTCCAGCGTCGCCCGCTCACCCGAAGGCGTCTGCACCCCGGCCCGCAACTCATCGAGCGACCCATTCGTGATCAGATGGCCGTGGTCGATGATCGCGATATGCGTACACAGCCGTTCGACGATCTCCAGCACGTGCGAGGTTAGAAAGATCGTCGCCCCGCGCGCGATCATGCCCTGCAGCATCGTCTTCAGCGTGCCCGCCGCGATCGCGTCGACCCCCTCGAACGGCTCATCCAGAAACAGGATCTTGGGTCCGTGAATCACGGCCGCCGCCAGCGCCAGCTTCTTCTGCATGCCATGCGAGTAGTCGGTAATCAGCTTCTTGGGCTCGCTGGCCAGCGACATGAACTCCAGCAGTTCGGTCGTCCTCTGCCTGGTCAGCGCCTTGTCCAGCCCATACATCTGCCCGACGAACTTGAGGTACTCTGCCCCTGTCAGCCGCCCAAATAGCGCCAGCCCTTCGGGTACCACGCCGATCTGCCGCTTCACCTCCATCGGTGAGGCGGTGGCGTCCATCCCCAGAATCTCGATCTTTCCCGACGTGGGCGCAAGCAGCCCGGTCAACATCTTGATGGTGGTCGACTTACCCGCCCCATTGGGCCCAAGAAACCCGTAAAACTGACCCGGAGCGACAGAAAGATTGATATCTTCAACGGCGGTGAAATCGCCGAAGCGGCGCGTAAGTCCAGTGGTGACGACGGCAGGGGTCATAGTGTGAAGACAGCATACTGCATCCCGGCTGCGACGTCAGTCCTTGCTTGTAGTACAAGATTTTGAATGCGCTCGTAAGATCGCCGACATACACCCTTTGCGGCAGGATGATTTGATCGTGTTCAAAATCGAGGCATGCCGGTCATCCAGTGGGTCTTGCAGATGATCGCGGATACATCGGGCTTCGGCGAGCGGGCCATCGGCTTGCAGGCCGGGGGCATACACGCATCCTGTCGAAAAGCCGGAAGGCGCAGGCCCTCCGGCTGGTTTGGTGCACTGGGATAGCGCTCCCAGGCGACAGACAACAGGTTACATCGGTGGCGGGTGGTGCGCATCCACATGCACCGGCGGAGGCGGCACAGGGTGGTGCTGAGGCTTCGGGGCATCCGCATTCACCAGATCGCGCAGCTCCTTGGCAGGTTTGAAGAACGGAACGCGTTTGGCGGGAACGTCCACGCGCGCGCCCGTCTTGGGGTTGCGACCGATCCGCGGATTCCGTTTGCGCGTCCTGAAACTGCCAAATCCGCGAATCTCCACCTTGTCATCGGACTTCAAGGCGCCAATTACGGCTTCAAACATCGTGTCGACGATCACTTCTCCATCGCGTCGCGTGAGATCGCCGAGGGAGGTTACTTTGTCGACGAGGTCGGCTTTGGTCATGAGATTCTCCGGATGATCGTTCATCCTCTTGTAAGTGTAAAAAACTAGACCGCCTGATACTCCAAGCTATGGCATCTAGAGGACTTATCCCCACCATCCAAGGGGCACTCCCAAACGTCAGGGGTACCCTACGGGATGGTTACGAAAGCGCTACCGTAGGGCTTCTCCTCCATAGACGCGATGATTCGCCGTTTTGACGCAAAGAATCGTAATGTTCCGTGGAAAAAATCTCACTAGGGCAATGGAATCAAAACGTTGGCCGCTCCAAAGAGAGGTGGGACCCTCTCCGGAAGCGGCCAGTTATGTCACCCAGGTAACACTACTTCCACATAAAGTAGAAGCCCGGTGCCTGATTCAGCATCCGCGCCGGCGATGGCAACAACAGATCGTCCGCGTCGCCGTTCAGCAGCGCGGCCAGACCCTTGCGCCCCGTGCTCGGCTTCACAATCGACGGTTCACCCGAGATTCCGACATCCTTCGCCGTATCCATCAGCGCCACCCGGAATCCACCCACCTTATCGATCAGGCCTAGGGGAAGCGACTGCTGCCCGGTCCACACCTGCCCGGTCGCCAATGGCCGGATCACATCCTCCGACGTATGCCGTCCCGCCGCTACGTCATGGACGAACTGCCCGTACATGTTGTCGACCAGCCCCTGGAAGTACGCAGCCTCCTTCGGCGTCATGTCATGCGTGGGGTCGCCCGCGTCTTTCAGTTCGCCGGCGTGGATCACCACACTCTTCAGCTTCACCCACTTCATCAGGTCGCCGTAGTTGGTCCACTCCATGATCACGCCGATCGAACCCACCACGGAGGCGTCGTTTGCATAGATCTTGTCGCACGCGCTGGCGATGTAGTACGCACCCGAGGCCCCGACCGACTCGACCGAAGCGACAATCTTCTTGTGCTTCTCGGCACGGACGCGCAACACCTCGTGATAGATCTCCTGCGAGGCCGCCGCACCGCCGCCCGGCGAGTTAATGTGCAGGATAATCGCCTTCACGGAGCTGTCGTCGCCAAACTTGCGAAGCTCCTTATCCACCTTGTCCGCATCCAGAATCACGCCGTCCACATCGATTACCGCGATTGAGCTTCCGCCGAACGCCGTCGTGCTCGTGGATGAGCTGCCCGTCAAATCCTTCATTGCCGACTTGAACATCGCCGCCATCAGCACAGCCGCAACAGCCACAGTCGCCACGATAATCGCAACCCAGAACCAGGGCGAACGCCGCACCGGAGGAGCCATCGGCGCTGGGTAAGCCGGACGCGCATACGGATACGCCGCGGCATATGGAGCCTGATAGGGTGGCTGGAAGGGCGGCGGAGGAGGAGGCGGGGCTTGAGGAAAGTCTTCCGGCATAGTGCATGAAGTTTAGCAGTAACCTCTTCCACCTGCCTTGCTCACGCTCTCGTCTTTCATTTTGTTATCCCCGAAGGGCACCCGCTCTCGCCGTTGTTGTGGCTCTTGCTATGGTCGCTGCCGTCTTGGTTGTCATCGTCAAAGAGGATCTGCTGTTGCCATGGTCTTTGTTTTGCCGTAGCCTTTGCTCTTGCTCGTGCGGTCGGTCTGGGATTTCAACCAGGCCTATCCAGTCGATCAACATATTCCCAAACAGGACCACTGGGTGCGACAAATCGCCGCCCGGTGGAAAACTTCTGGTGATCCGTGCTCCCCGTAAAGTATGATCAACGCCGGTATTCGCAAACGATTGCGACCAATCGTCCCCGACAAGAGTCGAATATCACAGCAAGCCGCCCGCCGAAGGGCGCATTCAGAAGGGTTAAAAGATCGCGGTGAGCCAGCCTCGTCTTAGCATCGTCATTCCGGCCTATAACGAGAGTGCTCGCATCGAGAACACCTTGGCTCGCGTCATGCATTGCGTCTACGCACGCAACTGGGACGCGGAAGTCATGGTCGTCAACGACGGCTCTTCCGACGATACCGCCGCTATCGTAGAGCGTTGGATGCTCGATCATCCCCGTCTCCGCCTCATCCAGAATCCAGGCAACAAGGGGAAGGGCTTCTCCGTACGCAACGGCCTCCTTCAGGCTGCCGGCGAGATCGTCATGTTCACCGACGCCGATCTCTCCTCGCCGATCGAGGAGGCCGAGCTGCTCATCGCCGCCATCGACAAGGGAGCGGACGTGGCAATCGGCTCTCGCTGGCTCGATCCCGCCAAGCAGACCACCCATCAGCCTCTCTACCGCCGCTTCTTCGGACGCTGCTTCAATGCCGTCACCCGCCTCGCCATGGGCCTTCCGTTCAAAGACACCCAATGCGGCTTCAAGGCCTTCCGCTGGCCCGCCGCGCAGGTCATCTTCCGTCTGCAGCGCATCGAGCGCTGGGGTTTCGATCCTGAGATACTCTTCATCGCCCGCAAGCTCAAGATGAAGGTGGTCGAAGTTCCGGTGAGTTGGGGACACGATGAGCGCAGCCGCATCAGTTATCTCAAGGATGGCATGAAGATGCTCGAAGAGATCCTCGAGATCCGCAAGAACTATCTGCTGGGCCGCTATGACGAAGCCATCGCCAAAAAGTCCGTCCCTGCCCGCGAGACCTTCACCGGCAAAGTTCGCAGCTAACGCTCTCCCTCCCTGCATCGTGTTCCCCAGCTTCGCGACACATCATCGCGAAGCTGGGCTGCGGACTCAAGCAAAAAGGGAAGTGAACATCCACCCCTGACACGCTAGAATCGAAACTCCATGCTCCGTTCCTTCTTCATCGCCCTCTCCACCAACCGCACCCTCCGCTCTTTCTCGGAGCGCTCTTCCGTCGGCCGCGCCATGTCCAGCCGCTTCGTCGCCGGCATGCAGGTCGAGGAGGCCCTCGACGTCGCAGCCAAGCTGAACAAAGAGGGCATCGCCGTCTCCCTCGACTCTCTCGGGGAGTCGGTCTCCACGCGTGAAGAGGCCGAGCACAGCGCCAGCATCTACTACGACCTCCTCGAAGCCATCGAGACGCGCAAGCTCAACGCCAACGTCTCGCTCAAACTCACGCAGATGGGCATGGACTTCGATCCCGCCCTGGCCGAGGAGATCACCGCTGGCATCGTCGCCCGCGCCGCCATGGCCCAGTCCTTCGTTCGTATCGACATGGAGGGCTCCGGCCTCACGGACGCCACCCTGTCGATGACCCAGCGTCTCTTCCTGCGCTTTCCGGGCCGAGTCGGCACGGTCCTCCAGGCCTACCTCTTCCGCACCGAATCCGACGCCGAAAAGCTCATCGCCGAAGGCATCCGTATCCGTCTCTGCAAGGGTGCCTACAAGGAGCCGCCTGAGATCGCCTTCCCGGCAAAGGCCGACGTCGACGCCAACTACGTCAAGCTCATGAAGCGCCTCGTGACCTCCAGAGTCTTTTGCGGCATCGCGACCCACGACGAGGCCATCGTCGACCAGCTCCGCGAGTTCGTGGTCGCCAACGGAGTCCCCAAATCGGCATTCGAATTTCAGATGCTCTACGGCATCCGCCGCGACCTGCAGCGCAAGCTGGTGAAGGAGGGCTACGGCGTCCGCGTCTACGTCCCCTTCGGCACGGAGTGGTTCCCGTACTTCATGCGCCGCCTCGCCGAGCGCCCGGCCAACGTCCTCTTCCTCGCCAAGAACTTCTTCAAGAGCTAGAGAGAAAGCCCCACATCCTGGATGTGGGGCTTTCTGTTGAGTAACCAGCAATCTACCGCAACGTGGCCACGTTTTCCATGCAGAAAACCACGTCCTACCGAGCGACTAATTTCGTAAGGTCGTTAAAGATGACGAAGGCCGCAAAGCATAGTAAACAAACGAACGCCGCCTGGTAGATCCTCTCCTTCGCCACCTGGTTGATGTCGCGCCGGAACAAGCTCTCAATCAGCAGAAACAGGATCATGCCGCCGTCGAGAATCGGAATCGGCAGCAGGTTGAAGATCCCTAGATTGATAGAGATACCACTCATCAGTTCAACCAGCGGGTTCCATCCCTTCATCTGGAAGGCGATGTGAACCATCTGCCCGATCCCGATCGGTCCAGAAAGCTGTTTCACCGAAACGTGCCGCGTAAACATCCCCTTGAATACATCGCGAATCAGCAACGAACTCTTGGTGAAGAATGTGACGGATTCACCAAGCGCCTGCGGGAAGCTGTGCTTCTCCACTTCAGCCGGCGGAGCCATGAGCTGAATGCCCATGCGGTATGCCTTAACTCCCGTCGTTTCAGAGATCTCCGGGGTCAGGGTGGTGTTGACTTTCTGCCCGTCACGCAGCAGCGTGAGTTCCATGGGCTTGCCGGCCTGGTCCTGCAGGTAGGCCTGCAGGGCGATGATCGAGTGAATCGTGATGCCATCCATCGACTGGATGATGTCCTTTGGCTTCAACCCAGCGCGCTCGGCTGGAGTGCCCGATCCTACATCGGCGATCTGGATGGGAGTCTTTTGGAAGAGAGGGACAAGGCCGACGGCATCGAGGGTGAAACGCTCCGGAGTCGACTTCGACTCGATCTTCAGATTGGTATCAACCCGTTTTCCATCATGCATATAGGAGAACGGGACAACGCGGTTCAGATTCAGGAGGCTCTTGTTGCCGATGTCGTCCCAGCTTGGATTTTCCTGATCGGCGAAGTGCACGATCGTGTCGCCGGGCTCAAGGCCGACTGCTGCGGCGGGGGTGTTCGCAGGCACATAATCCGCCATGGGAGCGCCGTCGAGGTAGGCAGGCTTCTCGTAGTGGAACATGTAGAGCGCCGTCATCATGGCGATGGCGAGGATGAAGTTCGCGACCGGCCCAGCCAGTGCCACCAGGATGCGCTGCCAGCGGGGATGCGCATTGAACTCACCGGGATCGCCCGATGGCGCCTCCCCGGGGGTGTCGCCGGCCATCTTGACGTAGCCGCCAAGTGGGAGCAAAGAAAGGCGATAGTCGGTATCGCCGCGGCGGAAGCCGAAGAGCCTTTTCCCGAAGCCGATGGAGAAGGTCTCGACGCGGATACCGCATAGTTTGGCAACGGCAAAATGGCCGAACTCGTGAACCAGCACCATGATGCCGAGGACGACGAGAAGTTCAATGATGGCTTCGGGCGAAAAATGAGAAAACAAAGACAAGCGGAAACCTCGAAAGTCGTGCGAAAACGATTTTAGACCCCAGCGATGATCTGCCGCGCAAGTTCGCGTGCGGCCTGATCGGCCACAAGCACCTGTTGAATAGACGCCTGGGAGGCGTGAGTGGTTTTTTCCAGTACCTTTTCGATGGTGCGCGGAATGCCCAGAAAGGGAATTTGACCGGCCAAGAAGGCTGCGACGGCGATCTCGTCGGCGGCGTTGAGGGCGATACAGGCGGATTGTCCGGCGGCGGCGGCCTCGTAAGCGAGACGCAGACAGGGGAAACGCGACAGGTCGGGCTGGGAGAAGTCCAAGTGGCTCAATAGCTTGAGGTCGAAGGTTAGATCGGAAGGAACGCGCTCGGGGTAGGCGAGGGCATAGAGGATTGGGAGGCGCATGTCGGTGACCGAGATCTGCGCGAGGATGGAGCCGTCGACGAACTCGACCAGAGAGTGAACGGTGGACTGGGGATGTACTGTGACCTGCACCTGGGCGGGCGGTAAGTCGAACAAACGGCAGGCCTCGATGACCTCAAAGCCCTTGTTCATCATGGTGGCGGAGTCGATGGTGATGCGTTGTCCCATGGTCCAGGTGGGGTGCTTGAGGGCCTGGGCGGGGGTGATATGTTCGAAGTCCGCGGCGGGTGTGTTGCGGAAGGGGCCGCCCGAGGCGGTGAGCCATATCTGCTTGACTTCATTGGGACTTCCGCCGCGCATGGCCTGGTGAACGGCGTTGTGTTCGGAGTCGATGGGCAGGAGGGCTACATTGTGCTTTTTGGCGGCGGCGATGATGAGATCGCCGGCGGCGACGAGACACTCCTTGTTGGCTAACCCTATGGTTTTGCCTGCACATATGGCGGCGTAGGTGGCTTCGAGGCCGGCTACGCCGACGATGGCGGAGACGACGAAGTCGACTTCGGGGTGGGTGGCGACGACGGTGGCGCCTTCCGAGCCCCAGAGAACCTCGATTTCGTGGTGGCCAGCCTGATGGAGCATGGTGCGCAAACGCTGCGCATGCTCCTCGGTGGCCATCGAGATGACGCGTGGAAACCACTGTAAACACTGGTTATACGCGGCTTCTACATTGACGCCGGCGGCGAGGGAAACGACCTTGTAACGGTCGGGAAAGCTCTCGCAGATGGAGAGCGTGGAATGTCCGATGGAACCGGTCGAGCCAAGGATCGCGAGCTTCTTCTTCACGTTTCTATTTTCGCAGATTGGCGTGATTTTGCCTGAACTTTGGTTTTTGTGGTGGATTTCAGGCATTTGTGGTGAGTTTTACCGTTTGTTTCGGTTTTCTTGCCTTTTTCTTCGGGTTTTACCTGCAGTTTTCGAGACGCTAAAACGTGGTCTTTTGCATGGAAAACGTGGACAGGATGTGGGCTTTTGCATGGATACGGGAGACAGGGATTTTTTAGCGGGTTCGGCCGCGCATCCGGTCCTTGAGGCTGTCCATGGGAGGCTGGGCAGCGATGCCGAGTACGACGATTGCGGAGAGAAGGGCGAGAGCCTGGAGAGGGTTTGCGTGGGAGTAGGGGATGAAGGCGGCGGCGAGGAGGATGAGGGGGACGTGGAGGAGGTAGAGGGCGAAGGTTCCGTTGGCGGCGAAACGGATGGTCCGGACGGCGGGGTGGTTGCGGTCGATCCGGATCTTTTCGACGGCGAGCAGAAGGATGAGGAGGGCGATGGCGGTGGGGATGCCGAAGAGGTAGAAGCGCGGGCTGGCTCGCTGGAGGAGATGGATGTCGTGGGACCGGGTGAAGTCGAAGAGGGGGCGCACGAGGGGCTTGATGGCGTGGGCCAGGGTGCGCAGGGCGTGACGGGCGGCGAAGGCTGCGGCGGCGAGGAGGAGGACGGGAGCGGCGGTCCGGAGGATGCCGGCCAGGGGACGGGGGCGCAGCTTCTGGTAGAGGTCGTGGATGAGGCAGCCGAGGAGCCACAGAGGAAGCATGATGAGGATGGGAGGGCCGACGACGAGGGCGGTGACGAGCAGGGCTGCGATGCGGTGCCAGCCGCGACCGAAGAAGGCGATGCCGTAGAAAAGGTAGAAGAAGCACTCGTAGCAGAGGGACCAGAGGACTCCGTTGTCGTGGAGGAAGATGTCCAGACCCCAGCATTGGGCGGTGAAGGTGAGGTTGGCGAGGATCTGCGGGAGGAGGGCGGGGGTGAGATGGCGGAGGATCGCGGAGGCCAGGAGGGTGAAGAGGAGGCAGGGAAGCAGGACGGAGTAGATGCGGGAGACACGGTCGAGGGCGTAGGACCTGGCATCCGTGGCTCGTGCGGTGGTGATGAGGCGGATGACGAATCCGGAGAGGACGAAGAAGACGCCGACTCCGTTGAGAGCGTAGTCGAGGTGATAGTGCCAGACGGTGGAGTATTCGGGCTGGCTGAAGTGTCCGAAGACGACGGCGAGGGCTGCTCCGAGGCGTGCGAGGTCCAGGAGCAGAGAGCCTGAGGCCGTGACCGGTGACGCTTGAGAGGCGGGTGGCATGGATTTGGCTACTCTAGCATTGTGGGGCTCAGGGAAGGGTGGGGTAGATCGCTTCCATGGCGCTGGGCGTTCTGGTTTGAGTCTTAGGGCATGAAGCCCGGGGCGTCCCAGACTGCGGAAGATGAATGGGCGCTGGGTTTGGTGGCTTGGGCGAGGGAGCGGCTCACCTCTTTCAGAAGCAACGGCACTCTCATGAGGAGCGGGCAATGAGCAACGGCAAGGGCAAAGCAGATCCCCTTCGGGCGTGACAACAAAAGGCCAGGACAACTGCAAGAACAGTTGCCATGGCCTTTTGCTGAGAGGAGGTTTCTTTACTCCGTGGAGCGGCGGACCGGGGTGACGGTGGTGCGTTTGTTGACGCGGGGCGCGGAGGACGGTGGGCCGCCGTTCTTGCCGTTGCGGCGCTTTTTGGGGCTGGCGGTTTCTATGACGGCGCGCATCCAGTAGTTGCCCTCGGAGTCGACCTCGATGCCGTGGACCTCGCGCTCGAAGCCGGGGAAGCGCTTGCCGAACTCTTCCATGGCGATGATGAGCTTGATGACAGGGGACTCGGAGGAGCCGAGACGCTCGCCGGGCATGGACATGGGGATGCCGGGGGGGTAGGGGACGAGCATGACGGCGGCGATGCGGCCGGCCATGTCGGCGAAGCGGAGCTTCTCGGTCTCGCCGCGGACGAGCTTCTGGTAGGTCTGCGCCGGGGTGAGGACGGGGTCGAAGTCTTCATCGCAGGCTGCGTTGACGAGGCCGGCGAGGTCGAGCTCGACCATGGCGGCGTGCATCTCGTCGGAGAGCTCCTTGAGGGTCACGCTGCGGTAGCGGGTGGGGTACTTGGCGACGAGCTCGGGCAGGGCTTCTTCGAGGGGGGCCTCGGTGTCGTAGAGGCGCTTGAACTCGAAGAGGTTCTCGAGGAGTGCGCCCCACTTGCCCTTGGAGGTGCCGATGGAGAAGAGGACGAGGACGGTGTAGTCGCCGGTGCGGGCGATTTCGACGCGGCGGGAGTCGAGGAATTCGGTAAGGATGGCGCCGGGGATGCCCCAGTCGGAGATGACGCCCTGGGCGTTGACGCCGGGGGTGAGGATGGTGACCTTGGCCGGGTCGAGCATGCAGTACTCGTCGGCGATGTCTTCGTCCTGATAGCCGTGCCAGTCCTGCCCGGGCTTGAGGGTCCAGGCAGAGGAGCGGTTGGTGAGGAGACCGTCGGCGGCCTCTTCGAGGAGGTAGGTCTTGCCGTCGAGGGGGTCGAAGACGTACTCGGGCTGGTAGAGGCGGAAGAACCAGCCCTGCTCGGCCGCGCGGAGGCGATGGGCGATCGACGACATGGCCTTGCGGAAGGAGATGGCGTCCTGCAGGGTCTCGGACATGAGGGTGGGGCCGGCGGGCTCGTCCATCATGGCGGCGGCGACGTCGAGCGACGCGATGAGAGGGTAGAAGGGCGATGTGGTCCCATGCATCATGAAGGCTTCGTTGAACTGGTCGAAGTCCAGCGGGGCGCGGGGGCTGAGCTTGATGTGGACCATGGAGCCCATGGAGAAGGCCGCGAGCATCTTATGGGTGGACTGGGTGGAGAAGATGGCGGGGCGGTCGGGCATGTCGTCGGGGACGCCCATGGCGAAACGGCCCTTATAGAGCGGATGGAACTTGGCATAGGCGTACCAGGCTTCGTCGAAGTGGATGCGCGGGACGGATTCGGCGAGCTGCGTGGTGACTTTGTCGACGTCGTAACAGAGGCCGTCGTAGGTGGAGTTGGTGACGACGGCGCAGGTGGGGACCTGGGAGCGGGCACCGGCGGAGAAGGGGCTTTTGGCGATGAGGGCTTCTACATTCTCCTTGGAGAAGCGCTTGAGGGGCACGAGGCCGATCATGCCGTAGCCGTTGCGCGTGGGCTTGAAGTAGACGGGGCGCGCGCCGGTGACGGTGAGGGAGTGGCAGATGGACTTGTGGCAGTTGGCGTCGGCGAGGACGATGTCGTCCTGGGCGATGATGCCATGGCCTACGATCTGGTTCGAGGTGGAGGAGCCGGAGAGGACGAAGAAGGTCCAGTCGGCGCCGAAGATGCGGGCGGCGTTTCGTTCGGCGTCGCCCGGGGGGCCGATGTGGTCGAGCCAGGAGCCGAGGGGGGCGGTGGAGATGCCGAGATCGGCACGGAGGAGGTTTTCGCCGAAGAAGCTATGGAACTCCTGGCCAACGGGGTGTTTCAGGTACGCTACGCCGCCCATGTGGCCGGGTGCGTCCCAGGAGTAGGCTCCCTGCGCGGTGTACTTCTTGAGTTCGCGGAAGTAGGGCGGGAGGAGCTGTTCGTGGTAGCGCTCGACGGCGAAGTCGACGCGGTTGGCGATGAAGACGGGGGTGTCCCCGAAGAGGTGGATGTACTCGTGGACCTGCTTGACGACCTCGAGGGGAAGCTCGGAGACGAGGGTGCGGTCGGCGATGAGGAAGATGGGGATCTTCTTGTTGCGGCGGCGGACGGCGCGGAGGATCTGGAGCGCGGCTCGTTCGTCGAACTGGGATTCTCCGGAGAGATCCCAATCGAGGAGGATGGTGGAGTAGCTTGGGTCGGATGTGACGAGCGACAGGCCGTCTTCTGGGGTGGACGTTCGGACTACCTCGTAGCCTTCGTCGCTAATGGCGGTAACAAGCCGCTCCATGGCACGGTCAGAGACGGAGTCGGTACGTCCGACCTCGCTCGCAATCAATAAAACCCAACGGCCTTCGTTCATTCCACCTCGCCCTTCCATGCTTTATCGTACAGGCGTTTTTTGTGGGGGTGTTGCGGGGGTGTGAATGACGGGGATCTTGCGGAAAACGCAAGATTTGGAAACTCATAGGGATTGGCTTCGTCCAATAGATAGACATCTGATTCAATTTTGCTTTTCTTTTGTTTCCCGGGGGATTTTTGCGTTTTATCTCAAGTTTTGCGTTTTTGCTCACCAGCCTGGGGGCCGTGGCCCAGGAAGCTTCGTTGCCCGATGCGCCATCGACCGTTTTGCTGGCCAGCGTGGATGCCGGGAGTTCGTCTTCGGTGACGCTCGAGGGGGCTCGGGAGTACAGCTTTTATCCGGTTGGATTCGAGCAGGATGCTGCGGCGGCCGCGAAGGCCAGCGACAAGGGCAAGCAGAAGCCGATGCTGGGCACGGATCTGGACAAGGACGGACACCCGATTCCGCTCTCGCAGCAACAGCCGCAGCGGATTCTTGGATTCATGCCGAACTTTCGGTCGGTGTCGGCGGGTGGGGTGCCACCCAAGCCGGGGTGGAAGCTGAACTTCAAGGTAGCTACGCGGCAATCGTTCGATTATTCTTCGTTTCTTTTTCTGGGGATTACTTCGCTTTCGGCGGAAGGGATCAATTCGCATCCGGTGCTGGGAAAAGGTGTGGGTGGATTTTATGCCTATACCTGGCGGGGATTTCTGGATAAGACGGATGGGACTTATCTGGGGGCGTGGTTTCTGCCTAGTTTGCTGCATGAAGATACTCGCTACTATGCGATGGGAAGCGGGAACATCGCGAAGAGAATTCTGTATGTCATCAGCCGGCAGGGAGTTACTCGGACCTATGGCGGGCGGCAGACACCTAACATCGCTGGGCTAGGTGGCAAGGTGCTGACGCAGGTGATTTCGCGGGAATATTATCCGGCGGGAGCTACCGATTTCAGTGTGCTGGCTACGAAGTTCGGGTACTCGGCGATGCGGGATGTGGCGTTTACTTCGATTCGGGAGTTCTATCCGCAGATTGCGGCACACTATATCCGGAAGCACAGGGAGAAGATGGCACGGCTGGCGGCGTCGCAGAATCCCTAGGCGACTTTCTAGGTGACCTGGAACTCGGGGTCGACGGGGATTTGGAGGGCGTTGGCGATGGCGTTGGTCTCGGAGGCCATGCCGATTACGGCGAGGAGTTCGGCGTGCTGATCATCGGACATGCCTTTGGCGCGGGCGGCGGCGGTGTGGGAGTGGATGCAGTAGGTGCAGGCGTTGATGGTCGAGACGGCGATGTAGATGAGCTCTTTGGTGAGTGGGTCCAGGGTGCCGGGGGCTACCATGACCTCTTTGAGGCTGGCCCAGGTGCGCTCGAGGAGAGCGGGCTGGTTGGCGAGGGCTCGCCAGAAGTTGTTGATGAAGTCGGAGTTGCGGGTGGCGCGGATGTCGGCGAAGACGGCGGCTACACGGGGGTGGGCGGCGGCTTCGGCGTCGGTGTAGAGGTGGGCGGTGGGCATGGGACTAGATTAGTCGGCTCCGAGGTCGTTTTGGAAGTGGGCTTCTTCGCGGATGTCTTCTTCCGGGATTTGGAGCTGGCTCTGGATGATGTCGCGGAGGGTGGCCCAGACTTTGGGGGCGGTTTCCTTTTCCTGGAGTGAGCGGCGGGTTGGGGTTCTCTGGAAACCCACATCCCAGAAGCGGGATGTGGGGCACCCGGTTTTTTGCCGGGTTTAGGTGATTTGGACTGTTCGCTGGAGGCCGGTTGCGTAGTAGATGTAGGAGGACCAGGGCCATTCGGTGGGGTCGGTGACCAGGCCTCTGGTTACTGGATTGCGGTGCATGTAGCGAAGTTTTTCGATGCGCTTCTTTGTGGTGAAGACGTTGAAGTCGTAGTAACGGGGGAGCCAGAAGGGGGTCTGTTCGCTTTGGATGGATACGGAGAGTTTGAGGGCTTTGATGGCGTCACCGAGGATGATCTTGGGTGGTTCGCTCATGAGGAGATGGACGTGCTCGGGCATGATGACGTAGCCCCGGATTTCGAAGGCGTAACGGATGCGGATCTTTTCGAGGGATTGTTCGAAGAGGTTTCTGGAGGATGGGGTGGAGAGGTAGGGTTTGCGTTTGTGGCAGGAGAAGGTTACGAAGTGCAGGTGGTGCTCGCGTTGGTAACGGACTAGTCCGCGGGGCATGGTGGGATTTTAGTCGTTGTTTAGAGTGAGAGGTGGGGTGAGCTTCTCTGCAAACCCACATCCCAGAAGCGGGATGTGGGGCACCCGCAGAGGATGTATCATCCGTTACATGTTAAGTCTATTTGGCAAAGAGATCCGGCCATCGATCGACCAAGTTTTCACACCGAGACGCACGGAAGTGAATCGCGCGATATATGTTGACAGAGTTGCGCTGGAGAAGGCCCTCATTCGGGCGTTGGGCGGCTCACTGCATACGATGATCTATGGCGAGAGTGGGAGCGGGAAATCTTGGCTCTACAAAAAAGTTCTTTCGGACATCGGAGCCCTGGTGGCAACTGCAAATTGTGCGAACGCAGTTCGATTGAAGTCACTCACAGCGGAGATTCAGCAGGTCGTCGATGAAGAAGAGCCGAAGAGACTTGCAGAACATAGTGAAGAAATGAACACAACACTTAAAGCAGTTGTGGCTGAAGGTGGCCTGAAAAGTACCCGTAAATACACGTTTTCGGAGAGCGATCCATTCTTAGACTGCGTGCGTATTCTTCGGGAGCGGGCGGGATCCAATTCAGCAGTCCTAGTGATCGATAACCTGGAAATGATTTTCAGCAGCGCCGCTTTGATGGAGGAATTGGCCTCTATCGTGATTCTTCTCGATGATGCTCGCTACGCAAAATTCAGTGTAAAGTTGCTCATCGTCGGAGTTCCAAGTGATGCGAAGCGCTACCTGTCGAAGACTCATGCAAGTGTCGGAAACCGTCTTTCCGAGATCCCGGAAGTTTCAAATCTTTCATCTGATCAAGTGCGCACACTTATAAAAACTGGCTTCAGCCTGCTCAAGCTTGAGCTAGACGAAGAGACTCTCGACATGTGGCAAAAGCATGTATTTGAAATAACAATGGGCTACGCCCAGCCAGTACAAGAATACTGCCAGCAGCTTGGCTATGTGTTGGAGGATTCCAACTGGAAAATTGAACCAGAGCAACTGAAAGAAGCCAATATCGCCTGGCTCAAGCAAGGTCTCAGTCAAGCGTCAGGACTCATAAATGAATGGATGAACAAACGCGAAACCAAAGCGGGGCGGCGCAATCAGGTTTTATATGTCTTGTCGAAAAGCAAAAAAAAGACCTTCCATGTAAATGATGTCGAAAGTGCACTGCGGCTTGAATTTGCCTCCAGTACAAAACCTGATCAAACTCTTGGGGTAGGCCAAATTCTAAGCGAGTTGAGTAAAGGTCAGAATGCGATTCTAAAGCGCACACAAAGCGAGGCTAGTTACGAATTTCGAGATGCGCGGTTTGCGATGGCTCTGAGAGCTTCCCTTTACAAGGATCCGCATCGGTTTAAGATCAGCAAGCTAGATTCCCCGGTAGCAGACATCGAGTAACGTCAGCGACCGAACTTCTGTTTGCCTTGCATTTGGCTCATCATTCTTTGCTGGGCTTTGATGCCGCCTCCGCCGCCCATGTTTTTGAACATCTTGGACATTTGGCTGTACTGGCGGAGGAGGTTGTTGACCTCCTGGACGGTGGTGCCGGAGCCGGTGGCTATGCGCTTGCGGCGGCTGCCGTTGATGATGTCGGCGTTCTGGCGCTCTTTGTTGGTCATCGAGTTGATGATGTTCTCGATGCGGCTGAACTGGCTCTCGTCTACGTTTTCGGCGGCCTGGGCCATGCCGGCGAAGGGGCCTACGCTGGGGAGCATCTTTAGGATGCTCTTCATGGAGCCCATCTTCTTGATCTGGCGGAGCTGTTCGCGGAAGTCCTCTAAGGTGAAGCCTTCGCCGGTTAGGGCCTTTTTCGCGAAGTTTTCGGCTTTGCCGCGGTCGAGCTTTTCTTCGGCGCGCTCGAGGAGGGTGGCGATGTCGCCCATGCCCATGATGCGGCTGACGATGCGGTCGGGGTGGAAGGGTTCGAAGGCGTCGGGCTTTTCGCCGGTGCCGAGGAACTTGATAGGGGCTCCGGTGACCTGGCGGATGGAGAGGGCCGCGCCGCCGCGGGCGTCGCCGTCCATCTTGGTGAGGACGGCTCCGGTGATGGCGAGGAGGTCGTTGAAGGCCTTGGCGGAGTTGACGGCGTCCTGGCCGGTCATGGCGTCGGCGACGAAGAGGATCTCGGAGGGGTTGAGGAGCTTTTTGAGCTCGGCCATCTCGTCCATGAGCTCTTTGTCGATGCCGAGACGGCCGGCGGTGTCGACGATGAGGATGTCGCAGCCGAAGTTGGCGGCGTCGCGCTTGGCTTCTTTGGCGAGACGGAGGACGTCGGCGGTGCCGTGGGTGGTGTCGGGGTCGAGCTTGCCCTCGTAGATGCTGGTGCCGGTGGTGCGGGCTACTACGGCGAGCTGCTCGCGGGCGGCGGGACGGTAGACGTCGACGGAGACGAGCATGGGGCGGTGGCCGCCCTTTTTGAGCCACTGGGCGAGTTTGCCGCTGGTGGTCGTTTTGCCGGAGCCTTGCAGGCCGGCCATGAGGATTACCGATGGGGGCTGCGAGGAGAACTTGAAGCGCGCGGTGTCCTTGCCGAGGATGTTGACGAGCTCGTCGTTGACGATTTTGACGATCTGCTCGGTGGGCGAGAGGGCAGTGGCGACCTGGGTGCCGAGGGCCTTGATGCGGATCTGCTCGATGAGCTGCTTGACCACGTCGAGGTTGACGTCGGACTCGAGGAGGGCGAGGCGGATCTCGCGGAGAGCTTCGGAGATGTTCTCTTCGGTGAGGGTGCCCTGGCCGCGGAGGTTCTTAAAGGAGCGCTGGAGTTTTTCGCTTAAGTTCTCAAACATGACTGTCTCTAGGATACAGGGATAAGGGAACAGGGAGTAGGGAGTGGTACGGCAAGGACTTTGTTGTCCTGCCGGACGGGTGCCCTGCGCGGGCGGCGACCACTTCGTGGTGTGTCTACCGGTGTTGCCGACTCACGCTGTGCTGGGCCTCGCGTTGCTCGGCGGGGAGCCACTGTGAACGCCCTATTCGGCCATCTGTTCGTCGATGAAGCAGAAGCGCCAGTGTTCGCCGGGCTCTTTGGAGGTCATGACCGGGTGCTTTGTTGCGTGGAAGTGTTTGGTGGCGTGTTTGTTGGGGCTGGAGTCGCAGCAGCCTACGTGGCCGCAGGTGAGGCAGGTGCGGAGGTGGACCCACCAGGAATCCATCTTGATGCATTCTTCGCAGCCGGCGGAGTTGGGCTTGTGGGGGTGGGCGGCGGCTAGGTGTTCGCAGAGGGCCATGGTTCTTTGGATGCTACATGGGCGGGGTTGGTGGCGGGGGTGTTTTTTGGGGGTGTGCCGGGGTGGTTGCTGACCATGTTGGTTCTGGGGTTGTGGAGAGGCGGTGGGATGGGGGTTGGGAGCCGGATAATCGGGGAATGAACGGTGCAGGGAATGTACGGACGGTGCGGGAGTACCTGGGATACCTGCGTGTGGAGAAGGGGCTGCGGCCGGCGTCGTGCGAGGCGTATGGGCGGGACCTGGAGCAGTTTGCGGAAGAGGTGGAGGGAAGCGGGCGGCTGTTGGTGACGGCTCGGCAGGAGGATGTGAGCGCGTTTATGGCGCGGCAACGCGGGTTTGGGGTGGAGTCGCGGTCGATTGCGCGGAAGCTGAGCTGTCTGAAGGGGTTTTATAAGTGGCTGCTGATCGATAAGAGGATCGACTACGATCCGACGCTGAATATCGAGACGCCGGCGAGCTGGAAGGTGCTGCCGAAGTCGCTGGCGGAGGTTGAGGTCGCGGAGATGCTCGAGAAGACGGGCGCGGCGGCGAGGGTGGCGGATGCGGATGGGCTGGCGCTGCGGGATCATGCGATTTTGGAGTTGTTATATGCAGGCGGGTTAAGGGTGGGGGAGATCTGCGCGCTGCGGGTGGAGGATCTGGCGCTCGATATGGCGCGGGCGATGGTGCGGGGGAAGGGCGATAAGGAGAGGATTGTGCCGCTGGGGCGGTCGGCGGTGGAGGCGCTGGAGCGGTACATCCAGCTGGGGAGGCCATCGCTGTTGGGAGCGGGGGCGGTGCAGAGGGCTTTGTTTGTGAGCGTGCGGGGGAAGGCGCTGACGCGGCAGTGGGTTTGGGAGATGGTGCGGGGGATGTCGGGGACGGGCAGGAAGGCTAGTCCGCATATGCTGCGGCATAGCTGCGCGACGCATATGGTCGAGCATGGGGCGGATTTGAGGAGCGTGCAGACGCTGCTGGGACATGCGGACATTGCGACGACGCAGGTGTATACGCATGTGGCGATGGAGAGGCTGAAGGCGGTGCATCGGATGCATCATCCGCGAGGGAAGAGGCGCGTGGGGGTGGGGAATGAGTAAGGACAGCGAGTTTTCCATGTTGGCGGAGGGATTTCTGGCGATGCTGTCGGAGGAGCGCGGGGCCTCGGAGCATACGGTGCGGGCGTATGCCCGGGAGATTCGGAGCTTTGCGGCGTATCTGGATGGGCAGGTGGGTGGCCGAGGGATTGGGGCGGTGCTGCATCTGCATATCCGGGCTTATCTGGGGGATCTCTATGGGCGGGGGCTGACGCAGGCGAGCGCGGCGAGGGCGCTGGCGGCGATTCGGAGCTGGTTCAAGTGGATGGCGAAAGAGGGGAAGGTGAAGCAGAATCCGGCGCTGCTGGTGTCGACGCCGAAGCTGCCGAAGCATCTGCCGCGGGTGCCGAGCGCGGAGGAGGTCAACCGGGTTCTGAACTCGCTGGAGGAGGGCGTGGGAGTGCGTGCGAGGGAGCTTGGGGAGGACGACAACGCTGAGGTTGCGGCGTGGCCGGAGCGGGATCGGGTAATCTTTGAGCTGTTGTATGGGTGCGGGATTCGGAACTCGGAGCTGGTGGGGATCGATATCGGGGATATCCAGTGGGGGAACGAGGCGATCCTGGTGAGGGGGAAGGGACGTAAGGAACGGTATGTGCCGCTGGGGGATGAGGCGGCGGTGGCGATTCGGGCTTTGCTGCCTTTGCGGGCGGCGAAACTGGAGGCTGCGGGGAAGGGCTCGCTGGTGGGAGAGGGGCCGTTGGTGACGAACCTGCGGATGCGGGGGGATTGCCGGTTGACGACGCGTTCGGTGGGACGGATTGTGAAGGCGATCGCGCTGAGCCGGGGTCTGCCGGCGGATGTGCATCCGCATACGCTCAGGCATGCGTTTGGGACGCACATGCTGGAGGAGGGTGCGGATCTCAGGGCGATCCAGGAGATGCTGGGGCACGAGAGGCTGTCGACGACGCAGCGGTATACGCAGTTGACGGTGGGTCAGGTGCAGAGGGTGTATGAGGAGACGCATCCGCGGGCTCGGTGAAGGATGCCGCTCTCTTGAGGCTCGGTTGGACGGCCTGGGGGATTGGATTTGGGTGGTTTTTTTTTGGCTGTTGGCGGGGTCGCTTCGCTGCGGGGCGGGAGTTAGTTGTTCGGATTTGGGGCTAGTTGTTGGAGACGGGACAGCGTTTCGGGGGATGGGGCCGAGAGCATGAGGGCTTCACGCGCGTCGGCGGTCTGGGTGTCCTGCTCGATGAGGTGAAGGAGATAGTCGGTCGCGGACTGCTGGCGGGTTAAGGCTAAGGCTGACAGGGTGGCTTTGCGGAACCAGGGGTCGCGGGCTCGTTTGTGGGTGGATTTGAGGATGTCTACCGCTTCCGGGGTGTGGGTCTGGGCGATGGCCATGGCGGCCTCGGCGGCGGCGTCGTCCTCGGGTGGGAGGAAGCGGGCGGCCCAGGGGATGGCGGATGGGCCTTCGAGGGAGAGGACGCCGGCGTAGCATGCACCGAGGAGCTCGGGGGAGTCGGAGGCCAGTTCGGCGCGCAGTCGCAGGAGTAGAGCGGAGGAGTCGGTACCGGTTTGTTCGATGGCGCGGGCGGCGTTGACGCGTACGTTGAGTTCCTTGTCGGCGAGAAGTGGAATGAGGTGCAGGAGGAGCTTGTGGGAGTTGATGGTGCGGCACTGGACGAGCGCGAGGGCGCAGGTGCTGCGCAGCGGGCCAGCGGTGTCCTCATTGCCGCCCCAGACGGGCTCGGGCTGGAGGTGGCGCATGCCGATGAGGTAGAGGTCGGGGTCCTGGTACTCGAAGTGGGCGAGGGCTTTGGCGATGGCGTTCTTGGCCCAGCATTGCGGGTCGGATTTGGGGGCGTCTGCGAGGAAGCGGGGGAAGGCTTCTGCGAGGTTGGGGGCCAGGGCGGTCAGGTTGTGGTGCTGGGCCAGGGTGGCTGCTTTGGAGACGAGGAAGTTGTTGCGGTGGGTGAGGGTCTTGGTGAGGTGCGGGAGGGCTTCTTCGGGGGTGGCTTGGCGGAGGGCTTCGAGGGCCTGGAGCTCGGCGTCGAATGCGCGCTTGGGAGGCATGAGTCTAGGGTAATGCAGGTTGGAGTCTGTGCGGCCTGGCTGTTTAGCGGCTGGTGCGGATACAGTTGCGGCCGTTGCGCTTGGCGTCGTAGAGGGCTGCGTCGGCGCGGTCGACCAGGGTGGCCAGACGTTCGTGCAGGATGGCTTCGGCGACGCCGATGCTGAGGGTCATGGGTGAGGTTTTCGAGGGGGCGGAGCGGATGCGCTCGGCGATTTCGATGGCCTTGATCGAGCTGGTTTCGGGGAGAAGCACCATGAACTCGTCTCCGCCAAAGCGGCCCAGGAGATCGTAGGCGCGGATCTCGTTCAGGATACAGAGCGTGACCTGACCGAGGGCTTTGTCTCCGGCGAGGTGGCCGTGGGTGTCGTTGATGGACTTGAAGAAGTCGATGTCGATGAGGAGGATCGAGAGGGGTAGCCGGTTGCGGGTGGCACGGTCGAGCTCGGCGGCGAAGCGGACGTTGATGCCCTGTCGGTTGAGGACGCCGGTGAGGGGATCGACCTGGGCGCGGCGGCCGATGATCTCGGTGAGTTCGTCGCCGAAGAGGGCGAGGAAGAAGACGCCGGTGAGCGAGAAGCCGACGATGGCGAAGAGAAGGATTTCGCTGGCGACGTGACCGCGCGGGTAGAAGCTGGCGGCTTTGCCGTGTAAGGCTGTTGCATAGCTGTTGCGGAAGGCGATGAGAGAAGAGAGGAGCATGAAGGCTGCGAATCCGCGCATGAGCCTGCGCTGGACGGGGTAGCGGAGCAGGGTGATGCCTGTGAGCAGGCGAAGCATGGCGACGGAGAGGCCGAGTGTGGTCATGCGGGCGATGACGCTGTCGTGGACGAAGGTGAAGAAGGCGATGGAGGCGATGGAGAGAAGGGTGACGATCCAGGCGAGGCGGGACATCGGCACGATGAGGAAGCGGACGATCGCGAGGTAACAGAGGAGGTAGAAGATCAGTATGGAGCAGTCGGCGAAGACGGTGAGGATAGGGTGAGTGGTCGGGGTCTGGGCGGACATGAGGATACCGCCAGGGATGCAGATGAGGAAGGCGATGGCGGCTTCGGTGGCTCCGCGCATGCGTGGATAGGTCCAGCGGACGCCGAGGAGAAGGACACTGAAGAGAATTGCAACGAGAACGTTACAGACGAGCAGCGTTCTGTGATCGAACCAAGCGAGCGACATGGGGAGGGGGCCGTCCTGCCATGCCAGTATAGGCTCACATCGGCAGGGTTGTTTAGTAACGGGGAATGGTCGGGTCGATCTGGCGGGACCAGGACTCGATGCCGCCGGCGATGGACTGGGCCTGGGAGAAGCCCTGCTGGCGGAGCCACATGGTCACGTTGAGCGAACGGGCTCCGTGATGGCAGAGGACGAGGATGGGTTCGTCTTCGTCGAGGTCCTGATGGGCGCGGGAGGGGACGTCGCCCATGGGCATGAGGAGCGCGTTTTCGATGTGGGCGGTGTCGAACTCCCATTTTTCGCGGACGTCGATGAGGACGGGCGGGTTGGGGGAGGCGAGGAGGGCGGCGGCGTCTTTGGGGGTGATTTCGGGGTTCAGCATGTGTCTCTCCGGGTGAGTTTGGGGCGTTCCACCCACATCTCAGAGGCGAGATGTGGGGAACCCGGTTTGGTGGCGGTATTTAGGCGTTGGCACCGTGGCAGTTCTTGTACTTCTTGCCGGAGCCGCATGGGCATGGGTCGTTGCGTCCCACCTTCTGGCCGGTGGTGCGCTGGGTGGCGGCGTCGGTGGTGGCGGAGGCTCCGGCGGCGCGGGCGTTATCGAGGTCGCGCTGCTTCTTGCGCTGGAACTCCTTTTCGAGGGCGTCGATGGTGGTCGACGGGGCCTTGGTGGGGACCGGCACGGGCGCGGGCGGCGGGGTGGGGGTGCCGCTGACCGCTTCGAGGGCGGCCTGCTCGAACATCGTCTGTTGCGCGCGCTGCTGCTGGGCGGCGTTCTGGGCGAAGGCGAGCTGCTCGGCGGTCTCGATGGGCTGGCCGTCGGGTCCGATGATCTGCATGCGGAAGAGGTGGCGGGCGGTGTCTTCCTGGAAGCGGAGCATCATGCCTTCGAACATCTCGAAGGACTCCTTCTTGTAGGCGACGAGGGGGTCCTGCTGGGCGTAGCCGCGGAGGTTGATGCCTTCCTTGAGGTGATCCATGGCGAGGAGATGATCCTTCCAGAGACCGTCGAGGACGGAGAGCATGACGATGCGCTCGTGGTAGCGCATGGCGGGCGCGCCGAGGATCTGCTCCTTGATCTCGTAGCGGGCCTTGAGCTTGTTGAAGATGGTCTCGCCGAGGTCGTGTCGGCCGAGGGTGTCGACGTCGATCTTGTCCGGGCCTTCCTTGAACTGGGCCCCGAAGAGATCGTAGAGCTGGGTGAAGAGGGCGTCGGTGTTCCACTCGGCGGGCTGGGCCTTTTCCGGGGCTGTCTCGTCGAGGAGGTTGGAGAGGATGGTGGAGACATAGTCCTCGGTGATGAGCTGCTTCTGATCGACGCCTTCCATGAGCTGGCGGCGGAGGCCGTAGACGGCTTCGCGCTGCTTGTTCATGACGTCGTCGTACTCGAGGATGTGTTTGCGGGACTCGAAGTTCTGCGTCTCGACGGCCTTCTGTGCGGCTTCGATGCGGCGGGAGATCATGCCGGACTCGATGGGCACTCCCTCTTCCATGCCGAGGCGCTGGAGGAGGGTGGAGACCCACTCGCGGGCGAAGATGCGCATGAGGTCGTCTTCGAGGGAGAGGTAGAAGCGGGAGGCACCGGGGTCGCCCTGACGGCCTGCGCGACCGCGAAGTTGGTTGTCGACGCGGCGGGACTCGTGGCGTTCGGTGCCGAGGATGTGGAGGCCCCCGACTTCGAGGACGGCGTCGTGCTCGGCCTTTGCGGATGCGGTGTGCTGGGCGGTGATGCGGTCCCAGTCCGCCTGGGTGGTTTCGAACTCCTGTGAGTTGTAGTAGAAGCGGACCATGCCGGGGCCGGCGACGGGCTGGATGGCTCCTTCGGCTCCGGAGACGGCGCGGGCGAGGTTTTTGCGGACGAGCTCCTGGCGGGCCATGAAGTCGACGTTGCCGCCGAGGAGAATGTCGGTACCGCGTCCGGCCATGTTGGTGGCGATGGTGACCATGCCGAGGCGACCGGCCTGGGCTACGATCTCGGCTTCCTTCTCGTGGAACTTGGCGTTGAGGACGACGTGACGGACACCCTTGCGCTTGAGGATCTCGGAGAGGAGCTCGGACTTTTCGATGCTTGTGGTGCCGACGAGGACGGGCTGTTTGAGTGCATTGAGACGGGAGATCTCGTCGGCGAGGGCGAAGTACTTCTCCTTCGCGGTGCGGTAGACGACGTCGGGGTTCTCGATGCGCTGCATCTTGCGGTTGGTGGGGGTGACGACGATGTCGAGCTTGTAGATGCTGTCGAACTCGGCGGCTTCGGTCTCGGCGGTACCGGTCATGCCGGAGAGCTTCTTGTAGAGGCGGAAGTAGTTCTGGAAGGTGATGGTGGCGAGTGTCTGGTCTTCCTTGCGGATGGCCACGCCTTCCTTGGCTTCGACGGCCTGGTGGAGGCCATCGGACCAGCGGCGGCCGGGCATGAGGCGTCCGGTGAACTCGTCGACGATGATGACTTCGCCGTCCTTGACGACGTATTCGACGTCGCGCTTGTAGAGGTTGTGGGCCTTGATAGCGACTTCGACGTGGTGCTTGAGGTCCCAGTTTTCGGGGTCGGCAATGTTACCGATGCCGAGCAGGCCTTCGATCTTCTCCCAGCCCTCGTCGGTGACGGTGATCTGCCGGGACTTTTCGTCGACGACGAAGTCTCCGGACCAGGTTTTGGTTTCGACGGTTTCGATGAGTTCGCCGAGCTCGAGCTGGGGGATGATGAGGTCGACGCGGGCGTATTTGTCGGTGGTCTGGTCGGTGGGGCCGGAGATGATGAGGGGGGTGCGGGCTTCGTCGATGAGGATGGAGTCGACTTCGTCGACGATGCAGTAGTACTGGCCGCGTTGGACCTGGTCGGCGAGCTCGAACTTCATGTTGTCGCGGAGGTAGTCGAAGCCGAACTCGTTGTTGGTGCCGTAGGTGATGTCGGAGGCGTAGGCGTCGCGGCGCTGCTGGTCGGAGAGGTCGTGGACGATGACGCCGACCGAGAGGCCGAGGAAGCCGTAGATCTTGCCCATCCACTCAGCGTCGCGCTTGGCGAGGTAATCGTTGACGGTGACGACGTGGACGCCGCGGCCGGCGAGGGCGTTGAGATAGCAGGGGAGGGTGGCGACGAGGGTCTTGCCTTCGCCGGTCTTCATTTCGGCGATTTTGCCCTGATGGAGGATCATGCCGCCGATGAGTTGTACGTCGAAGTGACGCATGCCGACGGCGCGCTTGCCTGCCTCGCGGACGACGGCGAAGGCCTCGGGAAGGAGGGCGTCGAGTGCGGCCTTTTCGGCGGCGTAGAGCTCGTCGGGGTTCTCTTTGGGATCGATGTCCTTGACGGCGTCGGCGATGCGGGCGCGGAACTCGGCGGTCTTGTTGCGGAGTTCTTCGTCGGTGAGGCCGGTGAGGGTGGGCTCGAGTGCGTTGATCTGCTGAATGGTGGGGAGCATGCGCTTGACGGCGCGTTCGTTGCTGGTGCCGAAGACTTTGGCGAGAACGGAGTTGAGCACTTGGATTTTTCCTTACTGGGGTATGCGGGCGCGCATGGGCGCGGAGAATGTCGAGGGGGACTCTACCGGGAGGGAGTCTGGGTTCAGGAGGCGAAGGGGCGGGAGGTGCGTCGCCAGGGGTCGTTGGCGTAGAGGCCGGGGTGCTCGATGGGGAGAGCGGCTGCCGGATGGGTGGGTGCGTGGTCGATGAAGGCGGCGGATAGGGTTGCCGCCTGAAGGGTCAGGAGCGTGTGCTGGCCGCGTGCCGCGTGCGCGATGAGGATGCGCTGGGCGCGTGCGATGATGCTCTGGCTGAAGCTCGACTTCCCCTGGCTGGCGAGGGTCGCGGGGGCGCCGGTCCGGCTCATCTGGTCGCGGGACTGGCCGGTGAGCGCGAGACACGCTAACAGGACCGCCGACGCGATGAGTGTTCTGGACTGGCTCCTGCGGAGCATGGTGATTTCCTCAGGTATCAGTTTAGCCGAAAATTAGCCGAAAAGATGTCAGGCGCGGTGGCTGGATGGCGCGAGGCTGGAGCGCGACGTGTTCCGGACTGCATGAGGATGTCGCGTCGGCGGTTTGTTGGCTGAATCAATATCCGTGGGTTGGTTCCCAATGGGATGAATTTCCGAGGTGCTCGCTGGATGAAAATCTGCCTGGAACGGGCGATGAAGCATCGAGATACTCAGGCCAGAGCAGTTATGTTCCGCCTCTGAAAGGCGAACTCCTGATGTCTGACCCTATTTCCGACCTTACTTCGAACGCTGAGGATCCCTTCCGTCCAACTGCTCTTGCGTCTTCTTCCCTTCCGGATTCGCTGGACGAGGAGATTGTCTTGCTGGAGGGCGGGCGTTTTCGGTGGCTCGGTCAGTCTCCGGTTCTTGAAGAGAAGTTCGAAGCATCTTCGTCCGCACAGCGTTCCCGGCGGATGTGGATCGAAGGTATCTGCTGCGTGTTGCTGTACAACTGTTTCCTGATCTCCGATTCGATCCTGTTTCCGGGAACCTTCCTGCCTTTCCTGGCGGTTCGGCTTGGGGTGGCGACTCCACCTGCGATCGTGGTGCCGCTATGGGGGCGAAGAGTTTGTCGTTGTGCTGCCTGAGAGCTCGATCGGGGTGGGATTGCGCGTGGCGCAACGGATTCGTGTGCTGATCGAGGTTGCGGGCAGTCCGGCGGTCGGGCATCGGGTGGAGTATCAACATGGCTGGGCGACGGTGAGCTGCGGGCTGGCGACCACGTTGCCGGAGGCGGGGATGGACCGGAACGATCTGATCGTGAGGGCGGACGCGGCTCTCTATGAGGCCAAGGCGGAGGGTCGGAACCGGGTGTGCGTCGCGCAGGGACTGACAGAGGGGCTGCCGGTTTGAGTGGGGCGGGAGAGATGTTTCTTTGGGATTTGCTGCGTGAGGATTTGCTTTGTCAGGGCGTGGTTTCTTCCACGCCCTGATGGTGTTGCCGGGTCATGCGGCGATTGCCTGTGCGGCGTCGCGGCGGCCGGGGTGGAGGCGGATGGATTCCGGCAGGCAGAGAATGGGGATCTCGCAGCTTGTCAGGGTGGAGTTGATGGTGGTGCGGAAGAAGCCGCGATGGATGGTCTGTCCGCTGCCGACGATGAGGAGCTCGGCTTCGCTTTCACGGAGGAGTGCCTTGAGTTCGCGGCTCTCCGAGCCCATGCGGACGTGTATCTGAATCTTGAGCGAGGAGGGCAGTCCTGCGGCGATTTCGCCGATCATGTCGATGGCGGTTTCGATGCCGAGGGGGGCGCCGGTGTGGAGGGAGGTGATGAGTGTGCCTTCTGTCGTCTCCGGGACGATATAGAAGAGATGGAGCGTCGCTCCATGGCGCTGGGCGTGGGAGGCGGCGGCGGAGATATAGGCCGAGGGGCGATCGAGATCCTGGAGGTAGACGGCGATGTTCTTGCCGGCGACGGCGGCGTTGTTGCTGAGGGTGGCTTTGCCCATGGTCCAGATGGGCATGTCGAGGCTTTCGAGGAGGCGGGCGCGGGAGGAGACGTGGAAGGGGCGGGGGAGGCCGGTGCGGTCCGAGGGCGGCATGAAGAGAAGACCGTTGCGCTCGCGGGCGCAGAAGTCCTTGATGCTTTCGCAGGGGTCTCCGGCGAGGAGGACACGGCGGCAGTTTCTGTAGTTGTCGGCCTCGGCGTAAAAGGAGTTGAGCTGCGACTCGGCGTCGCGGCGGAGGATCTTCGACGGATCGTAGACGTGAAGCAGGGTGAGATCTGCCTTGTGGGAGTCGATCCAACGGGTGACGGCGGGGATGGCGGCGTGGCAGGCATCGGAGAAGTTCGTCGCGAAGACGATGTTGTCGGTCATGGAGTTCATGGTGGTTCTCCTTGGGGGTTGTGAGGAGGTTAGTAGACGAATCCGTCGGCGGACAGGATGCCACGCAGCGGTTTGGGGTCTTTCATGTGTTCGCGGAGGTTGATCTCGATGGTCCGCGTGAGGGCGGTCATGGGGGTGTCGTGGATGGTGTTCTCGAAGGGGTTCTCGATATCGCTTCCGACGAGGTCGGCGGCGATGAAGCTGAAGCTGATGAGGACCGAGACGATGGGGGTCATGAGGCCGAGATTCGCGACCAGTCCGAGAGGAACGAGATAGCAGAAGACGTTGACGAGGATACGGGGCAGGTAAGCGAACTGACGTGGGAGAGGGGTGTTCTTGATGCGTTCGCAGGCGCCCTGGATGTTGGAGAGCTGCGTGAGATTTTCATCGATGGCGACGGATCGGATGGAGTCGATGAGGCCACGTTCGCGGGTGAGCTGGAGGAGCTCGCCCATCTTGAGGTTGATGGCGGCAGGTATGTTAGAGGAGGTGCGGAGCTCTTCGATCTGTTCGGGGCTGAGCGAGGAGCTGAGCTCGGGGAAGGGGTTCTGCTTGCGGAGGTGGCAGCGCAGGGCGTGGGCGAAGGAGATCTGGTAGCGGACGAGTTGCTGTTTGAGCTCGAGTCCGTCCTGGCCACCGTCGTTGTCGATGAGGGTGAGGAACTGGCGGGCGAGAGAGCGTGAGGTGTTGACGAGCGCGCCCCAGAGCTGCCGGGCCTCCCACCAGCGACCGTAGGCGGCGTTGGTGCGGAAGGCGAGGAAGATGGTAAGGGCGGAGCCGAGGGGAGCGATGGGCAGGCCGTCGAGCGTGAGCAGCTTGGAGTGGGTGACGGAGTAGAGGCCTGCGACGGCGCAGTCGAAGATGAGGAGGACAAGCAGGCGGCGGGACGCCTGGGGCCAGATTCTTCGGAATGAGAGGTCGTTGCTTACGATCATGGTGATGAGTCTCCGTGTTTCGAATGTCTTGGGCTATATGACTGGAAATCGGGTGTAAAAGCAGCTATCGGCGGGGATGTCTTATGGCTGGTGGAGAGCGGCCGATGGAGGCTATCTTTCGATGGGTGCGGTCATCTTCCGGTGGGGTGGGTGACCGGCCGGTAGGCTTCGGGGTCTAATGAGATGTGCGACCAAGAAATCGACTTCGCTGGAAGGTATGGACGCGTACGGCGCTGAGCAACCGGGCGGCGGTGCTGACCGCTGCGGCTGCGATGGTCGCCGGACTGGCCTGGCTGGAGTGGCTGTTCCAGCTCGACTATTCGCTGGGGCTTCTGTATCTGTTTCCGGTGATCCTTGCGTCGACGGCTGTGGTGTGGTGGCAGGTGCCGCTGGTTGCGCTGCTGTGCGCGTTTACGCGAGGCCAGTTCGATCTGCCGGTGACGGAGCTGGAGCACTGGCTGCGGTTTCTGATGGCGACGGTGGCTTATTCGGGCTGCGGGCTGCTGGTGAACCAGATCACGTCGAGCCGGCGGAAGGCGCTGGCGCAGTATCTGCGGATACGCTTCGAGCAGAGGCTTCGGCATCGCGCGGAGGATCAACTGCGTCTGCTGGCGGAGAGCAGTCCTGCCGCAATCCTGACGATCGGGAGTGAGGGAAACGTGAGTGCCGCGAACCGTGCGGCGCACCAGATGCTTGGATTTGAGGGGGACGATTCGCTGGTGGATCAGCCGATTGCGGAGTATTTCCCGATCTTTCTGAATGCGCTTCATCTGAACCCGGAGATCGAACAGGTACGGACGTCGGCGACGACGTGGGCGAAGCGGAAGGATCACTCTTCGTTTCCGGCGGCGACCTGGTTTTCGATCTATGGGACGGGGCGGCGAAGGAATCTTGCGGCGATCGTGGTGGACAACTCGGAAGAGGTGCGGGAACGCGAGCGGATGCACTACGAGCAGTTGGCGAGTCATAGCCAGGTGCTTGCGGGGGCGGTGTCGCACGAGATCAGGAACCTGTGTTCGGCGATCGCGGTGGTGGGGTCGAATCTCGACCGGCGGCTGAAGCTGGAGAACGACCTCGATTTCGGCGCGTTGAAGAACCTGATTGAGGCGCTGGGGCGGCTGGCGTCGTTCGACCTGAGCAAGCGTCAGAAGATGCAGCCGGTGACGATCTCGCTGGCGGAGATTGCGCAGGAGTTCAGCGTGATCGTGGAGCCGGACTGGAACGATGCGGGCGGGACCGTGGCGTGGACGCTTCCGGAGGACCTGCCGCGGTTGCAGGCCGATCCGCACAGCCTGTTGCAGGTGCTGCTGAACCTTTCACAGAATGCGCTGAAGGCCTCGGCGCAGAGTGAACGCAAGGAGTTGCGGTTGGAGGCGGAGCAGCGTGGCGATTTCGTGGCCTTGACGGTTCGGGACGCGGGTCCCGGTGTGGAGGACGCGAGCCATCTCTTCAAGGCGTTTACGCCGAGCGCGACGGGCTCGGGGCTGGGTCTTTATATCTCGCGGGAGATGGTGAAGAGCTTCGACGGCGACCTGCGGTATATCCCAACGGAAGAAGGGTGCTGTTTCGAGATCACGGTACCCATTACGATGTCTGCAGAGCGATGACACCGACGATGCAACCGACACGGCTCTTTCTGATGGACGACCATCAACTCTTTCGCGAGGGTTTGCTGCGGCTGCTGGTCAGCGATGCGCAGTTTGAAGTGGTGGGGCACACGGGGGATGTGGAGGAGGCACTCGCGATCCTGAAGACGCAGCCGGTGGATGTGCTGATCCTGGACTATGACCTGGGCGGACAGACGGCGGTCGACTTTACGATGACGCTGAAGCAGAGCGGGTTTGGCGGGCGGATTCTGATTGTGACGGCGGGGCTGCCGGATCGCGATGCGATGCAGTTGATCGGGATGGGGATCAGCGGGATCTTTCATAAGCAGGACTCGCCGACGGCGCTGCAACGGAGCATCCGCGAGGTGGCGGATGGACGGGTGCTGATCGACCAGAAGTATCTGCAGGCGATTGTGAAGTCGGCTCAACCGTCGGAGGATGCGGCACCGCAGTTTACCGAGCGCGAGCGATTTATTCTGCGGTCGCTGCTGCAGGGGTTGTCGAACAAGGAGATTGCGGACAAGCAGCAGACCTCGGAGAGCGCGGTGAAGTCTTCGCTGCAACAGCTCTTCAACAAGCTGGGTGTGAGGACGAGGTCGCAGCTTGTGCTGTTGACGCTGGAGAAGTACCGGTCTCTGATTTAGCGGAGGTAGGCCGCTACGGGGGATTTTGCGGTGCGCAGGGCTTGGGCTACGCAGCCGGCATTGATCTCGGCACCCTCGGGGCTGGTGTGGGTGTGGTCGATGGGGAAGAGCAGGGCAGTCTTTTCGGGGCCGAGTGCCTCGAAGCGATCGGCGGCGCAGGTGGCCATGTCGATGAGGGGTACGTGCTCGGTGGCGGCGAGCTGGGTCTCGTAGTCGCGGAAGCCCATGTCGCGCTCGATATGGCCGTCCTTCCAGATATTGCGGATGGTGACGGTGAGAAGGATTGGGGTGGCTCCCCTGGCCCGGGTTTCGGCGATGTACTGGCGGAGGTAGGAGCCGTAGGTCCGGACGGTTTCGGTGGGCTTGCCGGGGAGGGTGACTTCGACGGTCTCGTTGCCGAGGCCCTTGAGGCTGGAGCGGGCTTTCAGATCTTTCTGGACGGACTCGGGGGTCCCGGCTCCGTCGTTGTGGCCCATCTGGATGAGGACGAAGTCACCGGCTTTGACCTGGGCGAGCGTGGTGGCCCATCGGCCCTCGACGAGGTAGGTGCGGGAGCTGCGACCGGCTACGGCGCGGTTTGCGATGTTGATTCTGGATGTGTCGAAGAAGTGGGCGAAGTGATCGCCCCAGCCGAGGTCGAGCTTGTTGCGGGCGGTGGAGTCTCCGACGATGAAGAGGGTGGGCAGGGAGGGGTTGAGAGGGGCGTCGGTGGGGACGGCGGTCTGGGGTGGGGCGTCGGGGGTGTTTTGTGCCAGGGCTGCTGCGGGGAGCAGGAGGAGGGCGGCGGCGAGGAGGAGGTGTTTCATGGTGGGAAGAATATCACTGAGGGAATTCAGTAGGCTTGAGCGGCATCGGAGGCGCACAAGCCACATCTCACAATCGAGATGCGGGGCACACCCGGTTTGTGGTGGGTCAGGCTTCGGCTTCGTCGATGAGGCTTTGCAGGTCGAGTGCGCGCGTGTACATCTTCAGCGAGCCGTCTGGGTTTTGGGGCCACTGGTCGCGGGGGAGATCCCAGTAGAGCTCCACGCCGTTCTGGTCGGGGTCGCGGAGGTAGAGGGCGTGGCTTACGCCGTGGTCGGAGGCTCCGTCGAGGGAGATCCTGGCCTGGATGAGACGGAGGAGGGCTTGACCGAGGGACGCACGGGTGGGGTAGACGAAGGCTGCGTGATAGAGGCCGGTGGAGCCGGGGGCGGGTGGACGGCCGCCGAGGGACTCCCAGGTGTTGAGGCCGATGTGATGGTGGTAGCCGCCGGCGGAGAGGAAGGCTGCGGAGTCTCCGAAGCGGGTGGTGATGTCAAAGCCGAGGACGCCGTGGTAGAAGTCGAGGGCGCGCTGGAGGTTGGCGACCTTGAGATGGATGTGGCCTACCTGGACGCCAGGAGGAATGGGCGGGATGGTCATGCTGTTTGGATGATGTGGGGTGGGGGCGGTCGCAATTGTTCGCTTTCGCAGAGGCCACCGTTGGGGATCTGATTCAACACTGCGTTGCCATCATCTTCTTTAGCGGTGGCCGTGGTGGAGGATGAGCCAGAGCAGAGGGATGAGGAAGAGGAGGGCGATACCGATGAAGACGAGCGAGATCTCAGGGACGGGAGGCTGATTGGAGAGGTTGTTCTCGGCTGGGTCGGCGGGGTTATAGCGGACCGGGATGCGTTCGTTCTGGAGGATGGCCGTTGGAGACTGGAAGGTGCCGGTGTAGTCGGTGCCATCGACGGAGAAGGTGTAGGTGACGCAGAACTTCTTCTGGGTCTGGATGCCGAGGGTGAGCGTGTTGAGGCGAGCGAACTGGTAGCGGCTTTGGAGGACGGTGGCTTCGGTCTGGTCCCAGGGTAGCTTCATGCGATCTCCCTCGATGCGATGCGTTGGATGCCCTGTTCGGCGAAGCATGCGTTGGTGTGATCCACGGAGCCGGGGAGGGAGACCGCGCGGGTGAGGTCTTCGAGGACGATGGTCTCGAAGCCGAGACGATGGCCGTCGATGGCGGAGAAGCCGACGCAGAAGTCGTAGGCTACACCTGCGAAGAAGAGGCGCTGGAGGTTGCGCTCGCGGAGGTAGCCGGCGAGGCCGGTGGGGGTCGTGCCGTCGTTTTCGAGGAAGGCGGAGTAGCTGTCGATCTGCTCGCGGAAGCCCTTGCGGAGGATGAGCTCGGCGTGGGGGATATCGAGGTCCGGGTGGAGGTCGGCACCGGGGGTGTTCTGGATGCAGTGGCCGGGCCAGAGGTGCTGGGTGCCGTAAGGGGCTTCGATGGTATCGGTGAATGGCTGCCTGCCGTGGGTGCTGGCGAAGGAGATGTGGTTGGCGGGGTGCCAGTCCTGGGTGAGGAGGACATGGTCGAACTTTGCAGCCAGGGCGTTGAGGGCAGGGATGATCTCGTCGCCGCCGGCGACGGCGAGAGAGCCTCCGGGGAGGAAATCGCGCTGCATGTCGATGACGACTAACGCGTCGGTGGGGTTGAGGGTAAGGGGCACGGGATCATTTTAGGACGGATTCCGAAAAGTGCGGGGAGATTCGTGGTGCCCGCGGAGGAAGAGTTGCGTGGGATTGGGGGATTCCCGGCGGGTCCCCACAGCTCAGAATCGAGATGTGGGGACCCGGATTGGTGGCGCTATTTGGCGAAGAGTTGGGACATGTCGGCGAAGGCCTTGAATTCGAGGGCGTTGCCGGCGGGGTCGTAGAAGAACATGGTGGCCTGCTCGCCGACCTCGCCCTGAAAGCGGATGTAGGGCTCGATGACGAACGGGATGCCGGCGGAGCGGACGCGGTCGGCGAGGGCGAGCCAGTCCTCCATGGTGAGGATGACGCCGAAGTGCGGGACGGGGACGGCATGGCCGTCGACGCCGTTGTGGTGGGGCTTGCCGGGGGCGTTGGGCGAGAGGTGCGCGACGATCTGGTGGCCGAAGAAGTCGAAGTCGATCCACTCGGCGGAGCTGCGGCCCTCGGGACAGGCGAGGGTGGTGCCGTAGAAGGCGCGGGCGGCGGCGAGATCGTCGACGGGGAAGGCGATGTGGAAGGGCATGAGGGGCATGAGGGGATTTTATCTCCTGATGCGTTGCCGGCAGAGGCTTGACGGACGAAGCGAGCGAGCGCAGTATGATATCGATGTTGTTTCAGCCTGAACATCTTTGTTGATGTGACTGTATTCTTGCGCTGCGGATCGGATCTCTGGGCCCGTTGCGTGGCGCCTTATGGGGATCCTGTCCGCGGTAAAGCGATGGTAACCGTTCGAAAGACTGCACTTTTTGGGAGGAACAGTGATTCGTTTTGCGCGTTTGTCCGCGGTTCTGTTTTTATTGACTGCTTCTTTCCCCTTCTTGCCTTCGTTGCGCGCTCAGGAAAGCCCTGTGGTGCAGGTGACGTCTGGGGTGAGCTACCAGTACATCGGCCGTCTCGATGTCAAGAAGCTCAACGAAGTGCTTACGGTCGAAACTCCGAAGTTCTTTGGCGTGAACGTTACCTATACCCCGGCTAGTAATGCCGTGAAGATGTACCGCATTCAGTACAACTCTGTTGTTCCGGAGTTGAACAACAAGCCGATCGTTGCTTCCGGGTTGCTGGCGATTCCGGAGACCGGCGGCAGCAGTTTCCCCATGGTTTCTTATCAACATGGAACGGTGTACGGCAAGCATGAGGTGCCCTCTTACCCGGAGGAGTCCGCTGAGACGGAGTTGATGCTGGCGCAGTTCGCCGGGCAGGGATACGTCGTGATTGGCGCCGATTACTTCGGGATGGGTGTCTCGAAGGAGCCGGAGGGCTACCTGGTGAAGGCAAGCCATCAACAGGCTACCTTCGACATGCTGATGGCAAGCCGCGCTGTCCTGGCGCAGATGAAGATTGGCACAAGCAAGTTGTTTCTGGGGGGCTGGTCGCAGGGTGGCTTCGTCACCATGGCTTTTCTGGAAAAACTGGAGAGTGCCGGTGTGCCGGTCGATGCGGCGGCAACGGCGAGTGCGCCGGTCGACGGGTATGCGACCTTCAGCGGTGTGCTGGATTATCCGCGGCCGTTCGATGCGAGCTGGCTGACGACGATCTTCATGCTGACTTCGTTCTCGTTCGAGAATTATTACAACGAACCGGGCCTGGCACGCGCCTTGATCAACGACCAGTACTACGATGTGGCGCGTCGCCTGTACGAGCGTCAGCACGTGGATCCGAAGGAGGTTCCGACGGACCTTCATGCGCTGATCCGTCCCGAGTACTTCAACCCGCAGTACTTCGCCGCCTCCGCTTTTGGACGTTTGTCCGCGCAGACGCAGGCTTATCGCTGGGTCATCAAGAGCCCGGTGCATAACTACTATGGCGAGACGGACGAGGCGATTGCGATCGGCATTGGGCAACTTGCGATGAACTACCAGCGTGCCATGGGGAGCGGCAATATGCAGGTCGAAGCGATCTCCACGGAAAAGACGACGCACCGAGGCACGTACGCGACGTCCGCTCCGCTGTGGAAGGCGTGGTTCGACAGCAAGCTCGGCAAATAACGGAACGAGGCGCCCGCTTCTGTGTAGAGGCGGGCGCCTTTCTACGCCTGGATCCATCATGAAAGTTCGTTTTCTCTTAGGGGTTCTGCTGGCCGCCAGCGTGCCTGCCCTTGCGCAGTCGCACCCGCGCGCCATGAATGTTTCTGTCGCGGAACAACCCGCTGCGGCGAAGAATCCCACGTTTCTGTTCCGTACCGTCTCCCTCGGTCAGGAGTGGGACCGGAAGTACGGTGGCAATAGCCTGACGACGTCTCTGGGGTACGTGGAGCCGTTGCGCCATGCCTCCATGAGCATCGGCGTCTCGGTTCCTTTCGCGGAGGCGACTGGCCATCGGGGGATGGTGTTGGGCGATGCGGCACTGAAGTCGCAGTGGATTCCCTACGTCAGGCCACGGCAGGGAGTGCTGCTGACGGGTACGCTCAGGTTGCCCACTGCGCAGGACAAGGACGCGGGCTCCGGTGATTTGAGCCTGACGCCCAGCGTCGCCTATGCGCGCTTCTGGGGGCCGCGGTTTCTGCTGGCACAGTTCGTGCAGCAACAGGTATCAGCCGGTGGGTGGGCTGGCCGTTCGCGCGTGAATCGTACGGATCTCGATCTCTACAGCGTCTACAGCGGACGGAGCCTGCAATGGTGGATCAACGGTGACGTGAATCTGAGGGTGGATGAAGCGCACCGCAACGCGATGTCTTCGACGGTGACGTTGAGCTATGGACGAGGCTTGAAGAAGGCCTTTGGAGGGCAATGGACGGGCTCGGTGCAGGCCGGAGGAGGTGTGGGTCCAAGCCGGCCTTACGGCTCCATGGTCACGGGAGGGATCGCCCTGGTGGGTTTTGGCGTGAAGCGCTGACGCCGGACTGGCCTGCGCTCCAGGGAGGGCGAGGCACCAGCGCTGCTTTTCCCTCTCTGTGCGGGCGATATGTCCTAAGGGGTAGGCGGTTTGGCGGGGAGGCGAACGTAGAAGATGGTGGAGCCGGGGCCGGAGGTGAAGCGGATGGTGCCACCGTACTGCTCGACGATGCGGTGGGCGATGCCGAGGCCTAGACCGGTGCCTACGCCTACCGGTTTGGTGGTGTAGAAGGGGTCGAAGATGTGGGGCTGGCTGTCCAGGGGGATGCCGGGGCCGTCGTCTTCGATGGTGATGCAGAGATCGACGGTACCGGTGGCGTGTTTCTCGGACCAGGTCTTGAGGCGGATGTGGCCCTGCTCGGGAAGGGCATCGATGGCGTTGTCGAGGATGTTGGTCCAGACCTGATTGAGGCCGGAGCAGGAGCTTTCGAGCGGAGGAAGATCCTGATCGAGCTTCTTTTCGAGGATGAGCTGTTTTTCGCGGATTTTATGGCCGAGGATGACGAGCGTGGCGTAGATGCTCTCGTTGACGTTGAGGGTCTGGCGCTGTCCCTTGCCCTCGTAGGCGTAGCTTTTGACGGCGGCGACGAGGGTGGAGACGCGGCCGATGGACTCCTCGATGGTGCCGACGAGCTGCATGCTGGAGACGAGGGCTTCGAGCCAGGAGAGAGCGTCGGAGAAGATTTCGCCGGTGAAGGAGGAGCGCGCACAATCGAGCTCGCCGGGATGGAAGCCGATGGAGACGAGGGTGGGAGCGAGCTTCCAGGCGTTTGCGATGTTGGCGTTTTCCATCCACTCGGCGAGGGCCTCTTCGGCGTCGCTTTGTTCGAGGGAGTTGAGCTGGATGGGGGCTTTGACGGCGAGGGCCTGGGTCTGGAGGTCGATCAGGCACTGCTTCTGGGAGTGGCTGAGATCGAGGTAGGTGAACTTGGCGGCGAGCTCATGGAGCCGGAGAAGGTTTTCTCGAAGCTGGGAGGCTGCGCGGCGGGCGGCGGCACCGGGGTTGTTGAGTTCGTGCATGAGGCCGGCGGCGAGGGTGCCGAGGGAGGCCATCTTTTCCTGCTGGAGGGTGTGGCTCTGGAACCTCTGCAGGCGGAAGGCCATGTTGCCGAGGATGGCCTTGCGGACCATGGGGCAGGTGGTCATGAGGGACCAGAACTCATCTTCGCTGAAGCGGAGCAGAAGCGAGGGCTCTACGGTTTCCATGCTGGTGGGGTTCTGGATGCCGGCGAGGAGGGGGAGTTCGCCGATAGCGTTCCCGGCCGGGAGGGTGACGGCGGTGACTTCGGCTCCATCGGGCTTATGGAAGAAGATGCGGATGGAGCCGGTGAGGACGACGTAGAAGTAACGGGCGGCTTCTCCCTGTCGTTCGAAGAGGGTGCCGGCCGCGAGGTGGATCTGCTCGACGTCGTCGAGGCAGTGGAGATCTTCTTCGGAGAGCGAGGCGAGGATCGGCACCTCGTGGAGAAGGCTGAGCAGGGTCGCGCGGTCGAACGGGGCGGTTGGGAGGGTGGTTGGGTTCATGGGTTATAGGGTCGCCAGGTATTGGTGAACGAACTGAATGGCAATGGAGCCCTCGCCGACGGCCGAGGCGCAACGTTTGACGGATCCGAAGCGGACGTCCCCGGCGGTGAAGATACCGGGGATGCTAGTTTCGAGGAGGTAGGGATCGCGGTCGAGCTTCCAGGTCTCCCTGGCGTGTGCCTTGAGATCGGGACCGGCGAGGATGAAGCCCTTGGAGTCGGTCGCGATGCCCTTGGGAAGCCACTGGGTCTTGGGAGCCGCTCCGATGAAGATGAAGAGGCTGGTGGCGGGGCGATTTTCGATTCCCTGGGGCCCTTCGAGGGTGATGCATTCCAGGTGGCCGTTGCCGGCGAGGGCCTTGACCTGGGTGTTGGCCTCGACGGTGATGTTGGGGCGCGAGGCGATCTGATCGATGAGGTACTTGCTCATGCTTCGCTCGAGGCTGGGCCCGCGGACGATCATATGGACCTGGGCGGCGTGGCGGGAGAAGTGCATGGCGGCCTGACCGGCGGAGTTGGCTCCGCCGATGATGTAGACGGTCTCGTTGGCGCAGCCCATGGCCTCGGTGAGGGCTGCTCCGTAGAAGAGGCCGGCGCCGGAGAACTGGGTTTCGCCGGGAATGTCGAGCTTGCAGTAGTCGACGCCGGTGGAGAGGATGACGACGCGGCAGTTGATCTCGATGCCGTCGGACATCTTGACGAGGTGATAGCCGTTTTCGGAGCGGATGCACTCGACGCGCTGGGTGAGGAACTCGACTCCGAGGCGCTGGGCCTGGAGATAGGAGCGCTTGGCGAGTTCGTCGCCGGAGAGGCCTTCGGGGAAGCCGAGGTAGTTCTCGATGCGGGAGCTGGAACCGGCCTGTCCGCCGGGGGCGTAGGCGTCGATGAGGAGAGTCTTGAGGCCTTCTGAGGCTCCGTAGACGCCTGCGGCGAGGCCGGCGGGGCCGGCACCGACGATGACCACGTCGTAGTAGGCTTCCTGCGCCTGCGTGCGGAGGCCCACCTTCTGCGCGAGTTCGGTGGTGGTGGGCTGGACCAGGGCCGTGTTGTCGCCGAAGAGGACGACGGGGAGCTTGGCGTCGTCGATGCCTTTTTCGCAGAGGAGCGGCAGGGCTTCGGGATTGATCTCCGGGTTGAGCCACTTGAAGGGGATGCGATTGCGCGAGAGGAAGTCGCGGACGACGTGGTCGCCCTGGGCCCAGCGGACGCTGATGACCTGAATGCCGTCGTAGGGGGCTTTGTAGCCCTGATTCCAGGCCTGGAGGAGGTCGTCGAGGACCGGGTAAAGCTTTTCCTCGGGCGGATCCCAGGGCTTGTTCAGGTAGTAATGGATCTTGGCCGCGTTGATGGCGCGGATGGCGGCCTCGGTGTCGGCGTAGGCCGTGAGGAGGACGCGGCGGGCCTCGGGGAAGAGCGGCATGGCCTGCTGGAGGAAGTCGACGCCGGTCATGCCGGGCATGCGCTGGTCGGAGAGGAAGAGGGCCACGGTGTCTTTGCGGTCGACGAGCTGCCGGCAGATGTCGAGTGCGGCTGCGCCGGAGGCGGCGCGGACGATGCGGTAGTGCTCGCCGTACTTCCGGCGGAGGTCCTGGACGACGGCTTCGAGAACGCTGGTGTCATCGTCTACGGCTAATAGGATCGGCTTTGGCATTTGGCGTCCGGGTATTTGATACAGGTTAAGGAAGTTCCGTTGCAGAAAGGTTAGGCTTGCGGCTGATTGATCCCAGTTTAGCGGGGAGTCGTCTCGCTGTCAGGGACGGTATGTGTTGCAGGAAGCGCGGCTTGTACGATTTTAAGACACGAGACGGGATTACAGAGGCGATGGTCGATAAGGGGTGGGACGGCAGCAGGGGATCGCTGCAGGTATTTGGAGGTGGGAGACGATGAATCGCATCATACTGGCGGACAATCAGGCAATCTTTCGGGCGGGGGCTGCGCGGGTGCTATCGCTCGAAGACGACATGCGTATCGTCGCGCAGTGCGATGACGGGGCGAAGCTGGCAGCGGCGGTGGAGACGTTTCGAGGCGCGCTTGTGCTGTTTGCGCAGAGCCTGGGGCTGAATGCGATGGCGGTGCTGGCGCAGACGAAGTCCTGCGGGAGCCGGGCGATCATGATTACGGAGAACGGCGCGGAGATCCAGGAAGAGGTGGTGCGCGCGCTCGACGGGATGGTGACGAGGGCGATTGCGGGTGTGGACCTGGTGGACTGCGTGCGGAAGGTGGGCCGCGGGACGAGGTGCGTCCATGGAGCGAAGCTGACGACGCTGCAGGCTCCGGATGTTGTCGGGGCCCGGGTGAGGGACAGGCTGACGCCGAAGGAGCTGCAGATTGTCGCGCTGATTGTTCAGGGGTGCAAGAACAAAGAGATCGCCATGCAGCTCGGGACCAAGGAGCAGGTGATCAAGAATTACCTGCGGAGTATCTACGACAAGACGGGGGTATCGGACAGGCTGGAACTGGCACTGTTTACGATCCACCACCGGATTCTGGCGGAGGCTGCGGCGAAGGCGGGGAGTTTGTTGGCACGGAAGTCGGCCTAAAACAGGGATGAGTAGGCAGTAACCGGTACAGGAGCCTGGCCTTGGGTGAGGCCGAGGCTCCCGTTTTTATGCCCGGGTTGGAAGCAAGGGCTACGGCAGGAGCAAAAGCAGAGCAGAACCTTAAAGCTTTTCGGCTACGGATTTGGCCTGGGTGAAGAGGAGAAGGTAGTCCGGGCCGCCGGCCTTGGAGTCGGTGCCGCTCATGTTGAAGCCGCCGAAGGGGTGTGCGCCGACCATCGCGCCGGTGCATTTGCGGTTGAGGTAGAGGTTGCCGACGTGGAACTCGTGGCGGGCGCGCTCGAGGTGCTCGGGGGTCTGGGAGTAAATGGCTCCGGTGAGGCCGTACTCGGTGTCGTTGACGATGTCGAGGGCCTCGTCGAAGGACGTGGATTTGATCACGGCGAGGAGGGGGCCGAAGACCTCTTCCTGGGCGATGCGGGATGTGGGCTTGATGTCGGCTACGACGGTGGGGGCGATGTAAAGGCCCTTTTCCGGGGTGTCGATGGCATGGCCACCGGTGAGGATGCGGCCTTCGGCGCGAGCGATCTCGATGTAGGAGAGGACGCGGTCGTGTGCGGCCTGGTTGATGACGGTGCCGCCGTAGAAGTTCTCCGTCGGCGGGCCGGACTGGATGGTCTTGACGCGAGCGGTGAGGCGGGTGAGGAATTCGTCGTAGATGCTGGCGTCGACGATGGCGCGGGAGCAGGCGGAGCACTTCTGGCCGCTGAATCCGAAGGCCGAGACGGCGACGCCTTCGACGGCTGCGTCGAGGTCGGCGGAGGCGTCGACGAGGATCGCATCCTTGCCGCCGAGCTCGAGGATGGTGCGCTTGATGAAGTGCTGGCCCGGCTGGGTTTTGGCGGCCTGCTCGTGGATGTGGAGGCCGACCTTCTTGGAGCCGGTGAAGGCGATGAAGCGAACCTTCTTATGTTCGACCAGGGCGCTTCCGAATTCTGGGCCACCGATGGCGAGGGTGACGACTCCCTTGGGGAGGCCGGCTTCGTGCATCAGAGCGAGGAAGCGGGCGGCGATCGTCGGGGCGTCGGGGGAGGGCTTGAGGACGACCGTGTTGCCGGTGACGATGGACGCGGCGGTCATGCCGGCCATGATGGCAAGGGGGAAGTTCCAGGGCGGGATGACGGCTCCGACGCCGAGGGGGATGTAGCGGAGCTTGTTGGTCTCGCCGGGGTACTGGATGGGGGTGGTGGCAGCAGCGAGCTTTTCGGCTTCGAGGGCGTAGAACTCGAGGAAATCGATGGTCTCGCCGACGTCGGCGTCGGCCTCGGCGAAGTTCTTGCCGACCTCCCAGGAGAGCCAGGCGCAGAACTCGAAGTGGCGGTCGCGGATGAGCTGGGCGGCGCGGCGGAGGAGGGCTACGCGCTCCGGTGAGGGGACCTTGGACCAGGAGGCGAAGGCGGCCTGGGCGGTCTCGACGGCGTGGTCGACGTGCTCGGGCAGAGCCTCGGCGTGGCGGCCGATGACCTGGCTGGGATTCGCCGGGTTGGTGGAGACGATCTCGGTGGTGGTGGGGATGGTCTCGCCGTTGACGACGAAGGGGTAGGTCTGGCCGAGCTGGGAGGCGACCGCGGCGATGGCGGACTGCATCTTCTGCTTAGTCTCGGGGAGGGCGAAGTTCTGGAAAGGCTCGTTCTGGAAGGGGATGCTCATGTCACCTTGGATTTTACGCTTTGAGGCGTGTGTCCTGCGGAACGGGCGCCTGCGCGGGCGTCGGTCACTTCATGACGCGTATCCCGGTCGTGGCGCTGTGAAATCGTGCGGGCCTTCCGTTGGTCGGCAGGGAGTTTTGTTCTCGACCGACGGGAGAGCCACGACTCGCTCTAAAACGCACCGAGTTTGAAGGTGTCCTTGAGCAGGAGGGCGAACCAGAGGACCGGGGCGGCGAGGAGCAGGGCGTCGATGCGGTCGAGGATGCCTCCGTGGCCGGGAAGCAGGGTGCCGGAGTCCTTGACGTTGACGCCGCGCTTGATGGCGGACTCGAGCAGGTCGCCGAGCTGGGCGGCGGCGTTGATAAGGATGGCGAGCAGGGCGGACTGCCAGAGGGGTTCGGTGATGTGCATCGTCGTGATGCCTCGCTGGGCGAGTGTGTCCGACGCGAAGACGACGGCGAGGCCACAGACGAGGGAGCCGATGAGGGAGGCGGCAGAGCCTAGCCAGGTCTTGTTGGGGCTGAGGCGCGGGGCGAGACGGGCCTTGCCGAAGTTCTTGCCGATGTAGAGGGCGAAGATGTCGCCGGACCAGACGCAGACGAGGAGAAAGACAAGAAGCGCGGGGCCGTCTTCCTGCTTCCAAAGGACCGGGACCAGGGTCATGGGGAAGGCGACGTAGAGAAGGCCGAAGAGGCCCTGGGCGGTACTGGGAAGGACCGTGGCAAGGGGGGAGCGGAAGGCCGTCCAGGTGAAGAGGGTGATGGCGAGGGCGCTGAGGAGAGGGAGCTGGCCTTCGAGGGGCCAGAAGGGCATGAGGGGGAGGAAGAGGCAGGCCGTGCCGATGAGCATCCAGGCGAGGGGGATGCGGGCTCCGCCGGTCCAGGCGAGTTGGAGGTACTCAAACGCGGCCAGCTCGGCGACGAGGGCGGCGAAGAGAGTGATCATCCACAACTGGCCGAAGAAGATGAGGGCGAAGACGACGGCGATGAGAAGTACGGCGGTGAGGATTCGTGTCATGAAGGCTTTGGACAGGATATATCGCTGTGGCGGTACACGTGGGGATCGGCGGGATTTTTGCGGGGAGGATAAGGGGGGAGTTGCGCTGAGGCGGTCTTGCCCGCTTGGTGCCCGCTCCTGATAAAAGCCTCCGGAATGGGCACCCGGGTGGGTTGGCTAGGGGAGGGTGGGCTGTTGGAGGGAGGGAGGGTGGCTGACGCGGTAGGCTCCGTAGGCTCCGAGGGCTACCGCGCCGGCGATGCCTGCGATCAGGAAGATCTTGACGCCGGTGGGTGTGAAGGAGCGCGCATTCTTCTGGAGTGCGACGGTCTGGGTGGGAGTGAGGGCCTCGCCGTTGAGCTGGCGGAGCTGGGTGACGAGGACGTCGACGGACTCATCGAAGCCCTTGTCGCGGTTCTTCTGACGGCCACTGGCGTGGACGTTGGCCGTGGTGGTCCATAGCACGGCGTGGGTTTTGGGGTCGAGGAGGCGGAGGATGAGCTGCGGATTGTAGATGGGGCCGGTGTGGGCGGAGGCGTCGACGATGGGGGCGACGGCGCTGATCTCGAGGATGAGATCGGCTTCGGCGGGGGTGGGGACGAACTGGTAGTGGTTCCACTGCCTGAGGTCGGCGTAGAGGGTGTTGTAGGCGCGGTTGGGGCCGCCCGTGAAGGCGTCGTAGAGATTGGGTGCGCCGGCGTTCGAGAGGAAGATGGTGTGGGCGGAGGTGATCTGCGAGGGGAGTGGGGCCTGGGTGCTCGGGGAAGACTGAGCGCGGAGGATTGGGGTTGCGGCAAGAAGCAGGATAAGGGAGAGAGACAGCGAATTACGTAAGGTACAGCGCATACGGCTACCATCCTTGGTTGTGAGAACGAAGGCGGCGGGGAATAAGTTTCGGGGGATTGTTTCAGGCAGCGGTAACTGAGGAAAGATTGTTCAGCGGCAACCGCAGATTCCCTTCGGGGAAGACACACAAGAAAGGCAGCGACGCTAGCGGCGGGTGAGGGTTGAGGCGGTCTGGTCGAGTTGGGTGCTGATCTCTTCTGCGACTTCGCTGGCGGGTTGGAGGCCGGCGAGGTGTTCGTCGGTTCCTTCGCCGAGACCGCCGAAGCGGCGCTCGCGCTGCTGGTAGTTGGCGATGGCTTCGAGGAGGTGGACACCGCGAAAGTCGGGCCAGAGGCGCTCCGTGACGAAGATCTCCGAGTAGGCGATCTGCCAGAGGAGGAAGTTCGAGATGCGCTGCTCGCCGGAGGTGCGGATGACGAGGTCGGGATCGGGCATGTGCGCGGTGTAGAGGTTGTTGGTGATGTGATGCTCCTCGAGATGCGTATCGAGACCGTCGACCTGGAGCATGTCCTCGAGGGAGCAGCCGCGCTTGTGGGCTTCGGCGATGAGGTTGTTCAGGATGGAGCGGGTGGCGTCGATGATCTCGGAGCGGGCGCCGTAGTTGAGGGCCAGGGTGAGGGTGGTGCCGGTGTTGCGGGCGGTCTCCTCAGACGCCCACTGCATGGTGTCGCGGACCTCCTGGGGAAGCTCGTGGATGCGGCCGATGTAGGCCATGCGGACGTTGTTGGCGTTCATGCGCTCTACGTTGCCGACGAGGTAGTTCTTGAGGAGAGTCATCAGGAAGCTGACTTCGGACTTGGGGCGGCGCAGGTTGTTTTCGAGCGAGAAGGCGTAGAGGGTGAGCCAGGGCAGGTTGATGCGAGAGGCGGTCTCAACGACGTACTGAACGCTCTCGGCGCCCTGCTTATGTCCGAGGAAGCGCTTGAGGAGGCGCTTGCCGGCCCAGCGGCCGTTGCCGTCCATGATGATGGCCACATGCTGGGGCGCGCGCTCGGGGTCGAGTTGGGCGTAAACCGCCTGCTCCTCGGGGGAGAGCTCGTGGACGCGAGGAGGCTGAAATTGTGACTGGTTCGATTTCATGGCGCGCACAGGACCTCGCGAATAGACGCTAACACAATGATAGAGGCTGGGAACAGGGATAGAAAGCCGTCAGAACAAAAAGCAGAAGGGACGCCAACCCGGGCCACGGAGAATGACCTTGAGCTGCGTCCCTTACTTGCCTGATTCTTATGCGGTACGGCGGTGTCCGGAGGCGAGCTCGCGGACGTGATTGAGGAAGATCGAGCGCTGGAGGGCGTCAAGCTTGGAGGTGTAGGCGGCGATCTCGGCCAGGAAGGGATCGTTCATAAGAACGGCGGCCTCCTCCTGGTGACGGGTTTTGGCATCCCGGAGCAGGGCGCTCATGTCCACCTGGAGCGCCTTCGCGAGGCGATCAAGAGAGGAGAGCGTCGGCATGGCTTTGCCGTTCTCGATCTTCGAGATATAGGTGCGGGGAACGTTCATGCGCGCAGCGAGCTGACGCTGCGAGAGGTTGCGTACGTGCCGCAGATCGCGGACCGCATGCGCCACCTGGAGGCCGTTGTCCAACACGGGTGCTGCCGTCACAAGAGCGAGAGGAGCCGGGGCCGGGGGAGGAACCTCGACGACGATGCTCTTGTGGCATCGGCGGCACAGGGCATTGGCGGTGCGAAATTGCACCAGGCTGCAGTGGTCACAACGGAGAACCTCCCGCTGTTCGACAGACGCCATCATGGTTGCCATAAGTTGTGTGTAGCGGGCGGTGGCCAGAGCAAGGCACCGCAGCGGCCGTCAAGCGAAAGGACAAAGTCCGATAACGGAAGAACCGATGAGCCAAGAATGACACTGGGTACACGGAGAGTCAAGGGGGTATAGGGAAGAAACAAGGAGGAAAACCTAAAATACCCGAAGATGGAACCAAAGTAGTAACTTGTGTCTGGAGGCTTTATGAGTGACGGATTTACGCGGGAACGCGCGAAGGCGCTGCTGGAACAGTGGACGGCTTCGGCTTCGTTGGTGAAGCATGGGCTTTCGGTGAGCTGCTGCACGGAGGCGTATGGGGTTCTGGAAGCCGAGCGACTGGGACTCTCGGGGGCTCCGTTCGATGCGTTTGTGGACAAGTACGCGATTGCCGGGCTGCTGCATGACTTTGACTACGACCGGCATCCGTCGTTAGAGGAGCACCCTTATGTCGGGGTGAAGTTCTTGCGAGAGCAGGGCTGGCCGGAAGAGATTCTGCACGCGATCCTGGCGCACGCCGACTATACCGGCGCGGGGCGGGATTCGCATCTGGACAAGGCTTTGTTTGCGTGTGACGAGTTGTCGGGGTTTCTGACGGCTTGTGCTCTGGTGAAGCCGAGCAAATCGATCATGGATGTGGAAGTGGCGGGTGTGCGAAAGAAGATGAAGGACAAGGCTTTCGCGCGAGCAGTGTTGCGCGAGGACATTACGGGCGGCGCGGAGCTGCTGGGGATTCCGGTGGAAGATCATATCGGGAACTGCCTTCGGGCCATGCAGGCGAAGGCGGCGGAGTTGGGGCTGGCCGGGGTTCCGATTTAGCGGCGGTCGATCTTGGTTTCCTTGTTGGTTTTGATGGCGTAGGGCGCGGTGTTGACCTTCTCGTTGTAGCGGATATGCGTGTAGTGGGAGGTCTTGGTGTTGCCGCCGGGAAAGAAGATGATCTGCTTGATGGAGATGGCGCGGGTGGGATCGACCCAGATCTCGATATGGGAGAAGTTCTGGCGGACGGTGGGGTCCTTGGAGACGAGGTCGAGGTGTTCGACGGAGATGCCGTCGAGCTGTTCGGTGCCCTTGTCGGTGATGTCCCAAGTCTTGGCGAGGTCCTTGCCGCTGCCTCCGAAGGCGATGGCGAGGTAGGTGGCGGCCTGCGCAGAGCGGATTTCGGTGATGGTGTTGGGGCCTGGGTCGAAGACGCGGACGACGCCGTTCTTGAAGTCGACGAAGCGGGTGGTGGGCGGGTCAAGGCGGAGGCCCATCTCGGTGGAGGTTCCCTTGCGCTCGAAGTAGAGGGAGCCCTTGTCGGTGGTGGTGTCCTTGACGACGCGCTCGTAGGTGTCCTGGGTGAGGTCGGCCTGAGCGGACTTGAACCTGGCGGAGGCCGCGTCCATCTGGGCGAGGACGGTGGCCAGGTGATCGGGCTTGGCCTGTGGGGCGGCGAAGAGGGGTGTCGTGAGGAGGAAAGCTGCGGCGATGATGCTGTGCTTGGTCATGTTTGCTCCCAAAAGGTTCGACGCGTCTAGCGCAGGATCCAGGCGCGGTAGGCTACTACCTTTTGATGCGTGTCGTAGACGGATTCGTAGCGCTCGATGCGGACTTCGCCAGCGATGGGTTCGACGGCCTTGAGGATGGCGTTGCGACGGCCCTGGTCGGTTTCCATGGTGTCGGCTACGTTGGCGACGTCGTCGGCGCGGAGCTCGTAGAGGAAGCGGCTGGAGCCGTTGGGGCCGATGCCGGCCTCCTTGACGAGGACCTCGGAGGAGTGGAGGGCTGCGGTGTAGACGGGTTTGTCCTTGAAGTCGATGTAGTGCGGCGAGACGAAGAGGAAGATCAGGATGATCGTGACCATCACGTCGTAGTGGAAGCTGCCGCGGTCGTAGGTCCAGAAGATGTAGCGCTTGAGGGTGCCCATTTGTCTTAGCCCCTGACTTTCTTCTGCGTGATGTGGGTTTCGTGGTTCATGTAGGGGACGAGGACGTCCGGGATGCGGATGGAGCCATCGGGCTGCTGGTAGTTTTCGAGGATGGCGACGTAGGTACGGCCTACGGCGAGGCCGGAGCCGTTGAGGGTGTGGAGATACTCGGACTTCTTGGCGGCCGGGGACTTGAAGCGGATATTGGCGCGGCGGGCCTGGAAGTCGTGGAAGTTGGAGCAGGAGCTGATCTCGCGGTAGAGCTGCTGGCCGGGGAGCCAGACCTCGAGGTCGTAGGTCTTGGCGGCGCCGGCGCCCATGTCTCCGGCGCAGAGGAGCATGCGGCGGTAGGGCAGGCCGAGGAGTTCGAGGACGCGCTCCGCGTTGCGCGTGAGGGCCTCGTGCTCGGCGGCGGAGTCTTCGGGCTTCGCGAATTTGACGAGTTCTACCTTCTGGAACTGGTGCTGGCGGATCATGCCGCGGACGTCGCGGCCGTAGGAGCCGGCTTCAGAACGGTAGCAGGGGGTGTAGGCGCAGAAGCTGATGGGAAGCTCGGCCTCGTCGAGGGTCTCGTCGCGGAAGAGGTTGGTGACGGGGACTTCGGCGGTGGGGATGAGCCAGTGGTCGTTGTCCTGGAACTGGCCGGGGATGTAGGGGCCTTTGTCGTCACAGTGGAACTGGTCTTCGGCGAACTTGGGGAGCTGTCCGGTGCCGAAGAGGCTCTTCGAGTTCACCATGTTCGGCGGCAGGACCTCGGTGTATCCGTGCTCGCGTGTGTGCAGGTCGAGCATGAAGGCGGCGAGGGCGCGTTCGAGGCGGGCTCCCTGGCCGAACTGGACGACGAACCTTGCGCCGGAGATCTTGGCGGCGCGGTCGAAGTCGAGGATGCCGAGGGCTTCGCCGAGCTCCCAGTGGGGTTTGGGGTTGGCGATCTCGGGAAGGGTGCCCCAGCGTTTTACCTCGACGTTGTCGTCGGCGGACTTGCCTTCGGGTACGTCGTCGGCCTGGAGATTGGGGAGGGCCTGGAGGATGGTCTGGAGCTTCTGGTCGGCCTCGGCGGCGGTCGCTTCGAGCGTTTCCAGCTCCGTCTTCAGGGACTTGGTCTGCTCGGTCGGGGCGGTCGCGTCCTGACCGGCTTTGCGTAGCCTGGCGATCTCGTTGGTGAGATCGTTGCGTTGCTTTTTGACGGTTTCGAGCCGGGTGATGGCTTCGCGGCGGTCGCGGTCGATGGTGGCGAAGTCGGCGAGGAGGGTGGGGTCGGCTCCGCGGGCGTGCAGTTTCTTTTGGACCGTTTCAAGGTTGGCCCGGACGTAAGCTAGATCGATCATCGCTGTCGATTTTAGCTGGTTTGGTGGGGTGGATGCTTGTTGCGCGTTGGACCTCTCCCTGGTGTTTTTGGGTTAAAGTATTCGATCCAATGGGTTTAGCGGTGGACTTGTCCGGTTAGAGGTTGGAAAAGATTGTGGGGTAAGGCGGGAAAAAGAGATAACGGCCTGGGGCGCTGGTTCTATTGTGCGCTTTGATGGAGGGCTGTTGGCTCATGGGTATCTCTTTTGCTTTCTGTGGGTTGGAGGGGATGGGGGCTTGACAGGCGCGAAGAGGTTAGGATGGTGCGCATGAAACGGATCGGGTTGGTGATGGTGCTGCTGCTGGCTTGTCCTGGGTGGGCGGCCGGGGTGCGGGTGGTGAATGCAGGGATTGCGGGGCAGAACAGTGCGGAGGGGCGGGCTCGATTTGCGCACGATGTGCTGGAGGAAAAGCCTTCGGTTTTGCTGCTTTATTTTGGGGTGAACGACCTGGCGAATGAGCCCAAGTTTCTTCCGGTGGAGCAGTATGTGGCGAATATGGCCTGGATGATCGATGAGGCGCGGGCGCATGGGATTGTGGTGGTGGTTTCGACGATCCAGCATGTGGACGCCGTGAAGGTGATGACGCGGCATAAGGCTGAGTCGTTTGGGGATGAAGGGGTGAATGGGAAGGTCGACCGGTACAACCGGGCTTTGCTGGCGATGCTGCGGGAGAAGAAGGTGGCGGTGGCGGACTTTCAGCGGAAGCTGGACGCGGTGGGTGGGCCTACGGCGGCGTGGAGTACGGATGGGACGCATTTGACGGTGAAGGGGTATGAGTTGCTGGCTCAGACGTTTTTGCGGGCGATGCCGCGGGTGGTTTCGGGGACGGTGGTTTGTCTGGGCGATAGCTTGACGTATGGGGTGCCGTGGAGGACGAAGGAGAGGGATTCAGTGGAGACGTATCCGGCGCAATTAGAGAGGATGTTGCGGTAGATGTGTCGACTTCCTTGTGGGTTCCGTGGAACCCACATCCCAGATGCGGGATGTGGGGCACCCGGTTTGGTGGCGGTTGCTAGGATCTGTTGATGACGAGGGTTTGGACGGACTTATAGGTGATCTCGGTATCGTCTCCATGGAGGGTGACGGTGGCGGTGGCGCTGGTTCCGATCTTTAGAGGAAGCCCGGGGAGATTCCAAGTGCTGGCGGTGATGTCTCCGGGATTGATGCCGGGTGCGTGAATCAGGAAGGTGACATCGCCTGCGGTGAAGATCGCGATGCCTCTTTGGCTGGCGGTGGCGTCGATGGGTGGGGTGTGGGTGATGTTGATCCAGCCGATGGCACCGGAGGGGGTGCGCCACTGGATAGTGGCGGGGTGGAACTGGGAGTGGCCGTCTACGCCTACGGTTTGATGAGTGGATTCGGCTCCGAAGAGGACGTCGGTGCCGATCCAGGCGGTGGCTTTGCGTTGGTCGGTGATCTGGCGGGTGACCTGATGGGGGCCGGCGAAGTGTTCGAATTTGGCCCTGGCGGCGGACGGGACGGGGGAGCCCAGGAGGACGACCATAGGGACGAACCAGTTGTCGAGGGCGTGGTCTCCGGTGGCGGTGAGGGCCGGGAGAGGGGCTTTAGCGGCGGGCAGGAGGGTGCGGATCCAGAGGCCCATGAGGGAGGTGTAGGTCTCCATGTCCATGCCGTAGGAGCGGTCGTAGGGGCCGGCGATGTTGCGGAGATTGGGCTGGTAGAAGTCGGCGATGTCGGTCCAGAGGGTGGCTTCCATCTCGGCGCCGTGGGCGCGCATGGCGGGGGAGCTTCCGTAGATGCGCCAGAGACCGAGGCCGTAGAGATCCGTGCCGTAGTAGGTGGGGGAGTTGTACTCGCCGAAGGCGTTGTGGAGTTTGAAGAGGCGGTAGACTTCGGCGTTCCAGGCGGTGGCTTCGGCGAGGCGGCCGGTGTCGTGGTTGTGGGCGGCGATAAAGTCCCAGAGGGCGCCGTACATGAGGGCGGGGTTGGTGTAGGTGGGGGTGAGGCGGCCCTCCTGCTTTTCGCCCTTTACGGCGATGTCGATGGACTGGTAGAGACGCTGGGCGAGGGCGGCGGGGATGCGTTCGGGGAAGTCGGCGAGGATCATCTGGAAGGTGGTGCCGATGAAGACACGCCAGTTGGGGTCGAACTGGTTGAAATCGATGGCGTTTGCGGGGGGAAGGGGCTCGGAAGGGGTGCGGCGGAAGGTGCCGTACCACTTTGTTTTGGGGTCGAGGTACTGGTTGGCGAGGACGGCTTCGAGGGCGGCGGCGGCGTTGGCGCGGTCGCCGTTGGCATCGCGGAGGAGGAGTCCAAGGGCGTACCAACTGGTTTCGCGGACGACGAGGCGGGGATGATTGTTTTGACCGGGGAAGTTGACGAGGTGGGTGGTGGGGTCGAAGTTGGCGTCGGCTACGCGCATCATGTCGGTGAAGAGTTCAAGGGAGTTCTGGGGGAGTTCGGAGGGGTGGTGGGGGCGGGGGGCGGCTTGGAGGGGGAGGATGATGGTGAGGAGAGCAAAGAACAGGCAACAGCAAAAGCGAAATGCGGGGGTCTCTCCGCTGCGCTTCGCTCCGGTCGAGATGACGAGAGCTCTTGGCGTGCCATTCGAAGAAGCAAATTCCTTTGGATAGTTGGGGTTCATTGGGATGCCCTCTGCGTTTGGTTTGGAATGGCGACCTGCGAAGGATAACCTACAGGAGACGAGTACGTTGTTTGGGGGCCTGATGAGCAAAGCAGTGGATATGGCGGTGACGATCGCGGGGGTGAACTTCCGGTCGCCGGTGATTGCAGCCAGTGGGACTTTTGGGTATGGGGTGGAGTTTGAAGAGATCATCCACATGGAGAAGATCGGCGCGTTCGTGACGAAGGGTTTGTCACGGGAACCGATGGCTGGGAATAACGCGCCACGGATTATTGAGACGTCGGCCGGGATGATGAATGCGATCGGTCTGCAGAATATGGGGGTGCGGGCGTTCTGCGAGGAGAAGATGCCGGTGCTGCGGCGGATGCAGGGCGCGGTGGTCATTGCGAATGTGTTCGGGTTTACGAAGGAAGACTGTGTGGAGGTGATCCGGGTGCTGAACGATGCGCCGGGGATTGTGATGTACGAGCTGAATGCGAGCTGTCCGAATACGAGCCATGGGGGGATGGTGTTTGGGACGGATCCGGATCTGCTGGGAGAGCTGGTGTACGCGTGCAAGAGGGCATCGCAGAGGCCTTTGCTGGTGAAGCTGAGTCCGAATGTGACCAGTATCGGGACGATGGCGAAGGTGGCGGAGGCGGCGGGTGCGGACGCGGTTTCGCTGGTGAATACGTTCGTTTCCATGTCGATCGATGTGGAGACGAGGCGGCCCCGGATTGCGAATGTGACGGGTGGGCTGTCGGGACCGGCGATCAAGCCGATCGCGGTGCGGATGGTGCATGAGGTGTCGAAGGCGGTGAGGATTCCCGTGGTGGGGATGGGTGGGATTGTGCGGGCGGAGGATGTGGTGGAGTTTATGTTGGCGGGGGCTACGGCGGTGGAGGTGGGGACGGCGAGTTATGCGGATCCGCGGGCGGTGGAGGTGATCTCGAATGGGCTGCGGAAGTGGTGCGGGGCGCATGGGGTGACGGATGTGCGGACGCTGACGGGTGGGATGGTGCGGTAGGCGTTGTTGAAGCTTTGGGCGTGAGCCCGCATTCGCTGCGATGAAGGGGGGCACGGTGCGCGGTTGCCCAGGATTTCTGAGGCGCGTTGAAACCCACATCTCAGAATCGAGATGCGGGCACCCGGCTTTGCGGCTCGTTTGCACTAAAATTCAGGAGTGAAAACTTTTGAGAACGACTCTCCCTCTGGCGTGATTGCTTCCACTTCCTCCGATTCGACCGATGGTTTGCGGCGAGTACGGCGGGCTTTGCTTTCGGTGACGGACAAGACGGGCGTGGTGGAGTTTGCCCGGGGACTTTCGAAGTTTGGCGTGAAGCTGGTTTCGACCGGCGGGACGTGGTCGGCGCTCAGGGCCGGTGGGCTTGAAGTGCAGGAGATCTCGGGGTTGACGGGGTTTCCGGAGATGCTGGATGGGCGGGTGAAGACGCTGCACCCGAAGGTTCATGGCGGGATTCTGCATATTCGCGGGAACGCGGAGCATATGGCTTCGGTTGAAGAGCATGGGATCGAACCGATCGATATGGTCGTGGTCAATCTTTATGCGTTTGAGAAGACGGCAGGGAAGCCTGGGGTGAGTTTCGCCGAGGTGGTCGAGAATATCGATATTGGCGGGCCTTCGATGGTGCGGTCGGCGGCGAAGAATTTTGGCGATGTGGCGGTGGTGACCTCTCCCAGCGACTATGACGCGATTCTTGCGGAGATGACGGAGACGGATGGGTCGCTGGGGTACGACACGCGCTGGATGCTGGCGAAGAAGGCGTTCGCGGTGACGGCTGCGTATGACTCGGGGATTGCCACGGCGCTGGAAGCGGTGGAGACGCCGGCGGGCAAGGCGAAGTTCGTGGACGATGCGCTGCCTCCGGTGCTGCGTGTGGTCGCGCCATTGCAGCAGGCGTTGCGGTATGGGGAGAATCCGCACCAGACGGCGGGTTTGTATGCAGATGGCTCGGGCAAGGGCGTTGCGGGCGGGAAGCAGTTGCAGGGGAAAGAGCTTAGCTATAACAACCTGGTCGATCTGGATGCGTGCTGGGAGCTGGTGACGGAGTTCGATCCGTCGGAGGCTGTGGTCGCGATTATCAAGCACACGAATCCATGCGGGGCTGCGGCGGGCACGACGGTGCTGGAGGCGTATACGCGGGCGCTGGAGGCCGATCCGATCTCGGCGTTTGGGGGCGTGATCGGGATCAATCGCGAGGTGGATGGAGCAGCGGCGGAGGAGATTGCGAAGCTGTTCGTGGAGGCGATTGTGGCGCCCTCCTTTACTCCTGAGGCGCTGGAGCGGTTTGCGGCGAAGAAGAATCTGCGGTTGGTGCAGATCGATCCGGTGAAGACGAAGCGGGTGATCAAGCAGATCTCGGGTGGGTATCTGGTGCAGGATGCGGATCGGAAGTCGGTGACCGAGGCGGAGCTGCAGGTGGTGACGGAGCGGGCTCCTTCGCCTGAAGAGATGAAGGCTCTGCTGTTCTCGTGGACGATCTCGAAGCATGTGAAGTCGAATGCGATTGTGTATGGGCGGTATGCCGAGGGCTTTGGGCAGACGGTTGGGATCGGCGCGGGACAGATGAGCCGGGTGGCCGCGGCGGAGTTTGGGGCTCAGAAGGCTGTGCTTCCCCTGGCCGGATGCGTGGCGGCCAGCGATGCGTTCTTTCCGTTTGCGGATGGTCTGGAGGTTGTCGCGAAGGCGGGGGCTACGGCGGTGATTCAGCCGGGTGGCTCGGTGCGGGACGCGGATGTGATTGCGGCGGCGAATAAGCTGGGCGTGGCGATGGTGTTTACGGGGGTTCGGCACTTCCGGCATGGATGAGGCAGAGCCTAGTAGGGCAGGTGCGTTGACCGATGCGACGGATTCTCGGATGGACTCCCCACCTTCGCGAACGATGATGCCGTCGCGAAGGTGGGGCACACTGTTTCGCAGGACGGTCGCATTGGTATCGGTGTCTATTGTTTGGCACCCAAACCGTGTATTGTGTCGTCTAAAGTATTGTTTCAGGATTGTTTCGTTCGGATCGTACTGTTTCTTGCCGCAACGCGTTGTTTTTGGCCTGTTTACTTATCCGCGGCACCAAGGAAACTACTGCTTATGACCATGCCGTTCCTGCGCTCTGCTTTGCGTCGTCTCTCGTTCGTTCCTGTTGCCTCTTTTCGCATGTGGACCCCTGCGGTTGCCCTTCTTCTGGTGACGACCGCGGCTGTGGGGCAGGCTCCGGCCAAGCCCGCCGATGCGGTGAAGACGCCGGACCGGGCCTCCTCGTATTACCACTACGGGTTGGCGCATCTGTATGAAGAGATGGCGGTTAATGCCGGACGCCCGGACTATGCGACGCAGGCTGTGGAGCAGTATAAGCTGGCGCTCGATGCCGATCCGAACTCGTTGCTGTTGCAGGATGGGCTGGCGGATCTTTATTTCCGGCTGGGACGGATTCGCGAGGCGGTGCAGGCCGCGCAGGAGCAGGTGGGACGGAATCCGGACGACATTGCAGCGCATGAGTTGCTGGGTAAGGTCTATGTCCGTTCGCTGGGCGATATGCAGGGTGCGCAGGCGGCGGAGATGTTGAAGCTGGCGATTGGCGAGTACGAGAAGCTGGTGAAGCTGAAGCCGAAGGATGTCGAAGCAAAGCTGGTGCTGGGACAGCTCTATGGGGTCGATCACGACTCGGTGAAGGCGGAGAAGCAGTTCCGCGCGGCGCAGGGGATCGATTCGAACTCGGAGGAGGTCGTGTTGAATATGGCGCGGCTGTATACCGAGGAGGGTAATCCGCAGCGTGCGGTGGATGTGCTGGTTGGGGTTCCCGAGACCGACCGTACGGCGCGCATGGAGTTTGCGCTGGCAGCGACCTACGACCAACTGAAGAAGCCTAAGGAAGCGGCTGCGGCGTACAAGCGGTCGCTGGATATGGAGCCGGACAATCTCGACGCGCAGAAGGGGATGGCGAGCGCGCTGCTGCTGGATGGGCAGTTGGACGAGGCGAAGAAGTCGCTGGATGTGATTCTGGCCGCCGACCCGCAGGATGTGCAGTCGCAGATTCATCTTTCGGAGATTCAGCGTCGGCAGGGGCACTATAAAGAGGCTTTGGCTACGCTGGAGAAGGCAAAGACGCTGGCTCCGGACAATGCGGAGTTGAGCTACAACGAAGCTTTGCTGTACGACGCGCTGGGTGATTTTCCGTCGGCGATCGCGGGGCTGGACAAGCTGATTGCGGCGTCCACGCATCCGGAGGGGAACTACTCGGAGCAGGAGAAGGGGAACCGCTACCTCTTCCTGGATCGCGAGGCTTCGATCTACCGCGAGGAGAACAAGAGCACGGAGGCGATTGCGGCGTACAAGCTGATCGTTGCGCTGGGCGGAGATTTTACGATTCGCGGGTACCAGGGCGAGGTCGATACGTATCGCGAGTCGCACCAGTTCAAGGAGGCGACGGCTGTTGCGGCCGAGGCTGCGAAGGCGTTTCCGAAGGACAAGAATGTGCAGTTGATGTATGCGCAACAGTTGACCGATATGGGCAAGGTCGAGGAGGGCATGGCTCTGGCCAAGGCGCAACTGACCGGCACGACGGATGACCGCGATGTGCATCTGCAACTGGCGGTGATGAAGATTCGGCTGCGGCAGTTCAAGGAGGCCGGGGCAGAGCTGGATATCGCGACGGCTTCGGCGAAGCGTCCGGAAGAGAAGCGGTACATTACGTTCCTGCGGGGCGAGCTGTACGACAAGTCGAAGCAGTATGACCTGGCAGAGGCGGAGTTCCGGAAGGCCCTCGCGGCCGATCCGAAGGACCCGGCGATTCTGAACTACCTGGGCTATATGCTGGCGGACCGGAATGAGAAGCTGCCCGAAGCGCTGGAGATGATCAAGACGGCGGTGGAACTCGATCCGCAGAACTACGCGTATCTGGACTCGCTGGGCTGGGTGTACTTCCGGATGGGTCAGAATGCGCTGGCCGAGCAGAATCTGCACAAGGCGATTGAGCGCTCGAGCGCGGACGCTACGGTCCACGATCATTTGGGCCAGGTGTATGAGAAGACCGGTCGTCTGAAGCTGGCGGTGAGCCAGTGGGAGAGGGCGATGACGGAGTATGCGCAGTCGCTGCCGGCGGACTCCGATCCTGAGGATGTGGCGAAGGTGCGGCACCAGTTGGATGGGGCGCGTGTGAAGCTGGCCAAGGCCAACGTGGCGAAAGAGCCGAAACAGTAGCGATAGCACGGCCTCTTGGGTGAGGCTTTGAAGACGGGATAGAATACGGAAAGATGATTCGTCAATCAGTTGTATTGCTCGCTGCCTCTCTCTTTGCTGTTTCCGCTCATGCTCAGTTGGCTGGGTATGCCACTCTGACGGTGTCCCGGATGTCGAACCTGCAGAGCTCGCCTTATGCGGCTCCGCTGGCTCCCAACCCGATCGACAATTCGTTCAATCCGCTGGGCGGCACGTTTGGTGCTTACTACGACTTCAAGACGCTTGGGCCGGTTCGCCTGGGTGTGGATGCGCGTACGATGCTGCTGACGACGAAGCAGGGCGCGGAGAGCGGATACAACGGAGTCGGTGGCAAGGTGTATTCGTACCTGGGCGGCGTGCGCGGTACGTTTCATACGCCTCTGAAGGCTTTCGAGGGGTATGTGCAGGGTTCGGCGGGCCTGGGTCAGTCGAACTATGGCTTTCCTCCCGCGGCGATCGCGGCGGTCACCAAGGAGACGAACACGCCCGCTTCGCGCATTATCTACAAGAACAACTTCGAGTATCACGCGTTCGTCGGCCTGCAGTTGCATGTGACGCCGATTGCGGAGTGGCGCGTGTTTGAGGTGGGCTATGGGGCTCTCTCGGGCGGCGGCCATACGTATCCGTTGCAGAGCGTGAGCACGGGCGTGGTGTTCCACTTCCCGGTGGCGCAGTAAGGGTTCGCGGTAAAATACAGGCTATGGGCACACAGAACACAGGCTATACCGACGACCACGCCAAGGCAGGTCTTGACCACGAGTTTCCCTCGATCGATACGTGGGAGAACCAGTTTCCGGGATATGAGATCCTGATTGACGATCCAGAATTCACCAGCGTGTGTCCGAAGACGTCGCTGCCGGACTTTGGCGTGCTGACGATTCGGTACTCGCCGCGGAAGAGTTGCCTGGAGCTGAAGTCGCTGAAGGAATATCTGTTCCACTATCGCAATCTGGGGATCTTCCAGGAGAACATCGCGAATCAGGTGCTGAACGATATCGTGAAGGCTACCGATCCGGTTTGGGCTGAGGTGAAGGGCGACTTCCGGCCGAGGGGTGGGATTTCTACTGTGGTGACGGCTCGGTATCCGCGGCCTTCGGAGAAGTAGAACAGGCAACAGATTATAGGGAAAAAGCGGAAAAGGCAGGAAAAAGAGGCAAGTGCGGGGGAGTCCCCGGGCTTGCCTCTTTGCTGTTGGAGCTTCTGGGGAGGGCTTTGTCTGGGCTCTTGTAGTGACACCAATATTGCCTGTCTTCCTCCTGGATTCGTCTTGACCGCAGTGACCATCTATCTTCCGGTGCTGCTATGCTCGGCTGTGTATGACGACCGTGACTGAGACGACCTCGAAACCGAAGGGGCTGCCTGTGGCTGGGGCAGCGACTGCGCTGGTGCTGCTGACGGCGCTGAATTTTGTGAACTACATCGACCGCTACATTCTGCCTGCGGTGCAGGAGCAGATTCGGGGCGAGTTTCATATTACGGATAGTCAGATTGGGTCGCTGACGTTCTGGTTCATGGTCGCGTATATGGGAATCTCGCCGCTGACGGGGTGGCTGGGGGACCGGTTTCCGCGCAAGCCGATGATTGTGGGTGCGGCGCTTTTGATCAGTGCCGTGAATTTTTTTACCTCGGATGTGCACTCGTATGATTCGCTGAACTTTCGGCACGCGATGCTGGGTATCGGCGAGGCGAGCTTCGGGATCTTTGCGCCCTCGATGCTGGCGGACTTCTATCCGGAAGACCAGCGCAACCGGGTGATGACGATCTTCAATATTGCTCTGCCGGTGGGCGCTGCGATTGGGGTCGTGGGCGGAGGGATGATTGGGGCGAAGTACGGGTGGAGGCACTCGTTTATCGTGTCGGCGATTCCGGGGGCGATTATTGCCTTACTGGTCGCGTTCCTGATCAAGGAGCCGGCGCGGAGCGGACGGGTGGAGAAGGCCAAGGTGGAGAAGGGCGTGATTCTGTCGCTGCTTTCGAACCGGGCGTATATGTGCACGATCCTGGGATATGCAGCAGTGACGTTTTCGCTGGGCGGGATCTCGTGGTGGATGGTGTCGTTCCTGGTGAGGGTGCAGGGGATGTCGCAGAGCGAGGCTTCGGGGGTGATGGGGCCGATTATCGTGGTCGGCGGCCTGGGCGGGACGATTGTAGGTGGGCTTTGGGCGCAGTGGTGGTCGAAGAAGACGCCCAAGGCGATGTTTTATGTGCCTTCCCTGAGTGCGTTGGCGGCGGTGCCTCCGGCGCTGCTGTGCTTCTTTGGGCCGAAGCCTTTTACGCTGCCGGCGCTGACGGTGGCGGTGTTCTTTATCTTTCTGGGGACGGGGCCGGTGAATGCGACGACGCTGAACTCGGTGAGCGCGGAGGTGAGGGCCACGGCGATGGCGGGGCAGTTGCTGGTGATCCACCTGCTGGGGGATATGACTTCGCCGAAGATTATCGGGATTGTGAGCGACCACTCGAACCTGCGGATCGGGCTGGGGGCTACGTTAATCACGATGGTGATTGGGTCGGGGATCTTCTACCTGGGATCGCGGTCGGCTCCGAAGCTGGAGGCCGTTGCTTAAGAGCAAAAGACTGTTGGGGAAAGGCGGAACAAGCGGGTAAAGAGACAAAGGCGGAGACTCAGATGTTGATTCGGTGGGATGTTGTTGTGGCCTGGGTGGTGGCGGGAGCGTGGGCCCTGAAGACGGGTGAAGCGGCGTGGGGACTTCCACGGATTCCGGACCTGTTGCGGGAGGAGTTCGACCGGTGGCCCGTGGGGGGGCCGCGGTTGACGGTGATTGTGCCGGCTCGCGATGAAGAAGAGGGGGTGGTGGCTTGTCTCGAGTCGCTGATGGCGCAGGATTATCCGGGGCTGCATGTGATTGCGGTGGACGACCGGTCGAGCGATGCCACGGGTGCGTTGATGGATGCGCTGGCGGGACGGTTTCCCGAGAGGCTGACGGTGATGCATGTGACCGAGCTTCCGGCGGGGTGGCTGGGGAAGGTGCATGCGCTGGCGTTAGGGGCGAAGCAGGCTGAGGTGCTGACGCAGCCGGAGTTCCTGCTGTTTACGGATGGGGATGTGGTGTTTCGTGCCGATGCGCTGCGACGGACGCTGGCGCGTGTGGTCGATGTGCAGGCGGACCATATGGTGACGGTGCCTACGATGGATCTGCGGCGCTGGGACGAAGGGGTGGTGCTGGGGTTCTTTCAGATCTTCGGGCTGTGGGCTACGCGTCCGTGGAAGGTGGAAGACCCGAAGGCGATGCGGGATGTGGTGGGGATTGGCGCATTCAACTTGATGCGGACGACGGCGTACCGTGCGATCGGTGGGTTCGAAGGGCAGAAGATGGATATCCTTGAGGACTTTACGCTGGCCAAGAGGGTGAAGAAGGCCGGGTTGCGGCAGAGGATCTGCTTTGGGCATGGGTTGGTGACAGTCCACTGGGCGTCGGGGGCGAAGGGGCTGGTGGGGGTGATGACGAAGAACATCTTTTCGGCGTTCCGGTTTCACGCTTCGCTGCTGCTGGGGGCTTGTGTGTGGCTGGCGGTGTTTGCGGTGGGGCCTTCGGTGGGGGTGTGGATGCCCGGGGTGAGGGTGCCTTCGGCGATTGCTCTGCTCTGCGCGGTGTGGGCTTACCGGCTCTATGGGCGGACTTCGGGCATCTCGGCCTGGTACGCGGCGGGGTTTCCGGTGGGGGCTTTGTTGTTCATCTTTACGCTGCTCCGGTCGATGGCGGTGACACTGCGGCAGGGTGGGGTCTGGTGGAGAGGGACTTTCTATTCGCTGGAGGATTTGCGGCGGGAGGCGGGACCGCTGGGGTGAGTTCCGGGTGAACCCACATCCCAGAATCGGGATGTGGGTTCACCCGGGGTTGCGGCGGTTAGTTGGTTTCGAGGACTACGACCGTGGCGATGGGGTCCAGGGGCTGGGACGGGAGTTGGATGTCCAAGGTGCCGGAGCCCTGGGTCAGCTTGAGGGGCTTGCGGCTCTTGTCAGCCAGCAGGTAAGCCTTGGTGACGTGGCGGGTGAGCTTGTCGAGGTGGAAGGAGCCGCTGGGCCACTTGAAGATTTCAAGGTATATCTTGTGGGCCTTGGTGGTGGAGCGCCAGTCCCAGGTGGAGACGAACTTCGGATTGCCCTTGTTATCCTTTTCGGTGGTGCTGAACGCGCCGGCTTCAGGGCCGAAGGTGGTGTTGGTGGTGCCGTAGATGGCCTCGCCGTTGACGTCGAGCCACTTTCCGACCTGATGGAGGCGTTCGACTTCGGGGGCGGGAACGATGCCGTGGGAGTCCGGGCCGATATTGAGGAGGTAGTTGCCGCCCTTGGAGGCGATGTCGATGAGGTTGCGGAGGATGGTTTCGGTGGACTTGAAGTTGGTGTCGAAGGACTTGTAGCCCCAGGTGTCGTTCATGGTCATGCAGGACTCCCAGTCGCGGCCGGGGTAGCCCTGGGCGGGGATGTACTGCTCGGGGGTCTCGGTGTCACCTTTGTAGGTTCCGCCGAGACGGTTGTTCCAGATGAGTTTGGGGTACTTGTTGAGGAGGGCGACGACCTCGGAGGCGAGCTCGGGGGTCATGTCCTTGGTGGGGGTGTCGAACCAGATGATGACGGGGTAGTCGCCGTAGTTGGAGAGGAGTTCTTTGAGCTGTGGGATCGCCTTGGTGCGGAGATAGGTGGCGTAGTCGCCGTCCTGTGCCTTATCCCAGTGGTAGGTGGGGGGCTGGTGGTCGCCGGTCTTGAGCGCGGCACCGCCGGGAGCGGTCCAGTCCTGATCCTGTGAGTAGTAGAAGCCGAGTTTGACGCCTTGCTTGCGGCATTCTTCTGCGAGTTCCTTGAGGGGATCGCGGTGGAAGGGGGTGCCGGTAACGATGTTGAAGGGATCGACCCTGGAGTCGAACATGGCGAAGCCGTCGTGGTGCTTGGCGGTGATGACGATGTACTTCATGCCTGCGGCCTTGGCGAGGGCGACGATGTCGTGCGCGGAGAAGCCGGTGGGATTGAACTGGGGCGCGAGGGCTTTGTAGTCGGCGACGGGGATGGAGGCGTTGTTCATGATCCACTCCCCGATGCCGGGGACCTGCTTGCCGTCCCAGGTGCCGGCGGGGATGGAGTAGAGGCCCCAGTGGATGAACATGCCGAAGCGGGCCTCGCGGAACCAGGCGAGCCGTGCGTCTTTCTGGGCGGGGGTCTCAGTGTCCTGGATGGAGGGGACGGGGTGGTTGGTGGGGGTGGTGTCGGGCTTGGAACCGGCGAGCTGGGCGTTCGCAAGCATTGGGGCGAAGGTAGTGGCGGCCAGGAGTGCGATGGATGCGGCTAGTTTCACGGGTGTTCCTCAAGGGGATGTCGTAGCGAGAGAATTGTATGTGAAAAGAATGCTTCGTGGGTGAAAAGCTGTCCAGCCGGCTGGGGCCGTTGCCGGTGGCGGGTGCGCCTCCGGCTGTGCAGGAGGTTGGTGGTGGATGTCGTGGTCCGGTAGGATTGTGCGTGGTTGCTGGTTCGGGGAGATGAGATGAAGCTTCGTGTTTTGCTTGCGTTGGGTGTGTTGTGTGGAACTGCGGTAGGGCAGAGCTGGACGGTGAAGCCGGAGTGGGTGCGGGCGCATGAGGAGTTTCTCGCCAGCGATGCGATGGCCGGGCGTGGGAGTGCGACGAAGCTTGAAGAGATTACGGCGAACTATGTGGCTTCGGAGTTTATCGGCTATGGCCTGAAACCGGCGCCGGGGATGACCGGGTATCTGCAGAGCGCGGATGTGGAGCCCTACCAGACGCCGAACGGACGGCAGAGGGTGAGGGTGGCGGAGCAGCAGGGGAAGCCGGGAGCGGCGAAGACCTTCAATGCGATCGGCTACCTGGAGGGGACGGACCCGTCGAGCGGAACGATTCTGCTGACGGCGCACCTGGATCATCTCGGGACGAAGGATGCCGGGAAGGGCGACGGGATCTATAACGGAGCGAACGACGATGCGGCGGGTACGACTGCGGTACTAGAGCTGGCCCATGCGCTGGCGAGCGGTCCGCGGCTGAAGCGGAATGTGTTGTTTGTCTGCTACGGGGCGGAGGAGCTGGGCGGTCTTGGGTCGACCTATTTTGGGGCTCATCCTCCGGTGGCGCTGGCCAGCATCATCGCGAATCTGGAGTTTGAGATGATCGGGAACCAGGATCCGAAGATGCCGAAGGGAGTTCTTCTGCTGACGGGATGGGAGAGGTCGAACCTGGGCCCGACGTTAAAGGAGCATGGGGCTCTGCTGGGGCCGGATCCTTATCCGGAGCAGCACTTCTTTCAGCGGTCGGATAACTATATGCTGGCGCTGAAGGGTGTCGTGGCGCATACGGCAGCGGGGTGGGGGACTCCGCCGACGTATCATCAGCCGAATGACGACCTGGAACATCTGGATCTGGCGTTTATGACGGAGGCGATTCAGAGCCTGGTGGAGCCGATGCGCTGGCTGGCTTCGAGCGATTTCAGACCGAGCTGGAACAAGGGCGGTCAGCCGAAGGGCAGGGAATAGGCCGATGAGTGCGACTGTCGTTCACTATGAAGGTTCTTTGCGATGCCGCTCCGAGCATGAGGAATCGGGAGTGGTGGTGGTCACGGATGCTCCGAAGGATAACCATGGTCAGGGCTCGAGTTTTTCTCCGAGTGAGCTGCTGTCGGTTTCGCTGGGAAGCTGCATTCTAAGCATTATGGGGATCATGGCGCGGTCGTCGGGGATCGATATGAGCGGCGCTACCGCGACGGTTGAGAAAGAGATGGCGGATGCACCGAGGAGAATCGCGAAGATTTCCGTGCATGTGCGTGTTCCGGGTGTACTGGACGAAGGTCAACGGCGAAGGCTCAAGAATGCGGCGCATGCGTGCCCGATACACAACGTCCTGAATATTGAGGCTCCCATCACGTTTACGTGGGGGTAGTTGTTGAAGCATAGAGACGTAACGGCAGGGGTTTTGAGGAGAGTGTGATGGCGGAGATGAAGGCGGTTCAGTTTGCGAAGGACAATGGGACTCGGTTTGTAGGGGAGTTGCTGGAGCTGCTGCGGATTCCATCGATCTCGACCGATCCGGCGCGGGTAGAGGACGTGCGGCGGGCAGCGGATTTTTGCGCTGAGGAACTGACGCGGATCGGGATGGAGAAGGTTCGGCTGATCGAGACATCCACGGCTACGCGGAAGGGGCATCCGCTGGTGTATGCGGAGTGGTTGCATGCAGCGCCCGCTGCGGATGGAAAGCCGAAGCCTACGGTGCTGATGTATGGGCACTACGATGTGCAGCCTGCTGAACCGCTGGATGAGTGGAAGTCGCCACCGTTTGAGCCGGAGATTCGGGATGGGAACGTGTACGCCCGGGGCGCGGTGGACGACAAGGGGCAGATGTGGATGCATGTGAAGGCGCTGGAGTCGCTGTTCTCGGCTGGGCCGCTTCCGGTGAATGTGCGGGTGATCCTGGAGGGCGAGGAAGAGGTTGGCGGCGAGGGGATTGCGGCGTTCGTGCGGGAACATGGGGATGAGTTGAAGGCGGATGTGGCGCTGGTCTCGGATACGGAGATGTTTGCGCCGGAGCTGCCGACGCTATGCGTGGGTTTGCGCGGCATGATCTATACGGAGATCGAGGCGCGGGGGGCAAGGACGGATCTGCACTCGGGCATGTACGGCGGAGCGGCTCCGAACCCTTTTGTGGCGCTGGCACAGGTGATCGCGAAGCTGAAGGATGAGGATGGCAAGATCCTGATTCCGGGCTTCTACGACAAGGTCCAGGCTCCGACTGCGGATGAGTTCAAGGCTTGGGCGGCGCTGCCTTTCGACGAAGAGCACTATCGCGAGACGGAGGTTGGGTCGACTGAACTTACCGGCGAGCCAGGGTTGAGCGTGATGGAGAGGACGTGGGCGCGGCCTACGCTGGATGTGCATGGGATGCCGGGTGGGTTTATCGGTGCGGGGGCGAAGACGGTGATTCCGGCCAAGGCGCTGGCGAAGGTGAGCCTGCGGCTGGTGCCGGATATGACTCCGGCGGAGAGCTTTGCGCAGTACAAGGCGTATGTGGAGTCGATCTGCCCGAAGGGGATTCAGCTTGAGGTACGGCTGATTCACTCAGGGGATCCGATTGTGGTCTCGACCGATAACACGTTCGTGAAGGCGGCGACCGAGGCGATGCACAGCGTGTTCGGCAAGGAGACGGTGTTTGTGAGGGGCGGCGGGTCGATTCCGATTGTGGGGGACTTTGTGCGGGAGCTGAAGATTCCGACGGTGATGATGGGATTTGGGCTGCCGGATGACAATCTGCATGCTCCGAACGAGAAGTTCCACCTGGCGAACTTTCATCGGGGGATTGAGTCGATTGTGCTTTGGCTGGCGGCGCTGGGGGCTTAGTGGAGGTTGCGGGCTTTCTTCTGGCCGGGGGGAAGAGCTCCCGCATGGGCCGCGATAAGGCTCTGCTGGAGTTGGATGGTGAGGCCCTGGTGCAGATCGGTCTGCGGAAGCTGCGGGAGGTTTGCACGGAGGTCGCGATCGCCGGTGGCACGGCGGAGCTGGCACGATTTGGCCGGATCATCCCGGATGGAATGGCGGGATGTGGGCCTCTGGGGGGACTGGTTGCCGCCCTGGAGGATAGTTCGGCGGAGTGGAATCTTTTCCTGCCCGTCGATGTTCCTCTGGTTCCGGTGGAAGCCTTGCGGAGGCTGCTCTCGGCGGCGGGTGGGATGAACGTGGCGGTGATGGCGGAGGCGGGTGGGCGGGTGCATCCTTTATGCGGGGCGTATTCCCGGGGGGCGCTGCCGGCGCTGCAGGCTGCACTGGCGGCTGGCCGTTATCGAGTGCGTGCTGCGATCGAGGCTGCAGGACAAGTTTCCCGGGTGAGATTCGAGGAGGACGGCTGGTTTCGCAATGTGAATACCCCCGAGGAATTTGCTGAGCTCGAGGTGCGTCTGGGGGACATCTAACCCTTTCGGCGTAGATGCGTGCGCGATAATGAGAGTGGGGTGACGGGATGGCGATCTCTGACGGGCATGATGAGGCAACGATGGCGGATAGCACCGCGGAGAACCATACGACCGATGAACATACGCCGCTGACGGCAGAGGTTTCGGCGGATGTGGCTCCGGCGGTCGAAGAGTTCATGGCAGAGGCCGCACAGCAGAACGCCGATGCCAAGGAGGCGGTGGATGACGCTGGCCCAGGTGACACGCCGGGGCCTTATATTTCGTTCGACCATGTGTACAAGTCGTTTGGGGACTTTGTGGTGCTGCACGACGTCAGCTTCTTTGTGAACGCTGGGGAGACGCTTTGCATCCTGGGACGAAGCGGTGTGGGGAAGTCGGTCTCGCTCCAGATGCTGATGGGCTTTCTGAAGCCGGATAAGGGGCGCGTGCTGGTCGCGGGGGAGGACATTACGACCTTCAACGAGAAGAAACTCCAAGAGATCCGACGGAAGGTGACGATGGTGTTCCAGAATGGAGCGCTGTTCGATTCGATCACCGTGGGAGAGAATGTCGCGTTTCCGCTCAGGGAGCGCGGGGACCTGGCGGAGGATCAGATCTTTCAGGTGGTGAAGGGATTGCTGGAGATGGTGGGGGTGGCGGGGATGGAGAACCTTCTGCCTTCAGATTTATCGACCGGGATGAAGCGGTCGGTGGCGATTGCCAGGGCGTTGGCCTCTCAGCCTGAGGCGGTGTTGTATGACGAGCCGACGACGATGGTGGATCCGCTGATGGCTCAGTTGCTGGGCGACCTGATCAAACGGCTGAAGCAGCAGTTGCATCTCACCAGTATCGTTGTGACTCACGACATGCGGTTCGCCAAGAAGCTTGCGGACCGGGTTGTGTTTCTGCATGAGGGTACGGCCCGGTTTTTTGGGACGATGGAGGAGATGGAAGAGAGCCAAGATCCGATTCTGCAAGAGTTTCTGGCGTTGGATAGTTTGGTGCTTCCGGATCAGGACGTGCCTCCGGCGACCTCGGGGATGACGCCGGAGTCCGGAATCCGGGCTATTCCTTAACCGCCGATGTATGAGGGGTTTGCATTTTTGTGTTCGGGTTGACCAAGGCGCTTGAGAAAAGTATGGTGAGAGGTAAGCAAACGACAAAATGGCGCGGACTGCAAGGCGGCGACCAGAGACTTTTTGTAGCAACCCGGGTCTTTCCCATTACCCGTTATCGTTCCTTGGGCGCTTTCCAGAGGCAAGTTGTTGTTTTCACTGGCCGGAAGGCATGGTTTCTTTTGTAGTGGCTAACTTTGAGAGTGTTTGAGGCCTGATCAGAACGATGGCGACACCAGACTATCTACAACAGGTGATCATCTCGGGACGGCGCCGGAACGGAACAGGCGGTGTGTCGCGTGTTGGCCTGTTCCAGAGACCGTCGGTCACGAGTCTGGTCTGGGCGACGCTGGACGTTTTAACGGCTTTAGTTGCAGGCGCGATTGCGATGCGCTTCCGTGCTGTGACACCGGTTGAGGTGAGCGCGCGGCATGTGCTGACTCATTTCGGTCTTTCCTCCTTTCCGCTCATTGCGCTTTATATGGGCTGGTTCTCGTTTTGCCTGATTTTCTTTGCGCGGTCCTATGGGCTTTATGCCCCGATTCAGTCGCGCAGCGGATTGCATGAGCAGAGGATGACCTTTCAGGCCACGCTGACGGCGGGACTTTTGCTGTGCGGAGCCCTGTATCTAGGGCGCGCCGAGGTTGTTTCGCGCGTCGTCGTTCTGCTGACGATTCTTTTTACTGCAATCCTGATGTCGGTACGCAGGGCAGCGTGGCGGCGGGTGGTTTACAGCCGGTATCGCGAGGGGCTGGAGACGCGGAATGTGCTGATCGTGGGCGCTGGCCGTGTTGCGCATGCACTGCGGAACCACCTGGAGTCGTTGCGGCACCTTGGCTTCCGGTTCAAGGGCTTTGTAGCCCTCACTGAGCGGGAGGCCGAGTCGGGCGACGCGGATGTGATCGGCGATGTAAGGAACTGCCTACCGCTGGCGCGCTCGTTGTTCGTCGACGAGATCTTCTTTTCGGTTCCGGCGGAGAAGAAGCTGGTTATCGCGCTGGTGGAAGAGGCTCGGGCAGCTGGAATCGATGTGAGGGTGGTGCCGGATCTGTATGACGGGTTGGCTTGGAATGCCCCGGTGGAGTACATCGGTCAGTTTCCGACGATTCCTCTGCACCGGCGTGACTTCCAGATTGGCGCCTTCCTGATGAAGCGGATGCTGGATATGACAGTATCCTTCCTTGGGCTCCTGGCGATCTCACCTCTTCTGCTCGGCATTGCCGCGGCAGTTTATTTCACCTCCGGAGCGCCGATTTTCTACAGAGCGCAACGCATTGGTCGCAAGGGCAGGACGTTCTCATGCTTCAAGTTCCGCACGATGGTGACGAACGCCGACAAGCTGCGTGAGCAGTTGGCACACATGAACGAGCGCGAGGGTGTCCTGTTCAAGATTGCGAAGGATCCGCGCGTTACCAAGGTCGGGGCGGTGTTGCGCAAGTATTCGCTGGATGAACTGCCGCAGCTTTATAACGTGTTGCGCGGGGATATGAGCTTGGTGGGACCGCGGCCTCCGATGGCGGCTGAGGTGGAGCAGTATGACCTGGCTCATCTGCGCCGGTTGGATGTGCTTCCGGGGATTACGGGATTGTGGCAGGTTGAAGCTCGGCAGGATCCGTCGTTCGACAGCTATATCTCGCTGGATACGGCGTATGTCGAGAACTGGAGTCTTTGGCTGGATCTGAAGATCCTGGCTCGCACGGTGGGCGTTGTGTTTAGCGGAACCGGTTCTTAGTCGCTTCTTCATGCGGTGAAGCAAGCTGTGACCAGGATCCACATAGATAGAAAACAGGGAACGGCTTCGAGGTTTTGGAGCCGTTCCCTTTTGGCTTTGCGAGCGGGGTAAAAGCGGTAGACTTGATCTTGTGAAGATAGCGCTGGGACAGATCAATCCTACGGTTGGAGACTTCGCGGGGAATACGCGGAAGATTCTTGAGGGTGTGGAACGGGCGGCGAAGCTGGGTGCTTCTCTGGTGGTGTTTCCGGAGCTGGCAGTGTGTGGGTATCCACCGGCGGATCTGCTGGAAAAAGCCGACTTCCTGGAGCGAGCGGAGAAGGCTGTCAGCGAGATCGCGGCGTGGACAGCCGGGGACGGGCGACCGGCTATTCTGTGCGGCACCGTGATGGAAGCTTCGCGATCGGGTGGCAAGCTGGTTCGGAATGTGGCGGTGCTGCTCGATCAGGGGAAGCTTGCGTTCGTGCAGCAGAAGATGCTGCTGCCGTTCTACGACGTGTTCGATGAGCAGCGATATTTTGAGGCAGCCGAAGGGCAGTCGCTGGTGACGGTGCGGGGACAGACGGTTGCGATTACGATCTGCGAGGATGCCTGGAACGACAAGGGGTTCTGGCCGAAGCGCCGGTATACGCTCGACCCGGTCGAGGAACTGATGGGGCGTTGGCCCCTGGGCAGGGACGATACGCAGAAGATCATGGTGAACCTTTCGGCCTCGCCTTATTGGCTGGGCAAGCGGGCGCTCCGCGAGGAGATGCTGGGGCATGTGGCGCGGCGTGACGCAGCCGTCGTGGTGATGGTGAACCAGGTGGGTGGAAACGACAGCCTGATCTTCGATGGTTCGTCGTTTGCTCTGGATGCGCAGGGACGGACGATTGCCCGGGCGGCATCGTTCGCGGAAGACCTGGTGCTGCTGGATACGGAGGAGGCTAAGCCGCTGCCCGAGCGGGATGCGGATGAGGAGGATATCGCCGCGACGTGGGATGCTTTGGTGCTCGGTGTGCGGGACTATGTGGGGAAGTGCGGATTCAGGAAGGTGACGCTGGGGCTGAGCGGAGGCATCGACTCGGCGCTGGTGGCTGCGCTTGCCGTGGAGGCTCTGGGAGCGGAGAACGTGATGGGCGTTGGTATGCCGAGCGAGTACTCTTCGACAGGCTCGGTGGACGATGCGCGAGCGCTGGCTGAAAACCTGGGGATTCGGTTTGAAGTACTCGCGATCCGGGAGATTGTGGAGCAGTTTGGGACGACGCTTGGGCCGCTGTTTGCCGGGACTTCCTTCGGGCTGGCAGAGGAGAATATGCAGGCCCGGATTCGCGGTGTGCTTTTGATGGCGCTGTCGAACAAGTTCGGGTCGCTGGTGCTGACAACGGGCAACAAGAGCGAGATGTCGACGGGGTATTGCACGCTTTACGGCGACATGGTCGGCGGTCTGGCGGTGATCGGCGATGTGATGAAGACGCGCGTGTATAAGCTGAGCCGGTATGCGAACCGCGTGCGTGAGGTTATCCCGGTGAACACGATCGAGAAGCCGCCTTCGGCGGAGTTGAGGCCGGACCAGAAGGATACGGACTCGCTGCCTCCCTATGAGGTGCTGGACCCGATTCTCGAGTCGTACGTGGAGAATTACCTCTCTGCGGAACAAATTGCCGTGGAGCAGGGTTTGGATGTGGAGATGGTGCGTCACATCCTGAAGATGGTGGAGCGGGCCGAGTACAAGAGGCAGCAGGCTGCGCCGGTGTTGAAGGTGACGAAGAAGTCGTTTGGCAATGGGCGGCGGTTTCCAATCGCGGCTAAGGTCGCTGTCTAGAAGAGGCTTTCAGCAAAGTTCAAGGAGAGTTCGGTGAAGCGTTTTTTTGCAGGTTTGGCGTTGATGTGCGGGTTGGCGGCGAGCGCGATAGGGCAGGCAGCGACGGATCCGTTTCCTCCGATTGACCAGAAGTTTTTTACGGCTACGACTCCCAGTGTCGACACGGTGAATGCGTTTTTGAAGGCGCAGTGGGGGTTCGATCCGGCGCGCGTATGGAAGGTGATGGCGGTGCAGTCGACTGCGGCGGCGGGGATTAGCAAGGTGACGGTGTTTGTGACCGACAATACGCCGAACGCGAAGGTGCAGTCCTTCTCGTTCTTCACAACGCCGGATGGCAACCATGCCATCGTGGATGGCGCTGGGATCATCCCGTTTGGCGCGAAGCCGTTTGAGGCCACGCGGAAGATGATGGAGGAGCGTGTGAATGGCGCTGCGCACGGTGCGGCGAGCAAGGATCTGCTGCTGGTGGAGTTTGCCGATATGCAGTGTCCGCACTGCAAGACAGCACAGGACACGATGAAGCAGATCGCAGCGGACTTCCCGCAGGCCCGGATTGTGTATCAGAGCTATCCCTTGGTGAATATTCATCCTTCGGCGTTTCAGGCGGCTGCGTATGGGGTGTGTGTGCAGAAGGCCAAGAACGACGCGTTCTTCGTATTTGCGCAGGATGTTTTCGACCACCAGGAGGCTCTGACGGCTGAGGGGACCACGGGCGTTTTGAGCAACGCGGTGACGAAGGCTGGGCTCGATCCGGCAGCGATTGCGGCGTGTTCGACGACGGCGGCGACCAAGGCTGCAGTGGATTCCTCCGTGAAGCTGGCGGAGGACGCCCAGGTGGAGCAAACCCCGACGCTTGTGGTGAACGGACGGCTGATCACGATTACTGAGGTGCCTTACGAATCGCTGAAGAAGATGATCGAGTTCCAGGCTGCTGCAAAGTAACCCTCGATTCAGAGAGGGATTTTGACAAGAGGCACCCTTGAGGGGTGCCTCTTGCTCTTGGGGGGGCTGACGATTGCGATGATGCGGGTCGTCGACCATCCGCGCTCGATTGATGGACATGACGGACTGGATGGGAGTTGTGTGGCGGTAGGAGAGCCTTAGCCTTCCAAAGTCTCGGAATGGGCTTTCCGAAGGAAACTTTAGTCATGTTCCGAGGCTGGCGGTTTTGACGTGGGTTATGAAAAATCGCGTCTAATCGAAATACTGACAGTTTTTATTCGCATTTCATTGCCTAAGCGTTGGGTAGCGCCTACACTTCCGTAAAAAGACGGATCATGATCGTTGCCGACTTTGATGTCCAATCGGTGCTTTCGGAGGTAGAAGAGACCTAAAGAAGTCGATTGAGAGAACGACTAACGCCACACATCGCAGAGGTCCCAGGATTATCGCCGCGGCAAGCGCGCCGATCGTCCCACGAGGGATAAGGGGGGTTATGCTCTTCAATTCGTATCCGTTCATTTTTATCTATTTGCCCCTGGCGCTACTCGGGTTTCAGATTGCCAGTCACCTCCATCGCAAGGCGGTCGTCGTCTGGCTGGGATTCATTTCGCTGCTGTTCTATGGGTGGTGGCAACCGTCGTTGCTGATTATTCTGGTGGGCTCGGTTGCCATCAACTATGCTGCCGCGGCGATGATCAGTGGGAGGATTCCCAGCGGGATTAAGTCCAAGTATTGGCTTACGGGCGCGATCGTCTTGAACCTGCTGATTCTTGGCTATTACAAGTACCTTATTCCGGCGGAAGACTTCTTTAGCAACGTCTTTGGGCATGGGAAACACTGGGCGAACCTTGCGCTTCCTCTGGGGATCTCCTTCTTTACGTTCACGCAGATTGCGTTCCTGGTGGATCTGCACAAGAAGAGCGCGGAGTACCAGGACTTCGCGGACTACCTTTTGTTTGTTACCTTCTTCCCACACCTGATTGCGGGGCCGATTCTGCATCATCGGGAGATGATGCCGCAGTTCAAGCGCAGCCGGTTTGAGCTGAACATGGCGGATGTTACGGTGGGCGGGACGTGGTTTGTCCTGGGGCTGGCGAAGAAGGTTTTGATCGCCGACACCTTTGCGGCGAGTGCGACGCCGATGTTTCTTGTGCAGTCTCCGCTGTCGTTGAAGTACGCTTGGATCGGCGCTCTCTCGTATACGCTGCAGTTGTATTTCGATTTTTCGGGATATTCGGATATGGCGCTGGGGTTGGCGCGGATGTTCTCGATCGACTTTCCGCTCAACTTCGATTCGCCTTACAAATCGGCGAGCATCATCGAAGTTTGGACTCGGTGGCATATGACGTTGGGGCGGTATATTTTTACGTATCTGTACGGCCCTTTGACGAAGCTGGTGCGGGAGTACCGCAAGAAGCAGGGGCAGGGGATGTCGAAGAAGGATCGCGCATCCGTGGGGACGTTTGTGCAGGTTGTGGCGTTGCCTCTGATTGTGACGATGGTGCTGGCGGGGATATGGCATGGGGCGGGGTTGCAGTTTATGGCTTTCGGGCTTCTGCATGGGGTATACCTGTCGATCAACCATGCGTGGCGTCAGTTCCATGGGAAACCGGCGCGGATCGCGAACCACTTTTTAGACGGAATGCGGCATGGGGCGAGTGTGATGCTGACGTTCCTCTGCATCGTGGTGTCGCTGGTGTTTTTCCGGGCGAGCAGCGTGGATCATGCGCTTTCCATGCTGGGTGGGATGGCCGGTATCCATGGGCTGAGCGCACCGCCGGCGACGAACTGGTATGACGCCAGCGATATGCACCGTGCGTTCCCGCTGATTGCGATTGGGCTGGCGATCGTCTGGTTCCTGCCGAACACGCAGCAGATTCTTACTCACTTCAAGCCTTCGTTGCAGAAGACGGCTTGGGATCAGAGAGGGGTGCCGGAGAGGTTGACGTGGGCACCGAACAGGGTGTGGGCGCTTGTGGTGGGGGCTTTGTTCTTCGTTGTGCTTGTGAAGCTGCAGCAGCCGGCAACGTTCCTTTACTTCCAGTTTTAGAGAAGTGCAGTACGGAGAACCGAATGACTAAGGAGCCCAAGGGCCATTCGCGGGTGATGGAAGAGGAACGTTTCGAGCAGAGGACCATGGAGAGTGAGGATGCTTCGGCTCCGAGGCGCGTTTCGGAGACTCCTAAGGCAGGGGGATCGAGTGGACGCAGTGCAATGGCTCGCTACGACGTGCAGGTGTGTGCGCTGTTGCTGGTGCTGTATGTCATTCCGTTCTTTGTGGCTCGGTCGGCGATCTACGAGAAGTGGAATCTCTCGTACTATTCGCGTCCTTTGAACTATGCGTATGAGACCCCGGTGAAGGACGCGGATGTGATCGTGTTTGGGGATTCAACGGCGATGTTTGGGATCGACCCGAGCCAGATGCAGAAAGCGCTGGGAATGACGGTGCTGAATCTGCCGAACACGCATGGCAGCCTGATGATCAATAACGACCTTCCGCTGGAACGGTATCTGGCGCGGAACAAGCCGCCGAAGCTGATCGTGTTTTATTTTGCTCCTTGGGATTTCAACTATGGCAACGTCAGTCTAGAGGCGATGCACGTCTTTGAAGGAGAGGAGCTGCTTGCCAGGCAGGGAACGGGGAGGGAGGTTCTTGCCTTCCTGATGAAGAAGCCGGTGGAGGTTCTTCTGTTTCCCCTGCGGTTTTATGCGGACTCCCTGCAGTTTCTATCGCATCGGGTTTCGCATGCGGGGCAGGAGGAGATGCTGGCGAGGACGCATGGAACGATCGAGAATGTCGACGTGACCGTGCTGGCGAGTCCGTGCCAGTTCCCGCCGCTGCTGCTGGATAACATCCAGTTCCCGTGGGTGAAGGCGTTGGGTGAGAAGTACCGGAAGGCCGGGACGGATGTGGTATTTTTTGTGGCTCCGGTGCCCGCGTGCACGAACATCTCCGAGGTGATGAACCACGATTATGGGTCGCTGCCGGCGAAGGCTCCGGTGGTGCTGCCGGTGGGGGAGTTTGTGAGGGATATCCGGTATATCCATCCGCATAAGGAAGATGTTCCGATGCTGACGGAGAATTTGCTGGCTGCCGTGCGGCCCCGGCTGGCTGCGACGAAGTAGCTGAGGACGGCGCGTGCGGGGCGTCTGCGGTGGCGGTTACCTCGGCGAGGACCGCAGGCTGCTCGTTTTTGTGCAGCTCCTCGATTTCTTTGAGTAGTTTACCGGCGAGGCTGAGGCGTCGCTCGGGGTTCTCGCAGGGCGCGATGGGGGCGATCTCGCCGTGGATGGGGTCGTCGATGAGTTCTTCGATGAGTCCGGATGAGGGCGCCTCGGTGGGGTCATTCAGGCGTTGGGCGAGGGTTCGGTGGGACCGTCGGCCACGGCTCTCCTGAGCTTTGGGCTGCGGGAGGTTCATGGAGGCGATCTGGAGGCCGTAGAGGAGAAGTCCGGCGCGGCGCGGGTCGATCTCATTTGCGGCGATGCGGCGGAGGACCTCGCCGATGGTGATCTGGATGGAGGGTCGGTCCTCGGGGAGGGGGAGGTCGAAGGTGGATTGGTGGCCTCGACGCTCCTGTAATTCCCGTTTTGGGATGGGCCGGCGATTTTTGTGGTGGTAGTAGCAGAAGGATTCGTGGCGGAGCGCTGGGCTGCCGCAGCGGTAGCCGGTGGTGAAGATGTGGCGGCACTGGAAGTGGGTTTCTTGGGTCGGTTCGGTGTTCATGGTGATGGGGCTCCTCCCCCCTGGATTTTTGGTGCAAAGTCTTCAAAGGAAAAGACCTGCCGGTGGACCTGGGTTGAGCCAGGTCGGGGCAGGTCTGTGGCGGTTGCGGGTTAAATGGAAAAGCCCGGCGGGTGCCGGGCTTTTATTTTTTCTCTGTTTATATTATATCGGGGGTGTCAAGGGGGATCAGCCTTATTGGGGCTCTCCGCTGCGTGTGCCGTCCATCCTTCGGTCGAGATGACACGAGTTTTGGTAGGGTGTGGGGGGAGGACGAGCAATGGTAAGGACGGATGCGACAGCAAAACAAGCAACTGCAAGAGCGAAATGAGGGGGTCTCTCCGCTGCGGGATGGACGATGGTGCTGTCCATCGCTTCGGTCCGAGATGACGCATCTTTTTAGGGACGTTGAAGGTTTAAGGACAACCAACGTCTTGAGTGTTGTGGTTACTTCGTTGGGGTCAAGAGTGGGAAGGGTTTGCCCCAGTCGGCGCTTAGGTCTTGCCAAGTTGGGTTCATCGCTACGATGAGACGGATCTTCTTGATGCGAGACCAGCGCTTCAACTGCTTTTCGCGGGCTATGGCGTTGGTGATCCAGGCGAATTCTTCGTAGTAAACGAGCTTGTTGACTTTGTAACGGGCGGTGAAGGAGTCGGGGTCTTTGGCTTCTTTGTGCTGGGTTACGCGTTGTTCTATGTGGGTGGTGATGCCGATGTACAGCACCTGGAAGGTGCTTGCCATGATGTAGACGTAGGCGATTTCGGGCATGCCGGGGATTGTGGCATTTCGTTTGGTGGTTGAGCAAGGATAAACAACGGCAGGAACAGGCAACCGCAAAAGCGAAATGCGGGGGTCCCTCCACTGCGCGATGGACGATGGTGCTGTCCATCGCTTCGGTCGGGATGACGCGCTTTTTTGGCGGGTGGATCGTTGTTAAAACAGGCAACGGCAAGTGCAACCGCAACTGCCACCTCAACTGCAACTGCAACTGCCACCGCAACTGCCACCGCGACTGCAACTGCAACTGCAACTGCCTTTGGTTCAGGGATTCTTAGGCGGTTTTGAGGTAGATGAAGCGGGAGAGGAAGAGGAGGGCGAGGAGGTAGAGCATCCAGTGCTGGCGGCGGCCTCGGCCGGTTGCGACTTCGAGGAGGGCGAAGCTGATGATGCCGAAGCTCAGGCCGGTGGCGATGGAGTAGGTGAGGGGGATCGTGATTAAGGTGAGGAAGCTGGGGATGGCTACTCGGGGCTCTTCCCAGTCGATGCGGGCGGCTCCGGCGACCATGAGGGCTCCTACGAGGATGAGGGCGGGGGCGGTGGCGAAGTCGGGGATGGCGCCGACCAGGGGGGCTACGAAGATGGCGGCCAGGAAGAGGACGCCGGTGGTGATGGCGGTGACGCCGGTGCGGCCTCCGGCGGCTACTCCGGCGCTGGACTCGATGTAGCTGGTGACGGTGCTGGTGCCGGCGAGGGAGCCTACTACTGTTGCTGTCGCGTCGGCGAAGAAGATCTTGTCGAGGCGGGGGATGGTGTGGTCGGGGGCGATGAGGCCGGCGCGTTCGGTGACGGCTACCAGGGTGCCGATGTTGTCGAAGAGATCGACGAAGAGGAAGACGAAGATGATCTCGAGGGCGTTCATGCGGAGAGCGCCGCGGAGGTCGAGGTGGAAGGCGGTGTCGCGGATGGCCATGGGGTTGAAGGTGGACGGGTGCCACTGGACCTGGTGGAAGGCTATGCCGACGGCCAGGGTGGCGAGGACTCCGATGAGCATGGAGGCTTTGACTTTGTAGGCTTGCAGGATGGCGATGAGGACGATGCCGAAGAGGGCGAGTTGCACGGTGTGGGCGTGCATGTCGCCGAGGGTGACGGTGGTGGCGGGGGAGGGGACGATGATGCCGGAGTTGCGGAGACCGATGAAGGCGATGAAGAGTCCGATGCCTCCGGCGACGGAGGCGTGGAGCTGGTAGGGGATGGCGCCGACGAGCTTTTGGCGGATGCCTCCGAAGGTGAGCAGGAGGAAGATGATGCCGGAGAGGAAGACGGCTCCGAGGGCGGTTTGCCAGGGGATGCCCATGCCCTTGACGACGGTGTAGGTGAAGTAGGCGTTGAGGCCCATACCGGGGGCGAGGGCGAGGGGGTAGTTGGCGATGCTGCCCATTAAGATGGAGCCGAAGGCGGCGCAGAGGCAGGTGGCCGTGGTGATGGCCGCGAGGGGCATGCCGGTTTGCGAGAGGATGGCGGGGTTCACGAAGATGATGTAGGCCATCGTGATGAAGGTAGTGAGGCCGGCGAGGATCTCGGTGCGCCAGGTGGTGTTGTGGGCGGTGAAGGCGAAGTGGGTTTCCAGGCGTTGGCGCAGGGTGTTTGTGGGCATGGGATAGAGGCAGGATAGCCTAGGAAGAGGATTTCGCAAGGGGGATTCGTTCGTGACGGCTGAAGAGATCAAGAGTGTGCTGGGTTTGGTGCCGCATCCGCGGGAGGGTGGGTGGTTTGTGCGGACGTGGGAGGCGTCGCAACAGATTGAAGGGCTGGAGCGGCTGACGGGGACGGCGATCTACTATCTGCTGGAGCCGGACACGTTTAGCGAGATGCATCGCCTGAAGTCGGATGAGGTATTTCATCTGTATGCGGGGGATGCGGTGGAGCAGATGCAGCTTTTTCCGGATGGGACGGGGAAGCGGGTGGTGATTGGGATGGATCTGCGGGCGGGGCAGAGGCCGCAGGTGGTGGTGGAACGCGGGGTCTGGCAGGGGGCGCGGCTGGTGGAGGGTGGGAGCTGGGCTTTGATGGGGTGCACGGTTTGTCCGGGGTTTGCGTTTGAGGACTATGAGGATGGAGGGGCGGAGGAGCTGGTTCGTGGGTGGCCGGAGTTTGAGGGGATGATTCGCGGGTTGACGCGGAAGTAACGGGGCGCATCCTATGAGCGAGGAGATTTAGACCATGGCTAAGGAACTGTCGGTGCGGGGCGGGGGCGCTTTGAAGAAGGCTGCCAAGAAGACGGCGTTGAAGAAGTCGGCGAAGAAGAGTGCTTTGAAGAAGGCTCCGGGGAAGAAGGCGGCTAAGAAGGTGCCTGGGAAGAAGTCCGCGGGGAAGAAGGCGGCGAAGAAGGTTGCGATGAAGCTGGTGGGAAGCGACGCGCGGGCGTTTCATCATCTGCAGCGGGCTTCGGCGGTGATTTCGCTGCTGGAGGGCGAGTCGGGTGGGGATCTGCGGATGCTGCTGGAGGTGGGGGTGGCGCGATATCGAGATGAGGAGGATGGTGCGGCTGGGTTGCTGCGGGCGGCCGAGCATCTGGCGATGGCCGGGCTGTATGCGGCCCGGGCGATGCATCGTCTGGATGTGAGGGAGCCTGCGGCAGGCGAGGTGGAGAGGCTGATCGACCGGGTGGCGGTGAAGGTAGATGAGTTGGATGAGTCGGAGGAGGCTGTCGGGTTTGAGGCGCGGCTGCCGCTGATGGCTGGGGAGCTACTGGGGCGGGCGGAGGCGGCAGCGGATCAGGATCTGCATCTGGCGTGGGAGCTGGCGATGGCGGCGGATGGGATCTGCGAGGGGCTGGAAGGATAGGCTCTGTCCCGCCGGATGGGTCGGAGATCTGTCCGGCGGGACGGTTTGCGGTAGTCTTTCAGGATGAATCTTGCACCGGTTTTGGAGACGGAGCGCCTGCGCCTGCGGGGGCATGGGGTGGAGGACTATGGACGGTTGGCGGAGCTTTGGGGGGATCCGCGGACGGTGGCGTTCATTGGGCGGAAGCCATCGAACGGTGAAGAGGCTTGGGCTCGGCTGCTGCGTTATGCGGGGCTTTGGGCGCTGCTGGGGTATGGGTATTGGGTGGTGGAGGACAAGGCCACGGGCAAGTATCTGGGAGAGTGCGGATTTGCGGAGTATCGGCGGGAGATTGAGCCGTCGATTGTGGGGAGGCCTGAGGCGGGGTGGGTGTTCTCTCCGGCGGCGCATGGGAAGGGATATGCGACAGAGGCCATGCGGGCAGTGCTGGCGTGGGGGCGGGAGCGGTTTGGGGATGACGGGGCGGTGTGTCTGATCGATCCTGAGAATCGCGGGTCGCTGCGGGTGGCGGAGAAGCTGGGTTTTGTGGAGGAGACGCGGGTGATGTTTCGGGGGCATGAGACGGTGGTGCTGGGGCGGTAGGCGGGGTGGCGCAGTGGATAACTCGTTGGAGGAAAGCGGGGACGCGGCGGTTTCGGGCTAGTAAGATACGGGTGGGTTGCGATGCCCGCGAGGCGATACTTTGCTCTATTGGCTGCTGTACCAGAAGCTTTTTCCCTACTTCAAGATCCTTCGGATCTTCCGGTATCTGACGTTCCGGACGGTGTTTGCGAGTCTGACGGCGCTGCTGATCGGGCTGCTGATTGGGCCGTTCGTGATTGAACGGCTGCGGCAGTTTCAGATTGGTCAATATATTCGCGAGGATGGGCCGCAGTCTCACCAGAAGAAGGGCGGCACGCCGACGATGGGCGGGGTGCTGATTGCGATTTCGATTCTGGTGCCTACGCTGCTCTGGTCGGACCTGGGGAATCCCATGGTCTGGATCGTGGTTCTGTCGACGATGGCGTTCGGGGCGATCGGGTTTGCGGACGACTACATCAAGGTCGTACACAAGCATAACCAGGGGTTGACGGGGCGGCAGAAGCTGTTCTTCCAGTTCACGGCCAGTTTTCTGGTGGCGGCGGTGCTGGTGTGGATGCAGACGAAGGGGATGTACTCGACGCGGTTGGTGGTGCCGTTTCTGAAGAACTTTCGGCCGAACCTGATTATCGACAGTCTGCGGCATGTGCCTCACCTGGGATGGCTGGCGTTTTTTCCGTTTGTGATCTTCGTGATGATCGTGATTACGGGGGCGAGCAATGCGGTCAATCTGACGGATGGTTTGGATGGTCTGGCGATCGGATGCACGATTATTGCGGCCGGTGCGCTCACCGTGTTGACGTATGTGAGCGGGCACTCGGTGTTCTCGGACTATCTGGAGATGCAGCGGATGCCTCTGGTGAGTGAGCTGACTGTGTTTTGCGGGGCGATGGTGGGGGGGAGTATCGGGTTTCTTTGGTACAACGCGCATCCGGCGGAGATCTTTATGGGGGATGTGGGATCGCTGGCGCTGGGGGGTGCGATCGGGACGGTGGCGGTGATCATCAAGCAGGAGTTGCTGCTCCCGTTTATTGGGGGCGTGTTCATTCTGGAGATGCTGAGCGTGATCCTGCAGGTGGGGAGCTATAAGCTGCGGAATGGGAAGAGGATCTTCCGGATGGCTCCGCTGCACCACCACTTTGAGTTGATGGGGTGGAGTGAGTCGAAGGTGATTGCGCGGTTCTGGATTATGGCTTTGGTGTTTGCGCTTTTGGCTTTGACGACTTTGAAACTGCGGTAGGAATTGGGCTTGGCCAATTTTCAAATGAGACCACGACCCCATCCTGACTCTTTATGGGGGTAGCTCCATCGTAGCTTGCGATGCGGACGGTGACGTGCGAGGAATCGTGCCATTGCACTTCAAAGTTCTTGCGGATTCCGTTGGCTTCGGGTAGCTGGTGGTAATGGGAGTAGAGGCTGTTTGCCGCTTTGTTTTTCGGAAGCTGCTGTTTTGATCCCAGGAGTGAGACGAGCAGCGAGAAGTCGGTGGTTGCGCCGCAATCAAAGTTGTAAACAACGATTTTGTGTTTGGCATCAGGCGAAGCGACTTCGGTGACGTGGTCCGTGCCGCACAGAGGTGAGAGCGCATAGTTTAGAAACATGCCGCCAGCGAAGACGAGAACAGAGAGAGTCCCGGCTGCCCAATACATTCCTAGGAGTGGAGATTTCCATGTGTAACTTGCACGAAGAGCGGGCAGACGTAGGATAAGCAGCATGATGGCGTAGATTGGCGTGCAGATGGCAGCTGTAATGGCTAGAGCGGTGCCGAGACTGTAACCAACGGCTGAAAACATGTCTTGCCAGTCTTCCATCGTGCTCTATTTTTAGCAGATGCGTGGCATAGTCACGGGAGATAGGGGAAACTTTCCCATTGCGCGATGGACGATGATGCTGTCCACCGCTTCGGTCGAGATGACGTGATTTTTTTTGGGGGGGCGTAGAAGAACAAGCAACGGCAAAGGCAGAAGCAGATTCCCTTCGGGAATGACAACAAAAGGTGCAAAGACGACCAGGATCGCAGATTGCCCTCGGAAGTGACAAACAACGGGGCGGATGTTTTAGGCTGTACGCATGGAACTTAAGGGCAAGAAGGTACTGGTGGTGGGGTTGGGGCGGTCGGGGATGTCGGCGGCTCGGTTTCTGCGGGGGCAGGGAGCTAAGGTCACGGTGTCCGATTCGCGGAGCGCGGCTGCGCTGGCGAAGGATATTCCGGAACTGCTCGAGGCTGGGATCATGGTGGAAGCGGGTGGGCATGGGCTGCTTACATTTCGGCGGCAGGATCTGATTGTGATCTCGCCTGGGGTGCCTCTCGATACGCCGGAGGTGAAGCAGGTGGCGGCGCTGGGGACGCCGGTGATCGGGGAGCTGGAGCTGGCTTTCCGGTTTCTGCAGGGGAAGGTTGTGGCCATTACGGGGTCGAATGGGAAGACGACCACGACGACGCTGGTGGGGAAGATCTTTGAGGATGCAGGGCTGCCGACGCAGGTGGGCGGGAATATCGGGCTGCCAGTGGTCGAGCTGATTGGGGCGGACTCGGGCGAGACCTGGGATGTGCTGGAGGTTTCGAGCTTTCAGTTGGAGACGGTCGATGAGTTCAAGCCTAAGATTGCGGCGGTGCTGAATTTGACTCCGGACCATCTGGATCGGCATGGGACGTTCGCCAACTACGCGGCGGCGAAGAAGAGGATTACGGAGAACCAGACGAGCGACGATTTTCTTGTGCTGAATGCGGAGGATAAGGAGACGCAGATGTTCGCCGCGAAGACGAAGGCGCAGATCTTCTGGTTCAGCGGACGGAGGCCGATCAAGCAGGGCGCGTTTGTGCATGGGGAGTCGGTGGTGTGGATGCCTTCGGAGGGCGGGAAGGCCGAGCCGGTGATGCCGGTTGCGGAGATTCCGTTGAAGGGGGCGCACAATGTGGAGAATGTGCTGGCGGCGGTGACGATCGCTCGGCTGGCGGGGATTTCGAGTGAGTCGATTCGGAAGACGGTTGGAGAGTTTAAGGCTGTCGAGCACCGGCTGGAGCTGGTGAAGACGATCAATGGGGTGGAGTTCTATAACGACTCGAAGGCGACCAATGTGGACGCGACGATGAAGGCGTTGGCTTCGTTCTCGAAGGGGGTACACCTGATTTTGGGAGGGAAGGACAAGGACTCGGATTATTCGCTGCTGAGCGATTTGATCCGCGAGAGGGTTAACTTTGTTTACACCATTGGTTCTGCCGCGGAAAAGATTGAGCGGCAACTGGCTGGTGTGGCGAAGATAGAGTCTGCCGGAATATTGGAAGTTGCTGTTGCACGGGCGAAAGAGCGGGCTGTGCCGGGGGATGTTGTGTTGTTGGCTCCGGCTTGTTCGAGCTTCGACCAATTTGAGAACTATGAACACCGGGGGAGAGAGTTTCGCCGGTTGGTGTTAGCAGAGACAAAAGCAAGAGCAGGTTCCCTTCGGGAATGACAACCAAAGAGGCAACAGCAAGGGGCATGGGAGCGGGGCGGGATGGCGAAGAGGGTTGGAGTTGATAAGTGGCTCTTCGGGGTGATCCTGCTGCTGGTGTTGTTTGGTCTGGTGATGGTGTTTTCGACGTCGGCGGTGATGGCGAAGGCGACGGTCGGGTCTCCGTATGCGTATGTGTCGAAGCAGGCGGGGTATGCGCTGGCCGGTTTGATCGCGCTGTTTGCGCTGATGAAGGTGGACTACCGGCGGTTCAATAATCCGAAGGTCGTGTTTCCGTCGGTGGCGATTACGATGCTGTTGCTGCTGGGGGTCTTCGCGGTACGGGACTCGCACCATACGCATCGATGGTTTCGGTTTGGGGGTTTCTTCACGCTGCAGCCTTCGGAGTTTGCGAAGCCTGTGCTGATTCTGTTTCTTGCCTATTTTCTGCAGACGCGGATTCACCAGATGGACGACTGGAAGGGCACGATTTTGCGGGCTGCGACGCCACCGGTGATGTTCATTGGGTTGATCCTGGCGGAGCCGGATCTGGGAACGGCGCTGGTTTGTATCGGCGTGACGATGTTGATTCTTTATCTGGCGGGGATGCAGATCAAGTGGCTTGTGATGGCTGCGCTGGCTGCCTCTCCGTTGCTGTATTACATGCTGTTCCGTGTGCCGTGGCGGCGGGCTCGCATGCTGGCGTTTGTGAATCCGGAGAACGATCCGCGTGGGTCGGGGTTCCATATCCTGCAGTCGCTGATTGCGGTGGGGACGGGTGGATTTCATGGCAAGGGCCTGATGGAGGGCGTGCAGAAGCTGTTCTATCTGCCGGAGCCGCATACCGACTTTATCTTTGCGACGATCTGCGAGGAGTTGGGGTGGATTGGGGCGCTGGCGGTGATTGGGCTGTTCTGCGTGCTGGGATATCGGGGGCTCAGGGCGGCGATTCTTTCGACCGATCCGTTTGCGAGGTTCCTGGCGTTCGGGATTACGTCGGCGATTCTGATTCAGGCGTTCTTCAATATCAGCGTGGTGCTGGCTCTGGTGCCTACGAAGGGGATTACGCTGCCGCTGATCTCTTCGGGTGGGACATCGTTGTTTATTACGCTGGCAGGGTTGGGTGTTCTGCTGAATATTACGCGTGAGATCGATTAGTGGCGATGCGTGTTTTGATGGCCGGTGGCGGGACGGGTGGGCATGTGATTCCGGCGGTAGCGATTGCGCGGGAGATGCGGGATGTCTACGGGGCCGAGGTCCGGTTTGTGGGGACGGCGCGGGGGATCGAGACGCGGCTGGTTCCGGAGGCCGGGTTTCCGCTGGAGCTGATTCACGTTGGACAGCTTGCGAATGTGAGTCTGGGGACTCGGCTGAGGACGTATGCGGACCTGCCGCTGGGGTTGATGCGGTGTGTGGGGTTGCTGCGGAGCTTTAAGCCGGATGTTGTCGTCGGGGTAGGTGGGTATGCGAGCGGGCCGGCGATGATGGCGGCAGTGTTGCTGCGGGTGCCTACGCTGGCTTATGAGGCGAACGCGGTTCCGGGGATGGTGAACCGGGTGCTGGGGAAGTATGTGAGCGGAGCGGCTGTGGCGTATGAGTCGACGGCGGCTTATTTTCGGAAGGCTGTGGTGACGGGCGTGCCGGTGCGAGAGGCGATCTTTGCGGTGACTCCGCGGCCGGTTGGGGCGGCGCCACGGTTGCTGGTGACAGCGGGGAGCAATGGGGCCAGGGTTTTCAACGAGTTTATGCCTGAGATTGTCCCGGCACTGCTGGAGCGCATTCCGGGTTTGACGGTGGTGCACCAGTCGGGAAAGTCTTCTTTCGAGAAGACGCTGGCCTTGTATGAGGCGAGTGGCGCGGATGCTTCGCGCTGGAGGGTGGCGTCGTTTCTGGAGGATATGCCGGGGGAGTATCAGGCGGCGGATCTGGTGTTGGCGCGGGCGGGGAGTACGGTGGCGGAGCTGGCGGCGGCGGGACGGCCGTCGCTGCTGGTACCGTTTCCGCAGGCGGCGGATGATCACCAGGCGAAGAATGCTTTGGTGCTGGCGGAGGCCGGGGCGGCGGTGATGCTGGCGCAGGGTGGATTGACGGATTCTGCGTTGCTGGAAGAGCTTGTCAGGCTTTTGGGGGATCCGGCGCGGATGCGAGCGATGGGGGAGAAGGCTCGTGGGTTGGCGAAGCCAGGGGCGCTGAGGAAGATTGGCGAGATGGTGAACGGGTTGGCGGCGTGACGCTGCGGCAGCCTGCCCACATCTCAAAGGCGAGATGTGGGGCACCCGGATCTGTGGCTGGGAAAGGCCTTAGAGGTGGGGGTTGGGGAGGCCGGCGTCGTCGTTTGGGAGCATACCGGGTGGGTAGGGCTTGATGGGATGGGCGTCGGTACAGGCGTCGATGTGGTCGCGGGCGTTGTCGCGGACGGGGTTGGGGTCGGCGTCGGTGACGGGGACGAACTGGCGGTAGGTCTGGAGCCAGGCCTGGCACTCGCGGAGGTTTGCGAGTGAGTTGTGGAAGGTCTTCTGGGCGGTTTCGTCGAGCTCGGGGAGGTGGTTGGTGAGGGCTTCGACGCCCGGCATCTGCTTGTTGAGGGGCTCGATGGCGTGGTCGAAGGCGCGCTGGGGGGCGTCGCGGCTGAGAGCGGCGCGATCATAGGCCTGCCAGGCGTCTTCGAGCATGGTGACGCGGGGTGAGGCTGCCGTGAGGTGCAGATGGTCGAGAAGAGCGAAGGTGCCGATGGCGAGGAGGGCGAGAAGGGCCAGGGTTCCCTTGTTGCCGAGGCGGTCGGTGATGGCGTGGATGGGATTCACGGGTTAGTGGGTGCGGTCGACGAGGTATTGGGCCAGGGATTTGAGAGGAGTGGCGGCTTCGCCGAAGGGGGCGAGGGCGTCGAAGGCGTCGGCGATGAGCTGGGCGGCGTCTGTTTTGGATTGCTCGATGCCGTAGACGGCGGGCCATGTGGCCTTGTCGGTGGCGGTGTCCTTGCCGGCGGTCTTGCCGAGCTCTTCGGAGGACTGGGTCATGTCGAGGACGTCATCGACGATCTGGAAGGCGAGGCCAGCCTTTTCTCCGAAGGTGCGGAGGCGGGCGATGGTGTCGGCGGAGGCCCCGGCGTCGTGGTGAGCGTGCGCGCTGCCTAAAAGGCCGCCGGCGACGATGGAGACGGTGATGAGGGCTCCGGTTTTGGCGCGGTGGATGCGCTCGACGAGGTCTGCGGTGGGGGGCTTGCCGCCGGATTCGATGTCCATGACCTGACCGCCGATCATGCCGGGTGCGAGGGCTCCGGGGAGGTCGGCTCCGACGCCGGTTCCTACGGCGATGGCCACGGCTTTGAGGATGGAGACGACTGCGGCGGGAGGGGCGGGGAGCTCGGCGATGGTCTGGAAGGCAAGGGTCTGGAGGGCGTCGCCGGCGAGGATGGCGGTGGCTTCGCCGAAGGCGACGTGGCAGGTGGGCTGGCCGCGGCGGAGATCGTCGTTGTCGAGGGCGGGGAGGTCGTCGTGGATGAGGGAGTAGGTATGGAGCATCTCGAGGGCTGCGCCGAGGGCGGCGGCTCCGTCGGGGATGTCATTTCCAAGGGAGTGCGGTCCGGCGACCATGCGGGCGGCTTCCATGCACAGGATGGGCCGGAGGCGTTTGCCGCCGGCGAAGGTGCTGTGGCGCATGGCGCGATGGATGGAGTGGGGCTGGGTTTCGGTGCCGGGGAGGAGGCGTTCGAGAGCCTCGTCGGTGAGGATGGCTCCGGTGGTGAGGATGTTCTTTACTACGGCCTGCGTGTCGGTCATGAGAACTTGATGATAAATGAGGGGGCGGTTTGTTTCAGAGCAGGCAAAGGATTGTGGGGAAAAGGCAGGAAAGGCGGGAAAAGGATCTTACGGCAAAGGCTTTCGTTTCAGGGTAAAGCCCAGGGTTAGGAGGGCCATGAGGGAGATCGCTTCGGCGGTGCGCTCCAGGGGAGTGGTGCGGAAGGCGATGTGGATGTGATCTTGCCCTGCGGGGAGGGGGATGGTAGTCAGGCCGTCTTCACGGCTGGGTCCGAGGGCGGTGGGACGGTTGTTGATGGTGATCTGCCAGTCGGGGTATTGGCGAAGGTTGAGGATGAGGTTGGTGGGGGTGGAGGGAGTGAGGGTGAGGTCACGGGGGGACGGGCCTGCCTGGGAGTTGTTGGGGACCGGCGCGTCAGGGGTGGCTGCGAGGAAGTAGGGTGGGTTGTTGTGCTTCAGGGAGTCGTTGTCGGCGGTGGTGGGGGTGTACTCGTCGGTGGGCTCGGTGCCGGTGTGGGCGTGGAAGAGAGCGAGCCGGGTGGGGATGGTGTCAGCGTCGTCGCAGGGCTGGCGGAAGAGGTGCGCGGCCGGCAGACTGAGGGCGGCGGCGAGGGCCAGGGTCGCGGGGATGAGGAACTTTGGTTTGAGGGTGATGGACGATAGGGCTTTGGCGATGGCCAGAGCCATGGCTCCCCCAAGGATCGCGAGGAGACGCCAGGGGAACTGGAGGAAGGCCAGTTCGGGGAGGTGATGCCAGATGGGAGTCGCGATGGGGGTGAGGAGGAGGGCTATCGTCGCGGTGAGGACGGTGATGGGGGTGCGCGTCGGGTTTTTGCGGGATGTGAGGAGGGCTATGGTGGTGACGATGAGGAGGAGGACGGCGAGGAGGGAGGCTGTGTGGAGGACGGCGTCGTGGGCGATGGCATCTTCGGTAATGCCGGTGTGGTGGAAGAGGGTGTTGTCCTCGATGCGCATGCCGGGGATGATGGCCATGGCGATCTGGACGTAGCGGCGCTCATAGGCGGCGGGGAGGATGTAGAAGGTGGCTAACGCGAAGCCAAGGAGGGTGCCGAGGGCGATGGTGATGGCCAATGGCTTCTTGCCCTGCGGAGGAAGCCACATCCCAGAAGCGGGATGTGGATCACCCGGGTTTTTGGCCAACCGCAGGACAGCTAACAGGGCCAGGGTGTAGGTGGCCATGACGGCGGCGGGCGCGTTGGTGAGCCAGAGGAGGGCGAGTGGGACGGCGATGCCGGGTATGGTGGGGCGGTACTTGAGGATGGCGTGGAGGAGCAGGGGAAGGAAGGCGGCGGCGAGGAGTTCGGCGTATGCGGTCCGCTCGTAGGCCGTGAAGAGCATGTAGGGGTTGGCGAGGTAGAGGGTCGAGGCGAGGATCGCTGTGGTGGGGCTGGTGTGGGCGCGGGTGAGACGGTGCATCGCAAGTCCGCTGGCGGTGAGGGCGACCCAGGTGTAGGCGATGTGGGTCCATGTCCACGGCAGGATGAGTCCCAGGATGGCGCCGAGGGTCCAGGAGAGGGGTGGGTAGAAGAGGAAGCGGGGTTCGCCGGCGTTGTATGCGGGGGAGACGGCCCAGCGGGGATGGAGGTTTCCGTGGGCAAACTGGGTAGCGGCTTCGATCCAGTTGAGGGTGTGGAAGACGAAGTCGTGGCCGCAGGAAGGGCCTTGCAGCAAGAGGGGGAGAACCGCGATGAGGGCCGCGAGGGGGATGAGGATGTGGGCGAGGCGGTCGCGGCGCATGGGATGAGTATAGGTTGTAAGTTGTCGCTCTAAGTTGTGAGTTTCGGCGCTATACGGGGCCTAAGGCGACGTGGGGTTCGGGTGGGAGGGTGACTTCGATCGTGTCGCCGGGATGGACTTCGCCGGAGGTGAGAATGATGCCCATGATGCCGGCGTTGGGCTTTTTGTCCTCGGTGAAGACGGCGTTCATCAGCTTGGGGCGGAGACCGTTTATCTGGCTGCAGGGGGTGCGGTAGCCGGTGATCTCGATGGTGGCTTCGCCGATTGTAAGGATGGCTCCGGTGGGGAGGGCGTGGAGGTCGATACCGCGGGTGGTGAGGTTTTCGCCCATGTGGCCGGGCTGCAGGGAGAGCTCGTTAAGGAGTTCTGCGTGCAGGAGATGGACTTGTGTGAGATTCGCGCGTTTGGGGTCTTTGCGCTTGATATAGATGTGCTGGGTGGTGCGACCCGCGTGGGCGTCGCCACGGACTCCGTAGTTCGCCTCGAGGTGGATGGAGGGCTGCGGAGTCTTCGAGAAGGAGTGCGTGGGGGACAGGCTTGTGGCGATGAGGATTGGGGCTGCCATGCTGTACCAAGATTATCCCGGCAGGCCGCTGCTGGGGAGGAAGAGTTGAAAGACAGTTCCGGTGGATGGGCCTTCGCTGCGGCTACGGACGGAGAGGCGGCCGTGATGGCGGACGATGATCTCCTGCGAGACCCAGAGGCCGAGGCCGGTGCCGTGAATGCCCTTGGTGGTGTAGAAGGCGTCGTACATGCGCTTGAGGGTGATGGGGCTCATGCCGGTTCCGGTGTCGGCGATGGTGAAGAGTATTCCACGGAGGCCGCTGGGCCAGTCGGTGGCGGGACGGGTTCGGACGATGAGACGTCCGCCGGATTGACGCATGGCGTCGATGGCGTTGCGGATGAGGTTGGAGAGGACCTGGCGGACCTCGCTTTCGAGGCAGGTGATGGGCTCGTCATCGGATTCTCGCGTTTCGAGACGGATGTGAGTGGCATCGATGCGACCGGCGTAGAGGTCGAGGATGGAGCGTAGGAGTTCGGAGGCGCGAACGCGGGACGGGGCGGTGGATTGACGGTAAAACTTGAGGGATTGCGAGGTGAGGAGGGCGACGCGCTGGAGTTCGAGTTCAGCCTGCTTGACGTAACGGATGGTGTCGCCGCAGTCGTCGGTGGTGCGCGCGAGGTAGAGGAGATTGGTGACGGCCTCGAGGGGGTTGTTGATCTCATGAGCGATGGAGGCTGCGAGACGCCCGGCGGTGGCGAGCTTTTCGCTTTCGCGGAGGGTGTTTTCGTATTCAATGCGGGCGGTGACGTCGTTCTGAATGCCGACAAAGTGGGTGACGACGCCCTGGCGGTTGCGGATGGGGGAGAGGGAGAGCTCGTTCCAGAAGAGGGTGCCGTCCTTGCGGTAGTTGCGGATAACGGTAGTGATCTCACGCTGCTCGCGGATGGCCTCGCGGAGAAGGGTGATGCCGTGCTGGTCGGTGTCGCTGCCCTGGAGGAATCGGCAGTTCAGGCCCTCGACCTCTTCGGCGGAGTAGCCGGTGATAACCTCGAACGCTGGATTGACGTAGACGAGTGGCAGATCGGCGTCGGAGACGCGCGCGATGGTGATGCCGCTGGTGACGGAGCGGAAGATGCGCCGGTTGAGCTGGAGTTCTTCGAGCGCGGACTGGAAGCGACTGGCATAGGCGCGGTGGGCGTAAAGGATGACCGAGAGCTGCGCGACGACGACGGAGGGCTGTTCCGGGAGGAGGAGAAGACCGTCGAAGAGGCTCTGTTTGAGGGGACGCTCATCGTCGGGGAGGGAGGTTCGTGGCTGGACTGCGACGAGCGCGGGGCTGACCTGGTCGGTGGATTCGGCGAAGAGAGTGCGGAGGCTGCGCGCGGTGGGTTCGTCGGCGATGATGAGCTCGAAGTCCTCGAGGGCTGAGCGGGAGAGGGGCTCCGGCTGCAGGATGGTGGGCGTGAGCTCGAGTTGGGCGGAGATGCCGTCAATGAGGCGTCGGCCGATGGGATCTTCCAGGATGATTCCGATGCGGCCGAGCTGGGCTGGTGGGCGGGCCGACGATGAAACGTCTGTCATATCAGTTTCGATGTCCATTTCGCAGGTTTTGTCGTCTGCCCATCATTACTTGAGGATCAACGTGTGCGTGGCCCTGATGGTTTCGTGGCTGAAGGGGAACGGAAATGTCTTTCCTGCGAGCCAAAAAGGGAACTGGTCGAGGAAGTTTGGGCTGGCCGGATTGCCGGACTGGCCGAGCACCACGTTGAGGGTGGTGTTGTCGGGGTTTGAGAGGTCCACGGTGAGGCGCTGGGAGGGGCCGAAGGTGCGGTCTACCTGCTTGACGGTGGTGAGATCGCCGGACTGGGGGTGGGTGCCGGTTCCGATGGGGCGTCCGATGAGGGCTTTCAGGATTTCGGACTGGCTGTAGATGGGGTGCTCGATGTCTACGGGGTGGAGGGAGCCGCTGCGCCATTTGGTGATGTCGAAGGGTGCGTGGGACGCGGAGATTCCCTTGAGGACGGCTTCGGTGAGGAGGTCGTCCCAGGTGGCGAAGCTTTTGGGGAGCCAGCGGTCGGGGGTGTGCATGATGAGCTGCTCTTCGGCGTAGTCGCGCGAGCCCCAGGTGTAGAGGGAGGCGAGTTGGCCGAGACGCGGGTTGAGGAGCATGGCCCAGAGCGCGGCGCGGGTGGCGTCGACGATGGCAGCGGCGGAGGAGTTGGCGTCGACCTTACCGTTCCAGGATCGGAGGAGGTCGGCGGCGTCGTGGAGCTGCTTCTGGTCGATGTGGGGGCGGGGCTTGCCGTCGATGGCGGGATGATCGATGGCGTGGTCGATGGCGTAGGCGAGGCGCTGCGCGATGACATGATCGAGGTCGGAGTAGACGTCGGTCTGGAGGTCGATCATGTCGGCGGGGGAGAATCTGGGTTTCGATGCGAGCTGCTTCCAGATGCGCTCGTTGCGGTAGGGCGAGGCCCAGTTGAGGGCAATGGGGTAGGGGTAGCCATCGGGGGCGGTGCGGGCGTTGGCGGTGGCGAGGATGCCACCGGGGGGGTCGATGGCGGAGGGGAGTTGTTCGTAGGGGATGAAACCGCTCCACTCGTGGGTGAGGGCGTCGGGGGCGGTGGCGTCGGTGGGGACGGGGGGGATGGCTTCGGGGTGCGCTGGGTCGATGCCCCGGGTGGGGATTCGGCCGATGGCGTGGAAGGCGATGTGGCCCTGGTCGTCAGCGTAGACGAGGTTCATGGGCGGGCCGCCGTATTGGGAGAGGGCGGCGTTGAAGGAGGGCCAGTCGGAGGCGGCGTTGATGTTGCCGAAGGCGGCGGTGAGGGTGGTGGGGTCGTAGATGGTCCAGCGCAGGGAGAGGGGCCGCTTTTCGTCGTGGAAGAGGGACGAGATGATGGGGGTGAGGACGTTGCCGTGGCGGGTGAGTTTGACGTCGAGGGAGACGTCGGTGCCGTTGCGCACCTTGATGAGCTCGGTGCGGTGCTCGATGGGGTGAAAGGCGCCGTCGGGGGATTGGTACTGGTTGTTCTGGATGCGCTCGATGTAGACGTCCTGGGTATCGGCGGGCAGGACGGTCATGCCCCAGGCGAGGTGGGCGTTGTGGCCGATCTCAATGAAGGGGGTGCCGGGGATGGCGACGCCGGCGGCGTGGAAGGAGCCTCCATTCGGTAAAGGCGCTTCGAGATCGGTTTCGTACCAGATGCCGGGCACGGTATGGGCAAGATGGGTGTCGTTGGCGAGGATGGGCTTGCCGGTGGTGGAGTGAGCCCCGGAGACGACCCAGTTGTTGGAGCCGGGGATGCAGTCGCCGCAGGGGCTGAGGGACTGGAGCAGGGCGTTGACGTGGTCCGGGGTGAGATTGAGCTTGCTTTGGGACTCGTCGAGGGGAATCTGCTCGATCTCTTCGACGGGGATGGAGAGGTCGATGGTATGGCCGGGAGGATGGTCACGCCAGGAGCCTACCGGGTATAGATCGGCGAGGAGCTCGGGGGGAAGTTTTGCGGAGATGGCCTCGCGGGCTAGCTTCTGGGTGTAGCCGTTGGAGAGCTGCTGGAACATGGACAGGCCGATGAGGAGGGTGTCGGTGGGGGTCCAGGGGGCTGGTTCGTAGCGGAGGGCGATGAACTCGAAAGGGAGGTGGGTGCGCTGGGCGGCGATGGAGGCGTTGACGCCTTTGGCGTATTGCTCGAGTTCGTGGAACTGGTTGGGAGGGAGGGTGGCGAGGGTCCGTTCGGCGCTGGCGCGGATCTGGAGGATGCGCTGGATACGATCGTGGTCAATGAGGGCTGAGCCGAGGACTTCGGCGAGGTCGCCGGCGGCGTTGCGGCGGAGACCATCCATCTGCCAGAGGCGATCCTGCGCGGTGACGTAACCCTGGGCGAGGAGAAGATCGTCGAGGTTGGCGGCACGGATGTGCGGGACGCCTTGCGCGTCGCGGAGGACGGTGACGGGGGCGGAGAGACCGGGGACGGAGAGGGTTCCATCGAGCTGGGGGAGCGAGGCGATGAGGGCTTTGCGAGAGTAATACATCGCGGTGGCGTAGGCGACTAGGCCGACGGCGAGAAGGATGGGGAGGATGAGGCCGAGGATACGGACGAGGCGGCCGGGACGGGGACGATCAAGGTCGAAGAGACCGTACCTGCGCTTGCCGGGGGTGAACTCCGACCCGGGTTCGGGGGGGCTTTGGCGGGTGATGAGTTCCGGCTCGGGAAGAGTGGGATCGAGTGGGTGCATGCCTGGGTTTGAGTTTACTTTAGGTGAGAGACGTGGGATTAGAACGGATTGATGAAGGTGTCCATATGCTGGGCGCCGGCGTGAAGGGGCGTGTCCATGCCTTCGTAATGGAAAGTGCCTGTTGTGCCTTCGGGGAGTTCGATGGTGGTGTCCATGCCGTTGGTGTGTTTTTTGTAGGAGACCTTGATGGTGCCGGTGGGGATGGGGATGGAGACGGTGAGATCTTTGAGGTTGCCGAGGTGGGGGGCGATGTCGACCGTGTGGAAACCCGGACTTGCGGGACGGATGCCGGCGACGAGGGTGATGAGGTCGTAGTTGGGGTGGGAGGACCATGCGTGGGCGTCGGAGCGTGCGGGCTCGGGGTTTTCGGCCCAGGTGCTGAGTCCCATGTCGAGCATCTCGTGCCAGGGGCCGAGGAGATTGAGGTAGAGGTCGTCCATGTGGGCGTGGTCGAGGGCGCGTGCGAGGTAAAAGCGGAAGTAGTAGCTGGCGCGAATGGGGTAGGAGTCGGGTGGGTAGAGGGGTTTGCCGGAGAGCTCGTCGGCGAGGATGGTCTTCATGACTTTCTGCTGGCCGGCGGGCGGGATGACGTCGAGGAGGACACCCATGATGTTGGCTTGTTGCGAGTAGACCTGATGGGCTGGGGTTTCGGCGAGCATGCCGGCGGTGGCGTCCCAGGTCTTCCGGTAGACGGTTGCGGCGATGGTGTTGGCCTGAGCGCGGTAGGCGGTAGCGCGTGCGGGGTCGCCGAAGTTCTGTTCGAGGTCGGCGGCGTCGCGCAGGGCGGCTATGAACTGGAGCGAGAGGACGGTGGAGCCTCCGTCGGGGTCTTGTGGCGGGACGCCTTTTTTGTAGGCGGGAGCCCAATCGACGAAGTTCCAGTGGTCGAAGTAGCCGGGCTTGTCGTTGTAGACGAATAGGCCGTCGGGTCGCTGCTGGCTGGAGAAGAAGTCGAGGACGGCGCGTGTCTTGGGGAGGAGCTCGGCGACGAGGCCGTTGTCGGGGCGGTACTGCCAGAAGTCGTGGATCATGCCGATCCAGAGGAGGGAAAAGGGCGGGATGAGCTGGTACTGACGGGCAGGGCCTCGGCTTTGGGTAAGGCCGCTGGGGAGCGAGGTCGCGGCAAAGGCGCGGAGGGCCTGCTGGGCGAGGCGGTCGTCGCCGGTGACGACGTAGGAGATGAGGGATTCGATGCGGGTGTCGCCGATGTACTGGAGTTCTTCCCAGTAGGGGCAGTCCATGTAGGTTTCGTGGGCGTCGAGGCGAAGGGTGCGGTAGCCGACGTCCCAGATTTTGGCGAGTTCGGGGTCGCTGGATTGGAAGGTGGCTTTCTCGGTGAAGGGATAGGCGGTGAAGGCGGCGGTGAGGCTGTCGAGGCGTAGGGGCTGGTCTCCGGTTTCGATGTCGAGCTGGAGGTAGCGCCAGGTGCGCCACCAGAGCGGGGTGAAGGTGCGGTTGGGGGAGCCGTCGGGGAGGAAGACGTCGTGGGTGAGGGTGAGGTCCATCGTCTTGTTCGTGATGTCGCTGCGGTTGCCCTTCTCGTGTTTGGCATCGTAGAGGGCCTCGGCGTAGGTGAGGGTGATGCGAGAGGCGCGGCCTTTGGAGACTGTGAGGGATGGGAAGGCGGTGGTGAGCGTGGCGCGGTCGAGGAGGAGGGTGGTTTTCGTGTGGGCGGGGATGGTGAGGGATTGCTCGGGGAAATGCGTTGAGGTGGTGGTGCGGACGATTTTGCCGGGTTGGGTTGGGGTGGACTCCATGGCGGGAAGGGTGTCGGGCTGGAGGGTCCAGCCGGGGTTCGGCAGGGGCTCGGCTGGGGACCATGTTGCGCGATCTTTGGGCTGGTTCCATGCCCAGTCGTTGGCTGCGGCGTTGAGGATGAAGCCGGGGCCTACCTTGGCGGCTTTGGGGTCGATGGTCCAGGCGGACTCGGTGCGGACTTGCCAGGTGTTGTCGGTGGTGAGGGGGGACGGGGTGTCGGTCCAGAGGGCGAAGGCGGGGCGGAGAGAGAACTGGAACCACCCGCTGGCTTCGCCGAAGCTCCAGACGGTGGCCGCGAGGATGTTTTTGCCTTTGTGCAGGTGGGAGGCGATGTCGTAGGTCGCATAGCGCCAGTGTTGGGGGTCGGCGAGGGCGGGGCCGTCTCCCATGCGGGTTCCGTTGATATATAGGATGAAGCGGTTGTCGGCGGTGACGTGGATGGGGAGGGTTCGGGGTGCGTCGGGGAGGGTGATCTCTTTGCGGAATTCGTAGATGCCGACGGAGGTGGATGTGGTGTTGGGCGGGATGATCCAGTGGCTTTGGGTGAGGGCAGTGGTTGCGGTGAGGAGGAGGGTGGCCAGGATCGTCCGCTTCTTCATGCGGATCATTGTAGGGGGATCGGGGCATTCCTGGAATGTGCTGCGGGACCCCACGGTATTCGCGATCAGACTGCGAAAAGGATGGGGCACCCCACCGGACGGTTTGGAGGAGGAAGGATCGTGGCTGGTATTCTGCGGAGATGATGGATGGGGTTCATGCTTCGCAAATGGTGTTTCTGGTTCTGCTGCTGTTCGTAGCAGGATTTGCACTGGTGGCGCGTTGGCTGCAGATTTCGTATCCGATCGTGCTGGTGGTGGCTGGGCTGCTGGTGAGCTTTGTGCCGCATGTGCCGCGGATCCCGTTGAATCCGAACATGGTTTTCCTGATCTTTCTGCCTCCCTTGCTCTATTCGTCGGCGTGGGGGACGTCGTGGCGGGAGTTTCGCTATAACGCAGTGACCATCGGGTTTCTGGCGGTGGGGCTGGTTGCGTTTACGGTGTGGGGCGTGTCCGAGTTTGCCGACCGCTTCATTACGGCGATGGATTGGAAGTCGGGCTTTGTGTTGGGGGCGGTGGTAGCGGCGACCGATGCGATTGCAGCGACGTCGATTGCGAAGTCGCTGGGGCTGCCGCGGCGGATTGTGGACATTCTGGAGGGTGAGAGCCTGCTGAACGATGCCACGGGCCTGCTGGCGCTTGAGTTCGGGATCAGGATTCTGACGGGTGGGGAGACGCCGACGTTGGGGGCGGCTGTGCTGCGGCTGCTGTACCTGACGATTGTGGGAACGGTGGTTGGGCTGTTGATTGGGTTTATCGTCTCGAAGATCAGCGGGCTGATCGATGACGATGGGCCGCTGGAGATTGTGCTTTCGCTGCTGGCTCCGTATACGGCCTACCTGGCGGGGGATGCGCTGCATGCTTCCGGGGTGTTCTCGGTGGTGGTGTGCGGGCTGTATGTGAGCAGGAAGAGTTCGACGCTGTTTTCCCCGGGGGCCAGACTGCAGATCCTGGCGGTGTGGGAGGCGCTTACCTTCATCCTGAACGGGATTGTGTTTGTGCTGATCGGATTGCAGATGCCATTTGTGCTTGCGGCAATTCGCGGGCAATACAGTTGGGGGACGCTGGTTTTGTATGGGTCGGCGTTCAGCGGTGTGCTGATCGTGCTGCGGCTGGTCTGGATCTTTCCGGCTTCGTGGGTGGCCAATGTGGTGAACCGGAAGCTGCTTGGACATAAAGAGTCTTGGGGTGGGGCGAAGAACATCTTCGTCGTCGGTTGGACGGGGATGCGCGGGGTGCTGGCTCTGGCCGCGGCGATCTCACTCCCGGAGACGATGAAGGATGGACGCTCCCTGGAGAACAGGGACCTGATCGAGTTTCTGGCGTTCTCGGTGATTCTGGTGACGCTGGTGGTGCAGGGGCTGACACTCCCTCCGCTAATCCGATGGTTGGGGCTGGCCAAGCCGGAGGGGATGGAGGAAGAGGAGAGGGAGGCGCGGCGGATGGGGCTGGGCGCGGCGATCGAGACGCTGAAGAAGGGGAAGGATGCGGATGGGGACCGGTTCGAACATGTGTATGAGGATTTGCTGCACCGGTATCAACACAGGCTGGCCGCAGTGGGCGGCGTGGAAGGCTCGGAGCAGATGGACGCAGCGACCTACAAGCGGCTGAGAGAGATTGCGGCCGGGGCGGTGAGGGCGGAGAGGCGGGAGGCGATCCGGATGAGGGATGAAGGCCGGATCAGCGATGACACGCTGCGGAAGCTGGAAAGAGAGATGGATTTGCAGGAGATTCGGTATCTGGGTGCGGGAGAGTAAAGACAAAGACTGTGGGGAAGAGGCGGGAAAAAAAAGGCGACAGCAACTACGTTTATTGGGGGGCTGTTTTGGGTAGGGTGAAGAGGATCGCAGCAACGGCTACGGCCAAGGCTGGAATGAGGTAGATGGATCCCTCTGGGCCGGTTGTGCCTCCGGAGAGGAGGGCAGAGCCGATGGGATGGGTGGCGTAGAGGTGGCCCTGGACCATGGTGCCGGAGTCGGCTACACCGTAGAGAAAGGACTGAGCCCAATCCCAGGAGACGTGGAATCCGATGGCCCACCAGAGGGAGCCGGTGCGGTAGAGGGCGAGGCAGAAGACCAGGCCCGCCAGGCCGGCCGCGACAAGGCCGAAGGGTGATTCGCCGGGATTGCTGCCGTGGCTGGCTCCAAAGAGGGCCGAGAGGATGATGGCGGCGCTCCAGAAGGAGGCGGCGTGGCGGTAACGGGCGGGGAAGAGGCCTGCCAGGCCGCGACCGATCGTGGACTGGAGGTAGCCGCGCATGAGGGATTCTTCAAAGCCGGCGACGAAGAGGAAACCGAGGAGCCAGAGGAGTCCGTAGCGGAGGGCGGCGGCGTTGGTGAGGAGGCGTCCGTCGAACTGGAGGTGGCCGGTGAGGTGGAGGATCGCGACGAGAAGGGAGAGGCAGGCGACGCCCCAGAAGATTCCCTGCAGGAACTGCGAGAGGCGTTTGACGCCGCCAAAACCGAAGCGGGCCATGGGACGGCGCTCGATTTTGGACATGACAAAGGTCGCGAGCAGGGCGGCGAGGCAGAGAGCTCCCTCGCTGAAGAGTGTGCCGGAGACAGCCATGAGGTGGGCTGTGGCGGCCTGTGGAGCGGGCGGGAGGTGGCGGGCCTTTGCGACGACAAACATGAGGCCCGCGGCGAAGAGAAACCAGAGGGCGATGAAGATGAGGATTCCCCATCCTGCGCGGATGCCTTCGTCTCCGACGAAGAGGTAGGCGGGATCGGAGAGTTTGCTTTGCGCAGGGGCGGGGGGCGCGGGATCGAAGTCGGTCATGGGGTTTTTATGGATCGCTCCTGAGTCTATATGGAACGCCTTCGCTTGACATGCGGAGCGGGGGTGCGGATGCTTAAAGGCTTATGGAAATGAAAGTTCTTTATCACAATCAATGTTTCGATGGGGCTTGCTCGGCCTCGATGTTTACGCGGTTCCACCGGGAGTGCGTTGGGACGGCGGCGAGCTACGCGTATGCGGGTCTGGCGCATAAGCCGGGTGGGCTGTTTCAGTTTGACGACTTTACGGGTGACGAGAACGCGATCGTCGACTTCAAGTATTCGAACGACCCGCGGGTGACGTGGTGGTTCGATCATCATCAGAGTGCGTTTCTGACGCCGGAGGATCTGGCACAGTTTGAGGCAGGGCAGGCGGACGGCTCGCAAACGATGCGGAAGTTCTTCGACGCGAACTATACGTCGTGCACGAGCTTTATCGCGCATATCGCGGAGACGAAGTTCGGGTTCGATACTTCGGGACTGAAGGAGCTGATTTACTGGGCGGATATTGTCGACGGCGCGAAGTATGAGAGTGCGAAGGCGGCGGTGGAGATGGAAGCTCCGGCGATGAAGCTGACGATGGTGATCGAGAGCGCTTTGGATCCGGCTTTGATTCCCCGGATGATTCCTCTGCTGACGTCGATGAGCTTGCAGGAGGTTCTGGACCAGCCGTTTGTGCAGGAGCTGGTGGGGCCGTTGATGTCGAAGCATCAGGCGGGCATTGAGTTGATTCGGGAGCGGGCGGTGGTGGACCGCGGTGTGATTACGTTCGACCTGATGGACCAGAAGATGGAGGGATATAGCAAGTTCATTCCTTACTATCTGCATCCGGAGGGAACGTATGTGGTGGGGCTGAGCAAGTCGAGCTTCCGGACGAAGATCTCGGTGGGGACGAATCCTTGGACGACGAAGCCGGTGAGTGAGTTGATCAATCTGGCGGAGATCTGTGAGCGGTATGGCGGCGGCGGTCACGCGCGTGTCGGAGCGATCAGCTATCCGGCGGACCGGGAAGATCTGGCGCGGGCTACTGCGGCGGAGATTGAGGCGGAGCTGAAGGCATAAGCGAGGGGCGCAGGGATCTGTCCTGCGCCCTGGATTTTTAGTGGCGGTTTTTCAGCGTTCCCAGAAGGGTGGGGGCTCGATCTCGAGTGCGCGGAGGTAGACGTATCCCTGGCCGCGATGATGGATTTCGTTGTCGATGCAGTACTGGATGATCCCCATGCCCGACATCTCCCACTGGCCGAAGGCTTTGTCGACTTCGCTGAAGCGGAGTGGAGGGATGGTCGGGAATTTCTCGTTCAATGCTGTCGTTTGGGCGTCCCAGAGGGCGAGGAGCTCGGTTTTGGTCGTGGGCTTGGGGCTGTCGTACTGGAACTCCTCCCATTTGCCGGTGGCTACGCCTTCTACCGTTGGGACGGCCATGCGAATGAACTCGATGGCGAGGTCGGCGAAGGGGCGCATGCCGCCTACGGAGAAGTGAAAGAGCTTGTCTTCGGGGAAGGCATCGATGGTCTTGCGGGTAAGCCTTCTGTGTCCCTGCCAGTTCTTCAGCACATCTTCTGCGGTCATCACGTTGGCTGGTGTTGTCGCCATGTTGGTTCTCCTGTGGCCCGTTTGGGCTGTATCCAACACTACGGTGAATTCCCGACAGATTCTGTCGTCAATGTGTTGAATAATTGAATTTCATGTATGACCCCATCATGCGCGTGCTGACGGTGCTGGAGATTCTGCAGGCTCGCGACCATGTGTCCGGTGGGGAGCTGGCGGAGCGTCTGGAGGTGGATCTGCGCACGGTGCAGCGGTACATCGTGCGGCTGAAGGATCTGAGTATTCCGATCGAATCGACGCGTGGAGTGGGCGGGTCGTACCGGCTGCGGCCTGGGTTTCGGTTGCCTCCGCTCATGTTTACGGATGAAGAGGCGTTTGCGGTCTCGCTGGGGCTGCGCGCGCTGCGTCAGATTGGGCTTTCGGCGTTCGCTCCGGCTACGGAGGGAGCGATGGCGAAGCTGGGGCGCGTGCTGCCGGAGGTGCTGCGTGAGAGTATCCAGACGGTGGAGGATGTGGTAGCGGTCGAGCCGGGGCCGTGGGTGGTCTCGACGCCCGCAGACTCGGTGATCCGTGTGGCCTCGGCGATACGAACGTGCCGGCGCGTGCGGTTTGTGTACCGGACGCATGCGGACGTGGGATCGCGGCGTGAGATCAAACCGTATGCGGTGATGCATACGGACGGGCGCTGGTACTTGATTGGATACTGCGTGGCACGCAAGGCGATGCGGACGTTTCGGCTGGATCGGGTGACGGACCTTGAGGTCAGGGCGAAGACCTTTCGGCGACCGGCGAAGTTCGATGCGAAGAGCTACCTGAAGGAGCGTATGCCGTTTGTGCAGTCGGAGTTCGAGATCGATGTGTGGATCGAGATGCCGGTGGCCGAGGCGGAGCGCACGTTTGCTCCGTGGAGGGTTGCGGTGGAGGAGGATGGTGGTGGCTCACGGTTGCGTTGCGGACGTGATCGCCTAGAGCACTTTGCCGCGATGCTGCTGACTATCGGGCGGCGCATTGTGATTCACAAGCCTGAGGCGATGCGGGAGACCTTCCGGGAGCTTGCCCGCGGTGCGCTGCTTGCTGCCGAGGATACGACAACGTAGTCACACTAAAGGCCGAGATCGCTGAGGCCTGGATGATCATCGGGACGGCGGCCGGAGGGCCAGTGGAACATTCTTCCTTTTTCTGTGATCGGGAGTTCGTTGATGCTGGCGTGGCGTGCGGACATGAGGCCCGCGGCGTCGAACTCCCAGTTTTCGTTGCCGTAGGCTCGATACCAGTTGTTGGAGTCGTCGCGGTACTCATAGGCGAAGCGCACGGCGATGCGGTTTCCGGTAAAGGCCCAAAGCTCCTTAATGAGGCGGTAGTCGAGTTCGCGGGTCCACTTCCGGGTGAGGAAGGCTACGATCTCAGCGCGGCCGGTGGCGAACTCGGCACGGTTTCTCCATCGGGAGTCGACGGTGTAGGCGAAAGACACGCGGTGGGGATCGCGGGTGTTCCAACCATCTTCGGCAAGGCGGACCTTCTGGATGGCTGTCTCGCGGTTGAAGGGCGGAAGGGGAGGGCGAGATTCTGTCGTCATGGTTGCCTCCACGACAGAATACGCCCCTCCGGTGCGGCTCAGGTGAACATGAATTCCGCGGTCATCCTGCATGAGGTGTTGGGGACGAGACGGACCCACTGCGCGCTGAAGGCGTCGGGGAAGATGATGGGATGATAGCTGGCGCCGAGGAGTTTGACGGTCTCGTACTTGACCCATGTGCCGTTGCCGAGGAAGTCGATCTGGATTTCAACGGAGGCGGCTTTCTCGGAGACGAGATGGAGCATTTTGCGGCGGAAGTCGGTGAAGAGGAATGGGTCGGATGGCTCGCCGGCTTTGACGTCGTCGTTGCGCCACGGGCCTCCCCAGCCTTGCGGCTGGCCCCAGTTCCAGAGGTCGTCGGTCTTGCCGAACCAGATGCTGCTTTGGGGTTGACCAGAGACGGCGTTGTTGTCGCCGTTGGGCGATGTTTCGTTGCCGCCGACGGCTAGGAGACCGCGGAAGCTGCAGTAGTCGGGGATGGTGCGGAGGTGCTGGCAGATGGGTTTGACGCCCCAGATGTGGTCTTCGAAGGCGACGGGCTGGAGCTCGTAGAACATGCCTTGGATGTCGAACAGGAAGTGCTCGGTTTCGACCTCGCGGATGCGCATCCATTCAGTCTGCCAACTCTGCTCGAAGGCGTGGGATGCCTTGGGCAGGCGATAGCGCTGCCACTTGCCTTTGACGAGCGCTGAGAGGAGGACGGAGCGCTCGTCCCAGCCAGTGGTGAAGAGGACGTTGCCCATATCCTGGCGGGCGGCGACGTCCATGTGGGGTTTGTCGGAGATGCGACGCCAAGGGCCTGTGCCGTCCCACTCGAAGAGGCCTGCTTGTGTTTCGCCGTATTGGAAGAAGCCATTGTTGGTGACGACGACCCGGCCCTGCGCGGTGTAGCCGCCCTTGAAGTGAGGCTGCTTGCTGATCTTCATCTCTTGGGTGAGGTTGGCGAGGAGACGTGGCTTGAGGTCCGCGATGTCCATCTCGAAGAAGAGGCCTTCCATGGTCTGGAAGTAAACGCGATTGGCGGGATCGGTGAGGTGCGGCATGGTGGCGGTGAGGCGATGCTCCAACAGGCCTTCGACGCGACGCCACTTGCCATTGGAGTCGATGACATAGGGCCCGATGATGCACTGGTTGGAGGCGTGGTGGATGAAGCGATTGGCGAAGACGCCGTTGTGGGTGTCGACGAGTTCGGACTGGAGGGAGTCGTCGATGCGATAGAGGCCAAGGCCTGTGCCGGTACGTTTGCCGGAGGAGTTGTAGGTGCTGGCGTAGAGGCCGTCGGCCCAGGGCATGAGAGCGCCGACGCCGCACTCGGTGCGCTGGGCATTGTTGTCGGCCTTGAGGCCGATGTTGGGGATGCCGGGTGTGAGACGTTGTGCGGCGGCGTAGCCGGCGGAGGCGCCGAGAGCGGCGATGGCGGAGCGGCGGGAGATATGCATGCGTTGTCTCGATGGTGGGTTAGCGGTGCGCGGCCTGGACGAGTGACTCGACGCCGGGGATGATCCTGACGCGAAGTTCCGCAATGGGCTCTCCCATGGACTTGAGCGATGCGAGGTCGTCGGTCTGGTCGGTTGCCTTCATCGAGTGATGCTGCTCGAGGGCATCCAATGCCTTCAGGCCAATCTTTGCGGTTTCACTCAGGTTGTGGGAGATGGGAGTGAGTTCCGCGGTGAGTGGGGACTGTGGAAGGAGAGGCTGGAGGGTGTTGTCGTTGTCGCGCCATAGCGTGAGCCATTGGCGAGCGAGTTGGTGATCGGAGGGCGTGGCTGTGCCGGCGGCTATGCGTGTGGCGATGTCGCGAAACTGCCGGGCGCGATCGGCCTCGGCGGGGATGATGTCGGAGAGGTGATTGAGCGGCGTGTACACGGTGTAAGCGCGCTCACCTTCACGGGGGAAGCCGGTGGGCGGTTCCACGACGCCGGCGAGGACCTTGAGGGATGCGGGATCGGCGGTGCCGACCATGCGTTGGAACATCAACTCGCGTGTGGCCTTGTAGGGGATGCCGCGATAGGTGAGGTATTGCGAGAGGATGTCGAGGCGGGCGTACATAGAGTCAAGGTTGGTGTCTTCCTGGGGCGACCAGAGGCGTTCGGCGACGGCGGCGGCGCGAGGCCAGATGCGTCCGTCGATCGTTTCAGGAGTGACGTACTCGGTCCACATTGCGGTTTCGCCGCCTAGGACGGCCTTCTGCTGCTCGGGGGGGAGCTTGCCGATGGCTCCCTGGAGGGGATCGACGGAGAAGTGGCGCGAGGCGGGTTCGTTGAGGTCGAGGTAGTAACCCCAGGAGAGGATGCCGCGGTTGCCGCGGCCTACAGCGACGGCGAGGGAATCGGTTCCGCGCCAGGATTGGATGACTACGTCCTTCGGGGTTTCAGGCTGGAGGACTTCGTCCCAGCCGACCATCGTCTTGTGATGACTGGCCACGATCTTCTGGAGGCGCGCGGTGAAGTAGAGCTGGAGCGCAGTGGCGTCCTTGTAACCATGGTCCTTCATGTACTGCTGGATCTTTGCGTTGGTCGCCCACTCGGTGACGGCATCTTCGGCGTCGCCGCCGACGTGAAGGTATTGGTCAGGAAAGAGTGCGGCCATCTCGCCGAGGAAGCGATCGAGGAAGATGTAGGTGCTCTCTCGGGTCGGGTCCATGGAGGAGTCTTCGGACGGCTTGCGCTCGCGTCCCCACTTCTCTCCAAACTTGCGCTTGAGGTGATACGGGCCCGGGCCGTCTGCGAGCTCGGGATAGCCGACGTAGAGGGCATTTGCGTGGCTGGGCATCTCGAACTCAGGCATGACGCGGATGCCGCGATCGCGGGCGTAGGCGATGACGCCGCGGACTTCGTCCTGGGTGTAAAACTGTCCGTCGGACCCCATGCCGGTGAGCCTTGGGTAAAGCTTGCTTTCGATGCGTGTGCCCTGATCTTCGGAGACGTGCCAGTGAAGGATGTTGAGCTTGACGGCCTCCATGGCGTCGAGGTTCTGGCGGATGATCTCGAGCGGCATGAAGTGGCGGCCGGTGTCGATCATGAGACCGCGCCAGGGGAAACGCGGCTTGTCTTCTATGACGACGGACGAGACAGCGAAGCCACCGGGCGTGGGGTGAACGAGTTGCAGGAAGGTCTGCAGGCCACGGAGGACGCCGAGCGGATTGGGCGCGGTGAGCTTGACCCCGGTGGGGGCGACTTCGAGGCGGTAGGACTCGTCTTCGCCGAGTTGCTGCACCGGTGCGCTTGCGGCCCTGGTGTCGATGACGAACTGGGGGCGTGGGGTAGTTGCATCGGGCCAGCGGCGAAGTCCAGTGGAGCTCTTCAGGGTATCGAAGAAACGCAGTCTGGCTCGTTCGAGGCGCGGTTCGGTGTATCCGGTGAAGACCATCTCGAAGCCGCCGTCGAGGATGAATTCTCCGGTACTCGACGTGGCATGGGCGGGCAGCGGCATGATGGCGAGAGACGGTTGAGCTGCGACCTGCGCCCATGCTTGCTGCGAGAGGATGACGCACCAAAGAGCTGCGAGAGAGACCCAAGTCCTGCGAGCTTGCACACTGCCTCCGAGAGCTACGTTGTGTTGTGCCGCGTCGTGCTTGCGACGGCATCTCCGGGTATCGTATCTGGAGAAACCAATTTGCGAGTCATCATAGATTAAACGCTTAACAATGTGCTATATCTATCTTCTCGCGTGCATGAAAATCGTTTGTTCCGTGTGGTGTGGCGATTGACGGAGCGCCTGAAGAGGTTTTGCGTTTGCTGATTGACGGCCAGCCCGATACCAGCCTCTACAACGAGGACCTGGCGCCTACCACGCCCGCGGCGCGCACCTGGAGCACCTACAACTACATTGCGTTGTGGTTTTCGATGTCAATGGAGGTGACGACCTTCATGCTGGCTTCGTCGCTGATCGCGGGCGGGATGAACTGGAAGCAGGCGGTGGGCACGATCCTACTTGGCAACCTCATCGTGCTGATCCCGATGGTGCTGAACGCGCACGCGGGTGCGAAGTATGGGATTCCGTTTCCGGTGTTTGTGCGCGCCAGCTTCGGGACGCGCGGCGCGAATATTCCGGCGATTCTGCGAGCGATTGTGGCGTGTGGCTGGTTCGGGATTCAGTCCTGGATCGGGGGCGAATCAATCGCTGCGATCATACGGGTGATATGGCCATCCACCATGGATAACCCTGCCGTGGTTTGGATCTCGTTTCTTGGATTCTGGGCGTTGAACATGGTGGTGATCTGGTGCGGGTTGCAGTCGATCCGGTTTCTGCAAAGCATCTCCGCCCCCTTCCTGCTGGTGATGTCGCTTTTACTGCTTGGCTTTATGACGCATAAGGCAGGTGGACTTGGGCCCCTGCTGGATATGCCGAGTCACTTCACATCGAAAGGTGCGGGCATTCACTTCTTCTTCCTGGCGCTGACGGGGATGGTGGGGAACTGGGCTACGCTTTCGCTGAACATTCCAGACTTTACGCGGTTTGCGAAGTCGCAGGAGTCCCAGATTGTCGGGCAGGGTTTTGGACTTCCGGTTGCGATGACGCTTTATAGCTTTATCGGGATCGCGTGTACGTCTGCTTCGGTCGTGGTGTTTGGCGAGGCTATCTGGAATCCGGTGACGCTGCTTGGACGGTTCCATCAGCCGTTGTTTGCGTTTCTCGCTTTGATCAGCATCCTGATTGCGACGTTGAATGTGAACATTGGAGCGAATGTCGTTGGGCCATCGAATGACTTCTCAAATTTGTCTCCGCGCTTCATCAGCTTTCGCACGGGGGGGCTCATCACGGGAGTGTTGGGTCTTCTGGTGCAGCCTTGGAAGCTGATGGCAAGTCACACCAACTATATTGGCTGGTTGGTGAGCTATTCCGGATTGCTTGGTCCTGTCGCCGGCATTATGGTGACGGACTACTTTTTCCTGCGCAAGACGAAGCTCAATCTTGAGGGCTTATACCAGACCGATGGAATCTACCGCTACAGCTCGGGATTCAATATGAGGGCGATTGCAGCGTTGCTTGCTGGAGTCTTCGCGGTTTTCATCGGTCTTGTGGTTCCGGAGTTGCGACCGCTCTATGACTATGCGTGGTTTGTGGGATGTTTTGTCTCCGCCGCGCTCTACTTGCTGTTGATGCGGTCGCTTGCGGAGCCGACCGTGTCTGAACCGATTGGAGTGACCGAATGACGCCGATGTGCGCGAAGAGTGTTCGCTTGTTTTTTTGCGGCTTTGCCGTTTGTGCTGGTTTATCGCATGGGTATGCGCAAGATGGCGGCGACTACAGGATCCACACGGATCAGCCGCAGCAGGTAATCAAGGGGCTTGGTTTTGAGATTCAGAGCGACAGTATCGGATCGCTGAACCTAGGGATGCCGGAGGATGTGATCGCCGTTCCCCACGATCTGACACCTTCGGAGAAGACGCGGCTCTATAAACAGATGTTGCATGGGTTCCGCTACACGCGGTTGGCGCTGGGACTGTATCTGCGTGGTCTGGATGCGGATCAGAAGCATATCGTCGAGCGGTATCCGGGACAATTGAGGGATCTGCGGACGATGCAGAAGGTCGCGGGGATCGAGGGTTTCGATGCAGAGTACTGGTCTCCGCCGCCTTTCTGGAAGGACAGCAAAAGTTATTATGGCGGCACGGTGGCAGGGCACGACGCCGCTTTCTTCGACGCATTCTCGGATGCACTGGTCCAGGATGTCCGGTATCTCGAGGCGAATGGTCTGCACGTCGTGCAGTGGGGGTTGCAGAACGAACCGGTGTTTGGCGTGACGCCCTTGAACGGCGAGAAGGTGAAGAACGGGGAGAGACCGAAGATGCCGTACGGCATCATGTTCTATAGCCCTGAGGACTACGCCACGACGCTGAAGTACACCGTGCCGAAGCTGCGTGCGTTCAAGCCCATGTTGCACATTCATGCGAATAGCTGGGATGGTCCGGCTGGGAAGTATGCGGAGGAGATTCGCAAGGATCCGGAGCTGTTGAAGAATATCGATGCATGGTCGTGGCACCAGGTTGGGTCGAACTCCAATGCGCAGATCGACGATCGCGAAAAGTATCTGAAGGGCGCCGGAGGGAAGCCGGTGTACTCGAATGAGTTTGAGTACCAGCCCGCCGATCTCAAGAAGATCGATTCGCCTTTTATGAATACAGGGCAGTCGCTGATGAACTGGATGGTCTTTGAAAACTCGCCGACGTGGTTTTGGCTGCATGCTTTGAAGCCGGTGACAAACATGGAGGCTTCGGGGTATGCACTCGGCTTCTGGCGTCCTGCGGGTGTGTTGACGTCGAATCTGCGGCCTAACCTCCAGGCGGGGCATTGGGAGTTCAACCCGCAGAACTGGAATGCGTTGGCAGGATTTCTGAAGTACCTGCCCTGGGACTCCACGCGGCTTACGGTCGACGAAAGTACTGTGCAGCATGACCAGCGGGTGTTGGTGTGGAAGAGCAAGAAGGGCAAACTGGGCATCGCCCTTTCGAACCGCGGCACAAAGCCCTATACGTTTCATCTGAGGACGGATGGACGGGTGGCCGTTGTGGGGCATCGCTATACCGTGACCACGCTGGATGCTGCCTTGGGAAAGAAGACGGGCGATGCGCTGTCGATCACGGTCGAGCCGCAGTCGTATGAGTTCTGGGTGGCGCGCTAAGGGTATGTAAAGCGATTCATCATGTGGTTTTCAGGGTTTCAGGACCCGCAGGGGGTGGTTCGAGGGGTGGGTGTCGACAAGCCGGGGTGTCTTAGTGAGAAGATATTGCAAGAGGTAGATGAAAGCATATGTCGGCACCGAAGCTGGCGGACATTGCCAAGCGCGCCGGGGTTTCGATTGCAGCCGTTTCGATTGCGTTGAACAATCGGGACACGAAACGTGTGAGCGCGGCGAAGCGAGAAGAGATCCAGAGGATCGCGGCGGAGATGAGTTACGCCCCCAACGAGCTAGCGAAGGCGCTCGCGGAGAGGCGGACCCGTCTTCTGGGGCTGATGGTGCCTTTGCGCGACCCCATCTTCTTCAATCACTTCGTGGCGCAGGCGCTGAGCGGCATTCAGTCCACCTTGATGCGCCGGGGGTACAACCTGCTTGTCTACTCTCCTTCCGGAAGGCCCGGGCGGACGACGCGCGATCAGATTCTCGAGAGCAAGTTTACAGACGGACTTATTTTTATCAATACGCGCTCGTGCCTTCCGCGCGATATCGCGCAGACCATCCAGGAACTGGATGCCGCGCAGATCAAGTTCAGCATGATCAATTCCTACTATGGGCGCACTCCGGCGAACTATGTCGGTGTGGACGATGCGGCCATTGGGGAAGCCGCGGTGCGTTATCTGGCTGAACAGAAGCACCGCCGGATCGCGTTTCTGAGCAGTTCCGAGAAGCTGCCAACCCATGTCCATCTTCTGCAAGGCTTGCGGCATGGCATGGCAGCCCACGGGTTGGAACTGCCTGCCGATCGCATCGGCTGCACGGACTATGTGGAGTCGCAGGCGTTCGCGATCCTGGACCGCTGGTTTGAGAATAAGAGGCAGCGTCCGACGGCGATCTTCTGCGCTGACGACCAGTTGCTGATGTTTTTCTATGATTACATCGAGGCTCGCGGCATGCGGATTCCCGACGATGTTGCGGTGCTTGGGCGAGGGAATGCCGGCCTGATGTCACTTTTGCGCCCGCGACCGACGGCGTTCTATATTCCGACCTTCGAGATGGGGGCACTGGCGGCGGAGATGCTGATCGATTCCATTGAAAAGCCGACCGAGACAAGACAGCGAATCTTGCTGCCGTTCAAGTTCGAGCCGGGACAGACGGCGTAATTCTTTCGCAGAAATCTTCATTGACAATTGAAGCGGCAGGCTGGTAATGTTCGCCTTGTTAAACGCTTAACTCAATGCTCATCTCTGTGCCACGTCCGATCCCGGTGCTCCCAGCCACGCCTCTGCCTGCAGTTGTCGCGGTGGAGAGCGAGCATACACGGCGGCCTATCCGGTGGGTGTATGCGTCGCTTCTGCTGCTGGCTTCAGTCATTAATTACGTCGACCGGCAGACGCTTTCCGTCCTCGCTGTAACCATCCAGAAGGATATGGGGCTGAGCGATGTCCGGTACGGGACTGTGGTGCAGTGCTTTCTGTTGACGTATATGGTGATGTACGTCGTATCAGGGCGACTGGTCGACCGATTCGGTGCGAAGTGGCCCCAAGGGATCTTCCTGTTTTGCTGGTCGATTGCGAATGCGTTGACTGGGATGGCAACGGGCTTCGCCTCGCTGGCCGCGTGCCGTGCGGCGCTTGGTGCGGCAGAGCCAGGAAACTATACGGCATCGCTGCGAGCGGTCGGCGATTGGTTTTCTGCCAAGCAGCGTGCTGTGGCGGTGGGACTCTACAGCATGGGGGGGACGCTGGGCGCGGCCATAGCGGTTCCTGTGACGGCTACGCTGACGATGCGCTATGGCTGGCGGAGCGCTTTTGTCGTTACGGGCGCCATGGGCGCGGTGATCGCTCTTATCTGGTTGGTGGTCTATCGCGATCCGAAGGATGCCGTCCCTGCGGAGAGAGTTCCTGCAGCACCATGGAGCGTTGTGTTGCGGCAACCTTACATCTTCGAGATGCTGGGCACGCGCATGATGACGGATTCGGTGTGGTTTTTCTTCCTCTTCTGGGCCTCGAAGTACATGCAGGAGAGCCATGGGCTGAGCTTGAAAGAGATCGGCACCACGCTTTGGGTTCTGTATGTTGGTGCCGATATCGGATCGTTTGCCGGTGGGTGGCTTTCGAGCTTTATGGTGCCTCAGAGGGGAACCGTGGGTGCACGTTTCGCTGTGATGATGCCCGCGGCTGCATGCATGTTGAGCCTCTCGGTGGTGCCTTCGCTGAGCGGCGCGGGGATGGCGATTGCTCTGCTGACGCTGCTTGCTCTCTGCCATATGGCATGGATGACCAACGTGACTACTTTGGCCCTCGACCTGTTTCCGAAGGCGATGGCAACTACCGTGCAGGGGATGATTGGCGCTGCCAGCGCTGCGGGTGGATTGATCTCAGCAGGGCTGATTGCGCGGACGATTCACGCATATGGCTATCGCCCTGCATTTCTTGTGATGGCGTTGATGCATCCTATTGCCGCCATCATTCTGTACATTCGCCTGCGTCCGGCGGTAGGGCGCGCAGGCCTGGTTTTAGGAGAGAGTCAAGGGCTATGAAGAAGGTTTCAGAACAGTACGATGTTGTGGTGTGTGGCGGCGGTCTCGCCGGGGTGTGTGCTGCGATTGCAGCGGCGCGCGGCGGCGCAAAGACCGCGCTGGTGCAGGATCGCCCAGTGCTTGGAGGGAACAGCTCGTCGGAGGTGCGCGTGACGCCGCATGGTGCGGCGGCCTTCCATGCCTATGCGCGGGAGACGGGTATCCTCTCGGAGTTGTTGATTGAGGAGCGTGCCGTGAATCATGAGGCGATCTTCGAGAACGGATGGACGAACTCGGTATGGGACATGGTGATCTATGACCTTGTGCAGAATACGGAGAACCTGACGCTGCATCTCAACACCGCTGTGCTTGGGGTCGTGGTGGAGGGAAGCACGCTGCGGTCCGTGGAGTGCAGAGTGGGCAATGCCGAGGTCGACCTCTCACTCAAGGCTTCGATCTTCATCGACTGCACGGGCGACAGTATCGTCGCCGCGGAAGCAGGATGCGAATGGCGCATGGGCAGCGAGGGGAAGGCTGAGTTCAATGAGCCGCATGCACCCGCTGAGGCGAACGGCGACATCATGGGGAACTCCATTCACTTCAAGACGAAGGACATGGGGAGGCCTGTGCCCTTCAAGCTTCCGAGCTGGGCGATCGAGCACACCGATGGCCGCTACTTCTACGATCAGGGGCGTCTCCCGAAAGAGGTGCGTGGCGGGTATTGGTGGATCGAGATTGGCGTGCCCTATGACACGATTCACGAGGCGGAGACGATTCGCCATGAGTTGACGCGACACACGCTCGGCGTGTGGGACTGGATCAAGAACAAGGATCCGAAGACGATGAAGCTTGCGGAGAACTATGCACTCGACTGGATCGGACAGGTGCCAGGAAAACGCGAGAGCAGGCGCGTGATGGGCCGCTACCTGATGAATGAGTGGGATGCGATTCACTGCACGGAGCATCCCGATGAAATTGCGTTTGGCGGATGGTTCATCGATATCCATACTCCGGGTGGACTGCTGGCCGCAACCAGTGAGCCTGCCAGCGCGGAGGGCTATTCGGAGACGAGTGAGTATGCGAGCAGGTCTTATGCAGGACCATACGGGGTGCCTCTGCGCATGCTAGTGGCGAAGGACATCGACAACCTGATGATGGCTGGCCGCAATGTGAGCGCGACTCACTGTGCACTGGCGACCGTGCGGGTGATGGCAACGACTGCTCTGATGGGACAGGCGGCGGGGGTGGCAGCAGCGCTTGCGGTGGAGAGCCACATTCGGCTCGATGAGGTGTGCACGAGTCACTTCAACACCGTGCAGCAAAGACTGCTGCGCGAGGGCTGCTTCCTTCCCAATGTTCGCAATGAAGATCCTCTTGATCTGGCTCGTGCTGCCAAGGTCTCGGCGACCAGTGAATCTCTCTTTCGCGGTGTGGGGCCGGAGAGTGTCGGGGCGCACGAAGGTTTGAGCTTTTGGCGTGACCAGGCTGTGCCGTTGCGCGAGGAGCTTCTTCAGAGACGTGGACAGTGGGTCGCGGTTGGCGGAGATACGCTGCGGTCGGTCCGCTTCTGCCTTTCGAACCGTACGACCCACGTACAGCACGTCGAAGTACGGGCGATGCGAGTGAAGCATATCTGGGACTACGTGGTGGACGACTCGATGGTGCTCGCAGGGGCTACGTTGACCGTGGACCCGGGTGACCAGCAATGGATCAATTGGACGCTTCCTGAAGGGATTGAGCTTCCGCAGCAAGGGTATGTGCGCTTCGACCTGCTGGAGAATGCGGATGTCTCCTGGCATGTTGCGGGAGCGATTGAGCCTGGACATGTATCCGCCTTCGAGATGGCGCCGGGTAAGATGCGTCGCTACTCCAGCGGCGTGACCCTGGCTCTTCGCGTTGACCCCCCGCAGCGCTGCTTTGCCGCTTCCAATGTAACGAGCGGCCAGACACGCCCACATGCCTGGACAAATCTCTGGCGCTCGGACCCAGATTTGTCTCTGCCGCAGACGTTGACGTTGACGTGGGACGAGGAGCACGCTGTCTCCGTCATCGATCTGACCTTCGCCGGGCACCTGCTTCGGGAGTACCACGCTTACGCGCCGTTCTATCGCGATCCGCAGTGTGTCAAAGACTATGACGTACAGGTTGACGTCCGAGGTACATGGCAAACCGTTCTTTCTGTTCGCGATAACTATCAGCGGCTGCGCCGGCACTCCCTCTTCGCGCCTGTGGTGACGAGCAAGTTGCGCGTTGTTGTGACGGCTACGAACGGCGACCCCTCGGCTGCTATTTACGAGATTCGGGTTTACTAAAAAACTCTTGACAATTCTTCACGGCGATCACTAATCTCGCCGCACACGTTAAGCGATTAACTCTTGGAGTGCGAACTGATGGCAGACGCAAAGCGATACTCCTTATGCAGCGCATGCAGCGTGATGACGCTCGCTCTGGTCGCTCTTGTGAGCTCTCCGGGATATGCGGCGGAGAAGAGCGGAACGTATCGCATTCACAACGACCAGCCGCAGCAGGTGATCAAAGGACTGGGCTTCGAGATTCAGAGCGACAGCATCGGTTCCGGCAACGCCGGGATGCCGGAGGAAGTGGTCGCGGTGCCGCATGACCTGACACCTGCGGAGAAGGATCGGTTTTACAAGGAGATGCTGCATGGCTTTCGCTACGCTCGCCTTGCGATGGGGCTTTACCTGCGCGGCAACGACGCGGAGCAGAAACATATCGTCGAGCGCTATGCGGGACAGATGGATGATCTTCGCGCCATGCAGAATATCTCCGGCATGGAGGGCTTCGATGTCGAGTACTGGTCGCCTGCTCCTTACTGGAAACAAGACATGACCTACTATGGCGGAACGATCCGCGCGACGGACCCCGCCTTTCTGAATTCATTCAGCGATGCGATGGTGGATGATCTGCGCTATCTGCAGCAGCATGGCCTGCATATCGCACAGTGGGGTCTGCAGAACGAGCCTGTTGTCGGCCACCCGAAGCGCCAAGAGGACACTCGCAATAGCCTCGACGCGAACCAGTCGTATGCGACTTGCTTTTACACACCGGAAGCCTATGCGGCGGTCCTCAAGGTCGCGGTTCCGAAAGTTCGGGCAGTCCTGCCCGATGTTCATATTCACGCCCCGAGCTGGGATGGCCCGGCGGGGCAGTTTGCCGCGGAGATTCGCAAGGATCCGCAGCTATTGAAGAACATCGATGGTTGGACATGGCACCAGATTGGCCATAACGCCAACGATCAAATCGATCTGCGGTCGAAATATATGCAGGGGGCGGATGGAAAGCCCGTCTATCAGAATGAGTTCGAATACCAGCCATGGGACGCGAAGAAAATTGCCTCTCCCTTCATGAATACAGGGCAGGCCTTGATGAACTGGATGGTCTTCGAGAACTCTCCGACGTGGTTCTGGCTTCATGCTCTTAAACCAGTTACCAATCTCGAAGCAGCCGGATACGCTCTCGGTTACTGGCGGCCTGCAGGAGACCTCAAGGCCAATCTCAGACCTGGTCTGGCGGCTGGGCACTGGGAGTTCAATCCGCAGAACTGGAACGCCCTGGCAGGCTTCCTGCGTTACCTGCCCTGGGATTCGACGCGGCTTGCTGTTGAGGAGAGCAAGGTCGAATACGACCAGCGCATCCTTGTCTGGCGAAGCAAGGAAGGCAAGCTCGGCATTGCACTTTCGAACCGCGGTACGGAGCCTTTCACGTTTCATCTCACGGGCATCAAGGAGAAGGCGCTCATTGGGCACAGATACACCATCGCGGCACTTGATGTTGGGTTAGGGAATAAATCCGGCCACGCGATCGATATCACCGTTCCGCCAGAGTCTTTCGAATTCTGGACGGCACGTTAGGTTTTTTGATTCAGATATTTCAAATAGAAGTTCAGGAGCAGCAACCATGTTCAACTTTATGAGGCATCCCAGCGTGACTACACTTCGTTTGAGAGCGCTTGTGATGTTCGCTCTCATCGCTCTTCTCGGCTTTGGCGTTCGATCAGCCAATGCACAACAGGGAACGGGCAACATCATTGGCGTGGTTAAGGACTCTACGGGGGCGGCCGTGGTCGGGGCAACCGTCGATATCGAGAATGTAGATCGCCAGGACATTATTCACCTGACGACGAACGATTCGGGTTTCTATAATTCTCCACCCCTGGTGCTGGGCAGCAACTACAAGGTGACCGTGAAGCACGCGGGATTTCAGACGTCCGTTTTGACGGGCGTTGCGGTGACGGTTGGAGCGCGCGTGGAGGCAGATGCCGACCTGAAGGTTGGCGGCGTGGACTCGGCGGTCACGGTTGAAGCGGCACAGGCGTCTACACTCGATACGACGAGCGCGACACTCGGTGCAGTGATTGGTGAGAAGTCGATCCAGGAGCTTCCCCTCAACGGCCGCAATGCGATTGCATTGACGACGCTGACGCCTGGTGTCCGCGTGAACACGACGGTCGCCCAGTCCGGCTTTGCGAACCGTGGCACGAACCTTTCGGCCATCTCTATCAATGGTTCTCCGACGGGCTCGAACTCTTACATCCTCGATGGTCAAAGCAATCTCTCGACGACTACCGGTGAGATCGCGGTGAACCCGAACGTCGATTCGATCCAGGAGTTCAAAGTACAGAGCGGTGTCTTCTCGGCTCAGTATGGCTTTACTCTTGGCGGTGTTGTGAACCTTGCATCGCGCACGGGCACTAACCAGTTTCACGGCTCGCTGTATGAGTTTCTTCGCAACGACATCTTCAATGCGCGCAACTATTTTGCGACGGTCGGGAGCGTCTCGAAGCCGGTGCTTCGCTATAACCAGTTCGGTGGGGCCATCGGCGGGCCCATCCTTCACGACAAGGCATTCTTCTTCGGCAACTTTGAGACCTACCGTTTTATCCAGGCATTTCCGCAGTTTCTGAGCGTTCCGACCGCAGCCTTCCGTGCCGGCGATTTCTCGCAACTGCAGGATTCGAACGGAAACTTCATTCCACTTTATAACCCCTACACCACGGTGGCGACGACGGTTGGAGGCTCGACGGTCTACACGCGTCAACGGTACAACAACAACCAAGTTACCAATCTCGACCCGGTTTCAGTCGCCTATCAGAATGCCTTCTATCCCTTGCCCAACATCACCCCGGCGACCATCGGCCAGCAGCGCACAAATACGAATAACTACCAGTTCAACAACCGGGGCATCAGCAACATGTATAACGCCCTAGGTCGTGTCGACTATCATCTTGGTTCGAACGATACGGTCTTTGCGCGGTTCGCTTACTACAGCAACTATACGAACGGAGGTACGGGCGGAGGCACCTACTATCCGAATCCGGTCATTGCCAATCGCTACGATACCTACACGGCGAAGGAGTTGCTGGTCGGGGACACACATGTCTTCTCTTCTTCGCTGATCAACGATCTGCGTCTATCGATCGAACGACAGGAGTTCCCCTTCCAGGCTGCGAGCGCCGGTCAGAATTATCCGCAGAAACTCGGCCTGCCGTCCAACGTGCCCAACTTTGCGATTCCCACTGTGGGGAATGGGCTGCCCGCATCGAATCAGACCATCGGCTATCGCGCCTATACGTTGCCAGAAGTCACGGATACGGTCACGAAGATCATCCGCCGTCATTCCCTCGCGTTTGGATTCGACTGGCGTTACAACGCAGGTGCAAACCTTCAGCGCAACGCTCCTTCGGGAACGTTCAGCTTTGCGGCTGGCTTGACGAACGACCCCTCGGGCGCGGCACCGGCAGCAGGAACCGTGAACAGTGGCAACACGTATGCGACGTTTCTTGCGGGTGCAGTCAGCGCCGCCAGCATCACGACCAACACGGGCGAGCTTGACCGTGCGTTCAGCTTTTCTGCCTTTGTCCAGGATGACTGGCAGGCGACCGATCGTCTCACTATGAACCTCGGACTGCGCTGGGACTATCAGCAACAGCCTTTCGAGCAGAACAACGGCTATAGCAACTTCAATCCCACGCTTACCTCCGGTGGCTTCACTGGGATCATGCAGTACGCGAATACCGGTGGAGTCGGTCGTAACTTCGTCCCTGAGAGCTATAAAGATTTTGGTCCGCGCGTCGGATTTGCTTACAAAGCAACCGCCGATGGGAAGACTGTAGTGCGCGGCGGTATCGGCATCTACTACCCACTCTTCTTCAACTCCATCTATACCGGTCAGGTGAACGGATTCTCTGCTACGACCACCACCTATAATCCGAATGTCACGAACAACCCGGCCTTTCAGTTCAAGAATGGTTTCCCCACCAATCCGTTGCAGCCCATTGGAGCTGCGTTCGGACCTCTCGGTTTCCTCGGACAGGGCGTAGGTTATCAGGATCCGACTCAGTGGAAGTCTCCTATGTCGCAACAGTTCACACTTAGCGCGGAGCGCCAGATTCCCTACGATGTCGTGCTGCAGGCAACCTATGTTGGCAACCACGGTGTGCATTTGCCTGCAGGCGGCTATAACCTGAATTCTCTGAATCCCACCAACTTTGGCCTCGGCAGGACCGCACTCCAATCGCAGGTCACAAACCCTTACGCAGGCCAGATCAGCGGTTCGTTCGGCGCTCCTACCATTACGCGGGCCCAGTCGCTGCTTCCATTTCCCTATTACGGAGCGGTGACCACCTACAACCCACACAACGGCAACCTGCACGCGGACTACCTTGAACTTTCAGCCCAGCGCCAGGCGCGCAGCGGCCTCACCGTCCTCTTCGGTTATACGATGGGCAAGCTGCTCGACGACAGTGCCAATTCTCCGCTGGCTTATCTCAACGGTCTCGCTGCGAACAATGGTTATCAGAACGTTTACAACCGCCGTGCGGAGTACTCGCTCGATCCCTCGGATGTTTCGCAGCGCGCGACCGTCAGTGCTCTCTACGACCTGCCTTTCGGCCGCGGGCAGAAGTTCTCCACGCACAATGGGTTCACGGATCGCGTGATCGGCGGCTTCCAGTTCAATGTGATCGGGGTCTTCCAGACGGGAACGCCGCTGACCATTACCGGTGCCAATGCTTACACCGCTACGCGGCCCAACTACACGCCGGGGCAGAAGGTCGCTATCGCGAACCAATCGCCGACCAAGTGGTTCAATACCTACGCGTTCCAGAACCCGACGGATTATACCTTCGGCAATGTGCCGCGTACGCTGCCCCATGTGCGAGGTCCAGGAACGGAGAACTTCGATCTCTCGATCTTCAAGACGACGGAGATCACGGAGCGCTTCAAGCTGCAGCTTAGGGCGGAGGCATTCAATGTCCTGAACCATGCGAACTTCGGGCTTCCAAATACGACGTTCGCGGCGAACACCAATACCCTGGTCAATGGGAATGGTGTCTCCGCAGGCTGCACTGTAACCGGTGCCGACGCGAGTGGCACGCCGAACGCCGGGACAGGCAACTGCAACACCAGCAGCAGCTTCGGCACGATTACCAGTGCAGCCGACGGACGCTCGCTACAACTTGCCGCGAAGCTGATCTTCTAACGCGCGGCCCGTTGTCTCCTGGGGCAGTGAGGGCCACAACCCCTCACTGCCTTCTTTTCATGGGGTTCGATTTCTTTGGAGAACTGAGATGAAGATGCGATGGTTTGGAGTTTTGACGGCGTGCATTGCTTCCATGGCTACGTCATCGGTGGCGCAGAAGATCGACCTTGGAGGGAGCGGGTGGAGCTTTCAGACGACTCTCGATGAAAAAGCACTTCCGGTTAGTGTGCCGCACACATGGATGACCATGAAGGGCTATGAGCGGTTCATCGGAAACGCTACCTATCAGCGCGATTTCACTGGACCCACCGTGAGGCCTGGGCAGGTCGTACGTCTGCACTTCGACGCAGTGTATGACGAAGCTCATGTGTGGCTGAACGGGCGGATGCTGGGAGTGCATGAGGGCGGCTACACCCCGTTTGAATTCGACGTCACTACACTGTTGAAGCCCGGGGCAAATCATCTTCTGCTGGAGGTGAGTAATACGCCGACTCTTTCCACGATTCCGGCTATCGCTAGCTCTCACGGGTCGAAGGACTATCCGCTCTACGGAGCGGCAACGGGTGAGGGTATCGTGGGGTGGATGCCATACGGGGGAATCGTAAGGCCCGTCAGCCTGCTGATCACGGACGCAGTGTATTTCGAAAAGATGAAGGTGAATGCGAAACCGGACCTTGTGCACCATACCGCTGCGATCGAGGTGCATGTCTGGATGCACAACGGGGGCGCTAACGGGAAGACCGTATTGCCCAAAGGCACGGTTGCAGGCCTCGCCACGCAGTTCAAGCCGACGCGTATTGCAGCGCATGCCGATGCCGACGTTGTGTGGCGCGGCACGTTGCAGGATGCACATCTTTGGAGCGTTCGAGACCCGTTCCTGTATGACGCACAGGTAGCGATTGATGGTGATGAACAGACTGCCAGGATTGGTGTGCGTGAGATTCGCGTGCAGGGAACAGAACTCCTACTGAACGGACGACCTGTGCATCTCTTCGGCGCTAACCGTGTCAGTGAAGATCCCAAGGAAGGTCTCCGTGAATCTGAAGAGATCGTGCAGCGCGATATGTCCGACATGCTCGCGGACAACATGCGCATGATGCGCATTGCACACTATCCGCAGACGCCTGCATTGCTCGATTTCGCCGACGCTCACGGCATGCTCCTCATTCCCGAAGCAGGCAATTGGAATATGAGTGCATGGCAGATGGCGGATCCCGGCATTCGTGCCACCTGGAAGAAGCAGATGAAAGAGATGATGGAGCAAGACTGGAACCATCCTTCCGTCATTGCCTGGAGCGTTGGCAACGAGTACGAGTCATATACAAAAGACGGCATCGACTGGACGCGCGATATGCGCGCCTACACCCTGGGACTCGATCCGACTCGCCTCATTACCTTCGCCTCGCGGTTCACGCAAGAACCCGTTGTGAAGACCGGCAAGGATGAGGCGAGCCAGTACTCGGACTTTGTATCCGTCAACATCTATGGAGGCTACGCAAAGCGCTTCGACCGTGTGCATGAGCTGTATCCGGATAAGCCTGTATTTGTAACAGAATTTGGCAAGATGGGCGAACCCGGTACGCACGATCCAGAGCGGATCAAGGACATCACCGAAGCGGTCACGGCGATGAAGGCAAGACCTTGGATGATCGGTGGTTCGCTCTGGACATGGAACGACTACCGTTCCCTCCATCGCGGTACACCAGCCAGCGGCATTCGGTATTGGGGTGTTGTGAACATCAATCGAGAGCACCGCGATAGCTGGGATGCCGTGCAGAAGCTCTTCTCAACGGAGCTGCCATAGAAGCTATACGGCAGCGAGTGCTGGCTCATCGTGTTTGCGGGTAAAGCTCCTCCACAGCAGCACGATCGCAATGGGATGAAGGACGGCCATCAGGAAGAAGACGGGGGCATATCCCCCGTGCGTTACAAACCATGCAATGATCTCACTGGAGAGCATGCCGCCGAATCCGCTGCCGGCCGCGATGAGTCCGGCAGCCTTGCCTACGAGTGATGGCGGGTAGAGCTCAACGACCGTGGCGGTCAGAGTAACCAGCCAGCTCATATGAGCGAACGCTATGATCGATGCGATGCCAATGGCGAGTGCGCTCGACGAGACCAAAGCGCACAGCGGGCTCAGCGGCATGAGGCATGCTGCCACAAGCATGGTGTAGCGATACGCGCGACCAACTCCCATGCCGCGTCGAATCAAGGTGCCGGAAAAGAGTCCTCCGGCGAGTGTGCCGATTCCTGCGGCAAAGTAAACACCCCATCCCAGATGAGCGATTTGCGTCAGCGTGAGTCCGCGTGCGCTGAGCAGATATTTCGGAAACCAGAAGAGGTAGAAGTACCAGACTGGATCGGTAAGCCCGCGTGCGACCATCAGCTTCCAGGTTGACGAACGAGCGAAGACCGTGCGGAGCCCCGATCCGGTATTGGACTTCGGTGGACGCTCCACAGAACGCGTCGCATCTTTCCGGTAACAAGCAAACCAAAACGGAAGCCAAAGAAGGCCGGCCGTGCCGTCGATCAGGAAGATGGATCGCCATGGGAGATGAGTGGTCACCGCTGCAATTGTTGGTATAGCGATAACCGCTCCCACGGTTGCGCCCATCGTGTAGATCCCGATGGCGAGGCCACGTCGTGACTTCTCGAAGTACTCTCCCACCGCCTTGGGCGCGGCAACCCAAAGTCCCGGTTCACCCAGGCCGAGGCAGAAGCGTCCGATGCCGAGGTGCAGGGCAGATCTTGCAAAGGCAGTCGCGGCCTCGGCAACCGACCACCAGCCAACGAACAGGGCCATGGACTTTCGCGTGCCAAGCGCATCGGACACGAAACCCGCGATTGCATAGGCGATGGCGGACGCAAAGAGGAACAGCGAGACGATATGACCGTAGCCGCGATCGCTGAGATGCAGCTCCGCCTGAAAGCGTGGTGCCACAACGGAGAGGCTCTGGCGGTCGAAGTAGTTGATGAGCGCGACGACAAAGAGAAGAGCAACAAGCTGCGCCTGACGGCCGCGCGATGCAGGGACGGGTTCCACTTCTTTTGGCATCGTTGCGCCTTGTCTCAGTAGCAATTGATCTGAAAGATTGCTGGAAGGGCAGGACCATGGGAAAGGATAACCACCGAGATTGCCTGCGTTTGTATCGGGGATGGCAGATTGAGCGTGTACCTTGTCTGATGGTTCTCGTTCACATGCGCGAGAACATTGCCGTTAGCATCACGGACTTCGAAGGCCCTTACGCAGCCGGGCATCACATGCTCGGGATGTCCCATCAATACCGACTCCATGGGGTGATCGTAGTCTGTGTCGAAGGTGATCTCGATCGTGTGAATCTTCTGCGGATTGGGCCACTGCAGGGTGAGTACGGGCTCTTTGTCTTCGCGCGCCGGCACCCATGCGTTCGTGCCCTCCCATGGACGGCTGCATCCGTTGATGATGTTATGCGGTTCATACGGACGCAGCGGGGGCGTGATCGTCATGGCGAGGTTCCTCGCGACGGGTCGGCGATCCGGCAGCCAGAATGCAAAGGTATCGATGCCGGAGTTGTCGGGCGGTGTCTGGATAAGGCTCTTCGCAACTGCCTTGTTCATTTTTTGCGAGAGCGTGAGGATGCCCGGCAGATATTCTTCGGACAGCGAGACCGACACAAGCGGGTTAGGCTGCAGGGTGACGAAGGCGTAGGTGGCGCGAGGGAGTAAGGCCGGGAAGACGAGCATGGCCGACGACTTGCCCTCTGGAAGAGCGAGATCGATGCCGTCGAGGAACATGTCCGGCGTTGCATTCCCTTCACGGCTGGCGATCCAAAGCTCAGCGCACACGGTGGTTGCCTCCGTTGCTGCGACATCTAGCGTGAACGCTGGCGTTTGACCTTCTAGGAGGGGCACGAAGAGCGCTATGCCTTGATTGAGCCGCGTGGTTTCGCCGTTGGGAGAAAGCGCATGGAGCATCAGGCTACTGGAGGCGGTTACGGATGCGGATAGAGCCTTGTTTGCCGGGTCGGCAAAGGGTACGCCGGGAATGTGCTGTCCGATTCGTAACAGACGCTGTTGCAAATCAAGCATGCAGGACGGCTCAACGAGATCTCTTGGGTTCGCATTCTTCTCAAGGCAGAGCTTCGCGGCCATACCGACTGCCTGGCCGTTGTGGGCGCATGTCGCCATCACACGCGTGGATCCGAAGGCGATGTGAGAGGCCGAGATAATACGTCCTGTGAGGAAAAGATTCGGTACGTTGCGCGAGTACATAGTGCGATAGGGAATCTGGAAGACTCCCTTGCTGTGCCACTGTGTGCAACCGGGCTTCTCGGAGTAGACACCGTCGGAGGGATGCAGGTCGATGGCCCAACCTCCAAAGCCGACGGCATCGGCAAACGTTCGCTGTTCCACAAGGTCTTGCTGGGTCAGCATGAGGTCGCCCTCAAAACGCCGACTCTCGCGCTTGCCGGGGATCATACCCATCCACTCGAGCGTCAGGTTCTCGGAGCCGGGAAATTCACCGGAGTTCTTGATGTAGTTCCACACGCCATAGGCGACTCGCCAGAGCTCCCACTTGATCTCTTCGGTCTGGTAAATCGTGTCGAGTGCTCCACCATATTCGAGCCACCAGAGACGGCAGCCTGAGTCTGTTACGCGCAGTTCACGGAACCGAGGGATCTTCGTGATGTCATCGAGTGCAAAGGCCGGTGGCGTATACGTCACCGGACGTCCCGTGTCGCGAGAGTAGAAGTAGAGTGAGTGGCCAAGCAGATCGTGTGCGGCGCGTTCCGGTGCAAGCGCCTCGTTGAATTCTGAGCGAGCTTCGGCTCCAATGCGGAAGGCGGCACCCGAGAGAAAACCGAGGATGCCGTCACCCGATGCATCGCAGAAAAGCTTGGCCTGAAGACGATAACGCGTCTGGTTTTGGCTGCAATAGGCACCGGCTGCGGTGATCGCTCCCGTCTCATCGTGCTCTATTCCGTCAACGGCTGTGTTGAGCAGCAGACGCAGGTTGGATTCGCGGGTTACCCACTCCAGGAGAAGCGAGTCGAAGATGATGGCATTGCCCTCTGGGTTGCGATACATGTTCTCGACCAGGAGCTCATCGATGACGCCACCCTCGCGTGCCCAGCGGTTGTTGTTTCCCATGTGAGATGTAGCGCCCAGGACCCAGAGACGTATTTCGCTGGAGGCGTTGCCTCCGAGCACGGGACGATCCTGCACGAGCAGCACACGCACGCCTTGTCGTGCTGCTGTGATGGCGCAGCAGACACCCGAAAGACCTCCGCCAACAACGAGGAGATCGCAGGTGATATCTGTGATGGGCAGAGAGCGCGTCATGATCGGTGGAGGAGATGCGTGCAAAGCCATGGAGATTTTCCTGGGACGCGGGTGGTGCGCAACGCGCGCATGTCGTGGTTTGGACTTTTCGTATTGCCAACGATTATCGAAAAATAGTAAATGTTAACCGCTAAACCTGTCTAGGTTATCATCGCTGTCACAGTGCGGGCACCCACCTCGATCTCAGGAGATTGTATGACACTTGGAAAGCTACTCCTTCTGGCAGTCTTCATACCAGGCGCTGCCTCCGTCGCGCAGGACGCCATCGTGCTCAAGAGCGGCGAAGTCACCTTCATAGCCGATGCGCACGGTTTTCGCTACGCCTTCGTGAAGGCTGGCAAGAGCATTGTTTCGGCGGATGCGAAGGCCGGACTCCTGCTTGCCGGAAGTCCGGTGAGCGTCAAGACAGAGGGGAGTTGCAGTGTCTCTTCATGTGTTCTCGCAGGCACAAGCGAAGCCGGAGGCAAGGTTCGTATCACCGTCAACCTGCAGCCGCACCATGCGGAGTTGCTGGCGGAGCCCGCGCGAATTGGCGACGAGGTGAGGTTTGTCTCTGGCGGCGCGGAGCCGGCGTTCGGGCTCGCCGATCATGCGGTCGAGCAGAAGGAATTTTCGACGCTCTCGAACAAGCAGTTCAACACGGATGTCACCGGTTTTGCGGACGACACCTTTCTCTCGGGCCAGGGCTTGACGCGTCTTGTCAGCAACTTCGTCATCTATCCTAAGCAGGGCTTTGCGGAACTACTCGTCGATCCCTTTACAAAGATCGTCCATACGAGCTGCACGCAGATTGTGCAGGGGGTGCAGCACGCGCAGGCAAGGGTGCCGATGCACTATTTCTTCGGTACGCCGCATGAGATTTACCGCGAGTATCTCGCGACTCGCAACACCGCTGGCTTCAGGGTAATGATGCCGAAGTATGAGGCCTTCGGTGTGGGCTGGGAGGCGTTCGGAGCGCTTGGGTGGGATACCAACACCAAGACAGTTCGCGACAGCATCGATCGCTATCTTGGGGAGGGCTATCCGCTCAAGTGGATCGTGATCGGCTCGGGATTCTGGCCTACTCGGCCTGAGATGCATGAGACCACGAGCTTCGGCCTGTGGGACAAAGAGAAGTATCCCGATCCCGCTGGCTTGATGGCTCACTTCCATCGTGAAGGGCTGAAGACGATGCTTGGTCTGCGCATTACCTTCATTACGACTGGACCGTATTCTGCGGAGGGTGTCCGTAAAGGCTACTTCATGATGAAGGATGGCAAGGCGCAGGTCTTTACGGGGGGATGGCCGAAGATGCCTTATTATCTGCTGGAGGCGCATAACCCCGAGGCTCTCAACTGGTACATGGCGCTGGTCAAGAAATGGAACGATTACGGCGTCGATGGCTATAAAGAAGACTTCTACGGCTACGGCGCGTATGGACTGCGTGACGATAAAGTCGACCCGACGAACGATCGCCTGATGGCAGACAAGAAGATCATCATTGAGCGCAACGGCTATCTGTCTTCGAACGGGGATCTGCATCGTATCAACGACTTCAACTATAACCAGGATCAGGATCGTGGCCCGGTGAACTCGCTTGCTCTCGCGTATGCGGGATTTCCGCTGGTGTATCCCGATATTGTGGGTGGAACCTTTGGCGAAGATCGCTTCTCCACCACGCGAACACCCGCGATGGAGGCCTATATGATGCGCAACGCGCAATGGGCTGCTCTGCATAGTTCCATGGGAATGGGAGAGCCACCGTGGACCTTTTCGGCGAAGGTTTCGAAGGTGATGCTGGATTCCGCTAAACTGCATGCTCGTTTCGCGCCCTACCTTTTCAGCAATGCGAGGAAGTTTGCTCAGGATGGCTATCCCTGGACGATGACGCCGCTTCCCATCGCCTTCCCGCAGGATGATCACGCCTATGGCCACGAGAACGCGACGGAGCACGGTTACGAGTGGATGATTGGCGATGCGATGCTCGCGACGCCTCTCTATGGCAGCGACTATGCCACGGCACAGACGCGAGACATCTATCTCCCGAAGGGGCGTTGGATGGACTTCGACAATGGCACGATGTACGAGGGAGGTCAGACGCTGAAGCAGTTTGGGCTTCCCGCAGGGAAGACGCCGCTGTTCATCGGAGGCTCCGGGGTCACACTCGAAGAGATGGATAAGGCCGTCCGCGTAGTGGTCTATCCGGTGGCTGCCGAAGCCATGGCGACCCTGACTTTGCCCGAGTCCGAGAAGGCGATTGGGGTGAAAATCACCGGTCTTCCGTTTGGCACGAGGTGGAAGGGTGTCATCGTGACCGATAGCCATGGAACAACGGTCTCTGCCATTCCCCAAGGGTTCGGATTCAGTTTTGTTCCCATCCCGGGCGAGGCGTACACCGTTCGGGCCGTTCGTTGAGATTGAAGCGGCGATACGATCTGAATGGGGCAAGTCGTTGAAATTCAGCGGGTAGGCGTCTTCGTCGTCTGAAATGACGTTGAGACGCCTACCTGATCAAGGAGATCCAGGGTTAGCTGCGCCGGATTTTTCTGTTGTTCAGACCGTTCGCCTCTGTCGCGCGGTGGTGTTTCTCCGGTATCATTCGGCTCGATGAAAAATACACTGAGCCGCCGTAGTCTCCTGCGCACCAGCGCCGCCTTGTCCGCCTCCGCTATGCTGAGCCCGCTGTCTGCGGTGGCCGAACCGCCAGTGTCGGGTCTGAAGCCTTCGCCGATCCGCCTTGGGATCGCAAGTTATACCTTCCGCAAGTTCGACTCGGCCAAGCTGATGGAGTTTGCGAAGCAGTTGAAGACTCCGTATTTGAACCTCAAGGATATGCACCTGCCGATGGTTCCTGCGGACAAGGTTAAGGCAGAGGCGGATGCTTACCGTGCCGCTGGTTTCACGCTGGTTGCGATGGGCACCGTCACGTTCAATAAGGACGAGGACGATGATATTCGTTCGAAGTTTGAGTACGCGAAGGCGGCCGGTATTCCGGTGATTGTGTCGGCTCCCACGCACGAGGTATTGCCGCGGCTGAACAAGTTTGTGAAGGAGTACGACATCAAGCTTGCGATCCATAACCATGGTACAGAGGATAAGAACTTCCCCTCGCCGCTCGATGTGTTGAAGGCGGTCGACAAGCTGGATCCGCGCATCGGGTGCTGTATCGATGCGGGGCACTGTTTGCGTGCGGGTGTCCTGCCGGAAGAGGCAATTCTGAAGGTGGGGCCGCGTCTTTTCGACATGCATGTCAAGGATCTGGCAGATGCATCGAGCCGCGACAGTCAGGTAGCCGTGGGCGAGGGTATCCTGAACTTCCCCGGGATCTTCAAGTCGCTGATCGCGATCAAGTACCCGGGAACGGTGGATCTGGAGTATGAGATCAAGGCTGACGATCCGATGCCAGGTGTGGTGGAAAGCTTTGCCTACATGCGCGGCGTGCTTGCCGGTATGGGCTACAAGGGCTAGCGTTCAGAGAGTGCGCTCACGGGGTGGCCTTCCGGGCTGCCCCGTGGGATCCTGCGGCTGTTCATCACCCCGCCATCATGAGCGACTTAAGCTAGCGGGGACACCTCTGTAGTTTGGTTTGTTCGCGGGGGCCAGTTTTCCTGGCAGGATCAAGCTGCATGAGATGAACGCCAAAGGCGTCTGCTCCTGCAGAACTTCCTTCGAAGAGATGGGGCGCTTTGGCATGTTGGGAGGCGAACTCCCCCACCATGATCTCAATCGCTCTCTGGTCGTTCGCCGTGCCCAGAATGGCAACGACTCCGCCCGCTCCTCCGCCCGTCATCTTCGCGCCGGGGAAGCCAGCATCGAGCGCCCTGGCGACCAACTCATCGCATGACGCGGAGCCTAGGCCGCACTCTGAATAGGCGACGTGCGACTGGAGGAGGAGTCCGCCGGCGACACGCAGGGAACTGGCCGGGTCGGTCCAGACTGTTTCCAGCAGGGAGAACATGGTCCGCACGCGGAGATTCTCTTCGGTCGCGTACCGGACCGCGGCGCGAACGGGGTATTCGCAATGTGGAGCGATCCTTGTAAACGGATCGACATGTTGTCCGGCGGAGTCGAGGAAGTCCTGTCCGCTGAGGGACTCGGGAAGCCAATGCTCGAACCGGTCGCGGAACTCCGAAGGGGTGAGGTTCGACAGATACCCGTGCCAGCGCGAATCGGTCCATCGGGGGATCTTCGATTCTGTCTCCGGAAGGACTTCAACGCCGATGCGACGACAGATCAGCTTGTAGCCCATGAACGCCGCAGCTCGCGCACGCTCGTACGCCACGCTTGTAGTCGAACGGGATTCCATGGAGTCGATGCCCCAGATGCACACGCCGGGTGGCAAAGCGATGGAGCGTTGAATCTCACAGGGCTGGCAAACAATCGGGAGAAGGCGATTCTCTTCGCCGCAGACGATCGCGGCCTGGTCCATAATGCCGCATGCGGCACCGGCCACAACGTTCTCGACCCATTGCGCGGCGGTAGCCAGCGCGACGCCCTGGAGAACGACGCCCCATGCGCCCGCTACGGACTTGAGGGTTGCCACCTCCAGCGCGGCTGAGGAACTGACTCCTTTGTTCGGAGGGAGATCCGAATGGACGAAGAGATCCAGTCCACCCTTCGTCTGACATCCGTGGAAGTTCGCCAGGTAGTAGACCGCGCCGAGAACGTAGCATCCCCAACGCCAGCCTGCCTGGAGTTCGCACAGCATCTTCAGGCAATCGAGATCATGGAGGTCTGCCATCGTGACATGGAGGCACGGTTCCCAGCCGAACTGTGCCGCCCCTGGGTTCAAGACGCGGAGGATGTCGTCGTTTCTCCGCTGTGTCGCGACCCATACCGCTTCCCGCAGCAGGCTTTGCAACACCATGCCTCCGGTGTAATCGACATTTCCGCCCATGACATCCAGTCGTCCGGGCGCCCTGGCTACCCAGAGAGGCTTTTCGGAGGTGAAGAAGTCGTGTGCCTCGATCGTAGCGGCCACTGCCTCCTCAAAGCATCCGGTCTCCGGCGGGTTGGGGGCGATAGCTTGCATAGTGCCGTTAGCATATCGAAGGGTTATTCAAGGAACATTAACACGGGGCTCATTCCGCAACCTGGACTGCGGTGATCTGGCGCAGACGGACGAGATGCTCGGGTGAGATGCCCCGATCCGTCACGATCAGGTCGCAGTTTTCGATGCCGCAGAGGCGATAGGTCGCTTCGACCCCGATTTTGCTGCTGTCGACGACGAGCACCTTGCGCTTTCCTGCCCGCAGCAGCTCGTGCTGGGTGTCGGGGTCATGCACCATGACGCCGTGCGTGAAGGAGATGGATGCGGCTCCGAAGATCACGGTGCTGGCGTAGACGGAAGCCAGACTCTTCGCCACCGCATGGCCGATCAGGTCATGGCTGCTGGGCCGGTAGACTCCGCCGGTCAGCTCGACGCGGATCCCCTCTGCGGACGCCAGCTCCTCAAGCACCGCAAGCGAGAAGGTGAAGACTACGACATCGCGCCGCGCACGCAGCTCTCTAGCGATATATAGCGTCGTCGTGCCAGAGTCGAGCACAACCGACTCACCGTCGGCCACCAGCGCTGCCGCCGCCGCGCCGATCTGTCGCTTGGCATTTGACATCTTCTCGAGCCGCTCCTGGAAGCTGCGCTCTGCGCCGCGCCAGTACTCGATCCTCGCACCTCCAGGGATGCGGATCACCTGCCCGGATTCGACGAGCTTCTGCAGATCGCGGCGGATCGTCATCTGCGAAACACGACACGCCTGTGCGATCTCAGCGATGGACGCGGACGTGTTTGTTTTTAACATTCCGACGATCAGGTCAAGGCGCGAAAGTTCGGTAATCTCACTCATTCCTAAACCACTTCCAAGAACAGACTGGATTGATAATACCGATATCGTAACCCATGACGGGGTCGGAAGTCCGAAAAGTCTCTACGGGACGAATGGGTCATAATGTGAAAATTTCTCATCTTGGCCGCTCCAATTTGTCTTTTATTAACACTTGCTTTGCTATGTTCGTTCCATCACCGCTGCTTCTAACCGGGCTTCCATGCCTCCCTGATCTAAAGGCACGGATCGCTTCCAGCTTTGAAGTGATCCTCACGCGCCACAACGAATGAACGATCTTTTCCTGTCGAGGTCTCTATGAATCTGCTCTCCTTTGCCTCTCTTGCCGTTGGCCATCTTCGATCCCGCTGCGGCGGCGGTCGAGCGCTCCATCCGGTTCTCAGTCTGTCGCTGCTCCTGATCGTGCTCGCGTCTGCGCCCTTGCTGCCTGCCCAATCCGTCTATGGGGCGATCAGCGGCGTCGTCAAAGACCCCAGTGGAGCCGTGGTTCAGGGGGCCGCGATCGCCGTCCGCGAGACCGCATCGACCACCGAGTACAAGACGGTCACCAACAAGAGTGGGAGCTACCGCGTCTCGTTTCTCAAGCCGGGTGGGTACATCGTTCGCTTTGAGAAGGCTGGGTTTGCCCAATTTGCGACCAGCGAACTCCACCTTGTCCTCAATCAGGAGCTCGTCGTCGACGGTACCTTGCGGTTGGGCGAGGCCTCGGAGGTCGTTACGGTCAGCAATGCCGGAAGCTCGCTGAACTACACCAACTCACAGATCGGCGGCGAGCTGAGCACAAGCGAACTGATCGATCTGCCCGAGAACACAAGCAGCAAGGGGGCGAATGAGTTTTTGATCACCAAGACCTTCGCCGGGGCGTCAAGCACGAGCCAGAACTACTCCAACGTCAACAACCTCTCGCTGGGTGGAGGCAGGCCGGTCTCGAATCCGATTATCATCGACGGCCTGCCCAGCAACATGGGCACCGACGGAACCTACGGCCTGATCCCCACGCCGGACTCGACTGAAGAACTTCAGGTGCTGACCGCGCCCTTCTCCGCACAGTACGGACAGAGTGGCGGCGGTGCCATCCTGACCACCACGAAGTCGGGTACGGACCACTTCCACGGCAGCGCCTTCGAGACCTACAACTCACAGGATCTCGTGGCTCTCGGTTACTTCACCGCGCCCGGCACGATCAAGCCAACACAGTCCTTCAACTACTTCGGCGGCTCCGTGGGTGGCCCGGTCCGCATCCCGAGGCTCTTCGACGGACGCAGGCATCATCTTTATTTCTTCACCGACTGGGAAGACACGATCAACAATGCCGTGAAGACGGTCAATACGAATGTGCCGACGCTGGCTGAGCGCAGCGGCGACTTCTCCGGCATCTCCCCGCAGGGAACGCCGACCGCGACGATCTACGATCCCACGACCACGGTCGTTACCAACGGGAAGATCAGCCGCACACCCTTCTCCGGTAACATCATTCCCAAGTCGCGGCTCGACGCCGTCGGGTTGAACATCGTCGCGTTCTTTCCGCAGCCGAACTGCTCCTACCAGACCTACAACTACTGCCTGACCCCGACCGCGCACACCACCTATCTGTACAACGCCGATCGCATCGACTACAACCCCTCGGACTACGATCATCTGTGGGCGAAGTTCTCCCGCGACGGTCCACGCAATCAGCCTACGATCGTGATTCCGAACGCAGCCAACACCTCCGCGTATGGCGGTTGGACGGACGATCACTACGCCATCTCCTGGAGCCACGTCTTTTCGCCACGCATCTCTAACGAGGCTCGCGTCGGGTATGTGTCTGAGGTGAACTTCAGCTATCCCGCCGCTGCGGATGCGGACTCCATCGGTCTCAAGGGCGTGCCGCTGACGCAGTTCCCCAGCATCTCGACCTCGCAGTACACCAGCTTCGGAGCCGGTTCCTATTCGTTGACGCGCGATGGACACTACATCCTCAACGATGCCATGGTGATGCAGATGGGCAGGCATAGCCTCTCGCTCGGTGGCGAGTTCATGCGCTATGCCTACAGCAACTACACCCCCGGCGTGCTGGCTGGAAGCTATAGCTTCACCGGAACCTTTACGACGGCCAGCGGTCAATCCGGCCTGGGTCTGCCCGACCTTATGCTCGGTTATCCCGGAAGCTCCGGGATCAGCACGACCAATACGATCTTCCACCAGAATCTGAACTACTTCGCCGGTTATGTGCAGGACGATTACAGGCTCTTCTCCAACCTCACCATCAACCTCGGCCTGCGGTACGAGTTCGACGGACCTTACTCCGAAGTTCACAACAACATGTACAGCTTCAACCCGAACATCATCGATCCAACCACGCAGAAGATGGGCGGCGTTCAGTTCGCAGGCCGCAATGGCGCTCCACACAGCTTGATCGCGAATGTGTATACGGGCATTCTGCCGCGCGTCGGGTTCAATTATCATGCGCTGCGCAACACAACCGTGCGTGGTGGTTACGGAATCTACGAGCTGCCCAGCATCGGCTACGGTGGCAACGGGCTTACCTCGACCTCCACGGTCAACGTTAGCTTCCAGAGCTCCAATCCGTCGGTGACACCGGCCTTTCTCCTGTCTCAGGGAGTTCCCGCATATAGCCCCAACGTGGATGCGAACGGCAACCCGCTCATCCCCTCCAGCCTCACCAAGCCAACCGCGAATCTAGTGCAGCAGCAACTCACCTCAGTGCTTCCCTATCTGCAGGAGTGGCAGCTTGGTGTACAGCAGGATCTCGGCCACAACTGGATCCTCGATATCGACTATGCCGGCAATCACGGGGTGCATATGCCGGCGAACCTGCCTATCAACCAGATCGCTCCCAAGGCTGGTTGCTGCAACGCTCTCGCGAACAGCCAGAGCCTCCGCCCCTATCCGCAGTATCTCTCGATCAACTATCTGAGCAACGCGGCGGCCTCGTCTTACGCAGCTCTCTATGCAACGCTGAGCCATCGGTGGAGCAACGGTATCTCCGTACGCGCGGCCTATACCTGGGCTCGCAACCTCGACGATGTCGATGGTCCCTCGCGCGCCGATGCCGCCGCCATCCAGAACGTATACAACCTGCATGCGCAGTGGGGAATCGCGATGATCAACGTTCCGCAGCGCTTCTCGCTCTCGGCGGTCTATGCGTTGCCGGTAGGCTCGGGGGGCCGTGTGCTCAACCACACGCCGGTTCTCTCGCAGGCGATCGGGCACTGGAAGGTCAGCACCGTGGCGCAGTTCCAGCAGGGCTATCCTTACTTCGTCTCGCAGAACGACCAGCTCGGCATCTTCTCCGGCGGCCAGTATGTGACGAAGGTGGGCGACCCGAATCTGCCGCGTGGTTCGCGCACCGTGCAGAAGTGGTTCAACACATCGGCCTTCGCCATCACTCCAGTGAATACGCTTGGCAATGCTCCACGCGCGGCCCTCTATGGTCCTGGGCAGAACGTTTGGGATCTGAGCCTGATGCGCGATGTTCCCATCCACGAGCGCATGAAGTTCACCCTCCGTGTCGATGCGCACAACGCCTTCAACCATCCGCAATTCTCCGGGCTCAACACCAGCATCACCAACGCAGCGTTCGGCACGGTGAACGGAGCGCAGGACCCACGGCAGGTGCTGCTCATTGGCCGCTTTAGCTTCTAACCCACAAACACACACAAACCACACAAAGGAAGAATCTCTTGTTCAAAACCACTGCACTCCTTCTCATGGGTTCCGCCGTTATCGGCGGAACCCTGTTGGCTCAGACAACTGCAAACTCCTATGTTCCCGCGCCTGCGCTCGCCGCAGCGCCGGGTAAGATCGTAGTCATCGCGCATCGTGGCGAGCACCTCCATCACCCTGAAAACACGCTACCCGCCTTCCAGGGAGCCATCGATGCCGGTGCTGACTACTTCGAACTCGATGTCCGTACGACGTCCGACGGCAAGTTTGTCATCATGCACGATAGCAAGCTTGATCGCACCACCAACGGCACTGGCGAAGTCTCGAAGCATACCTTCGACGAGATCCGCGCGCTCGATGCAGGCGCGAAGTTCGCACCCGCCTTTCAGGGGATCAGGGTACCGACACTCGATGAAGCGCTCGATCTCGCCCACGGCAAGATCAACGTCTATGTCGACACCAAGGAGGCCGAGCCCCAGCAGTTGGTGGACACCATCGTTCGCCACGATATGCAGGATCACGTCGTCATCTATGGCAACCCGTTCTTTCTCTACGAGGTGCTCAAGATCCGTCCCAGCCTGCGTGTGATGCCCGAGGCCTACAGCCCCGATATCTGCAAGTTCCTCGACCGTGGCCTGCACCTTCAGGTGATCGCCTTCGACGCCAACGACTTCAAGGATGCGGTGATCGATGTCGCAAAACAGGCCCACGCGCAGATCTTCGTTGATCGCCTCGGCGAAGCCGATAAACCGGAGAGCTGGCAGAAGGCTATCGAGCAGGGTGCCAATGGCATCCAGACGAATCTTCCAGCGGAGCTGGCCACTTACCTTCGCGCGCACTCTCTCGCGACGCATTGAGAGCGACTCTCGGTAGGGCAGGGATCTCTCTGTCCCTGCCCTACCGATTGGATGGCGAGCGTCGTTTCGCGGCTGCCACACGCCTTCGCCCAATGGCCATAGACTACGAATGCGCACGGAGGTCGAAACAAGATTTCCTGCCTTCGTCGAGTTTTTTGCGAAAGCATGGGTCGATTCGTCTTGGCCCAGCGAGGTATAATTAGCGACGAAGCGGGAGTAGCTCAATGGTAGAGTAGCGGCTTCCCAAGCCGTTGGTTGCGGGTTCGATCCCCGTCTCCCGCTCCAGAAGTTGCCTAGTCAGACCCCGAGCCTGTGAGTCCAGGTCAAAACCCTACCCTGTGTCGGACAAGCAGAGGTCGGGTTCTCCCAAAAAACATCCCGTCTCTCATACCTCCGTGTTTCCATGATGGCTTCTGCGGAAAGTTTCCGGCATTAGCCCTGGTCAGCCGAGGTACAGGGGAGGTCGATCAGGCAGCGTGCGCCCTGCTGAAAGTCTTCATCAAATCCGATTCTCCCGCCAGCGCGCTCGACGACCAGCTTGGAGATCGCCAACCCTAGTCCCACACCGCTGATGTCGGCCGTAGCGTGATCGCTGCTGGTGAAGAAGCGTTCAAAGACCTTGGCATATTCCCCAGGTGGTATTCCCGGTCCCTCATCCTGAATGCCGATCTGCAGCCAAGATGCCGACGGTTGCGCGAAATCGACGATGATCGCGGAATCCTTAGGGGAGAACTTCAACGCGTTGTGCACGATATTCATCAACGCAATCCGCATCAGACCACGATCGGCGTGGACCTCGACGTTTGCCAACTCAACCTGCTTCTGGATGATGCGGACGCCGCGTTCCTCGCCAAGAACTTCGAGAAGAGCAATGACCTCACGCACTAAATCGCCGACGAAGAAGACGGGTTGGGATTGGCCCGGTGGCGTGCTCTCCGCCCTCGCCAATAACAACAGGGAATCCACCGTCTGATTGAGCCGAGCCGATTCTTCCAGCACGCTTCCCAAAGCCTCGCGATAGGCTTCGGCATCGGTTGGCTTCTCAAGCGCCACCTCGCTGATGGTGCGAATCGCGGCCAGCGGTGTGCGCAGTTCATGGGAGGCGTCCGCAGTGAAGCTCTGAAGCTGCCGGAACGCCTGCTCTAGCCGTTCCAGCAGATGGTTGAAGACGCGCGCCATATTGCCGAGCTCGTCGCGCTCGTTCGCAATGTCGAGACGCTCCCCAAGATTGCTCGCGGTGATGCGCTGGGCTCGCGATGTCATCTGCTCCAGCGGTTGAAGGGCACGTCTGGCGATTGTTTGACCGGCAAGGGCCGCAAGCACGAGCGCGAGGGGGATGGAGATAAACAACAAGAGGAAGAACTGGTACATGCGGGCGCGTAGCGGTCCGAGATCATAGCCGAGGCGAATGACGACTGTGCGACCCTGCATCGTATGGATATGGCTGACGATAAACGCGTGTGATCCATCCTCGAGCCTGACCAGCCTCTGATCGAACCCTGTATCTCCTTCGCCTTTCCGCAGTGGTCCCCCGAGTGCCATCCCGCGAAGGGTAGACGTGCGGTAAAGCACCTTTCCGGAGAGGTCACGGATTTCCATAAGACGGTCTACCAACAGATGGGATTGAGGACGCGAGTAGTAGTTTTGCGTCAACTGGAGATCCCCGGCCTGGTCGAAGAAGAGTAGGCCCTCGACAGTTACGACATCCTGCACCTCATCGTGATAGATCTGTCGGGTGAGTACGCCATACTGAAAGGCAAGCACCACGGTCGCGTACACGACCAGGAGCAGCGCGAGCACGCCCACATACCAGAGCGTGAGGCGAGTGCGGAGGTTGGTTGGCCGAAAGGTCACCGGGCTACGGCTCCCGCAGACTGAAGCCAAGACCGCGCACTGTTTGCAGGAGCTTGACCGCAAAGGGATCGTCAATCTTGCGCCGGAGCCGTGCGACCTGGACGTCGATGACATTGTCGATCGGAGTAAAGCGCGATGTCTCCCGCCACACATCCCTGGCCAGCATCTCGCGGGATACGGTGCGTCCGCCGTTTTCGGCAAGGTACAGCAGCAGATCGAACTCGCGCGGGGTGAGGTCCAACGGGTCGCCAGCACGGTAGGCCATGCGCTTCTTCGGATCGAGCGACAGATCCCCGACCTTGAGCGAGGATGGAGCGGTCGGGGGCAGAAAGCGGCGAAGCAGGGCATCCATCCGGGCAAGCAGTTCGGGAAAGGAAAAGGGCTTGCCGAGGTAGTCGTCCGCGCCGGAACGCAGGCCTTCCACGCGATCGTCCACGGTGTTGTGGGACGTCAAAATCAACACGCGCAGGTCGATTCCTTCCTTACGCACCTGCCGAAGGATATCGAGCCCGTTGCGGTGTGGAAGCGTGAGATCGAGGAGCAGGAGATCAGGCTGTCCGCTGTGGATCAGGAAAAATCCCTCCTCCGCGGTGCTGGCGGCGAGGACCTCATAGCCAGCCGACCGGATGCCGGACTCCAGGGCATCGGACATCTTGCGATCGTCCTCGATGATCAGAACCTTCGATGAATGGGACGGCATACTCGCAATCGCCTCTTCCTGATGATTCCAAAGCCCGACATCTCCCGCAAGGGGCATTGCGGAAATGTCAGAAACTAGTCAGGATTTTGTAAGGACAAGCAGTGGTTCACTTTGGGAGTCAGTTCTCGAGGTGAATCATGCCAAAGTCGTATGTCGTGTTGGTTTCTCTTTTATCTTCCGCCTTCGCTCTTTCTCAGCCGGCGACCGGGGTTCCCGTCGCTCCGCCCTCCTCGCGTACTGTTCTCCCCATCACCTTTACGAAGACCGTCAGTGCCGACCACTCACACGCGGGTGATACGGTTCTCGCCAAGACAACCCAGGTCGTCAGACTGGCGACTGGAGAAGTGGTTCCTGCGGGGACCGAGGTTGTTGGCCACGTCGCGGCAGCCAATGCTTTCCTCTATGACAACACACCCTACGCAAAGCAGAGGGAAGCGGTTCTGGACATTCAGTTCGATGCGCTTCATCTTGCCGGTCACGATATGCCCCTCAGCGTCACGGTGCGTGCCATGGCCGATCCGCTCACGAGTCGTGGAGCGCGTATGCCAAAGCCATCGGATCTCGATTCCTACTCCGCGGTCAGCCAGATCGGTGGTGACGAGCTCGTCCCCTCGCAGTCGGAAGTGGTCGATCGGAACGGCGATGTTGTGGCCTACAACCGCCGCAGTGGAGTGTATGCCCACTTGATCGCCAACGGTAGCTGCGATGCCAGCAGCAACGAGGTTTCGGTGGATATATACTCGGCCTCCGCGTGCGGGCTCTATGGCTTCACCGAGGTGACAGCTCGAGAGACAGGCTCTGCCTCCTCTCCTTCACGGCTGTCGCTTATCTCCACGCATACATCTCCGAAAATCTGGCGGTACAGCACGGCGCTGCTTGAGGTGTTGCCGAGCACGGGAGCGGCACGCTGAAACTCATTCGGCACATCATACGCAGCAGTTCGGTCCTGGCCGTCATGACGCTTAGCGTGACGTCATTGAGCCCTGCCAGGCTCGTCGCGCAGAGCAGTATAGATGCCTCCGCTTCGCTCACATTGGAGCAAGCGGAGGCGACGGCTCTGAGCAATCAGCCCAGGATGCTTGCTGCCCAGCTTCGGGCACGATCCTCCATCGAAAGAATCCGCGAAGCGCGCGGGGGCTATCAGCCGATGGTTGCCTTCAACGCCACGGGAGTTCGCGTGGCGGATACAGGGGCTTCGATCGCCGCGGGAAACATCACGACCTCCGCGGTCTCAGATCGGTTCGCCTATGGTGCCAACCTGTCGCAGATGGTCACGGACTTCGGTCGGACAAGCGCCCTCGTTGGGAGCGCTCGCGCCACGGCCGAGGCACAGGCTGACGCGGCGACACTCACGCGCGCACAGGTCCGGCTCAACGTGCGGGAAGCCTATTACCAGGTGCTTGGGGCGGAGGCAGTCCTGCGAGCGGCGCGAGCGGCGCTAGACAATCGGGCTCTCGTAGCCCGGCAACTTGCAGCCCTGGCGGCGAGTGAACTCAAATCCACGCTCGACGTTAACTTCGCCAAGGTCTTGCAGAGCGAAGCGGAGTTGGCGGTTGTTCGTGCTGAGAGCACCGTCGCACAGCAGCGCTCCCATCTCGCGACGGCAATGGGGCAACGAGCGCCTGTGGTTTCGCCGCTGGCCGACGTGCCCGCCACGCAGGATGCGTTACCGCTTGCACCGGACAGCTTGCTCGCGCAAAGCATCGTTCAACGCGCCGATCTGAACGCGTCACAATCCACGCAGAAGGCGGCCGCCCAGTTTGCGCTCTCCGAAAAGCGATTGAACTATCCAACACTGAATGTTCTGGGGACAGCCGGGCAGATTCCCTTTCGTGACCACACACTGCACGATAGCTACGCTGCAGTGGGGTTCAACCTCAATATCCCCGTCTTCAACGGTGGCGCCTATCGGGCTCGTCAGGCAGAGGCGGAACTTGAGGCGAGCGCACGGACTCGCGATACCGAGGAGCTTCGTCTAGAGGTTGGCGAGCAGGTGCGCGATAGCTGGTATCGCGCGAATGAAGCCTATCGCAGCCTGGACGTGACCACGAGGCTTGTGGGCCAGAGCAAAGAGGCGCTTCGGTTGGCACAGGATCGCTATGACGCAGGTCTTGGAAGCATTGTTGAGTTGAACGAGGCACAACTCAATGAGACCTCCGCCGAGATTACGGCTGCGGATGCAACGTATAGCTACCTGATCCGCCGTGCCGAACTCGACTATGCTGCCGGACTTTTGAACTGAGAGGCTTGAAATGCTTTTGAAGCGAACGATGTCCTTGAGTTTGTTGAGCCTTGGGGGAGCAGCTTTGCTCACAGCCTGCAAATCGAGCCCACCGCCCCCGGCAACGGTTCCGACCGTTCCGGTCGCTACGGTCGGCACCGCAACCCTGGCAAACGATCTGACGCTTACGGCGGAGTTCCTGCCTTATCAGGATGTCGATGTCATGGCAAAAGTGGCGGGCTACGTAAAAACCATCTCAGTGGATATCGGCGACCGTGTGCAGCAGGGCCAGGTCCTTGCGGTTCTTGAGGCCCCCGAAATTCAGAGCGACGTGGCACACGCCAAGGCCGGCGTCGCTGCAGCGGCGGCGAACATCGTGACCGCGCAGGCTGCCGTTCAGCGGGCCCAGGCAGCAGCAGGCATGGCCAAGCTATCCTACCAGCGCATCCAGGATGTAGCGAGTAAGGACAAAGGACTCGTGCCGCGTCAGGAGATCGATGTCGCGCAGTCGCGTCAGATGGAAGCCGCCGCACAGTTGGCAAGTGCCGAATCCTCTGTGCAGGCGGCGAGGGAGGCCAAAGCCGCCGCAGACCAGGAGTATGTGCGGGCCCAGACCATGATGGGATATGCGACGATTCGCGCTCCCTTCGCGGGAGTCATCACGAAACGCTATGCCGGCACGGGCTCGATGATTCAGGCGGGCATTGCTTCACAGACGCAGGCGATGCCTGTCGTGAAGCTTGCGCAAAACAGCCTTCTGCGGCTTATCCTGCCCGTCCCCGTGAACGATGTAGCGGATGTCAAGAACGGGCAGACCGTCGATGTGAATGTATCCAGTCTCGGTCGAAGATTGCAGGGCACGGTGACGCGCTCGACAGATTCGGTGCAGACGGCAACACGGACGATGGACACCGAAGTGGATGTGCCGAATCGTGACGGTTCGCTGGTACCTGGCATGTATGCGGAGGTTCATCTCCATCTTGCCGCTCGTCCAAACGTGTTGAGTGTCCCGATCGATGCTGTCGATGGTCTCGGAACCAGCGTGCAGCAGGCGTATGTCGTACGCGATGGAATCGTTCATCTCGTAACCGTGAAGACCGGGCTGCAAACGCCCAATCGTTTGGAGATCCTCTCTGGACTTGCGGAAGGCGACAGGGTCATCGTCGGCCGTCACACCGGGCTGGCTGATGGCGAGCGGGTCGACGCGCAAGCCGCAGGCTACGAAGGCAACGCGCACTAGCGCAGATCGAGCGAAAGAGGCACCATGTCCGGATTTTCCATTCGTAACCCATATCTGATCGTTGTGCTGTGCCTTGTGGTCATGATCCTTGGGACCGTCAGCGTGTCGGATATGCCGGTGGATATGTTCCCACCCATCAATCTGCCCGTGGTGGCTGTCGCGACGTTCTACTCGGGCATGCCGCCGCAGCAGATTGAAGCGAACATCACGTATCACCTCGAGCGGCAGTTCACGCTGGCAGGCGGCATCGACCACATGGAGTCGCGCTCGTTGCCTGGTGTCTCGCTCATCAAGGTTTATTTTCGCGCCGGAACCGATCCGGATTCCGATGCCGCAACCATCTCCTCACTCGCCATGAGCGATCTGCGCGACATGCCACCGGGGACGTATCCGCCGATCGTGTTGAAGCAGGATGCTTCGAGCATGCCGGTGGCGCTGGTGCCGCTCAGCGGCTCAGGCCTGAATGAGAGCAAACTGAAAGACCTTGCGCAGAACTTTGTGCGCAATCAGCTTGCGAGTGTTCCAGGTGCCAGCGTCACGCAGCCCTTCGGTGGACGCTGGCGGCAGATCATGCTGTATGCCGATCCCACCAAGCTGGAGGCCAACCAACTCAGCCCGATGGATGTGGTCAGGGCAGTGAATGATTCGAATGTCATTTTGCCTGCAGGCGATGTGCAGATTGGACGATACGACTACAACATCTACACGAACTCGATGCTGAAGGGCGCGGACGACATCGCAACCGTGCCGCTGAAGACCGTAGGACAGTCGCCGGTGCGTGTCGGCGATGTTGCCACCGCGCAGGACTCGTTCGGTCTGCAATACAACGTCGTCCGTGTGAACGGCCAGCGGGGTGTCTATCTGCCCATCTTCAAGCAGGGCGGAGATTCCAACACCATTGCGATTGTCGACGGAGTCAAGGAGAAGCTGAAGAACCTCGTGGATGTCCCGTCATCGTTAAGGAGTACCGTGGTCTTCGATCAGTCGCGCTTCGTGAAGACGGCCATTACGACGCTGCTCCATGAGGGCGGCGTCGGACTCTTTCTTACTTGCCTCATGATCCTGATCTTCCTCGGCAGTATCCGTGCGACGCTGGCGGTGTTCTTCTCCATTCCGCTTTCACTGCTGGCGACCTTCTTCGTGCTGAAGCTGACTGGCAGTTCTATCAACAGTATGGTCTTGGGCGGCTTGGCTCTTGCCCTTTCACGGCTCATCGATAACTCGGTGGTCGTGCTCGAGAACATCTTTCGGCATCTGGAAGAGGGCGAATCGCCGGTCGTGGCGGCGGAGCGCGGCGGTAAAGAAGTGGCGTTGCCTGTACTCGCCGCAACATTGACGACGGTGGTTGTGTTCTTCCCGGTAACGATGCTCTATGGAGTCAGCAAGTTCCTCTTCTCGGCTCTTGCGCTCGCTGTGGTCATCTCACTCTTCGCGTCCTACTTTGTCGCGCTCACGGTTGTTCCGCTCTTCTGTGCTCGCTTCATCAAGACTGCGCATGGCGATGTCGATCACGAGTCGGCCGAGACGGAAGAGATGATTGTGGCTGAACCTGCCTCTCATCATTATGGCCTATGGGCACGCTTCAACGCCTGGTTCGCGCGCAGCTTCGATAGACTCCTGCATGGTTATGATGGCATGGTCGCAAAGGTATTGGATAAGCCGAAGGCTGTGCTCCTGGGCTTCGGAGGCTTCTTCCTACTGAGCCTTTCGCTGTTTCCCTTGATGGGGCTATCGTTCTTTCCCCGCACCGATGCGGGACAGTTCGTCATCAGCTTCAAGGCACCCTCCGGAACGAAGCTGGAGGCTACCGAAGAAGAAGCCGCGAAGGTCGAGGGCATCGTACGTCGCGTCGTGTCGAAACACGATATGGACATGACGGTCACCAACATCGGCGTCGATCCTGGCTTCTCCGCTCTATTCTCTCCCAACGCCGCGATGCACACCGGCTTCACGCAGGTGGCGCTCTCGGAAGATCACAAGACAAGCAGCTTTACCTATATCGACGAGGTGAAGAAGACCATCACGAAGGAGTTGCCGGAGCTCCAGACGTTCTATTCGAGCGGCAGCCTCGTCGACGGTGTATTGAACATGGGCTCGCCTGCTCCCATTGATGTGCGAGTGGCTGGCAACGACGTGACCGCGGATTACGCGCTGGCTCAGAAGATAGCCGGAAAGATCAAGGATGTGCGCGGCGTAGCGGATGTATACATTCCGCAGGACCTCGACTACCCATCGCTCCGCATCACTATCGATCGCACCCGCGCAAGTGAACTTGGCCTGACCGAAAAAGAGACGGTATCGAACATCATTACGGCACTCACATCGAACCAGATGATTGCGCCAAGTATCTGGATTGATCCCAACAGCGGAAACAACTACTTCCTGACCGTGATGTACAAAGAGGGTCAGGTCAAGTCGCTCGAAGACCTCAAGGCAATTCCCCTGCATGGCGCTCACATTGCCAACGCCACACGACTGGATATGGTTGCAAAGATCGAGCAGTTCAACGCGCCGACCGAGATGGATCACACCCAGATTCGCAGGGTGCTCGACATCTACGTCCGCCCGCAGGCGGAAGATCTTGGCCGCATCGCCAAAGAGATTCAGAAGATCGTCGACGAGTCTAATCCGCCTCACGGCATCAACGTCGCGCTGACTGGAAGCGTCGCATCGATGAACTCGTCCTTCCAGAGCTTTGCCATCGGCCTCACGCTGTCGGTTCTGCTGCTTTACCTGATCCTCGTCGCCCAGTTCCGTTCGTTCATGGACCCCTTCATCATCCTTCTCGCTCTTCCTCCCGGGATAGCGGGCGTACTCATCGTCCTTCCCCTGTGGGGCACGACGCTCAATGTCATGTCGCTGATGGGAGTCGTCATGCTGGCTGGTATCGCGGTCTCGAACAGCATCCTGATCGTAGAGTTCGCCAAACACCTGCTGGAGGAAGGAAGAGGAGTTCGCGATGCCATCATCACGTCGTGCCGGGTACGCCTACGGCCCATCCTGATGACGTCGCTGGCAACCGTGATCGGCCTGCTTCCCATGGCGTTGAAGCTGGGCGAGGGAAGCGAGTCGTACGCTCCGCTTGCGCAGGCGCTCATTGGGGGTCTCACTCTCTCAGTGTTGCTCACAGTCTTTCTGGTTCCGGCGGGGTTTCTTCTGGCATACCGGAACCGTTCACTCTGAGCCAGCATGCAGCCGCACATCTCTCTGGAGCGAACACTCGACACCTTAACTCCCGATCTTTCCCTCCATAGGAGTGAATCAATTAGAGTGGCAAGGATAGTTTGACTGTCGTTGAGAGAGGATTTCACCCCATGTTTCGTATTCCCATATCTCGTCGCCTGGTGGTGGGGGGGGCTTTGGCTGTTTGCTTTGTGTCTGGTGTGGGTGGTGCGCAAGAGGTCCGACCTGTGGGGCGGTTTGCGGTGGATGGCGGGCGGTTTTTGATGGACGGGAATCCCTACCAGATCATTGCGGGGGACATGCATTCGGTGCGGGTTCCGCGGGCGTACTGGCGGGAACGTCTGCATGCGATGAAGGCGATGGGGCTCAATACGCTGACGACGTACGCGTTCTGGAACGTGCATGAGCCGCGGCCTGGGGTGTACGACTTTTCCGGTCAGAACGACCTGGCGGAGTATCTTCGCGAGGCGCAGCAGGAGGGGTTGAACGTCATCCTGCGGCCGGGGCCTTATGTGTGCGCGGAGTGGGAGCTGGGCGGGTATCCTTCGTGGCTGTTGAAGGATCGCAGTCTGGTGCTGCGGTCGAACGATCCGAAGTACAGGGCGGCGGTGAACCGGTGGTTTGAGCGGCTGGCGAAGGAGATCAAGCCTCTGCTGCTGAAGAATGGCGGGCCGATCATCGCAATCCAGGTGGAGAACGAGTACGGTGCGTTCGGGGACGACAAGGAGTACCTGGAGCAACTGAAGGACGAATTGATCCATGTGGGGCTTGGAGATACGGTTCTGTTTACGTCGAACCAGGGGCCGGACCTGGCGAAGGGATCGTTGCCGGAGCTTCCGGCGGTGGTGAACTTCGGCAGCGGGAACGCGGAGAAGAGCCTGCGGATGCTGAAGGAGTTTCGGCCGGATGGACCGCAGATGGTGGGCGAGTACTGGGCGGGGTGGTTCGATAAATGGGGCGAGGAGCACCACCAGACGGATGGGAAGCGGGAGGCGGCGGAGTTCCGCTCGATGCTGGAGCGTGGAGATTCTGTCTCGATCTATATGTTCCACGGGGGCTCGACGTTTGGGTGGATGAATGGGGCGGACTCGCATACGGGGACGGATTATCACCCGGATACGAGCAGCTACGACTACGACGCGCCGCTCGATGAGGCGGGGAATCCTACGTATAAATACGCGCTTTTGCAGCAGGCGATTGCGGATGTGACCCACACCCGGCCGGCGGGATTGCCTCCGATGACGAAGCGGGCGGTCTTTCCGGTAGCGGAGAAGATGCTCTCGGCTTCGTTGTGGGAGAGCCTGCCCAAGCCGGTTCACTCGACCGTGCCGCTGACGTTTGAAGACCTGGACCAGAACTATGGGTATGTGCTGTATCGGACGGCGCTGAAGCCGGGGGATGGCGGGAAGCTGGTGCTGGGCGGGCTGCACGACTATGCCCAGGTGTATGTGGACAGGCGGCTGGTGGGGACGCTGGATCGCCGGCTTGGCAATGAAACCCTAGAGTTGCCGCGTGTTTCGGCTGCCGCAACGCTGGATATTCTGGTGGAGAATACAGGGCGCGTGAACTACTCGCATGCGATTCGCGGCGAGCGGGCGGGGCTGACGGGTGAGGTGACGCTCGATGGGAAGAAGCCGAAGGAGTGGGAGAACTTTTCGCTGGAGATGAAGGACGTTCCGCAGATGCCGATGCGTCCGCTGCCTTGCTCGGGGCCGTGTTTTTACTCGGTGGCGATGCAGACGGAGACGCCGGCGGATACGTATCTCGATACGCGTCACTTGCATAAGGGGCAGATGTGGGTTGGCGAGCATAACCTGGGGCGGTTCTGGTCGATTGGGCCGCAGTTTGCGTTGTTCACGCCGGGTCCGTGGCTGAAGCAAGGGACGACGACGCTGCGGTTCTTCGACCTGATGGGGGATGCGACGGAGAAGGTCAGCACGGCGACAGAGCCGATCTTTGGGGCGGTGACGCATGACCGGGAGAGCCAATAGAGGTCCGACCACCGGGGTTGAACGTGGTATGAAAGTGCACCGGTTTCGGTGCACTTTTTATTTTGCCCGTATCGTGGCGATCTAAAGGAGTTGCGGGTGGGCGATGCGAAAAACTCAAGGTTTCACCATGCAGCTTTTGGATGGTAAACGATGGGTTTTTGCGCGGAAAATGTGGACATTGAACCGTAAATGCGCGTTTTCGGAAAGTGGTCTGTTTTGGATTCGATTACCGCGCAGTGGGGGGATTCACAACAAAGATCGGGGGATGAAAGACGGATCAGGACAGACGACGGCGGGGATGCGAGGAGATCGTATTCCCGGAGCTTGCATGCAAAAGCAAAAGCAACGGCCCGGGGCTTGAGCCCCTTCTTTTTTTTCGCCGTTGACGTGTGGCTAAAGCTCCCCTCTAAGGCTAAGGGCAAGGGTAACGGGCAACGGCAACAGCAGATTCCCTTCGGGGTGACAACCAAGAGGGCAAGGGCAAAGACCGGGTGGCAGTGAGGGGACTAGGTTGTGGTGGACATGGGGGCGTCCAGGAAGCGGCGCTTCAGCCATGCTCTTACCGGTTCGTCGTAGAGCTTGAGGCAGGCGTAGGCGATGGTTACAGCGACGATGAGGAGGAGGACTCCGACCGGGGCGCCGATTCGGGCAGGGACCTTATCGCGGGTGACCCAGGCGGTGTACCAGTAGATCAAAGGGTAGTGGGTGATGTAGAGGGGGTAGGAGAGTTCGCCGAAGAACTTGCAGAGGCGCATCGGGAAGCCTCCGGTCACGCTGTCTCCTGCGCCCATGGCTACGATGAGCGGGAAGACGACGATGATGCAGAGCGCTTCGTAGAGGCCATTCATCCAGAGATGCTGGGGGCCTCCGATTCTGGGGAACGCCAGGAGGATGACGATGAGGACGCTGCAGATCGCGAAGGCGTTTTTGATGTGGATGCGTTTGCCGAGACGCATGAGCAGGATGCCGGCGAAGAAGGGGTAGAGGAGGCGGGCGAAGCCGATGTGGAGCTGGGTTGGGTCGACGGACCAGCCGCCGATGACGTCGCCGCGCGGGCCGAAGACGGTGAGTTGGATGAGCAGGCCGGCGGAGAGGAGGACGAGGACTCCCATGGCCTTGTTCGAGAGCTTGCGGAAGCCGATGGCGTAGAGGATGTTGGCGATGTACTCGAAGAAGAGGGACCAGGCGGGGCCGTCGAGGGGGTGCATCTCCTGCCAGCCGCGGATGTCCATGGAGGGCAGCACAGGGATGAGGGTGAAGCCGATGACCATGAAGAGAAGCGTCTTCCAGACAGGCGTGGTTGCGACGAGCGAGAACATGGGGCAGAACTGGAGATAGAAGAGGGCGGCGCCGATGATGCTGCCCATGATGACCATGGGTTGCAGGCGGACGAGGCGGCGCTTGTAGAAGTCCCACTGGCTCATCTTGCCCCAGCGATCGTCGTAGGCGTAGGCGACGACGAAGCCGGAGAGCAGGAAGAAGAAGTCGACGGCGAGGTAACCGTGGTTGATGAGCTGGGTGAAGCGGTTGTCGTTGGCGTAGGCCTCGAAGGTGTGGAAGATGACGACCATGAGGGCCGCGACGCCGCGGAGGCCGTCGAGGATCTCGTAGTGATGCTTGGTGGGCAGATACGGGGTGGACTTGGTCATGCTCAGTTGGCTCCCGCGTCTTCCTTGACGATGATGAGGTCCCAGGGGGCGATCGTGACCTTCTGCTTGGCCGCGATTGTGTTGCCGGTGAGGAGGTCGCTGCCGCGCTGGTAGGGATAGGTTACGGTTGCCGATGTGCTCGCGTAGTTGAGGTAGTAGTGGAGCTTGTGGCCGTCGCGGGCGATGCCGTGCTTCACGCGGACCGATGCCGGGGCCTGCTGGTCGGGACCGGTGAGGCCTGTCTCCTTGAGGGCGTTGAGGACGATGGCGCTTTGCAGGGTGTCTGAGACCTTAGTGCCTTCATAGACGAGCGTGCCGGTGCCGAAGTGGTTGGTGGTGATGGCGGGCCATCTTCCGAAGAAGGGATGGTCGTAGACGGCGAGAGGTTTGGCGGTTTCAAGCTGGAGGAACTCAGCCCATGTGCCGACCTGGTTCTCGCTGCCGGCGTGGAAGGGATCGCCTTTGAGGGCGAGAGGCTTCTCGAGGTTGGAGAACTCCTGGTAGGTGAAGCCAGCGGCCTCGCGCAGTGGGCCGGGGGCGCGCTGCCAGCGGACGGCGGAGTTCTCGTTGGTGAAGCCGCTCTTGAAGGTCATGAGGACGTGGCCGCCGTTGTGGACGAAGTCGGAGATCTTCTGGAGCAGGGCATCGTCGGCACTATAGAGGGCGGGGACGATGAGGAGCTTGTAGTGGGAGAGCTCGGCTGCGGTGACGGTGGGGAAGACGAAGTCCGTGCCGACGTTGGCGTCGTAGAGGGCGCGATGGAACTGGCTGAGCAGGGCGTTGTAGCTGCCGGAGGCTTTGCCGGGAACCCACTGCAGGTTGCCCTGGTTCTCATAGGGCATGAAGCTGATGGCGTTGGCGGAGTCCACGCTGTAGAGGATGGCGACGTCGTTCTTGATCTTCATGTCGGCGAGTTGGGGGCCGACCTTCTTGAGTTCGTGCGCAATACGGGTGACCTCGGCATAGGCGCGGTTGGGTTCGAGGTCGTGGCTGAGGACGCCCTTCCAGTAGGTCTCCTGTCCGGCGTGGATGGAGTGCCAGTGCCAGTACTCGACCATGTTGGCTCCGCTGGAGACGTCGGTGTAGACGTCGAGGCGCATCTGGCCGTCGTAGGGCGGGAACTGTCCGGTGGAGTCCCAGCCGAGGGTCTGTGCGTTGGTCTCGGTGACGAGGAAGTTGGTGTGCTTGAGGGAGCGGGAGTAGTCGCCCTGGAGGGCCTGCCATGCGCCATCGAGGTGGTCCTGCGTGCCGTGGTAGGGGTTGTTGGCGACGACATCGAGGGATGCGGCGACGGCGAGCTCGTTGACGTCGGACTTCATCATGCTGCCGTAGTCCTGGGTGACGAACTGATCGGGGCGGCGATGCTTGCGGACGAGGGCGGCCTGCCAGGCGAGGTAGTTGGTGACGCGGATTTGCTGCCAGCGCGTCCACTCGAGTTTGTAGCTGGTGCTGGTGGCGTTGTCGCGGGTGGGCATGTCGGCCCAGTCGTTGACGTCTTCGCCCCAGTAGTTGAGGAACCATGCCTTGTTGAGAGCGTCGGTTGTGCCGAACTTCTTCTTGAGGTGGTCGACGAAGCCGGCGAAGACGTCGGGGTTGGAGGCACCGTTGGCGCCGGTTTCGTTGTCGATCTGCCAGCCGATGACGGCGGGGTTGTCCTTGTAATGGCTGACCATGTTGGTGATGACGCGTTCGGCGTAGAAGCGGAATTTGGGGTTGTCGAAGTCCATGTTCTGGCGCATGCCGTAGCCGACGGAGGCTCCGCCGAGGGGGCGCGCGAGGATCTCGGGATGGGCCTTGGCCATCCAGGTGGGGATGGAGTAGGTTGGGGTTCCCATGATGACCTTGATGCCGGCCTTGCCCATGGCGTCGACGACGCGATCCATCCAGGCGTACTCGAAGTGGCCGTCGGCGGGCTCCCAGAGGCTCCAGGTGGACTCGCCCATGCGGACGACGGTGATGCCTGCGTCCTTCATGAGGGCGACGTCCTTTTCGAGGCGTCCGGGCTGGAGGTCGGACGGCATGTACTCGTTGTAGTAGGCGGCTCCGTAGAGGATGGTGGGCTGGGCTTGTTGCGCGTGAACGGGCGCGGTGAGGAGGGCGGCGGCAAGAGCGATGTGTTTGATCAACGGGGTTTCCTCAATTAAGTTACGAGTCCGAGCAGGGCTTTCAGGGTAAGGGGGGAGTCGGACGAGGTGCCGCTGGGGAGGCCGGGACCGATGGCGAGGGCCTGGGCGTGGTCTTCGTGCCAAACGAGGAAGCGGAGGTTGTCGGCTCCGCTGAGACGGCGAAGGCTGAGCCAGGTGTAGAAGGCGCCCATGTCGGCGTCGATAAGGGAGCCCTGGGGGTCGATGCCGCTGGGGGCTGCGCCGGTGAGCATGGCGTTCATGGTCTGGGCCTGCTGGCGTGGGGTGTAGCGGACGACGAGGGTCTCGGGCTGGGCGCGGCGGACGCACTCGCGGGCGGCCCACTGGACGAAGGTGGTGGCGAAGATCTGGGTGCCGGCACCTTCGGTGAGGAGGCTCATCTGGAAGTGGCTGAGGGGGGTGTCGTCGAGGCCGATGTCGGAGGGCTTGAGGCGGGCGAGGAGGGTGCGGAGCTCCTCGGGGCCCATGCTGCCGGTGGCGATGGAGGTCTGGATGCGCTGGAGGAGGGTGGCTCTTGGGCGCTCGAGGTTTGCGTAGGAGACGGGGGTGAGGTGTGGTGTGGGGTGGGTGGGGGCGCCGTCGATGTACCAGTGGCGGAAGGGATCCTGGCTGGTGGCGCGGCGCGAGGCTTCGGCGAGGATGGTGGAGAGGCCTTCGGCGGGCTGGATATGAGTGAAGGTGAGGCCGTGGGGTTTGAGTTTGCGGAAGAGGGGATAGGTGAAGGCAGGGCCGGTGGCGAGGATGACGATGCCGAGGCGGGGAAGGGTGGGAGGGGGGTCGGGGAAGGCGGTGGTGACGGCGGTGTTGTAGATCTCGGCCTGGGTGCGGAAGGAGTCCATCTGGTGGGTGCTCCAGAGCCATGCGGTGAGGCGCTCGATGAAGCCACCGGGGTTGTTGACCCAGTCCATGTGGGTGAGGTCAGGGGGAGGCGTGAAGGTGCGGAAGGGGGCGTGGGCCGATTCCAGATAGGTGAGCTGGGTTTCGACAGCGCGGCGTTCGGCGGGGAGCTTCCAGTCGAGGACGATGAGGTCGCGGAGCAGGATGGGGAGGAGGACAAGGGGGAGGGTCTGGAGTAGGGTGAGTTTGGCGCGGCAGAGGGCGGCGCCGGCGGGGGGATAGGCGGCGAAGGATTTGGGGGTGAGGTCCGCGGGCTGCATGCTAGAGGACCTCGATGAGGGGACGGCCCTGGGCGGAGGAGGGCGTGAAGTTCATGAGGCGTCCGAGGGTGGGGACGAGGTCGAGGGAGTCGACGGGGCGGTCGATGACGGCGTTGTGCCGGACGTTGGGTCCAAGGACGAGCATCCAGGTGGTGCGTGAGAGGGCGTCGCCGGTGCGGTGATGCTGGAAGCCGTTGCCGGCGGGGTTTGTGTCGGCGTCGCGGCCGAAGTCGGGGAGGATGAACATCGTGGTCTGGTCTTTGTACTCGGGGAGGGACTGGATGGCGGTCCAGATCTCGCCGCAGAGGCGGTCAGAGCGGCGGATGCCGTCGAGATAGAGGGAAAAGGCTCCGGAGTGGGCGATGTCGATGTCGTGGAGGGTGAGCCAGATGAGCGAGGGGGCGAGCTCGGCCATGAGGCGTCGGGCGATGAAGACGGAGAGCTCGTCGGGGCTGGCCAGGCTGGCTGCGTGGGTTTTGAAGTCGGTGAGGGAGAGGCGAAGGAGGTTGGCGGTGCGATGGAGGCTGGCCTCTTCGGAGGCGATGGGCGGGGCGAAGAGGGGCGTCTCGTAGTTGTCGCGGAGGAGATGGAGGTAGTCCTGTTCGGATCCGTTGCCCATGGACGCGGCGAGGAGCTGCTTGGGCAGGACGACCTCCGCGCCGAACGCGGGACCGAAGTTGCGATGGCTGCTGCCGCCGATGCGGTTGAAGCCGTTGCTGGGGGCGATGACCCAGGCGTCTTCGGCGGGACGCTGGTGGGCGCGGCGATAGTACTCGAAGACGGTGGGGTTGTCGGGTGGGGTGGAGGCGAAGTTGTTGAGGGTTTCGTAGACGCCGGTGGCGAGGGAGGCGGTGGCGACGTAGTGGCCGAGGATGCCGTGGTTGATGACCTGCGTGTAGAACGAGCCCTGCGGAATGAGCTCGGTGAGCATGTGGGGGATGTTTTCCTGGCCTTCGGGGGCGAAGGTCTCTTCATCGCGAGCGCCGCCGCCGAAGGTGACGACGACCACCTTGGGCTTGCGCGGACTCTGCAGGGCGCGCGCGTGAGTGAAGGCGCTGGCGGCTGCGGCCCCTGAGACGGCCTTCAGGAAGTTGCGGCGGTCGAGCGATTGCTTCGCGGCAAAGTCGCGCAGGGTTACGCTCCATTTGGACTGAGGATAAATCGCATGACCTCCTGCATCCTGGAATCGAGCGAGTCCTTGCTCTGCCTGGAGTAGCGCTGGTGGAGCGCAATCTGTTGCTGGGCATCGGCGCTTCGTCCGAGATGAGCATACGCCCGGGAGAGGCGATAGTGGGCTTCGGCGCCGGTGGGGTTGAGGGTGACGCAGCGCTCGAGATAGGGCGTGCTGTCGGCCCAGTGCTGGCGCATCTGCTCGAGGACACCCATGCGGAGATAGGCTTCGGCGTAGTTGGGATCGGCGGCGATGGCTTCCTTGAGGAGGCTTGCGGCCTGATCGAGATGCTGGTCGGCCTGTTGGGCGTGGAGGATGGCGATGGCGGCGTAGGTAGTCATCACGGCATTGCCAGGATGCCGTGTGGCGAAGTCGCCGACGACCGCGCAGCCATCGTTGACGCCGTCGCCGAGCGCACTGCAACTGCGGCCGAGGAGATCGGCGGCCATGGTGTTTTCGGGGTCCTGCTGGAGGAGCGTGGAGAAGGTATCGACGGCCGCGGCGTAGTTTCCCTTGGCATAGAAGGCAATGCCGGCGGCGGTGCGGAAGTGGTTGCTCGCGGGGAAGCGCGACGTGCCGAAGCTCGCGACCTGGATGGCCTCTTCCCAGTTCCAGTGACGGAGCAACTCGACGATGAGTGCGTAGAGATTCTGGTCGGAGGGGTTTGCGCTGGCGGCTGCCTGGAAGTGTTTGAGTGCCGGGGCGAAGGCACCGGCGTGCTCTTCCACATCCGCGGCGAGGGCGTGGAGCTCCGGGGTCATCGACGTTGCGGGAATGGCCTCGAGCACGCTGGCGGCCTCCTGGTACGAACCCGCTTCGTAGAGAGCGAGCGCTTCGTTGTAGGTGTAGTCGGCGTTCTCGGGGGAGAGTGCGGCGGCTGCGGCGAATGCTTTGGCTGCGGCTTTGGGCTGCTTCGCGAGCATGAGGGCCTGGCCGAGGTTGTCCTGGTTGGGGGCGTTGTGCGGATCGAGCCTGGCGGCGATCTCCAGTTCGTGGATGGCTTCTGGGGGCTGGGTTGTTTTGAGATAGAGAGCGCCGAGATTGGCGTGGGCGAGGGCCTGGCCGGGTGCGATGTTGCAGGCGCGGCGGAGATAGATGAGCGCCTGCGGGAGGTTGCCGGTCTCGGTGTAGAGGCTGCCCAGGGCTTCGTTGGCCTCGTAGTTTCTGGGGTAGCGCGTGGCGAGCGTGAGGAGTGCGGGCTCGGCCGCTTGTGTCTTGCCCTGATCGTAGTTTTGCAGGGCGGCTTGGAGGGCGGTGCGGTCCGCGGGGGACATGGGTTTCGCGGAGGGGCCCTGGGCGGATGATGGCGAGACGGCGCAGAACACGATGGCGAGGAGAAGCGATGCTGTTCGAGGGGAGACCGCGGGATGGAAGGGAAGAGACATCAGCACGATAGTAGCGGATGCGTTCCATGTCTGGAACGCATCCGCCTCTGTGTTGGTTTTAGAACGTGTACTTCAACGCGAATTGGAAGAAACGCGAGTCAGGCGTGTTGCTTTGGAAGGTGCGTGCGTTGGTGATGTTGCCGCCGGTTGAGGAGATGTTCCTGGTGCTGGGATCTCCATAGGCCGGGGTATTGAGGAGGTTGAAGACATCCGCCCGGAACTGGAGTGCCTGTTCCCGGAAGGTATGGAAGGACTTGAACAACGAGGTGTCGATGCGTTCGTAGCCGGGGCCACGCGTCTGACCACGGTTGCTGCCGACGTAAGCATAGGCTGCCTGGCCGGAGACGGAGTTGGGGATGAAGGACCCATCGGGATACCTTGCCGTGGAGTAGCCGATGTTGTCGGCTTTGGGGTTGGCAAAGGCGCATGGGTTATACCAGTTGGTTGGGGTCCTGGTGGTGGTGGCGCAGGTGATGCCAGGGTTGCTGGAGTTAGGCGTGCCACCCGGCGCGAAGGGATCGCCGACGAGGATTGCGTTGTAGGCTGCCCCGCCGGGGTTGGTGATACCGTTCGTGCCGATGGTCAAAGGCTGACCGGTCTGCGCGCGGAAGACGAAGCTGTCCGACCAGCCGCCCACGAGGTAATCCAGAATGCCGCCTTGGCTCAGGTACTTCTGTCCCTTGCCGAATGGCAACTGGTAGTTGCCATTGATCGTGAAGCGCTGTTTCACATCGAATCCGGATGGGCCGTAGTCCGCTCCGAGTCCAAGGATGTTGACGCTGCGCGTACCCTGGTCGTTCGAACTGCCCAGCGGTGTGTTCGCATTGTCCATCGACTTCCCATAGGTGTAGGTGGTCAGGAAGCTGAAGCCGTGGGTCATCCGCTTCTCGAGCTTGGCCTGCAGCGAGTTGTAGTTGGAGGCTGCGTCATACGCGGTGTAGGAGAAGCCGTTGAAGTGAGGGAAGGGTTGGAAGGGGTTCGTCTTGTCGCCGTTGGCATCGGTGTAACCACTGAAGCCGCTCGGTGTGAGAGCCGTCTGGCCGTTGGGGTTGGGGAAGAACTGGAGGTGGCGCGCAACAGCTCCCACATAGCCGATGGAGGCGACCATGCTGTTGCTGATTCCGTACTCGACGGTCAGGTTGAACTGCTCGCTGTAGGGGGTGCGGACGTTCCCCTCACCACCACGCAGCGTGGGTTGGCTGGGCGCCGTGATTTTCTGAGGAAGACCACTCTCGAGTGTGTATCCATTGGTGGGGCAGGCACCGCCCGCGACGCAACTGCCTGTTGCTGAGTAGGAGGAATCGAACTCAAACGGGAAGTTTTCGCCGAAGTTTGGGTAGTAGCCCGTGCTTTCGAGGCCACCGAAGAAGATACCGTACCCGCCATGAATGACGGCTTTGTCGGTCGCTTTGAAGGCAAAACCGACACGCGGCGCCACATTGGTTTTCTGCGGATTCACAAGGTAACGATTGTCCGTGTAGGTGAGCGTGATGTGATCTTCCGTCAGCAACTGAAGGAACTTTGCGGGGATCACGACGTTCTGCTTGCTCTTGGGAATGAGGTAGAGCCCGGTGCTGGAGCTGGCCGTAAAGCCGCTGGTGGGCACGAAGGCTGCCTGGTTGTCGTGACGCTCCAAGTAGGGCGTGGAGTAGTCGTAGCGAATGCCGTAGTTGAGGGTGAGCCTCTGGCTCGCCTTCCAGTCATCCTGCACATAAAAGGCACGATTGAAACGGACGTCATCCGAGGTGAAGACGTTCGAGATCGCGGCGCTGTTCATGTTGTTGGTCAAGAAATCCGCCACGCCAAAGCCCGTATTCGCGGTGCCCGTCTGCCCCGTGTAGACACCGGTGTAGTTGTAGGTTCCGCGCGGTTGCGTGGGCTGCGAGGTGGAGAACCGGATGCGTTGGATCGTTACGCCACCCTTGAGGGTGTGGTTGCCCACGACCTTCGTGACGTTGTCGAGGATCTGGTAGACGTTCTCATATTCGTTCGTCGCATAGAACTGCGGCGAACCGAAGCTGGAGAGGCCGGATACGCTGAAGTAAGGCAGTCCGCCGTTGTTTTGTGCGAAGGGAACGCCACCAAGGCCGAGGCTCGAGGCGAGCGTGCTGTTGTTCGCGTTTTCGTGCAGACCAGCGTAGTGACCGTAGTTGTATCCGAAACGGAACTCGTTGGTGAGGGAGGGCGTAAAGATGTGCGTTTCGCTTCCGGCGAAGTTCTCACCGAGAGAGACGAGCTGTCCTGTATCGCCGAAACCACCACCATCGAGGATTGGGCCAAGCGGCGCGGGATGCGTCGAAGGCTCATGGTTATAGCTGAAGCGGCCGAACATCTGGTCCTTCGAGCTCATGTTGTAGTCGGCACGCACGTCCCACTGAAAGGTGTTGTCGAGCGTGTCGGTCTGGGAGGTAAAGTTGCTGAAGGTCTTGCCGACTCCTCCGATGTTGGGCAGCGGAAAGAGGCTGAGAAGCTTCAGGGCGACGGGATCGAGCGTGACGCCGGACTGGTCGAGTCGATTGTTCGCGATCGGTGTGGTGCCGTTGGCGGCCAGATTCGGCAGGTAGAGTTTTACGACATTGGCATTCAACGCGGTGTTTGCACTCAACAGTTCACTGAAGTCGCCTGTCCGTTGTTTGACGGTAGGAACAGTCAGTCCGGAGTGGGTTTCGCCGAAGACGATACGGTTTGCTTCGACGTCGCCGAAGAAGAAGAGCTTGTCCTTGATGATGGGGAAGCCGAGGGTGGCGCCGAACTGGTTCTGTCGATACTTGGCGATGGGCGAGGTGCCCTGGAAGTATTCGCGCACGTCAAAGGCGTCGTTGCGGACGTACTCCCAGAGAGAGCCGTGAATCTGGTTGGTGCCGCTTTTGATGCTGGCGTTGACGACGGCGCCGGCGGAGTGGCCGAACTCGGAGCTATAGGAGCCGGTTTGGACCTTGAACTCGGCGAGCGCGTCGGGCGGAGGACGCACGACGTAGCTTGCACCGTTGAAGAAGTCGACGACGTTTACGTTGTTGTCGACGCCATCCATGATGTAGTTGTTCTGCTCGGCGCGCTGACCGTTGGCGTTGAAGTCTCCGCCTTTCTGGCCGCGTGCACCGTTTGCCGGGGCGACGCCTGCGGTGAGTTGTGCGATGAAGACCCAGTTGCGTCCGTTGAGCGGAGTCTGGTTGATGGTCTGCGACTCGATGACCTGTCCGGTGGAACCTTCCTGGGACTGGAGGAGAGGAGGCGCCGCGGTGACGGTGACGGTCTGGTTTTCGGTGCCGGGCTTGAGCTGCAGATTCACGGCCACGCGATCCTGGACGTGGAGTTGAATGTTCTCCTGCACGGTAGAGCTGAAGCCAGTGGCCGAAGCCGTAACGCTGTAGTTGCCGATCTTGATGGGCGAGAAGACGTAGTTGCCGCTATCGTCGCTGCGGGTGTGGACGACGAGGCCGGTATCGATGCTCTTGAGTGTGACGTCTGCGTTGGGGACGACGGCACCGGTCGCGTCCTGAATGAGGCCGGTGATGGCACCCTGATCGGCCTGGGCAAGCGCCCTGGATGCTCCGAAGGAAAGGATCATCATGCAGACCAGGGATATGGTCTGCGCTGTGCGTAAAAGCCTCTCGAGTTGTTTGCTGCTGGGTACTAGCTTCATAGGTGTTTTCCTATTCTGTTGTGAGTCGCTGACAACGTTTACTCAACTGATCTCCGCATCGGCGAGGGCGGATGTCTCCCTTTGCCTTGAATTCAGAACGCGCATGCGGTATCAATGTAAGCGCTTGCAAAGTTAGGCAACGAACGTATGTCTGTCAAGATTTTTTATGCATTCTTTCCATCTTTTGATGGAGAGGCTTGTCAACCGTTTGGCGAGGGGACGGTATCTGGCGGTCAGAGGGGCGGAAATGGCCTAAAACGAAGCAAATCTGTTACTTCTCCACCGACCGCGGCGCTCCGGTCTGACCACTTTTTTCTCAAATTTCCGGTCTTAGCCTAAGCTGTTGGAAGAGACGGCAACGCCTGCGACCGGTGATTTACGCGACGGGCATGGTACCCGTACGAAGCGCCATAGCGTGGTTTTTGAAGCGCGGATTTTTCTCCCTGAGGTTGTATGAATCTTGAGTCGGTTGCGCGCAGAGCGAAGGTTTCGACGGCCACGGTATCCAGAACAATCAATGGTTCGGACAAGGTAAGTCCGGCTACGGCTGCCCGGGTGAGGAAGGCGATCGAGGCGCTGAATTTTTATCCGAACACGAATGCCCGAGCGTTGGGTACGGGCCGAAGCCACATGTTTGGACTGATCATCTCGGATATTACGAATCCCTTCTTTCCGGAGCTGGTGAAGGCGTTTGAGGACATCGCGGTCGAGCATGGCCAAGAGGTTCTGGTGACGAATACGAACTACGACCCGGTGAGGATGGAGCATTGCGTTCGCAGGATGTTGCAGCGCAAGGTGGACGGCGTGGCGATCATGACTTCGGAGATGGACGAGGCGTTCCTGACCTCCTTCAGCAAGAGGGGGATTCCGATGGTCTTTCTGGACAACGGGCGTCCTTTGAAGAATGTGAGCAACATCGTGGTCGACTATAAAGCCGGTATCGACTGCGCGGTGCAGCACCTGACGGATCTTGGGCATCGCCATATTGCTTTCATCGGCGGGCCGAGCAGGCTGGCGCCCGCGAAGGCGCGTACCGATGCGTTTCTGAGCAGCATGGCAGAGCACAAGATCGCCGTGAACCCGGCGTGGATGAGGGAGGGAGACTACCGGGTGGGCGGTGGGCATGACGCGATGTTGAGTATTCTGGCTGCGAAGCGCCGACCGACGGCGGTGATTGCGTCGAACGATTTGACGGCGATTGGAGCGATCGGAGCGATTCACGAGAGGGGTCTTCATGTTCCGGGAGACCTTTCCATCATCGGCTTCGACGATATACAGCTCAGCGCCTTCACGCAGCCTCCGTTGACGACGCTGCGGCTTCCGAGAGATGTGGTGGCGACGATGGCGTTCCATGCGCTGTTTCAGAGTTACGAGAAGACGAAGAAGGCATCCCCGTCTGAAAATGTAATCCATCCCTTTCTTGTGGTCCGGGGATCGACGGGACCGGTGGCGCGGTAGTTCCGGATGATGTGTCTTGCCAGCAATTCAGCGATGCGCGTACATTAGCTGGACTATCAGTCTTCTCAGATCGTGCCGGTTTTGCCTGGATGGGAAGCCATGCGACGTGTATGCCGTGCAAGTGTGGTGCTCAATCTTATGAAGTGCGTTGTCTCTCCCCGATTGCTGCTTGCGCTGCTGCTGACGGTTTCTGCCGATGCCATCGCCCAGACCCCTGCGAAGACTTCTTCTCCCGGCACGTTCGTGGAGGTGACGGCTGCCAGTGGCGTCTCTTTTCAACACGTCGCCTCGCACACGGCCAAGAAGTATCTTTTGGAGACGATGGGATCGGGCGTGGCGATGTTCGACTATGACAACGATGGAAGGCTTGATCTCTTCTTTGCGAACGGTGCTCCGCTGAGTAGTCCGACGCCCAAGGGCACGATTCCTCAGAAGAGCGGTCCGCGTGACTGGAATCGTCTCTATCACCAGAAAGCGGATGGGACCTTTGAAGATGTGACGGAGAAGGCGGGCTTGCAGGGGATGGGCTATGCCCTGGGAGTGGCGGTCGGGGACTACGACAACGACGGCTTCGAGGATCTGCTCGTGACGGGGTATGGCGGGAGCCATCTGTACCACAACAACGGGAATGGCACCTTCACCGATGTCACCGCGCCGGCTGGCGTTGCGGGAGGAGGCTTTTCGACAAGCGCCGCTTGGATCGACCTGGATCACGACGGACGGCTGGATCTTGTTGTGCTGCGGTACGTGCAGTGGGACTTCGACGATATCTGGTGCGGGGAGCATCGTGACGGATACCGCGCTTACTGTCATCCCGATATCTTTCCGGCGATCGCGCCCCTGGTGTATCACAACGATGGCGTGAGGAATGGTGTGACCCACTTTACCGAGATCGGGGCGGCTTCCGGGATCTCCGTTCCAGCCAAGGGGCTGGGCATCGCCATTGCGGACTATGATCGCGATGGTTACCCGGACATAGTGATTGCGAACGACTCGATGCTCGAGCATCTCTATCGCAACAAGGGCAACGGGACCTTCGAAGAGGTTGGCATGACTGCCGAGATTGCGGTGGATGGCGATGGCCGCACCTATGCGGGGATGGGTGTGGACTTCGCCGACTATAACAACGACGGCTTACCGGACCTGGTGATTACGAATCTTGCGAGCCAGAAGTATGCCATGTATGCGAACAACGGAGATGGAAGCTTCAGCTATGCGAGCTACAGCACGGGACTCGCGGGGATGACGCAACTGCATTCGGGATGGGGCATCCGCTTCATGGACTACGACAACGATGGACTGAAAGACCTGCTGGTCGCGCAGGGGCATGACCTGGATACGGTTGAGTTGAACTTCTCGGCGATACACTATCGCGAGCCGATGATGCTTGCGCGGAACACGGGACATGGCTTTGTGGATGTCTCCGAGCATTCGGGAGAGGTCTTCAAACAGGCGTGGGTTGGGCGGGGGATGGCGCTTGGCGATCTTTATAACGATGGCCATGTCGACGCGGTGGTTTCCACCAACGATGGGCCCGCCCATATCCTTCGGAACGAGACCGTCCATGGAAACCATTGGCTTGGATTGAATCTGGTTGGCCATCGCAGCAACCGCGATGCGATTGGTGCCGAGGTCAAGCTTGTGACCACGCGAGGCCCGCAGTGGGAGACGGTTTCGACGGCGAGCAGCTATCTGTCGGCGAGCGATAAGCGCCTCCACTTCGGGCTGGGCGCGGATACGACGGCGAGTCTCGAGATACTTTGGCCTTCGGGCATTCGGCAGACCCTCAAGGATGTTGCCGCGGATCAGATTTTGAAGGTCGATGAGCCGAGCGAAGCACCAGCTCCATCGACGACAAGGAAAGCGAATTGACTATGTACCGTTGCCTCATCTGTCTCTGTCTCTGCCTGCTTCCGGGCGGCCCTGTTCTGGCGCAGTCGAGTGCCGACGCCGCTGCGCAGAAGCCGAACGAAGGCGCGCAGCAACCCAGCCCCATGGGCGGAAGCAGCGCGGGTGCGCCGCGCGCGGCTATTCTCGACGAGCAACACAGGCCGATCACCGCCGGCGGTTTTGTGAAGAGCGGCACCGTGGTGTTTGAAGATATCAGCGACAAGTCCGGACTGAGCAAATGGCGCCATACGATGGGAGACCCGGCCAAGCCAGACATCATCGATACGGTTGGTTCCGGTGTGGGGCTGCTGGACTACGACAACGATGGCTGGCTGGATATCTATCTCGTCAATGGTTCGACGGTCGCTGCAGAGTCCGGCAAGGCCACGGCGCCGCATGCCGCACTCTTTCACAACAACCATGACGGCACCTTTACCGATGTGGCGGCGAAGGCGGGTGTGACCAACGATCGCTGGGGCTTCGGTGTGGCCGTTGCGGACTATGACAACGACGGCTGGCCGGATCTGTATGTCTCGAACTTCGGCAAGAACCGTCTGTTTCACAATAATCACGATGGCACCTTTACCGATGTTGCCGAGAAGGCCGGTGTCACGCTTGGCAATTGGTCGACCGGCGCCACCTGGGGCGACTACGATGGCGACGGGAAGCTGGACCTGTTCGTGCCGGGATATGTGCATTACGATCTTGCGCAACCACCTTCGAAGAAGACGTCCGGTGGAGCTTCGAACTTCTGCCAGTTCCGTGGAGTTGCCGTGATGTGCGGGCCGCGGGGTCTTGCCGGAGAGTCGGACCACCTTTTCCATAACAATGGCAATGGCACCTTTACGGATGTCAGCGTGAAGGCGGGGGTGGCCGATACGATGACGTACTATGGCCTCGCGTCGCTCTTCATCGATGTGAACAACGATGGCAAGGCGGACCTTCTGGTGGCGGACGATTCCACCCCGAACTATCTCTACCTGAACAAGGGCGACGGCACGTTCGAGGATGCGAGCTTCGCCTCAGGGTATGCGCTGAATGAGAGCGGTCGCGAGACGGCATCGATGGGGATTGCGGCGGGCGACATGATGCATAACGGCCTTGTCGACCTGTTCAATACGACGTTCTCCGACGATTACAAACCGCTGTATCGCAACGATGGCGGAGGCAACTTCACCGATGTGAGCTACCAGTTCCGTATTGCGGAGCCGACGATCCCGTTCCTTGGATGGGGTGCGAGTTTCTTCGACTATGACAACGACGGCTGGCTGGATCTGATGTTCGTGAACGGGCATGTGTATCCGGAGGTCGATCGTCAAGACTGGGGCACGAGCTGGAAGCAGCGTGCCGTTCTCTTTCACAATCATGGGGGTAAGCTTGAACTCGTTCCTGCAGTGGAAGGAACAGCGCTTGCGAAGGTCGCGGTCGCGCGTGGGCTTGCGTATGGGGATCTCTTCAATGATGGCAAGATCGACACGGTGATCAACAATCTCGATGGGACGCCATCGCTGTTTCGCAATGTGTCCGTGGGGGCCAATCACTGGCTTGGCCTGAAGCTGATCGGCGGGCCGAAGAGCCCGCGCGATGCTGTGGGTGCGACGGTGTATGTGAAGGCGAATGGCTTTCGTCAGCGGTCGGATGTGATCAGTGGAGGAAGCTTCGCGTCGTCGCCGGACCAGCGTCTTCACTTTGGGCTGGGAGGTGCGACGGCGGTGGACGAGATTGAGGTGCGCTGGCCGAGTGGGCTTGTGGAGCATGTCACGGTTCCGGGGATCGACCGCATCGTCACGATTACGGAAGGGAAGGGCACGGCGGTTGTTTCGAACGCTGTCAAGCAGGGCTCGAACTAGAGATGACGAGGAACCTCCCATTTCGTCAGCATGATCCACGCACACTTCGCATCGTTGCGATGCTGCTGATCCTCGTTGCGGCCGGGGTGCTCGCGATGCGGATGCTGCATGTGCCCGCGGCCCATGCCAGTGAGGACGGGGTTGCGGCCCGCAAGGCCTATCACCGTCGTATCGCCTCGAAGTACTTTGCTCATTTCGATGATGCTGCACCCTTTCTGCCTTCGAACGCGACCACGGATACCGGAGAGTTCATCGATCCGAAGTCTGTTCCGACGGCGGCTTACTGCGGACATTGCCACCAGGAATCGCACAAGCAATGGCGGCAGTCGGCGCATGCCAATGCCTTCCGGACGCCGTGGTATCAGAAGAACGTGAAGCTGCTGATGGACACGAAGGGCGTGGAGTATGCGCGGCATTGCGAGGGCTGTCACAACCCCGTGGCACTGACGTCCGGATCGATGACGCCAGGGACTGAGCAGAAACGTGCTGGCGATGAAGACGGCGTGACCTGTGCGGTGTGCCACTCCATCCGGCAAGGGGATACACGCGGCACGGGCAGCTACGTGCTTTCGCAGCCGGCGGTGTTGATGGATGAGGAGGGCAAACCTATCTATGGGAAGGTGACGGACGCTGAGATTCTTGCGCATCTGGACCGTCACTCCGCTGCCGTGATGCAGCCGTTCATGAAGAGCCCGGAGTTCTGTGCTTCGTGCCACAAAGCTGCGCTGCCTAAGACGTTGAACGACTACAAGTGGCAACGTGCGTTGTTCGTCTATGACGAGTGGCAGATGTCCTCGTTCGCGAAACGTTCTCCTTTGCCGTTCTACGTCAAGGACTCCGTGTCGACGTGCCAGACGTGCCATATGAGCCGTGAGTCGTTGAGTGCTGCGGGGCCGGATGCACGGGATCCTGGAGCGAAACATGGCGAGTTGGCCTCGCATCGCTGGATTGGTGCAAACACGCTGATCCCCAGCTTCTACAAGTATGATGTGCAGTTGGCGAAGACCAAGGCGTTTCTTGCCGCGGGTGTCTTCAATGTCGACCTGTTCAGTCTTGAGGTCAAGGGGAAGCCGACTGCGGCTCCACTGGGCGATGTGCCTGTGTCGGTTGCTCCGGGAGATCTGTTGACCGCTACGGTCGTCATCCAGAACAAGGGGGCCGCGCACTCGCATGTACCGGAACAGCGCGACATGTATGAGTCGTGGGTGGAGTTCAAGGTGATGGACGCGGCCGGCATGGTGCTGACGCATAGCGGCTATCTGAAGCCCGATGGTGAACTGGACGAGCGTGCCCATAGTTTCACCAATCGCCTGATCAATGCGCAGGGAACACTCAATGACAAACATCAGGTCTGGACCAACCGGATCGTCGCGTATAACAACACAATTCAATCCGGGCGATCGCAGAGTGTACGCTACCAGTTTCGTGTTCCCGAGACGGCGAAGAGCCCGCTGAGCATGACGGCGGAGGTGAAGTATCACCGCTTCAACCAGCATTTTATCGACTGGGCCATGAGCACGAAGGATGGGGTGCATGTCGACGAGCCCATGGTGACCATGGCGGCACGAACGCGCACGATCGCGATCGGCACTACACCTCCCGATGCCAAGCCTGCGGCGGATGTGAAGCCGATCGACAACCCTGCGTGGATGCGTTGGAACAACTACGGCATTGCACTGCTCGACGCGCAGCAGTATGCGGAGTCCGCAGCTGCCTTCGCGAAGGTTGCGGCGATACGCCCCGATTACGCGGATGCGTTCACGAATATCGCTCTTGCGGATTTTCAGTGGCAGCACTACGACGACTCACGCGCGGCGCTGAAGCAGGCGCTTAGGCTCAGCCCAGGCAATGCTCGGGCCTTGTATTACCTCTCGCTCATCGAGCGCAACGAGGGCAACCTGGATGCTGCCGTCGACGACCTGAAGAAGGTGGTCGAGAAGTTTCCGGACTCACGGGATGCGCATCGTGAGCTTGGGTTCTCGTACTATCAGCAACATCACTACGACCTTGCTAAGGATGAGTATGAGCGTCTTCAGGCCATCGACCCGGATGACCTTGCCGCGCATTACAACCTCTCGTTGATCTATCGTCGTCTGGGCATGAAGGAGAAGGCGGCCATCGAAGCGGCGCGGTTCAACGATCAGAAAGACGATCCGGCGGCCAGTGCGTTTGCTTTCGACTACTTGCGGAGCCATTCGGAGTTGTCGCAGGAGAGCACCCCCTGGCATACGCACTCCGACAGCGCGCCCTGAGGTTGTCTTTCGATCAGCGCATAATTCGGCGGTACTCGTTACACTTGTCGAAGAGCCCTTTCAAGGGCTTCGGAGCTGGAGTGCCCATAGTGGTGTTGTCTCTGTGCGGTGCCGGATCGAATCGCAATCGGTGAGGGTGCTTGATCGACGCAATGCCGGCAGAGGATACGGACGTTTTGCAAAGACATCCGCTTGATGCGGTCGCTCGCGAGCTTGCGAGCGACGGGCATCGGTCGAGCTCTGCGTGGCATGCACTTCCGGCAGCGTTCCGAGTACTGGCGGCGGAAACCCCCCGGTCCGTGCTCCTTGAGACCGCAAAGCAGGATGGCGATGGTGACAAGAGCCTGCTTTTTCTCGATCCTCGCGGCGAGTTGATTGCATGGACCGCTGCGGAGATGGATGAACTCCTGACAGAGGTTGACCGGCTCGTATCGGATGGAGCGTTTTTGGCTGGATTCTTTGGCTATGAGTGTGGCGATCACTTCATCGGGCTGGCACCGAGACGCGATGGGGTCGAGCCTCTGGCCTGGTTGGGGGTGTTCGGAGCTCCCATCGAGTTCGATCATCGCAGCGGTGTCATCCGGGGTGTGCTTCCTGAGATGCGCGCGGCGAGCCACGATGGGGATATGGCTGCCACGATTCATACGGATGGCTTGCAGATCGCGCGAGAGGACTACGATGCGGCCATCGCGAGCATCCATGGCTATCTGCAGGCCGGCGACACCTACCAGGTGAACTTTACGGACAGGATTGAGGGCGAGACAGACTCGGATGCCTTGACGGTTTACCAGACTTTGCTGCGGCAACAGCCGGTCCCCTTCGCCGCGTACATCGACAGTCCGTTCGGGACGATTCTTTCTTTCTCTCCTGAGTTATTTTTTCGGACGACGCAACGGCGAATCTGTGTGCGTCCCATGAAGGGGACGTGGCGACGTGGCGTGAATTTTACCGAGGATGAGAAAGCTCAGCGGCAGTTGCGGCATGATGAGAAGAACCGAAGCGAACATGTGATGATCGTGGACCTGCTGCGGAATGATCTTGGACGCATCTGCAGGTATGGTTCGGTGCACGTCGATGAACTCTTCCATGTTGAACGCTACAACACGCTTCTGCAGATGACCTCTACCTGTTCCGGCCAACTGCGCGATGGGGTGTCGCCCTCTGAGGTGCTCGTGAATCTGTTTCCGTGCGGATCGATTACAGGCGCTCCAAAGCGGAGATCGATGGAGATCATCCGGGAGCTGGAACGCCGTCCTCGCGGAGTGTATAGCGGTTGCATCGGCTTCTTCGGGCCCGATGGGGAGGCGTGCTTCAATGTTGCGATCCGCACGGTGAAGCTGGAAGGCAGACGTCTGTCCATGGGGGTTGGCGGCGGCATTACCGCTGATTCGAAGGCTGAGGAGGAGTTTGCAGAGTGTCGACTGAAGGCTGAGTTTCTTACCAGGAGACAGCCTTCTTTTTCGTTGATTGAGACCATGCGTGGGATGGACGGGGAGATCCCACTGCTGCCAAGGCACATGCAACGGCTGTCGGTGTCCGCGAGATACTTTGGGATGCTGTATGACGAGAGTGCGTTGTGGAGGGAACTGGTCTCCATGGCGCGGGACGGCGCGTGTGTCGAGAGCAAGGTACGTCTTATGCTGCACCAGACCGGTGACTGGACGATCTCTGTGTCCCCCCTGGAGCAGATGGCTTGGAGCGGACGTCTGCTGCTGGCAGAGGCACGCACGTGCGCGACGGACGTATCGCTGCATCATAAGACGACTTGTCGCGATCTGTATGAACGGAGTCTTGCGGAGGCTCACGCGAGGGGATTCGATGAGGTAATTTTCCTGAACAAGCAGGGCGAACTGACGGAGGGCGCGATCAGCAATCTGTTTCTCCAGGTTGGCGAGCAGTGGATGACTCCGAGTCTTCAGTGTGGAGTGCTTCCCGGAATTCAGCGCGCACAGATGCTGGAACACGTACAGCATGTGGAAGAGCGTACGCTTCGGCTTGAAGATCTTGCAGGGGCCGAGTCTGTCTATGTCTGCAACGCGCTGCGGGGTGTGCGTGTGGTCGTTTCCGTTGAAGCGGACGACGGCAGCGTTCTTTGGACGAAGAAGTAACCGCTTCGTGATTTTCTCCAGGCAAAAGAAAGGGCTGGCCTTTGCGGCCAGCCCTGTTCAGCGTGGAAAGATCCAGTTGTCCTCTAGAAGTTTGCACGAAGAGCGAACTGGAGGACACGGGGAGATCCAGCCGCGGTGATGCGACCGAAGGTTGAGGTTGAAGCGACCGTGCTTCCGGGATTGCTGTAGTTGCTGCGGTTGATGACGTTGAACGCCTCTGCCCGGAACTGGAGCTTGAATCGTTCTGCGATGGGGAAGACCTTGAAGCCAGAAGCATCTACGTTGAGCGAACCAGGCCCACGAAGGATGCCGCGGCTGCTGTTGCCGAACGTTCCGGTCGCCGCCTGCTGGAAGGCCGCGGTGTTGAAGTATGCGTTCAGATAGCTCGCCCCGGAGACACGTGCAGGATTGCCGATGAGATCGGCATAGTCGTTGCCTACTCCTGAGAGGGAGCGGTCTGTGCCGCTGGTGACGGTGATGGGCGTTCCGCTGGCGGCGGAGAGGATGGTGTTTACCTGCCAGCCGTTGATGATGGCACCGAGTGTCCGGTTGGTGTTGAACTTCGGCAGGTCGTAGAGAGCGGACAGGTTATAGCGGAGGCGGACGTCGTAGTCCGCGGGGCCGCGCGAGCTGTTCAGGTTGAAGGGATTCGGAGGACCAGCATTGCCTTCGATCGCGCTGGAGTTGTTATCGATGACTTTGCCGTAGGTGAGATTGGTCAGCACATGAAGGCCTTGCGATACGCGGCGCGTGACGTTGACCTGAAGACCGTTGTAGTCCGCGTACTCGTACGAGCTTGCCACCTCCACTGCGCCGAGCCCTTGATAGAGACGGCGTGACTGAATGTTGGCGAGCGTCGCACCCGCGGCGTAGACACCCGGGTTGAGCTGACGTGAACCCATGATGTGTTGTGCGTGGTTGCCAACGTAGGCAATGGAGACGGCGGTCGTGCGGTTGATCTGGGCTTCGAAGGTGATATTGCGATCCTGAATGGTGGCAACCTTCGAGTTTGAGTCGAGTACGCCACCCGCAACCGGAAGCGTGAACTGATAGGTCGCGAACTGGCTGACCGGGGTGTGAGCGCGCGGGAAGGGCGATGTCGTGCCGGCGAAGATGTTGTCCCATGCATTGGCGGGGTTGGCGATGGAGAGCGCGAAATTACGCGGCTGCGTCTGGTTCGTCCTCTGGTAGAGCAGACCTTCGGGGAAGCCATAGAAGAGGCCGTACGCGCCACGGATGACGAAGCGGTTGCTGCCACCGACGTTGTAGGCGAATCCGAGACGAGGACCGAAGGTTTTCCAGTTGTTCTTGAAGATGGAGGACTGTACCCCCGGGTCGCCGAGGAACTGAAGGCCCGCCGGTGCGTTGGGTGCTACGGTCGAGCGATATCCAGCCTGGAATCCAACCAGAGACTGGTTGAGGTCGGTGGGCGGAAGCCATGGCTCCCAACGGATGCCTGCATTGATCGTGAGATCGCGCGTGACCTTGAAGTCATCCTGGATGAAGAGGGAAGGACGGTTTTCGCGGAGATAGAAGGTGCGGCCATTGTCCTGCGTGAATGTGGACTCGTAACCGAGATAGAAGTCGGCGGCGGCGTTGCCGGTGCGGGCTCCTGAGAACTGGTTATCGCCCGGGACGTAGGAGTAGTCGTTCGCATTGATGCGCGAACGCTCAAACTCTCCTCCGAAGCTGATGGTGTGACGATGAAGAAGCTTGATGAAGTTGACGCGCTCATCGAAGGTGGTGGAGGCCTGCGTGAGAGCGCCACCCGAGAAGATGTTGACGAAGCCCGAGATGTTTGCGCGGATGCCCGGGAAGATGGGTACCTGGGTGCCGAGGGGAACGTTCTGGCCGAGGCTTTGGAGCGACTGGAGACCGGGCGCAACCGGGATCTGGGTGCGGGCGAAGCGGCCGGCTGAAACGGTGACCGTGCCTGTGAGCGTGGAGCTGAAGATGTGGGTATCGCTGAGAGCGAGAGACTGGTTGCGGAAGAGGTTCGATGCGAAGAAGCCAGTGGGAGCGGTGAAGGTGCGCTGGAAGTTGTTCTGGTTGTAGAAGTAGCGTCCGCTGACTTGATTGGAGGCGCTGATCTTGTGGTCGATTTTGACGAGGTACTGCGTGCTGCTGACGTTGCTGTTCGGACTGAGCGTGACCTGTCCGGCTGCCGTAGCACTGAGGGGCGCGAGGTAGGTCTTGTAGAGAGCCTGTGAGAGCGGGCTTGCCGCGCGCGTGATCTGGTTGTTGGTGTAGTTGACGTTCGTTACGGGATCGTGCAACTGGGTCGCGACCGAGCTGAAGTTTCCGCTCATCTGCGCGGCTGTGGGGATGAAGAAGGTGACGGGATTGGCGGAGGAGCGCTGCTCGAGATCTTCCGCGGCTCCGAAAAAGAATGTGCGGTCGCGGAAGATGGGGCCTCCGATGGTGCCGCCAAACTGATTGAGCTTGAAGGGCGGCTTGATGGGAGTGCCCGCGCTTGTCTTCGCAGGAAAGTGGTTGTAGGAGTTCAGCACCGTGTTGCGAAGGTATTCGTATGCGGATCCGTGAAAGGCATTGGTTCCGGAACGCGTTGAAAGCTGCACCAGGGCTCCGGCACCGGAGAACTGAGCGCTGTAGTTGGAGGATTGAATGGTGAACTCCTGCAGGGCGTCAGGGTTGGGCAGGATGGGAACGGAATCGAAGAAGCGATTGTTGTAGACGGCGTTATCAAGCTCGTAGGTGTTCTCGGTGGGGCGCAGACCATTCACGGTGAGGCCTGTGTTGTCCTGCTGGCCGGACTCCGTACCGGTTGCGGTCAGTGCTGCGCCGGGCGTGAGTGTCGTGAGTTGCAGCGGGTTGCGTCCGTTGAGGGGGAGATCCTGGATCTGCTCGCGGTTGATCGTGGTCGACACGGTGGATGATGCCGTTTGGATGAGCGTCGAAGCAGAGGTTACGTTGACGGTCTCGGTCGATTCTCCGATGGCGAGAGGAAGCTGGAGATCGATGACCTGACCCGTGAGGAGGGATAGGTCGCTACGCTCCTCCGTTCTATAACCGGCCTTGCCGATGGTCACGGCATAGGTCCCGATTGGAATATTCGGAAAGACGAAGATGCCTTGCGCATTGGTGTCCGCCTTGCGTTCGAGCGCGGTCTCGGCATTGGTGACGGTGACGCTTGCGCCGGGGATGAGCGCGCCACTGCTATCCAGTACGGAACCGCGGATGGTGCCCGTTGCCTGAGCGTGAGCGTCATGAGGTAGCAGCACAGCAAACAGGAGAAGAAGGGACAGGAGAAGGGAGCGTGGTGCAGACATACAGGCCTCCAAAGCCAAACAATGTGTCGTGTCATGGGGGTTGAGGGGAAGACCGAAGGTGGCAACGCACGTCCGCTACGCGGCCGGATCGTGGACTGCGATTACTTCGAAGTTGTTCTTAGAGCGAAACGGGAAGGGGACAACAACCTGCGGCAGATGTCACAGCAGCCATCAGCACGCGCGGGAGCGGTGCCTTCGATCGCTGTTGCTGACTCGATATGTGAGCGGACATCTTCATCGCGGTGCAATACCTTGTGTTGCATGGAGCTGGTTGGTTGGTTCGAAGAGCATCAGTGATGACGCACAACATCGATGGAATAAGAAGAGGGATCTCATAAGGCGGGTGCCTCGTTGATACTCGAACGTGTCCGGTAACCTTTGCTCCCCAGGCTGAAGAGTGCGATGGTGCCGACCAGCGGCATCAAGGCGACCAGGTAAAAGACCGGGGCATACGAAAAGCGATCGACGAGTATCCCTGTAAGGAGCGGGAAGAGGAGTCCGCTGAGACCGCTGGCCACGCCACTGAAACCTGTGACGCGTCCGACCTCGTGCTCATCGAAGAGATCGGTCATGCTGGCGAACATGTTGGCGGAGAGGAAGTTGTCCGCAAACATGGCGATGCCGATGAGGAAGAAGGCTCCTCCGATGGAGCGCGTGACTGGCACCAGCAGGCTTGCGATGCAAAGGATGCTTCCGCCATACATTGTGATCTTGCGCACCTTCATGATCTCGAGACCCTTGCTCTGGAGCCATCCGGCAGACCACCCGCCAGCGAACCCACCGGCATCGCCGAGCAGGAAAGGAATCCATCCGATGAGTCCAATCTGGCTCATGGAGAGGTGACGTGCGCTGAACAGGTAGCTCGGAATCCAGTACCAGTAGAACTGCATGACTGGACCGACGAAGAAACGGCACAGCATGATCGCCGCAAGGGAAGGTTGCCGCAGCAACTCACGGACTCCTGTTGCCGGCTTCGATGAGGTTAGCGTCGATTCAAGCGTCTCGTCGAGATCGACGGATGCGGGCTTGGGATCGCGGTACAGAAACCACCACAACGGCGCCCACAACAGGCCCAGCGATGCCGATACGAGGAAGGCCGCGCGGAAGCCGAAACGATGTTGCAGGTAGACGATGAGAGGTGTCGCAATGGTCGCACCGATCATGCTTCCGCTGTTGAAGATGCCAATGGCGAGTGTGCGCTCTTCCTTTTTGAAGAGCAGAGACGTGACCTTCACGCCACCGGAGTAGTTGCCGCATTCTCCTGTTCCCATCCAGAAGCGCGTGAGGCCGAGCTGCGAGCCGGTGCGCACAAGCGATTGCGCGCCGGTTGCAAAGGACCACCAGAGAACAGCGCCAACAAGGCTGATACGAACGCCGAAGCGATCCATCAGGGCTCCCACGGGAAGCTCGCCGCTCATCATGCCAAACTGGAACGCCGCCACGATCCTGCCGTACTGCGTATTGGTGAGGTGCAGCGTCTGCTTCAGGATGGGTGCCAGCACGGACACGGTCTGGCGATCGATGAAATTGATCACCGTGATGGAGAACAGCAGCGCGAGAATGAACCATCGTCTTCTGCCACTCGTCGCGGCGCGCACCGGCGGTTTCGCCTTTTCGGATTGGGATAGAGCTGTCAGACTGTCCCCTTATCCGCGGCGATGGGACGAAACTCATTCCCTACGAACTCATGCGAACGGCGCTGTTCTGTGCTCTTGATGTCGTCGTGTTGAAGAGGCAAAAGCGGGAAGAGCAGTTCCTTGACGCGGTACGCCTCTTCCAGGTGTGGATAGCCGGAGAGGATGAAGCTGTCAATGCCGAGGTCGGCATATTCGAGGATGCGTTTGGCGACCGTCTCGGCATCACCGACCAGAGCGGTGCCTGCTCCGCTGCGAACGAGGCCGATGCCCGTCCATAGATTCGGGCTGACCTCCAATGTCTCGGGGCTGCTGCGAACGATCTCCGCCATGCGCCGCTGGCCTTCCGAATCAAATTTCGCAAGCCCTGCCTGAGCCTTGGCGACAACGTCCCGATCGACATAACGGATGAGATCGTTTGCCGCTCGCCATGCGGCGTCGTTGGTCTCGCGGACGATGACGTGCAGGCGTATTCCGAAGCGAAGCGTGCGGCCTTGTTTCGCGGCGGCTTCACGCACACGAGCGATCTTCTCGGCGACGAGTGCCGGTGGCTCTCCCCAGGTGAGATAGACATCCACCTGCTCGGCTGCGAGTTCGATGCCCGCCGTGGACGAACCACCGAAGTAGAGCGGAGGATGAGGGTTCTGCAGCGCGGGATAGTAAACCCTGGCACCTTCGACATGCAGGTACTTGCCTTCGAAAGTCTTCGTTTCGCCGGCCATGACGCCGCGCCATATCTTGAGGAACTCACCCGTGACGGCATAGCGCTCATCGTGTGGGAGGAAGACGCCGTCGGCAGCGGCCTCTCGCGGATCTCCGCCCGTCACGACATTGATGAGAAGCCGGCCGTTCGACAGGCGGTCGAAGGTAGACGCCATGCGTGCAGCGACGACGGGCGACATGATGCCGGGGCGGATCGCCACGAGGAAGCGAAGCCTCTCGGTAAATGGCATGAGCGCGGAGGCCACGACCCATGAGTCTTCGCAGGAGTTTCCCGTGGGGAGGAGCACAGAGTAGAAGCCAAGCTGATCGACAGCCTGCGCGATCTGGCGGAGATACGGCAGATCGGTAAGCCGCGAGCCATGAGCGGAGCTGAGATAACGACCGTCGCCTGTTGTTGGGATGAACCAGGATATTTGCATACGTTTTTTTATTTCGGCCTATGAGCTTTTATCGAGTGATGTTGCAGGGAGTTTGGTCCAATATGACTGCACCGCCAGAAGGACCGGTATGGATGCCTGGATGCCCGCCTCAAGTGGTGCGTTCGGTTTCGCGCCTGTCGTGATGGCGTCGAGGAAGTTCTTTGTGTGCGCCAACTCCAGATCGTTTCTGGAATCGACACGCACGGGCTGGCCCTGATAGGGCGTGAAGATGTAGCCATCACGCGCGATATCGAGCAAGCCTTTTGTCCCCTCGAAGACCACCGAAGGGCGTTCGTCGCGAAGAGGAAGGACAGAGCTCTCGAAGTTGAGGTTCCAATTCGCGTACTTCACCACCGCGCTGACTGTGTCGGGGTTGTTGCGCTGATCATGCAGCTTGTAGATCCCTCCGGTCGCGTATGCGGAGAGCGGCGTGGAGTCGTTCTGAAACCACTGCGCGACGTCGGCCCAGTGCGTGAGGATGTCGGCCAGCAGGCCGTTGCCGTACTCGTGGAAGTAGCGCCACGAATCGTAACGGACGGTCTCATAAGGGACCTTGGGAGCACCACCAAGAAAGCGCTCCCAGTCCAGCCCGGCAGGCTTCGGCGCATCTGGAATCTCACGGCGCTGCCATGGGAAGTCATGCCAGACTGCACGAACCTGCACGACATCGCCGAGCTTGCCACCGTCGAAATATTCTTCCTTCACCTGCTGATAGTGGGCGCCGCTCCTCTGCTGCATGCCGCATTGCAGTACGCGCTGCGCCTTGTGCGCGGAGGCGACCAGCGTGTCTCGTTCATGCCAGCGATGCAGGGTCGGCTTCTCCAGGTAGACGTGCTTGCCGGCAGCGAGTGCATCATGTGCGATTGGTACGTGGAGGTGATCGGGTGCGGCGATGAGAACGGCGTCGACATTCTTGTGAGCGAGCAGGTCCTGATGCGCGTTGTAGGTTGCCGGCTCTCCGATCTCGGGCGGCAACTGCGCTGCGACGCGAAGGCGGGTTGCCTCATAGGTGTCGGCGATGGCCGCGAGCCGCAGCCGCTTGTCCTTTAGGAACGCTGCACCCACGATGCGGCCTCGGCGACCAACGCCCACGATGCCAAGCCCTACCTTGTTGTTCGCGCCCACAATCTGAGAGTACGATCGCGCGGTCATGGTGCTTGCTGAGACAGTTGCAGCGGCTTGCAGAAACTCTCGACGATTCATGCTCCGAAGGCTCCTTTCAGAGCGGTATACGCAGGTTGCAGAACGACAAGACCAGACTTGGTGCCGTCTTCTCGCTCCTCTTCGTTGATGACCCATCCCGACCACTTCGCTCGTTCGAGAGATGATGCTACCTGGCGAAGGGGGAATGTGCCCTGGCCCAGTGGGACCTGTTTGCCTTCACGGAAGTCGCGGAAGTGAATGCCTGTGAGGCGCGCAGCATGTTCGTATACAAATCGGGGAATGTCGAAGCCCGTTCGATAGGCATGTCCTGCGTCGAGCAGGAATGACACGGACGCGGGATCGGTATCTGCGTAGACTTGCAGGATCTCGCGGCCATCGTATTTATACTCCGGCCAGTGATTGTGATACGCGAGAATGAGTCCCTGCGACTTCGCGAACTGCCCTGCACGATTGAGCGCATCGGCCTTCCGCTTGATCTCGTCGGGCGTGACAGCCGGTGATCCGCTGAGGATCAGACGCTGCGCTCCAAGCTCCGCACCGAGTCTCGCGACCGACTCGTAGAGCGCCTGCGGCGCGATGCTCGTCTGGGGATCGTATTCGGGCAGGAAGATATGGACGCCTGTGAACACCAGCCCCTTCGCTTCGATCCGCGTGCGCGCCTCTGCAGTGGACTTCGCCTGGCTGCGAAGGTTGATGAATCCCGTTTCGAACCCCGCATACCCGACGCTTTTCAGGTCACCGAGTGCTGCAAGGAAGCTATCGAAGTTGCGTGGATCGATGGGGAAGGCATTCGTCTGCGCGGCGAGACGGATCGCATTCGATTCAGCAGGGAGAGCGACCTTCGTGAGATTGCTTGCATGAGCGGCAAGCGCAGAGAAACCTACGCTGGCAAGCGAGCGGAGAACGCCGCGTCGCGAAAGAGAATGCATAAACATCGATCTCCAGAACAACTGGTTCCGCGACGAAAAGCCGTGCGGCAGTTGTTCGTATTCAGTGTGAAAAGGGGGGACTTGCTGGGGATGCACGTTCAGGACACAACGCGATCGATGACGTAGCCGGGGAGGCTAAGCGCAACAACAACAATGGCGGCGGGGAGCGGCCACTTGGTTCGACGCGTATGTTTTGACAGCAACGTCCATAGGAAGAACGATAAGACATCCGCTCATTCGAGTCAACTTACGACGCTGTCGTTCGGCGCACCGTGCGGACCTGGAGGGACTTTTCTCCGTAGTATGGATGGCGTATATGGACGACTACATTGCCCGTACTTGTAGGTAGGCTACGCACCCAGATCGCGCCTACGGCACCTGTCTCACGAAGGTCGAAGACGCTGTCTCCGATAAGACTGGCTGCGCCGGAGAGTTGCACCGTAATGCTCCCTGGGGCCGACGGGCGCGTGTTGCCGAAGGGATCTTCTACTCCAAAGGAGACACGCGTCGAATCGGATCCATTGGCGATCAGCACGGCGTCATCGGCCTTCAGCCAAAGCCGATCTTCGTTACGCCGGCCTGCCATGCTGCGAGTCATGACAACTTTGCCGTGGATGAGCCCCTCGATACGAAGGGTGGACGATGCGGCGCTTGTCCATGGCAGGTCGAGGATGAACGGTGGATACGCGAGATGAAGGTAGCCCTCCCGGTCCGGATGAAAGGAACCCGCAAACTGATCGTCGAGAAACAGGTTCAACTGTTCGCAGTTTGAGAAGATCACCGGTTTATCGTCACCGCTTTGTGACGTGGCATCCCAGTAGAAGCTCGGCTCAATCACGGGTCTGATGGATGGGCTGACCTGGGAGAGATAGAACGCGGCACCAAGCTTGGGTATCCGGAAGGTGTCGACGACACCAGGACACTTCACCCCGTTGTACGCATTCATCGGGCTCGCATAATCGAAGGCGCACCACGCAATGACACCGGCATTCCGAGGATCCTTAGCGGCCCGGTTGTGCGCCTGGGCGTGCAGCAAAGCCTGCGCACGCTGGTCCTCGGGTTTGCCCACACGACGATACCTGCGCAAGAAGTTTTTCGCGGTGCCATAGGCATACTGGCCAACCGCTTCGGCGATCATGTAGGGCACGCCGTCGAGAGCCGGGTCGATCCCCACGCTGCCGTCCGGCTCCGCGTGATAGTCATCGAAGGCAAAGACATCTTCATGCCAATGTTGCTGCCAATCCTTTCGCGACGCAGGCGTCATGCTGCCTGATGTCTGACGTCCCGGATCGAGTCTCTTTGCCGCCTCGCGGGTACGCGTGTACAGCGCAGGGTCGTTCGCGGACTCGTTGATGCGTGTGCCCCAGATGACGATCGATGGATGATGCCGATCGCGGCGAATCATCTCCTCCGTGTTGTGTACCGCGATGTCCTGCCAACTTTGGTCGCCGATATATTGCCATCCTGGAATCTCTTCCCATACGAGCAGGCCAAGCTCATCGCATGCATCCAAGAAGGCTGTCGACTGCGGATAGTGAGAACACCGCACGATATTGCAGTTCAAGCTGTGACGCAGGGAGTGCGCATCGAAACGCATCGCGCGTTCGGATGCTGCGAAGCCCACATAGGGGAAGAGTTCATGGCGATTCAGACCGAAGAGCCTGAGCTTGCGTCCATTCAGATAGAAGCCATCCAGCTTGAATTGAGCATCCCGAAAGCCGATGCGCAAAGACTGGGTATCGACCTGCTGCTGACCATGAAAGATCGCAATCTGCACACGATACAGTTTCGGGTTGTCGACATCCCAAAGAACGATACCGGTGAGCTCGTCCAACACCATTTCGACAGGAGCCTTGCCGGGGATGGCCGCTGTTTTCAACGACTGTCTAGTGACGACACGGGTCCCGTCGAGGAGTGTCGCAACGATCTCTAGCTCTTGCTCGACATCCGCATCGAGGTCGAACGCGATGTTGATCTTGGGGTGGGATGCGAGTACATCAACTGGAGAAGCTATCAGGTTACGAATCGCGATTCTGGGAATGGCACGCAGTTGCACACAGCCCGAAATGCCGCCGGGGAGGTAGTAGTCCACCGCCGAAGGCCCCTTGGGGGAGCCCGCCGGAGGAACATCGATCCAGCGCGCGTCCACCTCGAGGATAAGCTCGTTGTCACCTGCGCGCTGCCACTCCGTCACATCAACCTCGAAGGGAAGGAAGCCGCCTTCATGCACAGGAAATGCGTGGCCATTGAAGATCACCTTCGTCCTCGACATGGCGCGTTCACAGGAAAGGAAGAGGCGTTTGCCTTGAAAGCTCGCCGGGATGGTAAAGCTCTTGCTGTAGCTCCAGACGTGCTGCCAGGACTCCGCCTGCCACGCGTGCCAGGAGAGGGCTGCGACGCAATGAGGAAGCCTGATGGGGCTCTGGGGTGTGGCTCCCTCGCGATGAAGCGACCATCCGTCACTCAGAGCGACTGCGTCCGATCGGATCGCGGAAGAGCGCTTGACCTCTGCGCTGCCGGACTGCGGCCATGTTGCAAAAGCCGCCATCGTGGCCGCACTGCCTAGCGTAAAGGAGCGTCTATTCATGGGCATAAGAAGTTGCCATTGCGGTTGCTTTCAAGGGGCGTGTGAACGAGGAAGCAGAGGCACCCAGGCAATTGGAGAAGCACACGATGGGGCTTGGGACGACGCGTTTGGGTTGGAATGAGGCAAGCCCTAACTAAAGGCTTTCTTTTGCTGCACGAATCGCTGTGTGGGCCAGCGGAGAGCGGCGGCAACAACACAGTTTTGAGGCGATCTGCATGAACGAGAGGCTATCTCGAAGCTTCTGCTTCGGTCAAGCCGGGGAGGAGGCCTCGCAGCGGAAGTCCGCGTGGAGTAAAGAGGACGGGGAACACGCCAACAGGCGGGGGCATCGTCTATCCTAGATACGTCGCCGGAGTCTTCGCGACAGATTTGGGGATGAACTGAATTGAAAGAGCAAGCTACTCGACCCGCACACCTACCGATCAACCCGCACTTCTCGTCAGGGCCATGTGCCAAACGGCCAGGGTGGTCGCTGTCTTCTTTGCATGACGCTCTGGTTGGACGCTCGCATCGCTCGAAGCGAGGGAAGGCGAAGCTGGAAGAGGTGATCGAACTCTCGCGTGAGATTCTCGGGATTCCGAGCGATTACCGGATCGGCATCGTCCCCGGCTCGGATACGGGCGCGATCGAAATGGCGCTCTGGTCGATGCTTGGAGCGCGCGGTGTCGATGTGCTGGCATGGGAGAGCTTCGGCAAGGAGTGGGTCACCGATATCACCAAGCAGCTTAAGCTTGAGGATGTGCGTGTCTTTGAGGCAGCCTATGGTGAACTCCCGAAGCTGGATCAGGCGGATGCGGCCAGAGACATCGTTTTCACCTGGAATGGGACGACCTCGGGTGTCCGCGTCCCGAACGGCGACTGGATCTCCGAAGCACGCGAGGGCCTGACCTTCTGCGACGCCACCTCTGCCGTGTTCGCGATGGACATGCCATGGAAGCTGCTGGATGTCACTACGTGGTCGTGGCAAAAGGTGCTTGGAGGAGAAGGGGCGCATGGCATGATTGTTCTCAGCCCGCGCGCCGTCGAACGATTGACTTCCTACAAGCCGCCCCGGCCGCTGCCGAAGATCTTTCGCCTGGCGAAGGGAAGTGAACTGATCGAAGGCATCTTCAGCGGTGAGACGATCAACACGCCATCGATGCTGGCTGTCGAAGATGCTCTTGATGGTTTGCGCTGGGCTAAATCGATTGGCGGGCTCGACCAACTGATCGCACGATCGAAAGGAAACCTCAAGGCGATCTCCGACTGGCAGCAGGCAAGCTCCTGGGTTGCATTCCTTGCAACGGATCCCGCAACACGATCCTCGACCTCGATCTGCCTGGCGATCAAGGACCCCGACTTCCTGCAATGGGACAGCAAGAAGCAGGCCGCATTTCTTAAGTCCATGACCGGCTTGGTTGAAAAGGAAGGCGCCGGGTTCGACATTGCTTCCTACCGCGATGCTCCATTGGGCCTGCGAATCTGGGGTGGTGCCACGGTCGAGACGAGCGACATCGCATGTCTCCTCGAGTGGCTCGACTATGCTTTCATCACGACGAAGAGCAGCATGTCCGATTCGCAGTCGGCGGTCTAAACCGGCCTCGCGAGGGTGTACCCCGCCATGCGTGCCAACGTGGGCGGTACGGTTCGTTGGTGACTCTGTTGTGGGTTGCTGCGTCGATTGAGTTTGTGTCACAGAGAAAGACGTTCTCTGTGACACAAACTATGTTCGATCCTGACCTCAGAACTAAATTTTAGCCACTACGAACACTCGACCTTTGGACTTGGGCCTGCGGATGCTTCGACTGCATCCCAGATTTGTAGAGCTATTGGAGACAGCAAATTGGGTCCGCCTCCAGATGGAAGCGGACCCAATTTATTGAAAATCAAACCATTTAGAACTTGTACTTCACTGCCAGCAAGATGGAGCGTTGCGTGTACTTGGCGTCCGTGATGCCGCGGTTGGTGTTGGAGACCTGCGAGGTGAAGGTCTTGTTGTCGGCGGTCTGCAGCTTTACCGACACAAGGTCGCTGGTGCTGAAGCCCGGTAGAGGATGGTTGAGGAAGTTGAACGCTGTGCCGCGCAGCTCGAGGGACTGGTGTTCGGTGACGTGGAAACTCTTGTAGATGCCAAGGTCCGAATCGAAGTAGGCAGGCGTGCTGAGGTAGGGAGCCTGACGGATGCCGACCTGACCAAGCTGCGGAGCGGTGAAGCAGTCGAGATTGACGTGCTGGTAGGCCTTCAGGTTCGAGTTGGGGTTGCAGGTGAGGATGGGGAGAACGGTGTTGGCGTTCGTTCCATAGTACGTTGCCGAGCCGATGGTGTGGCCGAGCGTCGTGTTCTGGATGGTGAGGCCCATGTTCTGGTTGGTGTTCGCCTGGAGGTTGCCACCGGCCTGCCAAGTGGTGGTTCCGGTGAGCGTCCATCCGTTGACGGCTCCCGCAGCAAGCTTGTTGCCGTGGATCGGGTTACCGAGATCGAACGCATAGGAGGTGTTGATGACGTGGGGGCGATCGATGTTGAGCACGCCGTAGTTGTTGCGCACGTTGAAGGCGTCGAGCGTGCTGCTGACGATGCCGAGGGACTTCGAGTAGGTGTAATTGGCGTTGAAGGTGATGCGTCCGGTCTGACGAACGAGGCTGAACTGGAGCCCGTTGTAGTTGGCGTATCCTGCGTGCGTGTTGACCGAGATCGCGTTCGTGCCGTAGCCGGCGTAGTAGGGGTAGTAGTCGGCGATATTGGCGACGTTTTCAGGATCGGTGGGAGCGGGTGCTCCGGTGACGGGATCGGCCTTGAAGAGGCCGCCGAAGGGGATTTTATTCTGGTTGACGAGAGCGGAGCCGCCCACGCCGGAGCCATTGCTCTGTCCGCCGAGGAGGATGTTCTGAGTCTGGTTGCCGACGTACGCGGCCTCGAAGAGCATGGCGCGTGTGAGTCGCTGCGAGATGGTCAGGTTATAAGCGTAAGTCACGCCGGTTTTGTCGTCCTGCTGGTCGGCTGCATAGACGCTCGAGGGAAGCGAGCCGAGGCTTGAGGCGTTCGCACCCAGGTTGCTGATCTCCTTGAGAGTGATGGCCTGATTGCCGTTGGAGTTGTAGGTCTTGACGCCGAGTGCGGTGGTGAGAGGCCCGGCGAAGTCGTTGTACTGATCGTTCCAGCGGTAGGCTGCCCAGCCGCCACGAATGACGGTACTGCCGTTGCCATGGACGTCGTAGGCCAGACCGAGACGCGGCTCGAAGAAGATGCTCTGGACGGGGGAACCGCCGATGGGAACGCTGGAGTCGATGGCGTGCCAGTAGACGCCGGGGTAGACCTTTTTGGCGGCCACGTCTGCCGCGTAACGGCTGGGCTCCCAGACGGCGAGGCCGGTCCCGCTTGCATCCTGCCACCGGCCGAGGTGTTCGAGGCGAAGGCCGAGGTTGAGGGTGAGGTTCGATTTGATCTTCCAGTTGTCCAGCACATAACCGGCGCCGGTGTTGTAGTACATGTCGTCGATGGGGTTGGTGTTGTTCTGGCTGAATCCGCTGGTAATGCCGAGGAGGAAGTTGGCGAGGGGGTTGACTGTTCCGATCTTGAGACCGGTGATCTGATCGGTCTTCACGCCGCTGGCGTAGGAGAGGGAGCCATTGGTGTATCCATAGGTGCCCTGCTTGTTGCCGCCGCGGCTCCAAAAGCCGCCGACCTTGAAGGTGTGGGACTTATAGACGAAGGTGAAGTCGTCGGAGACGGAGGGTGCCTTCTTGATGGAGTTGTAGGTGCCGCCCTGCTGGAAGAGATCGGGTTGTGAGATATCGGGCAGGGTTCTCGCTCCGGGCGAGTTGATCGACGGAGCCATCAGGGACGCAGTGCTGTAGACCGTTCCGTAGGGATAGCCGATGGCGCTGTTGTACTCGGCCTTGAGGTTGGCTGCGGAGTATGGGTTATCAAGCCAGCCGTCGGAGACGCGGACTTCGTTGGTCGCCGAGGACGAGAAGATGTGGATGTAGCTTCCGCTGAGGACGTGCGAGTGGACTGGGCTGATGAGCGGTCCGCCGGGGAAGGCTACGGCGTTGGCCGGGTTGTAATAGATGTGGGCGACGCTGGTCTCGGAGTCGCTGCCGTACTGGTAGCTGACGAAGAATTTGTTCTTGTCGCTGATGTTGTAATCGACGCGGCCGCGGTAGATGTAGCCGTTGTGGGAGTTGCTGGGCTGGAGGAAGTAGTTGTAGCCGGATGCGTTGGTGGAAGGATCGACGTTGGCAGCGGGGAAGAGCTTGAGGAGCGCGAGGGCACCGGGGTCCATGTACTGCGTGGGGATCTGGGTTCCGGCGAGCGCGGTCCCATCAGGGGCGAAGCCGCCGGTGAGAGGCTGGCAGAAGTCGTTCCCGGTGCTCTTGGCGCAGAGCGCTGCGTTGGCGGGATCGGAGAGCGAGAAGTTGCCGGCACGCATGGCTGGGGTAGGAACGTAGGAGGTGAGCGGTGAGGACGCAGGAAGGTTCTGGCGGAAGGCTTCGAAGCCGGCCCAGAAGATGAGCTTGCGGTTGTGGTTGAAGTTGGTGCCCGGGATAAGGATAGGACCGCCGACGCTTCCGCCGGGATAGTAGTACGAGGCGTCAGGACGCGCAGTGGGAGTGCTGCTGTGCTTGTCCTGCCAGGTGTTGGCGTTGAGAATACCGTTGCGTGCGTAGAAGTAGGCCTGACCGTGGAAGTCTGCACTTCCGGAGCGGCTGATGACGTTGATGACGACGGGGCCCTGGGGCGAGTCGGCGCCGAAGTTGGAGCTTTGAACTTTGACCTCCTGGGTCATGTCGGGGTTGACGGATGCGATGGACCAGCAAGCGCAGCCTGGATCGATGATGCTTGCGCCATCGAGGAGATAGGCGGTGCCGCCGCGGTAGGGTGCGCCGTTGGTGTTAAGACCGACGCCAACTGCGGAGCCGGATGAGCCGGTATCGGTAAAGTCGAAGCCGGTGCCGTTGCCGGTTCCGCTGGCGGTGGTGGTGACGCCAGGAAGGATCTTGAGGAGTTCGGACATGTTGCGGCTCTGGATCGGAAGGCGCTCGATGTCCGCCGTGGAGAGCAGTGCGGAGCGCTCGCCGGAATCCTGCGGGGCGATGTAGTTGGCGCTGCTCTGAACAGTGACGGTCTCGTTGGCGGTACCTACTTCGAGCGCCAGATCGGTGAGGTCGCGGACGTCGCCGGGGTTGACGGCGATCTCGCCGCGCCTCAGACTGCGGAAGCCGGTCGCGGAGATCTCAATGGTGTATGTGCCGGGGATAAGGCCGGCGAAGGTGAAAAAGCCCGCGGAGTTGCTATCGAGTTCCCGCTTGTCCTTCGAGGCGTTGTTGGTGAGGACGACGTGGGCACTGGAGACGAGGGCGCCGGTCGTATCCTGCACCTTGCCGGAGAGGCTGGCAGTGGTTTGTGCGAACGCCGTGTGGACCATGGCAAGCAGGGCAACCAGAGGAGCGATGCGCCGCAGGATGGGGAATATTTTTATGAGTTTCATGAAACGGCCTCTTTCAAATGGAGTGCAGCGGTGTTGGTTGATCGTTCGTCGATAGGGATTTGGACACGCGTGGTGTTCTATGGGGGAAGTGTGGGGAGGAAGCTCATCGGCCAATCACCTCGACGATGCTGGTGTCGGGGGCGGTCCATGCCTGGGATCCGGTGTGCCTGAGCGTTTGCGTGGCGTCGTCCCAGGTGAGCTCGGTGAGCTTTCTCTGGCCACGCTCATAGGCGTAGGTGTGGCCGTCATCGTCGAAGAGGGTGAAGGCTCCATTCGCACCGGCGTAGACGCGGACTTTCGCGATGGTCTGGACTTCGTCCGTGCTCTCGATCCTGCTGCCGAGCGGAAGGATGGAGCCGGCGCGGACAAAGAGGGGGATCGTGTCGATGGGGGCGGAGGCGGTGATGCGCTGTCCGCCGTGCAGACGCTCGTTGGTCCAGAAGTTGTACCAGTCCGAGCCTGCGGGGAGGTAGACACTGCGGGTGGTAGCTCCCTGTTCGGTGACGGGAGCTACCAGAAGCGCGGGCCCGAACATGTACTCGTCGCCGATGGGAGCGGTCTGGGGATCGCTGCCGAAATCGAGGAAGAGCGCGCGCATGAAGGGCGCGCCGGTTTGGTTGGCGGTGTAGCCGAGCGAGTAGATATAGGGCATGAGCTCGTAGCGGAGGCGGAGATACTTCTCCAGGATCGGCTCGGCCTGTTTGCCGTAGCTCCAGACTTCGTTCTGCTTGCGGGAGCCGTGGGCGCGGAAGTTGGGTTGGAAGGTGGCGTACTGGAACCAGCGCGTGTAGAGCTCGGGGTAGTCGTCGTACGCCCCTACGTTGTCGCGGACGTCGGAGGGGTCGAGGAGGGGTGGGTGCGCTGGGGTGTGGGAGCCGGGGAGGTACTGCCATCCGCCGATGTCGGTGGACCAGAAGGGCATCCCGCTGGCGACGAAGTTCAGGCCGGTGGGTACCTGGCGCTTGAGGACATCCCAGGTGGGGGAGATGTCGGACGACCAGAAGATGGCTCCGTTGTGCTGGGCCCCGAGATAGCTGTCGCGCGCGAGGATGACGGCGCGCTGGTTCATGTCGCGGCGCATACCGTTATAGAAGGCCGCGGTATGGAAGAGGGGATAAATGTTGAAGAACTGGGTGCCGGGGCCGACGTGGAAGAAGCTGCCATTAGGAGGAAGGTCGGGTTCGGTTTCGTCGGCCCAGAAGGCGTCGAAGCCTTTGGCGACGTAGTTGTCGCGGATGATGTCCCAGTACCACTTGGCGGCGGCAGGGTTGGTGGTGTCGATGTCCGCGCCGGCGCGGTCGTAGGGAAGGCCATTGGTGGGTGTGCCGTCGGCCTGGTGCATAAACCAGCCGTTCTTCTGCACGGTCGCGAAGAAGCGATCCTCGGGCACAAAGCGCGGCCACACACTGATCATCGTGTGAAAGTGCAGCGCATGAAGTTCTTTGTTCATCGCGATTGGGTCCGGCCACTTGGCGGGGTCCATGTCCATTTCGCCCATGTGGGTGTAGTGGAACCAGTCGATGACGAGATCGTCGATGGGGAGGTGTCGGTCGCGGTATCCGTGGGCTACGGCGAGCAGCTCAGCCTGTGAGGTGTAGCGCTGCTTGCTCTGGATGTAGCCGAAGGCGGACTTCGGGGGGATGGGGGTGTCGCCCGTGAGAAGGCGGTAGCCGCGGTAGATGGCGTCGTAGTCGCCAGCGATGACAAAGAAGCTGACGCGCTGGCCGACTTCGCTGGAGAAGGTGTTCTGGCCGTTGAATCCAAAGGCGGCGGTGGTCTTGGAGGGATTGTCCCAGACGAGGCCGTAGCCCTTATTGGTGACGAGGAAGGGTACACAGACGCTTTGGCCGCCAGGGGCGTTGTAGTCGTGTTGGCAGTGGAGGACGCGGCCACGGTGGTCGAGGTATCCCTCCTGGTTCTGGCCCATACCGTAGTCGTGTTCGTCATCGGCGGCGGAGAAGCTGGCGCTTACGGTGTAGAACTTATCGTCCTGGGGGCGTCGATCGTTGTTGAGCCAGGCGGTTCCGTCTTTGAAGTTGGGAACGGCCATGCCCCAGCTTTCGAGGTCGATGAGCCGCTTGCCGTCGGCGGCTGTGATCCGGAGACCCACCCAGGGCGCGGAGCCGTTGAAGAATTTGGCGATATCGCCCTGGGTTCCGGTCGCGGGTCGCTGGGGGCCGGAGGCGGCGACAGAGACCGCCAGTTGGGACGAGTGCATCTCGTCGGTGCCGGCGGTGGAAGTCGTGGTCCATCCGGAGGTGGAGCTCTTTGCGGTGATGCCGAAGCCGGGGGCACTCTTCGCGTCGGGGTCTGAGAGGCTCAATGTTACCCGAACGACATTTTCTGCGTAGGGTTCGACGACTACCGTGGCGGCTCCACGATGCAGAACCATCTGGGCAGGTGCGAAAGCGGGGGCACATAGGCCGAGGCAGAGGCAAGCCCGAAGGCCAAACCGTTCGTGCAAGGGATGCTTCTTTTTCAATTCTCCTCTTTCCTGTGTCACTCTCGAAGGAGTGTTGCTGTTGGCCACGAAGTTTGCAGACGGATAAAATGGGCTTCGATTGACTTGAGCACTACACGTGTTCGAAGAAACGACTTACAAGGTTCGTTACAGTGTTCAGAGCGGGATACCTCGGTAAGTTATTGATATTGCTGATAGAGAGTAGAAGGAAAGGGTAGGTAACATACCTCAAAGTGGCCGTGGAACAAACACACACGAAGCATTTGCACGGAGAAGAGCAGTCGCCTGGGCTCTCCCCGGTCCAGCGTGAGCGTGTTATGCGCGCATTGGACGAGGTGATGCAGAGCGGTCCCATGCGCACGACTCTCCAGTGCCAGACGCTGCTGCAGTACATCGTCGAGCACACGCTTTCGGGCGAGACGTCTCTTTTGCGCGAGCGGGTGATTGGCAAGGAGGTATTCGGGAGGAGGCCGGACTACGAGCCCGGAGAGGATCCCGTGGTCAGGATTCGGGCCGCCGATCTTCGCAAGCGCCTTGCCCTCTACTACCAATCGCTGAGCTCTACGCCGGACGTGCGGATCGACGTACCATCCGGATCCTATCGGGCTAACTTCATCTGGAAGGAAAGTGAAGTCGAGACGGCGGTTTCCGCACTCGCGGGGCAGGAACTCCAATTGGCTGCTGCCCCTCCTGCCACCGCGTCGACTTCGGAAGTTGCCGCGGTCCATCCGCTTGAAAGCGCCCCACGATTGGACCGAAAGGTCCACCTGACGATTGTTCCGATCGCCATCGCTGTGCTGTTTCTGCTGGCTGCCCTCTCAGTGGCACTTTTTCTTCACGGGAAGAACGATCGCATGCTTCGTGCTGTTTGGGGGCCGTTATTGGATAGCCCGAAGCCGATTCTCATCTCGATAGGAAGCAACGCTGTCTACCGCGTCTCGGACGATAAGGCCGATGAGTATAGCCGGGAGAACCATCTTGAGAACTCCGGGATGGAGTTTTTCCCCCACTTCTCCTCCACTCAGACCTACGGCTCAACTGGATTGCAACCTGCCGAGAACAGCTTCGTCGCCCTCGGCGATGTCGCGACCGTGTCTGAGGTGGTCGCCACACTCGCGCACTTTAGCAAGACGTTCCAAGAGAGATTCCCCAACGATATTTCATTCGCGGAAGTGCGTAGCAATCCAACGGTGCTCATCGGGGGGTTCAACAACTCTATGACCCGGGAGCTGAGCCGTAACCTCCGATTTGTCCTGGCTGCGCGGAACCGGATCGAAGATCGAAATCAGCCCGGCAAGGTATGGGAGCTCCATGCCTCCACCGACTCACACGATACGGAAGACTACGCGATAGTCACCAGGATTTTGCGCCACGATGAGGTCGAGCCGATGATCATTGTGGCCGGCATGGGGCAGTACGGAACTCTGGCCGCTACCGATTTCATATGCCAACCGAAGAGTCTGGATGAATTGAGCCGTAGTCTAGGCGGGGACTGGCAAAAGCAAAACTTCCAGATGGTCCTCCGCATCAAAGTGATCGACTTCAAGCCAGTCTCCACGTCGATCATTGCAACATACGTCTGGTAGGAAAGTCTGAGGCATTTCGCGAGGGACTCTCTGCACTTTGAAACCCACCTGCACCGGTTTCAGTGTATGGCGTCCAGAGCCGAGGAAGATGTCTCGAAGTCATCAGAAGTGAAGCCTAAGAGAGAGCTGAATGGAACGCGGTCCTCCAGGCTCATAGAGCGAACCTGTCGCTCCAAAACTTTGATTGAGCATGCGCGTTGGCTGGCCAAACTGGGCATCCGTGAGGCCTGGGTCGAGATATCCGAAGTTCGGGTGATTGAAGACATTGAATATGTCGAGGCGGATTTCCAAGCTCGTCTGGCCACGGATAGAAAGTTCCTTTCGAACCGCCACATTGAACTGATAGGCCCCGAATCCCCGGAGAGTGTTCCGTGGAGCATTCCCTGCTTGATCGCCGTTAGGCAGCGCGAAGGCGGGGTCGTCGACAGTGGGCCCACCGTTGAACATTCTTCCGCCGGGCAGGAACGGCCCACGCAGGTATCTAGGCTTGCCCGGAATCAAGTCCACCCCGCTGTAATACCGATCACCGGTCGCCGGATCGGAAAAGATATTTCCAAGTGGCGTGACCGGAAACGAAGTCCTGGCGGTCAGTCTTCCATCAATGCCCCAGCCTCTCGCGAAGTTCTTCATCGATCTTCCAAACATATGGAGCGGCTCGTCCCAGGTGAATGCCGCCTGCAGATTGTGCCTTACATCCAGATCTGAATTGGCACGAGTGAAGGCGAAGGCTGGATTGGTAGACCCGTAATCAATGGCATGAGCCCAGCCATAAGATCCGAGAATCTGCAGGCCGTGCGAGAGAGAGCGTTGGAACCTGATCTGAAGAGCTTGGTAGCTTGAGGAGAGTTGGCCTGGGAAATAGTTCACCTCTCCAAATTCGGGGTTCTCGTTCCTGACATCCGTCCGGCGTTTCTGCAGCAGGCGCCGACTGTCCGTGCCTAGCCAAGACAAGCTCAGTGTCTGACCTATGCCCACAGACTTTTCCATGGCAACATTCCATTGAATTGTGTAAGGAAGCTGAAGATGTTGAGGAAACGCGAAGACCGTTGTGTTCGTGTAGGGAGCGGAAACAGCAGTCGAGATATTGAGTTGCGTGGGAGTAACGGGAACCGGAACGTTGGTCTGATGATTCGTCGCCGAAAACCCAAGTGCGTTAAAGGCCTCTGCAGCAGGACGGTTGGCTGTCCCAAAGAAGACACCGGCGCCTGCCCGTATCAGAAGCTCTTGGCCCGGCATGTTATCCACGGCCCACACTGCTCCGAGTCGAGGAGCGAAATTAAATAGTTCTGTATGCCATAGTGGGGTACCTCTGGGGGCCAACGAGAGCGTGGCGGGGAGAGCGATGCTGCCGGCCAACGTGTAGGCATTCTCAGTGCCTGCACCGTGTGGAGGCGGACTAACCTCCCAACGCAGACCTGGAGAAAGCGTAAACGACCTCGAGAGCTGCCACTCGTCCTGCATGGTAGCGAGCGCCGTGAAGGCAACCTCCCAGGCAGCCGGATCGGACGTCTGGTTCAAAGGGATTCCATCGACGTCTTCGGCGATCCATCCATTCCACTCCGGGATCGCCATCAGGATGGACGGGAGGTAGTCTCGAAACTTTCGGGAGAGCGTCAAGGTCAAAGCGAACTCGCGGGTATTGGGTTCTCCGACTGCTTTGAACCAGACCCTTTCGGCCTCATATCGCATCGAGAGAAGGCAGAAGTCGATGCCGCAGTTCACCTGGCGGATGTCGTGGAGTTCTTTCGCTCCGAGTCGGCTTCGTAGCTCCTCGATCCATCCCAACCGCGCAAATCGGCCCAAGTCCTGGGTTTCACCGTGCAGAAGCGCCGTGATCGCCGATCGTTGAGGGGCTGGCAACTCGTCACTGCCAATCTCGGCGAGAGGGAGGAATAGGTGATCTAAGCCTGGCTCCGAGCTTGGTTTCAGCTGCTCATGAACGGAGTAGCGGATCGCCCCTTCAGTGGACGGAAGTTCGGCAAGTTGCAGGGTCTCAAGTCTATAACGCTGGGACAGAGCCTTCTGGAACCCTCGCGCCTGACGGACACCGGGATCGAGATGCACAGTCGGAAGATGGACTCCCGTGTTGTCTCGCACGCTGAAGATCCGATGGCTGGCCGGATCAAGGATGACGGGTTTGCAGGTGTTGGGATCGACCGTATTCATCGGAACCTCGGAGCAAGGTCCGGCGTCTTGGCGTCCGTCATGAGGAGACAGTGGTCCGTGAGCGCCGCGACGCACTCTCTCGTATCGGTGAGTGCCGTCTCTTCGTCGATCCCGGTCTCGCGTGAGAGCGTGTGAGCGATCTCCGTAACAGATGCTCCGGCCGCGAGACGGTTCCAGATCAACGTCGCCGTCGGATTGAGACTGAAGAACCGGTCCGCCCGGATGTCCAGTATGAGGGCTCCGTCCTGGTCCTGCACACAGCGCACATCGGATCGAATTTCCTGCATGATCGTTCCTCTCAGGCTTGATGCTTCCTGGAGCCCAGTGAGACGGAGCTTAGGCCCGATCGGGCGCGGGGACGCAGGAATGTGAGGAATGGCCGACAAGTAATCGTCGCGTTGCAAGAGAAGGACAAAACGCCGTGTTGGAAGGGTACGGATGTCGATCGACGGACCGACAATTAAAACGAAACCGTATGGTGACGGGCCCAGACTCAGACCACCCGCGCGAGGATCCCCGTGACCTGGCCCAGGATCTGGATCTCCGCGCGGCGAAACTTGATCGACTCATTCGATCGCGCAGCCGGATGTGAGGTCAAAATCACATCACGGCCCTCCGCCAGCAGATAACCGCACAAGAGCGCCGGGGAGGCACGTCCAACCTCGATGACGTAAAGTCTCCGTGCCCAGTCTGAGGCGGTGGCGTCGCGGTTGAGGCTGCCGACAGGAACGGACTTGGGGTCGATGTGCAGGATCGATCCCGCCCGCAGGAGGCGCTCCAGACCTCTGAAGTGAGTGGTTTGGTTGAGACGAAGCACCTCGTGGGCACGCTGCGCTGGGGACGGGGAGACGCGTCGCAGAAGCGCGGGCCACTCCCTCCAATCCTTCAGGAACGCCGCCCAGAGTTCCTGTGGCTCGGGTGCTTCGATGGGTGGTGGAGTAGAAAGTGGCATAAGACCTGATCGATCTCCCAGGAGATCGCTGAGCGGATACTTATTGCGATCATCCATCGTGAATCCGCAACTGCGGAAGACGTCGCGCAGACGTAACGAGGCGATGACGGACATCGCGAGCGCGGAGGAGGTATGCGGAAAGCGCTGAGCGCGATGGAGACTCAAGGCATACTTTCCGCTCACGCGAATGCCGTGCAGCGAAAGCAGCTTGGCGTTACACCGATCGATGTCCATGCGGCGCAGGCCAAATCGCTGGCAGTTCGCGTGAAAGAGACCCTGGAGAGAACGATGGTCCCATGGCGCCAGAGCTGCGGGAGGACGGCGCGGCATCTTCTTGGGGACAGATCGTCGATAGCCCTCGGTCGGGAGCGTCGCCGCGAAGGCCGTGACGACACCCAGAACGATCGCCTCGCTATGAAGTCTCCATCGGCGCGGATTGGAGAACGTCGGATCGCGAGGGTACAGCACCAGCGTCCCATTCTCGATGCCGCAATGGCAGGCCGTGTATCCCTGCGGATGCTGGACGAAATAGATTCTCTCCGGCGACAGCGGGTAGAGAGAACCCTCCGGCGGGCGCACAATCTGGACGTAGGCTCCGGGAGGAATCTCGGGAGCTGCGTCGCTATCGAAGATGCCGAGCTTTCCGTAGAGGCATCGCGACGCACGCCACTGTGAGCCCCAGATTCTCTCGATCGGCACCTCGTGCCAACGCTCAATCAGTTGGGAAAGGAAGGCAGTTCGTCCGGAAGCGAGATCCGCACCCAGATGTGAGGGCACTGAGACCTTCCCAGGACCGAAGAGTGTGTGTTCGATGAGTCGGGTTCGTTCCGTGTTCAGATCGAGCTCTGTCAGTACAAGGCCATCGAGGTCGAACCCGAAGAGCGCGAAGGTGCTTCCCAGCGTGAGTTGGAAGATCTCGCTGATGGCCCGCAGGTGCTTGAGGTTGGGGATGACGCCCTTATGGCGAATGTTCGCGATGAAGTTCGGGTTGAGCGCGTACGCTTCTCCCAACTCACGGCTCCGAGTTGCCATCGCGCTTCCGGAGTAGCCAAAGAGATGCTGGAGCTGGGTGAGAAGCGCGGCGGCCTCGCGGTGACCCATGGCGTCACCTCGCGATCCATGCTGGATGGAGGTGCTCGTGTTTGCCGGACGTTGACCGATAGCGTCCCGCGCCGCCCGCCTGCCGTGGCCGGACGGAGACGCGTCGAGGGAATGTTTCGGTCACGGATGATGGCAGGCGTGTCATAGGTTGCAGTGGATTCAGGAGCGAAGGATGGAGTGCCCTCATTCCCGAGCGATTCACGACGAAAAAGCGGGACACTCTCTCCACCAGATTCGAAGGAATCGAAGGCGCGGTCCAATACTTCTTTCCGATGACGCCATAGCTCGCGTGTATGGGAGCTTTCCTATGCATGCGATCTGGCACATGGATCCATCGATTTGGCCTTGACCCCAGCACGCAGAAGGACGGATCTCCCCGCGTTCGGCCCACCATGGAAGAGTCCCTCATCCCGTATCGGTAAATCCTGTCTCCGGTCTTGCGTGTAAACCATGTCCTCGGTACCTACTAAGGGCGCTGCCCTGGCGCGGTGCAAGAGGTCTCCCATAATTTTTCTTTCGTAAAAGTCACTGCGCTGCGCTTACCCCTCGGGTGGGCGATACCCCTCCTCGTTGCGCCTTGCCGCCCCGGCTTCGCCAGGAGGCGTTCGGCATTCAGGTACCAACACCAAATCCGCATTGATCGTCTTTGGACGCGACGCCGGACAGACCATCACTGTTTGCACCGATGACCACTGCCCGGTACATGACCCTGCCACCGTCGCCCGTCTTGCCAAGCAGGAAGCCGATAACCCGGCCCCTGTCATAGAGCCAGCACCGTTGCCAGCGGCGCCGATTTCGATAGCCTACTGCGGACGGAACCGCAGGTTCAGCTCCACGAATCCTCCCGTGTTGAACAATCATTCAAACGACTCAAGTCGTACCCGGACTCTCATCCCGCTTGGTCCCCGGTCGCCGGCTGCGCGGTAGACACGTTCCGAGGCTGTTATGAAAGCGGTGCCTACCGACATCTAAAAGTTGAGAGAGAGAAGGTAGGCCGCGCCTGTGTTCCAGCGTTGCGAGCTAGAATTCAAAGATGCACGGTACTCAGCTCGTCGTTCTAGTAGTGATCTTCTTCATGACCAGCGCGATCAGCGTCGTCACGGGAAGCACCTCGCTGATCACAGTTCCGGCAATGCTCTACTTCGGCGTAGCACCCCGCACTGCACTTGCTACGAATATGTTCGCGCTCACGTTTCTCAGCCTTGGCGCGTCATTGCCTTCGAGAGGGAACGCCCTGATTGATAGGCGTCGCCTTCCCATCCTCGCTCTGTTAACCTCGCTTGGCTCGATAGTCGGGGCGGTCCTGTTGCTTTTTCTTCCCGCACGTTCACTAAGCCTCATCGTGCCCTTCGCCATGATCGGTGTTGCTCTGTTTTCGACGGTTTATCGCAAAGCAGGCGGCGATGTGCAGCTTCCGGCCAACCCTCGGTTGGAGAGGATCGGGTACGGACTCACGCTCATTTTGGGAATTTATGGCGGTTTCTTCAGTGGCGGATACGTCACTCTCTTGACGGCTCTCTTCGTGGCGACTTTCCAATCGTCTTTTCGAGAAGCTATTGCCACGACGAAGGTTCTCAACGTCTTCTCGTCGTCTCTCGCAACGGCAATCTTCATGTGGAAGGGTCTCGTGGATTACAGGCTCGGATCGATCCTTGCCCTGACGATGTTTCTCGGCGCGGCTTTGGGGATGAAAGTCGTCGCTCGCCTCGCTGACAAATGGATTCGCCGTGTCTTTCTAACCGCTGTTTGGGCATTGGGCCTGAAGGCTTTGCTTGTGGACTTGCTAGGTAGACATTCAGTGCAGACCCAACCCCGCTCGTCGGGAGCTAACCCTCTTTAGTCGATGTAGCGTTTGCGTTCTCGCTATTGCAACGCTATCAGGACGCGCGTCGCGTGAGCCGTTTGATGATCGATACGCCACAAAGAGCGAGGGTCGGAAGCTTTGCTTTCGACCCTCGCTGTCTGTGGCTCAGAAGGTTCTAGAAGCTAACCTTGAAAGCAAATTGAATGTTGCGCGGTTCACCTTGGCCAAGGCCGGGAGCAAGAGAAGAGTAACGAGTTGCGGATAGCACGCCGAAGCTGGAACTGCTCAGCGTGCCACTCGGGTTTGCGAAGTTAGCCTGGTTCCAAATGTTGAAGACTTCCGCACGGAGCTCTGTGCTTATCCTCTCAGTAACGGGCGTTATCTTTACGAACGAAAGATCGACGTCACCGAAGCCAGGCCCGATGACGCTGTCACGACGTTCGTTGCCCAACGTGCCTGCGACCGGAGCGGTCCACGCGCTCTTGTTCAGGTAGGAGTAAGTACGGGACGTGCTGGTTGCGGTGGTGACACGATCTATACGTGCGTTGACGCCTGCAACACGGTTCGGTCGATCGCGGCTTGCCTCGCCCGATCCGCTGGTGTTGGTTCCGACCAGAATGTTGATCGGTGTGCCACCTGCGAAGACGTAGAGCGCATTCACCTCATATCCCTTGGTCAGACGGGGGGCATGACTGGTAAACTTCGGCACAACGTACCGAGCAGAACCGGTAAAGTTATTCCTCACGTCAAAGGTTGACAGGCCGTAGTCGTCGCGCAGCCTGAAGGAGTTCTGCGGTGTTGTGGCGCTTGACGAGTCGTCCAGCGACTTCGACCACGTGTAGTACACCTTGGCGGAAAGACCTTTCCATTGACTCTGTACCAGAGACACCTGGAGCGAGTTGTAGTTTGAGGTTGCGCCACTGTTTACCTGGTTGATTGCCGTCAGGTAGGGGTACTGGGTTGCGTATGGACGGATGCGTGCTGCTGCATTCGTCGTGATGGGAAGCTGATTCAGATCGGCCACGTAGGCCAAGCGGCGACCGACGCTGCCTGCATAGGTGATCGTCAATAGCGTGTTCCGCGCGAGCAGTTGCTCCACGTTGACGTTGTAGTTCTGCATGAACGCAGCGCGGTAGTTGGGATTGATGGCCAGGATACCCAGCGAGGTCGTCGGCTGCCCGTTCGTTCCGAACTGCACACCGGTCGGGAACTGCGTCTGGCCAAGCGTAAAGGCCGCTCCGCCATTCACCGTGATTGCAGCGTTCGCATCGCCCGGGCTTCCGAAGATGCCGGCGCTGGCACCGTTACCTACGCTGTTGTAGACGAACTGGCCAACCGTAGGCTGATCGTAGAACCATCCGAAGCCGCCGCGAATGACGGTGGTGGGGTCTTTGAACGGCGTGAAGGCAAAGCCGACGCGCGGTGCGACGTTCCCAAGGTTTCGGGCGTAGATTGGGGCCTTGAAGTAGCCGCGTTCCGGCGTGAAGTTGTAGATGGAGTTGCGATCGTCGCTGACGGCCCCCGGATAGCTCCAACGCACACCATAGTTAAACGTCAGGTGATTGCTTACCTTAAAGTCGTCGGCTGCGAATAGGTCGAAGGTGTTCACGATGTAGACGCGCTGCGGGTTGTTCCGAAGAATGGTCGCACCTGAAGCATTGTTGCGCGTCTGGCCGGCCACGAAATCTGCCACCTGGATTCCGGTGGAGCACTTGTTCGCTCCAACGTTTGTCGGGTCCAGACCGGCGGCGGCGCACTCTGCCGCGGTTACGGGGTTTGCGCCGTTGTTGGTGTAGCGCGTGCCATCGAAGTTGAAGGTGCCGCGGCCGTTTACGAAGTACGCGACGTTCAAGTTTGCGTGGCGATACTCACCGCCGAACTTGAGTTCGTGATGGCCGATCGAGTAGTGGAGGGTATCGTCGATGTGGCCGGTGACGTCCTGGCGTCCCAGCGGCGGCGTTGCGCCAGTGTAATCGAACGACCCGATATAGAACTGTGGGGCACCCTTCGCCAATTGACCAGTTAGCCCTAGGTTTAGACCAGCAGCCTGCACATCGAAGCTTGTGTTGCGATCGTTGAACACCTGCAGGAACGACTGTGCGGCGACCGTGATCTGGTTGACAATTTTGCTGTTGAACGCACTGTTTTGAGCGATCTGGAAGTTATGAATATGCATCGGAGCCGTTTCAAAGTAGTCCGCGAAGTGCGAGCCTACGTCGGCCGACTGCGCACCCGTTGTGCCCAGGTAGTGCGCCGAGATGCTGTACTTGTCGTTGAAGTTATGGTCCAGCTTGATGATGCCGTTATAGCTGCTATACGTATTCCGCCCGTTGGATGTGTACTGATTCGAGTAGCCGGTCGACGTACGCGCCGCCGCTGGAAAGAGCAGGGTGTACATGTTCAGCGCAACCTGGTTCTGTGCGATGCCGCGGCTGGCGAGCAGGCTCTTAGCGGCAGTGATCCAGGTGTCGTTCACCACCGTGTCCGAAAGGCTGTTGTTGGCGTTGGCAATCTGCACTTCGCCTGCGAGGAAGAAGAATGTCTTGTTTTTGAAGATCGGTCCGCCGAGGGTAAAGCCTCCCTGGTGGTTCCTGATTTCGGGGATGCGGCTGCCTACGGCCACCGACGGGCTGAGCCATGCGAAGAGTTCGTTGCGGTCGAAGTAGAACACGTCGCCGTGCAGCTTGTTGGTGCCGGTGCGGAGCACCATGTTGCTGTTCGCGCCGCCGTTACGACCCTGGTCGGCTTCACCGGCTGCCTGGAGCGAGAACTGATCGATCGCCTCGATGGGGATAAGGCCCCCCGCGATACCAGCAATACCGCCCTGATTCGAAGCCACGGCGTTGGACCACGGATCATTGTTGTCCGCGCCGTCAATTTGATAGTTAATGCCAGCCGTACGTGAGCCATTCACGGTGTTCTGGCCGAGATAGGGATTGATACCGGGAGCAAGTTTCACCAACTGCATAAAGCTACGGCCATTCAAAGGAATCTGCTGCACCGACTTCTGATCGACGATGGATACGAGCTGACTGTTTGTCGTATCAAGCTGGAGACCCGATGCTTGCACGTCTACAACCGTGGACTCGGCACCGATAGAGAGCTGAACCTTCTGATCGCGGATCTTGGAGACTTCGATAGCGATGTTGTCCACTGCCTGCGCCGAGAAACCGGGGGCAGTCACGAACAGTTTGTAGTTGCCCACCGGCAGCTCAGGGAAGCTGAAGCTTCCAGCGCCGTTGGTCTTGCTGTTCGAGACATCGTTCGTCGCGGGATTGGTCAACCGGACAGCCGCATTCGCGATGGCGGCGCCGGAGGTATCCACCACTGTTCCGGTGAGCGTGCCACGGAACGTCTGTGCGCCCGCGAGCATGGACGATATCAAGATCGCAATTGCGACCAGTGAAAGCCAGGTTGATCGAGAAGGAAAGGCCATTTCTACTACCTCCTGAAATGTTACGGATGAAGACGAATCCCTTCGGATATCGCGTTATGAATATTCCGCGAGGTGTTGTCAGCGCGGATGCGGTGATCCAAGATGTTCGAGTGTCTGCGATTTGTGAGAAATGCTCCGTATGCATCCTGCTCTGTACGCTCATGTGGCTCTGCGAGCGCCAAGATAACCGATGACACGAAACGATTTATCGGATGGTTGAGGAGACGTCTTCGCCGTGTTGGCTCATAGTTTTCATCCGGCAGGGTCGTAAGGCCGTCCGGTAACGCAGTCGCTCAATTCAGCAACTACGCACAAACGACGCAATACGGCATCTTCTTGAAGATGCTTATAATCCTGTTTTCAGTGAGGAGAACTCTATCAAGCCCGGCGAGAACACGAGGCTAGCAACAGCGTGCTGTATAGATAAGAGTCATAGCAAGAGTATCGTTTGGTCTCGTGTGTCTGTCAACCTTTTCATGACAGGAGCAAGATACTGTCGCCCAGAAAAGCTCCTCTATAAATTGAGCGTAGCATCGGGCTCATATGTGCCGGATCGCTGGATAAACAAGTTAGTCTTCGGGTGCCGGAAGATACGTGCGGCAAAAGCTTCTTTGCTCGAACCTGGGTGTCCGCAAGGGGTTGGATGCGTCGGTCGGTCGGGCAATCCGCGAACGGCTAGATGAGTCCAATCGCGCGGCCCGCGATGCCTACCCCCAACCATAGCGTGATGGAGATGATGGCCACCGCACGGGACCAGATCGTGGGGGCTTCCTTGCCTGTGCGCTGGAGAGCCTTGCGATGTAGTGTGAAGTAGAACACCACGGCTAAGAGGAGCAGAGTCATCTTCCAGCGGAAGGCAGGGCTGTAGTAGCACTTCAGCGCCTCCTCAGAGAGAAGCATAACGCCCGAGACGATCATGAGGACAAGACTGCCGAGGAGTATGCGGCCCAGGTCTTTACCGATTGTTCGTGCGGACTCTCCCTTGAGAACAAGTCCAAGCAGGCGCAAATCGATGATGAGGACTGATCCTCCCAGGGTTGCCAAGGCAAGAAGGTGCACGGTCTCGACGAGAGCGAAGTCCCACTTGGATGTTTGCATGATTTGACCCAGATGGGAGTGGGCAAGTGCCACGAACCAGAGCTTCGGCGACATGGTGCGAATACCTTTCGGACGGCTGTCAAAAGTAAGCGATGGCACGCCCAGCGATGATCACACCGCTCCAAAGTGTAAGCGACGCAATTGCTGCGATCCGGGCACGCCAAGGGGAGATCGCTAGCACCTCCCACTCATGGACGCGGCGGTAGACTGTGGTGTGAAAGATGAGTGGGTTGAGACCGACGAGTGCAAGCAAAATCAGCTTGATGCGAAAAGCGGGGTTCGTATAGTTTTTTGCTGCCTCCGCCCAGAAGAGAAGAAAGCCGCTGAGGAACATCACGACGAAGCCTGACCATGTGAGCGGAAAGACGCTACGAGCAATTCGAGTGATTGAGATGGAGCGAAGTACGAGCCCCAGCATGCGCAGATCCAAGATTGCTATCGTCCCGACGAGCAGCGTGACTGCGAGCACATGAACGGATTCAATCACCGAAAAAGCATAGTCCGACTCGCGGATCATGGTGCCGATGTGGGAGTCGTAGAGAAGCTGACAGAGATGTTGTAGCAGGGGCATGATGGGTCCAGAGGTTCAGGTGCCGGTGTCATTTTCAAGCAACACCGGCAGGATGAAGAAAGGGAGTATCTACTGCTTCGCGCCTTGATCCGTACCGTTATCGCCAGGACCACCGTCGCCGGGGCTTCCTCCGTATACGGTTCGACCATCGGGGAAGGTCACGCGCCGTGCATCGACGAGATGCGAGCCATCCTTCGCGCGATAGCCATCAACAACAATGGTGTCGCCGAGTTTGAGGTCGCCCTTCTTCCAGCCGCGGCGGCTGAGTGCACCTGGGCCTGCTCCCTCGCATCCCCAATTCGTGGTGACTCCCTTGGCATCCGTGACGTCGACGTAAAAGTAAGAGTGCGGATTCGTCCATTCCACGCGGGTAATCTTGCCGACCAGACGTGTGGGCTTGTTGCCATCGAACTCCGCTGCGAATGAGTGATGGGCGTAGGCGGGGATAGCGCCAAGGACGGATGCAGCCAAGAGGAGGACGGTTGCGGCTCTGCTTTTCATGGAAATTCCTTTGTCATGGGATTTGAGGGTTTTGTCCAACCAAGAGAAGACCCGCTCCAGATCAGAGCGGGTCTTCGAGATTCGAATGATGCTGTCGATGAAGTTCGCTTCCATGCACTCGAGGGAAGTGCTCAGCAAGGTCATCATGGCTCATGCGCGTCGATTTGCCGTCCAATCAAAGAATGTTGGAAGGGCAACAACACAGCGATGAGGCGATCTGGAACATGAGTGAACTCTAAGGTGTATAGCTTTTCGTGTCAAGCAATAGTCCTTGACGGAGCGATCCTCATCCGCTATGTTATGCCAATGCCCCAGAGATCCACACTGCTTTGTTCGCGCTGTTGTTGTACTCGCCGTCTTGGCTGAGTGCGTGTGCGAACCTGGGTTGCTGCTTCACATCACTTCACCCTTCCTACACCTGGCTTAGTCCCTTGCGATCGCTAGCTTGAGTTGTCTGTGTGTTCGGTATTATCTCGATCCCCGGATAGCTCCACCGTTCGTGTGTGGCACTCCATCCTGCAGTTCCTATGTTCATCGAGAGGAGATCTTCTTTGAAGACTCGTGCGCTTCACCGTAATTGTTTGTTTGCCGTAGTTGGCTTTTCACTCGTTGCATCGCTCTTTGCGCAAGCCAACAAGGCTCCGGATCCTTCGGGGCGAGGAGGCGGTTCACCTTTCGCACGCAACGAGAAAGACCTTCCGAAGGGACCTGCCCCGCGTCTCGAAGGTCACCCCGATCTCTCCGGATATTGGGTTCCATCGCATGCTCCGAAAGATAGACCAGGCGGCAATATTGGCAAGGATTTTCCGCAATACAAGTTGCCCTTCACGCCAGCAGGCGCTGCGGCGTTGAAGTACAACCTTGAGCATACGGTCGATCCCGAAGCACTATGCATTGTTGGTGGTCTGCCGAGGCACAATGCGAGTGGGTTGCCCTTCCAACTGCTACAGGGCAGGGATCATGCGGTGTTTCTGTACTGGTACACCACGTATCGCCTTGTGCCCTTCAATGGCAATAAGCACACGGAAGATCCAGAGCCGTCGTTTTTCGGAGAAGAGATCGGTTCATGGGAAGGAGATACCTTTGTCATCGATTCGATCGGCTTCAAGGAGCAGAGAACATGGGCCGATGAGAACGCCAATCCGCATAGCGATCAGCAACACGTTGTGGAGCGTTGGACGCGGCCGGACCTGGGTCACATTCATTTGGAGATGACGGTTACTGACCCCAAGTTCTATACCGAGCCTATTCATTATCAGCGCACCTGGCTGCTGGGCAAGCCTGGAGATGAGGTGCATGAATATTCCTGCTCCGAAGACAATGTGGACGCACCACACCTTGGACCTGGACCTGGCCGCATTGGTGCCGATGGACAGCGTGGATACGACAAGGTAGCTCCGCTGCCTCCTCCTCCGACTAAAGATCATCCGGCTGTCACTTCGATTCCCGACTAGGAAAAGAGATGCTTCGTCGTAGCCGCAAAGGAGCGTTTATGAAATTCGCAAAGGGTTTGAACCGTCTGCTATCGTTCACTGTCATCCTGCTTGTGACGCTCGTCGGAGCGTCACAAGCAGGAGTCGCACAACAGCCAAAGAGTGCCGCGACCGCGAAGCCCGTTATCTACGAGTGGGTCTATCGCACGAAGTATGGTTACAAAGATGAGTGGTTCCGGATCTTCAAGAAGTACCAGCTCGCCATTCTCGAACGTCAGAAACAGCTTGGTTTTGTGAAGGAGTACACGGTTTATGCCCCTAGCCTCCATACGAGCGAGGACGCTCGATGGGACTACCGCATTATTATCGTTCGCTCTTCGCAAGATGCTCCTCCAGGGCAATCGGAGGGGGAAGTTGCGAAACAGCTCTTTCCGGACCAAGCCGCTTTCACACGCGATGAGAATCGCCGATGGGAACTGACGACGAACCATTGGGATCTGCCAATTCATGTCGTCAAGCTCGACTCTACAGAATGATCACAGTGACGGAAGGGATGGATCGACGCAGGAGGACGGCAATCCGTCCCACCGGTGACTATTGCACCTGCTTACGACTCCGAGGCGAGGCTCATGGATTCCAGCGAGTAAGTTTTGCCCACCTCGTTCTGGTTTTCCTTTTGCTTTTCGTGCCCTCCTTGTTCGCCGCCAGCGGCGGGAGTATCTCTGGGACCGTTAGCGACTCCACCAGCTCCCTGGTTGCGGGAGCAGAGCTGCAGCTTGTTAATACGGATCAGCGGACCACCTGGCATGCGATCTCGAATCGGCAAGGGCTTTATTCCTTTCCCAATCTGCCTGTGGGCCGCTATGACCTCATCATCACAGCAAATGGGTTTACTACGCAAAGGAAGACCGGACTCTCCGTCGATACTGATTCCGCCAGCCGGTTGGACTTTGTGCTGGGAGTGAGAGGTAGAATCGACACAGTCACGGTGACGAGCGAGACGGGCACGCACATTGAGACAAGCGCGACTCACTTAGGCGAAGTGGTTTCAGGGGCGCAGATGGCAGCGCTGCCCCTGAACGGTCGAAGCTACACAGACTTGCTCGCCATCCAGCCTGGCGTGGCGCCCTTATCTACGCTGTTGCCAAGCTCCGTCATCATGGCCGGCGTGACAGGCGGCATCTCTCCGTCCGGCGATCTCAATCCAGGCAATCTGTCCATCAACGGGCAGCGCGAATCCGCCAATGGATTCATGGTCAACGGGATTGATGTGCATGAGCAAATGAATGGTGGTACGTCGATTATTCCGGATCTTGATTCGATCGAGCAGTTCCGCGTGCTGACGTCTAACTTTGATCCTGAGTACGGCAACTACGACGGGGGAATCATTACGGTCGTCAGCAAGGCGGGGACGAGCCAGTTCCACGGTCGGGCGTTTGAGTTCTTCCGCAACACGGAACTGGATGCAAGAGGCTATTTCGATCCAGCGCGGTCCGCGTTCAACCAGAACCAGTTTGGCGGGGCTCTAGGCGGTCCGATCAAAAGGACTAAGCTTTTCTTCTTCACGGACTACCAGGGGACACGCACGACGCAAGGTGTGTCCACGGGCAACATCTCCGTGCCCACCGTGGCGCAGCGTGGCGGAGATTTTCTGAATCCCACAAGTGGTTTGACTGCGCTGACGGGGAGTGTAAGCGGCCCCTATCTTGCGACACTCTTGACGCAACAGCTTGGCTATCTGGTAACCGCGGGTGAGCTGTACGCCACCGTCTTCCCGGGCGGAGTCATCCCGCAGAGTGCGTGGGCCGCACCCGCGAAAAATCTCCTGCACTTCATCCCTTCCCCGAACTCCGGTACCAGTCAGTTTTCAACCTCGGCCTATTCGCAGAAAGTTAGCGACGACAAAGGATCAGTGCGCCTCGATCTTGAGAGTCGGCTGGGTGAGCTATCTGCCTATTACTTTCTGGACGACTATCGGCTGGACAATCCCTACCCCGGCTCGGTCGCGGGAGCGAGCATTCCGGGCTTCGATGCGCTCACGATTGGAAGAGCACAGCTGTACTCGCTGGGCGACACGAAGGTGATTGGAGCAAACACAGTCAATGAGTTTCACGTCGGTTACTTGCGCAATGCGAATATCATCGGGCAACCGAAGGGTGGCCTTGGCATCAGCCTCGCGACGCAGGGTTTTAGCACCGGTCCGGATGGCATCTATGTTCAGGCTCCTCAGTTTGAGGGGGTAGAGAACATAACGTTTCCCACATTCGTGATGGGTGTGCCTATCACCAATCTTACCCAGGTGAACAACACATGGTACGTCAGCGACGGTTTATCGCGAGGCGCCGGTTCCCACTCCTTGAAATTCGGCGGACAATTCCACGCGGATGAGGTTAACGAACATCCCAACGCCACCTTCAATGGCACCTTCAATATCAATGGCACCGAGACCGGGAATCCTTATGCTGATTTCCTGTTAGGCACCCCGAGCAATTTCACGCAGTCTTCAGGTCAGCCGTTCTATCTGCGGAACCGCTACTTCGGGCTGTATGCCCAGAACAGTTGGCGGGCGCGCAGCAACTTGACGTTGAACGTTGGCCTGCGGTGGGATGTTATCGTGCCCTGGTGGGAGAAGTTCAATCAACTGCAGACCTATATCGCTGGACAACAATCAACCCTCTATCCGGGAGCACCACAAGGGCTTGTGGTTGCGGGCGATCCAGGAGTTCCGAGGACGCTCGCTTCGATTGGTTACAAGAACTTTGCGCCGAGGGTTGGCTTTGCCTACTCACCGCGGCTCGAGCACGGGCTCCTGAGCTGGATATTTGGCAGCAACGGGCAAAGCAGCATACGGGCCAGCTACGGCATCTTCTATACGGCCTTTCCAGGATTGTCGGCAGGCATCATGTACGCCGTTCCGCCATTTGGTTTCAACTATCTTTCTCCTGGGCCACCCCTGCTGGCAAAGCCGTTTATTACGGCGGCCACGGGCATCGATAACGGACAGAGATTCCCTTTCCCCTTTCCTTCGCACAATGTCTCCGCGAAGAATCCAGATACCGGGGTCGACTGGGACAACTTCCTTCCGCTCGCTGCCGATCCTTTCTTCGACTCCCGTAATCGTGCTGCCTATAGCGGCAACTACATGCTATCGATCCAGCGTGAGATCACACGGGAAACACTGTTGACCTTGAGCTATGTTGGAAACCAAGGACATCACATTCTCACACTGGTCTCTGCCAACCCCGGCGACCCTGCTCTTTGCATGAGCCTTCCTGGATGTGGCCCCTTCGGTGAAGATTCCCCCTATACGGACAGCAACGGTAAGATGGTGCGGGGGACCCGGGGGGGGCAAGGGGCCGACTACGGAGAGAATACGGCCGACCGATCCATCGCCAACTCGAACTACAATGCGCTCGAGACGACTTTGCGGTACCAGCATCGCGGCTCACAGTTCCTGCTGAGCTACACCTATGGAAAATCGATCGATCAGGGGTCGAACCTTGGTGAGCAACTGAACCCTATCAATCCACGACAGAGCCGAACCATCTCGGCGTGGGATATGAAGCATGCGTTTGTCGGGAGCTACACACTTGCGATCCCTGTCGCGGACGTTTTGGGCAAGAAGACTCGTCTGACCGAACAGTGGAGCCTTTCAGGTACAGCTCGTTTTACGACTGGTCTCCCAGTGACCTTGTTCGATAACTCTGACAACTCTCTGCTTGGCACCTTGGGCAACGGTGCCAACAATTACCTCCTCGACACGCCGCGATATATTCCGGGCGCGCTCAGGGTCAATTTGGATGGGCGTAATCGACGTCCGGCCTTCGACACGGCATTATTCCCCGAAGAGACTCTTGGCCAGCTGGGCAACGCCAAGCGACGGATGTTCTATGGTCCTGGGATCGATAATTTGGACATGACGCTCCAGAAGGAACTTCGCTTCTCTGAATTTCACTCGTTGGAGTTTCGGGTGGAGGCCTTTAATGTCTTCAACCATCCCCAGTTCTACGGACCGGCCACCGTGAATGGGCAAAGAGGAGATCCCAACTTTGGTCAGATTCAGAGCGCCGCAGCTCCAAGACTGGTTCAGTTGGCGATAAAGTTTTCTTTCTGAAACGATCCAAGTGAACGAGCTTGTCTACGAACATGACATCAATTGGTGATCAGGCTAGGGTTGGGCGGCTATGAAGTTTGCGAGGGTCTACGCTTGCGGGGCTGTTTATCGTTGCGGTGCGAAGGGAGGATGCTGTTCCAAGGCACTGGAGAGGCGAGAATCATCGAGGTATTGGTAGCGACGTAAGGCATCATGGCGTCGATGACCTCTTCCATGTGCCCCACATCACGGACGGCGACCTGCACCACGAAGGACTCGGCTCCGGTGACGCGGTGGCATTCAAGAACCTCCGGTATTCTTTGGGTCAGAGTGGCAAATTTTGTCAGTTTGTCACCGGCAATGGTGACCTTAACGAACGCGCGAACGGGAAGACCGACCTTTGCCGGATCTACCATGGCACGGTATCCGAGAATGATGCGGTTTTCTTCGAGGCGCTTGACCCGTTCGATAACGGCCGGTGTTGACAGTCCTACACGCCTGCCTAATTCCGCAAATGCGATGCGGGCATTGGTTTGCAGTTCCGCAAGGATCTCGCGGTCGATGCTGTCGATGGCGGATTCCGGAGGATGAATCATGAGGTCTCCATCTCGCCGGCAGGATCTTTCGCCGGGCTCTTCATATTATGAGGTGAGGATTAGGCTTTGCCTGTTTTTGTATGGCACCTTGTCCAAAATACAACACATGAGCCATTCACCGCCGGATGGCCCCTGACTATCATTTGAATTGACAGAGGATGTCATGCGTGGGGTTCAATCGCCACTCGACAGAATCGGCAAACATTTACGCAGAACCAAGAAGGAGCAAGACTCGTGGCCACAAACGAAAACCGCCGTGCAGTTGGTGACGCAGCAGCACGCCAGCTAGCGAATACCACCAAGACCGCCCCTCAACTCAGCGCGATCACTCCGCGCTGGCTTGTACAGTTGCTCTCCTGGGTTCCGGTTGAGTCCGGCACCTATCGCGTCAACAAGGTTAAGAACGACGCGGATATTGAAGTCGTATGTGGTTCGCGTGATGAGCGCAGGTTGCCGGACACTTACGTTGATTACGAAGAGAAGCCCCGCGAATACACGCTGAGCGCGATCTCAACCGTGGTGGATGTGCACACCCGCGTGTCCGATCTCTACAGCCATCCGCATGACCAGATTCGTGAGCAGTTGCGGCTGACGGTCGAGAAGGTCAAGGAGCGGCAGGAGAGCGAGCTGATTAACAATGCTGACTACGGTTTACTGCGGAATGTCGATCCGTCCTTCAAGGTTTCGACGCGCAAGGGACCGCCCACACCTGATGATTTGGATGAGCTCATTGCAAAGGTCTGGAAAGAGCCCGCGTTCTTCCTGGCACATCCTACGGCGATTGCGGCTTTTGGTCGTGAGTGCACGCGCCGCGGCGTACCTCCTCCGACCACCACGATGTTTGGCTCATCCTTCCTGACGTGGCGCGGTCTGCCCTTGGTGCCTTCGGACAAGTTGGGCATCGACGCGACCGGCAAAACGAACATCCTTTTGCTGCGCACAGGCGAGAAGAAGCAGGGTGTGGTTGGGTTGTTCCAGCCTGGCCTTCCGGGAGAACAGACGCCTGGTCTTTCGGTGCGCTTCATGGGCATCGATCGCAACTCGCTCGCATCGTACCTGATCTCGCTCTATTGCTCGGCGGCTGTGCTCACCGAGGATGCCCTGGGCGTGCTCGAGAACGTTGAGGTCGGCAACTATTATGACTACAAGTGATCAGGATAAGGCGGGGAGCTTCTCGCCGCAGATGATCGCGGACGTCGCAGAAGATGCACGTGGCGCGCTGCCTTCGGCGCCGGCGGGCGCTCCTGACGTTGCCGCACTGGCCCAGATGGCGAACGAGTTCTTTCGTGCGCTGCCTGGCCAGACGGGGCAGTTCAGTGGGGCGCAGTCCGCGGTGACATTGCCCAGCATGGCTCCGCAGTTCGGAGCCACTCCTGCCTCGATGACCGCCGCGCCGTACACGGACAGGCTTCCGAGCGAAGCAAACGTGCAGCAGATGCCTTCGTCGTTCCAGCCCGAGCTCTCAGCATCTCCCGTGTCTGCGAATCCTGCTCCCTACTCGGGTGCCGGCTTCCCGCAGCATGAAGGGCAGAGCGCTCCCGCCGAATACGGTGCATCTCCATTCTCACTGCCGATGCCGTCGTTCGATCTTCCGTTCCCATCCTTCGAAGCGGCGCTCCCTGCGATTCCACGCATGGATGCGTTGCCGACGGAAGAGGATGTGAACGCAGCTTTGAATTCGGTGTCTTCGCTTTACTTCCTGGAAAATGCCGGAGCACTTTCCAGGCCGGCTGCAGCCAAACCCTCACCGCCGACTGCAGCGGGCATCTCTCCCGCTTTGCTGCCGGATCTGCAATTGAGCCGGAAGCAGTTTGATGTGGGCGCGGTACGGCGTGACTTTCCGATCCTACAGGAGCGGGTGAATGGCAAGCCACTCATCTGGCTGGACAACGCAGCAACGACGCAGAAGCCCAGGAGCGTGATCGATCGCATCTCGTATTTTTACGAGCATGAGAACTCGAACATTCATCGCGCCGCCCACGAGCTTGCAGCCAGGGCCACCGACGCGTATGAGGGCGCACGCCAGAAGGTCGCTCGCTTCCTCAATGCGCCTTCCGTAAACGAAGTTATCTTCGTGCGTGGCGCGACCGAAGCCATTAACCTGGTCGCGAAGAGCTGGGGCAAGCGTCACATCGGTAAGGACGACGAGATCGTCATCAGTTGGATCGAGCACCACGCGAACATCGTTCCCTGGCAGATGCTCGCCGCGGAGACGGGTGCGCGTCTGCGTGTGGCTCCCGTGGACGACGATGGGCAGATTCTGCTGGATGAGTTTGAGAAGCTGCTGAATCCGAGGACACGCCTTGTATCGGTGACACAGGTCTCGAATGCTCTTGGCACGATTACGCCGACTCGTCAGATCGTCCAGATGGCTCATCGCTATGGAGCCAAGGTTCTTGTGGACGGCGCGCAGTCGGTCTCGCACATGAGCACGGATGTTCAGGTGCTCGATTGCGACTTCTTCGTGTTCTCCGGACACAAGGTCTTCGGGCCGACGGGCATCGGTGTCCTGTACGGCAAGCCGGATGCGCTGGCGGACTCACCTCCGTGGCAGGGTGGTGGCAACATGATCGTCGATGTGACGTTCGAGAAGACGATCTATCATGCACCGCCGGCACGCTTTGAAGCGGGAACTGGCAACATCGCCGATGCGGTTGGACTTGGTGCCGCTATCGACTATGTCGAGCAGCTTGGGATGGAGAACATCGCTCGCCATGAGCATGACTTGTTGATCTATGCGACGAAGTGGTTGCAGACGATTCCGGGTCTGCGCCTGATTGGAACTGCGAAGGAGAAGGCGAGTGTGATGTCGTTCGTTCTCGATGGTTACAAGACCGAAGAGGTGGGTGCGGCATTGAACAAGGAAGGAATCGCTGTACGTTCCGGACACCATTGCGCGCAGCCTGCTCTGCGTCGGTTTGGGGTTGAGACCTCGGTGCGTCCTTCGCTGGCGCTTTATAACACCTACGGAGACGTTGATGCTTTGATTGCGGTTCTGCGCAAGCTGAAGAATATCGGCGCGTAGACCTGCCAGCGTGAAACGCAACGAACCGGAACAGAAGAATTCCTTCTGTTCCGGTTTTCCGTTTGTGTTGTTGGAATCGAACCCAGCTTTGCGCTAGCGGATTACGAGAGCCCGCTGCGAAGGATGACGGTGCGTGACAGAGACATCGCTCAAGCGAAGCGCTAAGCTCTTCGCGGCGCCTCCGCCTTTTACGAATTCGCCGAGGGGAAACTCCGAGACCTCATAGCCAGCGGAGCGGATTCGACTGGCAGCGCTTCCAGCAGTGTGCATCAGGACCTGATCTCCGACGTTGATGACATTGCATGCGAACTGTACGGCTTCCACTTCGGATAGTGCGATGCGATTGTTGGGACTATAGGCGTCTTCAATCTTTCTTAGCGACCTGCGATCGAAGGCTCCAGGATAATAGAGAACGTGCCCACCGCTGAGAGGAGTGAAGCAGAGATCGAGATGGTAGAAACGTGGGTCAACCAGATGAAGCGATGTGACGTCGACGTGCCATATGTTGCCAAGACGGCGGTGACTCTGTAGAGAAGTCCTGGAGCCATGTGCAGCCCATAGGTGGTTACCGTCCGGTGAGAACAGAGCATCGCCTTCGCCTTCGAGAGGAAGCCCCTCCGACTTCCAAACGATAAAGCCAGCGTCCTCGAACCATGCCTCAAGGTAGTCTTCCTCGGCGGTTCGCTGGTAGTGAGCAAAGGAGGAGAGAGCTGCGACACCGTAGTTGACGACAGCGCCATGCGCTACAAAGGTCATGTCGGGTGAGCCTTCTTTGGCTCGAAGCAGTCTGACATCTCCGAGACTCCTCAATGCTTCGTAAAGGCGATTCCATTGCTGGAACGCGGTGTCGCGCACCGATTTTGCTATGTTTCCTGCCATCCATGGGTTGATGACGTACTTCAATTCGTACCAGCCGGGAGCGCACATGAGGAAGGTCGGACGAGTGAATTGTGTCGTGGTCTGTGTCTCATCGGAGTTGTTAGGCAATTGAATCTCAATTTGGGTGCTAAAGGTTTGCACTGGTCGATTCCTTTTGACTTGATTTCATCATTGAGTTGAGGATCGCTGCGGGAGGCAGCGCCGATCGCGAAGATCAATGTGAACAACAGCCAAAGGATGATGCCTCCGCGTGTATGCGGAAGTGGATCGAGGGGAGAAGAAACGTTTGAAGCATGGGAACCTATTCAAAGGCCTAAACGCGCCGTAGCGGCGGCTCAGTCCTGGAGATGCGGAATCGTTGAAGGGGAGCTTTGGCCGTCTGAGCTAAGAAAAGCCGCGACTAGGCGGAGCAAAGAAGATCGTGGACACACGCCGGAAGTGGGCAGCAGCAACAACCGATCTGGTGAAACTTGCTCATAGGCACACGATAATCCGATCAACCGGTTATGGTCAAGGTCTCGAAGCCGCTCCTTTCTGTGTCGGTATCGGAACGAAACTTGCGAGAAACCCGAGCATCCAATACAACACAGTGTGGAGGATGTATTCGTGACATATCAGATGGAAACTTCAATTCCCGAGAGGACTTCTCTCGCTCCCGGTGCGCCTCTGGCCTTTCTGTATGAACATCCACAGTGGTTCAACCCGATCTTTGCGGAGCTGGAACGGCGCGGTGTTGCGTTCGATAAGATTTTCATTCCCGATCATTTCTATGGGATAGGCCAGGGAAGGCCGGCGTTCAAGGTTCTCTTCAATCGCATGAGCCCGTCTGCGAACAGCCGCGATCATGGCTCCGGAATCTTTCATACGCTTGCCTACCTTGAGCATTTGGAGCTTAATGGCATTCGGGTTCTGAATGGAGTCAAGGCTTTTCGTTATGAGATTTCCAAGGCGGCCCAGCACTCTCTGTTGCAGTCGCTTGGAATCCGGTTTCTTCCTTCTCGTGTGATCCATCGTGCAAATCAGGCAGTTGCCGCAGCGGAGGGGTTGCGGTATCCCATCGTGGTCAAAGCAAACATTGGCGGCAGTGGAAAGGGAATTGTCCGTTACGACACGAAGGAACAACTGGAAGCGGCTGTGAACGCGGAGGAGATCGACCTCGGCTATGACAGCATTGCGTTGGTACAGGAATTCGTGCCAGCCAGAGGCGGAACGATCACGCGCGTGGAGACACTTGGGGGCACGTACCTGTATGGGATTCAGGTCTATCTGAGTGGACAGACCTTCGACCTTTGCCCAGCGGATATTTGCCAGACTTCGCGAGGAGAAAGCCTCAACAATGCATGTGTCATCGAGGCCTCGAAGGCTGGCCTGAAGGTGGAAGGGTACACTCCGCCTGCGGAGGTGATTCAAAACATCGAACGCATCGTGCAAGCTGCAGGCATCGACGTAGGCGGCATTGAATACATCGTTGACGATCGCGACGGTGAGATCTACTACTACGACATCAATGCCTTATCCAATTTCGTGGCGGATGCTCCGCGGGTCATCGGATTCGATCCATTCACGCGTCTCGCAGACTTTCTGGAAGAAGAGGTGCGGCGTGACAGCTAAGCAGGGAATTCGCTTTGGTTACTGGATGCCTGTCTTTGGCGGGTGGCTGCGCAACGTTGAAGATGAGCAGATGGAGGCGAGCTGGGAGTACACGCGCAGGCTCGCGCTGCGGAGCGAGGAACTTGGGTTTGATCTTTCCTTGATTGCGGAACTCAACCTCAACGACATCAAGGGAGTGGAGGCACCGAGTCTCGATGCATGGTCTACTTCGGCCGCACTCGCGGCGGTGACCTCGACGCTGGAGTTGATGGTGGCGGTTCGGCCCACCTTTCATTCGCCTGCTCTTTTCGCGAAGCAGGCGGCCAATATCGACCGCATCAGTAACGGCAGACTTGCCCTCAATGTCGTCTCTTCCTGGTGGGAGCAGGAGGCACGCATGTATGGCGTGGAGTTCGAGCGGCATGATGATCGTTACGGACGTACGGCGGAGTGGCTGGAGGTCGTGAATGGCGCATGGACGGAGAAGGTTTATAGCCATGATGGTCGCTACTACAAGACCGAGAACACGGTGCTCGAGCCCAAGCCGGTTCGGACGCCGCGGCCGACGATCTACGCAGGCGGAGAGTCTGAGGCCGCGAAGAACCTGATCGCGCAGCGATGCGACGCGTATGTGATGCACGGCGATTCGCCGGAGCATGTTGCAGCGAAGATCGCCGATATGCGTGAGCGCAGGGATCGGTTTGGGCTTCCACCGATGCAATTTGGTTTGGCCGGTTATGCCTTTACTCGGGATTCGGAAGATGAAGTGAAGCGGGAGATTGACCGCATCACCGATGTAAAGCAGAATGCCAAAGGCTACGAGAACTATCAGCAGTGGCTTCAGGGGACGCAACTGGAGCAGAGGATGTCGATTCAGGAATATTCGGTCTCGAACCGAGGGTTGCGGTCGGGATTGATTGGAACGCCCGGACAGATCCAGGAGCAGGTTGGCAGGTTCGCAGAAGCTGGAGTCAATCTTCTACTTCTTCAGTTCAGCCCTCAGCTTGAGGAGATGGAGCGCTTCAGTGAAAGCGTGATTCGACTGGGCACTGCAGCATAGCTTCTCCGGCCGCACCATGAGTGTCATGCCTGCGTTTCGCCTCGGGTGAAACGCAGGTTACAATTGCTCCTATGCGGGCTTCCCAGCCAATCTGGATACTTTCTCCGGCGACCTACCATCGTTGTCGTCCCGCGTCCCGCTGTTGCCCCTGAGCGGTAGCAGAGAAGAGAACAAGCAGCCTGCTCCTCCGCATTCGCTGCCACAGACCACGATCAATCGGCATTTGTTGCTGAATTCTATCGCTCGTCCTTGAACCAGCCTGCCGATCTACCTTCTAAACCAAGCTTTGTGGCATCTTTGCCTGAAAACGACGAGGACGAAGTATATGTCTGATGACCAAAGCGTTGCCCCGACACCTCCGGCCGTGTTGCTGGAGAACATTACGAAGCGATACCGGCAGGGGAACGGTTGGTCGAACGCGATTACTCGTATCAGCCTGAGCGTTTCCAAAGGGACGATCCAGGGCATCATCGGTTTCAGCGGTGCAGGCAAGACTACGCTGCTGCGATGCATCAGCCGGCTCGAGCTTCCCGATGAAGGGAGAGTGCTGATCGATGGAGCCGACCTTGCGCATATGAATGGTGAGGAGCTTCGGTCTGCACGACGCCGCCTGGGTGTGGTGTTCCAGCAACTTCACCTGCTTCGATCGCGTACCGTGGCGGAGAATGTCGCCCTGCCTCTCGAACTTGCGGAACTCGCGCCAGAGGCCATCCACGAGCGAGTGACGGAGTTGCTCGCGTGGTTTGGTCTGGAAGCAAAAGCAGACCAGTATCCTTCGCAGCTTTCGGGTGGACAACAGCAGCGGGTCGCCATCGCTCGTGCGTTAGCGACGAAACCTGCTGTGCTCCTGAGCGACGAACCGACCTCTGCGCTTGATCCGGAGACGACGGCGTCCGTGCTGTCGCTACTACGCAGGGTGCGGGATGAGCTGGGAGTGACGGTTCTTCTAATCACACACGAACTCAGTGCAGTTCGCGCTATTTGCGATCGCGTTGCGGTGCTCGATCAAGGTGCCATCGTCGAGGAGGGGCCGGTCGAAGAGGTGTTGCTGCGCCCTGCAAGCAGGACGACGCAGCGTCTTCTGGGACGCAGCTTCGGCGCTGAACATCTGGCTGCGCATCTGGGTGAAAGAGACCTGCATGCGGGGTCGCTCTTTCTGGAACTGCAATTTCTTGGACAGAGCGGAACCAGCCACGTTCTCTCAGGTCTGATCCGGACCTTCGATGTCACTCTGAACATTCTGCGCGCCGATATCGGGGAACTGAACCGGTCCGCCTATGGCTTTCTTCTTGTCGAACTTGGAGGTGAGACCGGAACGCTGGAGCAGAGCATTCACTTTCTTGAAGCGCATGGAGCGTCCGTGACGCGCATTGATCCCTGGACGGAAGCGGAAGCAAACGGGAGGCCGGCGTGAAAGAGCTACTGCAGCTTCTTTGGGAGCCGACCTTGCAGACCATCGCGATGGTTGTGGTCTCTGCATTGATCAGCGGCCTCGTGGGAACTGCACTTGGCGTGTTGCTGGTTGTCACCGAGGATGGTGGCGTGTTGCCTGCGCCATGGCTAAACCGCTTCCTCAACATGATGACCAACGTCGGCCGCAGCATTCCCTTCATCATCCTGATGGTTGCGATCATTCCTTTCACGCGTTGGGTCGTAGGGACATCGATTGGGACCGCAGCGGCGATGGTACCTCTGGTGGTTGGCGCAATCCCCTATGTCGGACGGCTGGTGGAAGGTGCGCTGCGAGGTGTGAATCGCGGTGTGATTGAAGCCGTTCTTACCATGGGTGCCACTCCGTGGCAGGTGATCCGCAAGGCCTATCTGCCAGAAGCAGTTCCCGCACTAATCCGCTCGTTCACCGTGGTAACGGTCACGCTGGTCAGCTACTCGGCCATGGCTGGAACGGTGGGTGGCGGAGGTCTGGGTGACCTTGCAATCCGATATGGCTATCAGGGATTTCGCCTCGACGTGATGGTGGCCACGGTCATTGTGCTCATCGTGATGATTCAGGGGATTCAACTGTCGGGTGACCTTTTGGCGCGGTACTTCGAACGGACCGGGAATGCCGGCACGATCGGAACGCTGCAGCGGCAAAGCTGGTGGAGAGTGGCTCCGCGCTTTGCCCCGACCGTGCGTTGGGGAACCATCGGTTTCCTGCTCATTGGTGTGGTCGTGGCGATACTTCATGTGCGTTCCGCGTCGCTTCACAAGCCTCTGCGGATTGGCGTCAATCCTATTCCGCATGGAGAGATACTCCGAGAGGTGATGCCGATCCTGGAGAAGGAAGGCGTGCATGTGCAGATCATCTATTTCAGCGATTACATCCAGCCGAATCTGGCGTTGGCATCAGGAGATATCGACGCAAATCTCTTCCAGCACGTTCCGTTCATGGACCGTTTCAATCATGATCATGGGACGAATATCATCGCCGTGGCCAAGGTTCATATTGAACCGCTCGGTCTTTATCCTGGACGCACAAAGATACTCAGTGCACTGCCTGATGGAGCCGTGATTGCGATTCCGAATGATCCGGTTAATTCGGGGCGAGGTCTGCTCCTATTGCAGGCTGCGGGGCTGATCAAGTTGCGTACTGGTACGAATACCCAGACCACGCTCGAGGATGTATCGGAGAACTCAAAGCATATCAAGATCAGTGAGCTGGAGGCGGCGCAGTTGCCTCGTTCGCTTCGCGATGTCGATGCAGCGGTGATCAATACCAACTATGCTTTGGCGGCAAAGTTGAATCCGCTGAAGGATGCGATGTTCCTGGAGAACTCAGCTTCGCCTTATGCCAATGTGCTGTCCACCGTGCCTGGGAAAGCAAACGATCCGCGCATTCTTGCCTTGGAGAGAGCCTTACAAAGTCCAGCTGCGCGGCAGTTCATCTTGCAGCGATATCAAGGAGCAGTTCTACCCGCGTTCTAGTTACCGCCCCAAGCCGTGAAAGACTACGTTGCTTCTTACTCTTGCAAGATGGAACAAAGAGTTGACAACATATCGGTACAGTAGTAGCTTGCGTTTATGCGATTCATTCCTAGAACATATTGTTGTTCCTCCTGCATCTCCGCTGGAGAACGGGAAGATCGTGTTCGACCAATTTCTATGTGATCGCATTGATCCATACCGTGGTTGACATGCCCGCCCAGTGACTCTTCTGGAGCGGGTTTTCTGTTTAAGTCGATCTGGAATCTCATTCCCCGTCGTCAAGAGATTCAGGATCTATCCCGCACTACGGATACAGTCTCTGGGCAATTCCCGCTAGCGCTCCGATCGGTCCTGTGTTCGTGAACTGTTCGCGATTCGTGCTCATCAGGCGACCTTGTACTCCATGGATGGAATTCCATTCACAGGAGCAGGCGCGCCTGCTGAAACCGGGTCGCCAACGGGATGAACCACTGCGTCACACAGAGATCATACGGGCAGCAGTTCACCATCACCCACCAGAAAGGAATTCACCCCGTGAGAATTGCTTCGCGCAGTACAGCTCTTGCCTTTGTGTTTGCGGCGCTCAGTACATCCGCGTCCGTTGCCCAGTCCAATCACGCATCGCTTCCCATCGACGGCCGTTGGGATGCGAGCCTTGTGAACAACGGCCCCGCAGTCCCGTTCCGTCTCGACATAGACGGATCTGGTCCGACGCTGAAGGGCACTTTCTATGATGGCTTCAAGCCTTACGAAGGGACCACCAGTGCGACGTACCAGAATGGCGTACTGACGCTGAAGGCCGAGCACTATCTCACCACCATCACCGCTTCACTCAAAGACGACAAGCTTGCCGGCGATGTTCTTCTGCAGGGGCCGAACTTCCACATCAAATATGGCTTTGAGGCCAAACGGCATCAGGACGCAGCGACGAAGGCAGAGAACGTGCCATCCATCGCAGGTGTGTGGGAGCTTCCGCTTGAGTCTCCCAGTGCGAAGGGAGAGAAGTCATTCCATCTCATCGTGCGCCAAAACGGGGCGGACGCCGAAGCCTCCATTCTGAGGATCGACGGCGATACGGGCGCTTATAGCGGCACGTATAAGGATGGCAGGTGGGTACTGAGTCACTTTGATGGCTCGCGTCCTGGCGTGATTGAAGTGGCCGCGAAGAGCGATGGCACGCTGGACGTGATTCAGCATAACGAGGCCTTGAAGAAGGCGATCGAAGGAGACAGCCCTGAGACCAAGACTGCCGCGAACGGTGGCTATGGCGGAGCTCCCGTGGAGGCTGTCACCGGCGACAGGCTCATCGCCTATCGTCCGGAGGTAGCTCGCGCCAAGGGCTTGCCAGAGCCTGACAACTTCAATACCCACACCACGGTTCGCAATGCGAATGAAAAGTTCACGTTCAACTTTCCCGATGCCAATGGGAAGCTCATCTCGAGCGACGATCCACGCTTCAAGGGCAAGGTCGTTGTCGCGGTTGTGACCGGTACCTGGTGCCCGAACTGCCACGATGAAGCGCGCTTCCTGGTGCAGCTCGACAAAAAGTATCGCGATAAAGGTCTCGCCATCGTGGCACTGGACTTCGAAGAACCCGAGGAGCAGGGAACCCTGACGCGCGAGCGTGCCTTCGTGAAGGAGTATGGGGTCAATTACACCTACCTGATCGCGGGAGCGCCTTCCGAGATGTGGGAGAAGGTTCCTCAGGCGGTGAATCTGAATACATGGCCGGCCACGATCTTTGTCGGTCGTGATGGGCTCGTCAAGGGCATTCACTCGGGCTTCGCCTCGCAGGCAAGCGGGGAGTTCAACAGCCAGCTTCAGCAGGAGTTCACGGCGAAGATCGAAAAGCTTCTCGCTGAACATGCTACGACGCAGAACGCCGCTGTCGAGGCACCTTCGTTGAAGCATTGACAGCGGCCCCAAGCGGATAGATTCATTTCAATGGGGATGCTCAGTAGAGCAATCCACTGGGCATTCCTGTTGGACGGAATCCGTATGGGTGAGATTGAAGCAGTCAGGGTTCATTGCACATTTTGGCTTGTTGCGCTATCGTCAGGGAGACGCGATGTTGACCAACCTTCCAACGCGGCTTTGCCTCTGTTGTCCCGCCCGGGACTAGTCAGTCGGCCGTTGTCTTGTTTCAGTGACAACGATGAACCGGTCTATCCGAAGCACACGCTCAGTCCGTGAATTGTAAGCATCCTCCGAATAGGGGTTTCTGTGCGTCATTTCATTTTTTCGTTGATCGACTCGTATATCCCATTGCGCATCCTTGCGTGTTGTCCCTGTGCCTTCTGCCCTTCGTCCGTTCGAACGTCAGCGTAACGGGGCCTGCGGCCCCTGCACACAAGGGGAATTGAGATGTCCGTAAATTTGCATGGAAAGCCAATCAAAGTTTCAAGACGCATGTTTCTTCAGACGAGCGCTCTGAGTGCGGCGGTCGCAACACCGCTCATCGCATGGGGCGAAACCACCATCGATGAAAAGCGACCGATTCCGAGAGGTAAAGAAGAGTTTCTCCATGGCGCGGTCGAAGCAGGGCGCTGGATCCATGCAGCGCAAAAGGATTCACCCGAGGGGCGATATTGGCTGCCGGACCCAGACCATGCTGAGAAAGTCACCACCGTGTCCCCGGTGCAGGGTATCTATAGCGGGAGCGCCGGGATTGTGCTTTTCCTGTTGCAACTGGCAAAGGAAACCGCTGATACGAATCTCCTTGAAGAGGCCAAACGAGGTGCGGACTATCTCGTTCTCACCTGGTCCGATGTCCTGAAGGGCAAGGAGCGTATTCCTGGATCGAATCTGTCGTTCTACAACGGGCTTTCCGGCGTGGCCTTTGTTCTGGCGGAGATCTGGAAGGAGACAGGCGACGAGCGGTACCACCATGCCGCGTTGTCGGCAACACAAGCGATTGCCGATGCAGCCAAGCCCTCTACGAATGGCGTGACGTGGTCCACATCGCCTGGGATCGTTGCGGATGGCGGAGTGATCCTGTATCTGCTCTATGCATCGCGCGTATTCGATCGCAAACAGTATCGGGATATTGCGGTAGCCGGCGGCAAACACTTACTCGTCCTTGCGGAACGTCAAGGAACGGATGGTGTTCGCTGGAAGGGCGTACAGCCAACCTTGCTCGGTCTTCCCGAGGAGACTTACTTTCCTAACTTTGAATTGGGCACCGCAGGTGTCGCCTACGTTCTCGCTCGTTTGCATGAGGAGACGGGTGACGGTCAATTCCTTGAAGCTGCAAAACGAGGCGCGGCTCATCTTCAGCAGATCGCGACCACGAGCGGTACAGGAGCGCTGATCCCATATCGCTATCCCGATCTTCAGGATGTCCACTATCTGGGCTTCTGCCATGGTCCGGCAGGCACCGCGAGGCTCTTTTATCAGCTCTACAAGGTCACGGGAGATAAGTCGTACCTGGACTGGACGGAGAGGCTGGCACGCGGCGTTATCAATAGCGATATCCCCGCAAGTCAGACACCTGGATACTGGAATGTCGTTTGCCAATGCTGCGGGTCCGCGGGGATTACAGAGTTCTTTCTCGGCCTCTGGGCGGCAACGGGCAACACAGAGTACTACGCCTTTGCCAATCATCTGGCCGGGCAAACCTTGAGTCGTCACTCGAACTTCGACGGCAAGGGCTACCGCTGGTATCAGGCATGGACTCGCGTGAAGCCATGGGACGTCACGGCCGAAACCGGATACTCAATTGGCGCGGCAGGAGTCGGCACAGCGCTTCTTCACTCGTATCTTGCGCAGGCAGGGCGATTTGACACCATCGCTCTACCGGATAGCCCTTTTCCCAATCGTCGCTTGAGCGGCGTTGAGGCTCAGTCGGTAACGGCCGACTTGCACGATACGGATCGTTTTGGACCGTAAGTCCGGCATCACTGGTCCGGTTACTACCATGGCGAAACTTCAACCAGCAGTCATTAGGAGAAGGCAATTGAAAAACGCAAACAGCTTGTTCCGTAACTTCATCGTCGCATCCGCACTTGGTCTTGTCTCGCTTGCCGCACACGCTACCACGCTTCACCTTAAGGCGGATCTAAAGGCATCTTCAGAGGTTCCGGCGAAAGATAGCGCTGGCACAGGCACCTTGACGGGGACATTGGACACGGACACCAACGAATTCAAGTATCACGTTGAGTTCAACGGATTGACCGGACCCGCTGTGGCCGCGCATTTTCACGGACCAGCCGCCGAGGGAGCGAACGCGAAGCCCCAGTTGCCGATCAAGACCACACCGCTTGCCAGCCCGCTTGAGGGTAAGGCTACGTTGACTCCGGAGCAGGCCAAAGACCTCGCGGATGGCAAGTGGTACTTCAACTTGCACACTACCGCCAATCCGGGTGGTGAGATACGTGGGCAGGTTACGAAATCGGAGTAGTGGGTCGCAATGCGGTGTGCGGTAAGCAAGAATTTCTGCCGCACGCCGTGTTCGAAACCGGGCATGGAAACGAGGAAGAAATCGCATGAATGGACGCTATGGTGTAGCGCTGCTCCTAGGTTGCGTCACCTTTGGTGTGGCCGCATTTGCAGCTACGCAGGGGCCAGGGAGCACAAGTGCGAAACACGAGGACGCAAAGGCCGCTTATCCGAGGCCAACCAATCTTAAGGTGTTGTCTAAGACGATCTCAGGCGAGGATCTGGATAAGCTGATGCATCGGTTCAAGGAGGATCTTGGCGTTCCCTGTGGTTATTGCCACGAAGAGAATCCCGAGACGAAGCAGATCAACTACGCGTCGGACGAGAATCCCATCAAAGAGACGGCTCGCTTCATGATCAAGATGAACGAAGACATCAATACAAAATATCTCGGGCAACTGGGCGACCGGCGCTATGCGGAGCCGCTTACATGCGGCAACTGCCATCAGGGTCAAGTCGACCCTCCGACGTTCCAGCCGAAGGAGCAACGATGATCACAAAGACGACCATGAAGCCCAGGAAGGCAACCATACTACGGATACTCATCGGGGCTGCCATAGGGGCACCCGCATGTGTCACGGTAGCTCAGGCGCAGGGCCCGGTTCAGCCGGTCCAATGGTCGGCTGCGACGAAGCCCGCGGGCACGGTCGCACGGGGCGGTAAACTGTCGATCGAGCTTTCGGCTAGCGTGCAAACCGGCTGGCATGTGTATGGCTTCACCGAATCGCCCGGGGGGCCAATTCCTTTGAAGATCGCGATCGACGACAATCCGGTTCTCCTGGGTGCAGGAGCAATTTCGGGTACGGCCCCGGTTAAGAAACACGATGCAGCATTCGATCTCGATATCGAGTCTTACACCGGAGTGTTCACTCTTCGCGTGCCTGTGCAGGTTAAGGAGCATTCGGCATCGGGTAAGCAGGATGTATCTGTGGCGGTGCGGTTTCAAGCTTGCAGCGATCGTACTTGCCTGCCACCGAAGACTGTCCATGTTCCGGTTCCAGTGGAGGTCGTCGCTGGCAACTAGTGTTGGGGATTGAGAAGATAAGATATCCCGTTGACAAATATTCAATGCAAGGATAAATTCGAAGCTATGCTATTCCTCACCAGTTTGAATTGTTGTTCGCCGCGGATCGTCGCTGGCGACTGGGGAATCATGTACTCTTCATAATCATTGCGTGATCGACAACGATCCCTTTGATTATCGATGACCCGCTTGCCAGCCCTACTGGAGCGGGTTTTCTGTTGCTATCGATCGTCTGCGACCGATGTGCTCAGTGAAGCCAGCCCCTCAACGGGACGGGCATTCTTGTTTGTTAAAACCCGATCCCGGATCGTTCTCCTTTCACATACGGGATGGTTTGTCTTGAAAATCAAGATACAAAATATAACTGCCAATCAAACCTCGCGACTTAGTCGCACTTACTTTCGGCGGCAGCGAGGTCGCGTCTTGAAGGCCGCGGGGAAACTCTGGAAGGACAAGTATCTCCATGTCAATACGATCAGTCTTTCGATGGTCGTGTTGGCGGGTACAACGCTTGGCTGGTTTGCGGTGGGCACACACGGGCAGATCGCGGTGCGTAACCAGGGATATGTGCCTTTCAGCGATGCTCCCATCAACTATCGATCCGAAGATCTCAGCGATCCCGTTGCCAAGCTCCAACAGCAGTTGAATCAAGGTGCGGCGACTTTACGGTACGAGCCGGAGCACGGCTATCTCCGATCCGTTCTCGATCTACTCCATGTGCCGATCGATTCGCAGACCCTCGTCTTTTCCAAGACGAGCTTTCAGTACAAGAAGATCTCCCCCGAGCATCCGCGTGCGCTCTACTTCAACGACGACGTCTACGTCGGTTCGGTTCACGAGGGCAAGGCGATTGAGATCGTTTCGTTCGATCCAAAGCAGGGAGCTATCTTTTATCTGCTCGATGAGAACAAGGCAGAGAAGCCTGTTTTTCAGAGAGCGGAGTTGGATTGCACACAATGCCACATCGCTGCGGGAACACGGGGAGTTCCCGGTGTTCTCCTTCGATCGATCTATCCGACAGAGGCCGGAACTCAGGCACCCAGCAGCAAGTCGTTCATTACGGACCAGGAGAGCCCTCTCAAGGAGCGTTGGGGCGGATGGTATGTCACCGGCAAGCTAGGCGGTCAGCCGCAGATGGGCAATGCGATTGTTGCTTCCGAGAGCAAGCAGGTCTCTGCGCCGGAGGATCACGCTTCGGTTGCCCAACTCATCGCGCTCTCCCGGCCATTCGATGCCTCCACGTACCTGGCGCCTGATAGTGACGTGGTGGCGCATCTTGTGCTGGCTCATCAGACGCAGATGCACAACCTCATTACGCTTACGAACTATAAGACGAGAATCGCACTCTACACGCAGGCGAATCAGAATAAGCGTGACGGTATATCGGACGATGTGGCGTTGCCGGAGAATATACGGCGACAGTTTGAGAAGCCTGCAGAGCAGTTGGTGCGCTATCTGTTATTCGCAAACGAAGCGCCTCTCTCTGAAGCGGGAGGCGAACCGATCGCTGGCTCCTCGAGCTTTGCAAAGGACTTTGCGGCACGAGGCGTACGAGATGGCCATGGGCGTTCGTTGCGAGACTTCGATCTCCATACGAGGATCTTCCGGTACCCATGCAGCTACCTGATCTATTCCGAGTCGTTCGACAGCCTGCCGGAGCCTGCCAGGGGATATGTCTATCACCGGCTCCTGGAGGTCTTGAGCGGTCAAGACCAGAGTCCCGACTTCGCGAAGCTGTCGGCAGAGAATCGCCGCGCCATTCTTGAGATTTTGCTTGCTACCAAGAAGGGCCTGCCGGAGGAATGGCAGGCCTATGCAAGATCCAACCACATCCGCGTTCAGATAGCGGGGAAGCATTCTCGTGCTCACACACAAGGATGAGCCACTCAATGAAAGCCAACCGGAAAGGGAACACGACCATGAAATCCATCTCGAGAGCTTCGGGACTTCTACTGATGTTTGCAAGCGTTGGCGCATCGGCGGCCTTCGCTCAAGCAACGAATCCTGCCATCGATGGCCGCTGGGATGCCAGCCTCAACAACCACGGAACGATCATTCCATTCCGGCTCGACATCTCCGGATCTGGTGCATCCTTGAAGGGGACGTTCTATAACGGGTTTGTTCCTTTCGACGGCACCACCAACGCGACTTTCCAGGATGGCAAGCTCGTCCTGAATATCGAGCACTACCTCACCACAATCACGGCAACACTGAAGGACGGGCAGTTTACGGGGAACATCAATACGCAATCGCGAGGACCAGCCGCCGAGTATGACTTCCAGGCGACGCGGCATGTGGATACAGTCTCGTCAGCCGCCAACGTTCCTTCGATCGCTGGATCCTGGATTATCCCGCTGGATGCTCCGACATCGAAGGGCGAGAAGGCATTCCGGTTTATCGTCGAACAACGTGGTGCTGAGGTCGCGGCCTCCATTCTGCGTGTTGATGGAGACACGGGGGCATACAGCGGCACGTATAAAGATGGCCGATGGGTGCTGAGCCATTTTGATGGATCGCGGCCCGGAGTGATTGAGGTCTCGCTCACGAAGGACGGAACGCTTGAGGTGCTGCAGAATGCGGCACGCGCGAAGAAGCCGGCAGAGCAGGCCACTGCAGGCGCTGGCGCGTACCAGACTGTGAGCGCCAGCAGCAATAACAAAAGCTACGGTGAAGAGACGGTGGACAGCCGGTACACGTCGAAGCTTGTCGCGTTCCGGGCCGACGTGGCGCTGGCCAAGGGTCTTCCCCAGCCGGAGAACTACGACACGCATACCACTGTTCGCGACCCGAAGGAGAAGTTCGCTTTCAACTTTCCCGATGTAAACGGGAAGCTGGTCTCAAGCGATGATCCTCGCTTCAAGGACAAGGTTGTGCTCGCCATTGTGACTGGCACATGGTGCCCGAACTGCCACGATGAGGCGCAATATCTTGTCCAGTTGGACAAGAAGTATCGCGACAAGGGCCTCGCCATCGTTGCTCTCGATTTTGAAGAGCCCGAGCAGCAGGGAAGTCTGGAGCGGGAGCGTGCATTTGTGAAGCAGTACGGGGTGGAGTACACCTACCTCATCGCGGGCGCACCGGCCGAGATGTGGGAAAAAGTTCCTCAAGCAGTCAACCTCAACACATGGCCCGCTACGATCTTCGTCGGTCGCGATGGACTGGTGAAGGGGATTCACTCCGGGTTTGCTTCTCCGGCAAGCGGCGAGTTCAATCAGCAGTTGCAGAAGGACTTCACCGCGAAGATTGAACAGCTTCTCGCGGAGAAGGCCAGCCAGCACGTCGCGTCTAGCTTAGATGGATCGAACAAGCCTGGAGAGTGATCAAGCGAGCACATGATCGGAATGCTTCTACCCGCCGCGAGGCATCTCGCGGCGGGCAAATTCTTTGTGTCGCATTCTGCCCATTGAGATCCAAGTTAGGATCACAAACATTTGATGAACGTCCAAAATTTTCGTTGGAGCGCTCTCTTATATGTGATATATCTCACTCATGGGCAATATTCATAGAACGACGCTTGAGATCCATGGCAGATTCGTGTCAGCAGGAACTCGCTGTTGTTGTTGCGCCTAACTTTCTTCCCCATCTGATTTGATCCTGAAAGCAGTTGCAGCTGGCCCGCTTGTGGCATAGTGCACGGGTGTTCGCGAACTCGCGTCGCGCTGCCTGCAATTCATTCTGAAATCAAGTCATCCTTCTTTTTGCTCGCAGTCCGCTCGCAGGCTTCATGCCTTGCGCCAACGGCTTTCTATGCGCGTTGAACGGACCGCTACGCCCCTGCCCGCCGCACGCTTTGCGGTTTTGAGGATGGAATGAAACGACTGAATTTATCCCGAGTTCTGCTGCTGCTTCTCTTTCTTGTGGGGGTAGGCGCATGGCCCGCTCTCGCTCAAACACTCACCAGCGCGACGATCACCGGCATCGTTACGGATACGAGCGGAGCGCTCGTGCCGAAGGCTTCGGTCAAGGCAACTCAGACGGAAACCGGTGCCGTGAATACGACAACTTCTAACGGCGCGGGCGAGTACCGCTTCCCGTTTCTTAATCCCGGGAGCTATCTGCTCACCGCGGAATCTGATTCGCTGAGCGCCAAGCCTGTGCGACTCCAACTCGCTGTGGGACAAGAACGTTCGGTGACGCTGAGGCTGGGGATATCTTCCGTGCAGCAGTCGGTTGAAGTGACCGACACGGCGACTCTCCTGCAAACGGAGAACGCGAACAATGTCACCTCCTACAGCAAAGAGTATGTCGAAAACACGCCGGTCAATGGCGGCGATATCACCAACATCGCGTTCAGCACACCGGGCATTCGTCTCAATGTAGGCGGGGGCAATACGAACTTCAATGTCAACGGACTGCCGTTCAGCTCGGTGCTGTTCACCGTGAATGGCGCGGATATTGTCGAGCCTTATAACCTGAACAACAAGTCGGGCTCAAGCAACAACACGCTTGGCGCCAACGATGTATCCGAGGCATCGGTGATCACGAACGCCTACAGTGCGCAGTATGGCCGCGAGGCGGGTGCGCAGGTGAACTACATCAGCAAATCCGGCGCAAACCAGTTCCATGGCAATCTCGTCGAGAACTACAACAGCCAGATCTTCAATGCCAATGACTATTTCAACAATCAGTCCGGAACGCCGCGCGGACGCGCGGTCGCGAACCAGTATGCCGCGTCATTGGGTGGACCTGTCTATATTCCGCACTGGGTCGACCTGCGCGACAAGCTGACGTTCTTCGTCAACACGGAAGGGCTGCGCTACGCTCTGCCAACCACCGGCGTCGTCTCGTTGCCTACGACAGCCTTTCAGCAGTATGTGCTCGCGAATGTTCCTGCCTCTGCTCTGCCTTACTATCAGCAGCTCTTCAAGGTCTATAACGGGGCGCCCGGCCTGAGCCGTGCTGTGAATGTGACGAATGGTAGCGGCCAACTGCAGGATGGTACCGGCAACCAGGGATGCGGCAATAAAGGCTTCTCTGGAACGGTTGTCCCGGGCGGAAGTGGCGCGATCTTCGGTGGTACTACCGGTCTGCCTTGCGCTGTCGCGTTTAGAACTACAGCCTCCAGCCTTAATACCGAGTATTACGTCGATGGACGTGTGGACTGGAACATCAATACGAAGCACAAGCTCTACTTCCACATCAGCCGTGACTACGGTGTACAGGCGAGCAGCACCAGTCCTCTGAATCCCGTCTTCAATCAGGTGAGTCCGCAACCCTGGGTGATTCCGCAGGTGAACTACACCTACGTGATTACGCCGAAGATTGTGAACAACTTCATCTTGAATGGCAATTACTACTCCGCTGTGACCGGGCCGACAGACTTCGCGGCAGCTCAGACCTTGCTTCCGCTCGCGTTCTCCTTCTCCGACGGCGGCGCCGGGAACAACGGCTTGCAGACGGCATCGACATCAGTACCCAACGGTCGTCTCGGCCAGCAGCTTGGCATTATCGATGACTTCTCGTGGGAGCGTGGACGCCATACGCTTCAGTTCGGGGTGAACAACCGTAATAACCGCATCAGCAGCACGGCGAACAAGAGCGGGTCCGTGATCGGAACGTATGCCTTTGGTAGCCTTGCCGATTTTGCCAGCGGCAGCATCGTCGATTCGAAGAACCTGAACAGCTTCACGCAGGGTTTCCCTGTGCTTCCTTCCGTGCATATCCGGGTGGATTCACTTGGCTTCTATGGCCAAGATGAGTGGAAGCTTCGCGACAATCTGAGCGTGACCTTTGGTGCACGTTTCGAGTACCAGGGCAATCCGTCGTGCAAGGAGAACTGCTATTCGCGTGCGAACACAGTATTCCTCGGTAGCGGATATTCCAATAGTGCCGCGACACCTTATAATGCGACTCTGCAGACCGGCATCAACAAAGATTTTCAGCAGTTTGAGGGTGTGATCACAGAACCTCGGTTCGGCTTCGCCTACTCCCCATTCGGCAAAGGGAAGACGGTTGTACGCGGAGGCATCGGACTCTTCGCCAATACGATTGCTGCCAGCATTACAGCGAGTGTCTTCGGCAACGCCCCCTATAAGTTCACTCCGAAGGTGACGACGGGCTCGGTAGGCCTGAGCTCCAATGCAGGTAGCTCCCAGGCAAATGCTATTGCATCGGCCAATGCGTTTCAGAACGGGTTCGCCAATGGCAGCACATTTGCTCAGCTCTCGGCGGCTGTTCCCAACTTTTCACAGCCTACGCTCTACGTCAATCCAAACAAGTTCCATACGATCAAGGTGCTTGAGTGGAGCCTGGAGATCGAACATCCGCTGACAACTCACGACGTTGTTTCAGCCACGTACAGCGGCACACACGGCTACAACGAGCCGCTGACTAACTCCGCCGCCAACGGCTCTTCTACAAGCGGTTTCGGTGGGCTGGCCAAGACCAATCCCGATCCTCGCTTTTCGACGGTTTCGCAGATCTATGACACCGGATACTCCTGGTACAACGGTCTGACCCTGCTGGAGCGGCATGCCTTCCGCTATCACTTCCAGGGACAGATCAGCTACACCTGGAGCAAGGCGCTTGCGCTAACCACCATCTACAACCCAACCGCATACTCGGTTGGAACGCTGACGCCAACTGGCAGCGTAACGGACAACTATGGACCGACGAACTTCGACACTCGTCATAACCTCTCTGCCGATCTTGTGTACTCCACACCGAAGTTCAGCAACCATCTGTTGAATCGCACCGTGGGCGGATGGAAGACGGGCAGCAAGCTTTATCTCTATAGCGGACGTCCGTTCACCGTGACAGACACCGGCATCAACGGGAGCACGCACGGACTGTCGAGCACCTTCAGTGGAACGATCCTCGCCGATACCACCAATCCCGGGGCGATCGGCACACACTGCGGTTCCGCGGCGGTTCGCACGGCCTGCCTCACGACAGCGAGCTTCGCAACCGCGGCTGCACAGAGCGGCTTTGGAAATACCAAGCCGAACAGCTTCCGTGGACCTGGATTCTTCTCGGTGGCCACCCAACTCGCCAAGGATATCAACGTGACCGAGCACAGCTACTTCGAGCTGGGTGCGGATGCCTACAACCTCTTCAACCATGTTAACTTCGCGGTGCCAGTCTCCGACGTAAACAAGGGAAGCACCTTCGGCACCATCGCTTCCGATGTGAGCGTACCAACCAGCATCTATGGCACGGGACAGGGTGCAATCGTTTCAGGACGCGTGCTTGTGGTCTTCGGCAAGTTCATCTTCTGACCTTCTCCGTTCGCCGTCACGCGTGTATGCGTGGCGGCGAACCCAGCCCGATGGATGGGAGACACATCATGAAAAAACTTTTTATCGCCTTCCTGTTTCTATCGCCGGCCCTGTTGGCCGGTCAGACAACCACGCTCACACTGGACGATATTCTTAGCCCTGCCGCCGCAGGTGGCGGACGCCGGGGCAACGGAGCGGAATCTCTCCGCTCACCGGATGGAAAGCATATCGCATACATTAACCAAGGCAACGTATGGGTATCCTCGCTCTCCGGAGGTGACGCCGTCCAGATTACGCATGACGCCAAGGGCCCAGGTGATCCACGTGGCGCAACGGATCATCACCCACAGTGGAACCCGAATGGGAAATGGATCCTGTACGAGTCCGGCTCAAAGGGCTACAACGAGCTCTATGCCGTGAGCGAAGACGGTACGGCCCGCACCCTCATCGCTGCGACGGAGATCTATCACGGCGCCGATGCGATCGCGGTCAACGTAGCGCAGGATAGAGGCGATGCAGTCTCTTCGGATCGCTTCGACCCACATCCTCTGTGGTCGCCGGACGGAACAAGAATCTCCTATACAGAGCGCTCGCGCGAGCACTTTTCGGGCAAGCTCAAGGTCCTCCCGTTCGATCAGCAGAAGGGCGCCGCTGCGGGTGAAGCCCTGGATCTCTATGTCGCCAAAAACGACCCCGGTGGCGCATGGGCCATCAACACTGCGGCATGGTCGCCTGACAGCAGCACGCTGGCAGTCGTCCTGCAGGAGACGCACTGGGACAAAATCTGGCTCATCCCATCCAAGGGCGGCAAACCGAAGGAGTTGACCTTTGGGACAGGAGAGGACGAACAGCCCATCTACTCACCCGACGGGCGCTGGATCGCCTTTGAATCCAATCGTGGTCTCGCCGAGCAACGCCATGTCTGGCTCGTGCCTGCGGGCGGTGGCGAGCCTCATCGCCTTACCAACCTTGACGGTATCGAAGCGGAGCCGCAATGGTCTACCGACAGCAAGAGCATCACGTTCACACAGCGCACCACGCTGGGAGCGACCGCTCACTATGTTGCATCGGTAGAAGGCAAGCAAGCTCCGCAACTCGCCGGCGAGGTGAGGCACTCGAAGTTCGAGAACATCGGCATCACCCCGGAGGTAGTTCACTACAAGAGCAAGGATGGACTTGCGATCGCCGGCATTCTCTATAAACCCGCGGGGTATAAGAATGACGTTCGTTATCCTGCGGTGATTCTGGCGCATGGCGGTCCCGAAGGTCAGGTTATGTTAAGCGTCGCGGCGTGGTCCCTTTATCTGGCCGACCAGGGGTATGTTGTGCTGGAGCCGAACTTCCGGGGGAGCACGGGATATGGCGAGCGCTTCCGCAACGCAAATGTGGAAGACTCCGGCGGCGGAGAGATCGATGACATTGCCGCGTCTGTGAAGTATCTGGTCGACACGGGCCTGGCTGATGCCAAGCGAGTAGGCATCTCCGGTGGAAGCCACGGAGGCACGGTCGTTGCGAACGCTGTAGCCAAACTGCCCGATACTTTCGCCGTCGGTATTGAGAAGTTCGGAGTGGTCGACCGCGCTCTCTTTCTGCGCTATACCAACCGCAATTCCGCCATCCGATGGGAGACCAAGATGGGCGGACCACCGGACAAGAAGCCTGCCGTATATCGGAAGGCGAACGTACTGCCGGACGTGGCACACATCAAGGCTCCCTTATTGATTCTGCATGGTGAGGAAGATCCGCAAGTGCCTCCGCAGGAGTCGCAGGAGTTTACGGCTGCGCTGAAGCAAGCCGGGAAGACCTTCAGCTATACGACCTACCCAAACGAAGGACATGGCTTTCAGCAACTGGAACATCGCAGGGATGCCGACGAACGTGAGCTTGCGTTCTTGAACAGGTACCTGATGCCAAATTCAGCACAATAACGGATGCGGTCCAGGATTTGGACGATGAGACCCGGACCGCAACAGGAGTTCTTATGCAACGCATTCAATTTTTAGCGTGCGCCTCAGCGTGCGTCTTCGCGACAACTTTGGCAGGATCGGCGCAGCATCCGGTTGGAGCTAGCTATGACCCCGGAATACGCGCAGAGACAGCGGAGTCAAAACTCCAGGAGCAAGCAGCCGAGGACGCGTGGCTCGCGCATCTGCAGGTACTTGCAAGCGATGATTTGCAGGGGCGCAGAACAGGGACGCCCGAGTTTCTTCGCGCGGTGGAATACGTTGAGTCTCGGTTTAAGGCTATTGGTTTGAAGCCGGCTGGAACGGAGGGATTCAGACAATCCGTTGGCTTCCGCACGATTGCGGCCGACAACGAGCACTCCACGTTTGAACTCTTTCCAGCCAATGGTCCGAGCAAGGTCTTGAAGCCAGGAAGCGACGTGACACTAAGTCCACATGTCGAAGGGGCAACTCCTGTTGCTGCCGCAGCAGTCTTTGCCGGTTATGGCTTCGCAGTGCCAGCGCTTGGCTTCGACGATTTGAAAGGCTTGGACCTCCGCGGCAAGATCGCTGTCGTTCTTGCAGGTTCTCCACCGTCCATACATGGTCCGCTGAAAGCCTACTATCGCACGGCGGCGGAGCGTTGGAAGGGCCTAAAGGCCGCGGGTGCGGTTGGAATCATCACCATCTCTGAGCCGCGCCGATTGAATGGCAATGCAGGAGCGGCCCCGAGGGCCGCCTTCGAAGCAGGACCGCAAGTCGTGCTCTCGGATCCAGGCGTGGATTCGCTGCTTGGGTTGCATCTCAGCGCGACTCTTACCTCCGAGCACGCTCAAGAACTCTTCGAAGGTTCTGGGCATTCGATTCAGGAGCTATTCTCGCTTGCTGAAGAAGGGACGCCGCTTCCCAGATTTCCCCTCACTGTTTCGATACATGCGGCGACGATTGTTCATGAAGTCGCAAACGTAGAATCTCCAAACGTAGTCGCCTTGCTTGAGGGCAGCGATCCGAAGCTCAAACATGAGTTCCTCGTGCTCAGTGCTCATCTCGATCATCTCGGCGTGGGACGCGCGGTCAACGGAGACTCCATTTACAACGGCGCAATGGACAATGCCGCAGGCATCGCCTCCTTGGTTGAGACGGCCAAGTCTCTCGCGAAAGGTCCGCGTCCGAAGCGTTCTGTCATCTTTCTCGCCCTGACTGGAGAAGAAGAAGGCGAGCTGGGATCGCAATTTTATGCGCGATATCCAACGGTGATGCGAAGCAAGATCATCGCTGATCTCAACATGGATATGTATCTGCCGCTCTTCCCTCTCCGGTTCCTGGAAGTGCAGGGCCTCGGTGAGTCGACACTAGGAAACGACGCGCGCGCTGCCGCCCAGCGTAACGACATCGAGGTCCAGTTCGATAAGCAGCCGGATGAGAATCGCTTCATCCGTTCGGACCAGGCGAGCTTCGTCAAGTATGGCATCCCAGCGCTGGCGTTCAAGTTCGGATGGCTTCCTGATACACCTGAACAGAAGGCTTTCAACGAATGGATCAAGACTCGCTATCACCATGCGGACGACGATCTCAAGCAACCGATTGATAAGGCGGCGGCAGTCCATTTCGATCGTGTGCTGCTCGCTCTTGCACTCCGTGTTGCCAATGCGCCGACGAAGCCGGCATGGTACCCAGAGAGCTTCTTCAGCACGATTCCGAGGTCTTAGTGTTGCGATATTTTCATTTGCTTACGGTCTCCGCCCAGCGTATGTTCTTATTCTTTGCTCTTGCCTCGTGGGTTCATCTTGCCCAGTCTCAACGCGTTGTAACCAAGGCATACCCCACCCTGGGAAACCCTACGACAGCGCTGGCGACATTCGATGGTAGATTCGTTTTTGTCTCGGTTACGAACGTCGGCGCTGCGAATTTCAAGGGACCGGATGCGGCCGCAGGGAGCCGGAGCGATGTCGTGTCCGGGATCCAAGTCTTTCGCGTGAAGAAAGGTCGGCTTTTGCCCGAGACCTTCGTGCGTGTAGGAGGCAAGGGGGCCAACGGGTTGGTTCTGCTTCCCGGGAGTAAGACACTGGTCGTCGGAGCAGGAGATGCGGGAGTCGCGTTTCTCGATGTACATGATGCAATTCGTGGCAGGGGAGTGCCAATCTTCGTCAGTCAAGGAGCGGAAGCAGGCGTCTTTGATGTTGTCGCCAGTAGGGACGGACGATACGTTTTTTCGGCGAATGAGTACGGCGTTGTGGATGAACAACGCGGAAGTGTCGGTGTGATCGCGACTAACATTGATGTTTCGGGACGTGTTCATGAGCCAAAAGCGGTTGGCCGGATTGCGATGGGAGATGTTGTTCCCAGCATCACCATTTCGCCTGACGGGTCCCGGCTTTACGTGGCAACCGAACTGCTGCCCGCACATCGGACGGTCACTGTAGCTGGAGCGGACAACCCCGCTTTAGCGAAGCAAGACTGCGTGCAGAAGAAGGGAACAGCTGCGCACGGTAATGGCTTTATCTCTGTAATCGACGTGGGTCGTGCGATCAGTCATCCAACAGTCGAAGCGATTCTGTCTCGCGTCGCTTCCGGCTGCTCCCCGGTGCGGATCGCCGAATCAAACGATATGTCTTCTCTCTATGTCAGTGCTCGCGGCGACAACGCAGTACTGGAATTCGACGTGAAGAAGCTGGAATCGAATCCTGTCAATGCATTTCGGCAAACGATGGCAACCGGTGGGCACGCTCCAGTCGGTCTTCGTCTCTTTCAGCACGATCAATGGCTGGCGGTCGCAAACTCCAACCGATTCTCGGATGTGGACGGTACGCTTGCGTTTCTCAAGCTGCGTGCTCCCTCAGCCAAGCCTTTGCTTGTGTCCGCCGGAACCTTCCCGAGAAACATCGGCCTCGCCCACGATGCAGGCATTCTTTACCTGACTAACTACACCTCGCGGACCTTGCAGGTTATAGATAGCAAAGGGATCGCTCAGTAGGAGCATCCCTCCGATTGGAGTTTCAAGAAAACATGCCTCAGATCGCATACCTGGAATGTGTCCGTTGCCACGCCCAAATCTCTGCTGAAAAGCCACAAACCGTTCATGCTGGTTGCCCGGTTCAGCCACCTGGATCCTTGTATGTTCGTTACGATCTCACCACACTCGAAGGCACGAACCCTGACGAGGTGATTGCAAGCACCGCGGGTGCACCTTGGCGTGGCATGTGGCGGTATAGCGCCGTCTTGCCCGACGTTAAACCCGTTACTCTGGGCGAGGGGTGGACCCCGATGCTGCATAGCAAGCGCTTAACGAACGCTTATCTCAAGGAAGAAGGCACCAATCCTACGGGCACATTCAAAGCGCGTGGTCTATCGCTGGCAGTGAGCATGGCAAAGCAGTACGGACTACGTAAGCTTGCGGTTCCGTCCGCAGGCAATGCCGCCGGTGCGCTCGCGGCTTATGCTGCCGCGGCGGACATAGAAGCGCATATCTTTATGCCCCGAGATGTGCCGTTTGCCAACTACGTTGAAGCGATAGCCTATGGCGCAAAAGTCACTCTCGTGGACGGTCTGATCTCTGACTGCGCCCGGATCGTAGCCGAACGAAGGGAGGAGGAAGGCTGGTTCGATATCTCAACTTTGAAGGAGCCGTTTCGCGTGGAAGGCAAGAAGACCATGGGATACGAACTGGTTGAGCAACTCGGCTGGGAATATCCCGAAGCTGTCTTCTATCCAACCGGTGGCGGCGTAGGGCTTATCGGCATGTGGAAGGCCTTCGAAGAGATGGAACAATTAGGTTGGGTAAAACCCGGGAAACGTCCGCGAATGATCGCGGTGCAGGCCGCGGGTTGCGCGCCAGTGACTCGTGCCTACGAGCAGAACGACAATGCCAGCCAGATGTGGCAGAATGCTGCAACGTTCGCTTCCGGTTTGCGTGTGCCCAAGCCCTATGGGGACCACATCATACTCGACATCCTTAGAGCTTCCGATGGAATCGCACTGTCTGTGAGTGACGAAGACATTTTGAACTCAATCCTGGATTGGGCGAAGTACGAGGGGATCTTTCTCTCTCCGGAAGGAGCGTCTGTAACAGCAGCCTACGACCAACTCATTGCAAACGGCGTTCTCAGTCCTGAGGATAAGGTCGTGCTATTCAACACAGGTTCTGGGCTGAAGTACACCGATGTGACCTCGAACGCGATGGGATTGGTGCGACCTTGATAGTCGCTCGCAGCTTGACGAGTGGCCGGACCCGTGAGATCGTTGAATTCAACCGATGAATTATTTCTATCAGCCCGCTGCTCGTTTCTGTTGTCGCTCTGCGATGCAGTCCCGTGGTGCGGCAGGCGTCTTCTCGGCTTAACCGAAATCAATCGGTCCTGAGTTTCTCCTTACCCGCCCACTCCCCGTGGGCGTTTCTTTTTGCAAGCGTCCGATCCTCCCTCAACAACATGGAGTTACGCTTGCAGAATCAGACTCGCAGGAACTTTATTTGGACATCGCTCGCCGCCACCTCTGGAGTCGCGCTTGGTGCATCCAGGCTGAAGGCCTCGAGCCGCCGTCCGAATATCATCTTCATCCTCGCCGATGACATGGGTTATGGGGACCCCAGCGTCTATGGCCAGAAAAAGTTCCGCACGCCGAACATCGATCGTCTTGCCGCCGAGGGGCTTCGCTTCACCCAGGCCTATGCGGGAGCGCCAGTGTGCGCTCCATCCCGCAGCACGCTGATGACGGGTCTCCACGGCGGCCACACACGGGTTCGGGACAACTTCGCTCTCGCTGGTGGTCACATGGGTTACAAGGGCAAGGAGGAGATTCGGCGTGCCAGTCTCACTCCGGAAGACCACACCATCGCGGACTACCTCTCGAAGAGCGGCTACGCGACCGGCCTGATGGGGAAGTGGCATCTCGACGGGTACGATCCCGCGGCCATTCCTACACGCCACGGTTTCGGCACCTTCAAGGGGTGGCTGACCCAGACCGGAAGCACGCAAGGTTACTTCCCGGCACAGCGTTACGACAATGAACGTCTCATCGATCTTCCTGAGAATGCCAACGGCAAGCAGGGGCGATATGGGACAAATATCGTTACAGAAGACTCAGTCGCCTATATCAAGCAACATGCGGCGCAACCCTTCTTCCTCTACGTCGCCTACGACGCTCCGCACAGCCCATATCTCGCGCCGGACTTCGCCTCCTATGCGAACGAGCCATGGGAGGACGATGAGAAGACCTATGCTGCCATGATCGAATATCTCGACAAGGGGATCGGGCGTATCGTCGAGACCGTGAAGGCTGCCGGTATCGACCAGGAGACGATCATCTTCTTCGCCTCCGACAACGGCCCTCGCTCAGAACCCACCCCCGAACAGACCAAGGTGATCGACTTCTTCGATTCCAACGGCCCGCTCCACGGATACAAGCGCGATATGTATGAAGGTGGCATCCGCGATCCGCTCATCGTCCGTTGGCCCGGTCACATTCCCGCAGACCGCACCACGGATGTTCCGACCTTCTTTCCCGACTTTGTCCCCACTGTGCTCGATCTCGCGGGCGTACCGGCCGAGCGCACCGACGGCATCAGCCTTAGGCCCTATCTTCTTCACCCTGACTTGAAAGTCCCTGACCGTCTCCTTTATTGGGAGTTCTACGAGCCAAGCTTCGAGCAGGCGGTTAGGTGGGGCAAATGGAAGGCAGTTCGTCACGGTCGCAGAGGGCCTCTGGAACTCTACGACCTCACCCTTGATCCAGCGGAGAAGACCGACATCGCTGCACAACACCCTGACGTGGTGGCGCGTATCGAGCAGCATATCCGTGCCAATCATGCCGCGTCCACAGAGTATCCGGACCCCGTGTAAACAACCTATGACAAGCTCACTTCCCAACCCGGTGCGCCATAGAACGGACCATCTGCTCTGTCCATGTTATCGCTGTCGTTTCTAACTGCCTGCCTTCCTCAAACTTGCAAACCCTAACGCGTCCAAGAACGCGCCTATCGACGTATGTCTCATTGAAAGGAACTACCGTGAAATTCTTCTCCCCATCTTTGGGCCTCCGAGTTTTCTTCGCTCTGTTCATTCTGATCCTGGCATTTCCCGCTGCCCGTGCCCAGTCCACCCAGGGAACGATCAACGGTGTCATTACCGATCAAGCCGGGGCCGTCATCGCGCACGCTTCGGTTGATGTAACCAACGAAGCCACGGGCGTCACCGTGCACACAACCACCAACGAAGCCGGTAAATACAACGTTCCAGCGTTGAACATCGGCACCTACACGGTCTCTGTCGATGAGAAGGGCTTCGGCCGCTACACACGCGCCGGACTCACGCTCTCGACCGACCAGGTACTCGGTGTCGACGCACAACTCAAGAGTGGCACGGTCGATCAGAATGTCACGATCACCAGCAGCGCGCCCGAGCTTGAAACGCGCACCTCGTCGATTGGACAGACCATCGAAGCGAAGAGCGTCTCTGAACTTCCCCTGGGCAACCGCACCTCGATGAACATTGTTGCCCTCACAGGCGGAGCCGTCTTCATCGATTCCGCGAACTATAGCCTCTCCGGCGGCCGGACCAAGAGCTCGATGACCTGGCTCGATGGTGGTTCCGGCCAGAACATCCGCATCGGCATTGGCACCGCGGAGGTCTCGCCTCCGGTGGATACCGTGCAGGAGATCGGTGTCATCAGCAACAACTACGGCGCGGAGTTTGGCGGTTCCGCAGGCGGCATCGTCATTCAAAACACCAAGTCGGGCACCAACGGCTTTCACGGCTCTCTCTATGAGTTTCTCCGCAACGATGCGTTCGACGCGCCCGGTTATTTTGCAGGCATCTCGAACGGTGCCAAGATCAAGCCGGAACTCCGTTACAACATCTACGGCGGCACGATCGGTGGACCCATCCGCCGCGATCGTACGTTCTTCTTTTTCGGGTATGAGGGTGCTCGCCAGCGCACCGGATCGACCGTCACGCTCACTGTTCCCACTCTCCTCCAGCGTGCAGGTGATTTCTCCCAGACCTTTACCGCTGCTGGCAAACTCATCCCAATCTATGACCCATCGACCACCAGAACAGTGAATGGTGTCACGACTCGAACTCAGTTCGCCGGCAACAAGATCACCACCATCGATCCGGTTGCCGCCGCGCTCCTGCAGTTCTATCCTCTGCCCAACCGTACCCCGGATAATCTAGCCGGCGCAAACAACTTCCGCGCAAACGATGTCGGCGGCAATAACACGCAGTTCTACCTTGCTCGTCTGGATCATGTGCTCACCCCGAAGGATCGCGTGGCCCTCCGTTACATTCACACCAGCGGCGTCACGACGAACAACTCGGTTTACCCCAATCGCGCTGCGGACCCCACGACCAACAGCACATCGACCGACGATATCGGATACGCGCAGTTTACCCACACGTTCTCCCCGACCGTCGTCAACGATCTCCGCTTCCTCTACGACGTACGCGTCTATCACCAATACGCCGATGGCGTCGGAGCCTTCCCCTCATCGCTCGGTCTCAACGGTGTCTCGACCAACGCGTTCCCCTACTTCGCGCCTGCCGGTTTCAGCGCGCTCGGCAGCAACTCGCAAGAGCGTCAGCAGTACCCGGTCACGGTCTATCAACTGGTCGACAACCTCTCGCAAAGCCTTGGCCGCCATACCATCAAGTACGGCGCGGAAGTACGCCGCTCGATGGACCACGAGGTCAGCCTCTCTACCGCGTCCGGTGCGTTTACCTTCGCCACGCAGGCCACGGCCCTCCCCGGCAACACCACTACCGGCAACGGCCTCGCATCGCTCCTCGTCGGTTTCCCGACTGCCTTCAGTGCCGCAAGCACGGAGCCCGTCACCCGCGTGAGTTGGTATCTCGCAGGCTTCCTCCAGGATGACTGGAACATCACCTCGCGGCTCACGCTTAACCTTGGCCTTCGCTGGGAGACCGACACGCCGATCAAGGATGAGAACAATCGCATGAACAGCTTCGACGCGGCTGCGATCAACCCCGTCTCAGGGACGCCGGGTGTCGTCAAATTCCTCGGCGTCAACGGATACCGCACCACGCCCTACAATGGCGACTACAACAACTTTGCGCCACGCTTTGGTTTCTCCTACCAGCCCTTCGGCTTGGGGACGACCGTTGTCCGTGGCGGTGCAGGCATCTTCTATGCCCACCCATTCGACTCCGGGCAGCCCAACGCCGCAACCTCTGGCTTCAGCCTCTCCGAATCTCTCTCCACTCCTGACAACGGCATCACCGCACCCTTCCTCCTGCGCAATGGTGTCCCCAATGTTTCAAATGCCGGAGCGCCATTGACCGACGCCTTCGGTGCCGTCACGGTTGGATCCGCCGCCACCACAGCCGTCAGCTACTTCGACCCGAAGAAGCGCACCGGCTACACCACTCAGTTCAACCTGGATATCGAACAGCGTCTTCCCGGCCAGTTTGTTCTTGAGCTCTCGGGCATCGGGAGCGTAGCGCATAAGCTTGCCGGGTCTACGCAACAGATCAACCAGATCAATCCCTCTATCCTCAGTGCCGCGCATAGCGCACAGAAGGATCGTCCCTTTCCGCAGTTCGGCAACGTCAGCGTCGTCGTCCCCACCAACAGCGACTCCAACTACTTCGCGTCGATGACGCGCATCAGCCGCCGCTTCCACAACGGCTTCAACCTCAACGCGACCTACACCTTCGCCAAGTTCCTGGACAATTCCTTCGCCGGCGGCTCTTCCTTCGGCAGCGACGGCGGCACCTACGCGAACTACTACGACCGCGCCTCCGACTATGGTCCTTCCTCGAACGACATCCGTCATCAGCTCGTCTTCTCCAGCGTCTACGAGCTCCCATTCGGACCACATCGTGCCTTCCTGAACCACGGCATCCTCGCATACGCTGTCGGTGGCTGGACCATCGGCAATGTCACCCGCGCCTACTCCGGCGCGCCCTTCACGGTCACGACGAACACCAACAACACCAACGCATTCTCATCCGGCAATCAGCGTGCCAACATCGTTGGCGATCCCTACATCCCGGCCGCTCAGCGTGGACCATCGCAGCTCTGGCTCAACGCGGCATCCTTCGCGCAGCCGGCGATCTACACCTTCGGCACCCAACGCCGCAACAGCCTGCGTGGACCTGGCTTCGCCACGGCAGATTTCTCCCTGATTCGTGCCGTCAGTTTTGGAGAAGGCCGCTACCTCCAGCTTCGCGGTGAAGTCTTCAACGCTCTCAACCACACGAATCTCACCACGCCATCGGCGGCCTACGGAAGCTCTACCTTCGGTACCATTACCTCATCCTATGCAGCACGCCAGCTTCAGATCGGTGCACGAATCGTCTTCTAACCATGGGACGTGGGTACCGGTGAAGGTACCCACGTCTCCGATGAAAAGAGAGTAGACCTATGACCAAAGCGAACCGCCGCCAATTCCTTGCACAGGCCACATCGGCTGCCGCTGTCGCTGCTCTTCCGCGTTCGGCGAGTGCTGCCATCCGTCCACCCAATGTTCTCTTTCTCATGTCCGACGACATGCGCGTTGAACTGGGCTGCTACGGCAGCCGCTTCCGTGCGCAAACCCCTAACCTGGATGCACTCGCAAGCCGTGGCGTGCGCTTCGATCGCAACTTCTGCCAGTTTCCCCTGTGCAACCCATCGCGGTCCTCGTTGCTCACCGGACAGACGCCTCTGCGCACCCAGGTCCTTGGCAATCGCACCAACTTCCGCGACACGCGGCCCGACCTCACCAGCCTTCCGCAACTCTTCAAGCAGCACGGCTACGTCACCGCGCGAACCGGCAAGATCTTCCACGACATCTACGACGATGAGATCGCGTGGACGGTCGGTGGTGGAACCAAGCTCCAACAGCCTGCAGCAGGCCTGGAACATAAAAAAGTCATTCCTCGGCCACCCGTCCCGCCACCGCCCTCCGGCATCGTCCCACCGCTGCCGCAGGATAATCAGCAGGCTGCACACTCTGACCAGATCCTTGTCCTCGAGGGCAACGGCGAAGGCCATCCGGAAAACCTCGTCGCTGAAACCGCGATCGAATATCTACGCACCTATCGCGACAAACCATTTTTCATCGGATGCGGTTTTTCCAAGCCGCACAGCCCACCTACGGCACCGCAGCGCTTCTTTGATTTATACGATCCGAAAAAGCTCGAGTTGACACCGGACTTTGCCGCCTGGCCCACCGTGCCGGACGGCTTCCCCAAGGCCGCTATCCGTATGCGCAACGCCGATCTCTTCATCGGTCGCGGGGCCAGCCCCACGGAAGCGCAGGAGGTTATTCGCGCGTATCTCGCATCGATCTCATGGGCCGACTGGAACATTGGCCGTGTCCTGAGAGAGCTCGATGTCCTTGGACTTCGCGACAACACCATCGTTGTATTCGTCGCCGACCATGGCTACCAGTTGGGTGAGAAAGGGAAGTGGTCCAAGGCCGGATCTCTCTTCGAGATGGGCACACGCGTACCGCTCATCATCCACGACCCTCGCGCGCAAGGGAATGGAACGGCATCCGTTCGCCTCGTCCAATCCATCGACATCTACTCTACTCTGGTAGATCTATGCCATCTCAAGCCGCCTGCTTCAGGCCTCCAGGGCGAGAGCCTCACCCCGCTCCTCAGGCGACCGCACGCACCATGGGATCGTGCCGCTTATAGCATTTGGAGCGAAGATGGAAAAACCATCCACGGCATCGCGGTCCGCAAGGACCACTGGCGCTACGCCGAGTACGGCCCCGATGGCGTTAACGGCCGCATGCTCTTCAACGAGCAGTCAGACCCTCTGGAGATGAGCAATCTAGCCGAAGATCCAAAGCATGCCGCAAGGTGCGCCGAACTTTCCACTCTGGCGAGGAAATACATCAAACAGAACTCATAGTGCAATTCAGTGGAGCTAACGGTGACTGAATATCTCTCTCAGCGCCTGTCGAACGCGGCGATTCTCTGACGGTAGTCCAATTGTGATGCGAGCCCAGGTGTCATAAGGAGGAAAAGCTCTCGCGATCTCGATGCCTCGCTCCCCCAAGCTCCCTGCGAGATTCGCTTGAGGCGCGCCGGTATCGAAGAAGATGAAGTTCGTCTCGCTTCGCGTATGCCGCAATTTCAATTCGTCCAGCACCTGGAGCCAGATCGCGCGTTCTCTCGAAACGGTGTCGCGAACTCTACCGACATGTTCCTGGTCGTTTAAGGCCGCGGCCGCTGCGACGAGGTTGAGGCGGCCGAGCCCCTCGGCATCGCCTAATCCATTGCGACGGAGTATTGCAGCGAGCTTCGCCGGCGCTAGCGTATATCCGATCGGCATCCCGGCCAAACCATGAATCTTGTCGAAGGTACGGAAAACCAGAATGTTTGCCCCGTCACGGACGAGCGATACGGCAGAGCGTGCTTCAAAGTCCCTGGTGTATTCCAGATACGCTTCATCCACGATCACGGGCGCCTGCCGTGAAGCCTCTTCGAGAAAAGCGCGGAAGGCCACAGGATCACTTGCGGTGCCGGTCGGATTGTGCGGATTGATAAGGTAGATAGCGCGGGTGCGTGGGCTCACCTTCTCTCGCAACGCCGGCAGATCATTTTCGAAATGCGAGTTCAAGGGCACCGGAACCCCTACCCCTCCTACGTGGGAGGCCGCATTAATCAAGGCAAGATAACCAGGCACCGAGTAGAGAAACTCTCCTCCGGGTGCGCCTTGGCTTCCAAGGTACAACCCAAGCCCACCAAGGATCTCCCCAAGCACAACTTGCTCCGGTGGCACACGCTCATAGGCCGCGATCTGCGCCGTGAACTCGTTTGCAAGATCTGCCGTGGCATATCGCGCGAGACGAGGAAGCTCCCTCGTGATTGCGGGAACAACTGTGGGAGAAGGGCCGAAGGCGTTCTCATTGAGATTGACGTGTATCGTCGCCGGAATATGTGAAGCCGGTGCGGCAAAGCTCATGACAGGAAGATTGGCTGCGGCGGCAATGCCGCATTGCTTCAGAAGAGAGCGACGAGATATCGAGCTCAAGGTTTCCTCCTTGTTTCGAAGGGTTCCCATGGTGCCGGCGAGCCCTTTCTTGCAAAGGTACGCCATCCAAGGAAGAACCCCAGAAAGCGCCGTCTATCAAGGTACGTGTGATGTCTATTGAATGCGTATGGTTCCTTCGATGACCTGCACTCCGCGTCCGGCAAGCTTTACGAGCTTGTCGTTGACCTCGACGCTCAGAAGGCTTGGACGCTTCATTTCATATCCCTGTTCGATGATGATCGTCGCACCGTCGCTGACGATCCCGTATTCCACCAGTTGGCAGGCGAGAGGGCCGGCAGCAGTTCCGGTCGCAGAGTCTTCCACGATGCCCATGGTCGGATTGAAGAACCTGGTGTGGGCCACGGACGAAGGTGAGACCGGATCCAGGCAATACAGGTAGCATCCCTCGCCCCCCACCTCCTTCAAGATTTTTGCAAGCTGTTGAGAGTTGGGCTGAGCCTGTGCAACGGCAGCCCGGTTTCGAACTGCTACCAGAAGATGCCCGGCGCCAGTAGAGACAACTTGCGCGGGCAACAGCTTGGAAAAGTCCTCTCTCTTCAGCCCCAGTGCTTCAGCCAACCCCTGAAGATCCTCGCAGGTGTTGCCAAACTCCGGTGGTGATTGTGTTAAGACCACGGAGACGAGCTGCGATCCACGGCATCGTATCTCGACGGGCAAGAGATCGGCTCCAATCTCTTGAGTGAATTGGTTTGCTCCATCACTCAGTTTCAGTGCTCCTGATTCAGCCAGCCACCACCATGCACCCAGTGAGTTGTGCCCCGCGCCAAAAACTTCGTGACCAGGAGCGGTGAAGGAACGCAGACGCCAGTGTGCTGAACCATTGCTGGAGGGCAAGATGAAAGTTGTCTCGGCCTGGTTGAGTTCGGCGGCAATCCGTCGCATCACGACGTCGTCAAAGCCTTCGGCATTGGGTACGATTGCAAGCGGATTTCCAGTCAGCGGTTGATCAGCAAAGACGTCGACAAAATAAAACGGTACGCGCATGAAGCCTCTTCTAGGATCGTCAGGAAATCGTGAACTGTTTGCATGAGTCTGAGAATGGACTATCGGGAAACACAATCGGTCGCAGGTCTCCCCGTTGTGCAAGCGCGACATGAACAAGCGCTGCGCCAATTCCAGCAGCACCGGTGAGATACCCCGTCTGGGCAGAGAGGGCGCTGGGGACAATCCAAGGGAATCTCTGATCCCAGACATAGCTCTTGCCATCAAAATCGGTATTCTGTTCCACAATGCGAGACGCCAGGGAAGCGGCGATTTCGACATATTCCAGATTCCCAAGGGCCGCGGAGAGATCGAGGAGCAGGTCGAGTAGACTCGCCGCGCCGCTGGATTGGCGTACCGTTTCCCAAGAGTTGGGTGTGTGGCGGACGGACTCCTCGGCCCGGATTGCCGCATTGGCAAGCGCCTCAGCTTGTTCGCGGTAGCAGTCTGTTCCGGTTACCTTGTAGAGCTGGTAGAACAACCGCGCTCTGCCGGTGATCGCAGGGCCAAACTCAGGATGAGATGCACTGAGAAAGCTGGCGGAGGTGTACGAGATGAGAGCCCCCGAGCCTGTTACGACGCTCTGGACGTGTGCAGCGCCTTCGAGCGATGTATTGAGAAAAGTTGAATCTTGCACCTCTTCAAAGAGACGTGCGAGCGTGAAAGACACATGCGCCGTTTCGTCTTCGGCGGCGAGAGAGGGTTGGCCAGCGGAGGTAACTCCGGCGTTCTGCCAACTCATTCCTCCGCATTCATGAGGCTTTCCCATCGCGACGAGGCGCAGGCCGGCTTCCATGGCGAGCGCACGGTATGTCTCAACATGAAATGTTCGCGCTGCGTACAGCAGATAAAGCACAAGATCCGCAGTGTGTGCCGGATCCGTCCATCCGGTTTCGGTTCCCATCGGTTGCGCCACAGCGTCCGTGGCAGCGAGTGCAGCCTGTTGATAGCGCGGTTCCTTCATCGCTTTACTTGTCTCGGAAAGAGCAAAGGCGATTCCCGCGATGCCCTCATAAAACGAGAGGTTGGCGCGTGAAGGTTCAACGCTCTTACCGAGCAGATTCGGCCATACGGCGGTGAGATAATCTGCACCGCGACGTGCATCATCGAGGTAGCTGGCCTCGCCCGTAGCGTGCGCCATTTGCAGGAAAAACAGGACAATCCCCGCACCCCCGCCACAGATGCCGGTCAGCTCACAGGCAGAAGTTTTCTTACCCGGATGATCTGGTTCCGAAAGCCAGTAACGTCCCTGGGCCGTATCCATCTGGGCTGAACGTATCCATTGGACTGCTTTCAGTGCGCCTTCGAGAAAATTCGGGCCGGAGGTGAGCCAATCTCGCCGAGGATTCAAACGCTTTGCGTATCCGGCGAGCGGCAGAGCAGCGACCGCGCCCAACGCTCCTGCCTGGAGAAACCGGCGTCGCGAAAGTCGTCGTGTTGTAGTCGAATGAGACGGCATCGTGGACCCCTTCGAGTGAAGGCGATTTGGACTTCTCATCCGCTTCCGGCAGGTGGACGTCCCAGATTGGAAGATCCAGGCCATACGTCGTGCGATCGTTCCCATAGAGCGAAGGGAAAAGCTCACATCGAAATGGATGAAGAGGTCATGCAGTTAGAGTTGTCACATGCAGTGTCAGCAGACAGGCGCCACTCGTAAGAGAGGTCCGCTCTGGAAGGTGCGCGGCTATGCGAAGCGCACCCGGGTTTGGGCCGTGTGGAAGTGGCCGCAACAACAACGTGTGAGACTCATCAGCATAGGGTCTAAACTCTTTCCTTCATAGCAGGGCCATGCGCCGGAGGAGCGTGCTGGCCACGGCACCTCCGGCGCTTGGATCAGTTGCCTTGATGTACAGCCTGATGCGTTGGGCGCTCGGAAAGGAGCTTCTCGATCAAAGCAGTCACATCGTGTTCGAGCGCAATATGTCCCGCCGTATTGCCCGGACCCGCGAAGCCTGCGTGAGTCTCCTTGACTAACCCGTCACGGCCTACGAAGAACGAAGTCGGCCAGCAATTTAGATTGACTCCCTGGGGAATCTTCTCCGCAAGCTGATCCGTGGTTCCGCTGACGAGCACCGGATACGTGATGCCGTAATGCGCGATGAAGGCCTTGAGTCGAGCTGTGTCGGTGTCGGGGTCACCTTGCTCAAAGTCGAGGTTCACGATCTCGAGACCCTTGGAATGGAACTTCTTGTACAAGCTCACAAGAAAAGGAGCCTCATCATGGCAGTTGGGGCACCAGGAGCCGCCGATCGCCACGATGACGACCTTGCCCTGAAACTGAGGATCCGTATTCGACACAATCTTTCCGTTCAGATCGGGGAAGCTGAAAGCCAACGGCACCGTGGGATCTTTCAGGGTCGTTTGCTGTGTTGGATCGGTGGGCGTCGGGAGGTTCAGCTTGCGAGCATCGACTGTCCTGCGTGCGACGAGATTCGGCGAGGAATCGTGAACCGGCCCAAGTAGGCTCTTGATCACCAGTGTGCCATCGGGTTGAGGAGTGACGGAGTAGATAGCCGGGCCCGCTGCCGTGAAGTGACTGACATTGAAACTGGTCCCGTTCCACGTTCCCCACAGTCCTCCAGTGTCGCCATCGATGCGTTGAATCACGGCCTTGATCACGGGCGATTTCCCCAAAGGTGGATCAACGCGAAACTCCCATGCTCCTTCACCCTTGTTGCTCTTGGTGGCAATCTCCCACGATCCGGAGATATCCGGAGCATGCGGCGCTGCCTCCGGATCAGTTTCTTTGGCAATGCGGGTCAAAGTAAACGGAGTCGGCGGTGCAGACTTCGCGCTTGGGTGTGCCGGTCCGTAGGTGCCAGACAACGTATTGCCGCTAACGGTCGCGTCGAGTGTGCGAGCGAAGTAATCGAATGAGGCGACAAGATGGCTACCATCCAGCGTCGCGGTGGTCGCGATCGTTTCATCGGGATGTGCCGCGGGTCCGTTAAGGAATGCCGCCTTCAGCTTCGTTCCGCTGCCCGAGATACGAATGGTGATCGGGACTTGCTGATTGCCGCGCGCTGTGGCGAAGCCCTGCCAAACACCCGCGGCCTGCGCGGCCGTCTGGGCCACGCTGGAAGGAACAACAAGCGCACCGAAGCACGCACCGAAAGACAGCGCAAGGACGCTGGCAGAAAGCTTCATGAGAAAGCTCCGTTCTTAGGACGATGGGTATGGGTGAGAAAGGGAATCAGACCTGGAAGGCCGGATCGTGCTGGTTATCGAGCAGCACAAAAGACGGAGGTGGCCAGCGAAGCGCGGCAACAACAACCCAGTCTTGAAATGGTCTGCATAAGTCAGAGCGTAGCCTGAACCGCACCGGCAGGTCAAGTTGCACGGTAAAATCCAGGCTCAATCTTTGGTGCCCAGGTCGTCGCACTCGCGCTCCGGTTTCATTGACCGAATTCTCCGGCCCATGCTAGCTTCGAGGCATGACGCTTTCTCTGTTCCATTGTTGTCGCCGCCTCCAGCCCTTCGTTGGGTGAGCTGCGACATCTTCAGAGATCCCCGAAGCGCCGCTATAACACTCATCCATATCCTCCATCGCTTATTCGAAGCTGCTGCCGAGATCGTCTCGCGTGCATTTGCACGTGTTCTTTGCGGATCGGCTCTGGAGAGATCCTATGCCCCTTGTAATAGAAGAAGTTTTTACCCTTGGCGACGGTAGCGCGACTACCGTTGCGAAGAACCAATTGGCGCCGCACTCGAGGACTCCGGAACAGCTCGTTGATATCGTCTCGCGGTTTGCCGCATCGGAGGGATGGTTAGATCGTGTGCGCTTACGTACGGAACATCGCTGGTATGAGCGGTTGCATCTCGGAGCGGACTATGACATTTGGGTGATCAGCTGGATGCCTGGGCAAGCCACGGGCTTTCATGATCACGGAGAATCCGCAGGGGCGTTCGTTGTGACCACGGGTGTTCTCGAGGAGCACCTTCCCGGAAAGCGGAGTCATGCAATCTATCCCGGCCAGCCTCGCGGCTTTGGCTTCGAGTACACACATGATGTTCGGAATTCGTCCCTTGCGCCGGCGGTTAGCATTCATGCCTATTCGCCTCCGCTGAGCGAGATGAACGAGTATGAGTTGGATGGCACCGATCTGGTTCGGCGCGACCATGAGTCTGAGCAGACCTCGAGACGCGATCACGAAGGGAGTGCGCAGAATTTCAAGTCGGCTAATTGGTCAGGTTCTTCAAGCATCGATCAGATGCTGGCGTCGGCACGTGCTCGCCTCAGACGGTTGACTCCTGAGGCCGCCTATGAAGCCTTGGCCAAAAGGAATGCGGTACTCGTCGATATCCGTCCAGAGGCCCAGCGCACAGCCGAAGGAATCATTCCTGGCGCATTCGTTGTCGAGCGGAATGTGCTCGAGTGGAGATTCGATCCCACATCCGAAGCGCGGCTGGCAATCGCTGTCGATCACGATCTGGAGGTGATCTTGTTCTGCTCTGAGGGCTATACATCAAGCCTCGCGGCTGCGGCTCTGCAAGATCTTGGTCTATGGCGCGCGACGGACGTAGTTGGCGGATTTCATGCTTGGTGCGCGGCAGGTCTCGCAAACGCACCGTTTGGATGAAGATCAATCCCTCAACAACTGTCCCGTTCGGGATTCCACCGAGCTATACCCCACGGAGCCTTTGCATGCGCTTTCTGTTTACAGCGCTGATTGCCACATGGGTCCTGTCGTCGCGACTACTCGCGGTGCTGTCCCCACGCAAGTTCAGCAGGAAGGGAACGCATTCATGACGAAGGCAACGATGCTTGGTGTCAACAGAAAGAGGTGCCCAGGTTGCGGGATTCGTGCAAGAGGGCGGGGAATCGTCCCGCTCGCCGTACTCATTGCTCTTGTCTTGCCGGTTTTGCTCTATGCACAACCGCCAGGCAAGACGCTCCTTGTTGTCGCACATCCGGACGACGAATATTACTTCGCTGCAACGGTGTACAGAATGGCGGTGCAACTGGGAGGCACCGTGGATGAGCTGGTCATCACGAACGGAGAAGCGGGGTTTCACTATTCCACGTTGGCGGAGCCATTGTACGGAAAGACATTGACAACAGAAGAGACAGGGCGGAGGGAACTCCCGGCGATCCGTCGAGGAGAAACGTTGCGAGCAGGAAAGATACTCGGCATCCGGGATCATTTCTTCCTTGAACAGAAAGACCAGGTCTTTACAACCGACCGTGACTCAGGGCTCAAGCACCTTTGGGACTCTGGATACATTCAACAAACGATCTCTGACCTCATCAGAGGTCAACATTATCAGTATGTCTTTGCAATTCTGCCTCGCCCTACGACCCACGGACATCACCAGGCGGCAACCGCGTTCGCAGTGGAGTGCCCGATCTTTTGTGCCGTTGGATGAGTTAGTGTAGCGCAGCTGTGAAGGGCCTAGCATTTCTATACCAAGGTCAGAGTTAGTCTTCGACCGGTTTAGGTTCCAGCCAGTACGCGGCTGGCCGCGTACTGGCTGGCGAACTCGCTTGGCGTCCTGTCCGCGAGAGATGCGTGAGGACGACTCTCATTATATTCTCGCCTCCAGGCTTCGATCAGGTGCTTTGCCTCCTTCAGGTTCATGAACCAGTGCGTGTTCAGGCACTCGGCGCGGAAGGTTCCGTTGAAGCTTTCCACGAAGGCGTTGTCGGTCGGCTTGCCCGGACGGGAGAAGTCGATCTTCGTTCCATTCTGGTAAGCCCACAGGTCCATCGCATGACTGGTGAACTCGCTGCCGTTGTCGCAAAACAACACCTTCGGAACACCGCGTTCGAGCTTTAGCTTATTCAGCGTGCGCACCACACCGTCTCCCTTCAAGCTCTGGCCCACCTCGATCACCACCGACTCTCTCGTGTAGACATCGACGATGGTCAGCGACCGGAAGCGCGTTCCGTCCTGCAGCTGGTCCGAGACGAAGTCCATGCTCCATGCCTCATCCGGTGCGGTGGGTTTGACCTTTTCTTCGCGCAGACGAGCGGCCTTGCGCTTGCCTGCCGGCTTCATACGCTTCAGCATCAGGCCTTCTTCCTTGCACAACCGGTACACCAGATACTTGCCTACATCCCAGCCTTCGCGATTCAACAGAACGCGGATCTTGCGGTATCCGTAGCGCACTCGTGCTTGAGCGATCTCACGGATACGCATCCGCAGTTCAGTTCGTGGATCGAGGCAGCTCCGGTAGCGATACGTTCCGCGTGTCACACACAGAACACGGCAGGCATGCCGCTCACTCGCGCCATAGCTGCTCATCAGCCGATCGACCATCGGTCCACGACGCGAAGGCTTCACCATTTTTTTGAGAGCACATCCTGCAAGATCGTCTTGTCCAGCGTCAGCTCCGCCACCAACTGCTTCAGGCGCATGTTCTCTTCTTGCAACTGCGCCATCTTCCGAACCTCGTCCACCTCCAGGCCCGCGTACTTCGCCTTCCACCGGTAGAACGTCTGTTCGCTGATCCCAGCCTTCCGGATCACCTCCGCCACAGGAACACCCACCTGCGCCTGCTTCAACACGCCAACGATCTGCTCCACAGAAAAACGCTTCTTCTTCATCCAATACCTCCCTTATCCAGGTCAGATTTGGTCGAAGACTAACATCTCAACTGGTACAGAAATACCGAGGCCGATCAATCTGCCACGAACTCAAGGGCTGTCGAAGAAATAGGATACGAGGGTCCCGGGTGCCCGGACACCGTGGAGCGCTCTACAGTCGGAATGGAAGAGCATCCGGGACTCTTCCGAAGAGGATCAGATGCTCTGCGGGTTAGTGTCGTCAACAATCGGTCACCCAGGTCTCTTGCCTACATGGAAGTTGACTTCAATCCAATGGTGCCGATACAGATCAACGCGGTAAAGAGCACACGCATTGGCGAAACGATCTTTCGTACGACACCATGCCCTCTAACGCTACGCCAATCGGGTCGATGCCCACCAAAATCGGTAGGTGATTCCAACCGACAACGTCTTCGGCGCCTGAGATCGAAGAAAGATTCATAACAGTGCTCGATACAGCGACAATGTGCTGCGCCATGACCGTATCCAAGAGGAGTTTTCAATATTGCACGGACAAGCTCCAATGATCCTGCAATAACGAGTAATGCCATGCCATATCATTCTTCCTCCACAACTGATGGGACGCTGTATTTAGTTCCTTCCTAGAAGAACGAGAACCCTCGCGACCGTCGAACTTCTCCGACGGACTTTGTGATGAAGTCCAGCATCGTAGGTTGCGCAGTCTCCGGCACCCAAAGCCAATAGTTGATCGGCGACGGCAACCTCTATCTTTCCCTGGAGCACGAACAAAAATTCCTGGCCGACATGATCTGGCACATCGTGCTCCAAGAACTCCCGACCGGGAGACACGATATATGCTGCGAGAGGTCTCATCGCTGACCCGGCGAGCAGAGCTTCTATGAGATAGGTCTCACTGTCTCCACTGACGGCTCGTTCGGTCTTCCGAACCACGATTACATCATCCTCATTGGTTTTCTCTCCAAAGAGTTGGGCCATCCCGACCTTTAGGGAACGCGCAATGGCCTCCAACGTGGCGAGAGACGGCGCTTTCTCTCCTCGTTCGATACGGGATAGATGTCCCTTATGGACGCCAACCGAAGCGGCAAGCGCTTCGACCGTCAAACCTTTTTTCTTCCTAAGAGCACGAATACGAGCTGGCACCGACATCATTCCAGTATGGCTCATCTTGCCTCTCAGGACAACGAAACGCTAACTGGACAACTTGTTGTCTCAAGCGCTATTGTTGGAACTTCGCAGCCTCCCAAACGGAGGGCGATGCTGCAGGAGGTCTAATGTCCAGCCATGCCTATCCCGCCGATCTGAAAAGCGTCAAAAACGAAGTTACGTATCCCGCCGCAAATGACGGTCAAACCGCCGAGTGGCTTGAGGCTCTGGATCAAGTCATCGATGCAGACGGCCCCCAGGAAGCCTCGCAGCTCTTGCTGGCGCTCTTGAATCGAGCCGCGCAGGCTGGTGTAGCCACACCGCTCCAACACAATACGCCGTATATCAATACCATCCCTCCTGATCAGCAGGTGGCCTTTCCTGGGGACAGGGTACTTGAACAGCGTATCGAAAGCCTCATTCGATCTAACGCTCTAGCGATGGTCGCTCGCGCAAATAAATACGACGAAAACATTGGCGGACATATGTCTTCGTTCGCCTCGCTCGCCACGCTCCTTGAGGTTGGATTCAACCATTTCTTTCGCGGGTCCATTGGAGATCTGGCGGGCGACCTGATTTATTTTCAGGGCCATTCCTCCCCAGGAATCTATGCCCGCGCTTACCTCGAAGGCCGCCTCACCCAACAGCATCTATTCAACTTTCGGCACGAACTCCGCGAGCAACCCGGCCTTTCGTCATATCCTCATCCGTGGCTTATGCCGGAGTTTTGGCAATTTCCTACTGTTTCGATGGGACTCGGCCCCATCAATGCTATCTATCAGGCTCGATTCATCAAATACCTGGAAAATCGCGGGATGGTGCCCGTCTCAGACCGTAAGGTATGGGCGTTTCTCGGCGATGGAGAACAGGATGAACCGGAGTCGCGTGGTGCCCTCACCGTTGCGACCCGCGAAGGACTGGACAATCTGATCTTTGTCATCAACTGCAATCTCCAGCGCCTTGACGGTCCAGTTCGTGGGAACGGCAGGATCATTCAGGAACTCGAAGCCAACTTCCTCGGCGCAGGTTGGAATGTCATCAAGTGCCTCTGGGGAAGCAATTGGGATGACCTGTTGGCACGCGATACTAGCGGTCTACTGCTCCGCCGCATGTCCGAATGCGTCGATGGAGAATATCAGGCGTTCAAGGCACTCGGAGGTGCTTACCTTCGGGAACACTTTTTCGGCAAATATCCTGAGCTGCTGAAATCGGTCGAGGGCATGTCGGACGACGATCTAGCGACCCTCAGCCGGGGCGGGCATGATCCGGTGAAAATCTATAACGCCTACAAACGAGCAACGGAACACCAAGGCGCTCCAACCGTCATTCTGGCGAAGACGATCAAAGGCTATGGCCTGGGCGATGCCGCCGAAGGTAGAAACTTCGCACACAACACCAAGAAGCTCAAAGATGAGCAACTCGCTTATATCGTCAAACGCTTTGAAATGGACGTACCTGAAGAAAAGATCGACCATCTTGAGCTACATCATCCTGGTCCTGAGAGCGATGAAATCAAGTACCTCAAGCAGCGGCGGGAGGAGCTTGGCGGTTATCTGCCGTCCCGCAATTCACACAAGGAACTCGCTTTTGCCGCGCCAGCCTTAGACATCTTCAAAGACGTGCTTGAGGGGACGAAGGGGCGTGCTGCCTCGACCACGTCCGGTTTCAACGCCGTACTGAATGCATTGCTGAAGCAAAAGGAACTTGCGAAATACATCGTTCCGATTATTCCCGATGAAGGCCGGACCTTCGGCATGGAGGCATTGTTTCGGCAGATCGGGATTTACGCTTCCCACGGTCAGCTTTATACGCCTGTGGACAGCAATCAATTTCTCTACTATCGGGAATCCCAGGATGGGCAGCTCATCGAAGAAGGCATCACGGAGGCGGGCTCGATGGCGACCTTTACGGCGGCTGGCACCGCATACGCCAACTTCGGCATGCCTATGATTCCATTCTTTGTTTATTACTCGATGTTCGGCTTCCAGAGAGTGGGTGATCTTGCATGGGCATTTGCAGATGCCAGGGGGAAAGGCTTTATGGTCGGCGGGACCGCTGGGCGTACGACGCTACTCGGCGAGGGCCTTCAGCATGAGGACGGTCACAGCCATGTCCTTGCCAGCACCATTCCGACTTGCGCTGCCTACGATCCTGCCTACGCGTATGAGATCGCCGTCATCATCCAGGATGGCCTTCGCCGTATGTATGAGGCGAAGGAAGATTTATTTTATTACCTCACGGTTTACAACGAAAATTATGTGCAACCTCCGATGCCAAACGACGTCGAGCCGGGCATACTCAAGGGCTTGTACCGATTCAAATCCGCTGAAACAGCGGAGGCTATCGTTCACCTGTTCGGCTCTGGACCCATCCTTAATGAAGCCGTGAGAGCGCAGCACATACTGAAAGCGAAATACAGCATCGATGCGGATGTATGGAGTGCCACCAGTTACAGTGAACTTCGCCGCGATGCGCTTGCTTGTGAGCGTTGGAATCGCCTGCATCCGGCGGGTCCATCGAGAACGCCGTACCTGCTTCAAGTTCTCGAGGGGCATGATGGCCCGATTGTGGCGGCCAGCGACTACATGAAGATTATGGTTGATGGGCTCGCACCCTGGCTTCCTGGTCGCATTACCGCTCTCGGCACGGATGGATTCGGGCGGAGCGAAAACCGGGAGTACCTTCGCCGTCACTTCGAGGTGGATGCTGAGAGTATTACCGTCGCGGCCATTAGTTCTCTCGCCAGAATACAAAAAGTGCCTCTTGAGATGGTCGCGGACGCTATGGCCGATCTTGGTGTTGATCCGAATAAACCTGATGCTGCTCGCGCGTAAGGATGATTTTGTATAGCTAGACGTGGGTTTATCGCAAAGAAGGAGAGTACATGAAAATATTCCGATCCCGCGTTTGGTTCAATGCGGAGACTTCAATACACCGCGAAAGCAACTATAGGCGGCGATCACCGCTTGTTCGCAAGTGGCTGCGCAAGTATGGACTCAATGCGTCAGACGTGATGAAGCAGGAGACCGCCGGCCGCCTCACGAAGCAGGATGTTGAGGCGTACATGGCTCAGTTAGGGGAAGCTACGCTTCTGAAAGCGAGAACGAAGCAGCCGTAATACTTCAGACATGCCTAACCATAGACCTGCAAAATGACCTTGCGCGTCCGGCGTGTTGAAGGATGCGACGTGCTGGCGATGCTTAGCCGTGGTGCCGGCTTGCCAGTTTGAGATGGGAGTGGTGAAGTCGTCCATCCGGGATGTTCGAAAGTATATGCAGGAGACCGCTAGGTGAAGTGTGTGCGGGGCTGTCAAAGGTCACTCTTGTAGCGGGCTGAGATCGCGGTCCCAAGGCTTCTGGAATTTCGCTTGTCAGATGGGATACTCGTCGATCACCTTTCGTACTTTCTGTAATGCCTCCTTCAAACCATCGATGGGAAGCGAGCTCAATCCAACACGCAATGCATGCGGGACATGCTTCGTAGTGGCATACGCCTGTGCCGTAGAGACAGCTATATTCCGCTCAGCCAAGGCAGCGGTGACGCGATCCATGCGAAGTTCGGGCGGAAGTTTCAGCCAGGCAAAAAGCGAGATCGGATTGGCGACCAAATCTAACCCGGAGAACGCTTGACGCGCTAGAGCCTGACGAATCTTAGCCTCTTGGCGTCCACGTCGTTCCAATCTGTCCACGGTTCCATCGGCAATCCAGCGTGTCGCCATGGACGTTATCAGGCTGGGCATGCTCCAGAAATTGGCTCGCACTTGGGCCTTTATGGCACTGATGAATGGCTTGGGCACCACCATAAACCCAAAACGCAGCCCGGTTGCGACACTCTTGGAGAGACTCGATACATAGATGGTGCGCTCAGGCGCCATGGAGACGAGTGCGGGTGGCGCCTTATGTGCCAAAAAGGAATATGTCGCATCTTCAATGAGCAGACAGTCGTGCCGTCGAGCGATGTTGACCAAACGGTCGCGTTGCTCATTATCGAGCACCCAACCCAACGGATTCTGCACCGTCGGCATGCTGTATATGGCACGTAGATTGCGGTTGCGACAAGCCCGTTCCAGAACATCGAGGTCCGGGCCAGAGCCACATGCAGCCACTGGAATCAACTCTATCCCGTCAGACGCAGCGATCATCTTGAAGCCTGGATAGGTCAACGCGTCTACTGCCACACGATCTCCGGTGTGCAATTTCGCTCTAACCGCGACGTCGAGCCCATGCTGGGCTCCATTGACAAGGAAGACTTGCTCATTCTCGACAACGATACCGCGCGCAGCGAGGTAACGACAGACGATATCCCGTTCATGTCTGCGACCGCCCGAGGGCTGTTGATGCATGAGAGCGGCAACGTCTCCTGACGACGCCATCGAGCGCAGCGTCGACCTCATCAATTGGGCTTGGCCATCAACATTGGGATGGTTGAAGGAAAGATCCGCTGCCTGACGGTTGAGCCGGGCCTCATCGCCCGAATCCCACTCCCTCTGAAGCGGACGCTCCCGCACAAATGAGCCGCGACCTGTCTCCCCCACGATTAATCCCGTGACCTTGAGCTCTGCGTAGACTCGGCTTGCGGTAGCCAGTGCAATCTTATGAGTGGCCGCAAATTTGCGATGCGTCGGCAGTAATGTGCCGGGAGCAAGCTGTCCGCTGCGAATTCTTTCAGCAAGCGCATCAGCCAGAGAGGAAGTCCGCGAAGCCGTCATTGAATGTACCTAGGACAATAGTTGGATTGTCCTAGCATAGCCTAATATGATTTGGCTTGAAACGGTACCGTTTCGCTGCGGGTTTGCAAGATGAAAGCAGGACAGTCGCCACTATGACCGGTACGAACCACCCTTTACCTGTACTCGAATACCTGACACGCCAAGTGGACGGACGATTGTCCCCTGAAGATGCCACCCACATGCTTTACCCCACTGCCATCTCCCGCTTGTTAGCGTTTCGGATAGTCGAAGTGGCGGAGGCTATGGCGGTTGTCGAGCTAGACGCCGATGCAACGATTCATGGAAACCAGCAAGGAACTGTGCATGGGGGGCTTCTGTGTGAGTTGGCGGACGCGGCCATCGGCACAGCGCATTCCACCCTGATGGATACTGGCGAGACATTCACTACCATCGATTTGAAAGCAGCATTCCTCCGGCCCGTGTGGCAATCTCGCTTGCGCGCTCACGCGCGAGCTACGCACAAAGGACGAACCATCAGCCACTACCTATGCGAAATTGAGCGAGAAGACGGCAAGGTAGTGGCCAGCATTTCGAGCGCGGTAATGACCTTGCGCGGCGAACGAGCGGAGGGACGATGAATGTGGTCACTCCTGTGGAACCTGCACGACTCTGCCCGAACAACCTAGCAAAAGGGGTTCTCAATGAGACGGTCCAACAGCTTAACCCAGTTAGCAAAGGCTGAAGCCTTTCGTTCTCTCCACGACGGAAAGGGCGCGTTCGTGATCCCAAATCCCTGGGACTTAGGGACGGCACGGCTCCTTGAGCATCTTGGATTCAAGGCTCTTGCCAGCACGAGTCTCGGCCTGGCCTGTAGCCACGGCTTGCGGGATAACTCCGTTCCGATTGATATTGTGTTCGAACACCTGACGGAGATGGCGGAGGGCACGAACTTACCCATAACCGCAGATCTAGGAAACGGATTTGGGGACTCGCCGCACGCGGTAGGCCGGGCCATTCTGCTTGCAGCAGAGACCGGAGTTGTGGGCGGATCGATTGAAGACAGCACGGGGCGGGGCGACGAGCCTGTCTATCCCATCGATCTCGCGTCTGAACGCATCCGAGCAGCGGCAGCGGCGGCGGGAAGCTTATCATTCCCATTTACGCTCACGGCCCGTGCTGAGAACTACGTGGTTGGCCGAACGAATCTCGCTGACACCATCGCACGGCTTCAGGCGTATCAGGAGGCGGGTGCGGATGTGCTTTACGCGCCTGGGCTCCGCGACGCTAAGGAAGTCGCGGAGGTTGTACGCTCCTTGGATCGACCGGTCAATGTGCTGCTCGGATCTGAGGGGGTTTCTCTCTCCGTGAAGGATCTGGACTTACTCGGCGTAAAGAGAATCAGCGTGGGAGGTTCTCTGGCGAAGGCAGCCATAGGTGAGTTTCTCCGGGCTGCTACCGAACTTCGCGACCAAGGCACCACAACGTATCAATTGCGGGCGGCAACTAGCGAACAGATTAGGGAGTTCTTTGGGTGAGAAGAACTCTTGCGAGAAACGATTCCGGGAAGACCAGTTGTTTTTTGATCCGACACCCGAAGGGGAGTGCCAATCTGGTGCGCTCCACAACCACTTGGTTCAAGTCGAGGCACAACAGTAGGGCATTCGAAGATTCGAGCGCAATGCTAGTTCACTGAAGAGTGCACTGTTACTCGGAGGTAAGTAAAACCGCTCGATGGCGGATGAGGCTATCGATCGGTCGCGCATTCCCTGACTGTCTCGAGAGGGTCACATTGTGAGGGACAAGAATGACAACCGGGGATCATTTCGATTAGTTCACGCTCACATCTGCCCTGCTTGTGGCCGCGCATCGCGGCGCGAAGAACCGGATGGGACACCGGATGCTGCCGGTGTTTTTCATTGTTCGCAATGTGGACATGAAGGTCCCCTAAACGAAGGGGTGATTGAAGAGACAGACGAGCGTCTCCGCCGCTAGACAGCTTACTCTCGCCCTTGCTGGTTCGGCCACTGACCGAGAACGGCTTCGAGATCATCGCCGGAGCACGGCGTTACCGCGCCGCGCAGATGGCCGAAGTCCCGACCGTGCCCGTCCGCATTGTCCATCTAACCGATGCCGAAGCGGTGGAAGCTGCTCTCGTCGAGAACCTGATTCGAGCCGACGTGCATCCGATGGAAGAAGCAACCGGCTTCGCCCGGCTGCTGGCGCTGGACGAGCCGAAGTACTCCATCGAACAGTTGGCCGCGCGTACCGGAAAGAATCCCGCTTACGTCGCGTCGCGTCTCAAGTTGATTGACCTCGTTCCAATCGTGGTCGAGGCCTTCTATCGCGATGAGATTGGCGTGGGGCACGCGCTCTTGCTGGCGAAGCTGCCCGCCGACCAACAGGGACTCGCGCTCCAGGCATGTTTCAAGGAGGTCTACAACGGTGGAGACAAGCCCACCCGTATCCTACTGCCCGTCCGCAACCTGCAATTCTGGATTGATAGCAATATCCTATTGATCCTGAAAGATGCGCCGTTCAAAAAGCGGGATGCGCAGCTTGTCCCCGCTGCTGGCAGTTGTGCCGACTACCCGAAGAGGACAGGACATAACAAGCTGCTGTTTGACGATGACCTCGGAAGACAGGGTGACAGATGCACCGACCCCAATTGCTACGGTGCCAAAGTTTCAGCGCGCGTCGCGCAGACCGTCGCCGCGAAGCCGGAGTTGGTACAGATCAGCACCGCCTATGGCGCACCGAAAGATAGGAGCGCTGTATTGCCACGCAACAAGTACACGGCCATTCGGGACGATAAGCCGAAATTGAAAGACGATGCAAAGCGGCCCGAGTTCAAGGTGTGCAAGTTCACCACTGAGGCCATCATCACGGAAGGCAGCGACGTTGGAACTATCCATAAGGTGTGTGCCAATCCCAAATGCCCGTCCATCATCCGGAGCAGCCAAACAGCGGCAAAGATGAGAAGTGGAAGGCCGAGCAGGACATGCAGCGCAAGGAACAGGCCATCGCCAACACGACCGGCCTCCGTGTCCTCGCTGCGGTGAGCGCTTCCGTTCCCGTTCGGTTGCTCAAGCGTGACCTGCTTTTCGTCCTTGAGAAGCTGATTAGTGTCATGGACTCGAACCGCGTCGAGATGCTGGCAAGGCAGCACGGCATCCGCCAGAAGCGGGATGATGGAGGCATTGGCAAGACCCTGACGACCTTCGTTCGCCGAGCGGATGAAGGTACGTTCTCACGTCTGCTGGTCGAGGCGAGCATCCTGCTGGCATCCTCGCGTGGCAGTCCCACCGTGATCCTCAGGAAGCTGCCACGGCCTACAAGGTGGACACCGAAGCCATTGCCCTCAGGTGAAGCAGGAGTTCGCCGCGAAGGAGAAGGCAAAGAAGGTGCCATCGCCCGCAACGAAGAGTGCTAAGAAGGTAGCCTAGTATTTCCTTTCACCGAGGGGCGGAAAGTCACCGTCCCTCGGCTTCTCGTGTGCCAAAATCGCGCGGGGAGAAACCTTACCGGTTTCTCCCCGACCCCTCATCCAGCATAGCTTCCGGCCTCCGCTCGCCGGCTGCGCGGGAATCCTTACTCATGCCCTTCTTCGAGTCCAGATGTGCCAAGCACGGCATCTCTTAGAAGGTCCTTACCAAACCGAATCGTGCCTGGAATGGCTCTACGGGGTGAAACACGTCGGTGAACGCCGGGGTTACCGTCCGAGCCGCAGAGGGATTCCGGGTCAGCACGTGAACAATAAGGGAATACTAAAGGAATAATAAGGGTTTCGGCGGGTTGTTTTCGGCTAAAATCCGCGTTGTTTTGTTGCGCTAAGTTGTTGAAAATTAGATAATTCAAGTTTTCGCAACGAGGAGGTCAGCGATTCGATCCCTGCCCGCGATTGCAGTTGGCACCTAATAGACTGCGATCACAGGGAAGCAATCTGCCAGGCATTGCGCACGCTTTCTTGCAATTGCAGTTGCCGTGCTTTAACGAAGGGAGCGTAGCTCTTTTCTGTGATCCTGACTGAGGCGTGACCTAAAAGGAGCGAAACCTGGTCAATCGGGATCCCAGCCAACAGATTTTCAACGGCGAATGTATCCCGAAACATATGGGGGTGGCACCGTTTGAGGGTGCCATCCAGCTTTTTGATCGCAGCGATCTCAAAGAGCCGACGGAACGCCCGCTGCCAGTTCGCGACGGCGCTCTTCGGCTCTCCGTTGCCGCTCCAGAAGAAATATCGCGGGTTAGGCCTTGCGCCGGGTGGAAGTTCATTGAGCGTCTTGACGACAAACGGAGGGAGAGGCACATAGACAGGGGTGCCGGTTTTGGCCTGATACAGAAATAGACTGTCCCCTTGTAGACGAGGCTTCTCCAGAGTGACCGCGTCTCGAATGCGTAGACCGCTCCAGCGCATCAACAGTGTCATGGCGCGGAGGCGCAGTCTCAGATCCTCGAGCGGGATGAACCCGCCGCGGGGATCGCCATACACATAGGTCGCATCGACGATCTTGTCGAACTCGTCCCGGGGGAAATAGTCGGTTGGTACATGAATGACCTTGATCTTGCCCATCTCAAGCGCAGGGTTCTGGGTGATATATCCACGTCGCACACAAGACCAGAAGAAACCAATGAGACGTTCCTGCTTCTTTGATTTGGCGAGCGCGCCATCCGTCCAGGTGGAGCGGAAGTTCTGAGCGGCATCAAGATCAATCTCATCGAGATATTCAAAACCTTCACCGATCGCCCACGGGAGGAACTGCTTCTTGAACGTAGTGTCGAGTTTGGAAAGGGTAGCCTTCTCCAGGCCCCGGCTCTTCGCGTCGGTCAGATATTTCTCGAGCGCGTATTGGATCGTGATTCGTTTCTTCTGGGGAGGCATTCCATAAGCGGCAAGCGGCGAAGCTTGCATGGAACGATGCGGGGAAGTCAACTGCGTCGGCGCAACCTCCGACACCGGGAGAGAAGGGGAGGGAACGGGTGGCGCTGTCGGTGACTGCTCGAGATTGCGACGGAACTCCTCGGCTTGCTCCCAGCTGCGTGTCCTTGCGCTGCGCCGGACAAACTCTCCATCGAGCGTTCCCCAAATCCACTTCGGGCACTTGCACCGCTTCCAGGATCCATCCTGTACGCGGGGGCAATCGGCGGAGTGACGCGTATAAACAGACAGCATAAACGCCTCCAGCCGGATGATCTGGCGATCACTCGGCTGAATCCATTGTACAAACGCTGTACAAAAATCTACGTCATTTCGATAAGTTGTTGATTCTAGAGTAGTTGAGTTATGGTGGAGGCGGTGGGAGTCGAACCCACGTCCGAAAAAACTTCCAACAGAGAGCCTTCATGCTTTTCCCGAGTTCATCTTTGTCTCGTCATCGACGCTTAGAACGGGCGAAGACGCGGCGACGACCAGCCTGATCGATCTCGTCATTGCCGTACAGACGGAACAGCGTTGACCAGCCTACTGTGCGACGATCGGTACAAGCCCGTAGGCGAAGCCTGAGCGATCGGCTACTTAATTAATTAAGCAGCAAGCGCGAATTGAGGTTCGGCACTTATAGTTTTGTGAGCGATTACGGGTGTCCACACCCCGGCATGCCTCTCTGCCACAAGCAATCCCGTCGAAGCCGTGACGCCCCCATCTGGAGCTGGCCCAACATTGCGTTGGAGCGCTACAAAGAACTATTTCCAGTATACCTCGTATAACCTCCCATGCATCCCCTTCGAACCCTCGTCGCCTGCGCGCTCCTGTCCGTTGCGGCTTCAGCACAAAGCACTCCACCCGCATACGAACTCGTCTCCACCGTAAAGCCCAGCCACTCCTCCGACACCCGCCTCCGCATCAGCATGGCCGTCGACTCCATCACCATCCGCGACGCCACCGTCAGGGACCTCCTCTCCAACACCTACGGCCTCCGCGCCACGCTCATCTTCAATCTGCCCAAATGGGCCGAGTCCGACCGCTTCGACATCCGCGCCAAAGTCCTCTCCGACGACGCCAACTACCTCCAGCACATGACCCGCGCCCAGCGCCGCGCCATCTACCTGCAACTCCTCGCCGACCGCTTCGGTGTCCAGGCCCACACCGAGAGCCGCACCCTCCCCGTCTACGAACTGGTCAGAACCGGCCCAGGCCCACATCTCATCGAAAACCCGCCGCCCCCACCATCCGACAAGCCCGAGCCCATCAAACCCGGCCACAACGGCCGCGGCAGCACCTCCGTCATCGGCACCACGCTGGACGCAACCGGTGTCCGTATCGGCGACCTGTGCGCCAACCTCGGCCGCATCCTCGACCGCACCATCATCGACAAAACCGGCCTCGCCAGCTTCTACGACATCGCCCTCGCCTGGAAAGATCCCGCTGCAACCGAAGACGCCACCCAGGAGTCCGGCCCATCCCTCTTCACCGCTGTACAAGAGCAGCTAGGCTTAAAACTCAACCCATCGAAAGGCCCGGTAGAAGTCCTCATAGTAGACAAAGCCTCCCAACCAAAGGAAGACTAACCGCGCCACCAACCCGGGTGCCCCACATCTCGCTTCTGAGATGTGGGCTTGAACCGCCACATAACCCTCAAGCCAAAGCCAGAACCACCGCCCCCGCCGCAATCAGCACGCCCCCCACCGCCTTCATCCACGTCAGCCTCTCACCCAGAAACGCCGCCGCAAACAGGATCACCAGCACCACGCTCAGCTTGTCCACCGGAGCCACCCGGCTCGCCTCCCCCATCTGCAGAGCCCGAAAATAGCAAAGCCATGAAAGGCCCGTACACACCCCTGAAAGCACGAGGAACACCCAACTCCGGCGTCCAATCAAGCCCAGCCCGCCATGCTTCCCCAATCCAATCGCAATGGCCCATGTAAACACCACAATCACACTCGTTCGCACCGCCGTCGCCAGGTTGGAGTCGACACCCTCCACCCCAACCTTCGCCAGAACCGCCGTACCCGCTGCGAACACCGCCGACAAAACCGCCCAGAGCACCCAAGTCATGCCAACAGCATAGCCCCTTCGCTTGACGCCACCCCCGCCGCCCGGTAAACCTCAACCATGCGCCCCCGCACCCTTCTCCTCGCCGTCCTTCTTCTGCCCGCCCTCCTCCGTGCTCAAACAGACCCCAAAACCGTACCCATGGAAGGCTCCACGACCGATCCCGCCGCTCACGCCCGCATCGGCCTCAAGCCCCCCGCCAATCCAAAACTCCCCACACTCTTCCTCGTCGGCGACTCCACCGTACGCAACGGCAAGGCCGACGGTGCCGGCGGCCAGTGGGGTTGGGGAGAGCCCCTCGCTGACCTCTTCGACCTCACCAAAATCAACGTGGACAACCGCGCCATCGGCGGCCGCTCCTCCCGCTCCTACATCATGGAAGGCCAGTGGCAGGAGACCCTCGCCCTCGTCAAACCCGGCGACATTATTCTCTTCCAGTGGGGCCATAACGACGACGGCCCACTCGATGATCCCGCACGCGCACGCGGCACCATCAAAGGCATCGGCGACGAAACAAAGGACATCTACAATCCCATCCTCAAGATCAATGAGACCGTCCACTCCTACGGCTGGTACCTCCGCAAGTATGTCGTCGATACCATCAATGCAGGAGCTACTCCCATCCTCTGCTCACCCATCCCGCGCAAGACCTGGAAGAACGGCAAGGTCGTCCGCAACGCCGACTCCTACGGTGGCTGGGCGAAGGCCATCGCCACCGAGCAGCACATCGCCTTCATCGACCTCAACGAGATCATTGCGCGCCAGTACGACGCCCTCGGCGAAGCCGCCGTCGAGCCCATGTTCGCCGACCCCCATACCCACACCAGCCGTGCTGGGGCCGAGCTCAACGCCGCCGCTGTGGTTGCCGGCCTCAAAGCCCTCAACCCTGACCCAGCCGCACCCTTCTTCTCCGGAAAGGCCAAAGACATTCAGCCGTTCAAACCCTGACGTCAGCGACAGGTCCGGGACAACACAACCTTACTCCGCGTCGATGGGCTGCCATAGCTCCACGCGATTGTCTTCCGGATCGGTGAACCAGCCAAACTTCCCAAAATCGTAGCTCGTGCGTTGCGGGTCGACCGTGACGCCCGCTGCGATCAGCCTGTCCAGCACGCCATCCAGGTCATCCACCTGCAGGTTGATCATCGCCTTCTGTGCCGTAGGAAAGTACGCATCGCCCTGGCCGAAGAAGGAGAAGATGATCGGCGCGCGCTGCCCCGCTGCGGGAAACGCAAAGTATCCATCGGTCAGCACGAGACCGAGATGCTGCTCGTACCACGCATACAGCGCCTTCGGATCCTTCGCCCTGACAAACGCACCACCAAAGCCAGTAACTGAAGCCATGAAGCCTCCTCGAAAAACGACGTAGCCGGATCTGTCTCCGGCGACACAGAGCGAGTGTACATCGGAGCAAATCGTTTTCGTATGAATCGGTGAACCGGGCCACGCACTCGCCCGTATCATCCTCTACAAGGAGTCCTACGCTCATGTTCCGCATGGTTCAGCGCCCTATCGGTTTGCTCGCGACCTCGCTCGTCTTCCTGTCGGGCCCGTTCCTGCACGCGCAGGCTCCCATCCTGGACGAACCCGGCTACAAGCCCACGCTCACCTTCGATGTGGCCACGATCCGCCTTGCTCCGCCGCCCGGCCCCAACTTCCACGTCTCCGTCTCCAGTCCGGCACACTCCAGCCGCTTCGAAGCCACGAACCTTCCGATGAAGACCCTTCTCCAGATCGCCTACGGCTTCGACGCTCCGATCGCCGGCGCTCCGGACTGGGTCGCGAATACCTTCTACGACATCCAGGCCCGTTCCGACGAAGCCGCTGACGCCCGACTCGCCAAGCTCCCCGAAAACGAGGTCCGTCTCGAGAAGCGGAACGCCATCCGCGTCCTCCTGGCTGAGCGTATGGACCTCAAGACGCATCTCGAAACCCGCAACAGCGCGATTTACAACCTGGTCATCTTCAAAGGCGGTGTCAAGATGCAGCCGGTGCCCACGCCCCCTCCGCCAGCCGATGGAGAGCCGTCGCCACCCCCTCCGCCCTCCAACGTCCAGACGCATGGATCGCAGCATGGCCTCGAGTTCGTCGGAACGAGCGCCCCCCTGCGTGCCATCACCGCAGCCCTCAGCGCGATGGTCGAAGCACCCGTCGTGGACAAGACCGGCCTCACCGGCACCTACAACTACACCCTCCAGTTCGGCCGCGAGTGGTCCGCACGCGATCCGGAGAGCTGGCCTTCCATCTTCACCGCGGTGCAGGAGCAGCTCGGCCTCAAGCTCGAAGCAGTTCATGAGGACGTGCCCAACCTCATCGTCGACACCATCACCAAGCCGACCGAAAACTAGCCCGCCAACCCATCACTTCTTGGAGCTTTCCTCCACAGCGGGAAGGGAACTGAGGTAGCGCACCAGCACAGGCAGATCCTCCGGAGCAATCCTCTTCTCATACGACTGCATCGGGTTTGTGTCGACCACCGTCAACGAACGCAGCTCCGGCTTGGAGTAACTGACAGTCGTTCCCGACGTGTCGATCACGCGCACGGTGTGCTCGTCTTCGCTCACCATACGACCCATCGTCGTCTTGCCATCGACCGTGGTGATCGTCGCCAGCCTGTTCTCCCGAGCAAGCGTCGGATGCGGATGCACGATCGCCTCCCGGATCTGAACCGCCGTGCGTCGCGCTCCCACCCCATTCAACTCCGGCCCGATATAGCCACCCTGCTTTTCAATGCGATGGCAGATCACGCAGCCATTGTCGGCAATCAGCCCATTCACCGTATTCAGCTCTGCGGAACTCAGCGCATCGTGTCCAGCGGCTGGCGTCGCAGCAGCCTGTCCAGACCCATCCTTGGCATAGTGCGCCACCAGATACACCACGACCTTGTTCAGATCCTCCGGTGTTCCGTCCGCACCGCGAGACGCCATCTCAAAGACGCTCTTCTTCCACTCCTCCGGAGTCTTCTTCGCGGCAGTCACCATATCCGCGCGGTGGCACGCCGTGCAGTTGTGGACGAACTCCGCCTTGCCGGTCCCATCCGGCAGAGCCTGCCCATAGGCTGCCGTCGAAAGCCCAAGCCCGCACAGCAAAGCGCACATCCCGCCCCACACTCCGTTCAATCTCCGGTCCATATCGTCATCGCTCTTCTTGGTTGTAAAGAGTGGAAGATCGCGGTCCACCGTTCATCGGCAACGGTGGACCGCAACGCCTGGAGACGCCCTTTACTGCGGCGTCAGATGATACAGAGCACCCGGCTTGGCATCCTCGATCATCCACAGCGAGCCATCCGGCGCAACCTCGATATCCCGGATCCTGTGCCCGACATCCCAACGCTCCACCGCCTTTGCGCCGCCCTTGCCATCGAACGTGAGGCGAACGAGCGCCTTCGCGGCCAGCCCGCTCACAAGAGCCGAGCCGTTCCACTGCGGAAACTGCGTCCCCTTGTAGAACATCAGGTTGCCCGGAGCGACCACCGGGACCCAATAGAGCACAGGCTTCGCCAGGTCGGGCCGTGTATCCGGACTCGGAATCGCCACCCCGTTATAGTTCTTGCCATACGAGACCAGCGGCCATCCATAGTTCTTGCCCGGCTCGATCAGGTTCAGCTCATCGCCGCCGCGCGGACCATGCTCCAGCTCCCACAACCGGCCATCCGGCGCGAACGCCAGTCCATACGGCGTGCGAATGCCCGAAGCCCACGTCTCCGCCGGAGTCAGATTCGGCCCGGGAAACGTGTACGTTCTCACCGTGGGAGCCGTCTTCGCCTCTTCCGTATCCGCGGGCGGGTCGATCACCGTCACCGTCTGCGTCCCTGTCTTGCCTGCCATCGGATTCCCCGGAGCCGGCTTGCCATCCAGCGTCAGGTGCAGAATCTTGCCCAGTGGCTGGTTCGGGTCCTGCGCCGGCGTCATGCGCTGACGATCGCCCGAAGTCAGAAACAGCGACTTGCCATCCGGAGCAAACGCAACCACGCCGCCGAACTGACCGCCCTCGCCCCGCTCGCCATCGCGCCAGATCACCTGCAGCCCCTCCAGGCTCGCCGTATCCGTGCCGATCTTCAACTGTGCCCGCGCCAGCGCCAGGCTCGAACCACCTGGCTCACCCGGCTCGGAGTACGTCAGGTACACGAAGTGGTCCTTTGCATAGTGCGGCGACAGATAAACACCCAGCATCCCGCCCTGGCCGCGCCATAGAACGGCTGGCGTGCCCGTAATCGGGGTCTTCGCTCCCTGCGGGGTCACAAGCTGCAAACCGCCTACCTTCTCGGTAATCAGCATCCGGCCATCGGGCAGAAAAGCAATCTTCCACGGCAGGCTCAACGTCGTGACCTGCTCCATCTTGAAGGGCAGGCTGGCCTCGGGCTTCTGTTCCCCTACGTTCACCTGTGCCCATGCTCCGCTCGCGGACATGGCTAGGCAAAGCCCCGCGATCGCTATGTGCTTCATCTCGTTCTCCCTCTATGGCTAAACTAATCCCACGTTGAAAAAGCTTCCTCACGACAACGCGCGCCATCGTGATAGTTCACTTCGTAACAGAGTAACGCGCTTCGCCGTTTGTGGCATGAACCATCCGCCGTCCGTTCACCGCGCAGGTGCCGGCACCGTCGCATCACGCCGCGGCGACGGAACCGCCCGCAGACTGAAGCTCGCAATCGTCGCGGGACTGCTCCCCGAACGCACCTGCAGGGTCCCGAGAACCTCGGTCGCCAGCGGCGTCTGGTCGCGCAGCCGAAACACCAGCACTCCAGGCTGCACCTCTTTCGCGGACAGCAGGCTGAACCCTCCGGTCTGCTGCCTCAGCTCCATCTGTGCCGCTGCCGCTGAGCCTCCCGCAACATTGGGCAGCACATCGCCAAGCGAGGCCTGATTCGCCGTGTTGAAGGCGGCAAGCCATCCATAGAGCAATCGCCCGGCCGCCGAGTCTGGGATCAGCCCCACCTGCTCACCGAACCGCGGCAGACGCACAAGGATCGTCGGGTGAACGCTGCTCACATGGTCGCCCTTCCGCCCGGGCACAGGAGCGTCCGCAGGATCCCCCAGCACAATCGTGTCGATCTGATTCGGGTCGTCTTTGTCCTCGGCAGCCCCCCGCTCACCCGCCGAGCGCGCCGCCCCGGAATCATCCGAGCTCCGCGAGAGATGTCCGTTGTGAGCCAGCGCATACAGCACCGACGAGAGCGCAGCCGCCGCCACCATGATCGCGAACAGCACGGCTCCTGGCCGCAGCGGCTGCCGCCCGGTGAGATAGAAAACGGGAACTCCGGTGGCGCGTGGCGGCTCCATCTTGGTCCTCGGCTCTTTGGTCCTTGGCTGGTCCGGCGATCGTCCGCCACCAGGGGGCCAGATCGGTTCGTGCAGACAGCCGGACGCCCGAACCGTCTCGCATTCTCATCGCGGTGCGCTCGAAAACTGGCTTTGCAAGATGAATCTACCATCACCAGACGTCGCTCGAAGGCTGCGTCCGCGATGTTGATACCGTGAAGTTTACGAGGAGGGGATGCAAAGGCATTCTATTTTCAGCCACTTCTGGAATCTCGGTTCTCGATAGCTGCGTCAATAAGTAGAGCAAGCTTTAGGATCGCGGAGCTCGGACGCATTTGATCGATCACATGTACCAGTCGATTCCAGCCGCTCTCCCCGCCGAGGAGGAGCAACGGCTCGCGGCGCTGTCCCGGTACAGCATCATGGACACCCCTGTCGATCCTCTTTTCGATCAACTCACCACCATCGGTGCCTCCCTCTTTCATGCACCGCTCTGTCTCATCACTCTGATCGGGAAGAACCGGCAGTTCATCGAGTCCAGCTTCGGGGCGGAGATGCGTGAGGCATCGCGCGACGATTCCTTCTGCGGCCATCTCCTGCTGGAAACAGAAACCATGGTGGTCCTGGACGCCACGACGGACGTTCGCTTCGCCCGCAACCCCCACGTGCTGGGGGAATCCCACGTTCGCTTCTATGCAGGAGCTCCGTTGCTGAGCAGCGATGGATACAAGATCGGTACATTCTGCATCTTCGACTTCGTCGCCCGCACCGAGTTCGCAGACAGCGACCGGAAGTCGCTCAGCCGTTTCGCGAGCCTCACCTCCAATCTGTTGGAACAACGGATCGTGGCAATGGAACTCGCCCACTCGCAGGAGCAACTCCGCGTCGCCGCGGAACATGCGAATGAGATCCTCGAAAGCACCCTGGACTCCATCGTTCTGTTCAACCACGATTGGGAGATTACCTTCCAGAACGAGAACGCGAATCGATTTACCGATGCAAGAGGAGACGTGCTGGGCAGGAACCTCTGGAGAGCGTTTCCGGAGGCTCTTGGCACACCCTTCGAACGTCACCTGCGGCGGGCCGCCCGGGAACGTGTCCGCATCGACTTTGAGGACTTTTACCCGGGATCCAACACCTGGTTCAAAGTCTCCATTCATCCCGCCACGAACGGCCTCGTCGTCTTCTTCCGCGATGTGACGGCGGCACATGCGCTGCAATCGGCAACCCGGTTGAAGGAAGAACGCTACCGCCTCGCGACGCCAAGCCTCCGGGACGGCATCTGGGATTGGGAGGTACAGACCGGAAAGGCCTTTTTCTCCGCGAGCTGGCAACAGATTCTTGGTCTCCCCGCAGTCGAACACTTCGGCGACATCGCGCATTGGTTCGATCGCTTCCATCCCAAAGATGCCCTGCGCCGGGATCGGGAGGGAGCCATCCTCGCCAGTGGCCACGACTCCGACTTCGAGGGAGAATATCGCATCGCGCACGCAGACGGCACATGGCACTGGATGCGCAGCCGAGGCAACATCGTACGCAACCAGGACGGCGCAATCATCCGCATGACGGGCTCCATGAGCGACATCACGGAATACCGCTGCGTCGATCCCCTGACCGGTCTTCACACGCGTAGCTGTTTGCTGGAACACCTCGAGTATCGGCTCGATGCGGAGAGCCCGAGAAACAAAACGTTCGCCCTCATCAAGATCGGCATGCACCACTTCAAGCACATCAACGACTCCTTCGGACATCGGGAAGGGGACAGGATCCTGGTCGAGATCGCCCGCCGATTGCAGGAGACCCTTGCCGGCAATAGCATCCAGGACGGATTCTCCCCCTCAGGCACCAATCGCATCGTGGCGCCCGCGGACGACTTCACCTCCCTCAGCGTGGTGGCACGCATGCGCGGTGTCGTGTTCGCCATTCTGCTGGGAGGCGTGCGTGACGTGGAGGATGTCGTCACCTATGCGAACCTCCTTCAGGTGATCCTCAGTGCTCCCGTAGAGTCCGAAGGACAAACCCTCTCCGTCACCGCCAGGATAGGGATCGTCATGTGTCAACGCGACTATACGAGCGCCGAACGGATCGTCGAAGATGCCGATGTCGCGATGCATCAGGCCAAGGATGCAGAGTCGGAGACGCCCATCGTCTTCCAGGCTGACATGCGCGAGCGCACGCAGCGCAGGCTGGAGTTGGAGTCGGATCTGCGCAGCGCCGTCACCGAGCAGCAGCTCCTCCTCCACTATCAACCGAAAGTCATTCTAAGCACCGGCCAGATATCGGGTTTTGAAGCCTTGGTGCGCTGGCGTCATCCCACCCGGGGCATGATCTCACCTGCTGAGTTCATTCCAAATGCCGAGAACAATGGACTGATCGTGGAGATTGGACAGTGGACTCTCGAGGAAGCGATGCGTCAGCTCCAGTCGTGGACGGAAGCGGGGATCGTCACCTCGTCCACCAACATGGCGGTCAATCTCTCCACCCGGCAGTTCCAGGATCGAACCCTCCTCGAGGCCATACGGAGAGTCCTCGAAGAACGATCGAGTGTCGCTGCCAATCTCACCCTCGAAGTCACGGAGAGCGCCCTGATCGGAAATATGGAGCTCGCCAAGCAGAAGCTGGATGCGCTGCGGGGTCTCGGTGTTCGTCTCGATCTGGATGACTTCGGAACGGGCTACTCGTCTCTCCACTATCTCCATCGACTCCCCTTCCACTCGCTCAAGATCGATCAGTCGTTCGTCCGCAGCCTCGAAGAGAGTGAAGAGAGCCTCGCCATTGCTCGCTCCATCATCCAGTTGGGTGCCTCACTCAATATGTGCGTCATCGCGGAAGGCGTGGAGACCGCGCAACAGCGGGACCGCCTGATCGGCCTCGGCTGCCGCTACGGACAGGGATACTTCTTTTCCAAACCGTTGCCCGCAGCGCAGATGGAAAAGTTGCTGCGGGACAGACAAAACTCCTGAGGCACCCTGACAAACGGCATCTCTCGCCACAAAACGAAGGCTTCCACCCTGGGGCGGAAGCCTTCGTCTCAACCTCATCCCTTAATATCCGTGAACGCGCTTTTACTCGGCTACCACGGCCTTCACCAGGTTGCGTGGATGATCGACATCGATCCCGTTATTGATCGCCATGAAGTAAGACAGCAACTGGAGCGGCACCACTTCGCAGATGGGCAGTAGCCCTTCGCGCGTCTCCTTCACCTCAATCACGTTGGTCGCCAGTCTAGCCACCACCGCATCGGCCGTGTTGCAGATCGCAAGAATATCCGCACCCTGCTTCCGCATATCCTCCATCAGGGCTACGACCTTCTCATAGCGCTCGATGGAACCCGCATCCTGCCGATCCACCGTAGCCAGCATCACCAGCGGAATCCCCTCGCTCACCAGCGCATTCGGTCCATGCTTCAGCTCGCCGCTCGGATACCCCTCCGCATGCAGGTAAGCCGACTCCTTCAGCTTCAGAGCCCCCTCACGCGCCACCGGATAGTGAACGCCACGTCCCAGGAACAGGAAGCTCGTAGCCTCCTTGTACCGTGCCGCAACCTCGCGGACACTCTCTTCCCAGCCCGCAAGCTGCTCCGCAATCAACCCCGGGACCTTGGCCAGCTCCTCGAGCCCGACCGTAGGCAGCTCCGTACCCTTGGCCTCGGCCGCCAGCAGCGAAAGTAGATACACATTCAACAACTGGGCCGTAAAGCTCTTGGTCGCCGGAATCGCCCTCTCGCGACCGGCCTCGGTCGGAAACGAAGCCGTAGCCTCCCGAGCCATCGTCGACCCATCCACATTGGTCATCGCCAGCGTAGGATGGCCGGCTCCCACCGCGCGACGCAGCGCCGCCAGCGTATCCGCCGTCTCGCCCGACTGCGACACCACCATCACCGCAGCATTCTTCACCGCGCGCTCGGCCCGGTACGTGTACTCGCTCGCGTACTCGACGTCCACGGCGATCCCGCTCGCGTCTTCAATCAGGATCTCGGCAACCATCCCGGCGTGCCGGCTCGATCCGCTCGCGCAGATCACGATCTCGCTGCCCGCATCCTTCAGCCAGGCCCGCAGAGGCCCGCAGGTGTCCTCGCGAAACCTTCCGTCGGCAACATACCGGGCCAGCGTAGCAGTCAGGGTCGCGGGCTGTTCATGGATCTCCCGCAACATCCAGTGCGGGTAAGGGTGCGATGTCTGCATCACGGACATAAACCAAAGCCTCCAAAGCCCACGACGAGGGAATCGCCGCAGGTCATCAACCCATTAAGTTTAGTGCAAGCCGGTCAAAAGCCGAGCGAAACCTAGACCTTAAGCCCTAGCTCGCACCATCCACGCAAAATCCAGTGCGAGAACCACATCTTCCAGACATTTGCCCACGTTCTACGGCCCGGAAAATCGCAGGGAATTCCACAAGAAACCGGCACAAAAACCAAAGAAAACCGGAACATCACCACAAGCACCCAGAATCAACCACAAACCCCGAAGACGCTATACTTTTCGGAACATGAACTTCAACCGACGACGCGGTGCGATCGCTTTTTTCATCACGCTGGGTGTCTTCCTCACCGGCCTGACGATCACCTTGAACGTCGGATGGATCGTCCTGCACAAGAGCCAGGTCGCCTACCTCGTCGTCGGCATCATCCTCTTTGCCGTCCTCGTCGCTGGCGTCGTCCTGAATACGGTATTTCTTATCAGAGAGATACGCCGCAACGAACGCCAGGACAACTTCCTCAACGCCGTCACCCACGAGCTCAAAACCCCCATCGCCTCCATCCGCCTCTACCTCGAAACCCTCCAGCGCCGCAAGGTTCCAGCCGAGCAGCAAAAGGAGTTTTACGGCATCATGCTCTCCGACACCGAGCGCCTCCTAGCCACGGTAGAGCAGGTCCTCAAGGCCGGCGAACTAGGCCAGCGGCAGCGCCAGCAGAACCGGGCCGTCCTCGAAGTCGAGCCGCTGGTCGCCGATTGTGTCGCTATCACACTGCAAAGAAACCACTTGCCCCACGACGCCATCATCCTCGAACCAACCTCCGGAGCCGTCCGGCTCTACGTCCAGGGCATCGCGGAAGACCTCCGTACCGCCATCCGCAACCTCCTCGACAACGCCGTCAAATACTCCCCCGACGGCGTGCACGTCCGCGTCTCCCTCTCCATCACCCGTTACACCTGGATGTCGCTCAAGGTGACCGACACGGGGGTCGGTCTCGAGTCGAAACAGCTAAAGCGCATCTTTACAAGGTTTTACCGCGTCCCAGGACGCTCGCTCAACAAGATCAAAGGCACCGGTCTGGGCCTCTTCCTGGTCAAGACGATCGCCAAACAGCACGGCGGAAACGTCACAGCCCAAAGCCCCGGCCCAGGCCTCGGAACGACCATGACACTCAAGCTCCCCCTCGCCAACCCCAGCGGCGCTCCGGCCAGCACCCTCTACACGGGGATTGGCGACGAGAAGTAAGCTCCTCTAAACACAAGGCTTGTTGCGCGCCGGATGAGCCCCTCTCGCCTTCGCATCGGCCTCGGTTACGTACGACCCTGTCTTCGTCTTTCCATAAAAAGACGACGCCGGACAGTGATACACCTTGCCCGTCCCATTCAGCCACACCAGCCCCGGACCGCCGCCGGCAGCGGGTGGCTGCGCAAGCAGTTTTGCCCGTTCCTCCGCAATGCCAGATCGCCCTGAATCGAAGGGAGTTAAGGCTGGAGCATCCGCATACCAGGTGTGGATCCCCTTATGCCCGTGACACGCCGCTGTCTTCACGGCGGATGTGGTGTAAGTCCCGTCTTTACAAAGGCCTGTAGCTTCTTTCGGGCGATCCTGACCTATCAGCCCGCCCAGCAAAACGATCGCAAACAAGGTGTTCATCTCGGCTCCTTGGATGGATCATCGTAGCAAAGAAAACGAGCCGCGCCGATGAGGATCGGTGCGGCTCGCTTCTTTGCTAAGTGCTTTCTTTAGTTGGCGCCAGCGGGCTTAGGGTCGGCGGGATCGAACTTCGCGACCTGAACCTTCTTCGCGAGACCCATCTTCTCCATCAGCCAGATGCCGTAGTAGTTGATGTCGAACTCATACCAGGCGAGACCGTGACGCGCGCTCACTGGATGGGCGTGGTGGTTGTTGTGCCAGCCCTCGCCTCCGGTCAGGATCGCGACCCACCAGTTGTTGCGCGAGTCATCGCGAGTCTCAAAGCGCCTGGAACCATAGAGATGCGTCGCAGAGTTGACGAACCAGGTCGCGTGCAGGCCAACCACAACGCGGAGGAACGTTCCCCACAGCATCATCGTGATGCCACCGAGGAAGTGGCCGGTCAGAGCCCAGCCGATGGCAATTTGCGCCAGACCGGTGACAACAAGCGGCAGATAGTGATACTTCGAGAGCCAGACGTGACCCTTGTCGCGGGTAAGGTCAGGAGCGTAGCGGCCCAGCAGAGCGGTCTCGGAGTGCATGGCGCGGCCCGAAAGGATCCAGCCGGCGTGTGCCCACCAGGTACCGTCCTGCGGGGTGTGCGGGTCGCCTTCATGGTCGGAGTTCTGGTGATGCACGCGATGCGTGGCCACCCAGAAGATCGGTCCACCCTCAAGCGCGAGGCAGCCGCAGGCCGTTACAAAATACTCAAGCCACTTCGGAACCTTGTAGCCGCGGTGGGTCAGCAGGCGGTGGTAGGCCATGCCGATGCCGACATTGATCGCGAAGAAGTACATGATGAAGAAGGCGGCCAGGTTCTTCCACGAGAAGCAGAAGAGAGCAGCGATGGCACCGACATGGAACAAGCCCATCGCGATCGTCGTGATCCAGTTGACGCGTCCCTGCTGGTGCTCACGGCCCATGCGCAGGTCCTGCTTCACCTTCTTGGCAACCTCCTGGGCGACGTTGACGCCGGCCATGGTCTGCACGCTCTTGCCGTCGAAGGCCACGCCACGAACGCGGGTGGTGGTGTTGTTGAACTCGCTCATTGCGGCGATCTGCTCTGGGGTCTCGAACTGGGTCTCTTGCTTCTTACCGGGGGTCGTCAGTGTAGGGCTCATAGTTGTTTTCTTCGTCCTCATGTACTGCTGAGGACAACGCTAACAGGATGCGAGAGGGCCCGTTGTAAGACTTTTGTAATGGTCCCTTACAGTCGCTTTGATACCTTACTTGGCATGATCTCCGTCCGAACCCTCTCTCCCGGATCACTCGCCCTGGCCGCGCTCTTTCTCACACCCTCGTTATACGGACAGGCGCACGAGATTGACCTGCCCAGCTCGAAGACGCTTGGCGTGGTACCGGGGGCTCCGCAGAAGATCAACTCTCTGCCGATGTCGATGGCGGTTTCGCCCGACAAACGGTATGTGGTCACCGTCAACGCGGGGTATGGCGCGTACGAATCGAAGTACGAACAGTCGATCGCCGTTCTGGACACGCAGACGGGCAAGATCGAGGACTTTCCGGATGCCCGAACACCCGAGAAGGCGAAGCAGACTCTGTATTCAGGCCTTGCATTCAGCCTCGATGGGAAGCACCTCTACGCAAGCATGGGTTCGACGTCCAACCCCGTAGGCGACGGGAAAGACAATACCGGCAGCGGTGTGGTTGTCTACGGCTTCGACGCGGGAAAGGTGACGCCGGAGAGGTTTCTGCCTATTCCCTTACAAAAGCTTACCGGCAATCGGCGAACCAAGCTGATCGGTGGTGTGGACGGAGCGATGGGTGTGCCTTTTCCAGCAGCGATTGCGGTGTTGCCAGGAGATGGAAATCTCTCCACCCTTCTGGTCGCGGATAACCTGTCGGACGACGTCCTGATGATCGAAGCCGCCACCGGAGCGATCACGCATCGGTTTGACCTCTCCGAGAGTGATGCGGTGCCCGGGACGTTCCCGATTGCATTGGCAGTCTCGAAGGATCGCAAGCGAGCGTTCGTCGCGCTCTGGAACGCGAGCGAGGTCGTCGAGCTGGATCTTGAGAAGAAGCGGGTGGGGCGCAAGGTGGATTTGCTGAAGCCTCTCAATCCCGTGAAGCCCGGCTCCCACGCCTGCGACCTCGCGCTGAGCCCTGACGGCAACACGCTTTATGTCGCTCTCTCCAATCGCGATGCGGTCGGGGTCATCGACCTGGCCAAGGGGGCGTTTGCCACGCGCGGATTCTTCGACCTGCGCCTTCCCGGACAGACGTACTTCGGAGCGGAGCCTTCTGCGGTGGCGGTGTCGGCGGATGGAAAGAGAGTTTACGCCGCGAACCTCGGCTCGGACGCCGTGGCTGTGCTGGACGCCACAAAGATGACACGCAAGGCGGCGTCGCACGGAATGGTTGAGCCGATGGGCTTCATCCCCACGGAGTGGATGCCGATGTCGCTTGCTACCGTCTCTTCCGGCACGGGCGAGACGCTCTACCTCGCGACCGACAAGGGCCGCGGTACCGGCCCAAATAACTTTCCGCAGCGGCAGGTTCCGGGCATGAAGCCGGTCAGGCCAGGCCCAGGCACCTACATCGCTACGCTGTTGCATGGTTCTTTGGCGACGATTGACTTGAAGGCTGCTGAGGCGAAGCTGCCGGCGTATACCGCCGAGGTCGTCGCCTCCAACAAGCTGAAGGCTGCGGCCGAGACCATTCCGTTTCACGCAGGGACGAATCCCATCAAGCACGTGATCTACATCATCAAGGAGAACCGCACGTACGACCAGGAGTTCGGCGATCTCCCGGTGGGCAACGGCGATAAATCGCTGACCATGTACGGCGAGGACATCACGCCGAATCAGCATGCGATGGCAATGCGCTTCGGCGTGTACGACAACTTCTTTGACTCGGGTGAGGTGTCGGGCGATGGGCACGTCTGGTCGAACGCCGCCATTGGGACGGACTACCTGGAGAAGACGTGGCAGCAGAGCTATCGAGGCAGTTCGCGCACCTACGACTATGAAGGTGTGGTCGCCGACGGCTATCCGCTGGAGCAGAAGATCGCGGATGTGAACGAACCACAGAGCGGATATCTCTGGGGCAATCTGGCGGCGCATGGAAAGACGCTCTACCACTTTGGCGAATACATCTCTTCGATCTTCTGCAGCGACAAGAACTGGAGCAGGGCGGTCGATCCGCAGGCGGGCGCCATGCCGGGCGCCATGCGCGCATGCAGCCCAAGCCAGGTTGAGCCGGGGGGTGCCATGCCGGAGGCATGGGGCGGCGGCGTGAACAAGTGGCCGTGGGCTATTCCACTGATGGCCTCCAACAAGGCGACGAAGCCTGAGCTTGTCGGTCACTTCGCCGTGGAGCAGCCGGACTTCAATCTGCGCATCCCGGACCAGATTCGCGCTGAGGTCTTTGAACGGCACCTCAAACAGTGGGTCGCGGATCGCAAGGCAGGGAACGACACGATGCCGAACTTCGTGATGCTCCGGTTGGCAAACGATCACACCGCGGGGACGACCGCGGGTGGACCCACCCCGAAGAGCTCTGTCGCGGACAACGATCTGGCAATCGGGCGTGCAGTCGCCGCCGTATCGCACTCGCCCTACTGGGACGACACGGCATTCTTCATTCTGGAGGACGATGCGCAGGCCGGTGCCGACCACGTCGACGCGCACCGCAGCGTGGCGCTGATTGTGAGCAAGTACGCGCAGAAGGCTCCCATGGTCGATAGCCGCTTTTACTCAACAGTCTCGATGATCCGCACCATGGAGACTGTGCTCGGCCTGCCTCCGATGAACAACAACGACGCCTTTGCGTCGCTCATGTCGACGGCGTTTACCGGTGCGGGCGATCAGCCTCCCTTTGAGGTGGACTGGCGCAACCGGGACAACCACCTCATCTACACGGCTAACCCTGCGAAGGCGGCGACAGCGGTTGCCGAGGCCGGGCAGAAGGCTTCGGCGAAGATGGACTTCCGCCACGCGGACCGGGCGGACACGCAGAAGCTGAACCTGATCCTCTGGCAGGATGCCATGGGCGACAAGGCCGCGCCGGCGATGCTCAAGGAGAAGAGGAAGAAGCCCAGGAAGGACGATGATGACTAGCGCCGGTTGTATCCTTGGAGATATGACTTCGATAAACACTCCGTTTCGGCTTGAGCCTAAGTTCAGTGAACGTATCTGGGGGCGGCGGACGCTGGCTCCGTGGTATCCCGATGTAGAGGTAAAGGAACTGATCGGTGAGGCATGGCTCAGCGGTCCTGAGTCCGTCATCCTGACCGGCGACGACAGAGGCAAGATGCTGGCCGAAGTAGCGCCGAACTTTCCCTTGCTGGTGAAGATTCTCTTTCCGGAGGAGAAGCTCTCCGTACAGGTACACCCCAACGACGCCGAGGCCCAGGCGATCGGGCAGGCGCGCGGTAAGACCGAGTGCTGGTATGTGCTCGACGCCGATCCAGGTGCGACCGTCGCCCTGGGGATCAAGCCTGGCGTTACCCTCGAGCAGCTTCGCGCCTCCGGTCCTGCCGGCACGATGGAAGACCTCATTGAGATGGTGCCTGTCTCCGTCGGCGACATGGTCTTCGTCGACGCGGGCACGGTCCACGCCATCGGGCCCGGCGTGACCCTGCTCGAGGTGCAGCAGACCTCCGATATTACCTACCGGCTGTACGACTACGGGCGTCCCCGTGAGATGCACCTGGAGCAGGGACTGGCGGTCACGAAGCTGAAGACCACCGCCGGAAAGCGGGCTCCGCGGCCGATGGATGGATTCGTCCGGTTGATCGAGGAGCGGTACTTCGTCGTGGATCGGTTCGAGATCGTCGCGGAGACAGTGGTCGAATTTGCCGGCATCGGCTGTCTGGTGGGGCTGTCGGGCAAGGCGGTCGTCCACGGCGCGGATGGATCCGAGGTTGAGCTGGTTCCCGGACAAGCCGTGATCTGCCCGATCGGAACGGTGACCGTCTCGGGAGCGGCTGGATTCGTGCGGTGCGTGGCTCCGGAGGCGTAAGACTGCCTTGCTGGAGTGGCGGGCTCACGGTCTCCCGTGAGCCCGTTTTATCGCCTAGAACTGGAAGTAGAGGAAGGGCGCGTTCGTCCCGAGGTTTGCGAGGACCGCGAAGAAGAGTACGGCCATAACTAGCGCCCACCTCAGCGTGGGAGCCCACCGGAAGCTGCGGAGCAGGGTCGGTGCGGGCACGGGATTCATGCCGTCCGCTGCTCCGGCAACGGGCGAGAAGCCGTGAGGGCCGGTCTCCTGGCCCAGTATCTGCTGCGTGTTCGGAAAGAACCAGACGATGGGAAACAGGGCAAAGGCCAGCGAACCTTCGAGCAGCGAGCCGACGTGACCCAGCCCGTGGTGGCCCGCAAGATCGCCGATCAGGCCGAAAGCAGCTGGCAGCGAGTCTGACCGGAAGAAGATAAGCGCAAAGGATACCTGGAGATACACGCCAGCCATCATGCTGAGCCTGAGGATTCCCATAGGCTGTTCGGCAGGTGCGGTGTTACGGCGAAAGTGGCGCCACGCCTGGTTCGCGGTCAGATACACGCCGTGAATGAGGCCGAAGATCAGGAACTGCAGCCCCGCGCCATGCCAGAGCCCGGTGACCAGCATCGTGGCAAGGGTGGGGTAGGCGACCATCGCGGCGAAGCCTCCGGGCGTCGCGAGGGCCTTGCGCGAGATCTTCTTGCCGGTTGCCAAACGATGCCTCTGCACAGCCAGTAGCAGAGGGTTGTAAAGATACAGGGTGATGTACCGGGTCAGGGTCATATGCCAGCGCTGCCAGTACTCGGTGACGCTGGTTGCTTTGTAGGGCGAATCGAAGTTCAGCGGGAAGCGGATAGAGAAGATGCGGGCAAGTCCAAGCGCCATATCGGAATAACCCGAAAAGTCAAAGTAAAGCTGCATGGAATAGACGATCAGTCCGGTCCAGGCATTGGCGGCATCGAGCTTGCCCGCGTGGGCGAAGGCCAGGTTGGCCGTGGGTGCCAGCTTGTCGGCGATGAGCACTTTCTTCGTCAGACCCATCAGGAACCAGGTCAGACCAAGCGAGACGTCGTTCGGGTTGAGCGAAAAGCGCCGTGCCGGGGCTCCCGTGGACTCTTCCCGGCCGAACTGGGGCATCATCTCCTTGTGGTGGAGGATCGGCCCGGCGATGAGGTGCGGGAAGAACGTGACGAAGAGCAGGTACGAGAGAAAATCCTGCCGCTCGGCCTGTCCCTGCGCAAGGTCGACCAGGTAGGAGATCTGCGTGAAGGTAAAGAACGAGATGCCCAGCGGAAGCAGGATGGGATGCGGCGTGGCGTGGCTCAGGTGAAGCCAGTTTGCCAGGAGGAGGGTCTTGAACAGGTACTTGAAATAGAAGAGCGGCAACAGGTTCAGGACGATGCCCACAGCAAGCAGCCGGCGGCGCGCTGGTGAGCCATCCGGTGATCTGGCAATGAGACGGGCCACCAGATAGTTGACGATGATGGAGCCCAGCAGGAAGAGCACAAACACCGGGTTCCACACGGCATAGAAGACCACGGACATGACCGCCAGCCACAGGATGACAGGACGCCGCCCATACCGGCCCAGAAGATGGAAGCCCAGCATGGTGATGGGGAGAAAGGCGAAGATGAACTTGAAAGAATTGAAGAGCATGGCGTTTTGAAGCAGGACTGAAAATCTTCCGTTGGTGAAGCTCGTCCTTACTCTCCCTGGCGGTGTTCCCGCACGGGAGAGGGCGATTTGCCGGGAGCTTTATAGCTCGTCCGGCGCAGAGCTGGGCTGACGGAGCCTTCGAAGACGCGTTCGTCGAGGTCGGGGTTCTGGCTGACCTGCTCGTTGAGTTCGTTGGCGATCAGGCGCGAAACAACGGTCGAACCCATCGCGGTGTAGTGACGTCCGTCGTTGAACAGACCGATCGGCAACGGAAGCAGCGAGTTGCTGGTGACACCATCCAACTCGGCCTCATAGGCCGCCAGGTTCTGGTCGCAGGAGGGAATGGGCGCAACGTTCACGAGTACAAGGCCACTGCGCTCCCCGTAATCCGTACGAAGCTTTTGCACCATGGAGCGGGAGAAAGCTCCCTCGGTCGGATCGGCGAAGGCCTCGCTGGGATCGCAGAAGGTACGCGCTTTGGCTGGTGGGGTAAAAAAGCCGTTGCGTACCCGGACATTGTCTTCTTCCGAGCGAAGATGGGTGACGTGAAACCAGACGTCCTTGATGGAATAGTAGGCGGTAAAACCAGCCGCGTACCCGGCGAAGGCCACGGCCTCCTGCGGATGGGTCACGAGGGTGCGACGGACGACCGAGGGCGCACCATGCCGAAGCAGCTCGAGCAGGCCCTCCGCGTAGATCGTCTGGTGCCAGGAGTGGCTGGAGGATTGGAAGTCGTCGGGAGAGAGCTGCACCAGCAGAATCCGTGGCCGCGCATTGTGTGCCAGGAACGAATCGAGCGCCAGGTTATTCGTGACGGCGAGGACGGCATTGGTCACGGCGATATTGCAGGTCTTGTAGCCCGTGTGGCTCTGGACCACATCGGGGTTGATGCCCGTCATGGCGGTAGAATCGCCGAAGACGAGAACGTCGCAGTCACGGTCGTGCATGTCAAAGACCGCATCGTTGGACTGAACCCAGACGCTGGCACCGTGGTGAAGGAAAAAATCCGACCGGCCGAGAACGATGAAGGCCGGAATCGCAAGAAGCGGGAGAATCACGACAAGGAGGCAGTAGCGAAGCGAGAAAGACGTCGGGGAGCCTCTGTGGGCGGGCGGCTGTGCAGTATAGATAGCGACGCATCCTTTTCTAAATAGGTGACTTGTTTCGACCCGCTCAGCGTGTCACAAGTCTAGACGCTGTTTTTCCAATTGCGGGTTCTCTTCACGAAAATATTGTGTCGATTTCGTCGAAGACGCATCTCGCGGTCTGCTTGTAAGACGAAAAAGCACGCCGCCCGTGAGCGGACGGTGAGAGGGGAGCCACGAACCTGGTTGCGTTTAGGGGGCGAAGCGCGTCACGTACGCGGTGCTTGGGTCGATGGGGTGCGTGATGACCTTGAGGTCCAGGAGCTGCTGATAGAGGGCGTCCCAACGCTGGTGCGTAAAGTGGCCGAGATGCGAGTCCGGAGTGCCATCTCCATCGACGAAGTGGTTTGCTTTCAGTGTTTCCACGGAAAACTTCATCTGTTCGATATTCAGCGCGGGGTTCAGCTTCTGGAGCTCGGCATCCACCGGCACCGGGTCTGCGAGATACGCCTTCCATCCCGCCATGGAGGCGTCGACGAACTTCTGCACGGCGTCGGGATGCTGCATGAGGAACCGTCGCGAGGTGTAGATCACGCGGTAGGGCTGGTAGCCGGTCGAGCTGATGAGCAGCGTGCGGACTTGCGATCCCGCCTTGTTGGCGAAGTAGGGCTCGGACGTCACGAACGCCTGCTGGATATAGTTCGGATCCTGCAGGAAGTTCGCCACCGAATACGTAGCGGGGATCTCGCGGACGTTCTTAAGGTTGAAGCGGCTGAGCAGATACTGAAACCATGTCGATCCCGGTTTCGCAGCGATCGTCTTGCCTTCCAGGTCCGCGAAGGTCTTCACCGGAGATGCAGCATGCACCATCAGCGCCTGCGGGTCCTGCTGCATGGTGGCGGCCACGGCGACGAGGGGAATCCCCTGCGACACCGAGGTCAGCACCTTGTCCGACGATCCCATCGAGAACTGCGCGGTGTTGGTCGCCACCATCTGCTCGCCGACGATTGTCGGGCCACCCGGAGCGATCGTGACGTCGAGGCCGGCCTGTTTGTACAGGCCCTGGAGCTGCGCCTCGTAGAAGCCACCCATCTCCGGCTGCGGATACCAGTCGGTCTGGAGCGTGATCGGAAGCAGACCGTTCGCGGGCGGCTTGGGCTTACAGCCGGTAAGCGCAACGAGTAGGCAGAAGGCGATGGGCTTCAGCGTCATAGGCGGATCTCGGGCTCACTCAAGGTGAGGTAGACAAGGACGAAGGCGCAGATTGTGAACATGCGGAAGGCCTCTTCCTGCCCGTTCCAGCCATGCGACTGCCACATGAGAAACCACTCTCCGCCCACCGTCAGGAAGGCGACGAGCCATAGGCTGCAAGCCAGGGTCAGCGCCACGGTGCCCACCGACTTCGCCTGCTGGAAGGCGGCGGGTGTCGCACGGATGGCACGGAGCAGGTTGATCGTTCCCCACCAGCTTACGAGAGCAATGACCGCCTCCGTGGCAATGATGGAGTGATAGAAGAGCGTGTGGAGAGTGGAACTCTGGAGGCTTCGCCACAGGCTCGGACTGTTGGGGAAGATGGTGTCCATCATCAGGATGTGGCGGACGAACTGGTAGTTGGCGTTGTAGTCCGCGAGATTGTTGAAGACGACCAGGGTGAAGAAGAACGAGACGCCGGCCAGAAGGATGCACTTCGAGAGACGGAGGATCATCGGCGTGTGGGCTCCTGTTGGGCGATGGCCTGGAAGTAAGCGGTGAGAGCGGCGCGGGTAGCTTCATCGTAGGAAGGATTGCCCGGCATGGTGGCGCTTGTGTTCACGCTGGTGGGGTTCAGGATGTATCGTGAGAAGTCGTTGGGGCTATTCTTTGCAATCGCGCCGAGCATCTGCCAGGTAAAGTGAGACTTCCTTCCCCCGACCGACCCCTCGGCATGGCAACGGAGGCAGTTTTGTTTGGCGATCGTGAACCCTTGATCCACCTGTTGCGTTGCCGGCCCAGGCGGTGTGATGGGGCCGTAGGTGGCTTCCGTGGAAGAGATGTTCAGACGAACGACGTTGGTCGGAACCTGCCGCTGATCGCTATGGCCCAGGACCTGGAAGCTCGGAGTGTAGTCCGCGTGCTCGACGAAGTAAGGGCCAGGATCGTCCGTATGGGCCGCCTTGGCCCAAGCCGCCGGGGTTTTGCCTTCGATGCTCAGGATCAGGATGGGATGATGTCGGGCAATATAGTCCGCCGGATAATGGGAGCGGTAGAAGTCCGTACACTGGGCGTCGATAAGATCGTCTTTTGCTGGAACGCCAAGAGCTTTGGCCAGTGTCTCCAGGCGCACGCCGCTCACATGGAAGCTGAGCCCGGGGAAGTCGGGATCGTGGTCGACGATGGTGGTGGACTGCGGCAGACGCAGCAACGCAGCCCGTGTCAGATACCCGGGCGAAAGCGTAAGTCCTGTAACCTCAAGATCGTCGGGGGAATGCCGAGTCGGCTGCAGAGTAAGACGCTGGGCAAAGGCCGGAAGGCAGGCAGAGAGGAGCAGCACGCAAAACGCAGGCAGGTGGGAAAGGCTCCATTGTCGCTCCATAAGGCATAGTAGCCGGGAAGTCGCAGGCGGGCCATAGAGATTTTTGCGCCGTGATAGAGTACGGAGCCATAGGAGATCGCAATGTCGTTTGAAAAAGTAGTGTCGGATCGAGGTTTGGTGTTACCGGCGACGTCGTCGGCGGGAGGGAACTATATCCCGGCGAAGACCGTCGGCTCCCTGGTCTATCTGTCGGGCGTTATTTCGAAGGACGAAAACGGGGTCATCACCGGCACGGTCGGAGCGGATAAGACTGTCGAAGACGGATACGCCGCCGCGCGGGGTTGCGCCCTCGCGCAGCTTGCCGTGCTGAAGAAGCATCTGGGGTCGCTCGACCTGATCAAGCAGGTCGTCAGCGTCAACGGTTATGTGAACGCCGTGAATGGCTTTCCCGATCCTCCAAAGGTGATCAACGGCTTCTCCGATCTTCTCGAGGAGGTCTTCGGTGAGTCAGGGAAGCACGTCCGAGCCGCCATCGGCGTGAACTCGCTGCCACGCAATGCTCTCGTCGAGGTCCAGATGGTGGTGGCGATTTGACGACGCATCGTCTCGCGGCGGAACCCACACACTCCGTCTGGAACAAGGACCTGCTGCCCCGGTTGTCCATCGCGCCGGGCGACACAGTCCTCTTTGAATGCACCGACGCCAGCGGCGGCCAGGTCAAACCGGGGTCGACGGTAGCGGACTTCCTCGCCATTGACCGCACCAAGATCCACTCTCTGACCGGCCCGGTCTTGATCGAAGGGGCAGAACCCGGCGACGTCCTGCAGATCGATGTGCTCGATGTCGCGCACAAGGGCTGGGCCTGGACAAGCGTCATCGCGGGACTCGGATTTCTCGACGAGCGCTTCACCGAGCCCTATCTCTTCCATTGGCATCTGGAGGGAGACGTCTCACGCTCGCTCGCCCCTGCGGTCGTGCCCTTGCGTCCTTTTTGCGGCGTCATGGGAGTCGCCCAGGCAGACGCCGGTGAGTTCCGCACGCGCCCGCCCGGAGCCTTCGGCGGCAATATGGATGTGCGCGAGCTGAGCGCCGGAGCCACGCTGTATCTGCCCGTGATGGTCCACGGCGCCCTGTTCTCCTGCGGCGATGCCCACGCCGCGCAGGGAGATGGCGAGGTCTGCATCAACGGCATGGAGTGCCCGGCGGACGTCACGCTGCGATTTGCGCTGCACAAAAACAAGACACTGGCCGGTCCGGTCATCGAGGCCGCACCGCGCACCGGTGAAGATGGTCCCGCCTGGGTGGTGGTTGAATCCGGCACCGACGCCTTCGCTACGGCACAGGCCGCCACATCGCGGATGATCGATCTTTTGGTGGTGCGCTGGGGATTCGAGCCGGTGCAGGCCTATGTGCTCTGCTCGGTGGCGATGAAGCTGCGTCTGAGCCAGGTCGTCAACAGGCCCATGGTGACGGTAAGCGCGGCGCTGGCCAAGTCCATTCTGCCCGAGAGGAGCCTCTTTTGATCGTCAACGACCCTGAAGTCCACGCGGAGCTTGCAGCGCTCTATCCGCTGTACGAGACGGCGCTGGTGGAGAATGATGTCGAAATCCTGACAAAGATGTTCTGGGCTTCGGAGTTCGCGATGCGCTTCGGAGCAACCGAGAACCTCTACGGGATCGAAGAGATCGAGGCCTTTCGCAAGGCAAGACCCGCCGTGGGACTGATGCGGAAGGTCGTCCGGCTGGACATCGTCACCTTCGGTAAAGACTACGGCAGCGTCACACTGGAGTTCGAACGCGAAACGCCCGCGAAGCTGGTTCGCGGGCGTCAGTCACAGGTGTGGGTTAGGCTGCCGGAAGGTTGGCGCATCGTCGCAGCGCACGTCTCGCTTCTGCCTTGAAAGGCTAGCGTAGAAACGCTCCCAGCTCCAGCGCGGCGTTGCGCAGATACGGCAGGAAGCGGGTCTGCATGTCGTACACCGGCATGCGTGGCGCGTTGCCGGAGAGGTTTACCGTGGCGGCGACCCGTCCGGATGGCCCATACACCGGCACGGCCAGCGAGCGAAGCCCGACTTCCAGTTCCTGATCGACCAGCGCATAGCCGTTGCGGCGCACGTTGCGCAGAGCCAGACGCAGCTTCTCGACCGACGTGATGGTCCGGGTGGTGTGCGGCGTCAGAACGGCGCGGGCCAGATACGTTTCTAGCTCATCGGGCGGCAGGTAAGCGAGCAGAACGCGTCCCATGCTGGTGCAGTAGGCGGGAAGCCTCGATCCAATGTGCAGGTCGACAGCCATCACACGCGTGCCCGCGGTTCGGGCGATGTAGACGATGTCATCCCCGTCCAGCGTGGCCACCGAGAAACTTTCGCGCAGCGTTGCCGACATGCGCTCCAGGATAGGTTGCGCCGCACTCGAGAGGGAGTTCGACGTCGTGTACGTTTGGGAGAGGGTCAACAGGCGCGGACGCAGTGAATAACGCGAACCATCTTCAGCGCCGGCGAATCCAAGCTTGGTAAGGGTGTAGAGGCAGCGGCGGACTGCGGCGCGCGAAAGACCGGTCTTGACCGAGAGCTGCGAGATGGTCATCTGCGGCGTGGCCTGTGAAAAGGCCTGGATGACGATCAATCCACGTGCAAGCGACGTCATGAAGTTCGGGTCGCCGGTGTAAACGTCGAGTGAGCTTGCAGGCGTTGCTGGAGGTGCGGGGAGCTCTGGCTTCTCTGCGGTGGGAGCGGCGGGCGTAAGGGGGAGAGGCATCCGTTTGCTTCCTTGCTGGTTCGGTCTTGCGGTGGGACTGCTTGGGCCCTGTTGGGGTGCCCGGTTCGGTAGCCGGACACTTACTACGATAAACGCACAGGCAGGCCTTGGCAAGACGTGGCCGTCTCCCCCGCGCCCTGCCTCGGAGAGCGGGGAGTTCCTCAACACAAGATCGCCCGGAATGATGGGTCGTTCACACCCCTTTGGGGGCGGGGATAGTAGTCTGGTGAAGATGTACAACGATTCAAGGAGCAACGGAATGACGACAGCAGCGACCCCCCTGAGTGAGCGTTCGGCATGGAAGGCCCTGGCACAGCACGCGGAAGCGATGAAGGAGGTGCATCTGCGGACGCTGTTCGCCGAAGACCCCTCGCGTGGTGAGAAGTTTACGGCCGAGGCGGCAGGCCTCTTCCTCGACTACTCGAAGAACCGCGTGACCGGCGAGACGCTGAAGCTGCTCGTGCAGTTGGCAGAGGAGTCGGGACTGAAGACGCACATCGAAGCGATGTTCACCGGCGAGAAGATCAACACCACGGAAAATCGCGCTGTCTTGCATGTAGCCCTGCGCGCTCCCAAGGGCGAGTCGATCTTCGTCGATGGCGTGGACCAGGTTCCGCCGGTACACGCGGTGCTGGACAAGATGTCCGACTTCGCCGATCGTGTCCGCTCGGGCGAGTGGAAGGGCTATACCGGCAAGAAGATCAAGAATGTCGTGAACATCGGCATCGGCGGCTCCGATCTTGGTCCGGTCATGGCGTACGAGGCTCTGAAGCACTACAGCCAGCGCGACATCATCTTCCGCTTCGTCTCGAACGTGGATGGCACGGACTTTGCTGAAGCGGTCGAAGATCTCAGCGCGGATGAGACGCTCTTCCTCGTCGCCTCGAAGACCTTTACGACCCTCGAGACCATGACCAACGCGCACTCTGCTCGCGAGTGGGCCCTCGCCTCGCTCAAGGACGATGCCGCAATCGCGAAGCACTTCGTCGCCATCTCAACCAACGCTAAGGAGGTGTCGAAGTTCGGCATCGATACGGCGAACATGTTCGAGTTCTGGGACTGGGTCGGCGGACGCTACTCCATGGATTCCGCCATCGGCCTCTCGACCATGGTAGCCATCGGCCCCAATGCCTTCAGGGAGATGCTCGCCGGCTTCCACGCCATGGACGTGCATTTCCGCACCACGCCCTTTGAGAACAACCTGCCCGCACTGCTTGGGCTGCTGACCGTCTGGTACACGGACTTCTTCGATGCCCAGACGATGGCCGTGCTGCCTTATGAGCAGTACCTGAAGCGCTTCCCGGCTTACCTCCAGCAGTTGACGATGGAGTCGAACGGCAAGCACGTCACACTCGCTGGAACGCACGTCGAAACCGAGACCGGCCCGATCTACTGGGGCGAGCCCGGCACGAACGGCCAGCACTCGTTCTACCAGCTCATTCACCAGGGAACGCGCCTCATCCCCTGCGACTTCATCGGCTTCTACAAGACGCTGAACCCGCTCGGACGCCACCACGACATGCTCATGGCGAACGTCTTCGCGCAGGCCGAAGCCCTGGCCTTCGGCAAGACCGCCGAAGAGGTCAAGGCAGAGGGCGTCCCCGAAGCTCTGGTGCCGCACAAGGTCTTCGAGGGCAACCGCCCATCGAACATCCTTCTGGCCGAAAAGCTGACACCCGCAGTGCTTGGCTCTCTGATCGCTCTCTACGAGCACGCAGTCTTCACGCAAGGAACGATCTGGGGCATCGACTCGTTCGACCAGTGGGGCGTGGAGTTGGGCAAAGTGCTGGCAACGCGCATCCTCGGTGAGCTCGAAGGCACAGGAGAGCTGAAGCACGACACCTCGACCAACCGTCTGATCGAGAAGTACCGGGCGAATAAGTAGACCTCGCTCGCGAACGACAATCAGAGCCCGCTTCGATTCCGGAGCGGGCTCTTCTGCGTTTAGAGGAGTGCAAGCACATCCGCTGGCTCAGGCCGCACATGAAAGTCCGCATGCGCCTCGGCGAACGCGATCGTACCGTCCTGCCTGACAAGAAACGTAGCCGGCAAGGGCAGCGTCCAACTGGCCTCTGTAGCTGTGTCATACGTAAGGCCTGCATTTGCAAAAGGAATATTGACCAGGATCGACCGGTAGTAGTTCCGCAGGGGGACGGGAATCGTATGGGCCAGCCCGTAAGCATGCGAGACCTGCGCGCCCGGGTCCGACAGAATCGGAAACGGCAGCTCGTGTTGTTGCAGCGTAAAGTCGTTCTGCCGCGGAGTTTGGGGCGAGATCGCCAGCAGAAACGCCCCGCGACGACGCACGTCGGCATAGAGATCGCGCCAGATCTCCAGCTCCGTCACGCAATAAGGACACCAGCGCCCGCGAAAGAACTTCAACACCACCGGTCCCAGCGAAAGCACATCGGCCAGGTGAACCGGCTTGCCGGTCAGCGCGTCCGCAAGCGTGAACGTGGGAGCAATGGAACCTACAGGGGCTATCCGGTCTTCAATGCCGGTCTGAAAGAGTGCGGCGGTAGCGGCTTCGGAGACGGCGAGGCGCTCGGCCTGGACGAGAGCCCGTGTGTTCTGAGTAATGCGGTCGAGTTGGTCTTGGAGAGGCATGGGCTTCATTCCAGTTTATCTGTTTGCCAGACCCGCCGTGTCCCCCGATAATAGCCTGCATCGATATGAATACATTTTGTCTGGCGTTGGAGCTTCCGGTCTGGCAGCAGCGGTACGATCCGGCAGGGCATTGGCTTGTCTCGACCGCGCTGGCCGCGCTTCCTCTCCTTGTGCTCCTCACCTGCATGGCGGTCGTCAGGATGAAGGCCCACCTCTCGGCTCTCATGGGTCTTGGAACCGTACTTCTGGTCGCCATGCTCGCCTTTCATATGCCCGGAAAGCTCGCGGCGGAGGCAGCAGCATACGGCGCGGGTTACGGTCTATTCCCCATCTTCTGGATCATCTTCCCAGTCATCTTCCTCTACGGCCTTACCGTGCGCGCCGGACGCTTTCAGATGCTTCAGGACTGCCTGATGAACGTGACCGGCGATTCCCGCCTGCAGCTCCTGCTCATCGCCTTTTCAATCGGAGCGTTCTTCGAAGGCGCCGCCGGCTTTGGAACTCCCGTAGCGGTCTGCAGCACCCTCCTCCTCGGCCTGGGCTTCGCGCCTTTGCAAGCTGCAGGCCTGGCTCTTCTGGCCAACACAGCTCCGGTGGCCTTCGGCGCGCTGGGAATTCCGGTCACCGCCCTCCACGGCGTGACAGGCATCGACACCCTCATCCTCACCCGCGTGATCGCAGCCCTGCTCGTGCCGTTCTGCGTCATGGTCCCCTTCTGGGTCATCTGGACCTTCGCCGGCTTCAAAGCGATGCTGGAAGTCTGGCCTGCCGCTCTCGTCGCTGGAGGAACCTTTGCGGCGACGCAGCTCTTTGTCGCCCGCGTCCACGGCCCGTGGCTCGTCGATCTCAGCGCCTCTCTGCTCTCGATCGCAGCCCTCATCCTCTTCCTGCGTGTCTGGAAGCCGAAGCGGATCCTGAACGCCCGCTGCGAAGACGTCACAGGCGACGCTGTGGTCAAGACCGCAGGGGAGGGAAGGCGTGTGCTCACAGCAGGCACCCCCTGGGCAATCCTGATGCTCTGCGTCACCATCTGGGGCACGCCGGCCTTCGGCCATTGGCTCGACGGTTTCAGCGCCGTCCGCTGGGTCATCGCCGGCCTCGATCACGTCGTGTTCCGCATGCCCCCAGCCGTCCCCACCGCCGCGGCAGAGGCTGCGGTCTTCGCCTTCAACTGGCTCTCCGCGACCGGCACCGGCATCTTCATCGCCGCGCTGATCGCCGCCTTTGCCATGCGCCTGCCGGTCAAGGTGGTGGGCGAGGTCCTGTGGCAGACCGTGCTCAACACCCGCTTTACTGTGATCACGATCGCGGCCCTCATGGCACTTGGATTCGTCTCCCGCTTCTGCGGCTTGGACGCGACGCTCGGCCTGGCCTTCGCCCGCACCGGCCTCCTCTACCCTTTCTTCGGAACGCTCGTCGGCTGGCTCGGAACCGCATCGACGGGCTCCGACACCTCCTCGAACGTGCTCTTCGGCAGCCTGCAGAAGCTGACTGCCCAGCAGCTGCACATCTCACCCGCCCTGATGGCCTCGGCCAACTCCGGAGGAGGCGTCATGGGCAAGATGGTCGCGCCGCAGAGCGTCGTGATCGCCAGCACCGCCACCGGCATCTACGGTAAGGAAGGAACCATCCTGCGGTTCGTCTTCCTGCACAGCTTCGCGCTCGCCTGCCTCATGGGCATCATCGTCATGTTGGTGGTGTATCTGCCGTGGCTGAACCGGATGGTCCTGGGGTAGCAGTCTCGCTACCTGCCGGACTTCCCATGCAACAGAGAGAGAATGAGCGCGACCGCACCGAGTGCGAAGCCTAATCCACAGGCGATCAAGCGGCGTTTCGTAGCGGTGTGGACGTATGGGTAATACGTCTTGCAAGGATTCGCAGGGTTGTAAAGCACCTCGATCTCATCACCACGTTTCAGGTAGCTGTCGGCTTCACTGGTGTAATCGGTAAAGTGGCCGGTTTCCAGTTCGCCGTTCACGCGATACGAGAAGGTAACGTCGTAATGAGCGTAGTTATTTCGCGAAGCCTCGAACCATACCACTGAGTAGACCGTAGCTACGGTCGGAATCCAACTGGCCTTGTGGTGTTTCTTCGGGTGCGAGGCCGGCGTCTCGTACATGAAGCCGAGTATAAAAGGGACATGCTATGCTTCGCGAGTTTCCGGGGTTAAAACGAATGTCGTTTGAAAATGCACTGAGTTCGAAGCTTGATCCGACTGCCGCGAAGGCTGCGGCGAACAAAGCGGCACTGGCCGTTCTGATGGGAGCCGTCGCGGAGCAGGAGACCACGATCCGGCAAGGCGGAGGAGAAAAAGCCGCCGCGTCACAGCGAGCCAAGGGCCGCATGACCGCCCGCGAGCGCATCGCCGGCCTCATCGACGAAGGCACAGAGTTACTCGAACTCGGCCTCTGGGCCGCCTTCGGCATGTACGCCGAGTACGGCGGAGCCCCCGGCGCCGGAGTCGTCACCGGGCTGGGCAGAGTAGAGGGTCGCCTTTGCATGATCGTCGCCAACGACGCCACCGTGAAGGCCGGCGCCTTTTTTCCCATGACCGCCAAGAAGGTTCTCCGCGCCCAGACCATCGCCCTCGAAAACCGCATCCCGACCATCTACCTGGTCGACTCCGCCGGCGTCTTTCTCCCCCTCCAGGACGAGGTCTTCCCCGACACCGACGACTTCGGTCGCGTCTTCCGCAACAACGCCGTGATGAGCTCGTTCGGCGTCCCCCAGATCACCGCCATCATGGGCATGTGCGTCGCCGGCGGAGCCTACCTGCCGGTCATGACCGACACAGTCCTGATGACCGAAGGCTCAGGCCTCTTCCTCGCCGGTCCCGCCCTGGTGCAGGCCGCGATCGGCCAGGTAACGGGCGCTGAAGAACTTGGTGGTGCCTCCATGCACGCCGAGATCTCCGGCACCGTCGACTTCAAGGAGAAGGACGACGCAAGCTGCCTCGCAAGAATCCGCTCTCTCGTCGGCAAGCTTGGCAAGCGCGATCCCCACGGCGTCTTCTCGCAGATTCCCTTCGACCCCTCCACGGATGGCCCGGCCTTCCCGGCCGAAGACCTCCTCGGTTTGCTCGATCCAGTCCCGGGCGCAAGTAACATCTACGACGTGCGCGAAGTCCTCGCCCGCCTCCTCGACCGCTCGGAGTTCGACGAGTATAAGGCCGACTTCGGCCGCACGCTCGTCTGCGGCTACGGTCGCATCGGCGGCCGCGCCGTCGGCATCGTAGCCAACCAGAAGAGCAACCAGAGCACCACCGTCGCGATGGGCCCCGCAGCCGGAACCAAACGCACCGAGTTTGGTGGCGTCATCTACACTGACGCCGCCCAGAAGGCCGCCCGCTTCATCATGGACTGCAACCAGAGCCTCGTACCTCTCCTCTTCCTGCATGACGTGAACGGCTTCATGGTGGGCAAGGACGCCGAATGGTCGGGCATCATCCGGGCCGGCGCGAAGATGGTCTCCGCCGTCTCCACCAGCGTCGTCCCCAAGATCACCGTCATTCTTGGAGGCAGCTTCGGAGCAGGCCACTACGCGATGTGCGGCAAGGCCTACGACCCCCGTTTCCTCTTTGCCTGGCCCACGGCGCGCTACGCCGTCATGAGCGGCGCCAGTGCCGCCAGCACGCTCGCCAGCATCCGCACCGCGCAGATGGAGCGTGGCGGCAAGGTCCTCACCGAAGATGAAAAAAAGGCTCTTTACGAAGAGATCAAAGCCAGCTACGACGCCCAGGCCGATCCCCGTTACGGTGCAGCTCGCCTCTGGATCGACGCCCTGATCGATCCATCGAAGACCCGCGAGGTATTGATCACGGCTCTCGAAGCCGCGTCCCTGAACAGCGATGTGCCAACGTACAACCCCGGAGTGATGCAGACATGATCTCGCGCATCACGCTATGGACATTTCTGTTCGCATTGCTTCTGGGCAGCGGCATCGCGATGTGGGACGCATGGCACCCGGACAGTTGCTATCGTTATCTGCATGGCGATACGAAAGAGGAGCCGACCCAGACCGTCGAGATGGGCGCCGAGTCGGTCGCCGTCCCATGCGCGGAATGGTATCCCCGGCAGACGATCTATATGCAATCGGCGTGCATCGCGGAAGGCGCGTTCGTCGTAACCTTCCTGATGCGAGGCATCGGGGATTTTGTGAACTGGCGCCGGCTCAAGCGAGGGCAGCGGCGGTTGGAAGAGTGAAAGAATACCTTGAGCTATCTGAGAACAGTGATCCTATTCGGTTTTCTATCCAGGCAGACGATCCTTTTCTTCGTGCTCTCGGCCCTGCTCTTTGTGCCTTTGTATTTTGAAGCACGAAGCATGAACGAGCCCTGCGATACATACCGCAAGACTCATCCGATCGCAGCGAAGGCTTCCGTGCCTGCACGGGATGGATTCGTTGCTTTCACTCCATGCGACTGGGTACCGGAAACGACCCTGACAGGACGAGTGATCGCTCTTTGCTGGGTCCTCACAGTCTTGGTGTGTTTGTCGTCTTTCTTTGTCGACATCTTCTGGGCCATCCGTCGCCATACCAGGCGTTGAAATGAGATAGTAGTGCGGTGGTCTACGGAGAGAGGATGACGGAGTTGGTCAAGATTGTGGAGTGTCCGCGGGATGCCTGGCAGGGACTGCCCGGAGCGATCCCCCCCGAAGTAAAAGCCGATTACCTGCGCGTCCTCATCGCCGCCGGCTTCAAGCACATTGACGCCGTCAGCTTTGTCTCGAAAGAAGCCGTCCCGCAGATGGCCGACTCGGAGGTCGTCCTCCGCTATCTGGATCCCCCCGACGACGTCGAGTTGATCGGCATCGTCGTCAACGAGAAGGGCGCCGAACGCGCCATCAAGACCGAGTCCGTGCAGGCCTTCGGCTTCCCCTACTCCGTCTCCCCCACCTTCCTCGAACGCAACCAGCGCCAGACCCCGGAAGAAGCGCTCGAAGCCCTTGAGGCGATCGGGACGCTCGGCTACAAGCAGGGCATCGACACCGTCGCCTACATCTCGATGGCCTTCGGAAACCCCTACGGCGACCCGTGGGATATCGACGAGGTCGTAGCGGCCTGCGATCTCCTGGTCGACCTCGGCGTCCGTCAGATCTCACTCGCCGATACCGTCGGTCTCGCCACGCCGAAGATCGTCGCCGATGTCGTCAGCGATGTCCTCGCGGTGCACGATGGCGTCGAGATCGGCGTACACCTCCACGCGCGTCCGGCCGATGCCGCCGCGAAGGTCCGCGCTGCATACAACGCCGGGTGCCGCCGCTTCGATGGAGCCATCGGCGGCTTTGGCGGCTGTCCCTTCGCGCAGGATGCCCTGGTCGGCAATCTGCCCACCGAACTCTTGATCGCAGAGCTGAAGGCCCTCGGCGCGGAGATCGGCCCGATGCGCCCTCTCGACGGGCTCCTGGCCGCAGCCAAAGATATCGAAAAGAAGTTTGGAGCTAAAGTGCAATGACGATCCTGGTCGATGAGACCGAAGGTGTTCGGACGATTACGCTGAATCGGCCGGATCGCAAGAACGCTCTCACGGTCGAGATGCAGGAGGCGCTCATCCGCGCGCTCCACGATGCGTCGTCGGATCCCGCCTGCCGTGTCGTCGTGCTGGCCGGCGCGGGTGACGCCTTCTGCTCCGGACTGGATCTCGCGTCCCTGCAAGGGATGAACGACAAGACCGAAGCCGAGCATACCGCGGACGCGGCCCGTATCTCCGCAATGTTTCGGACCATGTACGAACTCCCCAAGCCGACTATCGCGGCGGTGCAGGGGCTCGCGCTCGCCGGCGGCACAGGCCTTGCGACGATGTGCGACTTCACCCTCGCCGTACCCGAGGCGAAGTTCGGCTACACCGAGGCCCGCATCGGCTTCGTGCCCGCCCTCGTCTCGGCCTATCTCATCCTGCAGATTGGCGAGAAGCGCGCGCGCGACCTTCTTCTGACCGGCAGACTCTTCGCCGCCGAAGAGGCCTTCCGGCTCGGGCTCGTCACGGAGATCGTCGAACCCGTGGCCTTACTCTCCCGCGTAGCTGAGATTGCGAAGACGCTTGTAGCGAACAGTCCCGAGTCCATGCGCGCGACCAAGGCCCTGCTGGCCGCGCAGAACAAGGCCTGGCTCGATGCGGCGCTCGAAGCGTCCATGAAAGCCAACGCCGAAGCCCGCTGTACCCATGACTTCAAGGAGGGCGTGGCCGCGTTCCTCGAGAAGCGGAAGCCGGTCTGGGGCTAGGCGGGAACGTTCGGTAAAATCGACGGATGAGTGAACATGCAGTCGTCGGCGAGGCCCGTATCCGCGTCCGGTATGCGGAGACGGATCAGATGGGTGTGGTCTATCACGCGAATTACCTTGTCTGGTTTGAGGTAGGACGAGCCGAGCTGATGCGGCAGATGGGCCTCGACTACAAGGAGATGGAGCGCGAAGAAGGCTGCGGCATCGCGGTGGTCGAGGCAAACTGCCGCTATCGCGCACCGGCCCGCTACGACGACGAACTCATCGTACGCACGCGCGTCACCGGCGCTCGTGGCGCTGTCGTGAAGTTTGGCTATGAGATTGTGCGTCTTGCGGACGAGACCCTCCTCTGCGAGGGCTATACCGTCCACGTCGTCGTCGGCAAGGACATGAAAAAGCGCTCTCTCCCGGAGAAATATGCGGAGCGTTTTCGCGCCGCTCTCATCCCATCTCTGTAGCCGCTTTCGAACGGCACAAGGAGACAGGCAATGAGCGTAGCGCTAGTAACCGGGGCAAATAAAGGGATTGGTCTTGAGACAGTGAAGCAGCTCGCGGAGCAGGGGATCACCGTCCTGCTGGGCTCACGCGACCTGGCCAGGGGCGAAGCCGCAGCGGCTCCGCTGAAGGCCGCCGGGCTGGATGTGCGTGCTGTCAAGATCGATGTCGACAACGCAGGCGATCGCGAGGCGATTGCGGCCTACATCGAGAAGGAATTCGGCAAGCTCGACATCCTCATCAACAACGCAGGAGTCCTGCTGGATGGCATGGGGTTGAGCAACCGCACCAGCACCACGAGTCAGGAGATGTTGTCGCAGACCTTCCAGACCAATGTCCTCGCACCGATCGCGCTCACTCAGGCCCTTCTGCCCCTGCTCCGGAAGAGCAGCGCCGGCCGCATCGTCAATCTGTCCAGCATTCTCGGTTCGTTGACCCTGCACGCCACCAAGGGCTCGCCGATCTATGACGCCAAGACCTTCGCCTACGACACCTCGAAGGCTGCGCTGAACTCCTTCACCATCCACCTCGCGCACGAACTCTCCGGCACCAGCATCAAGGTCAACTCCGCCCATCCAGGCTGGGTCAAGACCGACATGGGCACCGACGCCGCACCCATGGAGATCCCCGACGGTGCCAAGACCTCAGTCTGGCTCGCAACCCTGCCCGAAGACGGCCCGAGCGGCGGCTTCTTCCACATGCAGGACACGCTGCCCTGGTAACTCTCATCGAAGAAAAAGCGGCCACCGCGCGGTGGCCGCTTTTCCTTGCTCAAAATGCCAGCGTACGCGGCTTCGTATGTTTGCGAATGAACTGAATCGTCGTCTCCAGCGGTGTGCCCGGCCCGAAGATCGCCGCCACTCCACCCGCCTTCAGCCCCGCGATATCCGCCTCTGGAATCGTGCCTCCCAGAACCAGCAGAATGTCCTCCGCCTTCGCCTCGCGCAGCAGCGCCGTAATCCGCGGCACGATCGCATTGTGCGCTCCCGAAAGAATCGAAAGCCCAATGCAGTCCACATCCTCTTGCAGCGCAGCCGAGACGATCATCTCCGGCGTCTGCCTCAGCCCGGTGTAGATAACCTCCATGCCCGCATCGCGCAGCGCCCGTGCGATGATCTTCGCGCCACGGTCGTGCCCATCGAGCCCGGGCTTGGCCACCAGCACGCGGATTGGAGTCGTATGCATCACGCGATGAGTATACGGCGCTACTTCAATGTCACGATAGCGACCTCAAACGGCTCCAGGGTCAGGGCCGGCGAGGAAAGGTCCCGTTCGCCGACCGGCCCCTCGCCGGTCGAGGGAGCCACATACGCCACATGAGCGGCCTCTTTGGGCAAAGCGATCTGCAACGGATGGTTCCGCTTGTTCGCAAACAGAATCGTGCGGTGGCCTCCATGCAGAAATGCCTGAACGGCAAGATCCCTGGAACCTCCTCCGGTCTCCAGCATCGGATCGCCGTCGCCCAGGTGGTCGTGCAGCAGCTTCAGCGTCCAGTACCGCGCATTGGGCTTGGTCGTCGCGTAGCTCATCATGCTCACACTCGGATACTGGCTTGGATACCCGACCAATTGCGATTCGCCAACGACATCGATCCCGATCCGTGCCAGCTCGACGTAAAGATACGCATACAGCGCCCCCGCCAGGTTCCAGTAAGCGTCCGGAGGCGGAGGCGCAACGTATCCAGGATTGCCGATCTCCTTGCCGTCTTCAGGCAGAATAATGCCCAGCTCATTCAGGTCGGTACGCGTCGCTGGCGAAAGCCGCTTACGAATCAGCTCCGCGAACCGCACTGTATGCAGAAAGCCTTCTGCCTGATCGAAGAAGGTGTACTGCCAGTCGCCGATACCTTGCGCCGCCGTCGGCTCGGCATAGAAGTGATACGTGATGAAATCGAGCGGAGCGCCCGCACGGTGGTTCGCCGGGTTCAGAAAGTACTCGAACATCTCCGGATGCGTACTGGGGGCGCCAAGCGCCAACCCCATGAACTTGATCGATGGGTCCACCGCGTGGATCGCGGCCGTGACTGTGTCGTAGAAGCGCGTATAAGCCTCGGGTGTCCAGTTGTGCTCGAACTCGATCTCGTTCAGCACCTCCCAGTAGGCGAAGTGATAATGGTGTCCGGACTCATGCCGCTTGCCCAACTCATCCGTAAATCCGCCCTGCGTGTACCAGGCCACCAGCCGCGCAAAATACGCCGCAGCCTCCTTCATCGAAGGATCCCGCAGATCGTTGCCTTGCGTGTAATGCCAGAACACCTGGTTCGGGTCATCCGGATATGTCACCGGTTTGTCGGTCTTGTACATCCAAGCCGGAATGGTGGAGAAGTTCATCACCACCGAGTGCCCGGCCTGCGCCTGCATGAAGTCATCAAGCGTCGGGTCGATATGCGTAAAGTCCCACGACGTCGCACTGGCCGTAGGAGCCTGCAACTCAGCAACAGCCTGCTTCGGATACGGCAGCCAGGGCACATACCGCACATAGTCCGCTCCCAGCGCATGCAGGGAGGAGAAGGTGGAATCATGCAGCTTCGCCCCGCGCAGCAACTGCGGGTTCACCACAACCTGAAGCGTCGGCGTAGCGTGAGAGGTTGCGATGGTCTTCGCCCAGTTGACCGTAACGTTGGTCTGAGCCGAAACGACAGAAGCACTGAGCGAAAGAACGACGACTGGGAGCCAGTTTTTCATGAATGCCGAGTATGCCACGGAGCAGCCGTGGTTAGCGAGCGTCTTCGTCCAAAGTCTTACGTGCGATCTGCCAGGCCTTCGCGTACTTCCAGCTCGTATACGTCGCCTGGTAAAGATGCAGCAGGAGCCCCTCACGCCCGTCTAGAATCCCCAGGCGAAAGACGAAGTTCCAGACAAACGTCAGGTTCGGAATAATGAAGACGTTGAAAAAGAAGACGAGCGGGTTGCGCGAGTCCTTGTGACTCAGCAGGAGGTGCTGCGCCCCCAGCGTGCTATACCGGTCCATATGCTCGATATAGTCCTCAAGCGTCGGATAGGCATGGTGGATCAGATCGAAGTCCAGCGTGTCCGAAGCCCCGAAAAATGAGATCGTCTCATGAACCAGCCGGTCGCCGAACTGCGGTGTCTGGTCGAACCCGACCGCGTTCCGGCGGAACAGACGAAGCTTCGGATCCGGATAGAACCCTCCGTGCTTCATCCAGCGGCCAAGAAACAGGTTCCGTCGCTTCAGGTAGTAGGCATCCACACGCGGATTCGTCGGGATGAACGTCCTGATCTGCGTCTGAAGCTCAGGCGAAAGTTCCTCATCGGCATCTAGCGAAAGCACCCAGTCTCCGGTGCAGAGCGCAATCGCCGCATTCTTCTGCGCGGCAAAGCCGAGCCACGGCTGATGCACGACCGTTGCATGGAAGGACTCTGCAATCTCGACCGTGCGATCCGTCGAGCCGGAGTCCATCACAACAATCTGGTCGGCAAAACCGACGCTCGCGAGCGTACGGGGAAGGTTCGCCTCTTCATTCAAGGTGATGATGGCAACGGAGATCGTTTGGCGCATGAGTAGGAGATTCCAGGTCGTGGTGGGCGATCGGTTTCGGGGGAGCCTAGGCTGTGCGCTGCTTATAAGTTGAGACTATAACAGGATTTTGTCGCTCTTCCTGACAGAAGAGCGACTCAGGGGAGAATGATTTCCGCGTCCTGCAGATGCTCCCGGAGCAGACGCTGCGTCAGCGGCTTTAGCGCCTCGCCGGTCTTGGGAAGAATGAAGTTCTGCGTGGCCTCGTCAAACTCGAGCTTGTAGCTGGTGGCCTGTGCGGAGATCCAGATCTGTCGGATCGGAGTATTTGGTGTCACCACAAACTTCGGCGACCCGTCTTCAAAAATGATGTTCATGACGCCGTTATTGTCCTCAAACTCGAAGATGCCCGAGGCGTCGCCGGCGGTGATCAGGGACTGCTTGAGGCTTTCGAGAGCCCGGTCGGACTCACGACGGAAGGTAGATTCGTCGATCATAGGCCTTAGTTTAGCGCGTTGGAGACCCGGAGGTTGCTGGCAGGGGAGGGTGCGGTAATATTCACGCACGAGAAAGAGCATTGCAACCGAGTTTGCCTATCTGGAGGAGGCTTCCAGGGCAGGTATCCTGACATAAAAAGCCGACTCTCCTCCCGCGGCTTTTATCCGAGGGGAGGAGAGTCGGCTGATCCGGACCTTTAGAAGGGGATATCGTCGTCTGTAATCCCGGTGTCACCATAATCCGGTGCCGAGACCGGCTGGCTCTGCGAGTAACCGCCGCTGGAGGAACTGGAGCGCGAGTAGCTCGACGATCCTCCACCCTCGGATCCGCCGGACTTCGAGCCCAGAAGGGTCAACTCGTTCACCAGGATCTCCGTGCGGTACTTCTTCTGGCCGGACTCCTTGTCATCCCACGAGCGCGTCTGGATCTTGCCCTCGATGAAGAGCTGCGTGCCCTTCTTGACGTAGTCGCGGACGACCTCGGCGGTGCGATTGAAGGCGACCAGGTTGTGCCACTCGGTCTTGTCGGCCCAGTTGCCCTGCGCATCCTTCGCGCGATCCGCAGTCGCCAGCGTGAACTGGGCGATGGTCATGCCGCCGGGGGTAGCGCGCATCTCGGGGTCTTTGCCGACGTTGCCGAGAAGAAGAACTTTGTTGACGCCTTTTGCCATGTTTGGATACTCCGATACTGCGTGTTTAGAGGTTGAGGATAGCAGATGGGATGCTGAGAATATCGGGCCGAAACCGGTCGCGAGGCGCACCAAATCCCGTTTTGGTTGCAACACCGTCATCGTTCAGGGGCGTTTTAGCGTTTGCGGTCGCCGGAAAGCTTCAAGAGCGCCAGCAGAAGCGTCAGCGTTCCGGTCGGCAGGCATCCCATCGCGATCATCAGGCAAAGCCACCCGGCATTCGTGTGCGGACCCTGCTTGGTCACGCCCCCGAAGGCAAAGTTCATCAGCACCGCCGAGACAACGCCGACAAGGAAGATTCCCAGTCCGGTACGAAGAAGGGTGCGGGTGTCCGAGCGCATCGTCAACGGTAGGCCGCCAGCATCGCATACACAATCACACCCGTGACCGACACATACAGCCAGATCGGATACGTGTACCGCGCAATCTTCCGATGGAGCGGAAACCGCCCCGTCAACGAAAAGAAGAACGTGATCAGCACCATCGGCAGAGCGATCACCGAAGCTAGAATATGCGGCAGCAGCAGGATCCAGAGATAGACAAACCGCGCCACGCCGTGTCCCGGAAACTTCGCGTCGCCGTGCAGCGCATGGTTGGTAATGTACGAGGCCAGAAACAGCGACGAAAACAGGAACGCCGTGAACATGCTGTTGCGGTGCTGCACCAGAGCCCCCCGCCGGATGTACCGTATCCCCAGGATCAACGCGATCGTGCAGCATGTATTCAGCAGGGCGTTCAGCGCAGGCAGAAAGGCCAGGTGCGTCCCGGCGACATCGCTCGGCTGGTGGTAGTAGACCAGCCACGCGAGAAACAGGCTCGCGATCACCGAGATGCCGATGATGGCCGCGATGAACGACGGATGCGTCCGGTTCGGTGGAATGAGCGTGCGTTCTTTGGTCATGGCGTGTCTTTAGTCTCTCATCCCTTAAAACAGCAGGCGGCCCTGCGCGTTCAACATCATCGCGCCAAGCAGTAACGGCAGGTAGATCACGGAGCAGCGAAGCAGCGCGACCGCAAGCTTGCGACTCTCCGGCGACTCCGGATTCCGTGTAATCGTGGCAAAGCGAAGCGTGTAGTACAGATACCCCAGAGACAGCACAGTCGCGATCACCGCATAAGGCATACCCGTCGTCCCCAGCCACGTAGGCCAGATCGCCACAGGCACCATCAGCACCGCATAAAACAAGCTCTGAATCACAGTCGACCGCGCCGCCCACCGAATATCGGAGTTGGTGGGCGTCAGCCGGATTCCCGCAGCCGCATAGTCATCCCGGTACATCCAGCCGATCGCCATAAAGTGCGGAAACTGCCACACGAACATAATCGCGAACAGCGCGACAGCCGGCCACTCAATCACGCCGCGCACCGCGGTCCAGCCGATCAGCGGCGGTAACGCCCCCGGAAACGCACCGATAAAGGTGTTGATCACCGTCACCCGCTTCAGCGGCGTATAGATCGCCACATAGGCGATCGCGGTCAGCAGCGTCAGCGTGCCGGTCAGCACATTGGTCTGGATCGCCAGGTAAAGCGACCCCAGAAAGACAGCGAGAAAGCCAACCGTAAGCCCATGCGCCAGCCCAATCCGGCCCGCGGCCATCGGCCTGTCGGCGGTGCGACGCATCAGCAGGTCGGTCTTGCGCTCCAGCGCCTGGTTCAGTGCGCTCGAACCCAGCGTCACGACCGTAATCCCGGCCAGCGCCTCGAACAGTCCCGCGTGGAACGGTGAAATCCCGCTCCGAAGGCTACCCAGGTAAAAACCCGCTCCAGCCGTAATCACGACCATCACGGAGACACGCAATTTGAAAAGGACAACATAGTCCGACAGAAGTGTATGTGCCTTCTGGGTCTTCGCTTTGGCGGAGACGATCTGCTCGGAGGTTGCTGAGATAGCCACGCTCTCTAGAATAACGGGTTCTGCGATACGATGGGGGCCATGTGGCGCATACTGGCAATTCTCTTGGTCCTGACCGCCCCCCTCCGGGCCGAAACCGTACGTGGGCTGCCGAAACCCACCGGCTACGTCAGCGACTTTGCCGGTGTGCTGGACGCCGGAGCAAAGGCGCAGATCGAGGCCCAGTGTACGGCGATCCACCAGAAGACCGGCATGCAGATTGCGGTCGTGACGATCCACCATCTCGAAGGCGACACCGCGCAGGAATTCGCTCAGGGCATCTCCGACGCCTGGCACGTCGGCAGCAAGGGCACGGACAAGGGCGTCCTCATGCTCTTCTCCATCGACGACCACAAACGCTGGATCAACGTCGGCTACGGCCTGGAAGGACCGCTCAACGACGCGAAGGTCGGAGACATCGGCCGCACGATGGTCCCCCTCCTGAAAACCGCCCACTACCGCGAAGCCATCACCATCGCCGTCGACCAGATCGCCGCCGCCATCTCCGCGAATCCCACCGATGCTCCCCCCACCCCTCCCGCCCCTCCCTCTCCGCCCGTTTGGCCGATCTTTCTCGCCTGCGGCATCTGCGGGGGAGTCTTCCTGGCCATCGTGATCGTGGTCAGCTTGCGACGGAGGCAACCCACCCTTGGCGCCGTCAAACACAGCCTTGGCATGCCCATCCTTACGTCCATGCCCTCAGAGGACGACTCTCGCAGCAGTTTTTCCTCCTCCTCCAGCAACGACTCCTCCAGTTCCTCCAGCAGCAGCGACTTTGGCGGCTTCGACGGCGGCTCCTCCGGCGGAGGCGGTGCCGGAGGAGACTGGTAACCACCCCATTGCTCTACAATCACCCCTGTGAGGTTGCACAGCATGATGCGTCTTCGTTCGTGGATGGGGGTAATTTTGGCAGGGAGCACCATATTGGCAGGCACAGCAGAAGCACAGACCCTCAGTCCCGCAAACCCGTTCTACGCCAAGAGCACCCTCCCGTATCAGGCGCCGCCCTTCGACAAGATCGAGGATGAGGACTACCAGCCCGCCATCGAAGCGGGCATGGCCCAGCAGAAGCGTGAGATCCAGGCCATCGCCGCCAACCCGGCCGCGCCCACGTTTGAGAACACCATCGTCGCCATGGAAAAGAGCGGACAGCTCCTCTCACGCGTCATGGCCGTCTTCAACGGCGTCACCGGTGCCAACACCAACCCCACCCTCCAGAAGGTCCAGGAGGCGATCGCCCCCAAGCTCGCCGCCCACCAGGACGCCATCTACCTCGACGCCAAACTCTTCGCACGCGTCGAGAAGATCTACAAGCAGCGCGATACCCTCAAACTGACCCCGGAAGGGAAGCGTCTCGTCGAAGTCGACTACCGCCAGTTCGTGCATGCCGGAGCCAACCTCTCCGACGCCGACAAGGTCGCCCTCAAGAAGCTCAACGAGGAAGAGTCCACCCTCGAGAACGCCTTTATTACCAAGCTCCTCGCCGCCACCAAGGCTGCGGCCTTCCATACCGCCGACAAATCCAAACTCGCCGGCCTCACCGATGCCCAGATCGCCGGAGCCGCCGAAGCCGCCAAGGCCCGCTCCACCGACGGCTACGTCATCCCGCTCATCAACACCACCCAGCAGCCCAGCCTCGCGTCGATGTCCGACCGCGCTGCCCGCGCCGAACTCTTCGAGCACTCCTGGCTCCGCACCGAGCGCGGTGGCGACAACGACACCCGCGCCACCATCTCCCGCATGGCGCAACTCCGTGCCGAGAAAGCCAAACTCCTCGGCAAGCCAAGCTACGCCGCATGGTCCCTCGAAGACCAGATGGCCAAGACCCCCGAAGCCGCCCTCAAGTTCATGGACGACCTCGTCCCCGCCTCCACCGCCAAGGCCCACGGCGAGGCCGCCGAGATCCAGTCCCTCATCGACGCCCAGCACGGAGGCTTCGCGCTCGAACCCTACGACTGGGAGTTCTACTCCGAGCAGGTCCGCAAGGCCAAATACGATATCGACGAAGCCCAGGTAAAGCCCTTCTTTGAGATCCGCAACGTCCTCGAGAACGGCGTCTTCTACGCCGCCCACCAGATGTACGGCATCACCTTCAAGGAGCGCCACGACCTGCCCGTCTATCAACCTGACGTGCGTGTCTTCGAGGTCTTCGACGCCGACGGCAAAACCCTCGCCCTCTTCTACCAGGACCCCTTCAAGCGCGACAACAAGAACGGCGGCGCATGGATGGACGAGTTCGTCGGCCAGTCCAAACTCCTCGGCACCATCCCCGTCATCTACAACGTCACCAACTTTGCCAAGCCCGCCCCCGGCGAGCCCGCGCTCATCAGCTTCGACGACGTCACCACCATGTTCCACGAGTTCGGCCACGGCCTCCACGGCATCTTCGCCAACACCGAGTACCCAAGCCTCTCCGGCCCCAACGTCCCCCGCGACTTCGTTGAGTTCCCCTCGCAGTTCAACGAGCACTGGGCCATGTACCCGTCCGTCTTTGCCAACTACGCGAAGCACTACAAAACCGGCGCTCCTATGCCCGCCGAGCTCGCCGCGAAGATCAAGAAGGCCGCTACCTTCAACGAGGGCTACCAGCTTACCGAGCTCCTCGCCGCCGCCGAGCTCGACATGCAGTGGCACACCCTCGCACCCGGCCTGCCGCTCCAGGACGTAGACGCCTTCGAAAAAGCAGCTCTCGAAAAAACGAAGCTGGCTCTCAAGGAAGTCCCCCCGCGCTACCGTTCCAGCTACTTCGCTCACATCTGGAACACCGGTTACGCAGCCGGTTACTACGCCTATCTCTGGAGCGAGTCCCTCGACGACAACGCCTACCAGTGGTTTGAAGACAACGGCGGCATGACCCGCGCCAACGGCGACCGCTTCCGGAAGATGGTCCTCTCCCGCGGCAACACCGAAGACCTCGACGCCATGTACAAAACCTGGCTAGGCAAAGATCCCGTAGCCGCCCCCATGCTCAAACAGCGCGGCCTCAAATAGCCCCAAAACTACACCAACGTCTGTGAACCGCCCCAAATTCGGGCGGCCCACATCTCGCCTCTGAGATGTGGGTTTCCGCGCGAGCATTCCCTATCCGTGACGGGAAACGGAAGGGCAGGGCTTCAGCCCTCCCGAAAAGCTTCGCTGTTGGATCGTCGACTGATTCCCGCAGGGAATCGTTGCGCCACCGCATCCTCGGAGAACCCTACCGAGGCTTCGCCATCTGCCATTCCAGATGCGTCCTCACCGTGGGCCACTCCGACTGAATCACGCTATAAACCACCGTATCCCGCAGCGTCCCGTTCGGAGCCAGTGAATGGTTCCGCAAAATCCCATCCAGCTTAGCCCCCAGCCGCTCAATCGCCCGTCGACTCTGCTGATTCAGAAAATGCGTCCGAAACTCCACCGCAATGCACCCCAGCGTATCGAACGCATGCGCAAACAGCAGCATCTTCGCCTCGGTATTCAGCCCTGTGCGCTGCACACGTTGCGCGTACCAGGTAGACCCGATCTCAACCCGCCGGTTCACCGCATCGACGTTCATATAGGTCGTCATCCCCACGGCCTTGCCGGTGGCAACATCCATCACCGCAAAGGGAAGCATCGTCCCAGCCGCATGCAGCCCCAGACGCCGCGCAATCTCATCGCCCACCTGCTCGGGTGCCGGCGCACTCGTATACCAAAGCCGCCAGAGCTCACCATCGCGCGTCGCCGCGATCAGATCATCCTCATGCGCCATCGACAGAGGAACAAGTTGCACGAGATGGCCCGTCAACGTAACGGGAGCAAGCAGAGGACACTCAGGCATGCCGCTATTTTACGCGGATGCCTCTTCGAGCGACCCATTCCTCAGCCGTAGCACCCGGTCGCATCGATTCGCGAACTCCAGATTGTGCGTCACCAGCAGACTCGTGAGCCCGTGATCGCGATGAAGCTGTTCCAGCAACCCAAACACCGTCTCTGCGGTCCGGTTATCCAGATCCCCCGTAGGCTCATCCGCCAGCAGCAAGCGCGGCTCCGTCACCAGCGCTCGCGCCAGCGAAACCCTCTGTTGCTCGCCCCCCGACAACTCGCCCGACCGGTTCTCCAGCCGTCCGCCAAGACCCACCCTGCCCAGCCACTCCGCAGCCCGATCCAGTGCCGCGGGCCGCCCCATCCCCCGCGCCAGCAGAGGCATCGCCACGTTCTCCTGCGCCGTAAACTCCGGCAGCAGGTAGTGAAACTGCCACACATACCCCACATCGCGATTGCGATAACGCGCCGCCTCCGCCGCAGTAAACCGCGTCACGTCCGCATCCCCGCACACAATCGCGCCCGCCGTGGGCCGGTCCAGCGCCGCCAGCAGATGCAGCAGCGTGCTCTTGCCCGTTCCGCTCTCCCCCACGATCGCAACGATCTCTCCCGAGCGAATCGTCAGATCCAGCTCGCGAAAGAGCACCACCTCAGCGCCCGCCTTGCCGGTCACCGCAGGATAGATCTTCGTAAGCCCCGTCGCTCGCAGAACAACAGGCACACCATGGCTTTCGTGGAAGGGTTCGAGCGTGCTGTCTGCCATCGTCACTTCGTCTGTCCAATCAAACTTGCCGGAGGTTTGGGCGAGGCCGCTGGCCTCTCCGCCCGAAACGCAACCGCCATGCGGTTCCAAGCGTTGATGCTCGCAATCGCCAGCGTAAGGTTTGCCAGGTCGATATCGGAAAAATGCTCTCGCGCCGCCTCGAAGACCTCATCGGGAACATGATCCGGATGCACATCCGTCACGGCCTCCGTCCACGCCAGCGCAGCCCTCTCCCGGTGCGTATACACATCGGAGTTGCGCCACTCCGCCAACTGCCCAATGCGGTCGTCGGTCTCGTTCTGCCGCCCCAGTTCATAGCTGTGCAGGCTGATGCAGAACGTGCATCCGTTGATCAGCGAGGCACGGAGCCGGACCAGCTCCAGCAGGCAGCGATCGAGCGCTATACCCGTGTTCAGGTAGTGCTCCAGTCCACGCATCGCACGCATCCCTTCAGGAATGAGTTCTGCGTAGTTGAGACGTTGGGCCATAAGTTCTCCTTTCTCGGTGACGGGTGACTAATACATCAGATGCAGCGCAAGTGTGACAAGGTCAAAATCGCGAAAGCCCTCCGCCAGAATGGTCTGGCCGAAGACAGTGCGTGCTAGGAGATGCGTTGGATTCCCTAAAAATAAAATTGACCCACCACGAGCCACGCACACAGGAACACCACCATCAGCACCGCGAAGATGTTCCGTCGATTTCGCAGCTTGCTCTCCGGAAAAAAAAGCCGATGCGCGGTCGCCACCTTGCGTGCCTGCCCTGGATACCAGAACACCTCCATCAGGCGGTCGTCTACCGGCAGCCGGCGGTTCACCTCATGCGTCATCTGGATCATCTTGCCGCTTGCCCCCAGTCCCGCAATGATGGCGGCAACGCATAGGGCGAAGTCGGTAACGGCGTGCAGGGTAATCAAAGCGGAAACCTCCTATTCGTAGCGCAGGGCTTCAGCGGGCAGTACCCGGGCGGCTGACCTGGATGGATAAAGCGTTGCAATCAGACTAACGGAAAGACTCACCCCGGCAACGATCACCGCGTCCAGAAACTTCGGCGCAAAGGGCAGATACGCGATCGAATAAACGCTTGCGTCCAGCGGAATAAATCGGTAGTGCCCACCCGCCCAGCTCAGCGCATACCCCACAACCAACCCAATCGCCGTGCCGGTCAGCGAGATCAGAAAACCTTGATATAGGAAGATCCGTCGAATCTGCGCTTCGGTCACCCCGAAGCTCATCAGCACCGCAATCTCCCGCGTCTTCTCCATCACCATCATCGTCAGCGCGATCAGAATGTTCAGCGCGGCCACGCACACGATCAGCGCCAGCACGATGAACGTGACGATCTGCTCCAGCTTCAACGCCCGGAACAACTCGCGATTCTGCTCCATCCAGTTCGTCGTCTGAAACCCCGGCCCCGCGGCTTCCTCAATCTCCTTGCCCACCTTCGCCGCCTGGTACAGATCCTTGATCTTGAAGCTGATGATCGAGATCACATCCGGCTCCGAGAACAGCCGCTGCGCATCCGCCAGCCGGATAAACGTGTACGTCGAGTCGTACTGATAAAACCCCGAAGCGAAGATCCCCACCACCTGAAATCTCCGGTACCGCGGCACAATCCCCAGCGGCGTCAACTCCCCCTGCGGGCTCGTCACCAGCACCGTATCCCCGGGATGAGCCCCAATCGACTCCGCAAGATCCTTCCCGATCACAATCGGCGGCGTGGCATCGTTCCCGGTAGGCGGCCCATCGACCGGGGCAAGCTCCTTCGCGGACCCCTGCGCCACCGCCTGCAGAAGATCCGACACCGTCCGCTCATCGTCCGGCAGAACGCCCTTGATCAGAGCTCCCCCTGAACGCGCCCCTCGCGAGATCAGCACCTGCCCGTACAGCCCCGGAGCTGCCGCCACGACGCCCTTGGTCGTCTTCAGGCGGGCCAGCAAATCCTGCCAGTCCTTGATCCCATCCGCTGCCGGCCGCATCAGTTCCACATGCGCCGTGGAGCCCACCAGCCGCTCCTGCAGATCGCGCCGCATGCCGTTTGTAATCGCCAGCGCAATAATCAGCGAAGCCACTCCCGCCGCCACACCAAGCACGGAGATAGCCGTCACCACGCCCACCAGCGCCTGGCGCCGCTTTGCCCTCAGGTACCTGGCTGCAAGAAAGAGTTCGAATCGCACCTCTTCAGCTTAGCGGACGATCACCTTCGCGGTCCCAATGTTTTCGTATCGGTCGTAAACCCGCACTGCCAGCACATGCTCGCTCGAAGTGGATTTGTCCGTCAGCGGGATCGAGAACTCGTACGCCTCATGCTTCGCGTCGGAGAGCGTGCCGGTCGGCTCCAGGTACTGCCACGGCCCAGCATCGAGCGAGTACTCCGCATGCGCAATCGGGCTCGTTGCATCGGTTGCCTCGCAGCTCGCCGCAATGGTCTTTGCCGCACGTGTCGCCTTCAGCCCCGACACCACCGGAGCCGTCGTATCCACCACGAACGGCCCACTCACCCGCTCAGCCGTCAGCGTCTCCGGATCTGGATGCGAGGGCCCGTCCGAAGCAATCACCTTCAGGACGTAAGGCCCATCCGGCAAGGTCGCTGCGTCGAAGCTGTAGAACCGGTCCGAAAGATTCTCCTTCAGCAGATGAAAGTTGTTCTCGCCCACCCCACGGAACCACACCGCGAACATCAGGTCGTCGCCATTGTCGTCGTGCGCCGCCCACCGCACCGTAATGGCGCTGCGATCCTTCTGTCCCGTCAGCGGACTCGTATCCGTCATCGGCACCGTAAAGCCCGTAGCCGCCGGCGGAGCCGGAAAAGGAATCTGCACCGTTGTTACAGTCGCAACGGGATTCGCAGTCACCCGAGCCCCCGTCTGCACCGCAATATCGTCCACCACTGGGGCGACATTGCGCGGCAGATAGTTGATCGCCACAGCCTCCACCGCCGTCGTTGGGGCGAGCTCCAGCCTCCACTGCGCAAACCGGGCATTCGGAACCTTCGCGCCCGCGTCCAGCTTGATCCAGTCGCTCCACCCCTCCGCGGGACTCGGAACATTGCCTACGCGCAGCGAAAGCGTGTACGGCGTGTCCGTCCTCACCTCCGGACGCCCCCAACGCGAAAGCCCGCCCGCATCGAACACCTCGCTCACATACGTCGGAGCCTTGGCCACCCCGCCCAGCCGATACAGCTTGCCCGAATTGCTCGTCCCCAGCAGAAGATCGCCATGAGGGGCCGTAGCCAGCGCCGTCCCCTGCGAAGCCTCCAGGTGAGCGATATCCGAGAACCGCCCCGGCGCTCCCAGATCGACCGCGTACACCCGGCCCCGATTGCCGGTCGAAGCGATCAACGCCCCATCCTTCACCGCCAGGCCGTACACGACGTCTTCCTTCAGCGACAGCAGCTTGCTCGGGGCCCCGTCCGCCGCAATCCTGTACAGCACCGAACCCTCCGGAATCACCGTGCTCCCCACCACCGCGCCCGCCGAACCCGGCTGCACAAAGCTGATCGTAACCCCAACCGCCCCGGTCACCGGCAAAGGTGGCAGGGAAGACGTCGACTTGCTCCCCACCGCAGCCGCATACACGTTCCCCGCCGCATCCTCCGTCAGCGCCGTAATCTCGCGCTCCGTAGCCGCATACATCGCAAACGGCTTCGCGCCAGCCGTCTTCGGTTCGAACCGATAGATCACCCCACCGCCATCCGTCCCGGCCCAGAGCTGTCCATCATGCGCCAGCAGCAACGACCGGATATGCTGGTCCGTCGTCTTGAACAAAAGCTCCGGCTTGTTCTGCGTCACGCGATACACCGCGGCGGGAGCTCCCGCCGCCACATACAGATCCCCCGACGCCGAGACCGCCATATCCCAAAGATACTTCGAGTGTTCCGCCGTCGATGCCGGATCGAACACCACGATCGGCGGTCCGCCCGAAGGCGAAACCCGGTACACCTTGCCATCCGGGTTGGTCGCGACGTAAACCGTCCCGTCCGCCGCCAGCCGCAGTGCCTGCACCCCAAGCTCTTTCCCCTCGAAGATCTTCGTAGCCTTGCCGTCAGCCGCAACCCGCTGCACGGTAGCCCCGCCCGAAGAGGTTCCCCCCATCCCGAGATACGCGTTCCCCTTCGCATCCCCCGCAACCGACCAGATGTAGTTCCCACTCGACGTAAACGCGAGCGTCGTAGCCGGAGCAGGCGTCAGCCGCCCATCGTTCCGGATCGCCACCCCGGAGGTCGTGCCACGCTCCAGCGTCTCGTACCGGTCCGTCGTCCAAAGTTTGGTGCCCTGTGCGGTTGCAGCAACGGAAAGGGTAATGAGAGCCAGGGCGGTCAGGGTTCGGGTCATGTTGTTGTTGAGTGTAATACCCGCTGCCCGCAGAAGCAGAAACCCCGGGCTGGACAAGAGCATGTCCAACCCGGGGTTTCTGCTTTTTTGGGAGACTAGTTGGTCAGAACAGCCCGATACCGCACCTGGCTCTTCTTCACCTTGGTGATCGCCTCGTTCGCCGCCGACATCGGGAAGCGCTCGGTCATGGCCTTGATGCCGTGCCGCGCCGCCACGTCTAGCATCTCGTGCAAGTCGCGCGGGCTTCCTGTCGGGCTGCCCGAAACCGCCTTCTGCCCCGCGATCAGCGAGAACGGCTGAATCTGCATCGCCGAAGGCGCCGCTCCCACGACGCACAGCGTACCCTTGGGCCGCAGAGCGTTCACGAAGGCCTGCCAGTCCTGGTCGGCCGAGACCGTACACAGAATCAGGTCGAACGACCCCGCCAAAGCCTTCAGCGCACCCGTATCGCGCGTATTCACGAAGTGGTGCGCGCCGAACGACCGTGCCTCTTCTTCCTTGTCCTTCGAGGTCGAAAGCGCTGTCACCTCCGCGCCGAACGCCTTGGCAAACTGGATGCCCAGGTGTCCCAGCCCGCCGATGCCGACCACGCCAACCCGCGACGAAGGACGCACGCCATGGTTGCGCAACGGGCTGTACACCGTAATCCCTCCGCACAGCAGGGGAGCCACGTTCTCGCTCTCCAGCACCTCCGGGACAGGAATCGCAAACCGGCTGTTCACGCGAATCCCGTCCGCATAGCCGCCGTGACGCCCCACGCAGGTGGGTTGCGACTTCGCGCACAGGTGTTCGTCGCCCTGCCGGCACCACTCGCAGATCCCGCAGCTATCCGCCTGCCAGCCCACGCCCACGCGCTCGCCGACCCTGCGGTCGCGAACGTCCGCGCCGATCGCCGTCACCGTGCCCACGATCTCGTGACCCGGAATAAACGGATACTTGCTGATACCCCAATCGTTATCGATCAGATGGATATCGGAGTGGCAGACGCCGCAATGCGAGATGCGGATCGCCACTTCGTTCGGTTTGAGCTCACCGGCGTCGTACTTGAAAGGAAGCAAGTGTGCGCCTGCCGCGTGAACTGCCAGGCCATGGATGTCATTCATGAGTATCGGTAATCCTTTGGACGGCGCACAAGGAACCCATCAGCGCCGCCTGTTTCTAGATGCTACAACAGACCGGGTGTGGATTCGCCGTATCTTCTCCTGCCGAATGGGAGATTCCTCCAAAATTATGTCACCTATCGCACGATCAGAGTGAGCACTTTTGACCCTGTAATGGCTTCCGGCACCTCGATCGACGACGATTCAACGGCACTCTCGCCCGTCAGACGCATCTCCTGCCCCTCCTTCAGCGGTTCCAGCACGTTGGCCATTGAGAGCGGCACCGCCGACAGTGTGCCTCCGGTCAGAACCGCCTGCGGAGCATGCTCCAGCATCGTCAGGTACAGCCGGTCGTTGGCATGGCTGCGGTTGATCTGCGCAATCGTATCGGCCAGAGCCAGTGGGTGCTGCGCGCTCGCCGCGGGCAGCAGCAGACGGTCCAGCGTAGCCCCATCCGACACCATCAATCGCACCGGCCCGGGAGCCGTCCCCGCCGGAATCCTCACCTGCAACCGCACCAGCCGCGAAGCCGACTGGTAAGGCCGCAGCGTCGTCTCCACCTCCACCGTATCGCCCGGTCGAGCCTCCGGGGCACTCAGCCGAGCCGTCTCAATCACCGCCGTCCGGCGCGTAGGCACAGCCTCCACATGCAGCCGCAACCCCATAATCACCGGCTGCTCCACGCTGTTCTGATACACCTTGTCGAATCGCTCGCCCACATACAGCGCCGCATTGATCGCCGCCGGATTGAAGTCGTTCTGTGCCATCTCCGCGTCGAGCTGCAACGGCGGCAGCGCCTCCCCCTTGGCCGTAGAGACGCGCATCTCGCCCGTAAGCCGGTAACTGATCTCCGACGCCGAGTTGTTCGTTCCCTGCAGCGACTGGTACACCGAAACCAGCATCGCGTTCGGCGTAAGCTGCCGGTTGTCCAGCACCTCAAAGTGGATCGTCCGCGCTCGGATCGCAGGTCCTGCCCCCGCAATCTCCACCGTCACCGGAATCATGTGCGCCGCCAGCCCGAACCGCCCGTAGATCGCCGACGCCCGATCCTGCGTAAACGCCCCCACCGTCTCCGTCGCATTCACAATCTTGAAGGCGTTCAGCGGAGACGGAAGCGTAGCCACCACATTCGCCTTCGTCATCGGAATCGACACCGCGCCGTACTGCGTAATCGGGTGCCCGCACGCCAGCAATTGCGTCGCATCGACATATGTCACCGTGCATGTCCCTGTCATCGCAATGTCCCCGCGCACCAGCACGGCCGACACCGCCGACCCCGGCACCAGGGGCTCCGGCTGCTTCGCCTCTGGATCCAACCCACCCAGTCCCGCCACCGGAACCATCCCCAACGCACGAAACCGATCGCCAAAACGATCCACCGCCTCCTGCGTAAATCCCGTAAAGACCAGCGGCGTCTCCATCGGCTGAAGCTGCGGTCCATTCGCCGTAATCGGAGCCTTGCTCCCCGCGCCAGGCAGTGCACCGGCATCCCGTACCTCGAACATCTGCTCGATCGGCGTAATCCCCGCGATCGGCTCCTTCGAGAACTGCCCAATCCGATAGCTCAGCGCCCCCAGCAGCCGCCCGTCGATGTACACTGGCGATCCCGACATCCCCGCCACCACTCCCGTAAACTCCGCCTTCGCCCCATGCAGTCTAGCCAGGATCATGTCCTGCCCAGGGCCGAGATTGTCCTTCAGCACCCCCAGAATCTCGACCTCCATCGACTCCGGCTCGACGCCCTCAAACACCGTGAACGCCGTCCCCTTCAGTCCGCGATGCACCTCAGACAGCGGAAAAATCTTCAGATGCGCCGGGGTCTGTGCACACAACGAGGGAACCACCGCGAAGACGCCGGCGAGAACGAGCAAGTGGAACTTCGAAAAGATTGTCACGTCTAAAGAGTAGACCGTTTCCCACATTCCAGCTCATCCTCTCTGCTCCGCTTAGGATGACAGACAAAAGAACACCTGAACCCTGACAGGGCCGGGCAAAACCGGAGTAGAGTTTTTCATGATGACCTACCAAAACGATCTGGATGCGACGCCCTTCCTCTCGACCCGCCTTCGCCGCATGACCCGCGTGCTCGCCCTTCTCCTCTGCGCCGTGATCCTCGCACCGTCGGCACACGCACAGGATCAGCAGAAGCCCGCGCCCCCGGCATCCACCCCCGACGAGGGCCCCGCAACCGACAACGGCGGACTCATCATCAAAAAGAAAAAGGAGCCCACCGAGCCCGAGGCTCCGCCCGCTCCCGCGCAGGAGAAGATCAAGAACCCCGACAACGCGACCTACTCCCTCCGCGTCGACGTCCCCATCGTCAACCTCGGCGTCAACGTCATGCTCGACAAGACCCACCAGTTCGTACCCGGCCTCAAGGCCGGTAACTTCCTCGTCCTCGAAGATGGCGTTGAGCAGCAGGTCACCAGCGTCCGCACCGTCCAGACCCCCATCACCGCCGTCATGCTTCTCGAGTTCGCGGCCAACTCCTACTACCTCATCCGCGACATGCAGAACGCCTCGCAGGTCTTCTACCGCTCCCTCCGCCCCGACGACTACATCGCCGTCATCACCTACGACCTCAAGACCCACATCCTCACCGACTTCACCAACAACAAGGAGACCGTCGGTCAGGCCCTCCAGACCCTCACCATCCCCGGCTTCTCCGACACCAACATGTTCGACGCCCTCTACGAGACGCTCGACCGCGTCTCCCGCATCGAGGGCCGCAAGTACATCATCCTCATCGGCAGCGGACGTGACACCTTCTCCAGACTCACCCTCGACAAGATCCTCGCCAAGGTCAAGGCGACCCCCAACGTCACCATCTTCTCCATCGGCACCGGTGCCCTCATCAACGAGCTCCGCGATGCCTCGGGCCGCATGGGCGGCATCCAGCGCCTCGACACCCTCCAGGCCGAGAACCAGCTCAAGACCTTCGCCAGCATGACCGGCGGCCTCTACTTCAACCCGCTCTTTCAAGGTGCCTTGCCGGACATCTTTGCCCAGATCAACGACTCTGTCCGCAACCAGTACCTGCTCACCTACAAACCGACGAACCCCAAGAACGACGGAACCTATCGCAAGATCAAGGTCATCCTGGTGGACCGCGAAGGCAAGCCGCTGAAGATGGCCGATGAGAAGGGCAAGCCTCTCAAGTACTCCATCGTCGCCCGCGATGGTTACAACGCCAAACGGACTGTCGAATAGCCGCGCCGGCCCTCCCATTGATCGGAAGCTGAATCCCGAGCAACGCGAGGGCCAGCACATCTTGAGTCGCCAACACCGATACACACGTCACGAAGTGACCGCCCCGCGCGCAGCGGGCCCGTCCGGCAGGATAGGCAGTTCCTAACGTCTCCGAGGCATCGTCAAATCCAGATCCGTACCTGCCATCTGCTTGGTCAGCAGAATGATCTGCCCCACATGCTGCTGCACGTGACCGGTCACCTGGGCGATCGCCTCCAGCACCGAAACCGTCCGGTCCTGCGGATGAATGGTCTCCACCAGACGATCCGCCGAAACCCCGGCAATCGTAGCCCGGCACTCCGCCGTCACCCCGGCGAAGAGCCCCAGCAGCTCCTCGGTAGACATCGTCCCGGCCGCCTCAAACTCCGCATCCCGCGTCCGAACATCTTCATCTCCGCGAATCCCATGCAGAATCCACTGCCGCATATTCCCGCACAGGTGCAGGATCAAGTTTGCGATGGAGTTCTCATGCTCCCCGCCCTTCGCCCAGATCTGGGCCTCCGTCAGCCGTGCGCAGCACGAAGCCAGATTGTCCTGCATCGTTACCAGCTTGCGATCGGAGAAGTCGAGAAAGAGGGAAGCCACGGAGTCATGCATTCGCTCATTGTAAAGTCCAATCCCAACCGGCCATAGGCGTAAAATCACCAAGGCGCACCCGATCCCCAGGTAGCGCAAGAAGGATGATGGCAATGAAAGCATTGGTAAAGAGCAAGGCAGAGCGTGGCCTCTGGCTGGAGGATGTTCCCGAGCCCGAGATGGGCATCAACGACGTCAAGATTCGCGTCCTCCAGACCGGCATCTGCGGCACCGACCTCCACATCTACGAGTGGGACGCATGGGCCTCGAAGACCATCCCCGTCGGCCTCACCATCGGCCATGAGTTCGTCGGCGAAGTCGTCGCCTTCGGCTCGAACGTCCCCGACCTGCACGTCGGCCAGATCGTCTCCGGAGAAGGTCACGTCGTCTGCGGGCGCTGCCGCAACTGCCTCGCCGGACGCCGCCACCTCTGCGCCTTCACCGCAGGCGTCGGCGTCAACCGCAACGGAGCCTTCGCCGAGTACGTTGTTCTGCCCGTGTCCAACATCTGGCAGCACGCCCCCGGCGTCCCCCTCGACGTCGCCTCCATCTTCGATCCCTTCGGCAACGCCGTCCACACCGCGCTCGCCTTCCCGGTCCTCGGAGAAGACGTTCTCGTCACCGGAGCCGGTCCCATCGGCATCATGGCCGCGGCCGTCGCCAAGCACGCCGGAGCACGCCACGTCGTCATCTCCGACCCCAATCCCTACCGCCGCGCCCTCGCCGAGAAGGTAGGCGTCACCAAAGCTGTCAACCCCCTCGAAACCACCCTCGCCGCTGTGCAAAAAGAACTCACCATGCACGAGGGCTTCGACGTCGGCCTCGAGATGTCCGGTAACCCCCAGGCCTTCCGCGACATGCTCGTCAACATGAGCCACGGAGCCAAAATCGCCATGCTCGGCATCCCTTCAGAGCCCATCGCCATCGACTGGAATCAGGTCATCTTCAACCAGCTCACCCTCCGTGGCATCTATGGCCGAGAGATGTACGAGACCTGGTACAAGATGACCGTCATGCTCGAATCCGGCCTCGACATCTCCGGCGTCATCACCCACCGCCTCGACTGGCAGGACTTCGAGCAGGGCTTCGCCGCCATGCGCTCCGGCAACTCCGGCAAGGTCATCCTCAAGTGGGCCGATCCCTCCTGACGGATCTGTTCTGCCGTCATCGAAAGCCCCCGGACAAAGCGTCGCCCCTCACGAGCATCCTCGTGAGGGGCGACGCCGTTCACTCTACATGCTGGCGTGCATGGCGGGCAGGTCGTGGCAGTCGATCTCGGGTGTCTTGGCGTTATGGGTGCGGTTCTTGGACCTGTGGTGCGTCACCGCAGCGGTATGCTTCGTCGTATCGATCTCTTTCAGCAGCTTGGTCAACCGGGCAAACGCTTCGGTGCGTGCCGTCTTGTTGGCCTCCACCGTGTTGGTGGGGTCTTCGCCGGCGCGCATAAATCCATGGCCTGCTCCATCGTAGGTCACGGGCTCGAACTTCTTGTGCGCGGCCTTCATCGCCTCGGTGGTCGCGGGAACGGTCGCTCCAATGCGAGCATCGTTCCCCGCGTAGAAACCGTAAACCGGGGCCGAGATGGTCGAAACATCGGCTGGTCCGGGACCATAGAAGACGAAGGCCGCGGAGAGGTCCTTACGATGCGTCGCGAACGCGAAGGACTTACCTCCACCCCAGCAGAAACCGGCAACAACCGTCTTGCCGTTCGAGGAGGGGATGGTCTTGCCATAGTCCGCCGCGGCGTCCAGGTCCGCAGTCACCTGGTCGGCATTCAGCGCGGAGACGGCCGGCATGGCCTGCTGCGGCGTGGGAAAAGCTTCGGAGCCCGCTCCGTTCGGCCCCGCACCGGAGAGCAGATCCGGTGCCACCACAATGTAGCCTGCCGCAGCCAGTTCATCCGCCATCTCCTTCGCCCAGTCGGACAAACCGAAGATCTCGTGGATCAGGACCACGACGGTGGCCTTGTTCTTCACCTCCGGGTAGACGACGAAGGCCTTGAGCGATCGGTCGCCGTGCGTCAGCGTCACGATCTCGGTGTGGCGCGGCGACGCATTGAGACGGGTCTTCGCCCAGTCCTGCGCGTGAGCGGAGACGGCTGCGGGAAGCAGCAGGGCGGCAGCGAGGAGGGTCTGGGCGGAGAGTCGCATGGGCCGAGTGTAGTGGGGAGATCGGGACGGTGTAAAGGGGGCGGTCGCCCGTTTCTCCCCCGCTGCGCCGGACCCATCGCGCCGGGAACGGAGCTACACCCCGCCCGCCTCGCGCCCACGTCGCCTCTGAGTAAAATCCGAAGATGCAAATCCTGATAAGAGTGATTGGTTTAGAGGACGTGCCGGCGGTAACAGCGCTGATTCAGGCCTCGGTACGCGGTTTACAGGTGGAGTACACCGAGGCGCAGCGTGAGGCCGCACTCAAGACCGTCTTTACCGTCGATTCGCGCCTCGTGGCGGACGGCGGCTACTACGGAGCCTTCGCCGGGGATCGTCTCGTAGGGTGCGGCGGATGGAGCGGCCGCAAGACCCTTTACGGCGGAGATGCGCAGGTGGAGGCCATCGAGCCGGAACGGCTGGACCCCGCCGTCGACGCTGCCAAGGTCAGAGCGATCTTCGTCGACCCGGAGTTTGCGCGGCAGGGAATCGGAGGAAGGCTCCTCCAGGCAGCGGAGGACGGAGCGAGAGAAGCCGGGTTTCGCCGCTTCGAAATGGGCAGTACCTTGAGCGGAGTGGGGCTCTACCGTCTCCGGGGTTACGTCGAAATGGAGAGGATCGAGGTGCCGGTAGCAGACGGCCAGACCATTGCCGTCGTAAAGATGGTGAAGCGAGATTGAGTACCTTTTCCCGTGGTCTGCATCCAATCAAGTGTGGCTGTGAGAGATTTCGAGCCACGGCGGAGTGAATGCGAGATTCGCAACTTTCGAATTTACTTCGCGTTTGAACAGTTAGCTGGTTTTCAGAACGGCATGGAGCTCCGGGTACGACGCCGGTGCTCTTAGAGGAGAATGACTTATGCGTTATCTCAGGTTGGTTGCAATTCTCGGTATCTTGATGGTTCCGGCGGCGTTTGCTCATGCCCAGATCTCAGTAGGCGTGGGGATCGGCGGACCGGTCTATGGCGGAGGCTACTATGGCCCGGCGCCAGTCTGCCAGTGGGGTTACTACAACGCTCCTCCTTATGCCTGCGCTCCCTACGGCTACTACGGTCCCGAGTGGTTTGATGGCGGCCTGTTCATCGGCGTAGGCCCCTGGTACCGCGGGTATGGCTATCGCGGCATCGGCTACCGTGGCGGCTACGGCTATCGTGGTGGATACGGATACGGCTACCGTGGTGGCTACGGCGGATATCGTGGCGGCTACCGTGGTGGTTACGCTGGCGGCGGACGTGGCTTCGTGGGCGGTGGTGGCGGATTCCATGGCAACGTCGGTGGCGGCGGTGGATTCCACGGCGGTGGTGGTGGATCGCACGGTGGCGGCGGTCGTCGCTAAATTGTCTTAGTTCGGATGGGAAGCGAAAGGGCCGTCAGCAAACTTCGCTGACGGCCCTCTCGCTTTGTCTCGGAAACCTGGAGAACTTCTGCCGCACATGGCTACTTCGGAGGGAGCCACAGCCTCCAGGGCTCGAACAACGCAAGAAGGCAAGGGAGTCACCGACTCGGGAACGTAACCGTTTCTGAACTTGGTCCCTGAAATTCGCCGTCCATCCCCGCAGCGATCCTGCGCTTGTTCCGGGCGGTACCGATCCGCCGCTTCAATTCCTGCCGTCGCCGCTTTCAGTACTCCCGACGGCCCCGCCACGCCACGCGACGACCGAATCGAAGCGCACCAGCGTGTCCAGCAGCATCTTCCTCTGTAGGCCCACCACGAAAGCCGCCCAACCCGGCTATTCCCCCGTAGTAATGGCTTCCGTCGCTTTGGACATCTGCGCGGTGCGTGCCAGCTTGTCCCACGCAAACGGTTTGCCGTCGATGGCTCGCTTGACCGTCTTGAACAGTACCACCGAGAACACCTGACGGTACGTAAACCGCTGGATCCAGATATGCACCAACAGCCAGACATCCCCTTTGCTCGCGGGGTGTTTCCGCTCGAGCGTAAAAGCCAGAGCACTCGCCGCAAAGTCGATGATCAGGAACGCCAGGAAGAACGTCAGCAGCTTGTAAAAGCTCGATGTGGACGCCGTCTCGGGATGAAAGTACCGGTCGAGCGCGTAATGGATGCAGCCGAAGACGAAGGCCAGATCGATAAACGGCGAGACTAACGGCAGAAGAATCTGAAAGATAAGGATATTCGGCAGCGCAAACAGACCCATCGCGGGACGGTTCCGAATGGCGCCCTTGTGCTTGAAGATCGCCTGCAAAATCCCGAACGACCACCGGAACCGCTGGCGCATGAGTCCATTGGCATTGATCGGAGCCTCGGTAAACGCCAGCGCCTGGTCTTCATACACCACAAACAAGCCCTGCTCCAGCAGGTTCATTGTCAGATCGGCGTCTTCCGCCACGGTATCGACCGCGTAGCACCCGCCCTTCTTCACCGCTGCGGTGCGCCACGCGCCAATCGCTCCCGGAACCACCATGACGACATTGAACAGGTCCAGCGCCCGCCGCTCGAAGTTCTGGCTCGTGATGTATTCGAGCGCCTGCCAGCGCGTCCACAGGTTCACGCGATTGCCCACCTTCGCGTTGCCGGCGACCGCTCCGATCCGCGGATCCGCGAAGTGCGGCACCAGCCGCGTGATCGCATCGTGCGCGATCACACCATCCGCATCGATGCCGACATAAATCTCTTCGTCGGTCGTCTCCAGCGCGAAGTTCAGTGCTTCCGCTTTGCCCCCATTGGGCTTCGTAATCACGGTAAGCCGGCCCGACGCGATATCGTTCGGATAGGCCTCCGTCGCCACCTTGAACGTGTCGTCGGTGGAGCCGTCGTCGATGACGATGATGCGAATGTTCTTATAGTTCGACATCATCACCGAACGAATGGTGCGCACGATCACCGTCTCTTCGTTATAGGCCGGAATCAGCACCGCGACGCGCGGGTTATAGTCCGGCGTGGCGAAGTTCTTGCGCGTGCGCAGCCGATCGATAAGAGCGCACAGGCCGATGATGATCAGCCGTCCGGACATCAGCACATCGCCGACGAAGAAGATCCACACCACCACGTAATTGAAGAACGCATAGAAGAAGAACGCGATGGAGTCCACACGCGCCTGCCACAACTGATGCTTGTTCAGCGGCGGCATCACCTCTTCGCGCGTCTTCCCAACCAGCTCCGAGACCGGAACAATCTCGTATCCGCGATCCCGCAGCGTCTGGATCAGCACCGGCAGCGCGTCGACCGTCGGCTTCCGGTCTCCGCCGCCGTCATGCATCAGGATGATGGAGCCCCTCGTCCACGGATGCGCATCCATATCGGCAATCTGTTCGAAGACCGAGTCGGAGATCTCCTTGGGCGTCTTGCGCGGATGCTCGTCCCAGTCGTTCGTGTCGATCTTGTTGCCGATAATGACGTACCCCAGCCCCTGAATGCGGTCCACCGGAGCAGCCTGATCGTTCGTGTCGGGCTCCTGGTCGATGGAGTAAGGAGGCCGGAAATAAAGAGGCTGCACCCCCAGCTTCGAGGCGAACAAGCGCTCCGTCAGGTTCAGTTGCAGGTCCACCTGGCTGTGCGAGATTTCGCTGATATCCGGGTGCGTAAAGGTGTGGTTGCCGATCTCGTGGCCTTCGCGGTACACCCGCTGCATCGTGCTCACGTAGTTGCCGGCCACCTCGCCGATCATAAAGAACGTGGCCTTGACGTTGTACCGCTTCAAAATGTCGAGAATCTTCGGAGTCCACACAGGATCGGGTCCGTCGTCGAAGGTGATCGCGACCTTCTTCGGCTGATACCCATACTGCTCCACCGTGTACGAGAGCGGGTACGCCGTCATCGTCTCGGCGGTGATCATCTTCTTCTCGGCGGGCACGCTGTCGTCATCGTCGAGTGTGATGGTGCGCTTGCCGTTCTGCGGGCGGCGCGTCACGCGGAGGATATCCCCCTCCCCTTCCGTATCGATCTCGTAGCCGGGGGCGACGTCCGCGAGTGCCTTGGAGGGATCGGTCTTCCCGGGAGAATCCCAGACCTTCCAAAGCGAGTTGTCCTCCGAGCCAAGATGCCACAACGCGAAGGTCTGAATCCCCAGGGCACGCGCCGCGCGCATCTGATTCAGCACCGTCACCGCGTCGAGGAACCACACCTGGTGCCGCACATGGCCGTCCATGTCGTCATACGCAAAGTGCGCATTCAGCGAGTCCGGGTCCAGCGTCACCGCGGCCTCCGAATCGAACGCGGCCTGCCACGCGTTCTGCGTCGAAATATACCGGGCGGAGAGAACCTTCTCCGGCGGAGCAGGTGGCGGCTTGTGGCCCTTCTTCACCGGCGGTGCGGGTGGCGGCACCTGGATGGTCCAGTCGTAGCCATAGCTGCCAAGGTCGCAGATAATCTTCTCTTTGGGAACTGTCTTGATGACCGTAGCCAGGTTGTCCAGAAACCAATCCTGTGCGGCGACGGGGCCGGAGCCGGTAGCGCTCTGGTGCTGATCGTAGTTCATGATCAGCAGCCCGTCGGAATTCTCGGCCAGGAACTTGAGGTCGTAGTCCGTGTCGCCGATCGGGGTCTTCAGGTACAGCCGCAGGTGGCGTGGATGGAAGTCGAGATACAGCGCGGCGACAAGAGCCTGATAGCCAACCTGGTCCGCAGTCGGGATATCTTCGAAGTCGATCGTCAGTCCGCGATACTTGGGGTTCGCCGCCAGAAAGGTGTCGACCTGGTGAATGAAGTTGGCGCGCGCATCGGGGTTACCCAGAAAGTCGCCAATACCGGGAAGATACGCGCCAGTCAGCGGGTTGGTGTTGTTCACCAGCGGGAAAATAGCGGTGTCGACGCGGGCCTCCGCGAGGACGTGCGCGACCTTGTCTTCCGCATCGACGGAGTGGACGCCGGCATTGTCCACGACGGCGAACGGCGTGTTGTCGGAGGAGTTGAAAGCGGTCAGCGATCCGTCCGGCGTCACCACATGCAGCCACTCCGGAAAAAGAAGATCGATCTGCTTGATATGCTCCTTCAGCGAGGAGTAGCTGGCCGCGTCCCAGTCGACATAGTAGGCAGCGCGCAGGCCTTCGCCGCTGTTCAGCGGAATGTCGGCGGGCGAAAGGTTCGAGTGGCGATGGGCAGTCGGCGACAGCTTCTGTCCCGGCTTCAGCGCGGGCACTGGCTCATTCTGCAGCGCACGGTAGTTGCGCTTCTGGCTCTGCAGCAGAAGGGTCGGCAAAGGCTTCATGCGCGCCAGGCCAATAACGAACAGCACACCGAGGACAAGACCGATGAGGGCGAGAACATCGAAGATGCGGCGCAGACGCTTCCAGCGTTTGCGTTGCGGATCGTAAAAAACTGGCTTGCCTGGCTTGCTCATGGTCGCTGTAGGCTCATCGTAGCAGGTAGAGGGCTGTGAGGCCGGCGGTCGTCGTCCGCGTTATCATAAGCAGCAAAATGGGACTATGGCTATGATGCGGACGAAAGGTCGCGAGGTGCTTGTGGTAGCTCTCGCGCTTGCCATCGGATTTGGCCTGCGGGCTTGGTTCATCACCCATGGCCCCAGGGTCACCGGGGACAGCCTCGTCTACGGCGATATCGCCAAGAACTGGCTGCGGCATGGCGTCTACGGGTTCACCAGAGGTCTCGGTGCCAGGCCGACCCTCCTGCGTCTTCCCGGCTACCCCATCTTTCTCACCGCATGTTTCGCGGTCTTCGGCGTCGATCACTACGGCGCGCCCATGTTTGTGCAGGCCGTCGCCGATCTCTGGACCTGTCTGCTGGTGGCCGGCATCGCGCGGCGGCTCTATGGCGAAAGAGCCTGGTGGCTGGCGCTCTGGCTGGGTGTGCTGTGCCCCTTCACCGCGAACTATACCGGCGCAGCCCTCACCGAGACGCTCAGCCTGCTCTGTATCGCCGCAGCCTTTTACGCAGTGCTGCGTTGGCGGGATGCCGGCCTCGGCATGAACCGCTGGGTGGTCGGTGCCGGGGCCGCAATGGCCTATGCGGTGCTCCTGCGGCCGGAGCAGGGCTTACTGGCGGCGGCGGTGGTCCCCGCGATGGCCTGGATGGCCTGGCGAGGGAAGGGAAGGCTCGCGGCGGTCGCTGCCACAGCTCTCCTGATCGTGCTGCCTCTCGGCCCCTGGGCCGTACGCAACTGGATCACCTTCCATGTCCTCCAGCCGCTTGCTCCGCGTAACGCCACCGACCCGGGCGAACTCATCCCGGTAGGCTTTCAAAAGTGGTACCGAACCTGGGGCCTGGACTTCATCACCACCGACTCCGTGTACTGGCACTACGACACCGATCCCATCCTCATGAAGGATCTGCCGGACCGCGCGTTCGATACCGCGCAGCAGCGAAAGACCACCGCCCAGCTCCTCGACGAGTACAACCAGACGACCACCGCAACGGCCGCATTCGACATGCGTTTCAAGGCGATTGCGGACGAACGGGTCAAGGCATCGCCGCTGCGCTACTACGTGGAGATGCCTCTCGGAAGGCTCACGAACATGCTCTTCCGCCCCCGCACGGAGCTGATGAATGTGCCTCTGGACTGGTGGAAGTGGGGCAGGTGGGCCTGGATCTCCGTAGGCCTCGGGATCATCAACCTGCTCTACTTCGGCCTCGCCGGCTGGGGCATCGGCAAGGCAGGAATCGGAGGGGCCGCAGGTTGGGGCATGCTGGCCTTCTGCGTCCTGCGCTGCGCCCTGCTGGCCACGATCGATAACTCGGAGCCGCGCTACACGCTGGAACTCTTCCCGCTTATCTTCGTCTGGGCCAGCGGGGTGCTGGCCTACTCCGCCAACGGGTCGAGACGCCCTAGATCGTGAAGTCGTTCAGCCTCTGCCACAGCGTCTCGTCGATCGGAATACCCTTGGCCAGATTCTCGTCGCGCAGCCGCAGCGTCTCTTCGCCGGGATAGCGCGGCGGTCGCGTGCCCTCGATCGGAGGCGCGGCATGCAGGTCGTCGAGAATCGACTCGGCAATCTGTGAGAGCTGTGCCGGATCGGTGAAGTTCGTCGGGTCGATCGCCAGAAAGAACTGCGACAGTCCTGACTCCTTCAGCGGATCCAGCGGAAGCTGATGCGTGGACAGCCCGCCCGAGAGCATCGCGGCGAACAGGTCCAGCGAAAGCGACAGACCGGAGCCCTTCCAGAAGCCGATCGGAAGCGTACGCAGCGACGTCTCGATGGCCTTCGGATCCGTAGTCAGCTCGCCTTCGCTGTCATACCCGCCAGGAACCGGAAGCTGCGCCCCCCGCTGCGCGTAGGCCGCCAGCGACCCCATCGAAAACTGGGTCGTGGCCATATCGAGCACCACCGGCGACGCGGCGCGTGGAACCGCCAGGATAAGGGGATTGTTCCCAATCGTCGGTTTGGCAGTGCCCCAGGCCGGCGTATTGGCCAGCGTATTGGTCCAGCAGATCCCGAACATCCCCTCCGTCGCCGCCTGCCAGCCATAGGAGCCGCCACGCATCCAGTGGTTGGTGTTCGAGAGCGCCACCGCTCCCATGCCATGTTCACGGGCAAGCTGCATCGCGCGCCCCATCGCGGCATACGCGTTCAGATTGCCCGGTCCGAGGTTGCCGTTCCAGCGCTCGATCGCCCCGAAGCCCGAGGTCTTGGTGGGAACAGCATCCGGCACGATATGCCCCGTCCGGATCATCGCCGAGAAGCGAGGAAAGCGCGCAAGCCCATGCGTCCGGACGCCGTCGCGGTCCGTCTCGGCAAACAGCCGCGCGCAAAGGGGGGCGGTTTCGCTGGGAACGCCAAGGTGGAGGATCGTCTTCAGAAGTGCGGCGTAAAGGTCGTCGTAAGGGACTCGAAGCATACCGCTTAGGGTAGGGGGTATCGCCTCCGGGTGGCAAGGGACCCTCCGGCTGTCCGTCCCCGGCCTCCCTGGTCCCGCACAAAAAACACGGACCATTAAAGTTCTCTAATCCTCCGCCGATAACCCATCCAGAGGAGGAAGACCATGAAAATCCCCACCCTGCCGCCCACTCTCAGCCCCGCCGAGGAGCCCCTACCCATCGAGATCGACGGCCCCGCCGACGTCCGCTGGAACAAGATCCGCGACCTCCGCGCCCGCATCGACTCCGGCACCTACCGCATCCCTTCCACCGCCATAGCCTCGTGCATCCTCGACGCGATCACCAGTTACAAGTAACCGCCCCGCGCGCGAGCGGACCAGTCCGGTCCGGCAATGCCCCCGCAGTTTCGCCCTGCAAACGCTTTTGTGATCCCGCCAAGCCTCCTCAAGAGAATCCGCTATCATCAGGAACGAACGGCAAATCCCTTCGCCGACACGATCGTGAGCGATGCAAAGGTTCCAATGAGTTCTGTTGACTCCGAGATATCCGCCGCTGCCGTCACCGAGCGCGAAAGTCTCTTCGAGCGTTGGTCGTGGTTCTACGCGCTCTGCCGGGAATACCTCTTCCGCGACCACACCGACGAGATCGCCGGCTCGCTCTTTCCCTCCGAAGGCCCCCGCCCCGGCACCCATGTCGTCGAACTCGGCTGCGGCCCCGGCTTTTACTCCTGCCGCCTCGCCACCGAGTTCCCCGGCATCCAGACCACCGGCATCGACCTCTCCGAAAAGCTTCTCCTTCGCGCCAAACTCCGCGCCGCCCGCCGCCGCCTCGTCAACTGCGACTTCAGTCTCGGCGACGCCTGCTCTCTTCCGCCGTGGATCGCCAACGTCGACGCCATCGTCGTCTCGCGCCTCTTCCTCATCGTCCCTGGCCGCGAAGCCGTCCTCTCCGAGATCCACCGCGTCCTCCGCCCCGGTGGCCGATGTTTTATCGCCGAACCCACCTCCGGCTTCCGCACCCGCATCCCCCTCAGTTGCATGTGGATCCTTTCGAAACTCACCTCCAGTCCCGGTGGCAGCTACCGGGAACCCCTGCAAGCCCACGTCATGACCCGACCCGACTTCTCCACCCTCATTCACTCCCAGCCCTGGGAGTCGGTCGACCTCCAGTACGACGGCTGGTACCAGTACGCCGTCTGCCAGAAGCGCAAGGCATCCGACCCGGCCGCTGAGGTAGCCTGAAGGAATGAGTTACCCCGTTCTAAAAGCAGGCCAGCCGGACCAGTCACGCTCCGGCCTCTGTGCCCTTGCCGTCATGGCCAAGGCACCCCGCCCCGGCAAGGTCAAAACCCGCCTCGCGCCCCCGCTCACCCTCGATCAGTCCGCGGCCCTCAACATCTGCTTCCTCAAGGACACCACCCAGAACATCGACTCCATCGAAGCCGCCGCCGGCCTCGTCTGCTACACCCCCGTGGGCGATGAAAGCCTCTTCGACACCCTCCTGCCGCCCTCCTTCGCCCTTATCCCGCAGCGAGAAGGCACCTTCGGAGAACGCCTCCTCGCCGCCGCCCAGGACATCCTCAGCACCGGTTTCGGCTCCGTCTGCCTCATCGACTCCGATTCCCCCACAGTCCCCGCCGCGGCCTTCGCCCAGGCCGCCGAAGCCCTCGCCCAACCCGGCGACCGCATCGTCCTCGGCCCCTCCGACGACGGCGGCTACTACCTCATCGGCCTCAAGCAGGCACACCCCGAGCCCTTCCAAAACATCACCTGGTCCACCTCCGTCGTCTGCGCCGAAACCATCGAACGCATCGCAGCCGCCGGCATCGAGCTCGTCCTCCTGCCCACCTGGTACGACGTCGACGACGGTGCCACCCTCGCCGTCCTCCGCGCGGAGCTCCTCGAAGCCACCCCGCCCCCCTTCACCACCCTCCCCGGCTACGCCGCCCCGCACACCCACACATTCCTCGAAGACATGGAGCAAGCACGTTGAGCACCACCACACCCCACTGGGCAGACGCAAAACCCTGGCACACCAACATCGCCCTCGCCCTCCTGGGCGCGGCTCTCTTCTGGTTCTCCGGCCAGTACGTCCGCGAGTCGCACGCGTTCTGGATCGGCTTCTCCGGCACCTCCAGCTCCATGGCCGTCCTCTACCTCGCCAGTTGCTTCCTCGTCCTCACCCAGCCCGCCGACAGGTGGACCATGCGTATCCTCTGGACCGTGGCCATCGCGTGCAATCTCGTCACCATCTTCGCCCCACCCTTCTCCTCCACCGACATCTACCGCTACGTCTGGGACGGCATCGTACAGCACGCCGGCATCAACCCCTACCGCTACCTCCCGGCCGACCACGCCCTCGCCAACCTCCAGAAGAACTACAGCGACATCTACGAGAACATCAACCGCAAGGAGTACGCCCGCACCATCTACCCGCCCGCCGCCCAGTGGGTCGATTACCTCATCACCGCGGTCAGCCCCACCGTCACCTGCTTCAAATTCTTCATGGTCCTCTTCGAAGGCCTCACCTGCTGGGCGCTCATCCGTCTCCTCACCGCCCTTGGCCGCCCCCGCGAACAGGTCCTCCTCTTCGCCTGGTGCCCACTCCTCACCTGGGAGTTCGGCGGCGGAGGCCACCTCGATGCCATTGCCATCACCTTCATCGCCCTCGCCCTCCTCTACCGCTTCCGAGACTCCCGCGTCCTCACCGGCGTCTTCCTCGGCCTCGCCGTCATCACCAAGATCTACCCCCTCGTCCTCTTCCCAGCCCTCTACCGCAAGGGCGACTGGAAGATGCCCGCCGCCATGACCGCCACCATCGCCGCCGGATACGCCTGCTACTCCTCCGCCGGCATGCTCATCTTCAGCTTCTTCAACGGCTACGCCAAAGAGGAGGGCCTCGACACCGGCACCCGCTACTTCCTCCTCGAACTCGCCCAGAAGACCGCCGGTTTCCACTGGCTCTCGAACGGCATCTTCCTCGCCCTCTGCGCACTCATCTTCGCCGGCATCTCCCTCTGGGCCTTCAGCATCAGCCTCGAACGCGGCGGTGCCTTCCTCCGCCCAGCCTTCGCCCTGGCCTTCGCCCTCATGATCCTCTTCTCGCCGCACTACGGCTGGTACATCGCCTGGCTCATCCCGTTCTTCTGCCTCATCCCCAACCTTCCCCTCGCGACCTACCTCATGGCCTTCTTCTATGGCTACACCACCTGGTGGGCCGACCCCGGTCCCAAAATGTTCTATCTCAACAAGTGGCTCTACGGCGTTACCCTGATGGCAGTCCTGCTCCATCTGGCGTGGAACGCCCTCAAGCCCTTCCGCCCAGCCCTCTTCGCACGTCCGGCCTTTCCTGCATCCAAGGAGATCAACGTATGAGCAGCCTCCTCCCGATCCTTCCGCCGTCCGATCTTCTCGCCGAGCCCGAAGTCCTCTCTCCCGCCGCCCAGAAGGCCGAGGAAGAGAAGAACGCGATGCGAAAGTACTTCCAGAAGCCCGGCTCCCAGTCCGAACTCACCGGCCACGCCAGCGCCGAGCCCGTCTGCCTCTATCTCGAGACCACCAACCGCTGCAACCTCCTCTGCGTCACCTGCCCCCGCACCTACGAGCAGCTTGAGCCCGAAGCCGACATGCCCTGGGAGCTCTTCACCTCCCTCATCGACCAGTACCCCAACATCGCCCGCGTCGTCCTCCACGGCATCGGCGAGCCCATGCTCGTCAAGGACATCGCCCAGCGCGTCAAGTACCTCAAGGACCGCAACATCTACGTCCTCTTCAACACCAACGGCACCCTCCTCAACGACACCAACGGTCGAGCCCTCATCGAAGCCGGCCTCGACGAGCTCCGCGTCTCCCTCGACGCCGCCGAGTCCGAGGTCTACCAGATGGTGCGCGGCAAGGACTTCTTCGCCAAGATCGTTCAGAACGTCAAGAACTTCACCCGCCTCCAGCGCGAACTCAACGCCCCCAAGCCCCGCGTCTCCCTGTGGCTCACCGGCCTCCGCGAAACCGTCGACCAGCTCCCCAGCTTCGTCCGCCTCGCCCACGAGTGCGGCGTCACCGAGGTCTACCTCCAACGCCTCGTCTTCTTCGACTCCGGCGAGGCCAACGAGGGCTCCATGGCCCGCGCCGAATCCGCACTCTTCGAACACACCACCGCTGACGAAGAGGCGCTCATCAAAGAAGCCGAAGACGTAGCCAAAGAACTCGGCGTCATGTTCTCAGCCTCCGGTGCCGTCGACCCCGGCGAGTCCATCCGCATGCAGCAGTCGGACGCCCCCTGGAGCCTCTGCCGCCGCCCCTGGTCGCTCATGTACATCACCGCCAACGGCCGCGTCCTCCCCTGTTGCATCGCCCCGTTCAGCATGAAAGGCTACGGAGCCTTCACGCTCGGCGACGCCACCCAGTCCTCGCTCCGCGATATCTGGAACGGAGGCGAATACGTCCGCTTCCGCGAAGGCCTCCTGACCAGCGCCCCACCCCCCGCCTGCACCAACTGCGGCCTCCGCTGGAGCCTTTAACGAACTCTCAACCCACCTCGTCCACTGACCATCCCTGTTGCCATTGCCCCTTTGGTTGTCATTCCCGAAGGGGATCTGCTTTTGCTTTTGCCTTTGCTTCTGCCCTTGCCCTTGGAATGAGAGTGGGGCTTTAGCCCCACGCCCCGCCCACCAACAGAAGGGGGCTTCAGCCCGGGGCCGTTGCCTGTCCTTATCCGTCTTTCTTTTCCCATCCCGCTCAAACCGTGCTTCTCGGACTCCGATGCGACCCGTGTCTCCCGCGTGATCCGAAACAAAAGTGTTTCTCATCGATGCATGCGTAAGGCTGTAAACCCACGATCGACGGGCAACTGAAGATCTTCGAAACGTCGAAACGTTTCCCGGAATGTTCTCCCTCGTCACACAGAGCAAAGTTTCCCGCGAATACCGCGCTCCACGAAAACAGGCGACCCGAATACGCTCAAGATTTCGGCTACAATCCCTCCATGCACATGGATGCCGTCGAAATTCGCAGAGCATTGGACGCGAACGAGTTCATTCCGTTCTTCCAGCCGTTGGTCGTATTGCGGACGGGGCAGTTGGCCGGATTCGAGGTGCTGGCCCGATGGCAGCATCACACCAGGGGCCTGATCCCGCCCAACGATTTCATCCCTTCCGCAGAGAAAGAGGGATGGATCGATGAACTCATGGACGGCATTCTCCAGAAAGCGTTTATGATCGGCGCGTCGATCCCCGAACACCTGACCCTCTCGGTGAACATCTCGCCCGTGCAGATGAACGACATGGCCCTGCCCGGGAAGATTCTCAGTGTGTCGCAGCAGACCGGCTTCGCGATGGATCGCATCATCGTCGAGATCACCGAGAGCGGACTCATGGGGCACCTCGAATCCGCACAGTCCATCGTCAGCGACCTCAAGGCCATGGGCTGTAAGGTGGCGCTCGACGACTTCGGCACCGGCTACTCCAGCCTTCTGCATCTTCATTCGCTCCCATTCGACGACCTCAAGGTGGACCAGAGCTTCGTCAGCTCTATGAAGGACAGGCGCGAAAGCCGCAAGATCGTGGCCGCCGTCATCGGCCTGGGGCAGAGCCTCGGGCTAACCACCGTCGGTGAGGGCGTGGAGACCCAGGAGCAGGCCGAGATGCTCCTCTGGATGGGCTGCGAGATCGGCCAGGGCTGGCTCTTTGGAAGGCCGGTACCAGCGGCGAAGCTGCCCGACGTCATGGCGATCCTGCGCCCAAAGATCTCCCTTGGCCTCTCGACCCTGCTCGCCAGCAACTCCATGCGGAACTTCGATGGTCTGCCCGCCCAGCGTCTCGCCCAGTTGCAGGCCGTCTACGACGGAGCGCCGGTAGGCCTGGCCTTCCTGGATAGGGAACTGCGCTATGTCAGCCTCAACCAGAGGCTCGCCGTGATGAACGGCCTGCCCGTCGAAGACCACCTCGCCCGCTCGGTCGCAGACGTCCTGCCCGAACAGTTCGCGCAGGTCGAAACCTATATCCGCCAGGTGCTCGATGGAGAAGGGGCAACCGCGGTCGAAGTGACGACCGAAATCCCGGGAGTCAAAGGCGTGCGAGCACTCCTTCTCTCCAACCAGCCGGCGATCGACGAAGAGGGTGAGATCATCGGCGTGTCCATGGCGGTGGTCGACGTCACGGAGCGCAAGCGCGCCGTGCGGGCTCTCCGCGAGAGCGAAGACCACTACCGGCACATGGTCGAGTTCAATCCGCAGACGCCCTGGATTATGGACCCGGAGGGCAAGACCCTCGAGGTCAGTCCCGAGTGGGAGAGCACCACGGGCCTCACCAAGGAGGAGTCCCGCGATCACGGTTGGCTCGATGCCCTGCATCCGGACGACGTCGTCGCAACCGAGCGCACCATCGCCGAGTTCATCGCGGCAGGACTGCCCATCAGCGTGGAGTACCGCGTACGGAATCGTGAGGGCGGCTGGAAGTGGATGCGCTCCCGCGGAGCCCCACGCTTCGACGCGGCCGGGCAGATCGTCTGCTGGTATGGCAGCGTGGAAGACATCGACGAGCGCAAGCAGCTTGAGGACGCGCTCCGGGAGACCGAAGCGAAGCTGCAGGCAGCTCTGGCAACTCACCCCGTCGTCGCGGGGTGAGTCGTCGCGGGGTGAGTCGTCGCGGGGTGAGTCGTCGCGACGCATCTGATAGTGTTTAGCCCGTGAGTACCTCGAAAATCTCCATCGTCATCCCGGCTCTGAATGAGCATGAGTCCATCGGCCAGGTCGTCTCCGAGATGCCCTGGAACCTCATCGCCGAGTGCATCGTCGTCGACAACGGCTCCACCGACGCCACCGCTGCAATCGCCGCTGCCGCCGGTGCCCGCGTCATCCAATCCCAACGTGGCTACGGTGCCGCCTGCCTCGCCGGCTCACTCGCCGCCCTCCCCACCTCAGACATCCTCGTCTACATGGACGGAGACGGCTCCGACGTCATCGCCGGTCTCCCCGCGCTCATCGGTCCCATCGAGCGTAACGAAGCTGACTTCGTCCTCGGCTCCCGCCTCCTGGGCACGCGCGAAGAAGGCTCCATGCTCGGCTCGCAGGTCTTCGCCGGCCATCTCGTAGGCACCCTCGTCAAACTCACCTCGGGCTTCCGCTACACCGACATGGGCCCCTTCCGAGCCATCCGCCGCTCGTCCTTCGACCAGCTCGGCATGAGCGAACTCACCTACGGCTGGAACCTCGAGATGCAGATCCGCGCCGTCCAGAAGAAGCTCCGCATCCGCGAAATCCCCGTCGACTACCGCAAGCGCATCGGCGGCATCAGCAAGGTCTCCGGAGACCTCCGGGCCTCCGCCAAAGCCGCCGTCCGCATCATGGAAGTCCTCTTCCGCGTCACCTTCAACCGCAAGGCATGACCGTTGAACTTGCGATACCCTGCTTGCGTACAGGTTCGACAGGCGCTTCGACGCCGGAGGAGATGCAATGCAGAGTCGTATTATCGGCACCACCATGCCAGTCCTGGAAGTCGCACTATCGGGCAATGACGCCCTCATCTCCGAGGCCGGTGAGCTCTCCTGGATGACCCAGACCATCCAGATGACCACCCACACCCAGCTCGGCGGTGGTGGAGGCTTCTTCGGCGTCCTCAAGCGCGTCGCCGGCGGCGGTACCCTCTTCATGACCGAGTACCGCGCCGTCGGCGGACCCGGCGAAGTCGCCTTCGCCACCAAGGTCCCCGGCCACATCGTGCCCATTGAGGTCAACCCCGGCCACGAGTACCTCGTCCACCGCCATGGCTTCCTCTGCGCCACCTCGCAGATCCAGATCGGCGTCGGCTTTCAGCAGTCCCTCGGCGCCGGCATCTTCGGCGGCGACGGCTTCCTCCTCCAGAAGATCCACGGCTACGGCACCGCCTGGCTCGAGCTCTCCGGCGAGCTCATCGTCAAGGACCTCCGCCCCGGCGAAACCCTCCGCGTTCATCCCGGCCACGTCGGTGCCTTCCAGGCCTCCGTCTCTTTCCAGATCACCACCGTCCCCGGCATCAAGAACATGATCTTCGGCGGCGACGGAATCTTCCTAGCCGCGCTCACCGGCCCCGGCCGCGTCTGGCTCCAGACCCTCCCCCTCTCCCGCCTCGCCCACGAGCTCCAGGAGTACATGCCCGGCGAAGTCCGCCGCGAGAACATCCAAGGCGGCGTCGTAGGCGGCATCGTAGGCTCCCTCCTCAACAACGTGCGCTAAGAAGCAAAAAACAAAAAGACGGATAAGAACAAGCCTTCACTTGTCCTTATCCGTCTTTTTTATCCCTGGAATCGATGTCTCTGGAATCGCAAACGCAATCTACCGCTCGTTGACGACCTTACGCAGCGCGGGCCGTTCGCTTGCCACCGGCCGCCGCATCCCACTGCGGATCTGTGCCGTGTCCATATCCAGCTCCGCCAGCGTGCGGCTCAGCGTGTTCCGATGCATGCCAAGCTCCTCGGCCGCCTTGCACTGGTTGCCCTTGTGATTGGCGAGCACCATCAGCAGGTACCGCTTCTTGAACTGGCGGACAGCCTCGTTGTAGGAGACCCCGGTATTGTGCATCTGCGTAATAAGACCGTCGAGTTCGCGCTTCACTGGATTCCTTCTATTCGTTCTTTTTTCGATGCATCAACCCAACGCTGCCTACGACTCGGGGTGCGGATTTATTCGATGCGAGATTCTATTGTGCGACGTCTGGGGCTGTTTGATCCAATGGGGTGCGTTGTGCTTGAGCTCTTCGGCGCCTCGCAGGATCTTTTCTTGCAGGTCGTGCGGTACCACGAAGGATACCGCATGTGCGCCATCTAGGAAATAGGGAGTTAGCCTACTTTTTGCCACGAGTGTCGTTCCCGGTACAAAGGCGCTCACCGCCATCATCACCGCGACTCCCAGCAGGCACCCCCGGGCGAACCCGAACAGCCCTCCCAGCAGCCTGTCCGGCAGACCCAGACCCACCATGCGCGCCCCTCGCCGTGCAATCACCCCCGCAAGATGGAACACCACCATGCTCGCCACCACGATCAGCCCAAACGCGATCATGTCGTCCGCCGTCCTGGACGTAATCCACGGATGCATCCAGAGCGCCAGGTTCCCATAGAACCACCCGGCGAGCAGAATCCCGGCAATCAGCCCCGCAAACGAAAAAAGCACGCGGATAATCCCACGCAGCAGCGCCGCCACCGTCGACCACACCAGCACAATCACCAGCAGCCAGTCGAAGGCATTGAAGGTCTGTGGAGCAGGCAGTTGCATTACAGCTCCGCCCGGCCTGTCAGCAGGTGAAAAGCCTCCATGTACTTCGCCAGCGTCCGTTCCACCACCAGCGGTGGCAGCGCCGGCGCCGGAGCCTGCTTGTTCCAGTGAATCGACTCCAGGTAATCCCGCACATACTGCTTGTCGAACGAGGGCTGCGGCCCGCCCGGAGCATACTGATCCGCCGGCCAGAACCGGCTCGAATCCGGCGTCAGCACCTCGTCGCACAGCGCGATCTGGCCATCGATCAGGCCAAACTCGAACTTGGTGTCGGCCAGAATCAGGCCCTTCGACGCCGCATGCGCGCTCGCCTTCCTGAAGATGGCGAGGGTCAGGTCCCGCAGCTTGCCCGCGATCTCAGGGCCCACCGCACGCACAACCGCGTCATACGAGATGTTCTCGTCATGCCCGCCCGTATTGATCTTCGCCGCCGGCGTAAAGATCGGCTCCGGCAGCCGGTCCGACTCCTTCAACCCCTTCGGCAGCGGAATCCCGCAGATCCCCCCGGTCGTCTGGTAATCCTTCCACCCCGACCCCGAGATATAAGCCCGCACCACGCACTCGACAGGGAACATCTCCGCCCGCCGCACGATCATCGAACGCTCCGCCACCTGCTCCTCAAACGGCTTCAAACGAGCCAGCGTCTCCACCGAAGGATGAGGCTGCAGATGATTCGCCACCGTATCCGCCAGAAACTCGAACCAGAAGTCCGAGATCTGCGTAAGAATCCGTCCCTTCCCCGGAATCCCGGTAGCCAGCACATGATCGAACGCCGAGAGCCGGTCGGTCGCAATAAACAGCAGGTCGGACGTAGGTTCAGGGCCAAGCGCGTAGATATCGCGCACCTTGCCACGTGCAATCAAAGGAAGCGGGGAGAGGTCGGTCGTAAGCAGAGCGTCAGCCATTACAAAAACGGTATCACCCTCATGCACGCTAAGGGTAATTCACGCCCTCTGGAATTCCTTGCCGGCCAGCGGAAGGCCCGCACCACATCATCGCGCCACGACCGGCATACAAGTCACGAAGACCGTGCCGCAGGCCCCGTGACCGCCCGCGAAGGGCACCCGTCCCACAGAACAGCGATCACCGGCCTATGGATCACTTAGCCCGCCACTTCTCCGTCAAAGGACGATCCGCCAGCGCCTTGATAAACAACCCGCCCACCACCGACCGAGCCTGAAACCCAACCTGTTTCCCGGTCTTCGTGTCATACCAGTCCGTCAGCGGAACCCGCGAAGAGGTCTCATTCGACCACTTGAAAAGCGGATCCACCATCGCATCGAACGGCGCTCTGGAATCCGCCAAAGTAGCCGTCCAAAGCTCCCAATCCAGCTTCGTATAATCCGCCCTGCTATCCAGCGGCAGCCCATACACATTCATCTTCGTCAGGTAATACGCAATCTCCGTCTCCCGCACTTCCTTGGGGAACAGGTTGTAGTCCAGCAGCTTGTCCCACACCAGGTTGTACTTCTGGCTCCACGTCCCCGGACTGTTGAACGCCAGCTTATAGTGGTCGCCTTCCTTCGCCATCCCAATCCACTTCTGCGCATACTCCTTGGCTGTCTTGTCGTAGCTCCTGGCCTCGGCCTCATGACGCAGCAGCTTCGCCAGATCCGCATACGCCTCCAGCGCATCGATCGCCTTGATCGACAGGTTCGCGTTATGCGCCACATGCCCTGCAAAGTCGTCCGTCGTCAACTGCCGGTCCGGATCCAGCCCATACTGCTTCAAATACTCCGCCCACTGCGTCAACTGCGGCCAGAACCGCGCCGCAAGCTCCGTGTTGTGCTCCGTCCGCGCGACAGCATCCACCAGGATCAGCAGATTGCCGCTCTCCTCCACCGGCATCTGGTCCTCTTCGGTCTTCTCGCCGCCGCCGTAGTCCTGTCCATTCGCCAGCGGATACCGCCCCAGGTCATGCGGAGCAAACGGAAACTTCCACCGGTTCGCCATCGCCGCATACTCCAGGACCGGAAGCACCTGAGCCTCCAGCAGCTTCGGATTAAAGAAAAGAAACAAAGGGGAAGACGGATACAAAACATCCACCGTCGCCATATCGCCGTTCGAGAAGTTCTCCTTGGCAAACAGCATCGGATGCCCATCGCCATCCGCCACCAGCTTGTGAGCTGCAATCGCCTGCCGATACGACAGCGTGCAGAGCCACGCATAGTGCGCTCCCGCAGACTTCGTCAGGTCAGCCGTAAGCTCCGCATCGAACTTCGTCCCGCGCGCGTCGAGCCCCGCATACTCCGCCGTCGCGGCATCCAGCATCGTCGCCACCGGCATCCTGTTCCTCTGCCAGTAAGGCCGCAGATTCTGCTGCATCAACTGCACTGAAAACGTTTCCGTATACGCCACCATCAGGTGCGACGAAACCGGAGCAGCTGACACCGAGCCAAGCCCCAGCACCACCGACAAATGCGGAGCCGAACGTGTGCCCGGAACCGCACCCTCAAGATCGTCATCCATCCCCAGCACGCCGGTCTCTGCAAACGACCGCATCGCCCCCGAAGCAATCGAGGAAGACGAGCGCTCGTCCTTCGGAACCACCAGATGGAAGTAGCCCCAGTCGATCAGCAGGTCGTCGCCCGAACGGTTCAGCACACTCTGGTCCCGCGTCCCCACCGAAAGCACCTCAGCCGACTTGATCGTGTGCCGCGAAGTCGTCACCGGCTGGCCCTCAAAGCTCGTCGCCAGCGAGGCGGTTGCGTCCAGCATCACGTCCACCTGGTGTGCCGCTCCATCGGTCGCGTGCGCCGTCCAGGTCAGGTACGTCACTGGCCGCGACAGCACATCCAGGTCATCCAGAAACGCCGGCGTAAAGAAGCTCAGCTCGATCTCCACGCCAGACCCCGCAAACGTATACCGCGTATGCGTCGGCGTAAGCTCCATCGACGTCTGCGGCAGCGCGGGAACGCCACGCGGATCGGTCCCCATCACCCGGAACGCCTTGCCATCGATCCGCACCAGCGAGGTCAAAGGCTGCGCATGTCCCGTCCAGTGCTTCGTCGGCGAGTCCGTCAGATGATCCGTCGTCGACCACAGGCTGAAGTACGGATCGTGCGTAATCAGCGGTGTAGCAGGAGGGCGATTCTGAGCCATCAGCGTGACAGCAAACAAGAGGGCGGGGAGGGCGATTCGGCCAATTCTCATGAGAGGAGAAGCATACGGGCTGTGCTAGCCTTTGGGCAATCCTATGGAAACGCAGAAAGATCTTCCACGCGTCCTGAACGTGGCCCATGCCACGTCCATCGTCGTTGGCATCATCATCGGCAGCGGCATCTTTCTCGTGCCCCGCGAGATGATGGCCGCGGTCGGAAGCTCCGGCATGGTCTACGCCGTCTGGATCGTCGGCGGACTCCTCTCGCTCTTCGGCGCCATGACCTACGCCGAGATCGCTGCCATGCGGCCCCGCTACGGCGGCGAATACGCCTTCCTCCGCGAGGCCTACGGAGACACCGTCGCCTTTCTCTACATGTGGACCTGGATCACCATCGCCAAGCCCGCCTCCATCGCCACCATCGCTGCCGGCCTCATGCGTGTCCTCGGCACCTTCGACATCTTCGCCTTCCTCAACACCCCGGCCATCGGCCCCCTGCTCTGGAGCCAGCTCTTCGCCATCGCCGCCACCTGGCTCATCACCTGGCTCAACATCATCGGCACCCGCAAGGCCGGCAACGTGCAACTCGTCCTCACCTGGCTCAAGGGTCTCCTCATCCTCGTCATCGCTGGCTTCTGCTTCTTCGCCGCCGGTCATCATGGCAACTGGAACAACTTCAGCACCGTCTTCATCGGAGCGCGGGGTGGTTTCTCCGGCTTCATGGTCGCGCTCATCGCAGCCCTCTGGGCCTACGACGGATGGAGCGACGTCAGCCAGATGGCCGGCGAGATCGAGCGTCCCGAAAAGAGTCTGCCCCTCGCCCTCATCGGTGGCGTAGGCATCGTAGGCGCTCTCTACATGCTCACCAACGCCGCCATCCAGTACCTCCTGCCTGCGCACGTCATCGCCGCAGCCGAACGCCCTGCAGCCGACGCCATGCGCCTCGTAGCCGGACACTGGGGAGCCGGTCTCGTCTCGGTGGGCATGGCCGTCAGCATCTGCGCCACCTTCGTCGGCTCGGCTCTCTCAGGAGCACGCGTCCCCTTCGCCGCAGCCCGCGACGGTCTCTTCTTCCGCTCCCTCGCCTTCGTCCAGCCCAGGTTCAAGACGCCGTCCCACTCCCTCATCCTCCAGGCCGTTCTCGCCTCTTTGCTTCTCTTGCTGATCGGCCGCTTCCAGGCCCTCTTCTCCCTCGCCATCTTCTCGGAGTGGATGTTCTACGCCCTCACCGCCAGCACCATCTTCGTCTTCCGCCGCCGCGACGCCGCCAACACCCGCCCCTTCAGCGTCTGGGGATACCCCATGGTGCCGGCGCTCTTCATCCTCTCGGCGGCAGTCCTCCTCGCCTTCTCCATCCACGACCAGCCCCGCGAGTCCCTTGCCGGCATGGCCGTCATCCTCCTCGGCTGGCCGGTCCATCGTCTGTACCAAAGACGACACACAGCCTCTGCGTGAAGCGCACCAGCAAATGTGGTCCCGACGGCCACGTTTTCCATGCATGTCACCACGTTTTACCATCCCGAAAACTGCAGGTAAAACCCGAAGAAACCCGAAGAAAACCCCATAAAACCCGGAAATTCACCACAAAACCCCACAAATGCCGAAGGCGATTCTTTTCAACGACTTAGGCGTGTGTCAAACACGCACATTCTGTGGTGAGATCGGCACAAAATACCAAGAGGTCTAGGTAAAAAGCGAAAACTGGACGGACCAATCGGCGTGTGGACTCCTTCCGCAAAGGCGCGTCTATGCATGCGAAGGCATCACTTTTTTCCGCCCGGTGTTCAATATCCGACCACTCCTGTCGTATATTGAAAAAGCAGTCTGAGTGGAACGTCAGACGACCATTTTCCCAAGGAGCGTTGATGCGTACCGTACGTTTAGTCGGCCTCGAGTTGGTGTGTTTTGTTGCGTTTAGCACCTTTGCCTATGCCCAGGGAGGCGGAGTCCGCCCCGCCGCGCCGCGTCCCGTCCTGCTTGCGTTGGACACCGATCACGACGGCGTGCTCTCGCCCGCGGAGATCGCCGCCGCACCCAGTGTTTTGTTGAAGTTGGATACCGACGGCGACGGCAGACTCACCTCACTCGAGTACCTCCCCAGTCAGGCCGCCCCCGCGGGACAGGACCCCGAAGCCCTCGTCCAGCAGATGATGCTCCTCGACACGAACGGCGATGGCGTCCTGACCGCGAACGAAGTGCCGGAGCGTATGCAAGGCCTCTTCACCCGCGCCGACACCGACCACGACGGCAAGTTGACCCCCGACGAAATCCGCGCCTCGGTCAGGAAGCAGAGCGGCCCACGCGGCCGCGCCGACCGCACTGGTCAGGCCACTCGCATGGATCCAATCCTAAACGCCATCGACACCGACCACGACGGCATCCTCTCCCCCGCCGAGCTCGCTAACGCCTCTATCGCATTGAAAATGCTTGACTTGAATGGCGATGGAGCACTCGCGGCAGACGAAACGAAGATGCGCCAGATGACCGTGGCCGACCGCGTCGCGCACATGCTCGACGAATGGGATACGAACAAAGACGGGAAGATCGCGAAGGCAGAAGCTCCGGATCGCATGCAGGAGCAGTTCGCCACGCTGGACAAGAACGGTGACGGTTTTCTGGATCGCGACGAGTTGATCGCTTTCTTTTCCGCACAGACACCACAGCGCTAAACCGCAGAACCAAACCGGAACGATGGAGTGAACGATGCGAAAAGTATTTTGGAGTCTGGCACTTGCCGCGGTGTCGGCCCAGGGAATGGCCCCCTTCGGCGTTGCAGCGCAGAGCCCACGCAACACGACCGCCGAAGATGAGAACACCGGCGTGCGTGTGTTCCATCACGAGAACGTTCTCGGCACCTCGCTGGGGCTGAAGCTGAAGACTTCAGACGCCGCTTCGGCCGTGCGCGCGGAGTCGGCCGTGCTCGTCGAGATCGAGCGTTGCAACCGCATCCTCAGCGCCTGGAGTCCCGATAGCGAGTTCTCGCACTGGCTGGCAACGCGCGGAACGGCAGAGAAGGTCTCCTCTGAACTGATCGAAGTGCTTTCGCTGTTCGACGCATGGCGCACGCAGACCGATGGAGCGCTGGACGCTTCAGCAGAGACCGCGACGAAGCTCTGGAAGAACGCCGCGCTCGAACAGCGTCCGCCTACGACCCGCGAACGGGAAACGGCCGTCCGTACCATGCAGGCGGAGCACTGGCGCATCGATCGCGCAGCCGGGACAGCGGTGCATCTCGACGACGCTCCCATCGCGTTGAACAGCTTTGTCAAAAGCTACATCGCAGGACGCGCTGCAGATGCTGCCCTGGCTTCCGGCGCGACCGGAGTGCTGCTTAACCTCGGCGGCGATCTCGTAGCGCGCGGAGCCCTGACGGAGCGGGTCGCCATTGCCGATCCCGCTGCCGATGCCGAAAACGATACGCCACTCGATCTGTTGCATATTCAAAATCGAGCCGTGGCCACCAGCGGAGGCTACCGCCGTGGCGTCACGATCGACGGTCAGCATATCTCACATCTCTTCGATCCGCGCACCGCGGAGCCCGCCCTGCACGTCGCCAGCGCGACGGTGATTGCACAGGACGCCGTCGAAGCAGGTGCGCTCGCAACGGCCTTTGCCGTGATGCAGCCCGCGGAGACGGCAGCGCTCGCAGCCCGTATGCGCCACGTGGACTACATGCTTGTGCTTCCTGATGGCAGCCGCGTCGCAAGCCCCGGCTGGTCCTTGCAGCAGGCTCCCCATATTGTTCGCGCCGCTTACATCTCGCGTGCCACCGCTCCCGCACAACTCGATCTCCTGATCACGCTGGAACTTGCGCGCATCAGCGACCCCCGCTATCGCCGCCCTTACGTCTCGGTCTGGGTCGAGGACAAGGACCACTTCCCGGTCAAGACTATCGCGCTCTGGTTCGAGAAGGCTCGCTGGTTGCCTGACCTGAAAAGCTGGTATCACGACGATCAGATCCGCGCCCTCGCCGAGGGAACGGATCTTTCCACGACCATCAGCTCCGCGACCCGTCCCCCGGGCAAGTACACCCTCCGCTGGGATGGTAAGGACAACGCGGGCAAGCCCGTGAAACCCGGTCACTACACGATCTGCATCGAGGCCGCTCGCGAGCATGGTTCCTATCAGATCATCCGGCAGGAGATCGACTTCGACGGCCGGACAGCGAGGCAGGTGACCCTGCCGGGCGGCACCGAGATAGGCGGCGTCACCCTGGACTACGGTGCCCATGCCAAGTAATACGAGCGAACCTGCTGTTACCCCAGCGACCAGGCCACGCGCACCGATTCCACTCTCGGTGCGTGTGCGCAAGCAGACCGCGATCGTCTCGCGCTGGCTGCATATCTATCTCTCGATGGTCTCGTTCGCCGTCATTCTTTTCTTCGCGGTCACGGGCCTCACGCTGAATCACGCGGAGTGGTTTGCCAATCAGCAACGCACGGTCCAGCGCACGGGCTCGCTCCCGCACGACTGGCTCCGACCAACAACCGGGGAAGTCGGCAAGCTTGAGATCGCGGAGCGACTTCGTTCCAGCGAAAAGCTGCACGGGGAGGTGTCCGACTTCCGTGTGGACGACCAGCAGGTCGCGGTCAGCTTCAAGGCCCCGGGTTATGCGGCAGACGCATTCATCGACCGCGACAGCAATCACTACGACCTGACCATCACCAGCAACGGCTTCGTCGCGGTGATGAACGATCTCCACAAGGGACGCGATGCAGGCAAGGCGTGGGGATGGGTGATCGACGTCTCCGCCGTGTTGCTGACGCTGGTGTCTCTGACCGGGCTTCTTCTACTCTTCTTTGTCTACAAGCGACGCACAGCCGGGCTGATCGTCGGAGCGATCGGAGCAGTTCTGCTCTGGATCGCCTGGGCCAGGTTCGTGCCGTAAAAAGAATTGGGGCGGTGGAGTCATCCACCGCCCCATGGCCGTTTACGCAACGCGTCGCGGCTCATTGTCGCGGCTGCGATTGCCCGCACCCAGGTTGACACTGACGACCTTCGACACACCAGGCTCCTGCATCGTCACGCCATAGATGACATCCGCCTGGCTCATGGTGCGCTTGGAGTGAGTGATGACCACGAACTGCGTCGTCGCGGACATTTCGGCAATCAGCTTGGCGAAGCGGCCCACATTGGTCTCGTCCAGCGGAGCGTCGACCTCGTCCAGTACGCAGAAGGGTGCGGGCTGGAACTGGAAGATACCCACCAGCAGCGAGAGAGCGGTCAGAGCCTTCTCGCCGCCCGAAAGCAGAAGAATGTTCTGCATCTTCTTGCCTGGAGGCGAGGCCACGATGTCGATGCCGGACTCACTTGTGTTCTCGGGCTCGGTCAGCTTCATGAAGGCTGCGCCACCACCAAAGAGCTTCGTGAAGGTCACGGAGAAGTTATCGTTGATGATCTTGAATGCATCTTCGAACTTCACGCGCGACACATCGTCAATCTCCTTGATGGACTCCTGCGTATTGGCGATCGCGTCGAGCAGATCCTTTCGCTGTGTCTCGAGGAATCCGTGACGCTCAGCGGTCTCGTTGTACTCCTCGAGCGCCATCATGTTGACCGGGCCCATCGCTTCCAGGCGCTTCTTCAATTCACGCGACTCGGTCTCTTCGAAGGTGAGGGTCTCGCCTTCGATGCGGACGATGGTCTCATCGGCGCGAAGATCGGCAGCGGGGACAGCCAGGTCGTTAAGACTGGTCGCTTCCAGGTGCTCGATGTCCGCGGCCAGACGCGCCGCTCGCGCTGTCAGCGTGGCTCGCGATTCCCGCAGTGCTTCGGTCTCGGTACGCAGCGTGCGCAACTTCGCATCCAGTGCGTTCATCGCAGTGCGCAACTGGGCCGCTTCGGCGGTGAGGCGCTGCGCATTGGCGACCGCAGTGGCGCGCGCCTCGAAGAGTTCTTCCTGCTGCACGGCGAGCGCTCCGGTCTCCTCTTCGCGGCGCTGTTTCTCGTTCGCTGCGGCCTCAAGCTGTCCGGAGAGCTGATTGATGCGCTGCTCCTGATTGGCGTAGAGGCGTGCGGTTTGTTCGAGGTTCGCGGCAGCGTTGCGACGGCGCTCCTCAAGTGCGGCAAGAGCCGACGACGCGGCTGCGGCGGCCTGCTGCAGATGTTCACGTTCGGAGCGCAGCTCTTCCAACTGCGCCTGCAGATCGCCCAGCTTGACGTCGAGTGCCGTGCGCTCCGCTTCGAGTGCTTCAGCTTCGCCCTGGCGACGCGCAATGAGGTCGGACTTCTGGTTGCGTGCGTCTTTGTTGCGCGAGGCCGAGAGCGTCCACTCTTCCAGCCGCCGCTCGAGACGAGCGACCTCCTGCTCCATCTGGCGCAGGGCTGCGCCGGAGTTGGCGGATTCGCGCTCGGCGTCGCGGCGCTCGTGGGTGAGGTTCTCGATCTGCGCGTTAAGGTCCGCGATCTGATGCTGGAACTCGGCGGTGGCCTTGTCGGTCGCGGCAAGAGCGGTCTGGGCCGTGTTGACCTTATTCTGGACGTCGTTGAGCTCACGCTTGAGGGCCAGCGGCCCCTGCGACGAAGGGCGCCCACCCGTCACAGTAAGGCTTTGGAAGCTCTCGCCGGAGGGAGCGAGGAAGAAAGCCTGCGGATACTGCGCGGCGAGCGAGCGGGCGGTCTCGGAGTCCGGCGTGATGTACCCATTGCGAAGACGTGGCAGCAGGGATTCGACAAGGGCAGGGAAGTTGTCCACGCCTTCGGGACCCTTGATGCGGATGGAATCGCGAAGCGAGACGACACCCTCGGGGGCAGAGAAGTTGAGCGGGGCAATGTCGCCGATGTGAGCGTTCTGGTTGGCGACCAGGAAGGTCGCGCGACCGGCGACTTCTTTCTGAAGAAGCTGAACCGAGTTATCGGCGTCTTGCCAGTTGCGGACGACGATGTAATTCAACTCTTCGCGGAGGAACTCGTCGACGACGGACTCGTACTGGCCATCCACTTCGAGGAAGTCGGCGAGTGTGCCGATGGGCGCAGAAGTGGGTGCACCGGGGTTCTGCTTGGCGCGGTTGGTGTGGGCGCGGAAGATATTACGCACCGTGTCGGTGGAGTAGCTGTGCTCGCGGATGAGGGCTTCGAGCGCGTTACGGCGGCCGTTGAGTGTCGCCTGTTCGCCGCGCAGTTGGTCGCCACGTCGCTTGCTGGCAGTCTCTTCCTGGCGAGCCTTATCGAGCTCCGCGCGGTGCGTGGCGATCTCGGCTTCCAGGCGCTTGAGGCGTGCAGTGACATCCTCGTGCGACAGGCGTACCTGGCCGCGCTGCAGGCCAAGCGTGCCCAGTTCCTGACGGGCGTGCTCGGACTCTGACTCAAGCCGCTCGGACTCACGTTCGAGACCGGCGAGGGCGGCTGCGGCCTGCGTCTCTTCATTGCGTGTCTGCGAGACGCGCTGGACGAGTTGGAGGATCTGACGGCGGTTCTGCTCGGCCTGCTGCTCCGCCGATTGCAGAGCGCGGACGCCCTCCTGCGCGAGCTGCTGCTGCTTCTGAGCTTCGGCACGGGACTGCGCGGACTCCGCGCTGGCGGTCTCTGCGAACGACTTGTGCTTTTCCAGATCGCCGGCCAGCGCGGCAAGCTGGGCGCGGGCGGCGGCGAGGTCGTCCTGCCCCTGGGCGATGCGGCTGGTGAGCTCTGCAACGCGGTCTTTGTTGCCGGCGGCACGTGCGGTGACGCGCTCGAGCTCCACGGCGGTTTGGTTGGCGGCGGTGTTGGTCTCGCGAATCTGCTGGTCGAGCGCGTAGCCGTGGCGCACGCCCTCGGTGTGCTCCGCATCCATCGTTTCCAGGTCGGCGGCCTGCGCATCGATCTGTGTCGCGAGGCTCGCGATGCGGCTATTAGTTGCTGTCTGGTCGGCGTCGAACTGGGCGATACGGCTGGCGAGAACGACACGCAGGCGGGTACGAAGTTCGTCGCGGAGGGCACCGTAGCGCTCAGCCTTGGCGGCCTGGCGCTTCAGCGTGCCCATCTGTTTGGTCACTTCTTCGAAGATGTCGTTGACGCGCGAGAGGTTTTGTTTGGCTGATTCGAGCCGCAGCTCGGCAAGGCGCTTCTTGGTCTTGAAGCGGGTGATGCCGGCAGCCTCTTCGATGATGCCGCGGCGGTCGGCAGGCTTCGAGGAGAGGAGCTGCCCGATGCGTTCCTGGCCGATGATGGCGTAGCTTTCGCCACCCAGACCGGTGCCCATGAAGATGTCCTGGATGTCGCGGAGACGGCAGATTTTGCCGTTGAGCAGATACTCGGAGTCGCCGGAGCGGAAGAGGCGCCGCGTGATGGTGAGCTCGCCGGCGCGAATGGGCGTGCGCCCGAACTTGCGGCGGCGGATCTTGAGGACGACCTGCTGGTTTGGGATGCCGGCGGCGTTCAGCTCAACGTTTGGCTCGGGGATATTGGGGTCGGGAACGGGAACGGCAGCGGTGGATTTGAACTCGCCTTCCAGAATGGTACCGGGCTGGGCCTCGGCGACGGCGTCCTCGGTCTCCTGGGCGCGCTGCTTACGCAGTTCTGTCTCGTCCCAGTCGCCGGAGATGGGTGTGATGGCGGCGTTGGGGTCAGCCTCCTCCTCGTCATCCAGGGCGTTGTTGTCATAAACCTCGGGATCGACGAGGGTCAGCGAGACCTCGGCCATGCCGGTGGGTTTCCGGTCGCGCGTGCCGGCGAAGATGACGTCTTCCATCTTGATGCCGCGCAGCGATTTTGCGCTCTGTTCCCCGAGAACCCAGGTGATGGCGTCGGAGATATTGGACTTGCCGCAGCCGTTGGGGCCGACGATGGCCGCGATGCCGGAGCCGGAGAGCTGGACTTCAGTGCGGTCGCAGAAAGACTTGAAGCCGAGGATCTGGACCTTTTTGAGCTTAAGCATCGTTCCTCGTAGGGCCAGCGGTCGAGGGGAGCGATGGCCGCTGGGCCGGGGTATGGATTAACTGTAGCCGCGGGGCGGGATGCGGCAAAGGCCGAAAAAACGCGGAAATGTGGAATAAAGGGGCGAAATTCCGGCACCCGGAACGCTGGTGGCAACAGTTTGACAGGACCGGCGGGGTCAATTGGTGGAAAGAAAGCGCGGTCGTGGCATACTCGATTGCAGATGCTTACTTGCCAGAGGGGTTACCGCTTTCTATAATCCGCTTCATTGGTCTCCGGTCGAAAGGTCTAACCTTTCGGTCCGTGCCAGCGGGGTCCTGGGGGCGACCGAGAGGTGTTCCCCTGTGTCAATTTCAATTTTCCTGACCGCGGGAACTTCGGGCGTTGCGAGATGACCCGTACACCGGCGGCAGCATCGTAAGGAAGAAGAGATCTCGAGGAGCTTTGCATGAAGAAGGTAATGGTTGCGTCTCTCCTGTCGGCTGTCGCGTTCGCGTCTGTGGCGCCGATGGCGAATGTCGCGTTTGCTCAGGCTGCTGCTCCCGCTGCGGCTGGCCAGGTTCAACTTTCCCCGGCTGAGTACGCCGCTTACACGAACGCGACGTCTCAGACGGACGCGAAGGCGAAGGCTGCCGCGCTCGAGGCCTATCTGGTCTCGTATCCGCAGTCCGCGGTGAAGCTGGATGTGCTGCAGCAGCTGATGTTCGCCTACAGCACGATCGATGCGGCCAAGACGATCGATGCCGCCGACCGTATTCTGCAGCTCGATCCGCACAATATTCGCGCCCTGATCTCCGAGGTTGCCATGCGCGGCGCGCAGGCCGGCCAGGCGACCGATCCGGCAGCCCGCCAGACGGCGCTGGATTCGGCGGCGAGCTATGGACAGAAGGGTCTCGACGCCCTGTCGACCAAGCCGGCAGCGATGTCGGATGCCGACTACACGCAGTTGAAGGGCATTGGAACGCCGCGCTTCTACAGCGCCATCGGTTCCGCGGCTCTCAACAAGAAGGATTATCCCGGCGCGATTACGGCGTTCACGGCTGAGCTGAAGTCCGCTCCGCTGGCCGATACGACCACCCCCGGACCGATCCTTCAGGACACCTTCTATCTCGGTCAGGCCTACTACGGCTCGACCCCTCCTGATTATGTGAACTGCACCTTCTTCGCGACGCGTGCGGCTTCCTACGCTCCTGACAACTTCAAGGCGCAGCTCCAGCCGCTGGCCAGCTATTGCTACAAGAAGTACCACGGCAACGCAGATGGCTATGACGCTGTCGTGACGGCTGCCAAGGCGAATCTCTTCCCGCCTGCGGACTTCTCGATCGTCCCGGCTCCCAAGGCCTCGGATATCGCTCACCAGGCTCTTGCCGGAACCGCCGATCCGGCGACGCTGGCTTTGGCTGACAAGGAGTTCATCCTCCAGAACGGCACGCCTGAGGATGCGGATAAGGTCTTCGCCGCGATCAAGGGCAAGTCGGTGCAGATTCCGGGTGTTTTGATCGTCGACGGGAGCACAGCAAGCTCGCTGAAGATTGCGGTCTCGGACGATGCGGTCCAGAGCAAGACGGCTGACTTCACGGTGACGATGAAGGAGCCGCTCAAGGAAGCGCCCGCAGTCGGCACGAAGATGGACATCTCCGGTACGTACGATTCGTACACGCAGAGCCCAGCCATGATCACCATGGTCGACGGCGAAGAAGTGAAGAAGGCTCCTGTGAAGAAGGCAACTCCGGCACGCAGGACGACACACAAGTAAGCAGATGTTTTGCGGAAGAAAGAGGCAGCCTTCGGGCTGCCTCTTTTCTGTCCGGAGGTCAGACCTCTTGCTTCGAAAGTGGTATGAAATGCACCTCTCTCAGTGCATCCTTCTAAGAATGGTCTTCTAAAGGGTTTAGAGTGCCACTTCAGAAATTTCTCAAGGTTTCGCCAAGGCCGTCTGGTCCGTATCGCGTGGGCCAATGTCCATGAAACGTGGACAAACCACCATAAAAGCAACTTATGCAAAAGTGGTATGTTTCCGCTTCGATTACCGCACGGAAAGGGATCTGATGAAGATGAAAGTGTTGCTCATCGCGTTGGCGATGTTGGTCATGGGCGTTGGGCAGGGTAAGGCGCAGGCTCCGGCTGAGCCAGGGAAGTTCGATTTCTTTCTACTCAACCTTTCGTGGTCGCCTGAGTTCTGCGTGACGCATCCGACGAATGGCCAGTGTGCGGCGAAGCCTGGCTTTATTCTGCATGGGCTTTGGGGCGAGAATCTGGATGGCAGTTTTCCGTACCACTGCTCGAGTGCGCCGGGGCCGGCACACCCCGAGGCATATGCGGACGTGACGCCGGATGCGAGCCTGATCGGGCATGAGTGGGATGCGCATGGAACGTGCTCCGGGATGGCCCCGGATGCTTATTTCTCGCTCGCACGGAAGGCGTTTCAGACGGTCGCGATTCCGCCGGAGTTGAAGGGGCTGGATCACGAGATCATGTTGCCGCCTTCGGGGCTTCTGGAGATGTTCGCGAAGGCGAATCCTTCGTTTCCGGCGGGGAGCATGGTGCTGAGCTGCGGCAACAACCGTCTGACGGCGATTGAGGTTTGCATGACGAAGGGGTTAGTGCCGATGGCTTGTCCGGTGGGGATACGGGCCTGCCGGGCGAATGCCGTGAAGGTTACGCCGCAGCAGTGAGGGATGTAGGCAACCCGGTTTAGTGGCCGAACAGATTCAGGCTCTTTGTCAGGTCGGCGGTGAAGGCTGGTTTTTCGGGTTGTGGGTCGAGCAGGAAGGAGCAGATCCATTGCTCTTCCTGCTCGACTTGCCTGGGGCGGAAAGGTCGGCGCTTGGGGCGATGAGTTTGAGTGTCTTCGTCCCAGGTGTCCTGATTGAACTCGTACTCTTCGTCGCGGGATTGCGCGATGGGCTCTTCAGCTTCGGGGGATTCGAGCAGACCTGCCACGACAGTGACGGCGTACCAGCCTGGGCTTACCTGGATGGAACGCTCGAAGTTCGTGAGGGGCATCGGAGTGCGGCTGGGTGGCGGCGTGCCGGGGTTCCAGGGGGTGAGGCGGTCTCCATTGGCGAGCATGAGGAGTCCGGTCTCCGTGCCGAGGACGAAGCCCGCTGAGAAGACGATATGCGTAAGGGGAATGGGGGCGGATTCGGTCGCCGTGGAGCGAATGTCTACCGTGTAGAAGCCGGTCTCAAGGCCGAGGGCGGGAACCATCGTTCCGGCGGCGTAGAGGCGGTCGCCAAGGGGCTTCTGGTGGATGCGGGGTAGAAGATCCTTGCCGAGGAGGAAGGTGCCCGCCTCGTCAAGGAGGCGGGCGGGATCGATGAGAAAGAGGGCGGATTGAGCGGCGAAGAAGTTCTTCTCGGATTGAGGTGTGAAGAAGGCGGGTTGGGTGGGGAAGGGCATTACTCGCCCAACATGATGCGCTGAATGTGGTGGGCGCGGCCTGTGGTGGGGTCGCAGTGGATCAACGCGGCGCACATCTTGGGGTTGCCCTTGGCTGCCTCGAACTTGCCGGGCATGCCGGTGAGGAAGCGCTGGAGGACCAACTCCTTTTCGACGCCGATGACGGAGTCGTAGGGGCCAGACATGCCTACGTCGGTCTGGTAGGCGGTGCCCATGGGGAGGATGCGCTCGTCGGCCGTGGGGATGTGAGTGTGGGTTCCGAGGACGGCGGTGACGCGGCCGTCAAGGTACCAGCCGAGGGCGACCTTCTCCGACGAGGCCTCGGCGTGGATGTCGAGGAGGATGACCTTGGCGGTGATCTTGCTGAGAAGCTCGTCCGCTTTGCGGAACGGGTCGTCGCAGGCAGACATGAAGACGCGGCCCTGCATGTTCATCACCGCATACTCCGTTCCATCGGCCAACGCCCCCTGGTAGAAGCCGAAGCCGGGGGTGCCGTGGGCGTAGTTGGCGGGGCGCAGGACGCGGCGGGGGCGGTCATGGGAGTCGGCGGGGACGGACATGTAGTCGAAGATCTCGCGCTTGTCCCAGATGTGGTTTCCGGTGGTGATGACGTGGGCGCCGAGGTCGAAGAGGTCTTCGGCGAGGGAGGGCGTGAGGCCGAAGCCACCGGCAGCGTTTTCGCCGTTGATGATGAGAAGGTCTACGGCGTTCGATTCGACGACGTGTGGGAGGTGCTCGCGGACGATATGGCGACCGGCAGAGCCGAAGACGTCGCCTACAAAGAGGATATTCACTTGAGGAGGGTATCAGAAAAGCAGGGTACAGGGCTTAGGGCCCAGGGCTCAGAAGGCCTGCTATTGATACATTAATCGGATGTCTGATTATTTGTTTCGGCGGATGCGGGTGGATGAGGCTGCTTTGATCGGGGCGCAGCGGGAAGCTATGTTTCAGGCTGTCGGGAAGCCGCAGGCGGCGCTGGATGCGATGCGGGAGCCGTTTCTGGCGTGGGTTGCGCCTAAGCTGGTGGATGGAAGCTACCTGGGTTGGGCGGTGGAGCTGGATGGGCGGGTCGTGGGCGGGGCGGGGTTGATGGTGCTGGACTGGCCACCGCACTATCTGCACCCTACCGATGCACGGCGCGGGTATTTGCTGAATGTGTACGTCGAGGACGGGCACAGGGGGCATGGATTGGCGCGGAAGCTGGTGGAGGCGACGTACGACGGCGCGCGGGAGCTGGGGATTCAGTACCTGGTGCTGCATGCGAGCGAGATGGGGCGACCGGTGTACGAGAAGATGGGGTGGACCGACACGAACGAGATGGTTTTGATTCTGCCGCAGAATCTTTCTGTGTGATTCCCCACACATGGGGCCGCTGTGATAGCTTGCTTGGCATGGCAATGAGCGGTCAGTTTCGGTTGGGTTTGAGGTTGCTGGCGGTGCTGGCACAGGGTCCGGGTACGATGCATACATCCGGCGCAATCGCGGAAGAGCTGGGTGAGAGCGCGGTGGTGGTGCGAAGGATGTTTCTGCTGCTGCACCAGGCCGGGCTGATCGAGCAGAAAAAAGGCCCGAATGGTGGGGCGCGTCTGTCGGTGCCGGCCAAGCAGATTGGGCTGGGCGCAGTGTACTCGGCGGTAACGCCGGGGTGGCTGGTGCTGGGGGATCCGGCGGTGGATTCGGCGATGAAGAAGGTGCGCGGAGCGGCGGTTGAGGCGATGAATGAGACCTCGCTGGCAGCCGTGGTGAAGAAGATGAAGAAGGTCTAAAGCAAGGCGTAACCAGGATAAAAGCGGGATAAGAACAGACAACGGCCGCGCCTCTGGATTAGGCGCGGCCTTTTTGTTTGCGTTGGTGCGGCGGGGAGTTGTGAGGCGGAAACCCACATCTCGGAATCGAGATGTGGGGCACCCGGTTGGGTGGCTGATTATTCTTCCGGAGCGGCTTGGGGCTTGATGGGGCGCATGAGGGGGAAGAGGATGACGTCGCGGATGGACTTCGATCCGGTGAGGAGCATGGTGAGGCGGTCGATGCCGATGCCTTCGCCTCCGGTGGGGGGCAGGCCGTAGCCGAGAGCCCGTACGTAGTCCTCGTCCATGTGGTGGGCTTCGTCGTCGCCGCGATCGCGTTCCTTGAGCTGGTCCTCGAACCGCTTGCGCTGCTCGTCGGGGTCGTTGAGCTCGGAGAAGGCGTTGCCTACCTCGAAGCCGCCGATGTAGAACTCGAAACGCTCGACCCAGTCGGGTTCGTCGGGCTTTTGCTTGGATAAGGGGCTTACGGCTAGGGGGAAGTCGTAGATGATGGTGGGCTGGATGAGTTCCGGCTCAGCGAGGTACTCGAATATTTCCGTAATAGCTTTTCCGAACGAGATGGCTCCGTCCCGCAGACCTCTGCTCAACTTACTGACAAACTCTCTGAACTGAAGGTGTCGCGCTAAACCGATACCGTCATCGGGCACATGCTCCATAACGACGGTGCGAATTTCCCATGGTTCCCACCATTTGCAGAAAGATTCCAATGATGAAAAAACCTCATGATTCGGGCGATCAAGCATGTTTGGCCACCACTTGATGATGGCTTCACGCATGGAGAGCTTGGTCCAGTTGCTCAGGTCGATCTCGTTGCCGTCGAAGTTTGTGATGGTGGTTCCGTTCACCTCCATGGCTACGTGCTGGACGATCTCCTGGGTGAGGTCCATCAGGTCGTGGTAGTTGGCGTAGGCCTGGTAGAACTCGAGCATGGTGAACTCGGGGTTGTGGCTGGTGTCGATGCCCTCGTTGCGGAAGTTGCGGTTGATCTCGTAGACACGGTCGAAGCCGCCGACGACGAGGCGCTTGAGGTAGAGCTCGGGGGCGATGCGAAGGCTCAGGTCGAGGTCGAGGGCGTTGTGGTGGGTGACGAAGGGGCGGGCCGCGGCGCCGCCGGCGATGCCGACCAGCATGGGGGTTTCGACTTCGATGTAGCCGCGCTGGTCGAAGAAGGAGCGCAGGGCGCGGAGGACGGCTGCGCGCTTGACGAAGACGGCGCGGACGTTGGGAGCAGTCTCTTCTTCGACGGGCGCTGGCGGGGTCGAGAGTTCGGTGGCCTGGATGGAGGCGCGGGCTTCGGTGGGGTCGGTGGCGGTCTCTGTTGGCGCGGGTGCGGCTGGCGCAGGGGCGGGCGGCTTGGTCGCGCCGGAGTTCATGATGAGGTCAACGTAGCGCTGGCGGTAGCGGAGCTCGGTGTCCTCGAGGCCGTGGTACTTGTCGGGGAGGGCGAGCATGGACTTGGCGAGGAAGGTGATGGCGGGCAGGAGTGCGCCGTCGGGCGTGGCTACGGGCCGGACGTGGATGGTCAGTTCGCCGGTGCGGGTGCGGAAGAGGTGGCCGCGGACGCCGATGTGGTCGCCGAGGTCGAGGAGCTTGTAGAGCGCGAAGAGGCTCTCGCCGACGTCGTCTTTCCGGACGTAGATCTGGAAGCGCTGGCCGCCTTGCTGGAGCTGTGCGAAGCCGGCCTTGCCCTGGACGCGGATAGCCATGATGCGGCCGGCGACGGAGACTTCGATGGGATGGGCATCGAGGGTCTCGGCGGTGAGGGGATCGTAGTTGCGGCGAAGCTCCGGGATGGTCGCGGTGGCGGCGTAGGCGTTGGGATAGGTGGCCTCGGCCTCCGTTTTGGCGAAGCCATTGTCGACGGCGAGGCGACCGATCTGTTCGAGCTTCTGGCGGCGGAGGGCGTACTGGGCGATTTCGAATTCGGATTGAGACACGTGGATCCTTCTTGTGTGAGGCTTTGGTAAGGATATCCGACTCCTCCCCACAAAACCCACTGCCCAAAAATGGTGCAACTGCCGCACGCCAAGAAAAATACGACGCGAAAGCAGGAATCGCCAGTAAGGACGAGGTCCCCACCACGCGCAGACACCGTCCGCTGCCCACGTTATCCATACATCGGCCCGCAAGTTGACCATCAGAAACCGCATATAATCGGCGGATGGCTGACGAACCGTCGAAAAAAGGAAAAGGCGCGCTGGGAGATCTGGTGAAGGCTGAATCGATGATTCAGTTCGCCATTGCGTTGCCGGCCGGGTGCGTGATCGGGTGGCTGCTGGGAAGCTGGGGAGACCGGCATTTTCACCAGGCCTGGATGGGCGTGGTTGGGATTCTGCTGGGCGCGCTGGGCGGCTTCATTCAGATCTTCCGGACGGCTTCGGGGTATTTGAAGAGGGACGCCAAGTGAAGCTGATGGAGCAGTTTACCGACGAGGATTTCAAGCGGACGATGGTGGGTGCGATCCGCCTGATGGGCGTCGCGGCGATCGTGGTGTCGCCGCTTCTGTGGTGGAAGCTAGGCTGGCAGAGTGCATTGCTTTTCCTGGTGGGCGCGCTGATTTCGGGGTCGGGGCTTTGGGAGTGGCTGCGGCTGATGACCGCCGTGATGGCTCGCATGGACATGGGCGGAACGGCCAGGCCGATGGGCATGATTCTTGTCGGTTTCTTCCTGCGGCTGGGGCTGACCGTGGTGGTGCTCTATGTTAGTCTTAAGACTCTGGATGGCTCTGTGTTTGCTCTGGCAGGCGGCCTTGCGCTGGGGGTGTTCGCACTCTCAGTCGAGGGTCTTCGATTGATGAAGGCCTGGACGGTTTAGCTGGTAGACGCGCCCCATTCGGCTCAAATTTATGACTCCTCAGCTTCTTTTTACCCAGTTTCTGAACAATCACCTCGCCGCGCCTACGACCGCGCTGTTGAGGGCTGTTCATGTGCAGCCGGTCAATGCCAGCGCTCCAATCTCGAACGCTGTTTCGATGGAGCTGCTGGTCTTCTTGCTGCTTGTGGGCTACTTCGCGATCGTGCGCTCGACCCTTTCGGTGGAGACGCCGGGTGGAGTGCAGCATCTCGCCGAGATGACGCAGGAGTTCGTCTCCGAGCAGAGCGAATCGATCATCGGGCATGGCTGGGAGAAGTTCACCAGCTACCTGACGGCACTGTTCCTGTTTATCCTGATCGCGAACCTGATGGGCCTGGTCCCGGGGCTTGAGTCCCCGACCGCGAACGTCACAGTGCCGCTGGGATTTGCACTCGTTACGTTCCTTTACTACCACTACCATGGCGTTCGTGCGAACGGCTTCAGCTATATCAAGCAGTTCCTGGGGCCGGTTTGGTGGCTCTACCCACTGCTTCTGCCGATCGAGATCATCTCGCACTGCGCTCGCGTGCTTTCGCTCACGGTTCGTCTGTACGCGAATATGTTCGCCGGCGACCTTTTGACGCTGGCGTTCTTCTCGCTGGTGCCGGTTGGCATTCCGCTGGTGTTCCTCGGGCTGCATCTTGGTGTGGCTGCGATTCAAGCGTATGTGTTTACGCTGCTGGCTATGATTTACCTGTCGCTGGCTGTTGCGCACGATCACTAGAGTTCAAGTTTGGACACAGGGAGTTGTCTCCCGCCTTGTGTCAGTACGGCGCCGTTCAGCGTGAGGGTGTCAGCACGGTGAACATCAACCACCCACTGGCGGCGAATCTCGGGGGCATGGAGTTTCACATGAAGATGTTGAAGGTTATGCAGTACGTATTTATGACGCTGGCTGTGATGCTCGTTGCATCGCCCGCCTTTGCGCAGACCGCTGCCGGCGATGGTTCGGGCCAGTGGGTTCCCCTTGCTGCCGGTCTCGGCATGGCTCTCGCAGCCGGCCTTTGCGGACTTGGCCAGGGTAAGGCGACCGCTTCGGCGACCGAAGCGCTGGCACGCAACCCGGGTGCTCGCCCTGGAATCTTCGTGTTCCTGATTCTCGGCCTCGCGTTCATCGAGTCCCTCGCGCTGTTCACGTTCGTCATCATCTTCCTCAAGGTCAAGGCTAGCTAAGCTTTTCCTTTTGTGGGATTTGTGAAAAGCCTCCGCGATGTGCGGGGGCTTTTCCGCGTTGGCAGGCAGCGTGCGGGATGGGGTGGGCATCTTATTTTGCAGGCCGAATGGATCGGCTGCATAAGGAGATGGATATGAAAAAGGCTATTTATTGGGGAACGATCATCGCCGGAGCGGCAGCGGCTTACATGATGCACAAGCGCGGCGAGACGTTTGGGCAGATTGCGAAGAATACGATTTTGAATCCGGTTGGGTCGTTTGCCAATGAGATTCAGGCGGCACGAGTTTAGAGACCGGGTTGGTTGCAGGGAAGAGGCCTCCGTAGAACGGATGCCTCTTCTTTTGCGTCACGACTACCGTGGGTATCGTGGTGGAAGGGGCCGTGGAGTGGGCGTGTACGGGGGAATACAGTAGTTCAGATGGATGGAGCCAAAGCAAAACGTCCAGAATGGGCTGATGGTGATCTCGTAGCTCTCGTTTTGCAGGAAGGTCTCAATCAGCTCGCTTCGGAGCACTCCGCTGCCAGCCAAAGCCCCAACAGCAAGCCTATGAGTTCCGAGAGATTTCCGGGAAGCAAGCGATCAGGGATGAGATCCAGTCCGGAGAGGACGGCCAAAGGCATATACAGATAGAGAGCCAGCGGTCGCCGGTGGACGATATACAGCCATAAGGCCAGATATACGCCCGGAAGTATGATGAAGGTGCCGCCCGTAACGAGTATGAGGAGAATGGTGAGCGGCAAGTCGATTCCGACGGTCCAGGGAAGGTCGTCGGGAGTGAAAAGCGGGCCGCTCATAAGAAGAGGTTAGTGTGAGGCGCTGTCGACGTGGGTGGTGCATTCATCCTGGTGCTGAGTACACCATGCGGCTGCCGCGTCCTCCCGGGCTATGGGTGCCACGAGATGTGGAGCGGGGATCTGAGCCAGTCCGGCACGCTGAGCGAGGGCGAGGATGGGGGTGGGGAAGATGCCGAGGCCCAGGGTGGCGAGGACGGCGATCGTGAGGCCAGCCTCGGCCGCAAACGACACATGCTTGTGGGTAAGGATTCGGGCCGTGTCCGTCGTGGGGCGGGTGTAGAGGGCGACCAGGAGGCGGAGGTAGTAGTAGCAGGCGACGCCGGAGTTCAGCAGGCCAATGACCATGAGCCAGTAGTGGCCGGCGTGGGCGGCGGCAGAGAAGACGTAGAACTTACCGAAGAAACCACCGGTGAAGGGGATTCCGATGAGCGAGAGAAGGAAGAAGGAGAGGGTTCCGGCGAGGAGGGGTCGCTTGAGGGCGAGGCCGGTGAAGTCGTCGATGGAGCGGGCCTGTTCGTTGTAGCCGGCGACCTGGGTGATGACGGCAAAGGCGCCGACGTTCATCGCGGCGTAGGCTGCGGTGTAGAAGCAAGCGGCGGCGATGCCCTCGCGGGGGAAGGCGGTAAAGGCGACGAGGAGGTAGCCGGCGTGCGCGATGGAGGAGTAGGCCAGCATGCGTTTGACGTCGCGCTGAAGGAGGGCCCCGAGGTTGCCGATGCACATCGAGAGCACGGCGATCGCCCACATGAGGACCACCCAGCGGCGCTGCATGAGGGGGAATCCGATGAAGGTGATGCGGAGAAGGACGGCGAAGGCTGCGGCCTTGGGGGCGGTGGACATCATGCCCACGACGGGGGAGGGAGCTCCCTGGTAGACGTCAGGCGTCCAGACGTGGAAGGGGGCAGCGGAGACCTTGAAGCCGAGGCCTATGATGATCATGGCGAGGGCTAGGAATGCGATGCGTGGCGTGGTCGTTGCACCGAGGCCGGCTGCAATGGCCGCGATGGTGGTCGATCCGGTGGATCCGTAGGCGAGCGCTACGCCATACAGGAAGAAGGCGGTGGCGAAGGAGCCGAGCAGGAAGTATTTGAGTGACGACTCGGAGCCGGTGGCCTGTCCCTTGCGGAAGCCGGCCATGATGTAGGTGGAGATGGAGGAGATCTCGAGGCCGACGAAGACCATGAGGAGCTCGACGGAGCAGGCCATGAACATCATGCCGACGCCAGCGAAGAGCGAGAGCGCGAAGTACTCGCCGGCGTGCGTGGTGGGACCGTCGAAGAAGTCGAGGGAGCCGAGCAGCGTGACGAGGATGATGGCGGCGATGAGGAGCTGGAAGAAGATCGAGAAGGCGTCGACCTGGACGGTGCCGGAGAAGGCCGAGATGGTGCCGAACTGGAGCTGATACCAGCTTGCGGCGCCAGCAGCGAGAGTGCCGAGAATGGCGAGCCACCCGAGCGGCTTGCGCGTTTTGCCGGGAGCGATGCAAGGCTCAGCGAGCATGACAACGACGCCGGTTGCGGTGAGGATGATCTCGGGCAGAAGAGCGAGGAGGTTGGGGGACATTTAGCGGGCCTCCGTCGTTGCAGCTACGGGTGTGTAGGTCTCGGTTTCAACTTTTTTGATGGGGCTGGGTGCAGCGGCGGGCTTGTCGGCGAGTGCGGTGCCGGCCTGGTCGATGGCTTTGATCCAAAAGGGAGAGGCTACGCCCATAGCGAGGAAGAGGGCCACGGTCGGCCAGAGAGCGATGTGCTCGCGGAGGTCGAGATCCCAGGTCTTGGTGCTGGCCGACTTGGTGCCGAGGTTACCGTAGAATACGCGCTGGATCATCCAGAGCATGTAGGAGGCCGAGAGGATGACGCCGGTGGTGGCGAGGACGGCGAAGCCGACGTGGTGCGCGATGGCGGACTGCATGGTGCCGGAGAGGATGAGGAACTCGCCGACGAAGTTGTTGAGCATGGGCAGGCCGACGACGGACAGTCCGGTGATGACGAACATCGTCACGATCCAGGGGAGCTTCTGAGCGAGGCCGCCGAGCTCACGGATGTCGTAGGTGCCGTAGCGCTCGTAAAGCAGGCCCATGAGCATGAAGAGGGCGGCTCCGGAGATGGACTCGGAGAGGATGTGGAAGATACCGCCGTCGAGGCCGGAGACCGTGAAGGTGAATATGCCGAGGGTGATGAACGACAGCGCCGAGAGGGTTGCGAAGGCGGCGAGGCGCTTGAGGTCGTTCTGGGTGATGGCCAGGAGGCCGCCGTACACGATGCCGATGGCGCCGAGCGCGATCATCCAGGGGGCGATGCAGTGGGCCTGGTCAGGGAAGATGCCGAAGCTAAAGCGCAGGATGGAGTAAAGGCCCAGCTTACCGGTGAGGACCATAACGGCTGCGGTGGGGGCTTCGGAGATCGCGTCAGCCAGCCAGCCGTGCAGCGGGAAGACGGGTACCTTGACGGCGAAGGCGAGCAGGAAGGCGAGCGATGCCAGCCAGAGGGCGTGGGGGTTGTTCGAGAGCGTGTGAGTGGCGACGATCGACTGGATGGTGGGCAGGTCGAAGGTACCGGTCTGCGCGTAGACCCAGAGGACGCCGACGAGCAGGATGGCCGAAGGGATAAAGGCGTAGAGGAAGTACTTGAGAGCGGCCCAGCGGCGGTTGGAGGTGCGCCCGAAGGTGGCGATGAGGATGGTCATCGGGACGAGCGACAGCTCCCAGTACGCGTAGTACTGGAAGAGATCGAGCGACGTGAAGACGCCGACCATGGCGACCTGCTGCAGCAGGAAGAGAACATAGAAGGTCTTCTTGCGGGCACTGATGGTGTTCCAGCTAATGAGCACACCGAGGGGTGCGAGGAAACCGGTAAGCACGACGAGCCACATGGAGAGGCCGTCGACGCCGAGGTGGTAGTGGATGTTAGGGCTGGCGATCCACTGGAGGTTCTGGTCGAACTGGTAGCCGGAGATGCCGTACACGAAGTGTGCCGGGAGGTGAAGGGTCGCCACGAAGGTGATCAACGTAACGGCGAGGGCGCCCCACTGCATCAGCTTGCCGCGGTCAGGCAGAAGCGCGAGGAGGATCGCGCCCGCGAGCGGGATGAAGGTGATGATGGTGAGGATATGGGAATCGAGGTTCATTTAGTCCAATCCTTTGTGCTGCGTGACGCGAAGACCAATATCGACAGGAAAGCTTAGAAGATCCAGAAACGGCCGAAGACCATGACCGCGATGACGGCGGCGGCACCAAGAGCGAGCCAGCCAGCATAGGAACGAATGTTGCCGGACTGCATGCGGCGGGTGAGGGAACCGAGACCCTCGGTGGCCAGGCCGGCGGCCTGGCCGGAGCCGTTGACAACGCCGCGATCGACGATGAGGTCGAGGACAAGGCGGGTGATGGCGAGCAGAGGCGTGACGATGGCGAGGTTGTAGATCTCGTCGATGTAGAACTTGTTCTTGACGAGCTCGTAGGCCCAGGTGCCGCCGACGGCGCGGCCGATGGTGCCGGGGCGCATCCAGTAGAAGAAGAGAGCGATGACGAAGCCGAGTGCTGCGGTGGCGACGGAGACGGCGGCGAGACCGATCTCGAGGCCGTGGCTCGCAACTTCGGTGGCTACGGGAGCAGCGCTGGAGAAGACGGGCTCGAGGAAGCGCTCCAGCTCGTTATGGCCGCCGAGGGCCGCGGGGACGCCGACAAAGCCGCCAATCACCGAAAGGATGGCCAGGACGACGAGAGGAAAGAGCATGATCCAGGGCGACTCATGGACGCCGTGGGTATGGTGGGCGTCGTGACTGTGTCCGTGGGAGGCATGCTCTTCGACGGACTGCTTGCCGAAGAAGGTCTTGAACCAGAGGCGGAACATGTAGAAGCTGGTCATGCCGGCGGTGAGGAGGCCGATGGCCCAGAGGACGTGGCCCAGGGCGGGGTTCGATTGGAGTGCGAAGGCCCGGTAGAGGATCTCGTCTTTGGAAAAGAAGCCGGCGAAGGGCGGGATGCCGGCGATGGCGATGACGCCAACGGTCATGACGCCGAAGGTCCAGGGGATCTTCTTCCAGAGGCCGCCCATCTTGCGCATGTCCTGCTCCCCGGAGAGGGCGTGGATGACGGAGCCTGCGGAAAGGAAGAGGAGCGCCTTGAAGAAGGCGTGGGTCATGAGGTGGAAGACACCTGCGCCGTAGGCTCCGACGCCGCAGGCGAGGAACATGTAGCCGAGCTGGGAGACGGTGGAGTAGGCGAGAACGCGCTTGATGTCGTGCTGCACCATACCGATGATGGCGGCGAAGAGGGCCGTGGCGGCTCCAATGCAGGCGACGACGGTCAGCGCGAGCGGGCTGCGGTCAAAGAGCGTGTGGCAGCGGGCGATCATGTAAATGCCTGCCGTGACCATGGTGGCCGCGTGGATGAGGGCCGAGACGGGCGTGGGACCTTCCATGGCGTCAGGCAGCCAGACGTAGAGGGGAATCTGGGCGGATTTACCGGCGGCTCCCAGAACTAGGCAGAGGGCGATGGCGGTGAGGAAGCCACCCTGGAGGGCGGGCTGCGCGGCAATGGCGGCGAAGACGCCGTTGAAGCTCAGGGTGCCGAAGTGGGCGATCAGCAGGAACATGGCGAGCAGGAAGCCGAAGTCGCCGATGCGGTTCACGATAAAGGCCTTCTTGCCGGCGTTGGCGGCGGAATCCTTCTTGAAGTAGAAGCCGATGAGAAGGTAGGAGGCGAGGCCGACGCCCTCCCAGCCGACGAAGAGGAGCAGGAAGGACTCAGCCAGGACCAGGACCGACATGAAGAACATGAAGAGGTTGAGGTAGGCGAAGAAGCGCCAGTATCCCTCTTCGTGAGCCATGTAGCCGGCGGAGTAGAGATGGATGAGGAAGCCGACGCCGGTGACGACACCGAGCATGATCAGCGTCAGATGGTCGACGGCGAGGGTGAAGTCGACGTGGAAGGCGCCGGCCTGGATCCAGGTACCGTAGGTCTTCGAGATGGCCTCCTGCCCGGTGGAGAGGGCACCCTGCCAGAGCATGGCAACAATGATCGCGGGGATCGCGGTGAAGAGGAGCGCGATTGCGGTGACGGCGGCGCGGGGCAGGCGGCGGCCCAGGGTTCCGTTGAGCAGGAAGCCCGTGAAGGGAAGGATCGGGATGAGCCAGAGGTACTGAGAGGGCATCGTTTTGGTGTCCGCTAATTCTTCATGAGGTTGATCTGGTCAACGTTGAGGGTCTGGCGCGTGCGGAAGATGGCGATAATGATCGCGAGTCCGACGGCGGCTTCGGCGGCGGCTACGACCATGACGAAGAAGACGAAGATCTGTCCCTGGACTTGGTGCCACATGTGGGCGAAGGCGACGAAGGTGAGGTTGACGGCGTTGAGCATCAGCTCGATCGACATGAAGATGGTGACGATGTTGCGCTTGATGAGGAACGAGCACGCCCCGATGGAGAAGAGGATGGCGGCGAGGACGAGATAGTAAGCGATGGGTACGGGAGCCATTTACTGATTCCTCTTGCGCCTGGAGTAGGCGACGATTCCGAGTCCGACGAGGATGCCGGCGATGAGTCCGAGAACGGAGTCCATGGTCGGGTGCATAATTACTGTTCCTTCCGCGCGAGGACGACCGCGCCCAGAATGGCTACCAGGATGAGCACGCTGGTGACTTCGAAGGGAAGAAGGAGCCGGGTGAAGAGAACGGTGGAGATCTCCTGGATGTTCGAGACGGCTCCGGTGAGGTACTCGCCCACGTAGGAGGTACCGAGTGCCTTGCGCTCCGAGAGGAAGACGAAGGAGAGCAGGCAGAAGATGGCGGCGGCACCGGGGAATCCGGCAATGTAGGCGATCTTCGATCCGTCGGTTTTTTCTTCTTCACCCGCGTTCAACAGCATGATGACGAAGACGAACAGCACCATAATGGCACCGGAATAGACGATGACCTGCGCGGCGGCGAGGAACTCCGCGCCGAGCGACCAGTAGAGGACGGCAAGCGACATCATGACCACGACCAGCGAGAGCGCCGAATTGATGGGGTGGCGCTGCAGCAGCAGGTTGAGGGCAGCCGCGATGGCGAGCAGGCCGAAGATGAGGAAGAGTGCGAGTTGCATGGGTGCCGCGTGGTCCTTCCCTTGGTTCGAATACGTTTAATTCGTGTGCGTACTGCGATTGTAAAGCGTTAGCGCGCCTTGAGAGCCATGACGAGCGAGGTGACGATGATGTTGGCCATCGCGACCGGCATCAGGAACTTCCAGCCGAAGCTCATGAGCTGGTCGTAACGGAAGCGGGGAAGCGTGGAGCGGACCCAGATGAAGAGGAAGAGGAACGAGAAGATCTTGAAGACGAACCAGAAGACCGAGAGCGCAGCCTGGACGTAGATGCCGCCGAAAGCCGGGAAAAGATGACCGAAAGGGCTGGAGGCTCCGCCAAAGAAGAGCAGCGTAGCGACGCAGCTGATGGTGATCATGTTGGCGTATTCGGCCATGAAGAACATGGCGAACTTCATCGACGAGTACTCAGTGTGGTAACCGGCGACCAACTCGGATTCGGCCTCGGGAAGATCGAAGGGAGAGCGATTGGCTTCGGCATAGGCGCTGATGAGGTAGATGAAGAAGGCGACGATCTGGAAGCCGCCGAAGACGTTCCAGGATAGAGCGCCGTGAGCGGCCTGGGAGTCGACGATGTCGCGAAGGTTGAGCGAACCGGACCGGAGGACGACGCCGACGAGCGAGAGGCCCAGGGCGAGTTCGTAGGAGATCATCTGCGAGGTGGCGCGGAGCGAGCCGAGCAGGGCGAACTTATTGTTCGAACTCCAGCCGGAGAGCGCAATGCCGTAGACGCCAATGCTCGTGATGCCGAGGATGACGAGAAGAGCGATGTTGACGTTCGCGACCTGGAAGATATCGACGCCCTTGACGAGGGTCAGGGCACCGAAGGGAACGACAGAGATCGAGACCATGGCGCAGACGAGCGCGATCATGGGGGCGATGATGAAGAGGGGCCGCGCAACGGCGAGGGGCATCATGTCTTCCTTGAGGAAGAGCTTGATGCCGTCGGCGAGGGGCTGCAGGAGGCCGAAGGGGCCGGTACGGGAGGGGCCCCAGCGGTTCTGCATGCGGCCGATGATCTTGCGCTCAAGCAGCACCGTATAGGCAACCGCAGTCAACGTGATGACGAAGACCACGAGGAGCTTGACTACGGTGATGATGAGGAACGTGAGAAAAGGTACTTGTGGAGTCAACGGTATCTCTCTTAATCGGCTGCGGTCTGGTTGTCGATCTGAACGAGTTTCTGGGCGGCAAGGCGTGCGTCGTTGACCTGGAGGTCGTCGAGCATGGGCGAGTAGCGGCCGAGGGTTCCGGAGGTGAAGAGCTTGTCCTTCGCAGGAAGGACGAGGTCGCGGCGGGTGCCGATCTGGACGAGCGGAGCGGGCGCGTTGGGGGCGATGTTCTGGTCGTTTCCGCTCAAGAACTGGAGGCGAAGGAGCTTGTCGTAACCGGGGACGGTGCGCTGGATCTCGTCGAGGATGGCGGCGGGATCGAACGGGCTGAGGCGCGGCTCGAGGTTGTTGGCGGTGAGCCAGATGGCGTGGCGATCGGCCTCGCCGGACTGTGCGCCGCGGGTCTGGCCCATGTCTGCGCGGGTGCCTTTGCCGAAGGGCACGAGATCCTTGACGGCGGCACCCATCTTGTCGGCGATGCGGACGATCATCTCGAAGTCGGTGCGGACACCTGCGCGGTCGGCAGCCTTCTTGACGGCTTGCAGGTCGCCGTAGCTGTTGGTGACGGAACCGGACTTCTCGTAGAGGTTGGCGGCGGGCAGGACGACGTCCGCGATGGCCGCGGTCTCGGTGAGGAACATCTCCTGGACGACGAGGAAGGTGTTCTTGAGCGTGGCGGGGTCGATGTCGTAGCGCAGGACCGGGTTGGCTCCGACGACGTAGAGGGCGGAGAGATCGCCCTTGGCGGCGGCGTCGAAGATCTCTAGGAGGTCGAGGCCTGCGGTAGGTGCGGGAACGTAGCCGGGGAGCATGTCGGGAAGGACGCCCATGTCGGCTGCGCCGCGCGAGTTGACGTAGTCGGAGAGCAGGGCGAACTTCGCGCCGGGGATGGTGAGGCCGAAGTCGATGAGGCGCTTGAGATCCGCGCCGCGCAGCTCGGAGCCGATGAGGATGAGGAGGGATTCCTCGGCCTTGACGGCGTCGCGAAACTTCGACAGGGAAGCGGCGTCCGCTGCGGCGTTGGCGGCGGAGGCGTCGTCGCCGGCGAGGTAGGCGGCGAAGGCTCCGTAGCCGAGGTCCGACACCTGCACGAAGGTCTTGGCCTGGCGGGTGAGCTTGATCTGCTGATGGTTCGCGATGTGCAGGCGGGCTGCGTTCTGGCGGACATCGGAGCGGAGGTTCCAGGCGGTGAGCGGGTTCTCGTTGGTGGGATCGCCGCCGACGATGAGGACGGCCTTGGCGTTTGCAGTGTCGTGCTGCGAGGCTACGCGACCGGTGGTGCCGCTGAGGGCCTGGGCAAACGACACGTAATCGGCAGTGCGGTGATGGTCGATGTTGCTAGTCTGAAGGACGGTGCGCGCGAACTTCTGGAGGAGGTAGTTCTCCTCGTTGGTGAGGCGGTTGGAGCCGATGACGCCGATGCTCTTGCCGCCGCGGGTGTCGCGGAGTTCACGGAGCTTCTTGCCGGCGAAGTCGAGTGCGGCTTCCCAGGAGACGGGGGTGAGGGTGCCGTTCTGGCGGATCATGGGAGTGGTGATGCGCTGCTCGGAGTTGGCGAAGTCGAAGGCGTAGCGGCCCTTGTTGCAGAGGAAGTCGCCGTTGATGCCGGACTTGTCGCGGTTGTCGCCACGGACGATCTCGCTTCCATCTGTCGTGGAGCGGACGCCTAGTGTGGTCTTGCATCCGTCGCCGCAGTGCGTGCAGACAGTGGGGACGTGGTTCATCTCCCAGGGCCGGGTCTTGTAGCGGTAGGTGCCGGAGGTGAGGGCGCCGACGGGGCAGGCGTCGATGCACATGCCGCACTGCTCGCAGTCGACGTGGGCGAGGTCGTCGGGGGACTGGAGGGCGGGGATGTTGGGGGCGATGACGGACGAGGAGCCGCGGTTCTGGATACCGAGGGCGAAGACGTCCATGCCTTCGCCGCACATGCGGACGCAGCGGTAGCAGAGGATGCAGCGCGGGCGGTCGAAGTAGACTACGGGCGACCACTTCTGCTCTTCGCGGTGGTTCTTGGGCTCGGCGTAGAAGGATTCTGCGGCGCCGTACTTGAAGGTCATGTCCTGCAGCTCGCACTCGCCGCCGGCGTCGCAGACGGGGCAGTCGAGGGGGTGGTTGCCGAGCAGGAGTTGCAGGGTGGCCTTGCGGGCCTGGGCGATCTCGGGGGTCTCGGTCTGGACGACCATGCCCTCGGCGACCGGCGTGGTGCATGCGGTCTGGAGCTTGGGCATCTTCTCGATGCGCACGACGCACATGCGGCATGCGGCCTGGAGCGAGAGGCCGGGGTAGTAGCAGAAGGCTGGGATCTCGATGCCGGCGGACTTGCAGGCCTCGATGAGGAGGGTGCCCGCGGGGGCGGTAAGCTTGGTTCCGTCGACGGTGAAGGTTACGTCTGGCATCTGAGTTCCTCTGCTACTTTGACTTCTCGATCAGTAGCCTTTGATCGGCGCTGCGATGGTGCGTGGTGACGATGATGACTCGTACCAGGGCGATGGCGAGGACGACCGCGACAAGCGCCCAGACGAGTCGGATCAGTGTGCTGCCCCGGCCAACTCGCCCACGGGCTTGATGGCGATGAGCGGGTGTTCGACACGCTTGCCCTCGACGTACTCCTCGAACTCCTTGCGGAACTTCTTGACGAAGCCTAATGTCGGCATCGCGGCGGCGTCGCCGAGTGGGCAGAAGGTGCGGCCGAGCATGTTTTCGGCGAGGTACTGGACGTTGTCGATGTCCTTCTTGTTGCCTCCCCCGGCGTGAACGCGGGTGAGGGTCTTCTTGATCCAGTCCGTGCCCTCGCGGCAGGGGATGCACCAACCGCAGGATTCATGCTGGTAGAAGGCGATGGTGCGGAGGGCGAACTCGACGATGGAGACGGTTTCATCGAGGACGACGATGCCGCCGGAGCCGAGCATGGTGCCCGCTTTGCCCATCTGGTCGAAGTCGAGGCCTACGTCGATCTCATCGGGCAGAAGGACCGGGCAGGACGAGCCGCCGGGGACGACGGCCTTGAGCTGCTTGCCGCCCTTGATGCCGCCAGCGACTTCATAGATGGCTTTCTTGAGGTTGTAGCCCATGGGGAGCTCGTAGATGCCGGGCTTTTCGACGTGTCCGGAGATGCCGAAGAGGCGCGTGCCGCCGTTGCGCTCGGAGCCGAGCTTGGCGTAGGCCTCGCCGCCCATGAGCAGGATGTGCGGGGCGCTGGCGATGGTCTCGGCGTTGTTGATGACGGTGGGTCCGCCGTAGAGGCCGACGACGGCGGGGAAGGGGGGCTTGATGCGGGGAACGCCGCGCTTGCCTTCGAGCGACTCCATGAGGGCGGACTCTTCGCCGACTTCATAGGCGCCTGCGCCGGTCTGGGTGACGATGTCGAAGTCGATGCCGGAGCCGAAGATGTTCTTGCCGAGATAGCCCTTGGCGTAGGCGTCGGCGACGGCCTTTTCCATGATCTTGAGGAGGTAACGATACTCGCCGCGCAGGTAGATGAAGCCCATCTTCGCGCCGATGGCGAGGCCGGCGATCATGGTGCCTTCGATGACCGCGTGCGGGTCGTGCAGGAAGATGACGTGATCCTTGCAGGTGCCGGGTTCGGACTCGTCGCCGTTGACCAGGACGTACTTGTCCTTGTCGTTCTTGGGGACGAAGGACCACTTGAGGCCGGTGGGGAAGCCTGCGCCACCGCGGCCGCGAAGGCCGGATGCCTTCATGGTGTTGATGATCCAGTTCGACATCTCCGGGCCTTGCGAGATGGCGAGCTGCACGGCCTTGTAGCCATCGAGCTCGATGTACTTGTCGATGTCGGCTGCGCCCTGGCCGAAGCGCTTCTTCAGGACGATGGTTTCTTCGGGGTGAGAGACGAGTGTGGGCATTACTTCACATCCTTTCCACGGCCTTCGCGATACATCTGGAAGACCTCGTCCATCTTGGCGGGGGTGAGATCGTCGTGGAAGTCGTAGTTGACCTGCACGGCGGGGGCCCAGCAGCAGGCGCCGATGCACTCGACTTCTTCGAGCGAGAAGAGGCCATCGGGGGTGACTTCCTTGTGACCGATGCCGAGCTTGTGCTTGCAGTGGTCGAGGAGCTCGTATCCACCGCGAAGCATACAACTAATATTCGTGCAGACCTGCACGTTGTACTTGCCCGCGGGCTTGGTGCGGAGCATGGAGTAGTAGCTGAGGACGTTGCGCACGTCGAGCTCGAAGATGCCGATGCGCTGGGCGATCTCGGTGACGACGGCGTCGGAGACGTAGCCGATCTCATCCTGCGCGTAGAGCAGCATAGGGATGAGCGCTGACCGCTTCAGCGGATAGATGGTGACGAGGTGGTCGAAGCGGGCTGCGAGCTCCGGCGAGAATATTGTGTTGGCGACTTGACTCACTGCATCATCTCCCGTGCCAGCCGCTCGGCTGCGATGTCCATCTCTTCTTCCTGCTTGTCCTTACCGGCTGCGGTCAGGACGGTTCCGTGTTCGGTGAGGGCGAAGGCGCATTTGCGTCCGTCGCTGTACTGCATGGTGCGATGGTGGAACTTGAGCCACTTGCTGTTGACCCGGAGGGTGATCTCATCAGGGCCAACTTCGACTACGGCGTGGTGCGTAGTGTTGAGACCGTGGGCGGCTGCGTAAGAGCGGAGCAGGGAAGCCCAGGAGGTCCAGAGTTCGGTGTGAAGTTTAGCTTCCAGGAATACCTCAGGGCTGAAGCCCACTTCCTTGCCAGGTTTTGGCACGGCCGAAGCCGCACCCTTAAGCAAAACGTAAACGGTTAGCGGTCAATTTCCCCGAGGACAATGTCGATGGAGCCGATAACGGCAACGACGTCGGCCAGCATGCGGCCCTTGCACATCGTTTCGAGGGCTTGCAGGGTGGCGAAGGACGGGTTGCGCATGTGGACGCGGTAAGGCTTGGCGGTGCCGTCCGAGACGACGTAGTAGCCCATGAGGCCGCGTGGGCTTTCGACGGCCTGGAAGACCTCTCCGGCGGGGACGGCAAAGCCTTCGGTGACGATCTTGAAGTGATGGATGAGCGACTCCATCTGGGTCTTCATCTGCTCGCGGTTGGGCAGAACGATTTTGGGGGCGTCGGCGGTGATCGGCGCGTCGGCGGGCAGGGCGGCGAGGAACTCCATGGCCTGCTTGCAGATCTTGACCGACTCATGCATCTCGAGCATGCGGACTTCGTACCGGGCCCAGACGTCTCCGACCTGCGAGACGGGCACGTTGAAGGTGAACTTCTCGTAGCTGGAGTAGGGCATGTCGCGGCGTGCATCCCAGTCAACGCCGGAGGCGCGGAGTGGGGGGCCGGTGACGCCGAGGGCGATGGCGTCCTCGGGCGAGAGGTGACCCACGCCCTTGAGACGGCCGATCCAGATGGGGTTGCCGGTGAGGAGGTTCTCGTACTGCTGGATGCGGTCCGGCATGATGGCCAGGAAGTCTTTGACCTTCTCGTAGAAGTCGAGGGGGGGCTCCAGCGAAAGGCCACCGATGCGGAAGTAGCTGGTCATCATGCGCTGACCGGCTACGGATTCGAAGATGCGGAGGATGTCTTCGCGCTCGCGGAAGCAATAGAGGAAGACGGTGAGTGCGCCGATGTCCATGGCGTGCGTGCCGAGCCAGACGAGGTGCGACTGGATGCGGGTGAGCTCGTTGAGCAGGACGCGGAGATACTGGGCGCGCTCGGGGATCTCAAGGGCGAGGAGCTTCTCGACGGCGAGACAGTAGGCGAGGTTGTTCGTCATCGGACAGAGGTAGTCGATGCGATCGGTGAGGGGAACGACCTGCTGATAGAACTTGGCCTCGCAGGTTTTCTCGATGCCGGTGTGGAGGTAGCCGATATCGGGGGCGAGGGAGACGACGGCTTCACCGTCGATTTCGAGCACGAGACGGAGAACGCCGTGGGTGGACGGGTGCTGCGGACCCATGTTGATGACCATGGTGTGGTCTTTGGGCGCTTCGGTGTCGTGGTGGCGCTTGGCGTCGGCGAGGACGTCGTCGACGCCGGGGTTGATCATGTCGGGTGCGTAGGTTGGCGGCATTAGCGGTAGCCCTCCACGGGATAGTCCTTGCGGAGCGGGTTGCCGTTCCAGTCGTCGGGCATCATGATGCGCTTGAGGTTGGGATGGCCGGGGAAGTCGATGCCGAAGAGGTCGAAGACTTCGCGCTCGTAAAAGTTGGCGGAGGGCCATACGCCGGTAATGGTGGGAACCGACGGAACAGCGCCTTCGAGACGGACCGCGAGACGGATGCGCTGCTTCAGGCGATGCGAGACGATGTGGTAGCTGATCTGAAAGCGGGGTTCGGAGGGGTACCAGTCGACGGCGGTACAGTCTTCGAAGAAGTTGTAGCCGGCAGCCTGTACGGCCTTACAGGCCTCGATGATGCTCTCGGCGGGGACGGTGAGGGTGAACTCGTTGCGGTCGAACTTGGCGTCGGTGGCGAGATCCTTGAGCGCGATACAGGCGGCGTTCTCAGGGAAGGCGGCGAAGACGGCTTCGGTGCCGAGGAGCTTCTTTGGGTCGGGTGCGGCTTCCATTTACAGATCCCCCTTATCGTTCGACCAATCGAAGACGCCCTTCTTCCAGACATAGAAGAGACCGACCGCGACGAACGCGATGTAGACGAACATCTCCCAGAAGCCGAACATGGCCTGGCCGGTGATGGCGGGGAGCTTTTTGAAGATGACGGCCCAGGGAAGCATGAAGACAGCTTCCACGTCGAAGAGGATGAAGAGCATCGCAACGAGGTAGAAGCGGACCGAAAAACGTCCGCGGGCGTCGCCGATGGGGTCCATGCCGCACTCGTAGGGTCCGAGCTTGGTGCGGGAGTTCTTATGCCTGCCGACGAGGTATGAGGCTCCGACCATGCCCCCGGCCATGCCGAGAGCGACGAGAACCTGAAGCACGAGCGGAAGATAGTTCCAAATGTAGGGGTAACTTTGCATGGCCATCTTCGACTCTAGAAGTGTGTCTGGCAAGTGTCAAGCATCGGACGGCGATGTTCGAACAGTGAATGGGGCTAGCGGAAAAGTGAGGTGTACCAGTCGAGGAGGGCAGGGCCGAAGAGGGAGGAAAACAGGCCTCCCGCAGCGAGAAAACTGCCGAAAGGGAGACGGGTGAGGCGGTTGGCGCGGCCCCGTACCAGCAAAAGGGCCGCATAGAGCGACGCCGTCAGTACGCCAGCGAACAGAGCGAGGATAGCGGGCCAGAATCCGAGGAAGGCCGCGATCATCGCGAGGAGTTTGATATCGCCGAGGCCCATTCCGTCCCGTTTGCGGAGAAGTTTATACGCCTGGCGGATGGCCAGAAGGAGAAGAGCGGCTCCCACGATGGCGACGAGACGGCCTCCGAGGAGCGCTTCCGGGCCGGTGAGGAAGACATTTCCCTTTTCGACCGACATGGCGGCGGTGATCGGTGCCTTGTGATGGAGGAGAACCTGGTCTTCCGTCGGGCCGAGGAAGATGGCCTGGGTGCAGACGAGGAAGAAACCGATGGCGATGCCCGAGAGGGTGAAGGCGTCGGGGAGGCGGTGGGTCTGCCAGTCCATGACGAGGAGGCCTATGAGGAGGAAGCCGAGGATGAGCGTGGCGATACCGGCAATTACATCGATCGTGAGCCGTTCTGCCATCCACGGCCCAACCTGGCCGGTTTGATCCATCCCCCACGCATCCCAGGCGTGAGCGAATGCCGTCATGAACCAAAGTCCCGTGGCGATTTCAACCGCAGGATATTGCCAGGAGATCTTCTGTCCGCAGTCGCGGCAGCGGGCGCGGAGGAGGAGCCAGCTCAGGATGGGTATGTTGTCGTACCAGCGAATGGCGTGGTGGCAGGCCGGGCAGTGGGAGCGGGGTGTGACGATGCTCTCGCCGTAGGGCAGGCGGGCGATGCACACGTTGAGGAAGCTGCCGAGGAGTAGGCCTATGACGAAGGCACAGCCGGTGATGAGCCAAAGTTCGAGCACAACTTCAGTATAGGCGGGATATACTTCCGCCATCCCCCCTGTTGCGTCTAGTTGATTCACCCATCTCTTAGTACGCAGAAAGAGGCTTCATGGAGATCGTCGCGAACGCGCCTGTTCTCGCCCCTGTGAAACGTCCCGGACGTCGTTATGACAAGGTTTTCTTCCTCGTGATGACCTTGCTTCTTCTGGTCATCGCCTTGATCGGATTTGGCCGCAGCTACTACCTTGCGGGGGTCTTTCACGCTCCGCTGCCAGCTCCGATTCTGCATGTGCATGGGGCTTTGAACACGCTTTGGATGATCCTGCTTGTGGTGCAGGCGGGGCTGGTCTCGGCGAAGAGGATCCGGTGGCACATGACGCTTGGCATCTTCGGGTTCTGCCTTGCGCTGACGATGGTGGTGGTAGGGTTCATCGTCTCGGCGAACCAGGTGCATCGCTATCAGCACGATCCGCACTTCGACGTGCTCAGTTTCGAGACGATTCCGTTCATCGAAGAGGTCTGCTTCGCCGTACTCGCCGGCTTCGCCTTCGCCTTGCGCAGGAAGGCCGCCGCGCACAAGAGACTTATTCTGCTGGCGACGATTGCGATGATGGGGGCGGCCCTGTCCCGTTTTCCGGGGCAGAATCACAACGGGACCCTTGCAGAATACGGGATGTACGGTCTTTTGGTGGTAATGATGGCGTACGATCTGTGGGCTCTTCGCACGATCCATCTGGCGACGGTATTGGGCTCTGCGCTGATCGTGGCGTACATGAATCTGGCTGCTCCGATTGGGCATACAGCGCCGTGGCACCGGTTCGCGCTTTGGATGCAGTCGTTGCAGCTTTGAGTGCGCGCCCTGAAGATGCGGTCTCGCTTTGCACGATACCCCTGACGGATACCGTGCTTCGGTCATTCTCCGCTTCCATGAAGATCCATACCCCACCCTATTCGCGATGAGACCGCGAAGAGGATGGGGCACCCATTATTTTTGATTCAGAGGCGGGTTAAAAGTCGACGTGCATGCGGACGGATTCGACCAGCACTGGGCCTCGGTCGGCGTTGTAGCCGGGGTGAGTGATGTACTGCATGTCCAGGGCGTAGAAGACGCCGCGCCAGGTGTGGACGTTGTAGTAGGCCTCGACGATGTCCTCGCGGGCGTAGTTCAGGTTGCCGTCTCCGAGGAGGAAACCTTTGCCGCCGAGTTTCAGGTAGTTCTGATGGTCGCGTTTGATGGCGTTGGTGACGTAGGTAAGGCCGATCTTGTCGAGGGGGCGGCCGTGGGACTGCATGTTGTAGTCGGCGCCGAGGGCGATGGTCTGGTCGACCTCGGTGTAGGCGTAGGACTCGTGCTGGCCTTCGTTCCAGCCGAAGCGTCCATAGGCGCGGAGGTTGGAGGTGAGTTCCTGCTCGAAGTTGCCGCCGAAGCCGTACTTCACCGTGGGGCGCTCGGCGTGGACGTCGATGTCGGGCGTCGGGGTGAGACCGGCGAGATAATTCTTGATCGCGTCGCGGTAGAGGCCCATGTTGGCGTGGTTGACGAAGCCTAGCAGGCGAATCGTTCCTTTGCGCTCGGACGGCAGGAAAGCGCTCAGGAGACCTTTGCGGAGCTCGAACTCAGTGTTTTCGCCACGGGCGCGACGGGCGTTCCAGTCGATGTCGATTCCGTTGGGCTGGGTAGGCATGAGCGCGAAGGCATAGCGGGCGGACCAGATTTTGTCGTCGTACTCGGCGATGGCGGCATAGGTGTACCCGCGGGTGTCGGCGGCGTAGTCCCATGCGCCGTTGTTGTCGACGGTCCAGTTGAGGAACTGGAGGTGGGAGTCGGTGCCGATGGAGTTGAGATCGAGAACGTCAGGGAGGCTCAGCTTGCCGATACGGAGGTCGATACGGCGCGTCGGGACCTTGGTGGCGAGTGAGAACGGGGTGCGTTCCGCTTCCGTGGTGCCTCCGCCGAGGCCGATCGTGCCGTGCATCTGGATGCGGGCGATGTATGGTTTGGAACCGAGGTTCGGGTTGCGGACCACGTCGAGGTTAGTGAAGCCGGCGAGGCCGAGCGCCTCGGAGATGCCGCGACCGCCGGCCGACTCGAAGTCGAGCAGGAACTCGGTCTCGTAGCGCGGGGTCCGGACGAGTTGCGCGCCGAGGTAGAGCGTCCCAATCAGGGACGTCTTGTACTCGCCGCGGCTGAGCAGGCTGTTATCGCTTTCATAAGGGCTGTGGAAGGGACCATGCGCCTGGAAGATGATGTTGGCCTGACCCTGCGCGTAGAAGCGCGAGGTGTCGGAGTGAGGGAAGAGCGTTGCCGGAATGGGTGCGTCGGGCACGGCTTCCTGCTGGGGCGTTTGCGCGCAGGCGTGCGCTGGGAGGAGCGCTGCGGCGAGCAGAAAGGAGAAAAGGCGAGTCATGGACTTCGAGCCATGATGCGCGAAGGCTGTGAACGGCTGGTAAAGATCAAATTTGGTCCGGAGCATGGGGTGGGGCTCTTATCTCTCTGAAGTAGGGATAGTATACCCCCCTAGGATATAAATCGGAAGTCCATTCCGTTCTTGGGTTTGGATGCCTTGATTTGCCAGCTTGACGTGGAAATTCCTCCGGCGTACTCTCTGTCTTACACGGGAAAGGAGGATGGTCCAGCCTATGAAAATTGACGGTAAATGTAGTTCAACAGTACGTGAGGTGACTGAGGCTTAGAGCGTTCCTGCTCTAGACCTGGCGTTTGCAGACCAAGCAGTTCCGCCGAGGCCCAAAGTCCGAGTTAGGGACGCCTCAAGTCAATCTCAACAGCTCACCGACAGAAAGGCCCGGATATCCAGAATCCTCTGGAACCGGGCCTTCTTCTTTTTGCGTCGGCTTCTTTAGAATGGGTCTATGGAATCTCTGGTGATTGCGGGACGGAGCTTCAGCTCCAGGCTGATTGTAGGAACGGGAAAGTACAAGGATGGACCGGAGACGAAGGCTGCGGTGGAGGCCTCGGGCGCGGAGATGGTAACGGTCGCGGTGAGGCGCGTGAACCTGGACCGGACCAAGGAGTCGCTGCTCGACTACCTGGACCCGGCGAAGATGTTCCTCCTGCCGAATACGGCGGGCTGCTACAGCGCCGAGGAGGCGATCCGGGCGGCTCGGCTGGGGCGCGAGGTGGGGCTTTCGGACTGGGTGAAGATCGAGGTGATCGGGGATATGGCAACGCTGTTCCCGGACATCGCGGCTACGGTTGAGGCCACAAAGGTGCTGGTGAAGGAGGGTTTCACCGTGCTGCCATATACCTCGAACGACATTGTGTTTGCGAAGCGTCTGATCGATGTGGGTGCGGCGGCGGTGATGCCTCTGGGTGCGCCGATCGGCACCGGTCTAGGCCTGACTGACACGTATGGGCTTCGTATGCTGCGGGAGCTGGTGACGGAGGTTCCGCTGATCGTGGACGCGGGTCTGGGAACGGCCTCCGATGCTGCGCTGGCGATGGAGATGGGCTTCGATGGAGTGTTGCTGAATACGGCGATCGCCGGGGCGAACGATCCGGTGCTGATGGCAGAAGCCATGCGGGACGCAGTGCTGGCTGGATATAAGGCGAAGGTGGCCGGCCGGATGCCGCGCAAGCTCTACGCGACGGCGAGCTCGCCGCTGGACGGTATCTCACGATGAGTCGGCGAGGGCAGGTGATGGGCGGGTACCGTTCCGCGGCCTTCGTGGTTTTGCTGGCCTTCTGTGCGGGAGTCCGCGGGTTGGGCTTTTACCTGACGGCCCGCGAGGCTTCCTTCGAAGCGGCGGCGGTGTGCGATGAAAATTGCCGGGCGGCGTGGCGGGCGTATGCCTCGCGCGGCGATCATTGGTGCGTTGCGGCTGTGCTTCTTCTCTTTGCCGCCATCGGGCTTTTTGTTTGGATACGCCGGTCCCAGGTGGATGAGTAAGGCTCGGCTGTTGCGATAGACTCGACGCATGCGCGTCTTCGGGATCGATTGCGGCACGGAGTTTACCGGATACGGCGTGGTCGAGATGGATTCGGTCGCGCAAAGGCCGAAGCTGGTGCACTGCGCGGCGGGAACGATTCGCCTAAGCAAGAAAGACAAGACGCCGGTGCGGCTGGCGCAGGTCTATCGCGAGTTGGTGTCGCTGATGACGCTGCATGAGCCGACAGTGGTCGCTATCGAGGAGGTCTTCTTCTCGTCCAATGCCAAGAGCGCGTTGAAGCTGGGTCAGGTGCGTGGCGTTGCGATGCTGGCGGCGGCGACCTGCGGGTTGGAGGTGGCGGAGTATGCGCCGCTTTCCATTAAGAGTGCGGTCGTTGGGTACGGGCTGGCGGCGAAGGAGCAGGTACAGTTTATGGTGACGCGTCTGCTGGAACTTGAGTGTGCTCCTGAATCGCCCGATGCGGCAGATGCGCTGGCGATCGCGATCTGTCATCTGCACACAGCGCAGACGTTGATGATGCAGGGGGCGCGTTGAAGGCGCTGGCGCTCGCATTGCTGTGTGGGTTGGGGGCCGGGTTGGCGCAGGAACCTGCGCGGGTGACGTTCCAGTTGGAGCGGGCCGGGTTGGATGTTCCGCGCTACACGATCTCGCTGGACGAGCAGGGGAACGCGACATATCACGCGGAACTCGCTGCACCGAAGTCACAGCCGACGACGCTTCCGGGTGAGCCGGCGGAGCCGTCCGCTCCTTCACCGGCGATCGACCGGAAGATCGTCCTCTCGGCGGCGACGACGGCCAGTATCTTTGCGCAGGCGCGGGGACTGGACCGCTTCCATACGGCGTGCGAGTCCAGGGCGAAGAACGTAGCGGACATGGGCAAGAAGACGCTGACCTATGCCGGACCGGACGGCAGCGGAAGCTGTACCTACAATTACTCCGACCTAAGGCAGTTAACGGAACTGACGGATACGTTCCAGGCGGTGCAGGCGACCCTCGAGATGGGTCGTCAGATGGACTTCAAGCATCGCTTCGACCGGCTTGGACTGGACGCGGTGATGATCTCGCTGAGTAACATGCTGGACACGCACCAGGCTACCGAAGTGGGAACGATTGCGCCGACGCTGCGTGCGATTGCTAGTGACACGGAACTGATGCAGCGCGTACGATTACGCGCAGCAAAGATGCTCGAGCAGGCGGCTGCCAGCCGCTAACCCGAGTAAATCCGCTGGTTTAGGCGTGAAGCCGGATGCTCGGGCATGCGACCTGACGGAGAGCGGAGGAGGCTGGACTTTATGTCGGGACGGGCAATGTTGGGACGAGTAGTCCTTTTCGGGGCAATGGTGGTTTTGGGCAGTGTGGCCAGGGCTCAGAACCTGGCCCCCCAGGGTGTCACGGTCCAGGCGGATGAGGCGCAGGGCGCCGTGATGGCGGATGAGCCGACGGGGGCTCCGCCGAGGATGGCCCGTCTGACGTATGTTGCGGAAGGCGTTGTGATGGTGGCGCCTGCGGACAACACGGCAAGCGTGCCGGCGGTCGAGAATATGCCCCTGACGGAGGGAATGCGGCTGACGTCGACCCAGAACGGTCAGGCTGAGGTGGAGTTCGAGGATGGAAGCCTGGTGCGGCTGACTCCGAACTCGGCGATCCGGCTGGATGCCTTGGGTACGGACGCGAATGGCAAGGTGACGACGCGGGTGAGGGTGCTGGGTGGTCTGGTGTACGTCGAGATGAGGGCTTCAACGTCGGGACGGTTTCGGGTGCAGGCGGGGGCGGACGGCTTCTGGCCGCTTGAGAACGCAACGGTCCGGGTCAATATGGACGATCCTCCGGCCGTCCTGTCGGTGCTGGATGGAAAGATACGGGTGGAGCATGTCGCGATCCAGGCGAGCGTGCCGGACCCAAACGCGGAGTCGATCAACGGCTATCTGGCCAGCGTGCACGCGGGCGAGAGTCTGCGGAGCGATGTATCGGACGGGACGCGATACTTCCTGAGCGACCGGATTCCGCCCGAGAGCTGGGATAACTGGAACGAGGGGCGGGATCAGGCAGCGTTGGACCAGTTGGCGAACGCGACATCGGTGCGCGGTGGCTATGCGGGCAGTGAGGGGTACGGTTGGGCGGATCTGGACGCGAACGGCTCCTGGTATACCCAGAACGATGGGACGCAACTGTGGCAGCCGGTGGAGGCGCTTCAGGCTGGTTTCGATCCGTATGGAGCGGGGAACTGGACATATGTGGCCGGCATTGGGTACGGCTGGGCTTCGGGTTACCGGTGGGGATGGACGCCGTTCCGGTGTGGGCGGTGGTGGTTCTACGACGGATTCGGCTGGGTTTGGGAGCCGGATAACTTCTGCCGGACGCGTTGGGGGTATGGTGGCCACTATGGGGCGTATGTGGCACGAGCGCCCAGGGACTATATCAAGCCGCTCCCGCCGATCAAGCGTCCGGGGCCAGTGCATCCGATTATTGTGAAGGGTCCGTTTGACGGGCGGCATCCCCCGTATGAGAGGCCGACAGGACCGAGGCGTGAACTGAGCGAGCGGCAGATTGCAGGTGTCGTGCTGAAGCCGGTTGTACCGAGTGGACACCCTTATACGCCGCGTGGAGGGAGCGCGGTTGGGTCGGCGCTGAAGAGAGACTATGCGGTCGATACGAAGACGAAGACGCCGGATGTCGGGACGGTCAGCACGCCGGTTCCGGGGATGACGCTGAGCACCGGGCCGGGGTGGCATGCGGTGTCGACTCGTCCTGAGCCGCAGCCTTCCGGTGGCGGCGGATTCCGTGGGCTGTTCCATAGCTCGAAGCCGGCGGGGGAGACTCCGGTGGTGATGGACCGGCGTGGGAATCCCGTGGTTCCCGAGGTGCGCAAAGAGCAGAACCGTCAGGCCGAGTTCCGTAACGAGCAGAGGAACAATGCCGCTCCGCCGGGCGTGCAGGGCTCAGGGATGGTGCGGTCCACTGCGAATTCGGCGCCTGCACAGCAGCGGATTGAGAATCACTCGAACTCGTATCAGGCTCCGCGTATGGAGAACAATGTGCATTCCGCCCCGGCGGCCTCGGCACCGGCCCCGCATTACAGCGCGCCGGCACCCTCCGCGCCGGCCGCCTCGTCACCAGCCCCGGCTCCTGCGGCGGCAAGCCACAAGTAGGGTTCAGACGAGGTTGCAGTAGAGTGCTGCGGTGTCTTCAAGACTGAGGGCTTCGGCGCGGATCTCGGGGGGGAGACCGGCGGGCCAGGCGGCGTCGATGGCAGCGGGGGTGTGTCCGGCGGTGCGTAGGTTGTTGCGCAGGGTCTTGCGCTTCTGGGCGTAGATCTGGCGGAGGAACGCGTCGAACGGGGCTGGTTCCACGCCGAGTTCCGCGAATCGCGGGGCGAACTCAAGGCGGATGACGGTCGAGAAGACGTCGGGGGGCGGGTTGAAGGCCTCGGGCGGCAGGGTAAAGAGGTGGTCGACGCGAGCGTGCATCTGGGCGGTTGCGGAGAGGAGACCGTAGTCCTTGATGCCGGGGGCGGCGGAGACGCGGTCGGCGACCTCGCGCTGCATCATGAGGACGGCGCGGCGGATAAGGCCGGTTCGGGAGGCCGCGAAGAGTTTGAGCAGGATGTCCGAGGTGATGTAGTAGGGCAGGTTGCCGATGACATCCAGATCCTGGCCCAAGGGGGCCAGATCGACTTCGAGGACGTCGCCTTCCAGGATCTCGACGGCTGGGTTTTCGCGGAAGCGAAACCGAAGTTCGGCGGCGAGGGCACGGTCGAGTTCGATGAGGATGAGCTTTTTGGCTCTGGTGGCGAGGATCTCGGTGATGGCTCCGTGGCCCGGGCCAATCTCGACGACGGTGCGAGTGGAGAGATCGCCGAGCGCGTCGGCGATGGCGTGGCGGGCGCGGTCGTCGATGAGGAAGTTCTGGCCGAGTTTCGGCTTGTGTTTGTTGCCCATCGCGATGCCCCCTCTCCCCCTGGGTTGAGTGCTAAAGTATTCTTGTCAATCGAGTTAGGTCCGGACTTCTTTTAACGTCAGTCTCGAGCGGTCATCCGTCTTACATGGAAAGACCCGGCGGAGTGGGCCGGGCCTGTCTCTACGTCCGACTCTATTGTTTCACACGGATGAGGGTTTATGGATCACGGGTAAGTCGTTGATGGGGCTAGGGTTGATGGGTTGCGGGGGTTGACAGGCGGAATTGGCGCAGACTCAACGTACTGTCGCCCAGTAGGTTGAGGCCTGGGGCGGGGCATACCGCCCGGCTCCAGGCCTCACGTTTGCAAGCGATCGATTCTTGGGCGCTTGCTGCTGTGCAACGGTGCTCGGAAGTGACTACTGATCGTGTTGAGCGTGCGCTGTGACGTCCACGGCGGGCTGTTTGGCGGTTGGCAGCGAGAGACCGAGCAGATAGGCGAGTGTTGGAGCGATCTGGCGCATATCGATGACTCCGAGATTGCGGCCAACTGCGATCCCTTGTCCTTCCACGAAGAAGGAGGAACGCATCGCAGGTCGAGATGGCAGATAGCCGTGCATTCCTGTTGAGGGAGCGTCGACGACCACGGCCCCGGCCAACGCGTTTCCAGGCGTGTAGCCATCCTTGTAGTCGACAAGGAAGCTTGCATTTGGAAAGCCCCCGCGCGCCACGATCTCATCATGCTCCAGAATGGCGGAGATCCCATTGGCCGGGTCGGTCTTTGCGGCGTCGAGAACCTGGCGCACCCGAGCTACGAGTTCTGGGTTGTCCGGCTGCTTGAGCATGATGGCATTGGATCCGCCGGCTGGCCACGCCTCTGCCGTCCAGTCAACCACCTTCTCCTTCTTGCCAGCACTTTTTGTGGCTTCAATCTCGATAAGTCCCGCGCGGGTAAGGAGCACGTTCAGATTGACCCGGTGATCGACGCGCAAGAAGCCGTGGTCCGAGACAACGACGATTCGGGTACGCGGATCGACTGCGAGTGCGGCGTCACGAATCTGGCCAATCTGGCCATCGATGGTCTCGAGCGTAGCGTTTGCTTCCGGGCTGAAGGGACTATGCTCATGCTCCTGATGATCCAGATCGGTCAAGTGCACAAGCGTCAGGGACGGATGGAACCTGGTCAGGATCGCCACGGTCTCCTGAGTCTTGGTCACGTCCTGGTCGATATCCCTGGCTGGATGAATGCCAATCTGATTGAGAATGTTCTCGGGGTGGTAGGGGGAGCCGGACGGCTTATCCGTGTGCTCGGACTGTGTGCCCTCGGCGATGTTGTAGTCGATGGGAGCGCCCACCGTGACCGGCCATCCCACGTTGGCGGTCGTCAAGCCCGCAGCGTCGGCAGCCGTGTAGAGAGTTGGGACCTTGATATCGGCGAAGTCCCAATACCAGGTGTTCGGATGCTGCTGCAGCGGGTCGAAGATGGTGTTGTTGAGAACGCCATGTTCGCTGGGCCATACTCCGGTGACGAGCGTGGTATGACTCGGATACGTCACGGTTGGGATGACGCCAACGACTCCTGTTGCATAGGCGCCCTTCGCGATAAAACTTCGCAAGACCGGGATGCGGAGATGATATGTATCGGCATGAGTTACATATTCCGGCTTCATCCCGTCCACGGAGATCATCACGACCGGCGCAGGACGGGTCTGGGCAGGAAGGAGCTGGGCAGCGGTGAATCCGCTGCCCAGAACAGAGGCAAGAGCAAACAAGCGTGCAGAACGAAACGGTTGCATTTTTCTCTTTCTTCGGTGAAGCCGGTCCGGATCAGGACTAGCGGTTGAAGCGGATGCCCAACTGAAACTGGCGTGCAGTCTCTGCCGAGGTTGGCGTGTTGAAGGTGGCATTGGCGGTGGGGCCAGACCCGAAGGTGCGGTTTACGCCGGTCACATTGAGTCGATTGGGTGCATTGAAGACCTCACCAATCAGTTGAATGGTGTTGCGGTCGTGAATGTGGAAGTCTCTCGCGATCCGGAAGTCGGCTTCGATGTAAGAAGGAAGCCGGAAGGAGTTGTAGCCGTACCCGACTGGCCGATCGTTGAAGATCAGGTCGCCGTTGTTGTCCGATCCGGTCAAAGGATTGAAGGGAAGTCCCGACTGCCCAACAATCCGCGAGCTGATCGTCCATCCGTTCACGAGCTCTTGCATGCGGCGGCTGGCGAGGCTGTAGTGGGTGTCATAGACCGCAGTGAACGTAACCCGATGGGGCTGGCTGAAGTCTCCTGGGCCTGCATCCTGCGACGGATTGGCAGGGTTCGACGGCGTGTTGAGGACGCCGAAGTTTGTGAATGCGCTGGAACCATTCAGGTAAGACAGGCCGCGCACGTTCTGGTAGTTGTATGCCGCCTGGAAGCTCAGACCCCAGCGGGCCCGCTGAGTCAGCATCGCAACGAAGCCGTTGTAGTTCTGATACCCGTTCGAATTGGCCGTGTAGATATTGCCAAACGCCGCGTTCGGGCGGTTCTTGGTTCCGCCGTAGAGCGGGCCACCGTTCGGAGCTGTACCGACCACGGCCAGGTTCGATGGAATGGTGTATGGCAGATTCTTGGCGCGGTTGCCGAAGTACGACAGCGACAGGGACTGTCCCGACATAAGCTGATGCTCGACCGTCGCGAAGTAGCTATGCACCATGGGGTCCTGGAACTCCGAGGCGTACACATACAGATCTGAAGGCAACAGCGCCGCGGCCCCGCTGGTCGATACCGGGCCCGTGGTGAAGGCCGGCGCGCCCGTTTGCGTGGGCGTAACCGTCAGGTTCCGAACCGCCAGGCCATTCCCTCTGCGGAATGTGTTGAAGGTCTGCGCGACCGTCGTGTTGTAGTAAATGCCGTAACCGCCGCGCAGCACGGTCTTGCCATCGCCGAACGGGTCAAACGCAAGCGCGACTCGCGGGGCAAAGTTATTCATGTCCTGCGGAATCGTTCCCGTGGCCGGGTAGGCCGGGTTGAGAGCACCCGAGGGCCGAAGGAACAGCTCATAGCGCAATCCATAGGTCAGCTTCAGACGGCTGTTCACGCGCCAGTCGTCCTGCACAAAGTAGCCCTGCGCCAATACTTGAGAGGTGGTGAATTCGTTGCCTGTCGCCCGGGTGTACTGCGTGTAGGTGTACGGAAGGCCTGTCGAAGGATCGACCACATTGTTGAGAGCATTCACTGCCTGCTGCAGCGGGGTCACGCTTCCGCGGGTGCCGCTTGCGCTCAGACCGGTGAAGGTAAACGTTCCGTTCAGGTTGCGCGTACGCTCGCGGAAGGAGTTCGGCAGAAGCTCCACACCGGCCTTGAGCGAGTGATTGCCAAGGTTCCATGTGAAGTTGTCTACGAACTGGTAACCGGACTCGTATGAAGAGAACGTGCCGTCCTGGTTGCCGTTATAGCTGCCGATGCCGGAGATCGTGATCTGCGGCGTCAGCGGGCTGATGACGCCGTTCGAGATGTCTCGCTTGATGCCGAGAAAGCGGAACTCGTTGAGTTTGTTTGCTCCGAGTGTTGTGACAAGCTGCAAGGTTCCCGACTGCGGATTCTCGTCGAAGCGGCTCGCAACCTGGCGGGTAATCTGACCACTGCCCAGGGGGCTTTCGCGATCGCGATAGTAGTTGTAACGCAACGTCAGGCGGTTGGACTCGTTCAACTGCACGTCGCCCTTCAGGGTGAGCGTGTGGGCGCGAAAGCTTCCATTGAAGGAGGCAATGTCGGCGGGCGCGATGCCCAATTGTGCCGCCACCGCGCTTTGCGTCGCGCCACCAAAGGTAGAAACCTGGGGAGCATCCTGCTGCCAACGCTCATAGCTGCCGAACAGGAACGCCTTGTTCCTGCGCAGCGGTCCGCTCGCGGTGCCACCGTAGTTGTAGCGTGAGAACTGGGGTGTCGGGGTCGTGCTGCTCAAGAGGAAGGGACGCTCCGACAGGGCCTTATTGCGGGCGAACAGGAATCCACTCATATGGAGGTCGTTCGATCCCGACTTGGAGAGCGCATTCAGCATGAGCGCAGCCTGCCGGCCGAACTCTGCCGAGTAGTTGGTGACTACCTGTACTTCGCTCAGCGCGTCCTCGCTGATCACCAGGTTGCGTGCGCCGCCTTGCACGTTATTGCTGACACCGTCGACGTTCATTTGACGAAAGCCAAGTCCGCCAAAGGACACCGAAGGCGTTCCGGTGCCCGACCCGCCGGTCGACAACGGAGGAGCATTTACGATCGGGTTCACGACGAACAGATCCAGAAAGCTGCGCCCGGGGACAGGAATGTTCGGAACTTCGCGGCTGCCGTAGATGTTGTTGTAGGCGTTGGTTCGTGCTGTCTCGATGACCGGCATCTCGGCTGTGACCTCGACGCTCGTTGCAACTGAACCGACCGCTAACGCAATGCGCAGCGTCTGTGCCTGCCCTGCGGCAAGCATGATGCCGTCCTGCTGCTGGGAAGCAAAACCATCCTTCGAGATCGACACCGAGTACGTTCCCGGGGGAAGAATCTGTACCCGGAAGTATCCCTCGTCATCGGAGATAGCCTCACGCTTGAGCCCTGTCTGCGTGTTCGTCACGCGGATCTGCGCGCTACTGAGATTGCTGCCGTCCAGAGCACGCACGTACCCTTCGATGTTTCCATCGATCGCCTGACTTTGGGCGAACAGCCTGGGTGACGATAAGGCGCCGTAGGTGACGGCGAGACACATTCCCGCAAACAGGCCGCAGCGTAGCGATACCACGCGCGACATGACCCGGAAGGAAGACTGCTTCTTCATTCAAACCTCCTGCTTTGTTTCACTGATCGGTGAAGGGCAAAGTTTGCCCAACATAGCGTCACAGCACGCGCACGTATCCGATCTCTGCACCGGTTGATTGGCGAGAGATGACTCGATAGACCGAGCACTGATCCCTGAGCTGTGGGCAGAGAGCGGTTGCCTGTCGGCTGAGTCGCTATAGCTGGAAACTACGGAGGCAAGATGAACAAAATGTCACAAAGAGGTCATCGGACCGTTAATTTGGTCAGACGTCCGACCTCTGACCTCTTTCTTTGGATCGAATCGCGAAAGCTTGATAGCATGGTCCAACCATGCCGTCCATTGACCCCGTAGACGACCTCGATACCAGTGCGCTGAATCGACAGATATGGAAGAGCGCACCTCGCGAAAACCTCACCGTTCGTGTCGCGAATGCCATCCGGGAGCAGGTCCGCAATGGGACGCTCAAACGCGGTGCGCAACTGCGTGGAGAGATCGAGTTTGCGAAGGAGCTTGGTGTGAGCAGGCAAACCCTGCGCGAAGCCACCCGTCTGCTCACGCTGGAGGGTCTGCTGGCGATTCGGCATGGTGTCGGTACGTTTGTCGCAGAGGCGCCGGTCGCGCTGAGTAGTCCGCTTAACTCGATGCAGTCCATGTCCGGGTTGATCCGTGCCAGTGGAGGGGAACCCAGCGTTGGCGAACTCAAAGTGCGACGCATCGCTGCAAGCGAAGAGATCGCTGCGGCGCTCGACATCGCCCAGGGCGATGCGGTGGCGGAGGTTCTGCGCGTCCGGCTGATCGACGGTAAACCTCTTGCCGTCGCATACGATTACCTTGCACTTCGCAACGATGCGGACTGGATGCTGCCACTTCTCCGCACGTTTGACGGCGCATCCATCTATGAGTTCATCGGCAGCAAGCTGAACGTGCCTCTGGCGTGCAGTGAGGCTTCCCTTACCGCGGTCGCAGCCAATAAACGTCATGCGGAACTGCTGTGCGTCAAGCCGGGCTCTCCGCTTTTGCTCGTTCGGGAGATTCACCTGGATAGCAAGCAGAAGCCGGGGCTCTACAGCACGGTCTTTCACAACTCCTCGCGCATGAGCTTCACCCTGGTACGACCCGGCAACCAGCGATGATGCTTCCGGCGATCTTTGGCAATTTCGCGATCGACGACCTCGTCTTTCCCGACGGAACAACGCGGTGGGCGGTCCCTGGTGGATCCGCAGCCTATGCAGCCCTTGGGGCAGCGCTATGGGCCGGCAGTGCAAGCGCAGTCGCTCCGCTGGGTGATGACTATCCGCTGGCGCTGCTCAGCGCGATCGATACCACGCGCTGCCGACAAATCCCGCACACCATGCGGAACTGGGGGCTCTACGAAGAGGATGGCTCACGGTGCTTCGTGAGTCGCAGCCGAGATCGTGACTGGAGCCTGTTTTGCCCGTCCATCTCGGATGTGCATACCGGCAGGCAGACCGCCGCGCATCTGGCTCCAATGCCTTTCGCTCGGGCTTCGGAACTGATCGACGAGCTGCGTCGCTGTGAAGCAAGGATCATCTCGCTGGATCTCGACAATCATGATGTCTCCGAGCCGGTTACGCGGGACGAGCAACTGGAACAGATCCGCGCCGTCGATCTTTTCCTGCCCAGCAAGCAGGATATGCAGCGCATTTTTCCCGGTCTTCCTGTCGCGCTTGCGCTGCGCCAACTTCGTGAATGTGCTCCAGCGGTCGCGCTGATTGCAATCAAGTGTGGCGCCGCCGGCGTGGTCGCTCACATTGCCGGATCTCAACAGATACTCAGTCTCCCCAGCGCAGCCAGGTCGGTAGCCGACACAACGGGTGCCGGCGATGCATTCTGCGGCGCAGTCCTTGCCGGCTTCGCCTCGCACGCCGATCCTCTCCAGGCCCTCTTGCAGGGAACGATTGCCGCTGCATGCTGCGTGGAGGCCTTCGGTCTCTCTGGACTCCGCAAGGTCGACCGGAAGACACTCGAGGAGCGCCTGAGACTGGCGCAAAACCACGTCGAATCTTCCCTTTTCTGAATGACAGATTCGTCCATCATCGCGGTAGACTTGCGCGATTCTGCAAGCATTCCTGCGTATTTCAGATCGTATGGTCTTTTGCTTAAATGGTGTGGCTTGGGTCGAGGACGGCGGCCTCGATTTCGGCGGAGGGGCGGACGGTGATGCGGTTGCGGCCCTCGGCTTTGGCTTTGTAGAGAGCTTCGTCGGCGCGGGCGAGCAGGGAGAGAAGGGTGTCGGCGTGGGAGAGGGTAGTGAGGCCGATGCTGAGGGTCGTGGCGGGTGGGGTTGTCTCCTCAACTTCCCTGCGGAGGCGCTCGAGGACCTGCAGGCCTTCCTGGGTGGGGGTGTTGGGAAGCACGACGAGGAACTCGTCTCCACCGAAGCGGCCGACGGAATCATAGGTGCGAAGGTTACGGTCGATGGTGCGGGCTACGGCAACGATGGTTTTGTCGCCTTCAGCGTGGCCGAGGGTGTCGTTGATCTCCTTGAAACGGTCGATGTCGACGAGGGCTACGGCGAGAGGGATGCGGAAGCGGTGGGCGCGGTCGATCTCGGCGGCGAGGATGCGCTCGGCTCCCCTGCGGTTGAGGGCCGAGGTGAGAAAGTCGCGGGTGGCTTCGTCCTGAAGCTGGCGGACGAGGTCTCCGTTGAGGATGAGCAAGAGAAGCTGGCCGGTGGCGATGAAGAAGAAGAGGGTGGTGAACAGGGCGAGCGACTGTTGGCCTTTGGTGTCGAGGACGATCGTGGAGACGGGGTGTGCGATGGAGTCCCAGGTGGCTTCGAGGCTGAGCAGTGCAAAGACGAACATGAGGGCGCTGAGAGGGCGAAGATGGCGGCGTCCGGTGTGACGGAGGAGTTCGATGGCGATGGAGATCCGGAAGAAGAAGGTGACGAGGTCGGTGATGATGAGGTTGACGCGGTTGGAATCGATGATGAGGGTGAAAAAGACCGTGAGGACGAGGGCGATGGCGACGATGGGCCACGCGAAGCGGCTGGCACGGCGAACGCCGAAGAAGCGATCGACCCCGATGAGCAGAAGGGCATAGACGGCGCGGACGAGGGTGTCTTCGATGACGTTGCCGGCGAGGTGAAAGAGCGGCGTGTTGTCCGGGAGGAAGGCGATGAAGAAGCAGCCGGCGGTACCGAACAGGAAGGCGAGTGCGAAATGGCCGGCGCCGCGCACGGTGCGGTTGGTGCGCCATATCCGGGCGAACGCAAAGGCCGACATGGAGGTCGAGAGCGCTATGCAGAGAAAGAGCGTCCAGTTATCCAAGCGTTCGATGATTGCCATGACCTCCCATGGTACCGGAGGCCGGGGTCTGACCCAGGATTAGAAGTAGTTTTTGAAGTCGGGCCAATCGCCTGAAAGATTCTTTTTTCGGCCGTGGAGGAGGTAGATGTTGCGGTGCTCGAAGGGCATGGAATACGGGGTGTCCATACGGCCCACGATCTCGACCTTGTCGTAGTACTCTGCGAGTTCCTCGGGCTTGGAACCGACGAGAGAGATCACGACCTCGCCGGTGGCCCCGCGCGGCCCCCAGAGAAAGTAGTTGTTGTGCCCGCTGATGGCGGTGGGCAGGCCATGTCCGAGGAAGTTGATGGCAGCGGCTTCGCCGTAGTTGGAGCCGAAGATGGCGACCTTGGCCTTCTCCTCGGGTGGGAGAGCATTGTAGACACGGGTGACCTGGTCGACCTCTTCCTGCCAGCCGAAACGGTCCGCGTAGAACTGGGGGAGTTCGCCGGATGAGTCGGTCTCACTGTTGCCGGTGTTGGCGAGGTGCGTTGCGTGTCCGTAGGCGATGAAGGCAGCGGGACGCAGGATCGGCAGGGAGAGGGGAAGCAGAACCGCGCAGAAGAAGAGGAGCACGGTCTGCAGGATGGGGAAGGCGAAGGCTCGACCCTGCTGCACGCGGAGGTTGTGGGAGTCCTTCGTCTCCCACGCGATGCCCCCGGCGGCAAACAGCACCGGATAGATGGGTGCGATGTAATAGTCCTTGGCGTGGAGCGCCATGCAGAGGCCAAGGAAGACGAGATAGGTGATGCCGATCCAGCGCCAGGGCTTACGACGCAGCAGGAAGATGAGGCCAGCGCCCCAGACGAGGAGGTTTGCGGGTTGGAGAACGAGGATCTGCTGACCCATGAGGGCGACTGGGTTCAGCGCGATATTTTTGCCGCCGACCCGGCCGTTGTGGAGGAATTCGAGCGTCGGCCAGTGATTGTGAATCTGCCACAGGAGATTGGGCAGGGCGATGAGGATCATGAGGGCGATGCCCATGACGGCCCAGCGGGTGGCGAGGACGCGGCGGGCTGGGGCCGCGAGAAGACCGATCAGCAGGGCGATGAGAAAGAAGGTCATCGAGGGCTTGTTGAGGAGCCCGATTCCGGAGGCGACGCCCCACAGGATCCAGAGTTTCGGGGAGGCCGGCTCTTGCCGAAGCTGCAGGATGAGGGCGAGGAGTGCGGTCATCCAGAACATGGACTCGAAGGAGTTCATGGAGAGGAAGGAGTCGAGGCCGAGGTACATGGGCACAACGAGGCAGGCGGTCATCGCCAGGCCCTGCGCGGAGCGGCGTCCGCCGAGCGCCCAGGCGAGTATCCCTGTGAGGAAGACGCGCGCTGCCCCGGCGAGGGCGGCGAAGAAGCGAATGCCGGCGAGGGATTTGCCGAAGAGAGCGAGGGCCAGCTTGGCCTGCACGGCGACGATGGGGCCGTGATCGACGTAACCCCAGGCGAGATGGCGGCCGCATTCGATGTAGTACATCTCGTCGCGGAAGTATCCCCAGCCTGTGTGGGACTGGTAGAGATTGGCCGCGACGTGGAGGGCGAGCTTGATGATCGCGAAGAAGGCTGCGAGGCGGAGGGCCGGAGCGAGCGTGCGGTCGGTGGGTCGGACGATGGTGGTGGCCATGTGTGGATAAGAATACGGGAGGGAAGCGGCGTGAGTTCCGTCGCGGCTGGATTGGCGGTTGGCTTGTTTGCTGCATCCAAGCGGTAGAGTAGGAACGTACGAATTTTCGGAGGACGGGAACGATGGATTGGACGCCTGGCGGGTTGAGTGACGATGTTGAGGATCGACGTGGGGATTCGGGTGGTGGTGGAGGATTCGGCGGGTTTGGCGGCGGCGGTGGGGGTGGCTTAGGAATCATCGGCGTGGTCGTGTTGGTGATCGTCAGCCTGGTAACGGGACATAACTATATCGGGAGCTATCTGGGCGGGGGCTCTTCGGGCTCGACGCAGAGTGCGCCCCCTCCTTCTTCGCAGTACGGGCCGGGTGGTCCGAGGTCGCAGTATGGATCGACGCAGGGCTCCTCCGGACGCGTGAATGCTTCCCCGACGGAAGACCGGTCGGCGCAACTGGTCTCGTTCGTGCTGGGCGATGCACAGAAGTTCTGGGCGCAGACGTTGCAGGAGCAGGGTGTGCAGTACCGTCGGGCCAAGGTCGTTCTCTACCGGAATGCGACCTATTCAGGATGCGGCACGGCGCAGTCACAGGTAGGGCCGTTTTACTGCCCCGCGGATCAGAAGATCTATATGGACCTGAGCTTCTGGGATCAGTTGGCTCAGCTTGGGGGTGGCCGTGCGGAGTTTGCACAGGCCTATGTCGTCGCGCATGAGCTTGGGCATCACATCCAGAATCTGCTGGGAACGGAGCAGAAGGTCGAGCGGGCGAACCAGCAGAATCCCTCTGGCCGGAACCGGCTCTCGGTGAAGGTGGAATTGCAGGCGGATTGCTTTGCAGGGGTATGGGCGAAGAGTGGAGAGAGCCGCGGGTTTATTCACACGGACGATATTGCCGGTGGTCTGAAGGCAGCGGCTGCAGTGGGTGACGACCATCTTCAGGGCATGCAGGGCGGCACGGTGAGGCCGGATACGTTTACGCACGGCAGCTCGGCGGACCGGGAGAAGTGGTTCAACCGCGGGTTGAGCGGGGGGACGATCGATTCGTGCAATACATTTGCTGGGAATGAGTAAGGCCCAATGAAAAGCCCCGGCTCTCTTAATGAGAGCCGGGGCTTTTCCGTTGGAAGGCTATTCCTTTACGTTGAAGAGCTCGGCCATCTCTGCATGGAGGAATCCTCGTCCGGGCTTGTAGGGCTGGATCCATTTGCCGTCGAGGACGAACTGCGGGATAGCGCGCTTGCCCACGTTTTCGAGTACCTCGTCGGCGGCACCGGGGACAAGCTCGATGTCGACCTCGGTGAAGGGGATATTGTGCCTGGTGAGAAACTTCTTGGCCTCGCGGCAGTCGCGGCACCAGGAGGCGGAGTATACGGTCAGTTCCATGGCCCTAGTTTACCTTTCCACCTACTGTTCGTGATAGTTGCGCATGAGACCGCCATCGACGACGAAGGTTGAACCGGTGGTGTAGCCGCCGTCTTCGGATGCCAGCAGGAGGGCCAGACCGGCGACCTCTTCGGGTTTGCCGAGGCGTCCGAGCGGAATGTTGGCCAGCAGGGCGTTGAGCTTCGGCTTGTCGGCCAGCAGAGAGGCGTTGATGGGAGTGTTGATGGCTCCCGGGGCGATGTTGTTCACGGTGATGTTGAGCGGGCCGAGTTCGACAGCGAGGTTGCGCATCATCATGCGCATGCCGCCCTTGGAGCAGCAGTAGCTGGTGAAGTTGGGGAAGACCATGTCTTCATGGACGGACGAGATATTGATGACGCGGCCTGGGAGCTTCGCTGCGGCGAGGCGCTTGACGAAGGCCTGCGTGAGGAAGAAGGCGCCCTTGAGGTTCACGTCGAGGACCATGTCGTAGTCGGCTTCGGTGACCTCCAGGAAGGGCGCATTCTTCTCGACGCCAGCGTTGTTGACGAGGATGTCGCAGCCGCCGAGCTGGGACCACGCCTGGTCGACGAGGTTCTGGGTATCGGCGAGTTTGGAGACGTCTGCCTGGACGGTGATCGCTTTGCCTCCGGCCGCCTCGACCTGGGCTTTGGTGGCGTCGGCACCTTCGGGATGGTTGCGGTAGTCGATGACGACGGTGGCACCCTCCTGGGCAAAACGGACGGCGATAGCCTGGCCGATGCCCGAGGAGGATCCGGTGATGATGGCTACTTTACCCTTGAGACGGTCGGACATAAAGAAAACTCCTTATAACAAGATGCCCTAGAAACGCGATCGGCTGCGGTTGATGAGGTGATAGAGGGCGAGGAGGATGAGCGCGCCGAGGATCGACATGAGCCAGCCGGCACTCTCGGTGCGGTCGTAGTGCCCAATGGAGCGGCCGATGAAGGTGCCGAGGAAGCTGCCGGCGATGCCGATGAGGACGGTGGCGATGAAGCCGGATGGGTCGCGGCCGGGCATGATCATCTTTGCGATAACGCCAATGATGAAGCCGATGATGATGGTCATGATGATGCCGTGGGGCATGGGTACACTCCTGTGCTGCAGAATGGCGTGGCTACAGGAATGGATGCAGAATTTGGCTTCGCGCGCAGCGGGAAGCTCATTTTGTTGAGGATTTCTTCGCAGTCTTTTTCGGTGTCTTCTTTGCCGCAGCCTTCTTTGCACTCTTCGCCGCGGGTTTTCTCGTCGCGATCATGGCCGAAAGGATGGTCTTGGCCTTCTCGAGCTCCTGGACGCGGGCCTCAGGCAGGTTCTTGCCGGCACGGTTGATATAAAAGTTCAACATGCGCATGCCGGACGCGGGCCCTTTTGGAGACACTTCCTTCGTCGCGAGGGACTTGGCGATACTCTCGGCATCCTCGTTAAAGAGGCCCTGGTGGGGATGGGTGGAGTCGGTGGTGACCTTGGCTGACCATTTCTTGGTGGGCATGAGCACGGCCTCCTGCGCGGGTTGGATGCGGGAGGCCTTGACGGCGTTGCGGCGTGCGCGAAAGAAGGCGGTGAGGAAGGCTCCGCACTCGTCCGCGAGAAGGCCTGAGGCGACCTCGACGCGATGATTGAGGAGTGGGTGGTTCATGACGGCGAGCGCCGATCCGCAGGCCCCGGCCTTGGGGTCGGAGGCGGCGTAGACGAGGCGGCGGATGCGCGCATGCAGGATGGCCCCGGCGCACATGGCGCAGGGCTCGAGCGTGACGTAGAGGTCGCAGTTTTCGAGCCGGTAGTTGTCGAGCACCCTGCCCGCGGCGCGGAGGGCGACGATCTCCGCATGGGCGGTGGGGTCGGCGTCGCGGATAACGCGGTTCTGTCCGGTGGCGATAATCTTTCCCGCGTGAACGACCACGGCTCCTACGGGGACTTCGCCGTCCGCCTCAGCGGCGCGAGCTGCGGCGATGGCGGCGCGGAGATAGTGCTCGTCGGTCTCCATGGTCAGTCGTAGTGCTCGAGAAGGGTATCGGCGAGGGCCTCGAAGCCGGGGCGGAGGGCTTCGAGGTGGTCTTCGGTGGCGGAGAAGTCCTTGCGCCAGATGTCGGTGAGGATGGCGACGATCTTCGATTGGCTGGCTTCGCCGGTGGGGATCTGGGCGAGGGCTTCGATGAGCTGCTCCATCTCGGGCTCGTACTCGTCGGCGGGCGCGCCCTCGGCGATGAGACCCTCCAGGTCGTGGGTGGTGAACAACTCTTCTACGGATTCTTCGTCAACGATCATGGTTCGATTTTACGGCGGATCCTTTTACGGCGGATCCATAGCTGTGCCGCTGAGCGGAACGATGTCGGGGGAGAGGAGGAGGAGCTGGAGAGGATCTGGAGGGAGGCGGTGGGGGTGCCGGGTGTGGTCGGCGCGAAGGAGACGTTGGACGTTGGGGTGCAGGCACTGCCATGGACGACGTTGGCGGTGGAGTTGTTCGTGACGATGTAGTCGGTGGGGTTGGCTCCCAGAGAAGGAGAGGACGTTGTTTGCATTGATATTCGTGACGTTGGTGGCCTGGGGAATGGTAAGAACGGGAAGCAAGAGGCGTACATGGCTCCGGGACATGAGAGTCCCTGGAGTGCCCAAGAAAATAGAGGAACGAGCTCGCGCCCATGGTAGCGGGGGCCAGACCTTATCTGTTTTTTTAAGCACTCCTTGCCGAAGGTGGACGTGTCGAAGCGTCATCCTGGGAATCGCTATTGGCCGGTTCCTGAGATGGGGATGTTGCCCACACCTGACACGGCGATGGTGGCCGTCCGAAGCCCGGTTGCGGAGGGTGTGAAGTAGACGGTGAAGGTGCAGGCATCAAACGGCCCCCAGCGGCAATCGAGGGTGCTCTGCTGATTCACCGCATCGAAGGAGAAGTCGGAGGCGTTGGGGCCGGAGATGCTGAGCGACGCGGATCCGCCGGTGCGGTCGGCGGGGCCGTAATAGGTGTAAACGCCTTCCGTCCCGACGGTGTGGGCGCCGACGTCGATGGAGTCTGGCGGGATGAAGGAGGCACCAGCCTGATAGGCGAGTCCTACAGTTTGAGGAGTCGAGGAGGCGCTGCTGGCAATGTCCAATTCACCATTGGCTGGAAACTGGTCGGGATGCATGGACACAAAGATGCCGCAGGTGGAGTTGGCCGGAAGGACGCTTCCGCAGTTGTTGGTCTGGGTGTAGTCGCTGCCACCGGCGGTAATGGACGTGATCGTGACGGGGATGGTGTTGGAGTTTGTCACGAAGACCGTCTGCGGGTCGTTGTAGATGCTCATATTCAACGTGCTGGGCGAGATGGTGAGAGGACCTGGGGCGGAGACGGTGCCGGTTCCGACGAAAGGAATGACGATCAAGCCGTTCGTCAAGAATTCGGTGCTGTACCTGGCAATGAGGTAGGCACGCCGGACCCCGGCGGCAGATGGGGTGAAGGTTACGTTGAGGACGCACGGGTAGCCTTCGAAGAGCGAGTTGTCGCTGATACAGGAGACGTCCGGCGGGCCGGACAAGGCGAAGTCGCTGGCATTTGGGCCGACGAGGGACAAATTCAAATTGCTGAAGTAGGCATATTGATTGGGGGTGAAATCGAGGAATTGAACCGGCGTGGTTCCACCGACAAAGATAGGGCCGAAGGACATCGCGGAGGCCGAGGCCTGGATGCCGAAGGGGGATGTGACGGAGAGGCTGAAGTCGGCAGGGCGTGCGGTGAGGCTGGGCTGAAAGGGAGCGGTTGGGGGGCTGAGGGTGTAGAGAGCGTTCGTGTTGATGCCCGGGTTCTGGGCGAGGTTGAGCAGAGCCATCGCGGTGTCGGTGGGGGCTGTGCTTGCAGGGGTGAGCAGGGTGAAGAGCTGGCCGCAGAAGGAAGTGTCGCCTGCCGTGCCGCCCGCGGAGTTGACGCAGGCGGAGAGGAGATTGGCGAGGGTGTTGATCTGGGCGGTTGGTATGACCGTATCGCTGGAAACGCCGGTGCCGGGCGAACTGCCGGTGGTGATATCGGCGTACTGCCAGGCGAGGGTGAAGGCGTCAGCGAGTGTGGAGGCATCGGCGGGGCCGGAGCCGATGGCCGTGAGGCCGCTCATGTAGGGAGAGAGCGCGAAGATGGCGGCGACCGTCGTGACTTCGTTGACGTTGATGAATTGAATGTTGCTGGGGTTGCCGCACTGGCCGAGGGCTGTGATGAGCGAGATCTGGGCGCCGGAGAAGGGTGGGGCGACGCCTGGGTTGCCGCCGGTGGCGACAAGATAGAGCAGGGACGTGGGCGAGGGGCAGGTGACCTTGTTGGAGAGGTCGAAGAAGCCGTTGCTGTCGGTGGTAAGGGGTGAAGCGAGGACGGAGGAGGCCGTGGAGCCGTCCCCTGTGGTTCCTACCGCGTAGATGTTGATCGTGGCACCGACGATGGGCTGCTGCCCGCCGTGGAGGGAGCCGTGGAGGCTTGTGCTTGAAGCTGGCACAGCGGTTGTTGCGACGCGTGTCGCATTGCTGCATCCCGCAAGGCAGGCGAGAGTAAAGAAAACGGGGAGGCTCAGGCGCAGGCGCTGCATCATTGGGGACCTTTGTGCTGCTTAGGAATGACGTGGTGTTGTCGGTGTATCGTAGCAGCGATCTCAGCGCTTCCGAAGGCTTGCCTTCTTTTCTCCCGGCTGGGCTAAGCGGGCTCCTGCTGGGTCATGCAGTGCAGGGCACCGAGACCCCAGATGAGATCGACGCAGTGGATGCCGATGATTTTGCGGGTAGGGAAGCAGTCGGCGATGAGATTCATGGCGACGCGATCGTTGGCGTCGTTGAAGGTGGGGACGAGGACGATCTCGTTGGCGATGTAGAAGTTCGCGTAGCTGGCGGGGAGGCGCTGGGACTCGAAGATGACAGGCTCGGGCATGGGGAGCTCGAGGATCTGGAAGGGTTTGCCGGCGAGATTGCGGGCGGTGCGGAGGCGGTCGAGGTTCTCGGCAAGCGGGAGGTGGTTCTCGTCCTTGGTGTTGGGCTCGACGCAGGTGAGGATGGTGTTTTCGCCGACGAAGCGGGTGATGTCGTCGATGTGACCGTGGGTGTCGTCGCCGGCAGTTCCGCGGTTCAGCCAGATGGTCTTCTCGATGCCGAGGTAGTCGGCGAAGGCCTGTTCGATGGTGGCGCGGGTCCGGGACTCGTCGCCGAGGCCGGGGTTGCGCTCCTGGATCTTCGAGAGCAGGCACTCTTCGGTGGTGAGCAGGATGCCTGCGCCGTTGGTGTCAATGGAGCCACCTTCGAGCACAAGGCGGTGTTCGCCACCTGTGGGGAGCGGTGCGAAGGCGCAGAACTCGCGCATGTCGTAGAGCTTGGCGACGTGATTCGGGATGAGGTTGTCGCGGCGGTGGTTCTCGTACTTGGCCCAGCCGTTGAACTTCCAGTTGGTGATCGCGAGGTCGCCATCGGGGTTCTTGACGAAGATGGGGCCGGAGTCGCGGAGCCAGACACGGTCGGTGGCCCAGTGGTGAAAGTGCAGGCGCGCGAGGTTAGCTCCGTTGCGTTTGAGCATGGTGGCGGCGCGGCGTTCGGCGAAGACGTCGTTGACGAGGATATGGACGTCTTCCACGCGGGAGAGGTGACGGACGATCTCGCAGTAGACCCACGGGATGGGCTGGAACTTGTTGGGCCAGTCCTCGGCGTTGTGGGGCCAGGCGATCCAGGTGGCGGCGTGCGGGGCCCACTCGGCCGGCATGCGGTAGTGGCTCTGGCGTGGGGTGGGGCGGGCGTCGGTCATCTGGTTAGTTTACGAGAGTTCTGTGAAAGCTAGAAGTGGATGGCAATGCCGCTCGACACATTGATGAGGGTGCTGCGCGGCGTAGAGGCGGTCGTGATGCCGCTGGAGATTTTGCCGTAGCCGATCTCGATAGCGCGGAAGTCGAAGTGGGGGATGATGGTGTAGTCGAGTCCGCCGACAACCTGATACACGAAGTTGGTGTTGGCCGTGTTGTAGATGTTGGTCGAGTTGGTGCCTCCGACGAGGCCTTCGACGTACGGCTTCAGTGGAAGGATGGGCGGGTGGATAGCGAGGCGGACACCGCCCAGGCCGGTCTTGACCTGCTTGGCGTCGGAACCGCGGAGATCGAGCCCCAGCGAGATGGGGCCGAGGTGGTACGCGTCGTAGTAGATGCCTACGCCGAAGCCTGTGCTCCAATAGTCCGTGGTCTTGCCGCCGAAGCTGATGGACTGTGCCGTGGAAGGATTGTCGACGTGCGAGGCGTTTAGGGTGCCATAGATGCCGACCTGGGCGTGCCCGCGTGTGGCAGCGGCGAGGATCACAAGAGGGATGAAGGTGCGGAGGATTTGGGAGAGGCGGTTCATCGTGAGCTCCGGCGCGCCGATCGACGGCACCGTTCGAGCGTAGCCTCTCACGCGTAAGGGTGCTAGTGCCTGATTTGAGGCTCCGGCCGCTACTTTTCCTTGAAGACGAGGTATGTGGCGGTCGTGCCGGGCGCTAGCTTGACCCAGTGGGGGACGCTGGGCGGCACGTGAACGATGTCGCCCGCATGAAGCGTAATCTCCTTGCCGCCGGTGAGGCTGGCACCGAGGCTCTCGCCCTGCAGGGTCCCGTTCGGCTTCTCCGCTTCCATCACGCCTCCGGTCACAAGCGTGACGGTGCCGGAGAGAATGACCATCTGGTCGGCCCAGAGGAGATGCCGCTCAGCCTGACCGGTCTTGACGCGGACTACCAGAAGGGTGCGCGCGGTGGTGAGCTCATCGAGCACATCGAGGGCGAGTCCGGTGGTCGACGTCTTGGCCTTGTCGATGAGGACGGCGGAGCGCTTCTGGATGTCGGCGGCGCTGTGGGGCGACGGGTCGAGCTCCTGCGCGAAGGCGGGAACGCTGACGGCAAGGGCGAGGGAGAAGATAATGCCGAGTTTCATGACGCCTCTTCTGACGGGCAATGGTCCGAATCGGGTTTACTGAACAACGGAATAATTCTGAGTTTGTGGGAGCCTACGAAGCAGTAACCCCATGTTGCGGGAAAAGACTCTCGGTTCCGGTTGCGAAGGGCCTGGGCGCAGGCCCTTCGCAGGTGCAACGGCATCTTCAATCGAGGAAGCGGCTGGTGATACCGCCGTAGGCATCGATACGGCGGTCGCGCAGAAACGGCCAGTGCTGGCGCGTGATCTCGGAGAGCTTCGGATCGACCTCGGCGAGGAGGATCGTCTCTTCGGTGTGCGAGGCCTCGGCGAGGATGCGGCCGAAGGGGTCGGCGATGAAGCTTCCACCCCAGAACTCTAGACCGGCACCCGATGGCCCCTTGTGGAGGCCATCGGCGAGCAGGACATCGCCCTGCTCATGGCCGACACGATTGACCGCGCCGACGAATACTCCGTTGGCGATGGCGTGAGCGCGCTGCATGGTGCGCCAGGCGTCGTACTGGGGAGCTCCGTACTCTTCCTTCTCAGACGGGTGCCAGCCGATGGCGGTGGGGAAGAAGAGGACCTCCGCCCCCTTGAGCGCTGTGATGCGTGCGCCCTCCGGATACCACTGGTCCCAGCAGATGAGCGTGCCGACTTCGCCCTGGCTGGTTGCGAGCGACTGGAAGCCGATGTCGCCGGGGGTGAAGTAGAACTTCTCGTAGTAGAGCGGATCGTCGGGGATATGCATCTTGCGATATTTTCCGGCGATGTTGTCTTTGGCTCCAATCGTGTGGTCGAGGATGGCCGCGGTGTTGTGGTAGAGCCCGGGTGCGCGGCGCTCGAAGAGGCTGGCGACGAGGACGATCTTCTCTTCGCGCACGACGGCTGAGAGACGCTCCGTCGAGGGGCCGGGGATGGACTCGGTGAGTTCAAACAGGTCGTGATCTTCGCGCTGGCAGAAGTACTGCGCGTTGAAGAGTTCGGGGAGGCAGATCAGGTTCGCGCCCTGGCGAGCGGCTTCGCGGACGCGGTCGGCGGCCTTGTCGAGGTTTGCGGCTGGATCAGCCGACATGGACATCTGGATGAGGCCGATGACTTTCTTTTCTGCTGGCATGAAACGAATCTCCACGGCGCGGTTTTCGGGGCAAAGCGCCAATCTTCATTATTCCACTATTCGATGCTTGGAGAGTGAGTTTTGGTCCCCGGGCTCCTGAGAGCGCAACGAGCGCGCGGGGAAGCCGTCCACACTCTTCCTGCGGGCGAGGGACGAGGCTCTTCCGGCTTGCGTTTGCACCACCCGGTGAGCTTGTTTGAACTGGCCTCCGCTGCAGAGAATCTGGCGATGCGGGCCGACGCGGCGTTGTACGAGGCAAAGGCGATGGGACGCAAGCGGATCCACCAGGTGCTGGAGCCGGCTGCACTGGCTTAGGGCAATTGGCTGCGTCTTTGCAGCTTCTTGACGCGACAATCTGATAAATTTATCTCTCGGGAACATTCTGTCTTGCAGTGGGTTTCTCGTACGGCTATCGGTCTTAACAATTCCTCTGGATTCACTTTTAAAGGAGCATCATGTCGAGCGAATTTCGCGATTTTCTTGAGTTGTCCTACGAAGAACTGGAAACTTTGAACCTGGCGGCCAAGGAACAGCGCAAGAAGCGCGTTGACCCCGAGGTGATCAAGGAAGAGCGTCTGGCGTACCTGATCGAGGAGAAGCGGATCAAGGCCGTGACGCTGGTGTTCTCGGACCTCGAAGGCCGTCTGCACATGCTCGACTACGACAAGAAGTTCTTCGTCAAGAGCTATGACAATCTGACCTTCGACGGCTCGTCCATCCGCGGCTTTACGGCGCAGAAGGAGAGCGATCTCCGCCTCGGGATCGACTGGACCGCGTTCTACTGGGTTCCGGCGGATGTCTTCGGCCCTGGCAAGGTACTGGTGTTCGCTGAGGTCATCGACAAGAACGGCGACTTCTACATCGGCGATCTGCGCGGCGTGCTGAAGAACTTCGCAAAGGAGCAGTTCGAGAAGAACGGCTACACGCTGAACGCCGCCAACGAGATCGAAGGCTTCCTGTTCGACGGCGTCGAAGCCGAACGCACCTTCCACGAAACGGGCGTGTTCGAGTACGTGAACAAGGGTGGCTACTACCACTCGCTGCCTGGCGACCCGCTCCGCGAGTTCATCGATACGTGCTCGGAGATTCAGCGCGCGATGGGTTTCGAAAACGAGAAGGATCACCCGGAAGTCGCTCCCTCGCAGTTCGAGATCAACTACACCTACGGCGATGTGGTGACGGCTGCCGACCAGATTCAGCTCTACAAGCTGATCTGTCGCCAGGTCGCAACCCAGATGGGCATGACGGCCAGCTTCCTGCCGAAGCCGGTGACCGGCGTCAACGGTTCGGGCATGCACACCAACGTGTCGATCACCAAGAACGGCAAGAACCTCTTCTACGATGCAAAGGGCCAGGAGACGACCTCCAAGCTCGGCTGGACGTTCATCGACCGCATCCTGACGCATGGCAACGACATCTGCCTGCTGCTGAATGCCAGCGTGAACTCCTACCGCCGTCTCGATCCGCACTTCGAGGCGCCGAACCAGATCAAGGCTTCGGCCACCGATCGCGGTTCGATGGTTCGTATTCCCATCGGCAACGAGAAGTCGGCGCGCGTCGAGGTTCGTTCGGTTGGACCGGATGCGAACCCGTACATGGTGCTCTACACGGTCTTCAAGACCGGCCTCGACGGCGAGATCTCGAAGATGAAGAATCTGCGCCAGGCAGAGCGGTACCTGCCGGACAACATCTACACGGCGCTCGAGGATTTCCGGAGTGCGACCTGGACGACCGCGCTGCTCGGCGAAGATGTGAAGGCTCGCTACGCGGATCTGAAGCAGGCTTCGGCGGATCGCTGCCCGCGTCTGCTTGGCACCGTCGTGAAGGCCTGCGAAGTTCAGTTCCATCACGAGGTCTACAACCAGCTCCTCTGGGGCCAGTTCTAAGTGGTCCGTTCTACGCTGTAGATTGAAAGGGCTTCGACTCTGGTCGGGGCCCTTTCGCTTTGGAGGCAGTATGGGTGGAGATAAGGTAGCGGCACAGTTCATTTTGAAGGCGCTCCTCCAGGGGGCGGATCCAGAGTCGGGGAAACCTCTGCACCGCGGCGAGGTCGTGCATCGTCCCGAGGTGATTCGTGCCTTCCAGGTAGCGCTGGAGGCGCTGGGTGGAAAGACCCCGGCACCGAAGATCCAGACGAACAGCAAGCCGCAGAAGCCCGCGAAAGGGAAGCGCCCGGAGCGGATGGGTGAGGGCTGGGACCGGGCACAGGACGACGAACTCCGCTTTCTCTTCACGCAGCGCCGCCCGGTACAGGCTATCGCGGCGGAGCTTGGACGCACCCGCGGTGCGATCACCGCACGGTTGCTGCGGTTAGGGCTTGTGAACGAGCGAAGTGACGTCTGAGAGGTCTAAACTGGTTGCAACGAAATTGATTCACCAAACAGGAGACGGAACGCAATGCGCAAGAAGGTCACGATCGTTGGAGCAGGAAATGTAGGGGCTACGGCAGCACACTGGATCGCGGCCAAGGAGCTTGCGGATGTGGTCCTGATCGACGTTGTGGAGGGCGTGCCCCAGGGCAAGGCACTTGATCTGCTGCAGGCCATGCCGATCGAGAAGCGCGATGTCACGATCGTCGGCACGAACGACTATGCGGATACGGCGAACTCGGACATCGTGGTGATTACCGCTGGTATCGCACGCAAGCCGGGCATGAGCCGCGACGACCTGTTGAATACGAACTTTGGCATCATGAGTCAGGTTGCCGAGAAGGCGCTGGCGGCCTCGCCGAACGCCATCTTCATCATCGTCTCGAATCCGCTGGACGCGATGGCGCAGACGGCGTTCAAGAAGCTCGGCATTCCGCGTGAGCGCGTGATCGGCATGGCCGGCGTGCTGGATTCGGCGCGTTTCCGCACCTTCATCGCGGACGAGCTGCAGGTGTCGGTCGAGAACGTCACGGCGTTCGTCCTCGGCGGACACGGCGACACGATGGTTCCCCTGTCGCGCTACTCGACGATGGCCGGCATCCCCATCACGGAGCTGATCGCCCCCGATCGTCTGAAGGAGCTCGAGACCCGCACAGCCAACGGCGGCGCGGAGATCGTGAAGCATCTTAAGACCGGTTCGGCCTACTATGCTCCGTCCGCCGCCGCGGTGGAGATGGTCGAGGCGATCCTTAAGGACAAGAAGAAGATTCTTCCTTGCGCCGCGTATCTTCAGGGCGAGTACGGCATCTCCGGTCTGTACGTCGGCGTGCCCTGTAAGCTGGGCGCGAAGGGCCTCGAGAAGATCATCGAGATCAAGCTCACGGCGGACGAGCAGGCTGCTCTGCAGAAGTCGGCCGACTCGGTCAAGGAACTCTGCACCGTGATTGGTGTCGCGTAGCCCCGGAGGCTCATTGGAAGAAGCTGCGAACCATGAGGTCCTCTTGCCGGACACGAAGGGATTGGAACTCCCTACCGTGTCCGGCGAGGGGACCTTTTTCTCGATACAGGCGCTGCGTGGCGTCGCTGCAGTTCTTGTGGTCGCGCTGCACACGACCCAGACGATGAACCATCACTTTCCCGGTATCTCAGGGCCGGGATTTAGCGGTGGCGCGGGAGTCGATATCTTCTTCGTCATCAGCGGATTTGTGATGACGATGTCGTCGCGCACGCTTCTGCGCTCGATGCATCCGATGCGCACTTTCCTCTGGAAAAGGATCAGGCGTGTGGTGCCGATGTACTGGCTGGCCACCACGGTCAAACTTGGACTGCTTATGGTGGTTCCGGCTGCCGGCGGGCTGCTTGCGCAAGGAGCATGGCACGTCGCTGCGTCGTATCTCTTTATCCCGAGTATCGGGGCAAAGGGCGAGGTGTTGCCGATTCTGATTGTTGGCTGGACCCTCAACTACGAGATGCTGTTTTACCTCATCGTGGCGACCGCACTTGGAATGCGCCTCCGCATGGTGCCTTTTGTTTCCGCCGTAATTCTATTGTTGAGTCTGATTGGGTTTGTCTTTGCCGACCGTCTGCCGGTTGCTCTCTCACTCGTCAGTCCCATCCTGATGGAGTTTCTGTACGGTGTGCTTATAGCACAGCTTACTGCGAGACTGCATGCCCGTCGCAGCAGTCAGAAGATCTTCTGTTATGCTGCGATCGTATTGGCCTTCGCGGTAATCGAACTCTCCCCGGATGAGAATGTCCTGAGGACGCGGATCCTGGTCTGGGGGCTGGCTGCTTTGGCGATGGTGACTGCTGCCATCGCTCTTGAGGCTGACCTTCGGCGCTGGATTCCACGATGGATGCTTGAGCTTGGCGACTCTTCGTACTCTCTCTACCTCACCCACACGATGACACTGGCAGGCATCGGGTCCCTCTTGTCCCATTTTCGCGGACTGGACCGCTCTGGCTATGCCGTGGAGTGGGTTTTTGCAGCGGCGCTGTGCCTGCTGGTGGGAGAGCTGGTCTATCGCTGGGTCGAGCTACCGATCACACACCGGATGAAGGGCAAAAAGACGGCTGTAGCCCACGCATAAGAGGACCCATCCGAAGCTTCTCTGGACGGGTCCTCTTATGCTGAAAGCAAAAGCTTACGCGATGCGATCGATCGTGACCGACTCAAGCACCACCGGGGTCTTGGGGCGGTCCATACCGTCGCGGCTCACCTTCGAGATCTTCTCGACGATGTCGTAGCCTTCGACAACCTCACCGAAGATGGTGTGCTTGCCCGTCAGCCAGCTCGTGTCGGTGACGGTGATGAAGAACTGCGAGCCGTTGGTATTCGGGCCGGCGTTCGCCATGGCCAGCTTGCCGGGCTGCTGGAAGCCGTGCTTCGAGCCCTTGGTCTCGTCCGCGAACTTGTAGCCGGGGCCGCCCATGCCGGTGCCTTCCGGATCGCCGCCCTGGATCATGAACTGGGGGATCACGCGATGGAAGATGGTTCCGTCATAGAGCTTGTCGCCCTTCTTCGAGCGGCTCGTCCACTCCTTGGTGCCCTCGGCCAGGCCGATGAAGTTGGCAACGGTAAGAGGGGCGTCGGCCTCGAAGAGTTCGCAGACGATAGTGCCTTCGCTGGTTTTGAAGGTGGCGTAAGTGCCGGGCTTGGTAGGCATTGTTCTTCTCCTGGTTGGCGCGCAATAGACGAGCGCGGTGAGTGATCAAGGAATCTTTGCCGTTCGATGCAAAGATTCAGGAACTTGTGCGAAAACTTAGTGTGGCAAAGGAGGCGGCATCGCCGGCTTCTGCGGCGGTGCTGCCGGTTGCGGGGGCAGGGGAGGCAGTGGCTGGCCTTCGCCGACGATCGTCACCTTGTTGATTACGACCGGCACGCGCGGCTTATCGTCTGCATTGCGCTCCACGCGCGCAATGGCCTTCTCCACCTGGACGGCATCATCGTCGCACTGGCCGAAGATGGTGTGCTTGCCGTTGAGTTGCGGCGTAGGAACTTCGGTGATGAAAAACTGCGAACCATTGGTGCCCGGGCCCGCGTTGGCCATCGCCAGGCGTCCAGGCACGTCGAAGTTGAGGCCCGGATCGATCTCGTCGCGAAAGTAGTAGCCGGGGCCGCCCATACCGGTCGCCTGCGGATCGCCACCCTGGATCATGAAATCGGGGATCACGCGATGGAAGGTGGTGCCGTCGAAGAACTTCGTGTGCTTCTTCTGCTCGGTCTCCTCTTCGATCCACTCCTTGGTGCCTGTTGCAAGGCCGATGAAGTTGGAAACCGTCAGTGGCGCCTCCCTGGCATAGAACTTGCACGTCATCCGGCCCATGGTGGTGTCGAAGACGACGGTTGGGCCATTGGGCACGACAGGCGGTCCAACGTGCTCGGTAGGAGACGGTGCGTCGGGAAGATCGTTGGCAGGTGCCGGAGCCGGTTTTTCCTGTGAAAAGGCGGAAACGGCGCTGGCGAGGGAGAGGGCAGCCAGCAGGCGGAACGTCATCGAAGCGCGAACAGTCATCAATATCCTCAAACCAACCACAAGGCTACTCCATTGGACTGCGGGGAGCAAAGTTGGTTATGGCTGGGCGACCGCCTGGACGGCCCGAAATACGCGGAGGAAATTGCCTCCGAGGATCTTGTGGACGTCCTCGGCGCTGACGCCGCGCTCCAGGAGGGCTGCGGTGATGCGCGGCAGATCGGCGGCAGAGTCGATGCCGTCCGGGGGCTGCGGAATACCGTCGAAGTCGGTGCCGATGCCGACGTGGTCCACGCCTGCCACCTGGATCATATGCATGAAGTGGTCGATCAGCGACGAAAAGGGAGCCCGCGGAAGCCGCGCGGTGTGCTCGCGGTCGATCAGGGTAGAGGCCGCGAAGGGAACAGGCCGGCCGGCGTACTCCTCCTCCAACGCCGCGTGGGCACGCTGTCGTTCGGGGCGCTGTGCGCTCCAGGCAAGGCGGTAGTCCTCGTCGATGAAGGCGGGGTAGAAGTTCACCATGGCGACGCCGTCCGTCTTGGCGATCGCGACGAGCATCTCGTCGGTCAGGTTGCGGGCGGAGTTCGTCAGTGCCCGTGCGGAGGAGTGCGACGCGATGACCGGTGCCTTCGAGACCTCGAGGACGTCCCAGAAAGTCTTGTCGGAGACGTGAGAGATATCGACGATCATGCCGAGGCGGTTCATCTCCGCGATCACCTCGCGGCCGAAGTCGGTCAGTCCATTGTGGTGGACGACGGCAGGGTCGTCGATATCCCCGGAGGAGTCCGCCCATTCGTTGGTGTTGGACCAGGTCAGCGTCATGGCCCGGACGCCGAGGCGATAAAACAGTCGCAGGAGCCCAAGATCGGCCTCAATGGCGTGGCCTCCCTCAATGGAGACCATGGCGGCGAAGCGCCCGGAGGCGTGTGCGGCCAGAACGTCGTCCGCGGTAGTGCAGAGGACCATAGCCTCGGGGTGGAGGCGAATCTGCTCCAGCAGGCCGTCGAGCAGCGAAAAAGCGCGGTGGGCGAAGCGTCCCTGCCACTGCGTGGGCTCGACCCAGAGGGCGAAGAGCTCCCCTGCAAGGTTGCCGTTGCGGGCTGTCTCGAGCGAGAGCATGCCGCCGGCGAGCGGCCCGGTAAAGTCCCACCGCTCGTCCACAAAGCGTTGTGGTGTATCGGCGTGGGTGTCGAGGACGATGGCGCTGCGGTGGACTTCTTCTGAGGTGAGACCCTGGCTCAAGGTGACCGTCTTTCCTGGCCGGCTTGGGGTTCGGCCTTGCCTCGATTGTAACAAGCGGAGGGTGAGCGGTTATCATGGTCCCACCTATGAAGCCTGCGGTTCTCCTTCTCCTCGCCACGACCTCCGTCTTCGCCCAGACGGCCGCTCCCAAGCCCCATACAGCCTCCACGACCGCCAAGCCTGCCGCGAAGAAGCCCACGTCTGCCTCCCTCGATGCGCCTCCGGGCGTACCCAAGGTGGTTGGCGTGCCCAAGGTGCTCTACGCGCTGCGCTACATCGACACCGTCGTGGGTAAAGGAGAGCTGGCCGTGCCGCGCAAGTGGTACACCGTGAACTACACCGGCTACCTGACGACCGGCAAGAAGTTCGATTCGTCGTTCGACCGCAACCAGCCCATCACCTTTCCGTACGGGGCCAAGCGCGTCATTGCCGGCTGGGACACGGGTTTCGAGGGCATGCACATCGGCGGAAAGCGCCGTCTGTTTATCCCGTATGAGCTTGCCTACGGCGAGCAGGGCAACCCGGTCATTCCGGCCAAGTCGAACCTGATCTTCGACGTGGAGCTTCTGGCCATGTCGGATACGCCTCCCGCGCCCCCGGCTCCTCCGGCGGGTGCGACGCCTCCCCCGGCCAAGCCGGCCACGCCACCTCCCGCGGGAGCTCCGGCAGCCACCGGCACCACGGCTCCTGCTACCCCGGCCCCGGCAACGACGACGCCAGCGCCCACAGGAACCGCAACGCCTCCTCCAACCAAGCAGTAATCTCCAGGGCGGTCCCGGGATCGGCTGATTCTTAGCGACCGAGGCCGCCCTTGCTTCATCTGATAGCCTGCCGGGGGAATTCCATGTTCGATCGTCTGCGACCGCTTGCGCCTTATCTGAAACGTTACTGGCCGAGCCTCGCCTGGGGCAGCGTCTCGACGATTCTGTACAACGTCATCAAAGTCATGATCCCGCTGGTGATCGGTCACGCCATCGACGACATGCAGCATGGTCTGACTGAATCCAAGGTGATGCACCACGGGCTGCGTCTGCTGGGCATTGCGGTGCTCTCGGCGGTGTTTCTCTACACCACGCGCCAGGTCACCATCGGCGCCTCGCGTGAGATCGAATTCGATCTTCGCAACGACCTCTTTGCCAACCTGGAACGGCAACCCGCAAGCTTCTATCACACGCATCGCACGGGCGACATCATGGCCCGCACCACGAACGATCTGTCGGCGGTGCGACAGTTGCTTGGACCGGCCATCATGTACTCGGCCAACACCATCGTCTTTACGGTGGCGGCGCTGCCGTTCATGTACCGCATCAGCCCGCGTCTCACGTTCATTGCCTTTGTGCCTCTGCCTATGGCCTCGGTCATCGTGCAGGTCTTCGGTAACCGGATTCATCGCCGCTTCGAACGCATCCAGGCCATGTTCTCCGACATCTCCGCCAAGGCGCAGGAGAACTTCGCCGGCGCCCGTCTCATCCGCGCCTTCGCGCAGGAAGAGGCGGAGATCGAGAAGTTTGAGATTGCCAACAGGGAATACATCGGGCGCAGCCTGCATCTCGTGCGGCTGATGGCCATGCTCTGGCCGACGCTCGAGTTTATGCTCGGCATCTCGCTCATGATCACGCTTCTGGTTGGTGGGCACGAGGTCGTCTCGCACCAGATCTCGGTCGGCCAGTTCACCTCGTTCAACGTGTACATGGTGCAGCTTACCTTCCCCATGATCGCGGTCGGCTGGGTCGTCAATCTCTTTCAGCGCGGCACCGCTTCGATCGTGCGTATCGACGAGCTGCTGAAGCAGGTTCCGGCCATCCAGGATGGTCCGGAGGCCGTCGCCTCCGCCGGCCCAGTAAAGGGCGGCATCGAGTTCCGCGGACTCACCTTTGCCTACGGCGACGGACCTGACGTGCTGAAGGATGTCGACCTCACGGTACCCGCAGGAACCAGTCTGGCCGTTGTCGGGCCGACGGGATCAGGCAAGTCCACGCTCGTCGGTCTGATCGCGAGGCTGCACGACGCGAAGCCCGGTATGGTTCTGATCGACGACGCACCCATTCGCGAGTATCCGCTGGCAACGCTGCGCGAGGGCATCGGGTTCGTCCCGCAGGAGACCTTCCTGTTTTCCACGACGATCCATCAGAACATTGCCTTCGGTGTTCCCGACGCAACCGTGGAGCAGGTAAAGGTTGCGGCAGGCATCGCGCATATCCGCACTGAGATCGAAGAGTTCCCCAAGGGCTTCGAGACGATGGTCGGTGAGCGCGGCGTGACGCTCTCGGGGGGACAGAAGCAGCGAACCTCCATCGCGCGTGCGGTGCTGCGCGATCCCAGCATCCTGATCCTCGACGACGCCCTTGCCAGCGTGGACACCTACACGGAAGAGCAGATTCTGGGCGGTCTGCGCCACGTGATGCAGGGCCGGACGACGGTGCTGATCTCGCATCGCATCTCGACCGCGCGCAACGCCGACCAGATTGCGGTGCTCGACGCCGGTCGTGTCGTCGAGCTGGGAACGCACGACCAGTTGCTCGCGATGAATGGCCCCTATGCCGAACTCTTCGAAAAGCAGAGGCTGGAAGAAGAGTTGGCCGTCACACGCTAAGCAATTGACCGTCCCTCGCGCAGCGGACGCTTCCGGCACGACATGGCTTCTAGGCGGACCAACGGCTCGCGACCGATGCAGTCTGACTCGGAGCAGCTTCCGCCGGCGGCAGAAACCGTTCCTCTCGCGTGCGCAGTTCGCGCGGCAGAACACGCCCCGCAGCCGGGTCACGCGCAACGATCACCCACGCGTCCCGCACATTCTTCACGCAGGCGATGACCTCCTGGAACTGCGCAACGGAAGCCGCGTGCGAGGCCTCGAGCGACATCGTAAACATCGCCGAGTAGAAGTCGGAGAGCGTGGTCGCGGTGTCGCCGCCAAGATCCATCCGCAGACGCGCCTGCAGGTACATCACGATGTCGAGGAAGCGCTTCACCGCGTCGCGCCGCGCGGTCACGTCGCCGTCTTCGACCGCCGTGATCGCGCGATACAGAAAGCGGATCGACGCATCGTAGAGCGCGACGATCAACTCGACGCCGGTTGCGCCGATCAGGGTCTGGTTGCGATAGCTGCTCTGGTTCATGGGTCTCCTCTTGCGTTGCGTTAGTTGCCGTTGCCCGTGTTGTATCCCGTCACGGCGGAGTAGATCTGGTCGATCTCGGAGAGCTGATCGGGAATGGATTGCAGAATCTGGTTGGCGGCGTTCAGTTCGTTGGTCAGGTTGGTCTTCTGCGTAGCAAGCCGCGCGTCTTCATCGGCGATGCTCTGGTTGAGCGCAGTCTCCTTGGCCGTGTTCTCCTGCTTGGCCAGATAGATCGCACCGGTCGTCGAGACGCTTCCCAGTGAGTTCAGCGTCGTGGTCAGGCTCTGCCCGAAGCTGCCGCTGTTTTGCAGGAAGCCGGTGATGTCGGCGAAGTTGGAGTTCAGCGCCGCGTCGAGCGTACTGTTGTCGAGCGTGAGCTTGCCATCCTGTCCGACGCTTAGGCCAAGCTGCTGCATGTTCGCGATGCCCCCCACCTTCGATCCACCGTTGAGCGCCTGCGAGAGCTGCGTCTGGATGCTCTGCAGCGTGGGATTGCCGTAGAGCGGCTCGGCATTGCCGCTGGAGTCCTTGCCCTCCTGCGTCGCCATGTCCGAGACGAGCTGGTTGTATGCCGTGACGAAGGTGGCGAACGCGCTTTCGACACTCGAGTTATCGTTGGTGATCTGCACCTGGACCGGCGTGTTCGGCGCCGCAGCGAGAAGCTGAAAAGTGACACCGGGAATAGCCGTGGTCACCGTGTTTGAAGCGCTGGTCGTGTCGAGTCCATCGACGTTCAGCACGGCATCCGCACCGGTCTGTCCGGTGGCGAAGTTGATCGTGGTATTGCTGTTGGTCGTGTCGGTCAGCGCGGGCGTCAGGGTGATCTGTCCGGCTGCTCCTGACTGGTTGCTCACCAGCGAAAGACGGTAGCCCGTCGTATCCTGCACCACGCTCGCGGTTACACCGTAGGAGCCTGAGTTGATCGATGCGGCGAGCGTCTTCAGTGTGTTGTTGGAACTGTCGAGCGTGATCGTCTGATCGCTCGATCCAACCTGGATCTCCAGGCTTCCGCTCAGCGTGTCGGAGAGGTTGCTCACGCGATCCGAATACATCGAAGAGGTGGAGGCCAGCGAGGTCACCGTGACCGTGTGGCTGCCCGCAATCGACGACGCACTGGCAGAGGAAAGCGACAGGACGTTGGTATCGGAGCTCGACCCAAGCTTCGAGAACATCACGCCATCGAAGTTGGTCAATGCACCCAGCGCTGTCGAGAGCGAGGAAAGATCGCTACCGAGTGTGCTGAAGGCCGTGTCCTGCGCCTGCAGTGCGGTGAGTTGATTCTTCCACGGCGTCTCGATCCCGGATTCGATCGCAAGGATCGAGGTCACGGTGCCGGCGACGTCGAAGCCTGAGCCGGTGGCGAGATTTCCGAAGCTGAGTCCGACGGTTCCCATCGGGTTCTCCCTTGCATTTGGGTGGTTGCGAGGTAGGCAGATGCAATCGCTGGGCCAGGGTTTTCAGACCGGGATTAGCCGCTTCTAAAAAAGCGGGGCGGATCCCTTCGGCCGGATCCGCCCACGGAAACACGATGCTTTTTATTGGAGCAGCTTGGTGACTTCCTGCTGCACGCTGTTGGCCTGGGCGAGCGCGCTGATACCGGTCTCCGAGAGCACCTTGTACTTGGCGAGATCGCTGGTGGCCTGACCGTAGTTCGTCGAGCGAATGGAGCTCTCGGCCGAGGTCAGGTTTTCAGACTCCGACGACGCAACCTGCGACGCGGCGGTGAGTTGATTGATGTCGGCCCCGATGATGCCGCGCTGATAGGCAACGTCGGAGATCGCGGAGGTCACCGAGGTCAGCACGGAGCTGGCCGTGGTGGAGTTCAGCGATGACAGACCGGCAGCGGTAAAGTCGACGCCGGCACCGAGCGCGGGTGTGTCCTTCAGGTTGCTGGAACTCACATTGAGCGTGTTGCCCGCGCCCGTGGGGCCAGAGACCGTAAGCACGCCCGTCCCCGAGTTGAACGATGCTGAAACGCCCGCGGCCGCGTAGGTCGTGTCCGCGTTGATGGCCGTCGCCAGCGCGGAGCCCGTGGTGCCGGACGAGACCGTCAGCAGATGCGAAGAGCCCGTGCCGACCGCGATGCCGATCTGGCCGGAGAACGTGTCGTTCGCGCCCGTGAGAGTGAACGTCGAGGTCGATGCGCCGGTCGAGCCAGCCGACGGAACGCTCGGGGTTACGGTCGTCGCCAGCGAGTCGGTGACCGTACCGGTGCCGACGGTCAGGGTAGACGCGCCGCTCGAGGGGCCTTTCAACGTGACGACACCGCCCGACACCGAAGCGCTGATGCCCTCCGCCGAGAAGGTGCTGTCGGAGTTGATCTGCGTCGCCAGGGCCGAGAGCGAAGTCAGCGGTGAGATGGTGATGGAGTGTTGCGCGCCCGAACCCAGGCCGAGCGAGAGCGTGCCGGACGCGGTCGAGAGGCCCGACGTGAAGGTCAGGGTGCTGGTTGACTGCGTGGGCGATCCGGAAGTCGTGGGTGCGGAGCCCGTGAGCGCAGTCGCCGCACCACCCGCGGTCACACCGACGCTCGAAGCCGAGAGCGCGCCCACCACGGCGGAGAACGAGGTCGAGCCGCTTGCCGTGCCGTCCGAGACGAAGACCGTCTTCGCGGTGTTCGAGAAGACGGAGTTCGAGTTGAAGTTCGTCGTCGAGCCGATGTTCCCGATCTCGGAGAGGATGTTCTGGTACTCCTGGTTGGCGGATCCAGCCTGGCTGGTGGTCAGCGTGCCGTTGGCGGCTTCGGTGGCCAGCGTCACGGCGCGGTTCAGCAGGTTGGTGACCTGCGAGAGCGCGCCATCGGCGGTCTGCAACAGGCCGATGCCGTCGGACGCATTCTGCGAGGACTGCGTGAGAGCGGCGACGTTCGCGTGCAGCCCGTCCGCCACGGCCAGACCGGCTGCGTCGTCGGCGCCGGAGTTGATGCGCGAACCCGAGGACAGTTGCGTCAGGGTGTTCTGCAGGCTGTTCTGCGTGTTGTTGAGGTTGTTCTGCGCGTAGATGGCTGCGATGTTATTCAGTACGCCCAAGGACATGGGATGCGCTCCTGTATCGATCGATGTTGGGGGGTATGGGTGACTGCGGACCGCCTGTCCCCAGGGAATGTTGAAGGAAGAGGAGGCGCACGGTGCACCGTCTCTCGCCTTTGCCGTCGTGCGGAAGGCTCCGCATTCCCACACCTCATCGGCGGGCATTTCCAGAGCATTAGTTCCCGTGTGGACCGCGCCAATCCCCGCGATTCCGGCGCGCTATCGATGGCAGCGTTCGCGCCGATGAACGGAGCGAGGAGCATCCATGATCCAACTGACCCGGTTGAACGGAACTCACCTGACGGTGAATTGCGACCTGATTCGCTATATGGAGGCGTCGCCCGATACGGTCCTCACCATGATCGGCGGCGAGAAGCTCGTGGTGCTGGAGCCATGCGAGGCGATCGCAGAGATTGTGCTGCACTATCACGCGCAGGTACTGCGCATGGCATGGCCTGCGCGGTATGCGCAGAAGGCAGGGTAGACGCGATGGACATTGGAAGCTTTCTGGGCATTCTTCTGGCGTGCGCAGGAATCCTGCTTGGCATGACGCTCGAAGGCGGAAGCCTGAAGCAGATCGTGCAGCCGACCGCGGCGTTGATCGTTCTAGGCGGTACCCTCGGCGCGGTCATGCTGCAGTTTCCGTTGCGCGTCATGCTGGCCGCCATCGGGCAGGGCATGCGCGTCTTCTTCGCGCGTGGACTGAAGGCCGAGGCAACACTCGAGCAGATCGTCGCCTTTGCCTACATCGCCCGCAAGGGAGGAATCCTCGCGTTGGACGGCGAACTCGACAAGGTCAAGAACCCCTTTCTTAAGCAAACGTTGATGCTGGCCGTCGATGGCACCGAACCCGAAGTGCTCCGCACCATCATGCGTCTGTCACTGGAGAATCGCGCCGAGATTGACGAGTGCATCCCCGCAGTCTTCGAGGCAGCCGGAGGCTACGCCCCCACGGTTGGCATCATCGGAGCGGTCCTCGGACTCATCCAGGTGATGCAGCATCTCGATCACATCGACGAGGTCGGGAAGGGCATTGCGACGGCGTTCGTAGCAACCATCTACGGTGTCGGCCTCGCGAATCTCATCTGTCTGCCCGCCGCCGGAAAGCTGAAGATCCTGCATCGCGACGAGCAGCGAAACCAGGAGATGGTGCTCGACGGGGTGATCTCGATTCTCGAAGGCATGACCCCCCGCATGATCGAGACAAAGCTGGAGACATATCTAGTGTCGCCGAAGAAGGCCGGCGGCCGCCGCGCAGCAATACGCCCCGCCGAGGCCATCAGCGATGAGGTGGCTGCGTGATCCGCAAGAAGAAGCACCACGCAAACCATGAGCGCTGGCTGGTCTCCTATGCCGACTTCATGACGCTTCTCTTCGCCTTCTTCGTGGTGCTCTTCGCCTCCAGTCAGGCCGACAAGAAGAAGCAGAAACAACTCGCCGAAGCGATGCAGACCGCCTTCACCAAGGAAGGCGGACTCAAGGCAGTTGCAGCCGCCCCGATGACCCCAGAGGAAGCCCTGGACGCGCTGGCGAAGGCCGAGCTGCGCAAGGAACAAAGACTGCGTGAACGCCTCGTCGCCAAGGCCATCGCCATCGGCATGCGTCCTGACGCCGTCGTCCTGCGCACCACCCCCGAAGGCCTCGTCGTCTCCCTCCGCGAATATGGCTTCTTCGGCTCAGGCTCGGCCATCGTGCGTGAGGCTTCGATGCCCATGTTGATCGAGCTCGCCCGCGCTATGCCCGAAGGCCCCGTGCGCGTGGAAGGCCACACCGACGGCGTGCCGATCCACACCATCCAGTTCCCAAGCAACTGGGAGCTTTCCAGTGCGCGTGCTGCCGCGATCGGCAGAATCCTCCTCGACAACGGACACGTCCCTCCCGCCCAGATGGCGGTCGAGGGACTCGCCGAGTTTCATCCCGTCGCCACCAACGACAACGAGGTCAACCGCATGTCGAACCGCCGTGTAGACGTGATCATCCTGCGTGCTACTTCGTTACCCCAAGGATCTTCACGATGACTCGCTTCGATCGCTGTCCATCGAACTCCGCGTAGAAGATCCTCTGCCAGCGCCCGAGATCGAGCGTGCCCTTCGTGATTGGCAGCGTCGTCTCGTGGTGCAGCAGGAGCGCCTTCAAGTGGGCGTCGGCGTTGTCCTCGCCCGTATGATGATGCTTGTACCCCGGCCACGACGGAGCCAGCTTTTCAAGCCATGTGGAGATATCTTCGATCAGCCCATCCTCATGGTCGTTCACATAGATCGCCGCCGTAATGTGCATCGGCGAGACGAAGCACAGTCCATCGTCTACGCCGGAACGGCGCACGATCTGTTCGACCTGCGGGGTAATGTGAACCATCTCGTAACGGTCGTGGGTGGTGAACGTGAGGTACTCGGTGTGGGCCTTCATCTCGGGCATCGCGGTCTCCTATACTGACAGCATGCCCGATTTCGATGCGGATAAGTTGTTCTACGCGGGACTCGACGCCCTGGCCGCCGGCGATACCGAGTCCGCCATCTCGGATCTGCGCACCGCCTCAGCCGCCGGACATCGCGATGCCACGCACGGCTTGATCCGCGCCCTCGACGTCGCCGCACGCTACGACGAGGCCCTCCCTGTCGCCCAGGCTCTCATCGCGGAGGCGCCGAACGACATCCTCGCACGCACCAGCCTGTCGATGATCTACCAGCACATGGGCATGGTGCCCGAGGCTGAGAAGGCCGCGCTCGACGCGAAGCTCCTCGACTGGAAGATGCAACTGCAGGGAACAGGGAGCAGGGAACAGGGAACAGATCCATTCGCCGCGAAGGCGATCGAGAGGCTCTACGTCGCAACGACGAACGCTGGAAAGCTTCGCGACTTTGAGGTAGCCTCCGGCGGCCGGGTCAGGCTTCATCCTCTCCCCGGCCTGAAAGAGATCCCCGCGCCCGCGGAGGATGAGCTGACCTTCGAAGGCAATGCCGCGGTAAAGGCAAAGTATTACTCGCTGCTCGCCCCCGGTGAACTCGTCGTCGCGGACGACTCCGGCCTCGAAATCGATGCGCTCCACGGAGCCCCAGGCGTGCGGTCGGCTCGCTACGCCGAGGACATGGGCTTCACCGAGGGCGATACGCTCGACGCCCGCAACAACCTCTGCCTCCTCGCGGCGCTCGCCGGCAAACCCCATCGCCAGGGACGCTACCGCTGCGCCCTCGCCGCGGCCCGCGACGGCGTGGTCCTCTGGAGCGCTGACGGCAGCCTCGAGGGCTCGCTCCTCGAGGCTCCGCGCGGCACCGGCGGCTTTGGCTACGACCCCCTCTTTCTCCTCGCGGAGCTCGACCGCACCATGGCCGAACTCACCCCCGAGGAGCGAATCGGCCTGAGCCATCGTGGTAAAGCTTTGGCGGCTTTATTGGATGCGATGGAAGCCTGAGCACCGGAAGTCGTGATTTTCGCACAGAATGTCCGATAAGCGCACGGATCGGCTCGTTCGCCTTGACGGGCGTTCTCGGCGGACGGAATAATCCTCTTGCCACGCTGTTTCCGCTTCGTGCGGAAGCTTTCAAGATCAGGAGTCCGCCCATGGCTACCGCCGCCAGCCCCACCCCCGCCGCCACGCCCCTTCGCGGGGTGCAACCCTTGCGCGCCGGGAAGGGCAACTCGTACCTCTGGCACAAGCTGCACTCGCTCTCCGGCATCGTGCCCATCGGTGCCTTCCTCGTCGAGCACATCGTCTCCAACTACGAGACAATGAACGGTCCGCTCGCCTACGCCAAGCAGGTCCAGTTCCTCAACTCGCTGCCTCTCGTGCGCGTCCTCGAGATCTGCTTCATCTTCATCCCGCTCACCTTCCACGCGCTCTACGGCGTCTTCATCGCCTTCCGTGGACGCGTCAGCGTCAATGTCTATCCGTGGGCAGGGAACTTCGGCTACGTCATGCAGCGCGTCACCGGCCTGATCGCCTTCGCCTACATCATCCAGCACGTGGCCCGCCAGCGCTTCATGGGCGTCAGCCTTCCGGAGAACCCGGCGATGGCCTTCCACAAGGTCCAGGTCGAGCTTTCGAACCCCTGGATGCTCGCCATCTACGTCATCGCGATGATCGCGACCTGCTGGCACTTCGCCTACGGTATCTGGCTCTTCGCCGCGAAATGGGGCATCACCCCGGGCAACGTAGCCCGCAAGCGTTCCGGCTACGCCTGCGCTGCCTTTGGCACCATCATGTGCGTCATGGGCCTGCTCAGCATCTGGTCGGTCGCCTTCAATCCGAAGTATAAGGACGCGCCGATCCCCGTGCTGGGATCGCAGACCGCGGGTGAATCCAGCACCGCACCGGCAACGAACTAAGAAGCAAGCGAGAGAGACGATTATGGCAGCAGCACCCAGGATTATCGTAGTCGGCGGCGGCCTCGCAGGCCTCTCGGCCGTCATCAAGATCGCCGAAGCCGGAGGCAAGGTCGACCTTTTTTCGATCGTGCCGGTCAAGCGTTCGCACTCGGTCTGCGCGCAGGGAGGCATCAACGCGGCCAAGGACCTCAAGGGCGAGGGCGACTCGGTCCTCAAACATTTCGACGACACCGTCTACGGCGGCGACTTCCTCGCCAACCAGACCCCGGTCAAGAACATGACCGCGCAGGGACCGGCGATCATCGACCTCCTCGACCGCATGGGCGTGCCCTTCAACCGCACCCCCGAGGGCCTGCTCGACTTCCGCCGCTTCGGGGGCACGCTCTATCAGCGCACCGCCTTCGCCGGCGCAACCACCGGCCAGCAGCTCCTGTACGCACTCGATGAGCAGGTTCGCCGCCACGAGTCCGAGGGTAAGGTCACCAAGTACGAGGGCTGGGAGTTCCTCTCCGCCGTGCTCGACGACAACGGCGTCTGCCGCGGCATCTCCGCGATGGACCTCCGCACCATGGAAGTCAAAACGTTCCCCGCCGACGCCATCATCATCTGCACCGGCGGCAACGGAGCCATCTTCGGCAAGAGCACCAACTCCGTCGTCTGCACCGGCTCCGCGCAGTCCGCGCTCTATCAGCAGGGAGCCTTCTACGCCAACGGTGAGTTCATCCAGGTCCACCCGACCGCCATTCCCGGCGAAGACAAGCTGCGCCTCATGTCCGAATCCGCCCGTGGTGAAGGTGGCCGCGTCTGGGTGCCGCGTGACCGCAACGACAAGCGCGTCGCGAAGTCCATCCCCGAGGCCGACCGCTACTACTTCCTCGAGGAGCGCTACCCCAAGTACGGCAACCTCGTTCCCCGCGACATCGCCACGCGCGAGATCTTCAAGATCGTCTACGAAGACAACATGGGCATCGACGGCCAGCCCATGGTCTATCTCGACCTCACGCATCTGCCCAAGGAGCGCTTGCATAAGCTCGAAGGCATCCTCGAGATCTACGAGAAGTTCGTCGGCGACGATCCCCGCGAAGTGCCCATGAAAATCTTCCCCGGCGTCCACTACACCATGGGCGGTCTCTGGGTCGACTTCGAGCAGCAGACAAACATCCCCGGTGTCTTCGCCGCGGGTGAGGCCGATTACTCCATCCACGGAGCCAACCGCCTCGGTGCCAACTCGCTGCTCTCTTGCATCTACGCCGGTCTCCTCTCCGGCCCCAACGCGGTCGCGTACGCCAAATCGCTCAAGCCGCAGGTTGGCGATGGCGGCCACGCGGCCGAGTTGAAGCGTCAGAAAGAGAAGAACAACGTCCTTCTTTCGTCCACCGGCTCGGAGAACCCCTTCAAGCTCTGGCGCGAGCTTGGCGACACCATGACCAAGCACTGCACCATCGTGCGGTACAACGCCGGTCTCGACGAGGCCGACGCCAAGCTGGTCGAGTTGCTCGCTCGCTACAGGAACATCAATCTCTCCGACAAATCCCAGTGGGCCAACACCTCGTTCGCCTTCACCCGCAATCTCGGCAACATGCTGGAGCTCGCCCGCGTCATCGTGCAGGGCGCGCGTCTTCGCGATGAGAGCCGCGGTGCCCACTACAAGCCTGATTTCCCGAACCGCGACGACGAGAAATTCCTGAAGACCACCAAGGCTTCCTTTGTCGACGGAGCTCCGAAGATCACCTACGAGGATGTCGACACGTCGTGGATTACGCCTCGTCCGCGCGTCTACTCATCCAGCTAAGCAGTCGACTGAAAACGGAAGGGCACGGCTTTTCGTCGTGCCGCAAGCATCGCAGAAGAATTGGGGCTTCAGCCTCTGAGGGCAATCATCATGGCCGCAACCCAGACCACCATTCAAGTCGAGATCAAGCGCCAGTCGACCCCCGACGGCCCAGCGGTAACCGAGAAGTTCGAGATCCCCTACCGCCCGAACATGAACATCACCTCGCTGCTCGGCGAGATCGCGCTGAATCCGACCACCATCACCGGGCAGGCAACCTCACCCGTGACCTACGATTCGAACTGCCTCGAAGAGATCTGCGGCTCCTGCGCGATGCTGATCAACGGCAAGGCCCGCATGGCCTGCTCCGCGCTGGTCGACAAACTCGAGCAGCCCATCACCCTCGCACCGCTTTCGAAGTTCCCCGTGGTCCGCGATCTCTCCGTCGACCGCTCCGTGCTCTTCGAGAACCTGAAGACGGTGAAGGCTTGGGTTCCCATCGACGGAACCTACGACCTCGGCCCCGCACCGCGCCAGTTCCCGCAGATTCAGGAAGAGCGTTACCCTCTCTCGAACTGCATCTCCTGCACCATCTGCATGGAGGTCTGCCCGCAGTTCAACGACGCCACCGGCTTCGTCGGTGCAGCGACCATCGCGCAGGTCCGCCTCTTCAACATGGACCCCGCCGGCTCTGTGCTCAAGGAGGAGCGTCTCCGCGCCCTCGCCGGTGACGGCGGTATCCAGGAGTGCGGCTACGCCATGAACTGTGTCGCCGCCTGCCCCAAGCAGCTTCCGCTCACCGAGGCCATCTCCGATGTGGGCCGCGATGTGATGATCCAGCAGGTCAAAGACTTCTTCGTCAGCTAACCCTTCGCCCACGAAAAAGCCCTGCCAGCGTGGCAGGGCTTTTTCAGGTACAGCCTGGGAGAGACGCTTACTTCGTGAAGATGCCGCCGCTTGTGGACCGAACGCCGCCGACATTGTCCGATGTCTCGGAGTGATGTTCCACCTTGCCTGCCTTCTGTGCCATCTGGCCGGCAACCTCATCGATCTTCTGCTGCTCGGTCTGCTTGGGGTTGATTTCGTCGTCCTGCGTAATCTGCGGATTCGTGCTGATATCGACTGTGCTCATGACAATACCTCACCAAATACGATGCGGCTTTTCGCGTGGGGTTTGCCCGGAGGACTGACGTAGCGTACGCTCATTGTATAGACAACTGATTGCAAACGATTTCATCCACTGCTTTGCCTGAGATGATCCGGTGAACGCTTTACCCCTCTCCTATTCGTACCGCCTGGTGGCTATCTCCGTCGTCCTCTCGATGACGGCGTCTTATGCTGCGTTTGGCCTTGCCGACAGGATGCGCGTCGCGAAGACGCGGATGCACCGGTTTTTCTGGCTCTCCGGTGGGTCCATGGCGATGGGCATCGGCATCTGGTCCATGCACTACCTCGGCATGCTCGCCGTCAAACTTCCCGTCCAGGTCGATTACTACATCCCCACGGTGGTTCTGTCTCTTGTCCTTGCGATCGCCGCCTCGGCCGTAACGCTCACCGTGGTCAGCGCGGAAGACGTGGGCTGGAAGCAGCAGGGGATCGGTGGTCTCCTCATGGGCGCCGGCATCGGCGGCATGCACTACATCGGCATGGCCGCGATGCGCTCGAGCGCCATGCCGATGTATTCCACGCCCGTCGTCGTCCTCTCGATCGGAGTGGCCGTTGTGTTCTCCGCGCTTGCCCTCCACATGGCAACCCTCGTCCGTGGCGCGGGGGAGCGGGTGGAAACCGTACGTGTCGGTGCGGGTGCGCTCATGGGCCTCGCCATCGCGTCCATGCACTACATCGCGATGTCGGCGGTCCACTTCATGCCGGGCTCTCTGGGATATTCGCCGGCGCACACGGTTCATATCGACGAACTGGGACAGATCGGCGTCTCCGTCACGGCTGCGCTCGTGCTGTTTGTCGCTCTCTTCTCGGCGAACCTGGATAGGCGGCTGTACTATCGCCTGCGCAAGGCCCATGCCGAACTCGCCAAATCGCAAAGCGCCCTGGTGCTCAGCCAGCGTGCGCTCAAGGATGCGAATGCCATGCTGCGTGAACTCTCCGTCCGAGACGGGCTCACCGGCCTCTACAACCGACGTCACTTCGACGAGCGCTTCCAGGTCGAGTGGAGCCGCGCCGTCCGCAACCATCAGCCCATCGCGCTCATCATGCTCGACGTCGACCGCTTCAAACTCCTCAACGATCGCCACGGACACCAGTATGGCGATGAGTGTCTGCGCGAGGTCGCCCGTGTCCTCACCGAGCAGTCGGCCCGCGGGGAGGATCTCGTCGCGCGCTTCGGCGGTGAGGAGTTTGTCGTGCTTCTCCCTGGCTGTGCCTTGCCGGGGGCGGTGGCCATCGCGGAGGGAATTCGGCAGGGAATTCTCAACGCGAAGATCGTCCATGACGCCAGCCCGCTCGGTTGCGCCACCATCAGCGCTGGCGTCACAAGCTGGATTCCGGAGCAGGACGACCTGCTCGACACGATGCTCCGCAGCACTGACGAGGCCATGTATGCCGCCAAACAGGCCGGCCGTAACCAGGTCAGAGCGGCCACATCCACGCCGCCCGCAGATCGCAAGCGTCTTCCGCAGCGTGCCTCGCAGGTGCCCCGCAAACGCCCAATCGCATAGGCGCCCCGTCGCCGCGATACACTGACAGAAGCAGATTCTGTCATGCGCATCTTTACCCGTTACATTCTTCGCGAAGTCGTCTCCCATGCCATGCTGGGCGGGGCACTGTTTACGTTTGTGCTCTTCGTGGGCAGGCTGGGGAAGATCGTGGATCTGGTCGTGCGTGACTCCGCCTCCGTGCGTGAGGTCGTCCGCATCGTGGCCTATCTCCTGCCGGATGCGATGACCGTGGCAATCCCCATGGCGGTCCTGGTCGGTATCCTCCTCGGCCTTTCGCGGCTTGCCTCCGACAGCGAGATCACGGCCATGCGCGCCTGCGGCATGTCGGCCATGGACTTCGTGCGCATCGTCTCCATCGTCTCGGTCGTGGCGCTCAGCATCGGCCTCGTGAACTCCATGTATCTCGCGCCCCGGGCCGCGACAGCCTTGCTCGCGCTCGAGAACGAGTTGAAGACGACACAGGCCTCCTTCGAGGTGCAGCCGCGCGTCTTCTACGAGGACTTCAAGAACATCGTCCTTTACGTGCAGGATGTGAAGCCTGCGGCCGGCGCGGCGTTGTGGAAGCATGTCTTCGTCGCCGACCTCACGCAGCCTGCCAATCCGAACATCGTGACGGCGGACTCTGCTATCGTCGTCAGCGGCGCCGCAGCACCCGGCGATACATCCTCCTCGGTGCGGATGCACTTGATGAACGGTGGCGAGCACAAGCTCTCCCCAACCAATCCTGACCAGTACGACATCTCGACCTTCTCCGACTCCGACATGCCCCTGCAGCCCGGCGCGCAGGACGACACGCACGTCTCGCGCATGGATGCTCCCTTGCTGGCCCTGCCATTTCGCGAGCTCTACCGGCGAGCGCAGGACAACGTCCCCGGTGGCGTTCCGGCCAGGCTCTATCGCATCGAACTGAATCGCCGGCTCTCCTACCCCTTCGCCTGCCTGGTCCTCATGCTGGTTGGCGTGCCTCTTGGCCTGTCGTCGAAGCGCGGTGGCAAATCGACGGGCTTCGTCGTCGCCATTATCGTGGTCCTGATCTACTACTTCCTGTCGTCGGTCGGCGTGGCGCTGGCCAAACAGCAGAAGATCTCCCCGTTCCTGGGCGTATGGGGCGCGAACCTCCTCTTCTCCATCGTTGGCCTCGTGCTCCTGCAGGAGCTCACCCGCGGCGGCGCCATCATCGCCGCTCTCTCGAGCTTTGGGGCGCGCATCGCCGGCATGCTGCCCAGCAAGCTCGGCGGCCATCCCGTCCGGGAGGAGCAGGAGAGCGACGTTCCCTCGCTCGAAAAGATCATCGTCACCCGCGCGCGCCGCCTGCGCAGCATGCTGCACATCCGCTTCCCGCTTCTGCTCGATGAGTACGTCATGCGGGAGTTCGGCAAGAACTTCATCATCGGCCTCTTCGGCTTCTCGGCCATCCTGGTCATCTTCACCTTCTTCGACCTCGTCGGCGATATCATCCGCAACAAGACCGCGGTGGTCACGGTCGGCGGCTATCTCCTGAACCTTCTCCCCTTCATCTTCAACAGCGTCGTGCCTATCTGCTCGCTGGTTGCCGCGCTGCTCACCTTCGGCTCCCTCAGCCGCACCTCCGAACTCACCGCCATGAAGGCGACCGGCATCAGCATCTATCGCATCGTCGCGCCTGTGCTTGTGCTCACCCTGGTCATCGCGGCTGGCCTCTTCGCCTTCGACGAGAACCTTCTGCCCGCCGCCAATCGCCGTCAGGAGGCTCTTCGCTCCGTCATCAAGGGAAAGCCGGCCCAGACCTTCCTGCGCCCGGAGCGCAAGTGGATCTCCGGGATGACCGGGCAGGACCTTCCCATTACCACCAGTGAGGTGATGCAGACTCTGCCCCAGTCGGCGGAAAGTTCGCAAACCTCGCCCAACGCCCTCGCGCTGCCCGCCTCCGTCAAGCTCAGCCCCGATCCCGCGCGTATCTTCTACTACCAGTTCTTCGATCCCGACAAGAACGTCTTCGCCAACCTAACCATCTTCGAGTTCAACCCGTCCACCTTCAACCTCCAGCGTCGCATCTTCGCGGCGTCGGTACGCTGGGATCCGCAGGTGGGCCGCTGGGTCTTCGATAACGGTTGGCAGCGCACCTTCGCCGGGGACACCATCGGAAGCTATCAGCCCTTCACCGTCGCCACCTTCCCCGAGATCAAGGAACAGCCCTACTACTTCAAAAAGGAAGACCTGCAATCGCAGGAGATGAGCTACGGTGAGCTGGAGCACTACATCGGAGACCTCAAGCTCTCCGGCTTCGACACCATGCGGCTTCGCGTGCAGCTCAACCGCAAGCTGGCCTACCCGCTCATCACCTTCATCATGGCGGTGCTGGCCATTCCGTTCGCGCTCTCCATGGGTAAACGCGGTGGCTTGGCCGGCATGGGTGCCGCCATCGGTATCGCTATCGGCTACTGGGTCATATCGAGCACCTTCGAAGCCATGGGCAACGTCAACACCCTGCCGCCGATGCTGGCCGCATGGACGCCGGACATCCTCTTCGGCTTCGCCGGCGCCTATCTGCTGCTGCGGACGCCCACTTAGACCTCACCCATCGCTGAAAAACCGATGGTCCCCCTAAAGCCCGATCCGCAGTAGATCGTGAATATGCACGATCCCGATCGGGGTCGTGTCCCTTTCCTGCATTGGCAGCACAAACACGCTCGTCACGCGCCGCTTGTTCATCGCATGCAGAATATCCGGCGCCAGTGCATCCGCATCGATCGTCCATGGCTCCGGCGTCATGATCTGCTCCACCGGCTGGCTCATCGTATCCAGGCTCCGCAACGTCGTCTTTGCAAAGGCCCGTCGCAGATCGCCGTCGGTCACCACCCCCACCAGCGAACCTGTCCGCGAAAGCACACCCGTCACCCCGAAACCCTTGCTCGTCATCTCGACGATCGCTGCCGAGAGCGACGTATCCGGACGCACCAGAGGAAGTCGCTCGCCCGTATGCATCAGAGCATGTGCCGGAGTCAGTCGGGCGCCGAGATTTCCCCCCGGATGCAGCGCACGGAAGCTGGCCGGATATTCCCCCTCCTCCAACCCTCGCGCCTCCAGCACAGCCAGCGCAAAGGCGTCGCTCAGCGCAAGCTGCATCGTCGTGGAGGTGCTGGGAGTCAGGTTGTCCGGACATGCCTCAATCGCCAGTGGTAGCTTCAGAATCACGTTCGCAGCCAGCGCCAGCGGAGACCGCGGAAACGCCGTCATCGCCACAATCGGAATCTGCCGCTTGCGCGCATACTCGGTCAGCGCGGCAAGCTCAGGTGTGTCCCCCGACCACGAGAGCGCGAGCAGCATGTCGCCGGTGCGCAACGCACCCAGATCGCCATGGCTGGCCTCCGTCGGGTGCAGAAAGTGAGCCGGCGTCCCTGTGCTCGTCAGCATCGCGGCCAGCTTGCGCGCGATATGGCCCGATTTGCCGATCCCCGTCACATGCAGGCGTCCGCTCAGAAGCACCGTCATCTCAACCGCCTGGGCCAGGCGCTCCCCCAGAACTCCTTCCAGAGCACGCCGCAGCGACTGCAGCCCGGCAATCTCGATATCCAGGGTGCGCAGCGGCGAGCGCGAGAGCAGGGGACGTTCGTCCATCTCAGGATCGACCAATCCCGATTCGCCGATTGGCGCAAACGACGGCGCGAGCGGAACAGGATAGGGAACCGGCCCTCCCGGGTTATGACTGTACGGCCTGACTGCGGGAGTGCGGTTTACGGGCTTGATGTGGGTCGTCATGGTTATTGACCGAAGCCTTCGGATTTTACCAGCCGGTCCAGTGCAAGCAACGACTTGATCAGCTTTTCGAACTCCGCGAGCGGGACCATATTGGGACCGTCCGATGGTGCATGATCGGGATCGGGATGCGTCTCGATAAAAACCGCCGCAATCCCCGTAGTCACCGCGGCCCGCGCCAGCGTCGGAACGAACTCCCGCTGCCCGCCGGAGGTCGTCCCCTGCCCGCCGGGCTGCTGCACCGAGTGCGTGGCATCGAACACCACGGGCGCGCCCGTCTCGCGGACCATGATCGGCAGTCCCCGCAGGTCCGACACCAGCGTGTTGTACCCGAAGCTCGTGCCCCGTTCCGTCACCATCACGTTCGGATTGCCCACCGACGTAATCTTCGCCACGACATTCCGCATGTCCCATGGCGCGAGAAACTGACCCTTCTTCACATTGACGATGCGCCCCGTCTCCGCCGCTGCCACCAGCAGGTCAGTCTGACGGCAGAGAAACGCGGGAATCTGCAAAATGTCCACCGACTCCGCTAACAACGCGCACTGCTCCGGGAGGTGAACGTCTGTGGTCACAGGCACGCCATGCACCTCGCGCACCTCCGCCAGAATCGGCAGCGCTTCGTGGAGCCCCAAGCCCCGCTCGGACTGCGTGCTGGTGCGGTTGGCCTTGTCGAACGACGACTTGTACACCAGCCCGAAGCCCAGCCGGGTAGCGATCTCCTTCAGAAAACCAGCCACTTCCAGTGCCTGCGCACGCGACTCCAGCACACAGGGTCCGGCAATGATAGTGAGGGGAAGGGAGTTGGCGATGCGAAGATCGCCGGTTGCAACGATAGCGTTTGCTTTCATGTCTGAACCCTAGGTTAGCGCACCGGAAGACGATTGTGATGCCAGGCATCCATCCCCGAAAATTTGTGGGTTTTATGAATTTTTAACAAATAGGTCAACTTTCGCGACCATCCGCCGATGCGGAAGATACGTTCTCATCCGTTGGGTACAGAAAAGGGTGTGAGACTCATGACAGGCAAGCCTCTATGCAAGCAGTGTGGACGTTCGGAGACGCGACGCATCAATCGCCAGGGATTCTTTCAAAGGGTTGTGATGTACAAGCTGGGCTATGTGCCCTGGGAGTGCGTCTTCTGCCGTAAGCCCTTCTTCGTCGCCCGGGATTAGCCCTGTCTAGGCCGGCTTGGCCAGAAAACGATATCCAACCCCACGCACCGTCAACAGATGAACGGGGTTGGCCGGGTCGTCCTCCAGATAACGGCGCAGGCGAACGATAAAGTTGTCGATGGCACGCGTATCCGTGTCCTCATGCACCCGCCAAACCTGCTCGAGAATGTCCTTCCGCGGCACGACTTGTCCTTCGCGGTCGGTCAGATACCGCAGAAGATCCGCCTCCATCACCGTCAAATGCGTCGTCTTGCCGGGAGCCACAATCTCAAGCGCATCGAAGCGAATCGTCCGGTCACTGAAGCTGTATGCATCCGGAGCCTCCTGCGCGCTCGGTCGGGATGCATTGGACTGCCACGCCGTACGCCGCAAAAGGCTCTTTACCCGCACCAGCATGATGTTCAGGTCGAACGGCTTCGGCAGATAGTCGTCCGCACCCGCCTCCAGGCCCTCCAGCACATCTTCCGGCCGCGATCGCGCCGTCAGCATGAGGACAGGGAAGTACCGTCCCGCCTCCCGCAGTGCACGTACGATCGTAAATCCATCGGCCCCGGGCAGCATGCAATCCAGCACCACTGCGGCCGGGCTCTCCGGACCGTTCGATGGACAGCCAAGCAGATACGTCAGCGCAGCATCGCCGTCCGCCTCATGATGCGTGCGATATCCCTCCGCGCGCAGGTTGAACAGCAGGCCGTGTGCCAGGTGTTCTTCGTCTTCCACCAGAACGATGAGGGGATTGGGCTGGGTCATGGATGCTCAGGGCTTTGATGTTTTTTGTGGCAGAAACTCGATCGAGACTAGATGTCCGGCGGGTTTGAAATCGAAGTTGGCGGTAATCAAGGTGCTCTGCGGATGTTCTTCGGCCAAGGCGACTCCAAAGGCGTCCGCATATGGAATCTTCAAATTCCCCTTCAAGACGCCAGCACGTACGGCTTGATCGTCTCGTGGAGGATCTTTTCGATGCGGACCCTTACCGGTTTATTGTCCAGATACCGGAGAACCGGGCTCGCATCGCGCACGTAGATCACCATGGAGAGTTCTCGTCTTCTTCGCGGCGTTCCTGCATCAGCGCTTCCGCCGGTTCATACGGGCCGCCCAGCATGCCCGGAGTCTCTCTGATAAGACGCTCGATCTCCGCAAGATGCGGACGAACAGCAAGCGAGTCGATCGCCACTGTCACTGTGTCACCGGGCCGCAATGCAAAGCGTTCCATCCCATCCGGTGTGATAGCCAACCCTTCTGCTGTTCCGACCGCGGTCGTCGTAGCCATAGTCGCACCTCGTTACAGAGCAGCCTTTTCCAGATCGACATTCATCCACAAGCCCTTCTCGATCCCAGCGCGAATCTGCGCCGGAGTCTTATGCAGCTTCGTCTGCTGGTAGCTGTAGACAGCCTCTTTCATGCAGGTCGAGCACGCCGCCCCATGCGTGCCCTCAAAGCAGCTATGCAGACTGTTGTGGCCCATCTCACGGTCGCAGCGGCAGTAGCACGGCTGCTGATGCAGCACATTCGGAATCTTCGCCGCCATCTTGTATGCGATCACCTGGTACGGATGCGAGAAGTACGGACCCGTCAACTGGTTCCCACTCATCACTGGAGGCAGCGGCTTCGACGGAGACAGCGCGTTGTAAGCCGGAATATCGTCCTGCGGATTCGACCACTGTGCCGCAGCGGCCAGCGTCACCAGACCCACCACCAGGCAGCCCGCAATGCGCTTCAACAGAGGATTCTTCCAGAAAGAGTTCTTACGCGGAGAGGGGGTCGAGGTCGTCGCCATCATGCTCTCCATCATAAATGTTGTCGAGCCCACACGCTCAACAGCAAAGCGGACCGTCTCCGACACAAAAAAAAGGCGGCATGAACGGTGTTTTGTTCATGCCGGGAGGCCAGTGACGCAACTCGCTTCGATCGGGACTGCCAGACTCAAGTGCCAGATCGAGAAACTTTCGGAACACACTCTATGTGTTCCTGTAGAAAGAGAATAGCACATATCCTCTATCTCATAGAACACAGCCTGCCGAAAAAGTTGCGAAAAGCTTCAAGATGCAATTAAGCCATTTAGAATCAATCGTTTTATTCGTAAATATTATTTACAGAAACTGGAACGCCGCTTGATTCCAATATCAGAATTTCCATTTCCACTACAAAACGGCAGGTGACGAGCCGCGTGTACCGTCACAAAACGCCACTTGCGTGCCACCAACATCGAGCGAACGCGGTCATCTCCCACACACAGATGTCTGTTCTATAGTGATCTCCGAGTTGTGCAGGGATCCCTATCGTGAATGAACGTCTTGTCTTTCTGTTGTCTATCTCTCTGGCCGAGTTTGGTGCGTCCGCAGTCTTCTTCCTTCTGCTTCCCCAGTTGCTGCTCACAGGCGGCTTTCAGGACACGCTCGTCTACGCGTTCGCCCATGCTCTCCCGGCGCTCAGCGTCTGGGCGATCCTGATAGTGCTTACGCTCGTCCTTGCCCCCAAGCTCTGGCGCCGCCGGCAGAATCGCACCAGCAAACTCTCCCTCCTGGCACGCATCGGAGTTCTGGGCCTCGTTATCGACGCTCTCGCCAGTCTTTACCTCTGGCTCCGCATCTCCGATGAAGGCTCGTTCGACAAGGGATCGCCCATTCCGGGCGTGCTCGTCCACCTCGGCCTTTACGCAGTCCTCTTCGCCCTTATCGTGGCCCTCTCCGATCAGGTCGCGGCCTGGTACCACCGACGCAACCCGCCGTCGATTACGCCGCCACCACGTTTCGGTCGACCTTAGAGAAGCGGAAATGCCTCATCCAGCTTCGCCACCATCGCCGCGTCGCGATGCGTAACCCCTCCGGCGTCGTGGCTGACCAAACCAAGCCTTACCTTGTTGTAGCGGATATCAATATCCGGATGATGGTCGGCCTCCTCTGCCATAAAGGCAACGCGATTCACAAAACCCATCGCTTCGGCAAAGTCGGCAAACGCCCAGTCCCGCACCAACTTGCCTCCCACCATCTTCCAGCTCGGATGGGTCTCGGTCAGCGCAGCAATCTCGTCCGGTGTCATCGTCTTCATGGGTATCTCCTAACCATTGGATGCCATCGGTCCGAAGTCAAGGTGCAGCGCAGCCAGCGAGAGCGGCGCATCGGCTCGCTTTTCAATCGAAGCCCGCAGGTCGGCCCATCTCTTCAGCGGCATGGCGAGAAACACCGTGACCAGCGCCGGATCGAACTGCCGCCCCGACCACCGCGCAATCTCCTCCCGCGCGGCCTCGAAGCTGGCACCCTTGCGATACGGCCGGTCGGACGTAATCGCATCCAGCGTATCTGCAATCGCAAAGATGCGCGCTCCCAGCGGAATCTCCTCGCCTTTCAGCCCGCGCGGATAGCCCGAACCGTCATAGCACTCCTGGTGCGCCAGCACAATCTCCGCCGCCTCCTCCAGGAACGGAATCTTCCGCACCATCTCATACCCCTGCGCGCAATGCTGGCGCATAATCACCGTCTCATCGGCATCGAGACGTCCCGGCTTCAGCAGAATCGCGTCCGGCGTCGCAATCTTGCCGATGTCATGCAGAAACGCGCCACGCGAGATCGTCTTCAGCTCCTCGGCCTGCATCCCAACCTCCCGCGCCATGGCCACGGTGTATGCCGTCACCCTCCGCGAGTGCCCTTCGGTCTCCTCGTCGCGCAGATCGAGCGCCCCGCCCATCGCCTCGATCGTGATGTCATAGCTGCGTTCCAGCTCCACCATCGTCTGCCGCAACCGGGCCGTCCTCTCCTGGACCGCCTCCTCCAGATTCTGCCGATAGAGCGCCGTCTGCCGCCGCAGCCGCCCATGTTCCAGCCCCCGCTCGACCACCGCCTCCAACTGCGCCCGCACAAAAGGCTTCAGCAGATAATCGATAGCGCCTCGCCGAAATGCATTCGTGGCCACATGAATATCATGCACCGCCGTAAACATCACCACCGGAGTGGTAGGGAAGTCCTCGGCCACGCGATCCAGCAGGCTCAGCCCATCCGTCCCCGGCATCATCACGTCCGAGAGCAACAGGTCGAATCCGCCCGCCTCGCGCAGAGCCTCCAGCGCCTGCGCCGCCGAACCCGCCGTCGTAACCTGATACCCCGCCCGATCCAGCAGGCTAGCCACGACGCGCCGTACCGGCTCCTCGTCATCCACCACCAGTATGCTCACCTGCGCCATACTCCGCTCTATCGGCACCCGGAGCGATGCCATGAACAGCGGGCTAGGGAGTCTTCTCCGCTGCCTTCGCCTTCCGCGCCGCGACCCAGCCCGTCTTGGTCACCTGTCGCGCCCTTCCAAACGCCAGCGCCCCATCCGGAACATCCTCGGTAATCGAAGACCCCGCCGCAATATAAGCCCCATTGCCCACCGAGATCGGAGCCACCAGCGTCGAATCCGACCCCACAAATACCCCATCGCCAATCACCGTTGTGTGCTTCTTCACGCCGTCGTAGTTGCACGTAATCACGCCCGCGCCCACGTTCACGCCCGCGCCGATGACGGCATCGCCGAGATACGTCAGATGGTTGGCCTTCGAGCCCTTGCCCATCGTCACCTTCTTCGTCTCGCAGAAGTTTCCGACATGCGCCTGCTCGCCGATCCGGCTCTCCGGCCGCAGATGCGCGTACGGCCCCAGAATCGCGCCATCCCCCACCTCAGCCCCATCCAGAATGCAGCCATTCCGAATCAGCACACTATCTCCAATCAACGAGTGCTGCACCACCGAGTACGATCTCACCCGGCTCTCCACTCCAATCTTCGTCGCGCCCAGCAACTGCACATACGGTTCGATCACCGTATCCGCCCCCACCTCCACCTGGGCGTCGATCACGCATGTCTCCGGCCGAAAGATCGTCACGCCCTGCGCCATCAGCTTCTTGGCCGTAGCCATCCGCATCGCCGCATCCAGATGCATCATCTCTGCGATCGTATTCGCGCCCAGCACCTCGTCCACGCTCTCCGCCTGGACCGCCGCCACGCGCTCTCCGGCCGCGACCAGCATGTGCGCCACATCCGTCAGGTAGTACTCCCCATTCGCGTTCCCATCCGAAAGCAGATCCAGCTTCTCAAACAGCTTCGCCGTCTCGAAACAATAGATCCCCGAGTTGATCTCAGCGACCGTCATCTGTTCCGGCTTCAGGTCCTTCTGCTCCACGATCCCCGCCACCCGCGATCCATCGCTCCGCATCACCCGCCCATACCCATGCGGATTCGCCGGCACAGCCGTCAGAATCGTCATCGCCGCGCGGTCCGCAAGATGAGCCTCGCACAACATACGAATCGTCTCCGGACGAATCAGTGGAACATCCCCGCTCAGCACCAGCAGATGCTCCGGCACCGGTCCGCCCTTCAGTGCGAACCAGGCCTTCACCATCTGCAGCGCATGCCCCGTACCGCGCTGCTCGGCCTGCATCACAAATCCCACGCCCGAGTGCTCGACCGCCTTCTGCACCCGCTCCGCCTCATGGCCGATGATGCAGTAGATCCGCTCCGCCGGCACTACTGTTCTGGCCGCCGCGATCACATGCAGAAGCAGGGACTGCCCGCCGATCTCATGCAACACCTTCGGCCTGCGGCTCTTCAGCCTCGTGCCTTTGCCCGCCGCCATAATCGCAATCGCAAAACCCTCTAAATTCATCGCCAACTCCTGTCCCACCGTATGGTCTCACGACAAGGGTAGAGTAGGAACGTGCACGAAGATCCCAAACTGATCCTCATCACCCTCCTCGTCGAACTCGGCGTCGCCGCTGCCTTCTCCAGTTCGCTCGCACGCTCCAGGGCCTTCAAGAACATCCTCCTCAATCCCCATCGCAGCTTCCGCGACTCCCTCAAGCTGGTTGCGATGATCTCCATCCCGCTCACCCTTGGCGTCTGGATCCGTGTCTCCGTCCAGAACTTCCTCGCCGCCGACATCAGCTACGAGGCCACCATTCTCATGGCCGTCCTCCTCGGCCCCGCCGCCGCCATCATCGGCGGAGCCATTCTCTCCATCCCTGCCGTCCTCCACCACGAGTACCTCTCCCTCCCCGTCAACCTGCTCGTCGCTACCCTCTTCGGCGTCAGCGGCAAGTTCGCCAACATGGAAGACATCTGGTCCTTCTCGCCGATGATCGACCTCAGCATCTACCGCTGGGTTACGCGCAACCTGCGCCGTCCGCACCTCGACCGGCAGATCCTCTTCCTCATGCTCATCACCGCGGTGCAGTTCGTCTCCAGCGTGCTAAGCCACGCCTTCCCGAAACGCTTCTTCGAGCTCTACTCCGGCAATTGGCTCGTGGAGGCATCCATCTGCTTCTGCGCACCGATCGTCGTCGGCATCCCCCTCAAAATCTGGAACGCCATCCGCATCGAACGCGCCCTCGAAGAGCAGGGAAGACTCCTCCTCGAAGCCCGCCTCGACGCCCTCACCCGCCAGATCAACCCCCACTTCCTCTTCAACACCCTGAACAGCATTACCTCGCTTGTCCGCGTCAAACCCGAGCTTGCCCGCGAGATGATCGTCAAACTCGCCAACATCCTCCGCGCCCTCCTCAAAGACCGCGAAGCCTTCGTGCCGTTCTCCGAAGAACTCTCCTTCACCGACGACTACCTCGACATTGAAGTCGTCCGCTTCGGCGAGAAGCTTCGCGTCGTCAAGGAGATCGCCGACGAGACCCTCCATATCGTCGTGCCGAGCATGATCCTCCAGCCGCTCATCGAAAACAGCATCAAGCACGGCCTCGAGCCGCGCATCAACGGGGGGACCGTTACGCTGCGCAGCCGACTCGATGGCCAACGCCTCGTCCTCGAGGTCGAAGACGACGGCGTAGGCATGGCTCCCGAGCGCAACCAGCAACCCTCCGCCGGCAGCCCCCTGGTCCGCCCGGGTACCGGCATCGGCATGAAGAACGTCCGCGAGCGCATGGCTGTTCTCTACGGCATAGAGGCCGAAGTCGAGATCGTAAGCCGTCCGGGCCGAGGCACGATGGTCCGCCTCGTCATGCCCGTCCTCGAGGCCGGAGCCGCCGTCTGGGGTGCAGGCCGCCAAGCCTAACCGTTGCTTCTAGGTACCCCAAGGCTTCAGCCTTGGGTCTCACAGGACCGCCAATCATCCGGGCTTTAGCCCCTGGGGTATGCAGTTGCCTTCGTTGGTTGTCATCCCCGAAGGAAATCCGCGGTTGCTCTTGCCGTTGTCTGTCCCGATCCGTCTTTCATCCTTTCGATTCCTAGTTACGCTTTGCTTGATCAATCCGCCCATCCCAGAAAGAAATTCCAGGCGCATCCCTCCCCGCGCCAGAAATACATCGAAAATCGCCCAGAAATATTTCATTCGCGAAATACGTTGACAATCGTACATCGTGAGAGATATGGTGGTGATGGTTACCCCTAACCATAGGAGCTACAACGATGCGTAATCTGATTGCCGCCGCCCTTCTCCTCTCCCCCCTCGCCCTCGCCGCCCAGACCAACAAGCTCGAAGCCCGTCTGGCTACGCCCGCTCTCGCCGCCGCAACCAACGATGCCAAGCCCACCGCTCCGGTGCGCGTCTCCACCGGTGTCGTCGCCCCCAAGCTCATCCACACCGTCGATATCCAGACCGACGAGCGCAGCATCTATGCCATCTCCGGACTCGAGCGCAAGGTAGTCGTCTCCATGATCGTCGATGAGAACGGTACCCCCACCGATCTCAAGATCGTCCAGGCTCAGGACCCCTCCAGCAACCAGAACGTCCTCGCCGCGGTCGCCCAGTACCGCTTCCAGCCTGGAATGCTCTCCCACCAGCCCGTTGCGGTTCCCGTCAACCTCGAGATTACCGTTCGCCCCGTTCGCTAAACGCGGCGCGATCCATTGCTTCTCTGCACCAAATGAAAGAAGGGCACCCTGTCGAGAGGGTGCCCTTTCTTTTTGTGTCAGCTACCCCCCGGTTACCCCTAACGCGGTGTGCAGCCTTCATGCTTTGAAGGACTATAGACCACCGCTGCAACCTCTGTCCAAACATTTTTTCAGAGGCGTCAAATTAGAATGAAGGAGGTCGTCCGTACCCCCCTCGCCGGCTCACGCCCGTCTCATCCAGAGCAGCACATTTCAGGAGCAACACTCTGTCCACCGCAATCCAGAAGCTTCTCTCTGTCGCGACGCTCGCCACCGTCGCCGCAACCGCCCACGCCGTCGTCGTTCGCGGTACCGTCCGTAGTCCACTCGGTACCCCTATCCCCGGGGCCCGCATCCAACTCATCCAGAACCATCAGACCATGGCCGTCGGCATCACTCGCCCGGATGGCTCGTTCGAGATCCGCAGCGCGCAAAGCGGCCGATTCGTCCTCTTCACCGCTGGCGGAGTCTCGAAGACCCAGCTCCAGCCCAACATCTCCCACGACTTCTACGGCGGAGCCACCGACGTCGTCCTCCGCGACGTCACCCTCGAGGCCACTACCCTCAACGAGACCGTCACCGTCACCGCCACTGGACTTCCGACGCCCATCCAGCAACTTACCGCGCCCGTCTCCTTCGTCTCCCGCGACGACCTCGCCTACCGTACCGGCCTTCTCGACGAACTCCGCCAGTCCCCAGGCGTCGCCATCGTCCAGTCCGGCCAGATGGGTGGCGTAGCCTCGCTCTTCGTGCGCGGCGGCAACTCCGACTCCAACAAGGTCCTGATCGACGGCATCCCCGCCGAGGACGTAGGCGGTCGTTTCGACCTCGGCCTCGTCTCTTCCACCGGCCTCTCCAACGTAGGCAACAATGGTCCTTCCGCCGAGCTCTATCGCGGCCCCAACTCGGCCCTCTTCGGCTCCGACGCCCTCGCCTCCGTCCTCAATCTCTCCACGCCCCGCGGCACTGCTACCAGCCCCGTCTTCACCTACTCCGGCGACGGCGGCAACTTCCACACCTACCGCAACGAGGTCACGCTCAGCGGCACCCGCAGCCGTTACGACTACTTCACGGCCCTCTCGCGCCTGGACTCCTCCAACGCCCTTCCGCTCGACCGCTTCCACGCCGTTACCGAAGCCGCCAACCTCGGGGCATCCCTCACCGCGAGCACGCAGGCCCGCTTCACCATCCGCAACACCACCTCCGTCCAGGGCGTCCCCGGCGCGCACGACTTCCTCGGCCTGTCCGCCGACCAGAAGCAGGCCGACCAGAACCTCTACTCCGGGGCGACCCTCGAGAATCGCACCGCAGGGAACTGGCACAACCTCGTCCGCTATGGCATCGCCCGCAAACGCGAGCAGTTCAACATCTTCTCGAACGCCGGCACCTACGATCCCACGCAATTCGCCTACGTCGGCCCCTCGCTCACTATCACCGGAGCCAATGGCTACAAAGTCACCGGCTCCTCGCCCATCACTTACGCTGGTTCGGCCCCATCGCGTTACGACCAGGTCTCCAACCGCGACGAGCTCTACTACCAGTCCGACTACAGCTTTGGCCGGCACGTCTCAACCCTCTTCGGTTTCCGCTACGAGAACGAGCGCGGGGCCTACCGCTATCCTCTCTACGCCACCGACCAGAGCCTCCAGCGCACTAATTTTCAGTTCACCGGCCAGATCCAGGGCGACCTCCTCGCCCGCCTCTTCTTCTCCCTTGGCGGAGCCATCGAGAAGAATCACCTCTACGGCCTGCGCGGAACCCCCCGGCTGGGCCTCGCCTTCGTCCCCGTCCGGCCCGGCCCGCGCCCCTTCCACGGCACCCGCCTCCGCGCCAACTTCTCCCGTGGCGTGCAGGAGCCATCCCTCGCCGTTCAGTTCAGCTCCCTCTACGGCACCCTCCTCGCGGCCAACGACACCGCCGACATCGCCGCCTACCATGTCAGGCCCCCCAACGCCGAGGAGTCCCGCACCTACGACGTCGGCATCGACCAGAACATCTTCTCCACCGCCCTCATCCTCAAAGCCGGCTACTTCCACAATCAATTCGATCACCAGTACGAGTACGTCGACTCCAGCGCGCTCCAGCAGTACTTCGGCATTACCACCGCTTCCACCATCCCCGGCCTCTACGGTGCCTACACCAACTCGCTCACCTTCCGCGCCCAGGGTGCCGAAACAGAGCTCCAGTACCAGCCTCGCTCCCGCCTCTTCCTCCACTTCGGCTACACCTATCTCGCCCCTCTGGTCGAGCGCTCCTTCTCCACCGACGCCCTCCAGGTCCACGGCGCAACCACCAACCCGCTCTTCCCCAGCATCACCATCGGTGGCTCCAGCCCCCTCGTCGGCCAGCGCCCCTTCCGCCGCCCGCCCAACACCGGCTTCTTCGCCGTCCAGTACACCGGCAAGCGCTGGACCACCGCCTTCAAGGGCGCGATGAGCGGCAAGTCCGACGACTCCACCTTCCTCGCCACGCCGCTCCTCTTGCCCAACCGCAACCTCGACCACGGCTACGCGAAGCTTGACCTCGGCCTCGGATACCAGTGGACCCAGCACCTCGCGGCCTTCACCCAGCTCGACAATCTGCTCTCCCAGCAGCACATCGGCCCCATCGGATACCCCGGCCTCCCGTTCACCATCCGCGCCGGATTCAAATTTCGCATCGGCGGTGAATAGCCTCAGGTACGTTCTTGCGAGAAAAAGCACCGTCATTCCGAACTCCGGTTGGCGCACCTTGCGCCCACCGGACTCGAAGGACCCCGGCGAAACCTGCGCCAACCCAGGACGCCATCGCATTCCGTCGCGAATCCGGCTTTTCTCCGAACCGGCGAACAATCCCGCACAAACGGCCTAAATCCGCAAAAGCAAAGCTCTTCCGCCGTGTGAATCCCGCGTCCCTGCCACACATTTCCCACAGGGTCATGAAAAATCCCATAAATTCTCGACATTTTGTGCGGTTTCAGATTACAGTTGGGGAGACATCCGTCACACGCTGTTGATATATCTCCACCCGTTCCCGTTCTGGTCCATCGGCCCTTAAGAGACGTTGGCACCACCGTATCCCCCGGACGGAATTGATGTGCGAAAGCCCGTCGACCGTCGTCGTGTATCCGAAGGAGAACCACCATGAGATTTGACTCGCAGCATAACCTTGATGGGGTATCGCGCCGCTTGTTCCTGCGCAACCTCAGTGCAGCCGGCGTGGCTGTGGCATCGCTTCCCGCGGCAGCTCTCGCCGCCACCCAGCAGACCGCGACTCCTGCGGCCCGTCCTGCCGGTCGCCGTGGTTTCGGCGGCGGCGCGGACATGGGTGAGCGTCAGCCCCTCCCCTCGGATGCCGTCATCATCAGCTCCAACGAGAATCCCCTCGGACCCGCGCAGTCGGCACTCTCCGCCATCTGTACGACTGCGGCCCTGGGCGGCCGTTACCACCAGGAAGAGACGATGAAGACCATCGCCGTCTTCAACGAGCAGTTCGGCCTCAAGCGCGGCTACTCGGCACTCTTCCCCGGCTCCGGCGGTCCCCTCGATCTCGCCCTCATGTCCAACATCGGCCCCGACAAGCCCCTCGTCTATGCTGACCCCAGCTACGAGCAGGGCCCCCGCGCTGCCGACACCATGAACGCCCCCAAGTTCCCCGTCAAGCTCACCGCGGACTACAAGCATGACGTCAAGGCCATGCTTGCGGCGCACCCGTCGCCCGGCGCCTACTACATCGTCAACCCCAACAATCCCACCGGCACCATGACCCCCAAGGCCGACATCCTCTGGCTCATCAAGAACAAGCCCAAGGGTTCGGTGGTCATCGTCGACGAGGCCTATCACCACTTCTCGAACGACGAGTCGGTCATCGACCAGGTCGCCGCGGATCAGGATGTCATCGTCCTCCGCACGTTCTCGAAGATCTACGGCATGGCAGGCATCCGCGCTGGCTTCGCCGTCGCTCGTCCCGACCTGCTCATGAAGTTCTCGAGCGTCGCCGCTCCGGCCCGTTCGCTCGCCAGCATCTCCATCACCTCGTCCGCCGGCGCCCGCGCCAGCCTCCAGGACAAGGATCTCGTCGCCCTCCGTCGCAAGATCAACACCGACACCCGCAACGACACCTTGGAGTTCCTCACCAAGAAGGGCTACAAGATCGTCCCCGGTTCGCAGGCCAACATGTTCATGGTGGACGTGCAGCGCCCCGGCACGGACTTCAAGAACAGCATGCTCAAGGAGAACGTCGCCATCGGTCGTTCCTGGCCGGCCATGCCCAACTACGTCCGCGTCACCGTCGGTACCCCTGACGAGATGAAGAAGTTCCAGACCGCCTTCGTCAAGTGCATGGACCAGACCCACACCACCATGGGCGCGTCGCTCTACATGCCCGAGCAGTATCATGTTCCTTCGGAACTCTACCGCGGTTAGTCTTGTCCTGTTTTGAAACCCAAAGCCCCGGCCCACAAGCCGGGGCTTTTCATGCGGAGCGAATCTTCCACGAAGAAACGGTGTCTAACAGACTGCCATGAAGAATATCGTTCTCCCCATCGCTCTCTTCGCCCTCACCGCCGCCCCGGTTCTTCGGGCGCAGGAGGGCAGTGTGCCTACCCAGGCACTCGTCCAGCTCGACTCCAAGAATCCCCAGCCCCTCGGCGTCAGCAACATGACCCTCAAGATCGACAACCATCCCACGCAGGTCCAGGCTGTCGTCCAGGTCCTCCCCGCCCGCGCCCAGGTCGCGCTCCTCATCGACGACGGACTCCGCACCTCCTTCGGGCGGAACCTCGAAGACCTCACCACCTTCGTCAACGGTCTGCCCGCCGGCATCGAGGTCCTCATCGGCTACATGCAGAACGGAGGCGTCGTCGTCGCGCAGCCCTTCACCACCGATCACGCCGCCGCCGCCGCGAAGCTCCGCATCCCCTTCGGCCAGGCCGGCATGAGCGCCAGCCCTTACTTCTGCCTCTCCGAATTCGCCAAACGCTGGCCCGGAGCAGCGCCCGAAGGTCCCCGCAATCCCGAAGCGCTCGCCCCCCTCGGACCCGCCTCCGCCGGTGCCCGCAAAGCCCGCTTCGTCCTCATGATCACCAACGGCGTCGACCCCTACAACGGCTCGACCAGCCTCATGAACCAGAACAGCCCCTACGTCGACACGGCCGTGCGTGACGCCCAGCGCGCCGGCGTCGCCGTCTACTCCATCTTCTTCTCCGACGCCGGCTTCCGCGGCGGGCGCGCCAACTTCAGCGGACAGAGCTACCTCGCAGAGGTCGCCGAGGGAACCGGCGGCACCGCTTACTTCCAGGGCACATCCAACCCCGTCTCGCTTATCCCCTTCTTCGAGCAGTTTGAGAAGTCGATCTCCGAGACCTACGTCGCGACCTTCGACGCTGCCGGTCGCGATCTCGTCCGGATCAAGGCCTCCACCGACCTGCCGAAAACCAAACTCCGCACCGCCCAGCTCGTCCGTCCCGGAACCCAACTCGCCGACTAAGGCGTAGTTCTGCCGAACGAGCCCTCTACGCGCGGCTGGTCACTTCGCGACATGTGACTGCTGCGCGTGGCTCTCGGCTTGGTCGAGGACAAACGTCCTCGCGGCTCAACGCGACGCCCAGCACAGGTTGAGTCAGCAACACCGGTATAAAAGTCACGAAGGCTCTGCCGCAGGCACCGTGACCGCCGCCCGCGCAGGGCATGCAAAAGCGAAAGGCCCCGAGTATTTCGGGGCCTTTCGCTTTTCCAGTCTTACCCGGAACTTTAGTACATGCCGTCCATGCCGCCGCCGCCGTGGTTGTGTCCACCGCCGGCTGCTTCCTTCTTCTCCGGAATCTCGGAGATCATGGCTTCGGTGGTCAGCATCAGGCCTGCGATGGAAGCCGCGTTCTGCAGGGCAGTGCGCGTCACCTTCGTCGGATCGATGACACCGGCAGCAACCAGATCCTCGTAAGCGCCCGTTCCGGCGTTGTAGCCGAAGTTCGCTTCCTTGGAGTCGTGGATCTTGCCGATCACAACTGCACCCTCTTCGCCGGCGTTCGAGACGATCATGCGAAGCGGCTCTTCGATCGCGCGACGGATGATCGAAGCACCGATCTTTTCATCGCCTTCCAGCGTCTTGATCAGAGCATCGACCACGGGAGTGCAACGAACCAGCGCAACGCCGCCGCCCGGGACGATCCCTTCCTCGACAGCCGCGCGCGTTGCATGCATCGCATCTTCCACGCGGGCCTTCTTTTCCTTCATCTCGGTCTCAGTAGCCGCACCGACCTTGATCACTGCCACGCCGCCAACCAGCTTGGCCAAACGCTCCTGCAGCTTCTCACGATCGTAGTCCGACGTGGTCTTCTCGACCTGCGCACGGATCTCCTTCACGCGGCCTGCGATATCGTCATCCGCTCCGCCGCCGTCGACGATGGTGGTGTTGTCCTTGTCGATCGTCACGCGCTTCGCAGTTCCGAGATCTTCGATCTTCACACCCTCGAGCTTGATGCCAAGGTCTTCCGTGATCGCCTTGCCGCCGGTCAGGATAGCGATATCCTGCAGCATCGCCTTGCGACGATCGCCGAAGCCAGGAGCCTTCACGGCAGCCACGTTCAGCGTGCCACGCAGCTTGTTGACCACCAGCGTCGCAAGCGCCTCGCCGTCCACATCCTCGGCAATGATGATGAGGGGCTTGGCGGTGCGGGCAATCTGCTCCAGCAGGGGAAGCAGGTCCTTCATCGACGAGATCTTCTTCTCGTAGATCAGGATGTAAGGATTCTCAACGGCAACTTCCATGCGCTCGGCATCGGTCACGAAGTAAGGCGAGAGATAGCCGCGATCGAACTGCATGCCCTCCACAACCTCAAGCTGCGTCTCCATCGTGCGAGACTCTTCAACGGTGATGACGCCGTCCTTGCCAACCTTCTTCATCGCTTCCGCAATGATGAAGCCGATCTGCGAATCCGAGTTCGCCGAGATCGTTCCGACCTGGGCAATCATGTCGCCCGAAACCGGCTTCGAGAAGTCGGAGAGAGCGCCGCCCTGGATGACGCCGTTCTCATCGCGCTTGCCGATGATCGCGGTGACAGCCTTGTCGATACCGCGCTTCAGCGCCATCGGGTTCGCGCCGGCCGCAACCGTCTTCACACCCTCGCGGTAGATGGCCTGGGCCAGAACCGTCGCGGTCGTCGTACCGTCGCCGGCGATGTCCGAAGTCTTCGAGGCCACTTCGCGCACCATCTGCGCGCCCATGTTCTCCAGCGCGTTCGGGAGCTCGATCTCCTTGGCAACGGTCACACCGTCCTTGGTAATCGTCGGCGAACCGAACTTCTTTTCAATGACAACGTTACGTCCCTTGGGTCCGAGCGTTACTTTAACAGCATCGGCCAAAATGTTGACGCCGCGCAGGATAGCCTGACGCGAATCTTCTCCATGCAGAATCTGCTTTGCCACGGTGTATCTCCTAATGTGTCTCTTTGGTTGTCATCCCCGAAGGGATCTGCGGTTGTTGTTCGCAGACAACAGTTACTTGCTCAGAATTCCGAGGACTTCTTCCTCACGCATGATCAGCAACTCTTCGCCATCCAGCTTGATCTCGGTGCCCGAGTACTTGCCGAACAGGATGCTGTCGCCAGCCTTCACATCGAGAGGGAAGACCTTGCCTTCGTCGTTGGACTTGCCCTTGCCCACGGAGATCACTTCGCCCTGCTGGGGCTTCTCTTTGGCCGAATCCGGGATGATGATTCCGCCGCGGATGCTCTCGCCCTCTTCAATACGACGAACGAGGATACGGTCGTGCAGCGGTGTGAATGACTTTGACATTGTCTTGCATCTCCTTGGAACAGTTTGGTTTATCGCTTCAAGATATAGACCGGCAGGATGGAACCGGCTGCATGGGTATGCCTGCGGTTAGCAGTCGCACCCTTCGATTGCTAACAATAGGCGCTCCCACCGCACCCTGTCAACCCACCTCGCGTGAAATCTGAGTGAACTTCACGCAACCTTTCATTCCTCTTCCGGCCTCCGGGCGAAAAGTTGTCGTCTCGCCATCCAGATACCCCAGCGATTCAGCCTTGGGTTTCCCGTGACCCGTCGATCAAATGCGCCTTGGCGCTTCGCTTCCTTCCGGACGCGTCAGAGACAACAGGCACCCCTAACCCCAATGGCACAAACAATTTGAAGCCCCTCAGATACCCCAAGCAGCCCTCCATCCGTCTATCCAGCATCCGTTCCTTCACACGCCCGACACAAAACCCGTAGAATGAACCCTAACGATTCTCCGCAGCAAATAAAGGTCAATCCATGCATCACAGGACCCGCACTCTCGCTATCGCCTCTGGTCTCCTCCTCGCCGTCGTGCCCGCTCTCCCGGCGCAAGACAATCACAGCCGTGGCCGCAAGTACAAACCGCCACCGGAGACCTCGCACATCGAGGTGATCGTGACCAAGGGCTACAACCACAAGCCCATCGAGAACGCCGCGGTCATCTTCCATGAGCTGCGCGCCGACGGCGGCGACGAGGGCAACCTCGAGGTCAAGACCGATCCCGACGGCAAGGCCGTCATCGACGTCATCCCCACCGGATCCAACGTCCGCGTGCAGGTACTCGCCAACGGCTTCGCGACCTACGCCGAGGACTACCTCGTCACCGAGTCCAGCCGCCAGATTCCCGTCACCATGCTCCGTCCCAAGGAGCAGATCTCCACCTACGTCGACAACGACGGCAAGGCCTCCAGCCGCAAGGCCGGCGTCCAGGAGCCCATCCGCCCCACCGCCGTCGATCACACCTCGAAGCTCATGAAGCCCGCGGTGCAGGCACCCCGGCCCGCCGGACCGACCGTTGCCCCGCCGGCCCCCGCGCCAGCTGCGGCACCCGCACCCGCCCCTGCTCCCGCATCGACAACCCCACCCGCGACCCCACCGAACCAGTGATGCAAGAGCCCCGATTGACTCGACTCCTCGAAGGCCGGACCGCACTCGTCACCGGCGCGGCCCGCCGCATCGGTCGCGCCATCGCTCTCGCCTACGCCGAGCAGGGCGCCGCCGTAGCCATCACCTACCGCGGCTCCAAAGATGACGCGGCTCAGACCGTCCGCGACCTCGAAGCCCACGGCGTCAAGGCAGCCGCGATCTTCTGCGATCTCACCGCAGAGGCCAGCGTAACCGCTGCGGTCGCGGAGTCCGTGGCGCATCTCGGCGGCCTGGATCTCCTGGTCAACAACGCCGGTCTCTTCGCCTCCGCGCCCCTCGAGGACATCACCGCCGCCGACTGGGACGGCATGTTCGCCGCCAACACCCGCGGCCCCTTTCTGATGGCGAAAGCCGCCCTGCCGCACCTCCGCGCTACCCGCGGCCGCATCCTGAACATCGGCTCTCTCGGCGGAACCCACCCCTGGCCCACCCACGGCCATTACTGCACCTCCAAGGCCGCTCTGCACATGCTCTCGCAGACCATGGCCAAGGCCTGGGCTCCCGAGGTCAGCGTCAACTGCATCGCTCCCGGCATGATCGTGCAGGGCGAAGTAGGCCCCGCCTACGAGCACTTCGCCCACAAGACCCCCATGCAGCGCAACGGCACCTCCGCCGACATCGCCGCCGCCGCCCTCTTCTTCGCCACCGGCCCCCACTTCATCACCGGCCAGATGCTCGGCGTAGATGGCGGCCTCGGCCTCTAGCCGTCCTGGCGACACCGCCTTGAACGCAACACACGAAGAAAGGCGGATACGGAAAGGCTTTTGCCGGGACGTATTCGCCTTTCTTCCTTGCGAAGACTCGCTGTGGGAGCAGGGCACCAGACCCTAATTCGCGCGCGTCAACGTCCCCCACAGCCGCTTCAGCCAATTCTCTTCTTCCAGGTTCTCGTACAGCTTCAGCGGTTCCATCTGCGGAGGGAGCGCCGCACCCGTGTAAGCTGCCAGCGGATTGTCCACGCACAACGCATGCGCATACTCCCGCCCATACTTCTTCTCAACCACCTTACGCGCATCGCTCATCCGCGGAGGCCGCGACGAGGTATTGTGCGCATCCGTCGCCAGAAAATGAACCCAGCGGTTCGCCAGCAGTTGGTGCGCCATCTTCTCCGCCGACTTGCCCATCTTGCCTATCACCGAGCCCGCCGTCACCTGGATCAGCAGCCCACCCCGCAGCCAGCTCACTAGCCTCGATGGATCTGCCTGCAGCGTAGGATTTCTCTCCGGATGCGTCAGAATCGGCGTAATGCCCGCCACCTGCATGTTGTAGAAGGTCTCCGTCAGCCCGCGCGGCACGCCGTAGTCCGGCAGCTCCACCAGCAGATACCCCTTGCCGTTGATCGTAAACGGCACATGGTCCGCCAGCGCCGCCTGCACATTGTCGTACGACATGTGAAAGTCGCATCCCAGACCAACCGTCAGCGGCACGCCTTCCTTGGCCAGCCTCTCCCGCAGCTCCTGCGCGATCCCTTCGTAGCGCTCGCGGTCGAAGTTGTACTGGCTGTTGGCGTGCGGAGAGCAGGAGACATGCGTGATGCCGTCTTCAACTGCCATCCTCGCCATCGCGACAGAGGTTTCAAAGTCTTTGGATCCGTCGTCGACGCCCGGAAGCAGGTGGTGATGAATATCAATCATGGCAACGCAAGACTATCACTTTGAGGCAACTGCACGTCTTGACACAAATCCCATTGCCGGAACGGCGAAGCCCCAGGATGAGTCACGAAGTGACCGCCCCGCGCGGAGCGGGCCCGTTCGGCAGGACAGGTCTTAGACCCCGACCGAGAGCGCCTCAGCCATCGCCTTGAACAGCACCAGCCCGTCGCTCGACCCCAGCAGAGCCTCGCTCGACCGGTCCGGATGCGGCATCAACCCCAGCACATTGCGTCCCTCGCTCAGCACGCCGGCAATGTTCTCCAGCGACCCATTCGGATTCGCCCCTGCCGTCACCGCGCCGCTCGCATCTGCGTACCGGAACGCCACACGATTCTGCCCATTCAGCTCGGCCAGCGTGGCCTCATCGCAGAAGTAGTTGCCTTCCATATGCCCAATCGGCATCTTCAGCACCTGCTCCGCGCCCAGCCCCCGCGTAAACGGAGAGTCGGTCGTCTCGGTCCGCAGATGCACCTGCTTGCAGATGTACTGCTGTCCCTTGTTCCGCATCAGCACGCCCGGCAGCAGCCCCGCCTCGCACAGGATCTGGAATCCGTTACAAATTCCCATCACCAGCCCGCCGCCCTTGGCAAACTTCGCCACCGACTGCATTACCGGCGCAAACTTCGCGATTGCGCCCGTCCGCAGGTAGTCGCCATAGGCAAACCCACCCGGCACCAGGATCGCATCGCACCCCTGCAGATCTTCCGAGGCATGCCACAGATAGGTCACCGGAGCGCCCACCAGCGTCTCGACAACGTGATAAGTATCGTGATCGCAGTTCGATCCAGGGAACACCAAGACGCCGAATTTCATGCCTCCAGAATATCATCCGCGGAGAGCGACAAACCGTAGAGAAGGAGCGGCTACGAACGGAAGGGCATGGCGTCAGCGATGCCAGAAAACCCGCCTTTCCAATCCTGTAGTCAGATTCCCGAAGGGAATCGTGTCTGCGTGTGCCACCGTTTGCTCCAGGCCCGGGACAACCTCACCCTGTCGCCGCCCCCAAAGCAATATTCCGGAACTGCGCCACAATCGGCCTCGTCTCCCCCTTCAGGCAAGCCAGCTCGATATGGCTCTTCAGCGTCACATCCCGTAGCGGCAGACAGACCACGTCCGGCGAAGCGATCTGCCGCACGCAGGCCGGTGCCAGCGACACCCCCATCCCCGCGCCGATCAGCCGCAGAATCGTCAGCCAGTGCGAAGCCTCCTGCACAATCTGCGGCCGAAACCCATACTCCTCGCACAGCGCCAGCGGCTTCTCGAACGCCCGCAACCCAGCGCTCCGCGGGTAATACACGAAAGGCTCATCCCGCAGCGACCCCAGCGAGATCGTCTTCTGCCCGGCCCGCCCATGCGTCGCCGGCAGCACCGCCATAAACGGCTCCGAATAGATCGTCGTCACCTCCAGCTTGTCCGAGGGATCCCCATCCCGCAGAACCCCCGCGTCCAGCGTCCCATTCTCCATCCCCTCCACCACCCGCGACGTGAACGACTCATAAAGATGCAGACTCACCTTCGGATACGCCTCGCCATACGCCCGAAAGATCCGCGGCAGCGTCGTCAGCATCCCCGACCCGATAAATCCCAGGTGCAGCGACCCCACCTCGCCCCGCCCAATGCTGCGCGTCTCATCGATATCCCGCTGCATGATCCGCAGCGTCCTCTGCGCCCTCTCCAGAAACGCCTCACCCGCCGCCGTCAAACTCACCGAACGCGACGTCCTCACAAACAGCGGATACCCCAGCATCTCTTCCAGCTTCATAATCTGCTGCGACAAAGGCGGCTGCGACACATGCAGCCTCTCCGCCGCGCGCCCGAAGTGAAGCTCCTCCGCCACCGCGACGAAGTACCGAAGATGCCGAAGCTCGATATCCTGATCCATATCCTTGAGATCATAATCCAGTTAAACAAGATATTGGACGTATCGCCCGCGCCACGCGAAAATCATCCTCAAGGAGCAAGACATGCCTACCCTGACCGATGATTCCAGGACTGCAACCCGCATCGAGATCCGCACCATGCACATCGGCGACGACCTCACGCCCTTCCGAACCCTGAACGAGGAGTGGATCACGCACTTCTTCCAGCTCGAAGAGACCGATCGCAAGACCCTCAACAATCCCGAAGAAGCGATCCTCCGCAAAGGCGGCAGCATCTTCTTCGTCGAAGCGGACAACATCCCCGTAGGCTGCGTAGCCCTCATCCCCATGGAGAACGGCGTCTACGAACTCTCCAAGATGGCCGTCTCACCCACCCTGCGCGGCCATGGCCTAGGCCGTCGTCTGCTCGAGCACACGATCGCGGAAGCCCGCAGGCAGGGAATCAAAGAACTCTTCCTGGGGAGCAGCACCCGGCTCAGGAACGCAGTCCATTTATACGAGTCGCTCGGCTTTCAGCACATCCCACCGGAGCGTCGGCCACCCTCCGCATACTCCCGCGCCGACGTCTTCATGGAGATGTCCCTCTAAGGACTGCACAGAAGAAAGGGATGAGGACGAAGAAACCAACGCGGCACGCGTCGCCGGCGCCTTGGTTGGTTACTCTCCGCCCTCATCCCTCTTGTCCCGGTGAGGCGTTGCGTTGGGACCCCGACTCGCCGTCAAACACAACGCACCCCCTTGTTACGCAGGCACATAAATGCAGTACCCACGCGGAGGAGCAGGGAACTCAGCCCTGCCTTCTGCATCCGTCGTCCTCTCATCCGGATGCGCTTCGTCGTGCCCATCCCACGCAATCGGAACGAACCGCTGGTTCGCCCACTTCGTCTTCACCATGGTGCCCGACCACTGGTTTCCCAGGTTGTTCAGCACGTACACCAGCCCCGGCTGATCCGTGTTGTCGTCATGCCAACCCACCCTCTGCATGATGTAAAGGTCAGGGTCCACATGCAGCACATCCGAAGCTCCTCCGGCATACTTCTGGTGCGCCGCGATCAAGGCGTCAATCCCATTCGGCGAGTTCGGACGGCCCAGCCCGTAGTTGAAGTAATCGTGCCAGAACACGCACGGATACCCTTCATGCACCATGATGTACGAGTAAGCCATCAGCTTGTCGTTCACAATGGCGTTATCGCCCATGTCATGGTTCTCGACGAACGTAGCCGCATGCTGTGGCCTCTTCGTCAATACGCATCCGCCATCGGTCAGGTTGCGCATATCGTAGTGCGGCTGGTCGCAAAGGTCCTTCAGCTTGTACCGCAGCGGAAAGTCGAACGCCGCAATCTGGTTGTCCGTCACCGCATTCACGCGATCCAGCCAGCCATCGATATCCTCCGACCCCGACCAGTACTCTCCCACCACATACGGCTGAAACTCGTTGCCATCCTTCACATACCGGTACTTCGCAAGCTGCCCGATCATAAAGGCGCCAAAGCCCTTCACGAAATCGAATCGAAAGCCCTCGAAGCCGAGCTCTTCAATCAGCAGGCGCGCATACTTGTACATCGCCGCATACACCTCGGGGTTGCGATGGCACAGGTGCGGAAACCCCGCGAAGTGCTCGCCCTCCATCATCACCTGCTCATACCGGCTCGGATGAAAGTGGTTCCAGTCCCGCGGGAACTCACCGCTCTTCGGATTGAACTTCGTCCACCGCATCTGCCCGTCCAGCGGATTCTTCTCTTCCTCATCCGCACCCGAGTTATGGTTAAGCACCATATCCGCATAGCATCCGATCCCATGCTCATGCGCCTTGTCGATCAACGCCTTCAACTCCGCCTTGTTGCCAAACCACGTCTTCGTCCCACCCTTCTGGTCGAAGTCCCCCAGGTCGAAGTAGTCGTACGGGTCATACCCCATCGAAGTGTTGCTCGCGCCCTTTGAAACCGGAGGCAGCCAAAGCGCATTGAACCCCGACGCACCCAACGCCTCCACATGCTCGCTCACAAAGTTCCACCAGTTATGCTCCTGCTGGTCCTCTCGCGGACAATCCCAATAAAACGCCTGCATCATGACAGCCATCGTCTTTACCCCTTTGCATCACCGTAGCCAGAGGCAGAGTTTCTGCATCCTACAGCGTGTGCATCTTTTTACGGATGAACTTCTTTGGCGTCTGATGCCGGAGACGAAAGGCGAGTTGGTATGGACCAAACGAATCTACGAACGACCGCAGCGCCGCCCCCGCCGCGTACGGATGTCTTCTCCTCCGCAAGGCCGCATCCGCTGGACAATCCCTTACGCACGGCCGGCAGTGCACTCCTCAACTGGTGGCGCGCCGCGACTCTGGACGCACTCATCGTTGGCATACTTTGGTTCGTAGGCCTGGAGATCCTGCACGTCCCCCTCGCTCCCCTCTGGGCCATCCTCGGCGCGCTCTTCCAGTTCATCCCCAACTTCGGCCCCATGCTCGCCCTCATCGGCCCAGCGCTCTCCGTTCTCTTTCGGGAGTCCGGCGACATGTCCACGCTATGGTTCGTCCTCGGCCTCTACGGCGTCATCGCCGTCCTCGAAGGCCTCGTCATTGGCCCCTATGTCCTGCACCGCACCACCCGCGTCCCTTGGTGGGCCGCCTTCTTGGGCCCCATCGTCTTGGGCATCGTCATCCCGTTCTGGGGAGTCCTGCTGGCCCCCCCGCTCCTGGCCATCATCTACGCCTTCCGCCGCCCCGCACCGACTCCATAAGCCAACACCGAGATCGCTTTCGCCGTTGCGCTCTTGTCGTTGCGGTTCTGCCGTTGTCGTTGTCCTTTTGGTTCTCATCCCCGAAGGGGATCTGCTTTTGCCTTTGTCTTTGACATATCCCCCCGGACGCTAAAGCGAGCCCCAAAAAACGGAAGGGCCTGGCTTCAGCCAGGCCACAAAAACCACTCCCGAAGAGAATCGTTCCAGCTCCCGCCTACCCTTCCAGCTTGTACCGAGTCTCCCCCAGCCGATACAAAGGCCGCCATACCAGCCGATTGATCGTCACCACCATCAACGCCATTACCATCGTCGCCAGCAACAAGAGCTGAAACTGCCCCGCATCCGTAGCCGCGCTGATCTGCGCCCCCAGCCCTAGCGTCTGCAACGTCTGGTTCTTCAACCGGAAGTACTCCGCCACGATACTCGCGTTCCAGGCCCCACCCGAAGCCGTCACCATCCCCGTAATCAGATAGGGAAAGATCCCCGGCAGAATCACCGTCTTCCATCGCTGCACCCGCGTAAACCGGAACAGCGTAGCGACCTCACGCAGGTCCGAGGGAATCGCCATTGCCCCCGCGATCACGTTGAACAGAATGTACCACTGGGTCCCCAGCATCATCAGCGCAATCGACCCGATCCCCAGCCCGCCGCCCATCCGCACCAGGGCCAGCAGCAGAACCGGAAACAGCGCCGTAGCCGGAACCGAAGCCACCACCTGCGCCACCGGCTGCGCAATTCGCGCCAGCCGCGGGTTGAACCCAATCGCCACCCCCGCCGGAATCGTCCACGCCGCCGCCAGCAGCAGCGAAACATTCACCCGCAAAAACGTAGCGCCCGCACCCTCGAAGATCAGTAACGCCTGCCCACCCTCGACCGTCCGCAGCAGCATCAGGGCCCGCCATGCCGAGTAAAGCACCGCCGACCCCACCACCAGCACCGCTACCGACCGCACCAGCGTGAACTCAGTCCGCAGCGTCCTCTCCTTCTCCTCCGGAACAACGCCCTCTGACAGCCCCTTGGCAAACCTCTCCTTGCGCCGCTCCGCCAGCCGCTTGTAAACCGCCTCATTCAGCGGTCCAAACACATGCTCCGAAATCCCCTTCACCGCCGCCGAGTGCTGCAGCAGCATCAGCAGCGGAGACTTCACCCGCGCCTTGCCCTCCACCTGCTCGAACTTGAACTTGTCGCACCACGCGATCACCGGCCGCCACACAAGCTGGTCCGTCGCAATGATGATCGCGATCATCACCGCCAGTCCCCACGCAATCGCCACCCCATTCCCGGTCCCCGCCGCCGTCTGCAGAAACGACCCCAGCCCCGGCAGCCGAAAGTCCCTCGGCCCCAGCACGAACATCTCGCATGCCATCAAAAAGAACCACCCGCCCGCCACCGACACCATCGAGTTCCAAACCAGCCCGATCGCCGCATACGGCAGCTCCAACTGAACCAGCTTCTGCCACCGCGAAAACCGGTACACATTTGCCGCCTCGCTCAGTTCCCGCGGAATGCTCTTGATCGACGAGTAGAAGCTGAACGCCATATTCCAAACCTGCCCCGTAAAGATCAGCAGGATCGCCCCCATCTCCACGCCAATCTGCCGGTGCGGAAACAGCGCCACCATCGCCAGCATCACGCCTGGCAAAAAGCTCAGTACCGGAATCGACTGCAGAATATCCAGCGCCGCCAGCATCAGCGCCTCCACCCGCCGGTTATACGCCGCGATATACCCATATCCGATCGCGAACACCAGGCTCAGCACATACGCCAGCCCAATCCGCACAATCGAATAAAACGCATACAGCGGCAGTGCCCGCGGACTCTGCGAGATCGTAATCTCCGGCTGCGCCCCCCCAAACCAGTACGTCGCAATCTTCACCACGCCGTAAAAACACGCGAGCCCCATCCCCGCGACGCACAAATCCAGAAAGAACGGCCAGCTCCGCCTGAGCACCTGTGCCCGCGCCAGCGTCTCCCGTCCACGTCCATAGCTGAAGTTTCCCGGCAGATGAATCACTTACTCCGCCTCCTGGAACGCTTCGTCTTCTTCGGCCCGCATCTTCGCCGACCGGATAAAACGCCGCCGCGAAGCATCGAAGTCGAACAGCTCCGCATACCGTCCCCAGTTGATGGCCGTCTCCAACTGCCGAATCGTCTCTTCCTCGCTGAACTGCTCATCCAGCATGTCGTGGAAGAACTCCTCCGAAACCGTCCGATCGCTCTTCGCCTCGATCGCTCTCACAATCTGCCGCAACAGCAGCACATGCTCCACCGCAGCCGTCCGGAAAAGCTCCTTCTGCCGCAGAATCTCGCTGTTCGCATACTCCGCGCCCGTCGCCGTAATTGCCGCGTCGCCTTCGGTCACCGTCAGGAACCCCAGCAACTGCGCCGCATCCACAATCGGCAGCAGGTCGTCGATCTCGAACGCTAGGTCATCTGCCAGCCGGTAGATATCGTCCTTGCCATTGTGGTCCAGCAGCAGCTCCAGAAGCCCTGCAATGCCTCCAGGACGCGCATGCGGCAGCATCTGGTAGTGCGGCGTCCTCGAACCGCTGGCGGCCTTGCCCGAGGGCGTGGTGGGCAGGGCAGGGGGCTTCGCGTCCGGCTGCGTCAGCACCTTGTAGATGTAATCGACCAACTGCGTGAACGCCGCCGTCTTCCTGTCCCGCGGATGCGACAGCGTCACCTTGAAGTCCGTCCGGATATGTCCAGGATTCCTCCCCAGCACGATAATCCGGTCCGCCAGCAGCACGGCCTCTTCAATGTTGTGCGTCACGATGAAGATCGACTGCGTCGGAATGGTCTTCTTCTGCCAAAGCTCCAGCAACTCGCTCCTCAGGTTCTCCGCCGTCAGCACATCCAGCGCCGAGAACGGCTCGTCCATGAACAGCACCTCGGGCTCCACCACCAGCGCACGCGCAAACCCGACCCTCTGCCGCATCCCACCCGACAGCTCCTTCGGATACGCCGCCTGGAACCCGTCCAGACCCACCGTATCCAGAATCTTCATGCTCCTCTTGCGCCGCTCGCCGGCCTCCATCCCCCGCGCCTTCAGCGGAGCCTCCACATTCTCCAGCACCGTCAGCCACGGAAATAGCGCAAAACTCTGGAACACGATCGAGACATTCACCTCGGCCGTCGCAATCGGCTTCTCGTGCCAATACACTTCACCCGCCGACGGAACCGACAAACCCGTCAGCATCCGCATCAGCGTCGACTTCCCCGAGCCCGAAGGTCCCAAAAGCGCAACAATCTCACCTGCTTCAATCGCAAGGTCCGTCGGCGAAATAACCTGAATCCGGTTCTCGCTCGGCTGCGCATAATACTTCTCGACGCGCTCGGCGCGTATGATCTGGGACGGCATCACGTTCTCATTCCAAAAGAGATAAAAGCAGTGCCGGAGGCGAATTTTTATCCACCGCCTGACTACGGCTATGCGGTCAGCGTATCATTACTGAGCGGGTGTCTGATGAACGTCGAGTAACGCCAGAAGTTGCAGTAAAAGGCAGCGCCTCCGCCGAGACAACAACGACAACCGAAACAGCATCGTACACAGTAATTGGGGACCTAATAGCATGTCAGAAATCGCAGCCACCGCACCGTCCAAGCCACGCGTACTCGTCGCCGACGATGAACAGGTGATCGCCAACACTCTCGCCATCATTCTCAACCAGGCCGGCTTCGAAGCCCGCGCCGTCTACAGTGGCGAGAAGGCCATCGAGTGCCTCGACAGCTTCCAGCCCAACATGCTCATCTCCGACGTCATCATGACCGGAATGACCGGCATCGAGGCCGCCATCGCGACCCGCGCCAAGATGCCCAACTGCAAGATTCTCCTCTTCTCCGGACAGGCCGCCACCGCGGATCTCCTCGAGAAGGCCCGCGCCCTGGGCCACGAGTTCGAGATTCTCGCCAAACCCGTGCACCCCACCGACCTGTTGGCCAAGCTCCGCTCCTAAACCCGCAAGTAGCCACATCGCCAATAGGATCCTCATCACCGAGGGTCCTTTTGTCGTTGTCGTTGCCGTTGCTGTTGCTGTTGCCTCCGCCCTTGCCGTTGCCCTTTTGCTTGTCATCCCCGAAGGGGATTTGCTTCTTTCTTCCTTTGTCTTGTTTTTCGCTCTTGCTTCTGAGAGATCCACCTTCGCAAAACCGAAACCGATTTCCCCCACTCAACGGGCCACAATATCCATACAAAACACCACGTTTTACCATCCCGAAAATCGCAGGTAAAACCCAGAGAAACCCGAAGAAAACCCTACAAAAACCCGAAAAAGCCCCACAAAGTCCCACAAAACCAAAAGTTGATTCTTTTCAATCGCTTAGAGGTGTGTCTAAAGTCAGAAAAAGTGTGGTGAGATCGACACATATTACTAATAAGTAAACACTATTGGTCAGACCAAAAAATAAGCATCAGGGGAAGTGGTCGTTCCTGCAGCCCCGAAACGAACCCATCCCAGCCATGCCCGACTCAAAGGATCGAGAGCCACAACGAAGATCAGGCCGTTGCCGGTTCTGATCCGTCCGTGATCCTTGTCATCTTAGGTCTTGAGACCCCGCCTGGAGACCGTTTTGTTTCCGCCCCTTGATCCTCACAGCCGGTGCTCCCGCGTAGATCGTCCAGGGCTCCATCTTCTGGGTAGCCACCGACCCCAGTCCGAGCACGGCGCCCTCGCCCATCGACACGCCCGGCGCGACAGAGGCCTTCGCGCACACCCACGCATACGCCCCGAACTCCATCTCATACGCCATCAGCGGAAACGCCGGATCGTCGTAATCATGCGTCGCTCCGCACAGATAACCGTCCTGCGAGAGGATGAAGTGCGATCCAAACCGCATCGATGCAGCGTTATAGATCTCTGCCCCGTCGCCCGCCGTCACCTGGTCGGCGCAGATCAGATTCCACGGAGCCCACACCTTCGACTTCGGGTAGAAGTGGCAGTTCGGCCCCATCTGCGCGCCAAACAGACGCAGCAGCATCGCACGCCAGGCATGAAAGGGGCGCGGCGAGGTCCGGTACAACAAGGCATGGACGACGTTCCAGACCAGCCTCTTGACCCGTTCCTTCGAGTTGAACGCCGGACGCAGATACGGATCTTCCGCCGTATCCGCCGAGATGTGATCCGCTGCGTTGTAGGCCACCTGTCTCGCCACGATCTACCTCGCTCCCTGGAGAGTCTTCTCTTCGGGGTTTTCCTTCGAAAACTGCTCAAACAGCCGGATAATCGTCTTGGCATTCTCGCGCATGTCGTACCGTGTCTTGAAGCTCACGAGGGCCTGTTTGCTCATCGCGGCCCGCTTCTCGGGCGTGGTCTCCAGCCAGCGTTGCAGCAGCGCCTCGGTGCCGGCCAGAGTATCGGACTCCATATAGCCCGCCCCGTCCGACTGGATCTCCGGAGCGATATTCACCTTATCCGCCAGCAGCGCCGGCTTGCCGCAGGCCAACGCTTCCGCGACGGCAATGCCGAAGTTCTCCTGGTGCGACGGCAGGATGAACGCCTCGCATCCATAGAAAGCACCCCACTTGTCGTCTCCGCGGATCAGACCCGGCCAAAGCACCCGGTCGGTCAAACCTGCTGCAATCAAAGGCCTCTTCAACTCATCCGCCCACCCCTGCTGGTCCGGACCCGCCATCACCAGGGAAAGATCCGGGTCCTTCGCGGCGAACTTCACGAAGGCATCGATCAAAAGATCGCATCCCTTCTTCCGGTGGATCCGTCCCAGATACAACAGATAGCGCTTGCCCCGCACCGCGGGACACTTGGTAAAGAACGCTTCCTTCATCCCTTCGGGATCACCCAGAGGCGACTGCGCTCCGTACGGAACCACATGCGGCCTCCAGCGGTGCAGCCAGAAGCTCTTCTCCGCAAGCTCCTTCTCAGCCTGGCACGTAAACAGCACGCGATAGGCGCCGCGCAGCACCCAATACTCCGCGGGCAGCCAGTAGAACCACTTCTTCAGGTGCTTGATCGGGAACGCGTGTTTGAAATACGGGTCCAGCATGCCATGCGTAAACACAACATACGGCTTATGCCCGCGGATCGCCCGCCACGCCGACAGCCCGCAATACTGCCAGAGACCATTGACGACGATTCCGTCAAAACGGTCGCGGTTCGCACGCAGCCACGGCACCAGCTTCGCGTTGTATCCGTAGGTCGAGGTCTGCGGGCCCAGCGCATGAACCGGGTACTTCAGGTCCTTCAGATAGGGTGCATCGGGGCTATCGAGCGTCACAACCTCGCCCGTGTACCCGATCGGGCCAAAGCTCAGCAGAATGCGCACGGACTCGGTCGGTCCGCCCGATTCTGGGTTCAACGTGCTGATAATGTGCAAAATCCGCATAAAGACTCAGGCTGGCTCCACCAGCAACTTCCTCAATCTAAACATGATAAGGCGCATTGAAAAAACGCCCGTTACGCAACGAACCTGCCGGTCGCCTGCGCAATCGCGCTCCGCAGACCCTGAACATCCTGCTCAAAACTCCATCCTACGATGCGCGTCAGCGCATTCCTGCCCATTCTTGCCGCGCTTTCTTCGTTCTGGAGAACTTTTCGCAAGGCAAGCGCTAACGCAGGGATGTCGCCCGCCGGAAAGACGCAACCTTCCACCCCATCCGTAATCAGGTCCGGCTGGCAACCGACCTCGTCCGAAACAATGCAGGGCCGCCCCGCGTTCATGGCCTCATTCACAATCAGACCCCACGGCTCATGCCGGGAAGGGAGCACGAACACCGTCGAAAGCTCGAAATAACGGGGCAGTTCGGACTGGTTCTTGAATCCACAGAAACGAATTGAATCGCTGAGCCCCGTCTGCTCCGCTTGCGATTCGAGCGCCCTACGCAACTCCCCATCCCCCACAATCACCAGGTAAGGGTGCGGCTCGATTCCAGGAGCAGGGGACAACATTGCATAGGCCGCCACCAGGTCTTCGCAACGTTTTCTCTCCGTCAGCTTCGAGGCGAACAGGATTACCGGCCGCGCCGGATCAAGCCCGAGCTCTGCCTGCAGAGCGCTCCGTCCCGCAGCCGCGGCCGTGCTCCGGTCCTGGAAGTACTGGTTGTCGACGGCATACGGCATCCTCGCCATGGGCATATCGTCCCCGAGATAGCGCCGCCAATACTGCTCGTTCAGCGTGCCGATCGGCAACACAACGTCCACCATCTCGCGAAGGATGCCGAAAAACACCCGCTTGGCAGCCAGTTTCAGCCCCGACCGCTGCCGGTCCCGAAGCCAGGACTCCGCGCGCACCAGCACCGGAATTCCCAGTGCCTTCGCGGCCACCATCGCCACCAGCGAGTTTGCCGTAGCGTACCCGTGAACCCAGAGAAGGTCGAATCCCGGTTCGCCATTCCGCCCCTGCAGCCGGCGAAACAGCCCACGGCTCAACGGGCTCATCACACTCCAGGTCCCGTTGTCATACAGCGCGGGCAGAAACTCGTACCGGTACCCATCGAGCAAGGGGACGTCCCACGTCACGTCCACCCCGAACCCTTCATCCTGGAACTTCCTCACCGAGTAGTCGGATCCGTAAAAGACCGTCAACTCGATACCCGGTTCCTGCGCGATCCGGCGCAGCAGCGGGGCCTGGTACTGGATCGGAATACTGACCAGATAAGCCAGCCGGACAGCCTTCGGACTCGTCGCTTCCATGACCCTCACTCAATGCGCAAGACGTAGACCCAAGCGAAAGACCTAGTTGCGGGTCGCAACAATGACGGCAAGGTTCGCAAGCGTCAGCAGAAGGTTCAACCCACCCGATGAGATCGCAGTCTTAACCGTTGAGGATGGGAGGAAAACGATATCGCCAGCCTGCATGATCGGATCCGGAGCCTTCCCGTGCAGAACCTTGTCGATGTCGACTTTGACCTCAGTACGTTCGGTACCAACCGTCCGGATGATGCGCATGTCGGAGTACTTGGCCGCGTAGAGCGGCCCTCCGGTCAGTGCCGCAACCTCAAGCAGGGTGGTCCGGCCAGGCTGCATGGGAACCAAGCCGGTGGTTTTGAAGGCGCCTACGGCATACACCACACCGAGCCGCTGAATGAAAATGGTGTCATGCGCCATCACCGGCACATCGGCCTTCGCCAGATCCTTCGCGTTTGTCCCCAGGTCGACAAGAATTGGTTCGGCCACTCCCGGACGAATGATCGACACGATGGAGCTCGCCGTCGCCGGCAACCCCCCCGCCGCCGCCAGAACCTCACCCAAAGTATGCAACCGCCGGATCGACACTGGACCGTGCAACTCGCCGGCCAGCGTGACCGAAGACTGCGTCGTGTCGAATTCGCCGAGGGTCAGAGAAATGTGTGGATCGCGGTACATGCCCGCGGATTTCAGACGCTCTTCAATCGTATGCTGAGCTGTTTCGACGGTGAGCCCACCCAGAAGAACGCTCCCGATCAAGGGAAGCCGCGCGGTGCCGTCACTGCTCAATCGCAGAGTCGTAGTGAAGTCAGGCGATTCGAAGAGACGGACATTGATCAGGTCTTCAGGACCCAGCGTGTAGGTCTTGATATCGGGATAGAAGACACTCATGCCTCCTGTCCCCTGATCAGCCGATGACTGAATCGTGCTGGGAAGAGCGGTCGCCTGTCCAGCCGACACCATGGGGGCGCTTTGAATATAGGGATTGGGCGCCGACATGACTCCCTGGCCGGAGCCCTGGCTCGACCCCTGACCAGGACCTTGCCCCGAAGAGGACGACTGGCCTCCCTGCGCCCAAGCCGCGGCGAAGGTGCACGAAATCATACCGGCGAGCAGAATTGCCCTGGCTGCCGCCATCGCGTTCTTCTCCATGCTCGTTCTCATTGTCCGTTCTTCCCTTCGACCGGGTTCTCGCCGGCCCGTTTCTGAGACTCCCAGCTATCGGAATCGATGCTTGTATACGAGTACCCGGAGTAACCGTAGTAGCCGTAATACTCGGGCGAATTGAGGTCGACCGCGTTCAGCACCAGACCGGTAATCGGTGCGCCGGAACGGATGAGAAGATCGCGAGCGCGACGAACGATCTGCTTGCTCGACTTACCATGCCGGACGACAAGGACAACAGCATCGGCCTGACGTGCCAGAATGACGCCATCTGTCACGGACAGGATGGGTGGCGAGTCGATCACAACGTGGGTGTAGAGCGTTGCGCAGCGTTCCAGCAGGGAAGTCATCGCCGCGGAGCTTAGCATCTCGGTCGGGAAGGGAGGGACCGGGCCGCTGGCCATGATATCGAGGTTCGGAACCTCGGGCACGCGTTGCAGAGATTCTTCCAGGCCCGTGGTACCTGTCAGCAGGGTGGACAAGCCAACCTTGCCAGATAGACCGAAGCGATGGTGAACGTTTGGACGACGAAGATCGGCGTCGATCAGCAGCACGCGCGTATCGCGCTGTGCCAGAATGCAGGCCAGATTGCAGGCGGTCGTCGTTTTGCCTTCAGAAGGCGTCGCGGAGGTAAACAGAACAAACTTAGGAGGATGGCCCGTGGACGAAAGCAGCAGAGAGGTGCGCAGCGCACGGAATGATTCGGAGAACTGCGACTTTGGCTGAGTCAGCACGTTGATATTTCGCTGGGCGGTGGTCAGGCTGCCAACCTGTTCCGCTGCCGTCCGACGTGCCTTCGGGATGATTGCGAGTGAAGGAAGCTCGATAACGCTTTCGATCTCGGCGATGCTGCGTAACCCTGTGTCCAGGCTCTCGAGGGTGAAAGCGAGAATGATGCCCACGAGAAGGGCGAAGATACATGCGGTCAAAACGACGGAAGAATACGGTTGAAGGCGGGGGCTGGCAGGAATCATCGCAAGATCGACGACGTCGATCTCGGTGGACTCCAGTCCGGCCTGGACGCTGGCTGTCCGCAGCCGACTCACCAGTCCGTCATACAACGTGCGGGTTGTTTCGTATTCGCGAGCCTTCAGGGTGTATTCCACCAGGTCGTCGCGCAACTTGTAGGCGTCAGTCTTCTGTTGTTCCAGAGCTGCGCTCGTCTGTTGTTCGTTGGCCTTGGTCGCGAGATACGCCTCACGTGTCTGGATGAGAAGTCGCTTTTGCTCTGCGGCAAGCTGTGCGTCCAGCTCTTTAATCTCGTTGGAGAGCTCCAAAGCCTTTGGATTGTTGGGACCGAGCGTGGTCATCAGTTGCGCATAGTTCGCTTTTGCCAACGCAATCTGGCTGCGCAACTGGGCGAACTGGACAGGCATTGTGCCGGGATTCATGTCGATCGTCCCGTCGATCGTTCCTGGATCCATGCCGCTCAGCATCCTGTATCTCGACTCAGCGAGGATACGCGCAATGTGGGCCGCGCCGGATGCCTTCGAAAGATCCTCAAGTGTGGAAGTCGTCTGGTTATCCTTGGGGTCAAATCCCAGAGTGCCAAGACGCTTCTGCAGATCCATCATCTGCTCCTGAGACGTTTCGACTTCCTGCTTCAAGCCATCCAATTGATTCTGTAGCCATGCAGACACTCGCTGTTGGGACTGAAACCTCGTCTCAAAGCTCCTCTGGATGTAGTCCGAGACCACCTTGTTCGCGATGTCCGCCGAAAGCTTGGCGTTCAGACTGGTGTAGCTGATGGCGATGATTTCAGTTTTGGGGATCAGGCTGACCTTCAAGTGGCCGTTCAACCTGCGGATCGTACCCGCCTGGACAGCCGGGCTGTCCAAGGACGCGTGCGGTGCCTTGCCCTTGATCTCCAGAAAATCCGAATTATTGGGAAGATTCAGCTCACGAGCGACGGTCAGCAGAAGCGTATCGCTCTGCATGATCGCGATCTCGGTGTTCATCTTTGTCTGCGTGTCCTGACCCATGCCAGGTACCGCGCTCACACGATATTCATTGGACGCGCCACTTCGAACCTGAATGCGCGAGTGTGACTCGTAGAGGCGTGGCTGCGTAATCGCGTCGTAGGACCCGTATACCATTCCGAGAAGCACGCATGCGACGAGAACCCATTTGCGCTTGCGCAGCGTCATCAAGGCATCGGACAGAGTTGTCTCGGTTGCGGCAGTGGCAGCGGCGAATCCCCCGCCCGGTGTATGAGGGACACCTGTTGGGGAGGTGGTTTCTGTCGTCTGTCGGTCCATTTGTCATAGTCTACCCTGCGCGAGCCAATCGCAGGAAGTCACCTCAAACCGCGGCGTCATTTTCGCCGCGATTATGGAAAATACTTTAGACTCAATCAAAGCGCCCATAACGAAAGCCTCTCAAACAACGAAAGCCTAAAAGGATAGAGCGTTCAATCACCCATGCCAAAGAATATTCAAATCGCCGTAGTGGGATCAGGATACGTCGGTCTCGTCGCTGCTGTCTGTTTCGCTGAGATGGGTCACGATGTGATTTGCGTCGACAATGACGAGCGGAAGGTCAAGGCCCTTCAGGGTGGCGACACCCTTATCCATGAGAACTACCTCCCCGAACTTCTCCAGCGATACAGGAATACCAAAGTTCGCTTTATGTCGGACCTCGCCGAGGCCACACGGGAGTGCGAGGCTATCTTCATTGCCGTCGGAACACCTCAATCGGAGACCGGCGACGCCGATCTTTCCTACGTCGAGGCGGTTGCATGCGAGATTGCCCGCTCCATCACCAGTTATAAGGTGATCGTGGAAAAGAGCACCGTTCCCGTCTATACCAACGAGTGGATCCGTCGCGCCATTGAGCGCAACGGTGTCGCCCGCGATCTCTTCGACGTGGTTTCGAACCCCGAGTTTCTCCGCGAAGGAACGGCTGTCGCCGACTTCCTGCATCCGGATCGCATCGTGGTCGGTGCCGACTCTGAGCGTGCCGCTGCCGTCCTTGGCGGGATCTACGCCCCTCTGACGGAAGGCACGTACTACCAGCGTGCGGACGCAATCCCCGGTTCCTGCGGCCCCACCGCGAAACCACCTCTGCTCAACACGTCCACCAAGAGCGCCGAGATCATCAAGCACGCCTCGAACGCCTTCCTTGCCGTCAAGATCTCATTCATCAACGCAGTCGCCAATCTCTGCGAAGCAACCGACGCCAACGTGGAGCAGGTTGCCATCGGCATGGGGATGGATGCTCGTATCGGACCTAAGTTCCTCCGTCCCGGGATCGGGTACGGCGGATCCTGCTTCCCCAAGGACGTCGCCGCCTTCCGCTCCGTGGCGGAGCAGCTTGGTCTCGACTTCTCCATGCTCTCCGAAGTCGAAAAGATCAACGAGAACCAAAAGAAGCGCTTCCTCAGCAAGGTCCGCACCGCCCTCTGGACGTTGCGCGGCAAGAAACTCGGCGTTCTCGGGCTCGCATTCAAGGGTGAAACCGATGATATCCGCGAGTCTCCGGCCATCGACCTCGTCGAGATGTTCCTCGCCGAGGGTTGCTCCATCAAGGCGTTCGATCCCGCCGCGATGGAGAGGACCGCGGAGCGCCTGCCCGCCGGTCCGAAGCTGAGCTATGTCGAGTCTGCCTACGCTGCTGCGGATGATGCCGACGCTCTCCTCATCCTCACCGACTGGGCGGAATTTGCCACGCTCGACCTCAAGCGCCTCAACACCACCCTTCGTTACCCCATCGTGATCGACGGACGCAACTTGTACGATCCCCACGTCATGCTGGAAAATGGTCTGACCTATATCAGCGTCGGTCGTCCTTCGGCGATTCCTCCACGCGAGCACTAGCCCTCTTCCTGCCTGTCCGGCTCGTCACCCGCCGGACAGGCCCCTACCCCCTTAGCCGCCAAGGAAAAAAATTGAGCTCGCAAACGATTCTCGTCACCGGAGCTGCCGGCTTTCTCGGCTCGCATCTCTGCGATCATCTGCTGAATGAGGGCCACAGCGTTATCGGCGTCGATAACCTCTGCACCGGAAGCCTTGCGAACCTGGCACATTTAGCCGAGGAGCCGCGCTTCCGTTTCACCGAGCTCGATATCTGCCAGCCCTTTGATGTGGGACCAGTTGATTATGTCTTCAACTTCGCCAGCCCGGCCAGCCCCGAGGACTACCACCGCATCGGCATCGAGACCCTGCTGGTCGGCTCAGTCGGTACGGTAAATACTCTTGATATTGCGAAGAAGTACTCCGCTGGGTATCTCCATGCTTCAACGTCGGAGTGCTACGGCGATCCCGAGGTGCATCCTCAGGTGGAGACCTACTGGGGCAATGTGAATCCAGTAGGCCCGCGCTCCGTGTACGACGAGGCCAAGCGCTTCTCGGAGGCCGTCGTCACGGCGTATAACCGCTATCATGGCGTGAACACTCACCTCGTTCGCATCTTCAATACCTATGGGCCTCGTTTGCAGGCCAACGATGGTCGGGTCATCTCGAATCTCATGATGCAGGCGCTGCAGAACCTTCCGTTGACCATCTACGGTGACGGCTCGCAGACCCGCAGCTTCTGCTTCTGCACCGATCTCATTGAGGGCATCGTTCTGCTTTCGCGGTCTGATGAACATACTCCGGTCAACATCGGCAATCCCATTGAGTGGACGATTCTTGAGTGCGCCCAGGAGATTCTCGCCGTCACCGGATCGAGCTCCGAGATCATCTTCAAGCCTCTTCCGCAGGATGATCCCACACGCCGCCGGCCAGACATCACCAAGGCCCAAAACCTCCTTGGCTGGGAGCCGAAGATCAAGTTGCGCGAAGGCCTCGAGCGTTCGCTCGCTCATTTCAAGGCGTGCATTGACGCGCAATAACCGCATCGCTAATGCGTGAAGAGGCCGCCCCGATCGGGGCGGCCTCTTCGTTGGTTTCTCGTGATCTAGCGGTCGTTCGTGTGCAGTCTCGGATAGTAGCTGAATTGCACCGCTGCCGTTGTATCGCTCTGTTTGCCGGGCATGTAGATTGGCGCCTCCCACTTCTCGTACTGCACCCAGGCATTCAGCTCGTACTTCCGGGCAAAGCGCTTTACGGCAGTGATCTTCACCTGGTCCTGGGTCGTTCCCTGGTAGATAAAGTCCTTCGCGTTTTTCTTCCTTAGATACTGCAGCTCGACGTACTCGTTCGGGGCGAGATGATACGTGAACCATGCCTGACCGCCTTTGGCCTCGCGCCCAATCCAGTCGCCCATAATGTATCCCTTGTTCGTGTAGCCCTGCTTCTGGATTGTCTCGAAGTAGGCGAACTGTCCTCCCTGGCTGCGGCTGACGCGAGGATCGGTCAGCACGCCTTCCGCCCGGATATCCAGCCTGCGAAGACCGGGGATCTGCGAGAGGTAGAGTCCCGTTCGAATGTCGGCGCGGCGCGGTGCGCTGATCGGCGTTACGTCATCATGCGACATCGAGTCGACGTAGAAGGTCGCATACTTCCGCACAAACGGCAGACGGTACGATGCGGTGAACGTGGTGAACCGGGCTCCGGGGTCGTCGCGCGAGTATTTCTCCTCGGCGGTGGTATCTGCGAAGTCGAAGAAGCTCTTGAAGAACTTTGAGACGGTTACCGGGGAGTGACCCGCACCGCCGAAGATGATGGTTCTCTGAAAGCCAAACTGGAAGTTGACCGTTGGGCTGAAGGAGAACTGCTCCGAGTGGACGTATGGGCTATTCGGGGCGGTGTGTCCCTTCAGACTCCCGTAAAAGAAGTCGTACCGCACTGGACCGAGGACACGCGAGAGAAGGGGAATCCGCAGTGGCTCGACTCGATTGATGCGGAAGGAGTAGATATTCTCCGCGTTGTTTGTCCATGCGAAAGCGGCTCCGTGGGCGGGCCCGAGCCACGCGTCCGACTTGCCGATCGAGAACTCATGAGACAGCAGGTGAAACGACAGGGCAGCCTCGACGATGCGGAATGGATTGGCCGCCGCGATGGTGCCGGCGGGAATAGTCGCGTTTGCCCGGCCCGGGACGGGCGTTGGCATCTGGTCGATGTAGTTCAGCGTATCGACCAGCGGCTGTTGATAGCCGTTTGCCGACGAGGGCGCATGCTGATACTCCGCGCGGGCATAGAACGAGAAACGACCCAGCTCCGCCAGGTAGCTTGCTCCGGCGATGTTGTTGAAGCCTGGTTCATACGGGCGCCCGTAGTCGTTGGAGATCGTCTGACCAAGGTGGTAGCTGTCGCGCAGCGTCTGGCCGTTGATGTACATGGCCCTGTCGTACACCTGGTGCACGCCGAAGACGAGGCCGCGATCCGTGAGGTTGGCCGGTTTCTCCGCGCTCAGCTCAGCCAGCAACTGTGCGAGGATATCCTGCGCCTGCTCGTTGTCGCTCTGCATAATGCTCTCGCCCGAGTAGCGGAGCATATGCATGACGCTGCGGCGCGTATAGGGTCGCAGGCTCAGGTACATCGTGTCGATGAACCCCATGCCGTACAAACGCTCCAGCGCCGGATACACCCAGCTATCGAGCGGAATATACGCGGATCCGTTGGTGTCGCTCAGGTCTGGATCGCCCTTGGGCAGATACTCATCGGGAACTCCGTAGGGTACATACGCACTGAATGGCGTTGGCTCGACCGATGGCGTGAGGTTAGGTGGCGGCTGAGGTGGGGGAACCGTCTTGGCCGGAGGATCCTGCGGCATGGGGTCGTTTGGCTTCCCCTTTTGCATTTCGTAGCCGGGCAGGGAAGGAAGATCCGAAGCAGGTGTCGTCGACGGCACCGCAACCGACGGGGCCGGAGTCTTTGCCGGCTCCTGCGCGGGTGTCGTCTGCGCCAGCGCAGGGTAAAACCCGCACACGGCCAGCCCAGCCCATGTTAGAAAAAATCCCTTGCGCACTCAAACCTCGTTGGAAGGACTTAGCGAGCCCAGACCTAGTGTAACCTCTCGTTGCAAGGTGCTTTGCACTCGTTAGCCGATCCGTTGACCCAACAGTGCAACGAACTTCTTCTCCACCCCATCCACCCACGCCTTGTTCGCCACTTTGCGCGCCAGGAGGTACTCGGCCAGACCCGCAATCGCGTCGCTCGCATCCGGCAGCATGACTGTTTCGATCAGAGCGCATCCGCCATCGGCGCGTGCACGCCCCAGCGACTCCTGCGCCACACGGTAGAGCGCCTTGGCGTCCTGTCCATCGACGGGAATCCCAGGAACACCCGCCAAACGAGCCTCTTTGCACAGGTCGGCATCCGTCTCCACACCCTTCCAGCGGGGCAGCACCACGATGATGATGGGCAACTCGGCCGCAACGCGGAGAGCCTCATCCCAGCCCCTGCCGCCAGCCTCATGGCGTTCGACAAACACCATGACCACGCGGCCCTTCTTCAGCCCAAGTGCCGCGCCAATCCCGGCATAAAGCCTCTCGACGCCTCCGGCGATCGCAACGACGGAAACGCCTCGCATGCCTTCAAGAACGCCGTCTTCCCGGCATCCCAGAGCGACGTCGCCGTCCTCGAGCCCTACCACGGTGCTGGCCCAGCAGGCAACGTCCGCCAACGCCGCCCTCTGCCCGCGCCCCGCTTTCATGCGCCCCAGCAACACACGAGCCTTCACCATGAAGGTGAACATCGTGCGCAACGATTTGTGACTCATCAGGGGATGTTCCCCCGGCCTGACATCCGCCATACTCACCCCACCCCGCACTACCCTGCGAAAGTCAAAACAGGGAAGCGGACGAACATCCGCTCCCCTGAGAATTGCCTGCTAAGCCCTGCCTAAGTCCTGGCCGGATCGTTTGCATCCACATTCAGCCCGAGGTCCGTGAGCGCCTTCTGGGCTTTCTTCGCGTCGAACTTCCCGTCGCGAGCGAGTTTCGAGAGCGTGGCACCCACGATCGACGCTGCATTCACCTCGAAGTGCGCTCGCAGGTACTCGCGGTTGTCGCTGCGTCCGAAACCATCCGTGCCCAGTGTCACCAGGCGGCCCGGAAGCCAGGGAGACAGCGCATCCGGGATGACCTTCATATAGTCGCTGGCTGCAATGATCGGCCCTTCAGCACCTTCGAGGACTGTCTCCAGATAGTTCTTCTTCGCCTTCTCCGCCGGATGCAGACGATTCCAGCGCTCGGTCGCCAGCGCGTCGCGACGTACCTGGGTGTAGCTGGGAACGCTCCACACATCGGCGACGATCTTGTACTTCTCGGCCAGCATCGCCTGCGCCTTCAGCACCTCGTTCAGGATCGGTCCGGAGCCAAACAACTGCACCGTGGCCTTGCCCTCGCCGGCCTGGAACTTGTAAAGACCCTTGAGAATGCCCTCGGCAACACCCTCCGGCATCGCCGGCATGGGGTAATCTTCGTTGTACATGGTCACGTAGTAGAAGACATCCTCCATCTTCTCGTACATGCGCTTGATGCCGTCCTGCACCACGACTGCAAGCTCAAACGCGTAGGCAGGATCGTACGACACGCAGGTCGGAATCGTCGCCGAAAGCACATGGCTGTGGCCGTCCTGATGTTGCAGCCCTTCGCCGAGCATCGTCGTACGGCCAGCCGTGCCACCCATCATGAATCCCTTGCCCCGCGAGTCCGCGAACGCCCAGGCCATATCGCCAATGCGCTGGAAGCCGAACATCGAGTAGTACATGTAGAAGGGAATCATCGGCACGCCGTAGTTCGAATACGCCGTTCCCGCAGCGGTAAACGAGGCCATCGACCCGGCTTCCGTGATGCCTTCCTCCAAAATCTGCCCAGTCTTCTTTTCGCTGTACGAGAGCAACATCGCCGCGTCGTGCGGCACATACTTCTGCCCCTCCGGCGCGTAGATCGAGACTGCTTTCATCACCGATTCAAAACCGAAGGTGCGGCCCTCGTCCGGAATGATGGGAACCACGAGCTTGCCCACGACCGGATTCTTCAGCAGGCCGTTCATCAAATTCACAAAGCTCATCGTCGTCGAAACGGCCCGACCCTTCGATCCGCTCAGCCAGTCCTTGTAAAAGTCCAGCTCGGGTGCCTTGAACTCGATCTTCGGCACGGTGCGAGAGGGCAGGTAGCCGCCCATCTCCTTGCGGCGAGCATGCATGTACTGCATCTCGGGGGTATCGTCCGCCGGCCGGAAGGGGCTGGCATCCTTCACCGTCTGCTCGGGAACGGGAATGTTGAAGAACTTCTGGAACGCATCGAGACCGTCGTCCGTCAGTTTCTTCGAAGAGTGCGTCGGGTTTCTCGCCTGGTCGGCCGCGATACCGTAGCCTTTCACTGTCTTGGCCAGCACCACGGTCGGGCCGCCCTTATGCTCTGTCGCCTGCTTGTAGGCGTTGTAGACCTTCAATGGATCATGTCCGCCGCGCGTCAGAAGCTGCAACTCCGCATCCGTCTTATCCTTCACCAGCTCGATGAGCTCCGGATACTTGCCGAAGAACTCCTTGCGCAGATACGCGCCGTCCTTCGCCTTGAACGCCTGGTACTCGCCATCCACGCACTCTTCCATGCGCTTCAGCAGCAGGCCGGACTTGTCCCTGGCGAACAGCTCATCCCAGTCCGACCCCCAGATCACCTTGATCACGTTCCAGCCTGCTCCGCGGAACATCCCTTCCAGTTCATCGATGATGCGGCTATTGCCGCGAACTGGTCCGTCCAGCCTCTGCAGGTTACAGTTCACGACGAAGATCAGGTTGTCGAGCTTCTCCCGTGTACCCAGCGAGATTGCACCCAGCGTGTCGACCTCATCCGTCTCGCCGTCGCCCAGGAACGCCCAGACCTTGCGGTCGGTCTTCTCGATCAGGCCGCGGTTCTCCAGGTACTTCATGAACCGAGCCTGATAAAGCGCATTCAGGGGCCCGATGCCCATCGAAACAGTGGGGAAGTTCCAGAAATCCTTCATCAGCCACGGGTGCGGATAGCTCGAAAGGCCAGGGGTATCGCGCAGTTCGTGGCGGAAGTTTTTCAGATGCTGTTCGGTGAGGCGCCCTTCGAGGAACGCACGCGCATAAAGACCCGGCGAGGCGTGCCCCTGGAAGTAGATGAAGTCGCCCGGCTGGTCGCCGTAGGAGGCATGGAAGAAGTGGTTGAACCCCACCTCCAGCAGCGTGGCCTGCGACTGGTACGTCGAGATATGGCCGCCGATACCCGCGTCCTTCTTGTTCTGCAGGTGAACCATCGACATCGCGTTCCAGCGAATCAGGCTCTCAACCTTCTTTTCCATGGCGAGATCACCCGGATAGGCAACCTGGTCTTCCACCGGAATTGTGTTCTTGTACGGCGTCGAAACGCCTGCGGGTGTGGCTACGCCCTTTTCAAGCGCCCTTTTCTTCAGAGCCTCCAGAAGCTCCGTCCCAAGCTCCCGGCCTTCGGCGACTACATCGTCAAACGCTTCCATCCACTCCGCAACCTGTGCGGCAAAATCCTGCTTCGCGGCGCTATCCATATCTGTGTGAGGCTCCAATTCTGTTCGAGAACACATCGCGCCAACCCTGCCCCGGTCAACGTCACCGCTTATAACGATATAAGGCTTACGCGAAAACGTCATCTTGCCCGCTAAACGCACAAGCTTGTTATAGTTCCGCCATGCCCTTTCGGTGTCGTCTATGCGCGGCCGCCATCGCGGTCTTCCTCGTGCTGCGTGGCCCTGCACTCGCGCAGATCGACGATACGCGGCACCTGCAGGAGTGGGAGCAGTGCACCGATTCGGATGTCCGCGCAGCCATCGAAGCCTGCACCTCCATCCTCGATGCCCGTATCGATCCGCCCGCGCAACTCGCCGTCGCCTTCAACAGCCGGGGCGTAGCGCACTTTACCCGAGGAGAGTCCGATCTCGCGCTCGCCGACCTCTTCCAGGCAATCCGCCTCCGTCCCGGATATGCCGTCGCCCTGAACAACCGGGGCACTGTCTACGCAAACCGCCACGCCTATGATCTTGCGATCGCCGACTTCACCGAGGCACTCCGCGTCGACACCACGCACGCCCCCGGCTTCGATCCCGCCAGCACCCTGGCCAGCCGTGGCGCGGTGTACGCCCTCCAGGGTGACTCCGAGCACGCCATCGAGGACTTCACGCAGGTCATCCAGCGCAGGCCCACCGATGCGGAAGCTTTCTTCAACCGAGCCAACGCCCGCGTCAGCTCCGGAGACCTAGCCCGTGCGCTCGAAGACTACGAGAGGGCGCTCGCCCTGCACCCGGGGCTCCCTGGCGTCGCCGAAGCACGAAAGAGGACCGCGCAACGTGCCGGGCTCCTGGCCCCGCCTGAAGGCCCTCAGCCTTCTCTCCCCGTCTGTGTCGCTCTGCCCCGCAGCTCACCGCAGGCCCAGCCGTCGTACGTTGACGATGCCGTCGATCATCTCCGCAAGAGCATCCCGGAGCTGCGCAGCCTCTGGCCTGAACCCGCCGATAGCACTCAAACTGCCTCGATCATCGCGCAAACCTCGGCGGCCATCGCGGCGATGCTCCCCAGGATTCCTAATCTCATTGCACGCGAGGAGGTCCGGCGCAACGTACGGACAGAGACCGCAGCGAAGGCCGTGCAGGTCCCTTCAGGGGGAGGCCGGGGAGGACGCCTTGGTCGGGCCGATATGAATGAGGGGGGCAATGAGCCCTCGTCGCACGAAGTGACCACCGTCTACACCTACCGCATCGTCCGGCGGCATGAACCCTTGGACGCTCAGGACATGGACGCCCAGGACGTAGAAGAGCTTCGTACCGACGCGAAGAACCGCCCGCTCGCTGCCACCGACGATGCGCAGAACGTCGGATTCGGCGCACTGTGGCTCCTCTTCGCCCCGGCCAATCTCGAAGAAGCGCACTTCCGCTCTCTCGGCCGGCAGAAGATCGCCGGTCACGAGACCTTCGTGCTCTCCTTCGTTCAGCGGACTGACAAGGCGCGGCTCGGTACCGTGGTTGGACCGGTCAACGCGCGTTGCAACACCTTCATCCAGGGTGTCGTCTGGATCGATCAGGCCAGCTTCCATCTCATCCGCATGCAAACCGACCTTTTGGCACCGATCCCCGGTCTCCAGATCGAGAAGATACGCTCCATCCTCAAGTACTCCGAGGTCAGGATCCCTGAGCGGGCTCTCTCGCTTTGGCTTCCCACCGATGTCAGCATCAGTTGGAAGCAGGGCGTGCAGGACGACAGCGAGACCCACCACTATTCGAAGTACCGCCTCTTCGCCGGCACCGCCCGGATTGTACCGGTCACCGACCCTACGCCACCCTAGCCCAAGAGTCTTGGCCTCCCGCATAAGCGAACGCCATCTCGCCCGCTCAAGGGCAACCCGCAGGCATGTGTGGCGACGCAGAACGAAACTCTAGCACTCCCGGATCTCGGCACATCGTGCGGCGTGTACTACACTAACCGCATCCATGCCCACACGACGCTCTTTCCTGCTCTCGTCCGCTGCCGCTACTGCGGCTCTGCCTCTTGCTGCCCAGTCCGCCCCGGTGCTTCCCGCTCCCATCGCCGCGCTCAGCAACCGCAGCCATGAAGCTGTGCCCATCACGCTCGCTGAGCGGCAAAGGCGCGTAGACCGGGCCCGTGAGCTGATGAAGCAGCAGAAGATAGCAGCGATCGCGATCACCGGCGGAACCTCGCTCGTCTACTTCACCGGCATCCGCTCCGGGGTGTCGGAGCGCATGTTCGCATGGATCCTCCCCGCCTCGGGCGCACCATACATCGTCTGCCCGGCGTTTGAAGAGGCGCGAATGACCGAGCAGCTCTCGCAGATGCCGGATGGCGCGCACACCCGCATCTACACCTGGAACGAAGATGAAGACCCGTATGCGCTTCTCGTCGCCCACATTCCCGGCCCGGGCCCGCTCGCTCTCGATGAGCGTGTGCCCTTCGTCTATGCGGACCGCCTGGCCAAGGCAGCGCCATCCCGCACGATTGTGTCTGGCATTCCGGTCACTGCCGGCTGCCGCGCCATCAAATCGTCCGCCGAACTGGCGATCATGCAGCTTGCCAACAACATCACGCTCTCCTGCTATAAAGCAGCCTACGAATCGGGCCATCCGGGGATGACGACGGCCGAGTTCACGGCGCTCGTGTCGAAGGGGTTTGCTCAGTGTGGCGTCTCCGGTGCGATCTCCTGCCAGACCGGCGAGTGGTCTGCGCTTCCGCATGGGTCGATCAAGCCGCAGGTCATTCGCGAGAACCAGATCGTACTCATCGACGATGGCTGCGTGCTCGAAGGGTACGTCTCGGATATCTCGCGCACCTTCGTCTACGGCAAGGCCAGCGATCGTCAGAAGAAGATTTTCGATGTCGTTCATGCGGCGCAGGCCGCGGCTCTGTCGGCAGCAAAGGTGGGTGCACCCTGCCATGTGGTCGATGACGCCGCACGGAAGATCGTGACGGATGCCGGATTCGGCCCGGACTACAAGACGTTTTCCCATCGGCTGGGCCATGGAATCGGCATGGACGGCCATGAGTGGCCGTATCTGGTCCGCGGAAACAACCAGCCGCTTGAAGTGGGGATGTGCTTCTCCGACGAGCCCGGGATCTATCTACCGGGCGAGTTCGGGGTCAGGCTGGAAGACGATTGGCACATGGCCGCGCAGGGCGGAGTGATGTTTACGCCGACCAGCAGCAGCCTGGAGCATCCCTTCGACTAGCGCGGTTGCCCTGACCGCTCTACCGCCTCCGGATCGCTTCGGCCTGGAGGTCGTCCAGGAACTGCTTGACGTTCGTGTGTTCGCCAAGAATGTAGTGGCCGAGAAACCGGTTGAAGGGACTCTTGATCAAACTGTCTTCAACCATGGTTACCTCGGTGGCGTTCTCACCCGCGGGGCGGGACGTGTACGTCCACGTTCCGTCGAAGGACGGGTTGCCCAGGCTCCGCACAACAAGGCGGCTCTTTGGAGCCTCTTCCACCTGGCAGAGCGTGATGGCGGTTTTACTATGGAACTCGACCCAGCAGCGACCATCGACAGTGTCCTGTACAGGGACGACTTTATCCAGGGTTGCCCGCCACTGAGATTGCGTCGAGGTGTCATCGACCAACTGCCATACCCTGTCCTGCGAGGCTTGAACGATCCCCTGAGCGACGGCGTGGTGCTCCCGGGGGAGCCGTCGTCCCATGACGTAGACGGTTCCGAATGCGATGATGAGAAGCACTGCCAAGCCACGCCAGAAGGCCATCGTTCCCTCCCTTAGGTGGAGTAGTCCGCGTTGATCTTGACATACTCTTCGGTGAGGTCGCAGGTCAGAAAGCGGCAACTCGCCTCTCCCTCGCCGAGATCGATCTCGATGGTGTACTCCCGGGCCGTCATTGCCTCGTGAGCCGCTGCCTCGTCGAATGCCGGAGAGCGCATACCGCCTTCAAACACAGGCAGCCCCCCAATCCGAATGCTGACGTTCGCCGGATCGAAGGAGACGCCGCTGTAACCGGTTGCGGCCATCAGGCGTCCCCAGTTCGGGTCGGCGCTGGACCAGGCGGTCTTGCAGAGAGGAGAGTGCGCGATCGAGCGCGCCACGGTCTTCGCATCCGCTTCGGTGGCGGCGCCTGAGATCGCGAGGGTGACCACATGGCCGACGCCTTCGCCATCGTCGACGATCTGGTGCGCCAGTGAGCCGCAGACCAGCTTCAGGGCGCTCTCGAAGGCCTCGGCGGTTCGGTCGTCGAGCCTGACGCCGCTCACGCCGCTGGCGAGCAGGAGAACCGTATCGTTGGTCGACGTGTCGCCGTCGATCGAGATGGAGTTGAAGCTGTCCTCGACGGCACGCGGCATCACCTCGCGAAGCTGCGCGGCATCCGCTGCAATGTCGGTGAAGAGATAGACGAGCATCGTGGCGTGCGGGGGAACCGGGGGCCCAAGCTGCGGATGAATCATGCCCGCACCCTTGCAGACGCCAAAGATGCGCACTTCCACGCCGTCGACATCAATGGTGGCGCGCGCCACCTTCTTCTTGGTATCGGTGGTGAGGATGGCCGTGGCGAATGCCTCCGCCTGCTCCGCTCCGTCGCCGAGGACGGCTGCGATCGCCGGCATGGCCGCTACCACCTTGCCTGCCGGAAAAGGAACACCGATGATGCCGGTCGATGACGGAAAGACCTCATCGAAGATGCAACCGAAGGTCTCGGCGGCGGCAACGCACGTCTCGACGCAACCCTGGATGCCTGCCTCGCCCGTAGCGCAGTTGGCATTGCCCGCGTTGACCACCACGGCCGAAACCCGCCCTCCGGTTGCGGCGAGGTGCCTGCGCCCTACGGTAACCGGTGCCGCAACCACGCGATTCTTCGTATACATGGCCGCCGCGGAGGCTCCGCGCGGTGCCACCGCTACTGCTACATCGGGATTTCCGCTTGCCTTAATCCCAGCCTTGACTGCGCCCCAGAGAAATCCCTGTGGCAAACCGCTCTGCCCATCCTGCCCGCTATACGCCATCTTCACACTTTATCGCAGAGGCCAAGTATCCTGTTTGAGAAAGCCTTTTCTGGAGAGAAGACATGCTGCTTGAGAAGCTCCGCGCCGAAGTCCTTGAAGCCAACCTGGAACTGGTCCGCCGCGGCCTGGTTCTGTATACGTTCGGGAATGCCTCCGGCGTGGACAGGGAACAGGGGTTGGTAGTCATCAAGCCCTCCGGCGTCGATTACGACGACCTGCGTCCGGAGCACATGGTGGTCACCGATCTCAACGGGAAGATCGTCGAGGGCAACCTCAACCCTTCGAGCGATCTCGACACGCATACGCTGCTGTATCGCGAGTTTCCTGCCATCGGCGCCGTGGTTCACACGCACTCGGAGTACGCCACAAGTTGGGCCCAGGCAGGCCTCGATATTCCGGCGCTGGGCACCACGCACGCGGACTACTTCTACGGTCCAATTCCATGCACCGAGCCGCTGACCGACGAAGCCATTGGCGGCCGCTACGTTCACGAGACCGGCGTGGCGATTGTGAAGCGCTTCGCCGGGATCGACCCGATGGCGGTTCCTGCCTGCCTGGTGGCGGGGCATGCTCCGTTTGTCTGGGGCAAGACGCCGGATGACGCGGCGCACAACGCCGTCGTGTTGGAGGCGGTGGCACGCATGGCGATTCGCACCGTGCAGCTCAACTCGCTCGCCGGTGTCTCGCAGTCGCTGCTTGATCGGCACTACTTCCGCAAGCATGGCGCGAATGCGACGTATGGGCAGAAGAGCTAGTTGACGATCAATCCTGACTGTGCGACGGTGGCCGTATGCGATCTTTCAAGCCCTTAGCCGCTCTCCTGGTGGCCACTACGGTGTTGTGCGTCGGCGTGGCTGCGCGTGTGCCGGTCAGCGCCATGCCCGGCTACCAGTTGGATATCGAGGAGTGGATCAGGACCGGGAGGATCGCCGATACCTTCACCCCGCTTGCCTACCCCTTGTTTGCCGGCTCTGCATATCGCCTCGGGCACAATCACGGTATCCTCGCGGCACAAATTCTGCTCCATCTGGCTATGGTCCTGATGGCCTACCTGATCCTGCGTGAACTGCGTGTCTCTCCCCTCCGCAGCGCATTGGGATCGCTGCCCATTGCCCTGTCGCCGGACCTTCTCCTGGCCGTCACGAAGGTGTGGGACTTTGCGTTGAGCACCTTTGTGATGCTTTTGCTTGTCCTCTGCTTCCTGAAGATCGCGAACCGCAGGGGATTTGCGGGGTGGGGTCTAACCATCGCATCGGGAGCTGCCTTCGGCTTTGCCATGGCCAGCCGGGCCAATCTCATTATCCTTCTGCCAGTTGCTGTCGTACTCTTTTTTGTCATTGGCCGATCGGCTGCAAAGTCGATCGTGGCGACCGGTGCAGCAGTATTCCTAGTCGTCGCATTTTCCGGATTTGCGATGGTCGGGATTGCGAGTCATGGCTCGGTCTTTATCCCGCGCAATGGGCCCTACAACCTTTATGCCGGACACAATCCCTACACGATCGAAGAGATGATCCAGTATGAAAATGGCGAGCCATCGATTCGTCCGGCGATCACACCAACTTATTCCGGACTGAGCTCGGACGACATGTACGCGCACAGCCTTGAGCCGTTCTACATGCAGCAGGCAGAGCACTTCATCGTCCACAACCCGGGGACGGAGATCAAGCTGCTTGGAGTCAAGCTCTTTACCCTGCTGCGGCCGGACACCAAGGTACAGCCGCTTCATTCGGGCGGCGGTATGGCGAAGGCTGTCCTTGCACTTCCCGTGCCGATCTTTCTGGCCATGCTTCTGCTTACGGGGCGCCGGGCGCTGTTGCCTGTCGACTGGCTTTTGATCCTGGTCGAGACTCTGTATGTGGTGCCGTTCCTGATCACGAACTCGGATCCGCGGTTTCGCTCGCCGCTCGATGCGGTGCTTTTGCTGCACAGCGTCAGTCTTCTGGATCGCTATCTGAAGCGGCGAGCCCCGGCCAGTGTGTCGGCCGAGGCGTAGTCGAGCGTTCTAGAAGTAGTCGAGCGTTCTAGAAGTCGACGGGAACCGTGCGACCTTCGGACGAACTGATTCGGGCCAGTTCGAGGAGGCGGATCACCCGGAAGCCGTCCTCGGAGCTGACCGCGAGCGGAGCGACCCCTTGGATCGCGTCCCGAACGCTGGCGTAGAAGCCACGGTAATCGCCGAGCTCCGTCTTGACGGTGCGCTTGAGGAGATTGCCTGGATCGGCTGGATTGGGGGCGATCGTCAGCGTGCCCCACGCCGACTCCTCTTCCTGTAGCCACACGCCTGGGGTGCCGATGCGTGGAACCTTCGCTCCCCCGATCAGTGCCGGCTCCTGGGGGTCGACGCCCATCTTCCGGAAGCTGCCCCTGGTCCCATGCGCCAGATAGCGCGGAGCCGGATCGGCGGCGACCATGCTGGACCGGCAATGCATCAGCAGCTTGTCGAAGTGCAGCGTAATGTCGAAGGCATCTTCAATCGCGGTGGTGTCACGGTCGGAACGCACGCTGGCGGTCACTGCCTTCGGCTTGCCGAACAGTGCCAGCCCCTGGTCGACGAGATGGGGGCCGAGGTCGAAGAGCAGGCCATTCATCGGCGCCGAGTCTTCCTTCCAGGTACCCTCGCGCGGCAGGGGACGGAAGCGGTCGAAGTGCGACTCGAGGGTGACGAGGCGGCCGATCTCACCGGAGTCGAGAACCTTCTTGAGCGTCAGAAAGTCTCCGTCCCAGCGGCGGTTGTGGAACGGAGCGACGAGGACGCCTTTGGCCGCGGCCAAATCGATCAGCTCGCGCGCCTCTTCGCTGGTCCCGGCAAACGGCTTGTCGATCACGACGTGCTTCCCGGCGGTGAGCGCCTGTTTCGCCAGCGCGAAGTGAGTCGCGTTGGGTGTTCCGACGACGATCAGCTTCGCATCCGAGGCGAGCGCCTCATCGAATGACCGCAGGATCTTCGCATCCGGGTAGGCTGCAGCGGCCTCATCACCCTTACGCTGGACGATTCCGGCAAGACGCAGACCGGGAACAGCACTGACAAACGGGCAGTGAAAGACCTTGCCCGCCAAACCAAATCCAACCACGACGACATCGATATCAGCCATTACGCTCTCCCAATCTCTCTGAGCGCCGGATACACCCGGCGGTACATGGTGTAACCCTTTGCCATCGCGTCCTTGTCCTTCGGCTCGATGACCTCGGCGGCTCGCACAGTGGCTTCGCAGGCTGCAGCAACGCTGGGCCACGCTCCAACCCCGGTTCCGGCCAGCAGAGCGGCACCGAAGGCACCACCCTCCTCGGCTTCGAGGCGCTCGACGGGCTGGCCGTAGACGTCGGCCTGGATCTGCCGCCACAGTGGTCCACGGGCTCCGCCGCCGCCCAGGCGGATCGATTGCACGGGGATGCCAAGCTCTTCAAACAAAGTGAACGTGTCCTTCAGGCTGTACGCGACCCCCTCCATGACCGAACGGATGAAGTGGGCGCGGGTATGCGAAGCCGTAATCCCAACAAACGCAGCGCGGGCCTCAGCATCGAGATGAGGTGTCCGCTCGCCGAACAGATACGGTGCCCAGAGCAGACCCGCGCTCCCGGCAGGAGCGTCGGCGGCCAGGATCGCCAGCTCGTCATAGCTGTTGATGGGTGCGAAGGTGTCGCGGAAGTAGCGCAGCGAGAGGCCCGCGCCGTTCGTGACGCCCATGACGTGCCAGGTATCCGGCGCGGCGTGGCAGAAGGTGTGCAGGCGTCCAAGACGGTCCATCGTCGGCTTGTCGGTAGCGGCGAAGACCACACCGCTCGTGCCGATGGTCGCTGAAACGGACCCCGACGCAAGGATGCCCATTCCAACGGCCCCGGCACCCTGATCGCCGGCTCCCGCCGCGACGGGCAGACCAACGGGAAGTCCGGTCGCCGCAGCCCCTGTCTCCGAGATGTAGGCACAGATCTCCGATCCCTCATAGAGATTCGGCAGCCACGACAGGGGAATCCCCGCGATGCCGGCGACCTCCTCCGACCAGCGGCGGTTGGCGACGTCCAGCAGCAGGGTACCGCTCGCCTCCTGCATGTCCATGGCGAACTCACCCGTGAGACGATAGCGGACGTAGTCCTTGGGGCAGAGGACTTGGGCAATCTTCGCAAAGATATCGGGCTGGTGCGTCTTGACCCAGAGCAGTTTGGTCAGGGTAAAGTTGGGGAGCGCAGGGTTGCAGGTGAGTTCGATCAGCCGCTCGCGCCCGATGGTTTCGGTCAACCAGTCGCACTCCGGCTGGGTGCGCTGGTCCGCCCAGATGAGCGCCGGACGCAACACGTTGCCGGACGCATCGAGCATGACGCATCCATGCATCTGCCCGGTAAGGCCGATGGCCTCGATCGTCACGCCCGCTGCCTTGACGGCTCCGGCGATGGCGGTTGAAGCGGCCTGCCACCAGTTTTCGGGGTCCTGCTCGGCCCAGCCGATGTGTTCGGAGTGGATCGGCGCATGTTCAGCCGCCTCCGACGCCACCACGCGTCCCGCGCGATCGATCACGATCGCTCTTGTTCCGCCTGTTCCTACGTCCACGCCAACAAACATCCATCCTCCAGATATCACGAACTAGATCGATTCATGCGGTCTGCTGCTCACGAGTGTATCCGCTGAGGGCGGGGACGCGCCTCAGCAACGTTTTTTTGCACTTTTTTTGAACAACTCGACCCGGTTTAAGCATCTGGATGATGAAACGGTATAGGAAGACCCAATTGACTCCATCAACTGCACGCCGTAAAGCCCCAGAGGGTTCCGAATTCGCAAGGCCGATAGCCCGCAGAGGTACAGGTACCATAGAGACAATGAATCAAAGCAAATCTGTCACTCCTGGTCGATTGCCCATCGCCATCGCCGCGTTTGCCTTGTCGATGGCTCCAGCCGCCGTCGCGCAGTCCGCAGTTCAGGCTGCCGAGGCGCAGGTTCAGTCCGTAGCCGGATCCCCCGGCGCGACGCAGGACTCCTACAAGGGATCCATCGTCGCCGGCAAGTCGACCGGCGCAAACATCGACATCACTCTGGACGACGCCATCCAGCGCGGCCTGAAGCAGAACCTGGGCATCATCCTCCAGTCGTCTGCCATCAAGAACGCCAATGGACAGCGTCTTGAACAGTTGCAGGCTCTCTTGCCCACGGTATCCGGCGCCGCGGCCATCGAGGTGCAGCAGATTTCACTGGCGGCCTTCGGTCTGAAGTTTCCTGGGCTTGCCCCCATCATCGGACCCTTTCAGACGGAAGATTTCCGCGCTTATCTCACGCAGAACCTTGTGAATGTTCAGGCGCTGCGCGACTATATGCAGTCCAAGCACAACTTTGCGGCCTCCAAGCTGACCGCGGAGGACGCTCGGGACATGGTCGTGCTCACGGTCGGCAACGCGTATCTCCTCTGCATCGCGGATCAGGCTCGCATCGACGCGGTGAAGGCCGAGATGGCGACGTCCAAGGTCTCGCTCGATCAGGCCACGGCCGCGCACGACGCCGGTACGAGCCCCAAGCTCGACGTACTGCGCGCCCAGGTGGACTACCAGAACGAACAGCAGTCGCTGATCTCGACCACCAACCAACTGGCGAAGGACAAGCTGGCGCTCGCCCGTACGATCGGTCTTCCGCTCGATCAGCCGTTTAGCCTCACCGATACGGCACCCTACCAGGCCCTCGACAACCTCGATCCCGATGCAGCCTTCGCCCAGGCCGTAAAGACCCGCAAGGATCTGGCCGCGGCCGAAGAGCAGTTGAAGGCCGCGAAGGACGGAAAAGCGTCTGCCCGGGCCACACAGTATCCGGTCGCATCGTTCTCCGGCGACTTCGGCGACCTTGGCACGACGGTGGGTCATTCGCACTCGACCTACTCGGCCACCGGCAAGGTGGAGGCTCCGATCCTGCAGATCGCCAAAACGCGTGGTGCGGAGGAGGTGGCCGCAGCCAAGTACGACGACGCGCAGGCCAAGCTTTCGGATCAGGTGCAGCAGGTAAACGCCGATATCCGCAACTCAATCCTCGACGTCCAGTCCGCAGCCAAGCTGGTCGAAGCGGCTCATTCGAATGTGGAACTCGCAGCCGAGGCTCTCTCGGAGGCACAGCAGCGCTTCCATGCGGGCGTGGCGGATTCGTTGCCCGTCTCGCAGGCCCAGTCCCAGACCGAACAGGCGAACGACCAGTACATCAGCGCCCTGTATCAACACAACGTCGCCAAGCTCTCGCTCGCCCGCGCTCTCGGCGTAGCCCAGACCAGCTATAAGAACTATCTCGGAGGAAAGTAACCGTGGCTACACAAGAAGAAGTCAAGAACAACCAGAGCGGCGACCAGACCGCACCCGCGTCCGAGCCAGAGAAGTCGAACCCGGCGAAGAAGGCCATCATCTTCGGCGTCATTCTTCTCCTGATCCTCGGAGCCGGCTTCTACTACTGGCGCTCGACCTTTACCGAAGATACCGACGATGCGCAGGTCGACGGCGACCTTTATCAGGTGAGCTCGCGCGTGACCGGCCAGGTCACCAAGGTGTACGTCGAAGACAACCAGACCGTGCAGGCCGGGCAGTTGCTGGCCGAGGTCGATCCCACCGACTATGAAGTCGCGCTGAACCAGGCGAAGGCGAACCTCGCCAGCGCGCAGGCTGCCGCGATCCAGGCTCAGGTCAATGTGCCGATCACCGCGACGACCACCAGCACGCAGGTCAGCACGTCGTCCTCGGATGTCCGTTCCGTGGAAGCACAGATTGCGCAGTCCCAGAACCAGGCCGCCGCGGCGCAGCAGCGCATCGAGCAGGCCAAGGCGAACGCCGCCAAGGCTGCCCTCGACGTCGACCGTTACACCCCTCTCGTGCAGAAGGACGTGATCTCCAAGCAGCAGTACGACGCTGCTCTGGCCACGGCCGCCGCGACCAGAGCAGCGGTCCTCGAAGCGCAGGCTGCCCTGATCGCGCAGCAGGACCAGACCCGTCAAGCCCAGCAGAAGCTTGCGCAGTCCCGTTCGCAGGCCAACGAGTCCGCGAAGAACGGCCCGCAGCAGGTGAAGGCGCAGCAGGCCAGGGCACAGGCCGCGCTCGCCGATGTGAAGCAGGCTGAGGCGAAGGTCCAGCAGGCCGAGCTGAACCTGAGCTACACCAAGATCACCGCTCCGACGGCCGGCATCGTGAACAAGAAGAACGTGCAGGTTGGCGCGAACCTTGCCATCGGGCAGGATCTCCTCACCATCATCCCGGTCACCGATCTCTGGGTCACGGCGAACTTCAAGGAGACGCAGCTCGACAAGATCCGTCCGGGGCAGAAGGTCGATATCAAGGTCGATGCTCTCGGCGGACGTCACTTCACCGGTACGGTCGCACAGGTTGGCGGTGCCACGGGCTCTCGCCTGTCGCTCTTCCCGCCTGAGAATGCGACGGGCAACTACGTCAAGGTGGTGCAGCGCATCCCGGTTCGCATCAACTTCACCAATCTGGACAAGGAAAACAAGGACTTTGCTCTGCGTCCCGGTTTCTCGGTCACACCGGACGTCGAAGTCAAGTAACCTTGCTCGTTAGAGAAGCCCCGGATCGGAACATGCGATCCGGGGCTCTTTTGTTCGCGTAGCGCCCCACTCTGCGCGAAGCTTCCTTCCGTGAATCCGCATCCAACTCCCCAGAGGTGAATCATGGCAGCAAAGCAGAAAAAGCAGACGTCGCAGGAAAACCCCACCCCGAACTGGCACGCCAAGGCCAAGGAAGCACAGGCGTACGGCTCCGTCATCGAGGACATGCCGCACTATCTCGATGCCAAGGTGCGGGCCAAAATGGTCGGGCATTTGAACCAGTTGCTGGCCGACTCCATCGTCCTGCGCGATCTCTATAAGAAAAGCCACTGGCAGGTTTCGGGGCCGACTTTCTATCAGCTTCACCTGCTGTTCGATAAGCACTTTGGCGAACAGCTCGAGGTGGTGGACACGATCGCCGAGCGAATCCAGTTGCTGGGCGGTGTGACGATTGCCATGGGCGGCGACGTCTCGAAGCTGACGAAGATTCCCGCTCCTCCCGTCGGACGCGAGGAGGTTCCGGTGATGATCTCGCGCCTGCTGCAGGCGCATAAGATCGTGATGCAGGAGTGCGCCAAGATCTCGGAAGCTGCCGACGACGCCGGCGATCAGGGCACCAACGACTTGGTCGTCTCCGATGTATTGCGCCCAAACGAGTTGCAGAGCTGGTTTATCGGCCAGCACCTGGTCGACGCGCCACTCGTCCACACGAAGTAACGTTCCCGTCACCCCAAGGAACGGTCCGGGCTTCGGTCCGGGCCGTTCCTTTTTGGAAAAACCGAACCAAAACCCACCGTCCGGGCATCTACACTGAAGTAACCCTATGCCATTCGCTCTCGAATTCGTGATCCTGCATGCGTATCTAATCCTCTTCACGTGGGTTCTGATCGAGCAGCTTGGCATACCCATTCCGTCTATCCCCGTCCTGCTGACGGTAGGAACCCTAACGGCCACGCAGCATCTCCAATTAGGGGTTTCGCTGCTGATTGTGCTGTTTTCCTGTGCCATCTCTGATTCGCTTTGGTACTTCCTTGGCCTGCGGTACGGCGGTGCAGTGCTGCGTCTCCTGTGTCGTTTTTCCTTTGAAGCGTCCACCTGCGTCTCCAAGACGGAGAATTACTTCACGCGTCGTGGCCCGGTAACACTGCTGTTTTCGAAGTTCGTCCCCGGTCTTTCGACCGTGGCGGCTCCCATCGCCGGGCAGACCGGGATGCCCTTCCAGAAGTTTCTGGCCTACGACCTGGGCGGATCCGCCATCTGGGCACTCACCTTCCTGCTCGCCGGTCGCTTCTTCGGCGACATCGCCAAACGCAGCCAGATGTTTCTCGGCATGCTCGGGCACTTCGCCGTGGTCGCCTTTTTCCTCATGGTCATCGGCTTCTTTGGGTACCGCGTCCTGAAGCAGCGACGCTTCCTCGCCGGCGTCCGTTCGCTGCGCCTTGAACCCGCTGAACTGATGAATCTTTACCGGGAAGCCGAGGCCTCGGGTCATCCGCTCCCGTTTGTCGTCGACCTACGTCACCCTCTGGACTATCTGCCCGATCCCCGCGTTCTCCCCGGCGCGGTGCGCATTCTCCCCTCCGACCTTGAGGCCCATGCGGACACCATCCCCCGGGACCGCGATGTTGTGCTCTATTGCACCTGCCCGTCGGAAGAGACGAGCGGCAAGGTGGCGCTGCAACTGCACAAACTGGGCATCAGCCGCGTGCGTCCTCTGCGGGGTGGGTTCGACGGCTGGAAAGAGGCTGGCTACCCGCTGCATGACTACGCGGAGCCGCAGCATGATGCACCCGAGACGGAATCCGATATGCCCCACGTCGTCCCGACGACCTAGACGCGGGGCACCGGACTAGCTCCCCAGCTTGAAGTTTACCGTCACCGTGGTTTGCACCTCCGTCACCTCTCCATTCAACCTGTATGGTCTGTACCGGAAGGAGCGGACCGCGTCGATGGCCGCACCGGCCAGCATGGCTGGACCGCTGATGACATGGGCGCTCTCGATGGTGCCGCTCTTCGAGATGATGGCTTCGATCACCACGACGCCCTCAGTGCGGCTGGCAATCGCGATACGCGGATACACCGGCTGAATCTGGCTGATCAGCATGCCCGAAGAGACTCCGGACGACACCTTGACCGGACCCGTATGTTCGGGCTTGGCGACGACAACGTTGGGTCCGGTTCCCCCCGGAACGCCAAGCGGACTTCCGCCTACCGGACCAACCATGGACGTCATCATCACAGGACCATCCGGTGGCGGCGGCCCATAGGTGAGGCCGGGGTTGGGCATGGCTCGAGGGAGGATGGGCGGACGCAGTATCTCCCGCATCGGCGCGGCAGCAGCAGAAGCCGCAGCGTGCGTCTCCGCAACCTTCACCACAACAGGAGGCTTTTTCAGTGGCACAAACACCGCCGGCGCGACCGTCGTGAACGGAAGCGCCTCCGGCTTCACCATAGGGACGATCACGATTGCCGCCGCGATCAGGCACTGAAGCCCGATAGAACCTGCCGTGATCCACCGCCGGCTCTTGGACACAAGTCGGCCCTGCGACTCCAAAAGGCTATCTTCAAACATGGCAATCTCCTCGTAACACGCAGTTCCGGTTGAGCGATCAGCCGGTTCCGGTGCGCATCGAGCGAGAATGCGTCCGTATACTCTTAGACACCGCAGCCACTCCAGTGTTCCCGAGCGCCTGAATGAAACGTGTCCTATCCATCGATGTCCTGCGCGGTGTCACCATCGCGTTCATGATCCTCGTCAACGACCCCGGCGACTGGTTGCATGTGTACGCGCAACTCGACCACGCTGTGTGGAACGGGTGGACGCTGACCGATCTCGTCTTCCCGACGTTCCTCTTCCTGGTGGGCGCATCCACCGTCTTCTCTCTCGATGCGCGCATCGCGAAAGGGAACTGCCGCAAGACGCTCGCCGGACACATCTTCCTGCGCGCGTTGAAGATCTTCGCGCTCAAGATGGCCCTGACCATCGTGCCCTACTTCCACATGACCCACCTGCGCATCTATGGCGTGCTCACGCGCATTGCGCTCTGCTATCTGATCGGCGGGCTCATCCTCCTCGCGACGCGGAACATGCGCGTCCTCGCCGCGCTCAGCGCGGCCATCCTCGCAGGCTACTGGGCGCTGATGCGCTTCGTTCCCATCCCCGGGATCGGCCGTCCGATGCGCGATGTCCCGTTCCTCGACATGAACAACAACCTCGCAGCCTGGCTCGACAGGGCGGTCAACGATCTCTGCCAGCGAACCATCCATACCGGCGTCCTGTATGAGCACACTCGTGACCCCGAAGGCCTGCTCTCCACCCTTCCCGCGGTCGCGACGGTGTTGATCGGGGCGATGGCTGGCCTCTGGCTCAAGCAGCACTTTGCCGCTCCCGGCAAGGCGCGCAACGGACTCATCCTTGGCGGGTTCATAAGCTTCGCCGCCGGCCTCGCCTGGAATCCATGGTTCCCGATCAACAAGAATCTCTGGACCAGCTCCTACGTACTGATGGCTGCGGGTTGGGCCCTGTTCGGGCTCGGAGTCTTCTTCTGGCTCATCGACGTGCAGCGCCTTCACGAAACCCGCATAGGCCACTGGCTCACGAAACCCGCCTTGATCTTCGGATCGAACGCCATCACGGCCTACGCGATGTCAGCGATCATCGTCAAAACCCTGGCCTACTTCAAGGTTCAAGATGGCGACAAACTCACCTCCGTCTCAGGTTGGATCTATCACCACCTCTTCGCCAGCACCGGCTCCACCGACAACACCTCACTCGCCTTTGCCATCGTGTTCGTAGCGGTCTGCTTTATCCCGAACTGGATCCTCTATCGCAAACATATCTTTCTCAAGCTCTAGCCGAACATTGAAAAGTCCTGGTGAACAGAGCGCTACACCCACGTAAGATCGCAGTATGAAGATTCTGCTTACTGGAGCCTCGGGTATGGTTGGGCAGGCAGCGTTGGCAGCCTGCATCGCCGACCCCGCTGTGACTGAGGTGGTCGCGCTCGTTCGCAAGCCTCTCGGCATCGATCACCCCAGGGTGAAAGAGGTCGTATGCCTCAATCTCTTCAAGCTGGTGCGTGTGCTCGATCAGATCGGTAAGCCCGATGCCTGTCTCTTCTGCGCCGGCGTCTCATCCGTGGGCATGACAGAGGCGGTATACCGCCGCGACACCTACGAGATGACCCTTGCCGTCGCTCGCGAGCTTTACGGGCTGAATCCCGCGATGCACTTCCTCTATGTCTCCGGCGTGGGAACGGACTCGACTGAGAAGGGCAATACCATGTGGGCTCGCGTCAAGGGCGCCACCGAGAATGCGTTGACGAAGATCGGCTTCGCGGGCGTCGCGCTCTTCCGCCCCGGATACATTCAGCCCATCGGTGGCGTGAAGTCGAAGGTGGGTTGGTACAACGCGATCTACATGGTCGCTGCGCCGCTCTATCCGTTGCTGAAGAAGCTCTTCCCCAGGGCGGTTACCGATACCCGCACGCTGGGGCGGGCGATGCTCGCTGCCGTTCAACCAGGGATGCCGACGGCGGTCTATGAGCCCGCGGATATCAATCGCATCGGGAAATAACTATCCCCTTACGCACAGAACGGGACCGGCTTTTGCTCGCACTTCACGGTGCGGGTGCGTCGTCTGCTGCTTGCCGCGCAAACCGCTAAACTGGAAGAGACGCTACACAGCATCAAGGAGCGAACGTGCCTTACACCGACTTACGCGAATGGATCCAGGCCCTCGAACGAGCAGGCGAACTCAAGCGCATCACCGCACCCGTCTCGCCGCATCTGGAGATGGCCGAGATCGCCGACCGGGCCGCCAAGCTGGGGAAGGGAACGCCGAAAGCCGGCGGTCCCGCGCTTCTTTTCGAGAACGTCGTAGGATATCCCGGAGCCACCGTCCTGATGAACCAGTTCGGCTCGCTGGACCGCATGAAGCTGGCCCTGAACGTCGATTCGCTGGATGCCATCGCCGAACGCATTCGCGTCCTCCTTCATCCCGTAACGCCCGTGACAATGATCGACAAGCTCAAGCTGCTGCCCAAGCTCGCTGAGGTCGGCAGCTTCTTCCCGAAGGTGATTCCTGCGCGTCAGGCCGCCTGCAAGCAGGTCATTCACAAGGGAGCGGACGTCGACCTTAATCAGTTTCCAATCCTCCAGACCTGGCCCCACGATGGAGGCCGCTTCATCACCCTTCCATGCGTCATCACCCGCGATCCGAAGTCCGGCAAGCGCAACGTCGGCATGTACCGCATGCAGGTCTACGATGGCCAGACGACAGGCATGCACTGGCAGCGCCAGAAGGTAGCCGCGGAGCATATGCGTGACCGTCTCCGTGCCTCGACCACCGATAAGGCCGCCGCCGTCGATCTCATGGCGCTTACCGCCGGTGGCACCGCCGCCGCACCTCATCAGGGAACCGTCGCGACCAAGACCATCACGAAGATCGTAGGCGATCGCATGGAGGTCGCCGTGGCGATCGGGACCGATCCCGCCATTACCTTCTCCGCAATCGTCCCCGCGCCCCCTGAGGTCGAGGAGTATCTCATCGCGGGGTTCCTGCGGCAGAAGCCCGTCGAACTCGTCAAGGCCGAAACCGTCGATCTCGAAGTCCCCGCGCACGCCGAGATTATCCTCGAAGGCTACGTGAACCTCGGCGAACTGCGCACCGAGGGCCCCTTCGGCGATCACACCGGCTTCTACACCATGCAGGACGACTACCCGGTCTTCCACGTCACCTGCATCACCCATCGCAAAAACCCAGTCTGGGCGGCGACAGTGGTGGGCAAGCCGCCCATGGAAGATGCCTGGATGGGCAAGGCGGTCGAACGCATCTTCCTGCCTCTCATGCAGTTGACCATGCCCGAGATCGTCGATGTCAATCTTCCCGCCGAGGGTGTCTTCCATAACCTGATGATCGTGGCCATCCGCAAGTCGTACGCGGGACACGCACGCAAGGTCATGAGCGGCATCTGGGCCATGGGCCAGGCGATGTTCACCAAGTGCATCATCGTCGTCGACGAAGACTGCGACGTGCAGGATGTCGCCGAGGTCACGCTGCGCACCGCGAATAACATCGATCCGGAGCGCGATATCCAGTTCACCATGGGGCCCGTCGACTCGCTCGATCACGCCTCGCGTCTTCCCAACTACGGCTCCAAGATGGGCATCGACGCCACACGCAAGTGGGCCGCCGAAGGCTTCGACCGAGTCTGGCCACCGATGTTAACCATGCCGGAAGACGTAAAAACCCGCGTCGACTTGATGTGGAAGAAGCTGGGCATTGACTGACCCCGTAACCTCATCGGTGCCGTGCAAGTGCGCGGAGGGCTCGCTCCTCCGCGCAGACAGCGTTAGGACCGAGTCTTTTCGGGGGAAAAAGGCGGAAAGTTCGCAGGGCATTACATTTTCTACGATCGGATAAAGTTCTGCGATTCTGTCTGCCAGCCGACTGATCGCAACGTACACTGACCACGGAGTCTCCACATCACGTCCCATGACCTCTCCCCGGCGCTTGGAGTGGTCTAAGAACGAATCGAGGCAACGATCGTATGCGCCAACCCGCACAGCCTCTCTCGTCCGAGCAACCGGATCCGAGGGTGCTGTCTCTTTTAGGGGTCGTTCAGGCTATCTTTCTCGCGGTCGCTGGTGGCGTCGCGGGACTCGTTCTGATCGCGTGGCTCGTTCCTCCGTTCGCCCCCCTCATGCCCAACTTCTGGAACCTGATGAAGGTCAATACGACCCTCATGGTGCTGGGCAGCGCAATCGCCATCTTCCTCACACAGCCGCGCCGCTCGGCGCTGTCGCTCCACATCGCCCGGGTCATTGCGATCGTCGTGGTCTGTCTCGCCGCTGCCACGCTTGCGGAGTTCGCCTTCCACATCAACCTGCACATCGACACGCTCTTCGCCGCCGATGCGCTCTCCCCCATCCCCGGACGCCCGTCCCTGCAAACCGCGATCACCTTCGTCGTCGCGGGCATCGTGCTGACCAACATCCGCGCGCGCAAAGGCCTCCTCAGTCTCCTTATCGACAGCCTCACCCTTTTGCTGTCCCTGTTGGTCCTCACCTTCTTCTCCGGATTCATGTTTGGAGCGCTCCGCCTCTATGGCCTCTCGCTGCAGACCCGGGTCGCCCCGCCCACGCTCCTGTGCATGTTCCTGCTGGCCGTCACCATCTTCAACCGCCGCGCGGAATACGGTGTGTTCTCCATCCTCGTCGGCGGTGGCATCGGCGGCAGAACGGCCCGGCTCGCGGCTCCATGGGCACTTGTTCTCCCATTCACGCTCTCCGGCGCCCGTGGCCTTCTGCAGACGTACACGCCTCTGCCGGAGGAGTACAGCCTCGCTTTGACGGCCAGCATCATGGCCATCTTCGGCCTCTGCCTCATCCTTGTACTGTCTCGCAGGGTCAACCGCCTCGAACACGCCATCCGCGAGCTCTCCCTGCGCGATGAACTCACAGGCATCTACAACCGCCGCGGCTTCTATCTCCTCGCCGAACAGGCCTACCTCCTGGCCCAGCGGGCAGGCGCACCCTTCTTCGTCCTGTTCGTCGACCTCGACTATCTGAAGCTCATCAACGACGCCCTCGGCCATGAGGTCGGCTCCGAGCGACTGAAGCAGATCGCGCAGATCCTGGGGAAGACCTTCCGTGAGACCGATGTGGTCGGCCGCCTCGGAGGCGATGAGTTCATCGCAGCCGGCCGTGCGGATGCGCTCGATCTCCACGTGGCTATGGCGCGCCTTGAGGACACAGTCGCCGCTCTGAATCGCGCGGACCCCGGCCAGCGTTATCCCATCAGCTTCTCGCTCGGATTGGTCGTCTCTCCGCCTGCATCGACCGAGACCCTCGACAGCCTGATCGAGCGCGCCGACGCCGTCATGTACGAGGCAAAACGCACGAAGAAACGCGCGGGCGGTCCCACGCTGGCCTGACCCCGCCACATGCCTCTACCGGCAAGCCTCCACCTCACCCGCCCGTGTCCACGTCTCCGACCGGCCAAACAGGCTCACCCCGATATAACCCCGCAGATGCAGCGTGTTCCCCTTCACCTCGAACTTCCCGCTGTACGTCTTTCCGCTCTTCGGGTCGTAGAGCCTACCGCCCGAAGCCGCCTCAGCCCCCTCCTGCTTGAAGCCGGAGCCGATCCGCAACCCGCAAAGGGGCCTTGCACGCAAAGCAGTATCCGGATTCTGCACGTCGGTCGTCGCCGGGGCGGACGCTCGCACCTTCACCACCGTAAGGCAAACGTCTGGCCCACACGACGCGACCTTCACCACCGAGCCATCCGGCGTAGCCCAGTTGCCCATCACGCCCGTCTGCGCGGAGCACGCTACACCGCCCGCAAACAGCACTCCAATCATTGCGATTCGCTTCATTGCTAAACCTCCCGCTTTCGTGAGATGCAATCCCCGAAGAGCCAAGGCAATCAGACTAAACTAACGAAGCATGCTCCCTCTCGCCGGACGCCGCATCCTCGTCACCCGCAGCCGTCAGCAGGCCTCCGAACTCGCCGCTCAGCTCGAAGCTCTGGGAGCGACCACCTCTGTCATTCCCACCATCGAGATCGCGGCGCCCGCCTCCTACGACGCCTTGGACGAAGCCAGCCTGCAACTCTCCCTTTACGACTGGCTCATCTTCACCAGCGCCAATGCGGTCAACGTCTTCTGTGAACGAACCACCATCCGCGACACCCCCAGGATCGCCGTCATCGGACCGTCCACCGCTCGCGTAGCCCAAGCCGCAGGACTGCCCGTGGACCTCATTCCGAAGCAGGCGGTAGCCGAGTCCCTCCTGGAGTCCCTGTTGCCGCACATTCAGACTGGCACCCGCGTCCTTCTCGTACGAGCCGAGGTCGCGCGCAATGAACTGCCAAACGCCCTCACCCATGCGGGTGCCGAGGTAACCATCGCCGAGGCCTACCGGACCGTGATCCCCTCAGGCTCCGTCGAGGCGCTGCGACATCTGTTTGCAACGCATCCACCCGATGCCGTCACCTTCACCAGTTCATCGACCGCCACGAACCTCGTGGCTCTTCTTGAAGCCGGTGGAATGACGCTCCCACCCACCATCGTTCGAGCCTCGATCGGGCCGATCACAAGCCAGACCCTGCGCGTCCTCGGTCTACCGCCTTCCATCGAGGCCGCAACGGCGACCACCGCGAGTCTCGCCCAGGCACTGGCCGATTACTTCTCTACCTGCTGACTCCCACGGCAGCCAGAGCCTTGGCCGTGATCCTCTGTCTCTTCTTCCCAAGCTCAGCCCACGGATCGCTCTCCAGACGCACGCTCCACGTAGCGAACTGCGCAAGCTGGAATACCGGTCTCTCCCCACCCGCAAGCTCGGACCAGTCGAGCGGCACGGCCACGCCAACGCCCGCTCTGGCCCGCGTGCTGTATGGTGCCACCGCCGTGGCGCCGCGCTCATTCCGCAGGTAATCCAGGTAGATCTTGCCCACGCGTGCCGACTTGGTCATCCTGGTGAGATAGAGCTTCGGATTCTGGCCTTCGATCTTATTCACCAGGGCATGCGCGAACTCCTTGGCCTGGGGCCACTCGAGCTCCGGCACAACTCCGAAGACGACATGCAATCCTTTCCCGCCAGTCGTCTTCACGAACGATGCGAGCCCAAGACCGGACAGGAAATCGCGCACTTCGATGGCTGCCTCACAAACCGTCGTCCAAGCCAGCGATTCATCCGGGTCGAGATCGATGACGAATCGGTCTGGTCTCTCCAAGTCGTCGTTCTTCGACCCCCACGGATGAATCTCTAGCGTCGACATCTGCGCCAGCGAAGCAAGCGCCTCGCGGTTGTCGACTGTGATGTACGGTTCCATCACTCCGGTCTTCTTGTTCGGCACATCCACGCACCCAATGCCCTGAGGCAGCATCTTCGTCACATGCTTCTGGAAGAACTGCTCCCCGCCCACGCCATCCGGCAGCCGCACCAGCGAAAGAGGCCGATTGGCGATATGCGGCAGAATCCGCGGAGCCGCCGTCCAGAAATAATCCGCGAGCATCTGTTTCGTCACGCCGGACGAGGCATCGAGCACCTTCTCCGGATGCGTAAGCCGCACGGTCGCCTTTTCAAGCACCAGCGCCGCCTTCGCGACAGGAGCCTTATGCGAAGCCGAAGCCTTCGGCAACGCAGAACCCTTGGCCCGTTTCGGCTTCGGCCCGGAGGTCTCTCGAACAACCTCGCTCGCCGCCTTGTCCTCGCGCAGCCCAAGAAAAGCTGCCTGACGAAGCTGATTGTCCGCCGTCCAGGTCGCAAACCGAATCTGCGCCACAAGCTCCGGCCTCACCCAGATCGCTCCCCGCCGCGCCTCGACCGGCGGCTTCTCGAAAGACGTCTCCTTCGTCGCAAGCCCATCCAGTTGTACACGGATTGTCTTGCTCGACTTCTGCGTGAACCCCGTGCCGCTTCTTCCCGCATAGATGAGCTTCTTGCCTGCGTAATAGCCCAGCAGCAGGGCACCAATCCCAGCCGAGCCATTCGACGGCAACGTATATCCGCCCACCACGAACTCCTGCTCATGCAGGCACTTCATCTTCAGCCAGTCAGCCGAGCGCCCTTCCATGTACTTGCCCGAAGCCTTCTTCGAGAGGATGCCCTCGGCCCGCAGCTCGCAGGCCTTATGAAACATCGCCTGCCCCCCGGATTCCAGGTGCTCGGAAAAACGCAGATGCACCGGATCGGCTGTCGCCAACACTTCGGCCAGCATCGCCTTCCGATCGCGCAACGCAAGCCCGCGCGGGTTATGCCCATCGAGGTGCAGCAGGTCGAAGACGAAATACGTCAGTGGATGCTTCGCACCATCCTGAAACGAGGCCTGCAAATCCGCGAAGTTCGTCGTCCCGTCGTCCGCAAGGACGACCACCTCGCCATCGAGCGTCACGGTCTCCGTCGGCAACGCGGCGACCGCTGCGGCGACCGATGGAAGACGCGCCGTCCAGTCCAGCCCGGAGCGAGTCAACATCTGCACCTTCCCGCCCGCCTTCCGCGCCTGCATCCTGTACCCATCGAGCTTCAACTCATGCAGCCAGCCTTCTCCATCGGGAGCCGTGTCGGCCTGCTGGGCCAACTGCGGCTGGATGAACCCCGGCTGCTTCTCCTTCGGCAAGCCCTTCAGATCGAGCTTCGGCGCAGCAGCCTTTGCGGCCTTCTTCGCCCTCGGCTTTGCGTCCTCCACCAGCGCCTTCGGCGTACCCGTTGAGGCATCCCGCCGATACCACGCCTGCCCCTCCTTCTGCGTGTCCTTTGAGTTCCACACATGGTCTTCCAAGTTAGCGATCTGCTCCATCGTCCGTCCCGTCACCACCGAAAGATTCTTCTCATCGGTCACCGCCGGAGCATCCGCTGGCTGCTCGAACTCGTCATGCTCCTTGAGAAGCAGCCAGTTCGGCTTCTTCTCGTGCGCAGCCTTTCCGCCCATCCGGATCAACGCCCACTTCCCCTTCATCTTGGTGCCGTGCATGACAAACTTCAGGTTGCCGTCCCGCAGCCCCGCGTCGACATCCGTGTGTCCCTCCTGCGGCTCCCACGTCCCTTGGTCCCACAACATCACGGTTCCGCCGCCGTACTGCCCTGCAGGGATGATCCCTTCAAAGCCCCCATACTCAATCGGATGGTCCTCTACCTGCACCGCCAGCCGCTTATCCCCGACGTGGTAGCTTGGCCCCTTCGCGCAGGCCCATGACTTCAGCACCCCGTTCCACCCAAGCCGGAAGTCATAGTGCAGGTGCGACGCCGCGTGCTTCTGGATGCAGAAGGGAAGAGAAGCCTTCGTACCCACCTTCGTCGTGCCCGCAGGCTCGGCAGTAACGCCGAAGTCGCGCATGGAGCGGTACCGCGCAAGTTGCGCGTCGACAGCATCGGAGGAGTTTGCAGCCTTTTTCGTTGCCATGCCGTAGCCCCCTATGCCGATTTACGCTTCGCCGTCTTCGCCGCAGGCTTCGAAGCCTTAACCAAAGCAATCCCCTTGGCCGCGGTCTTCGTCGCAGTCTTCTTCGGCGTGGCCTTCTCATCCCCTGCGACCGACTTGCGCAGTGCATCCATCAGGTTGATCACCTTGCCGCGCGCCGGTGCCGGAGCCTCGTCCTTGGGAACTGGTGCATGCGCCACCTTCGCGTCCACCAGCTCCTTCAGCGCGACCTCGTAGCCATCGACGAACTTCTCCGGATCGAACCGGCCCGCCTTGCGCTTGATCAGCTCCTTCGCCAGCGACAGAGAATCCGCATCCACCGAGGCCTTCTTCACATCCGCAAAGTACTCCTTCGGATCCCGTAGCTCCTGCGCATACCGCATCGTGTACGCCATCATGCCGCCGAGCGTGTCGTCCTGCGTCGGCGTCAGCGCGACGATATGCTCGCGACCCGCGAACGCAATCTTCGTCAGCGCGACCTTCTTCGTCTCCTTCAGCGCCTGCCGCACCACGGCGAACGCCTGTGCCTGCGCATCGTTCTCCGGCACGACGAAGTACGGCTTCTCATAAAACTCCGGGTCAATCTCGCTCGCATCCACAAACTGCGAGATCTCCATCGTATGTTTCGAAGGCACGCGCAACTGCTCCAGCTCCTTCGGCTCGATCGTCACATACTCGCCCTTCGAGTACTCATAACCCTTGACGATCTCGTCCTTCTCGACCACCGCATCCGGCCCCGCATGGTCATCATGCGTATCCGCAGCCGAAGCCAGCACCTTCTGGTGACGAACGCGCTCGCCGGTCGCCCGTGAGATCTGGTGAAAGTGAATCTCGCTCTTGGCCTCGGTCGCGACGTACAGCTTCACGCCAAACTGCACCAGCGAAATCTGAATCTGACCTGTCCAGTAAGGACGCAAAGCCATGGCAATACCCTCGCGAAGTTGCTGCAAGTGTGATTCCCCGGGCCCAAAGCAAGATGCCCCAATCGTCGCGAAGTCTCCGCGAAGATCGGGGCATCGTTCCTTGCCGGCCAACGGCCCGCGCAGGCTACCCGTCCGGCACGAGAGTGCCTTACATCGTAAATCCGCCGGCCGCGATCAGGTGCTGACCCGTCACCCAGCCGGCATCGTCGGACGCCAGGAAGACGGCAACCTTGCCGATGTCGTCCGGCTGCCCGATGCGGCCCAGCGGACCCTTCTTCGCGGCCTCGCTCAGCTCACCTTCAAGAACGCCCATGCTGGCCGTGCCCTCCGTCTCCACCAGCCCCGGGTTCAGGCTGTTCACGCGGATCTTGCGCGGTCCAAGCTCCTTCGACAACGAGGTGGTGATCGAATCGACCGCGCCCTTCGTCGCCGAATACACCGAGCCGTAAGCCGGCGCCGATGTAGCCACAAGCGATCCGATGTTGATCACCGATCCGCCCTCCGGCCCAGCCAGCTTCACGAACTCCTTCGTCGAGAGCAGCAGCCCAAGCACGTTCAGGTTGAACTGCCGGTGAAACTCCTCGGGCTCAACCGCTTCGATGGCCCCAAAGGCATAGACGCCTGCGTTGTTGACCAGGATATCCAGCCTGCCGTACTGCTTCTTGATCGCAGCAAACGTAGCCTCAATCTCTGCGGGCTTCGAGAAGTCGCCCTGCACCGCGATGGCCTTGCCACCCGCGTGCGTAATGTCGGCGACCGTCTTATCCGCGCCCGCCTTGCTGCTTGCGTAGTTCACCACCACGGTGGCTCCCGCCGCCGCGAGCTTGCGTGCAATGGAAGCGCCGATGCCCTTCGAGGCGCCGGTAACGAGTGCGATCTTGTCTGCGAGAGTGCTCATGGTGTTACTCCTTATTTCTATACTTCGACAACTATCGAATAGATGAGGCGAAAAATAAGAAGGATTCAACAAACGCTAGAAAGAGGCGTGTGGATACCCGCCACCCGCGCAGAATCTTAGATTTGATTCAACTGTGCCAGATACGCCTGCCAAACATCGCGCCGGGGCTCAAGATTCTTGAACCGCCCATCCTTCGATACCTGGATCAGGTCCGCGATCTCCAACTCCCGCAGGTGGTGCGAGGCCGTCGCCGCCGAGATCGGCAGCCCGGCACACGATCCTCCGCAGTTCATCACCTCTTCCGAGGCGTAAATCCGCCGCAGCATCTCATAGCGCGTCGGGTCGGAGAGAGCCCGCGTGATGCGCTGAAACTGCTCGGCAGTGAGTTCCGTCGTAACCATGCTCTTTCATTAGATCATCCGGGGCTGCAAGCGGATGCAGCCCCGGCCGTCGTCACAGTCCTTCCGCAAACACCTGCTCATACGCGGGCAACGTCAGGAACGTCGTGAACTTCTTGCTCGCCACCAGGTCCCGCATCAGATCCGCCGCCTGCAGATACGCCTGGAACCGATCGTCGTCCACCTTGGGCCGTGTCATCGCAAGCTCATCCTGGATCACCTGCTCGATCAGCCCCTCTGTCACTGGAAGCCCATCATCCATCACCGCATGATGATGCACCCACTGCCAGAGCTGCGCCCGGCTGATCTCGGCGGTGGCGGCATCCTCCATCAGGTTGAACAGCGGCACGCACCCGATCCCACGCAGCCAGGCCTCCACATACCCCAGCCCGACAGCCACGTTCTGCCGCACGCCCGCCTCGGAGATCGTCCCTTCGGGAACCCGAAGCAGGTCGTCCGCGGTGCAGTGATAGTCCGGAAGCTGCTTGTCGATCTGGTTCGGCTGCGGCATCACGCGGTCGAAGACCTCGAGCGCAATCGGCACCAGCCCCGGGTGCGCCACCCATGTCCCGTCGTGCCCGTCGGTAGCCTCGCGCTCCTTGTCGGCGCGCACCTGGGTGAGAGCCTTCTCGTTCGCCACCGGATCGCTCTTGATCGGGATAAACGCACTCATCCCGCCCATCGCCGGAGCGTTTCTGCGATGACACGTCTTGATCGCCAGCTTCGAGTAGCTCCGCATGAAGTGCGTCGTCATCGTCACCTGTCCGCGATCCGGCAGCAGCATCGTCTGGTCGCCCGCAAACTTCTTGATGAACGAGAAAATATAGTCCCAGCGTCCGCAGTTCAGCCCCGCTGAATGGTCCCGCAGCTCATACAGAATCTCGTCCATCTCGAACGTCGCCAGAATCGTCTCGATCAGCACGGTCCCCTTGATCGTCCCATGCGGAATCCCCAGCGTCTCCTCCGCCAGTGTGAACGCCTCGTTCCACAGCCGCGCCTCAAGGTGCGACTCCATCTTCGGCAGATAGAAGTAGGGCCCCGAACCTCGGCTCAGCAGCTCCTTCGCGTTGTGGAAGACATACAGCCCAAAGTCGAATAGTCCGCCCGACATCGGCTGCCCATCGACCAGCATGTGCCTCTCTTCCAGGTGCCAGCCACGCGCCCGCACAAACAACACCGCGGGCTTTTCGATTAGCTTGTAGGCCTTACCCGTCTTCGGATCGTCGAACGTGATCGTCCGCCGCACTGCGTCGTAAAGGTTCGCCTGCCCCTCCAGAACATTCGCCCAGGTTGGCGTGGTGGAGTCCTCGAAGTCCGCCATGAACACCTTCGCGCCGGAGTTCAGCGCGTTGATGATCATCTTGCGATCCACCGGCCCTGTGATCTCCACGCGCCGGTCTTGCAGGTCCGCGGGCAGGGAAGCGATCGTCCAGTCCCCAGCACGAATCGCAGCCGTCTCAGGCAGAAAGTCCGGCCTTTCGCCCGCATCCAGCCGGGCCTGCCGCATCGTCCGTGCGTTCAACAGATCCAGCCGCCGGGCATTGAATGCGCGGTGCAGCTTGGCCAGGAACGCAATCGCGTCAGTCGTAAGGACAGCGGGGTGTGTGATCGCGGCGGTAAAGGTCACGCCTTCAGGAAGTGCAGTCATGGAATTCATCCTCTTTTGCATTGCGGGCGAGAGCCCTGAAATCTAAACTTCGTTACCTGCGACGAGCCGTGATTCTAAACGTTGTTTGGCTCCCATCTTGCGCCAAACAACGCTTGGAACCCCAGGATCAAGGACACCGGCTCAACGCTCGAACCATTCTGACCCACCCCACTAAAACTCACTCGGAGCAAACCGCAGCGTAACCCGCCCCGCGTTCTGGAAGCTGACATCCACCGTCGAACCAGCCTCGGCCTGCGTATTCCCCGTCCACGATCCGGTCGTGATCCACTGTCCTGCCTTCAGTCCACCGGTGCGGGCCGTACCGTGATTTGCCAGCCAGGGAATCAGCTTCAGCAGATCGCCCGAAGTATTCGATCCCGTGCGCTCCACCCGAATTGTGCCGTCGACCGCCAGCGCGACCTTCTCGGCATTCCAGTCGATCGTCTGCCATCCTTCGATGGCCGGCCCATAAATCAGGCCGCCGTGCATCTGCAGGTCCGCCCATCCCGAGAACTTGTCCGCCGCCGTAGGATCGATCAAACCCGCCTCCAGCACCTCGATCACCGGGTGGCAACTGCCAACTGCGGCCAGAGCCTCTTCGCGGCTGTACGGCGTGGCGCGTGCTGGCAGGTCGTGCGCAAGCTGGAACGCAATCTCGGCCTCAAGCCCGCGATAGCGCCACTGCGCCCCCGAAAGCAGCGATCCCCCCGGCGCAATCCAGCCCAGCGGCATCGGCGCAAACATCGGCGTCGCCTCCGCGTTGGGAGCGCCAATCTTGTACCCGCCCACCGGACCAAAAGCCTGGGCCATCGCGTCCTGAACCCAATACGACTCTTCGATCGTCGTCGGACGAATCTCCACCGGCAGGTCGGCGATAGGGGTCGAGGTGCGGCGTGCATCCAGCAGTAGATTCACGGCTTGGAGAAGTTGAGACTCACGGACGGCGCTGATAGACATAGGGGGCAAACTCCTTCGGCATTCAGTGTCGCCCATGCGACCCGGTTCTGTCTCGCAGGTTCCTGTATGGATACCCCCTGCGCCGAGCGGTCCGAATCCTACATTCCAAACGCTATAGTGGGGTACGGGTATACGGAAATGGCAATGCAGGAGATGGATGAGCAGGGCTTTGGCTCGGATACGCCCTCGGGCGCACGCCGCGTCAGCGGTGTATCGTCGAGCCGCCGCGTCGACCGCCAGACCGGTCGTGCCGGCTTTGGCGCCCAGTTTCGCCTGCGCTTCAGCCGCTCCGTCATGCCACGCACCCAAAAGGGACGCATCGCCGGAGCCGTAGCTCTCTTCGCTTCCCTCGGCCTCCTCGCCGGTGCCGGATACGAAGGCCAGCACTTCCTCCTGCACGATGAGCGCTTCGTCGTCCCCGGTTCCTCCGCCATTCAGATTGAGGGCAACAGCCACCTCACCCGCGCCCAGCTTCTATCGGTCTTCGGAGAAGATGTCGACCGCAACATCTTCACCGTCTCGCTGGCCCAGCGTCGCACCGAACTCGAGCGCCTCCCATGGGTCGAGCACGCCACCGTTATGCGCCTTCTGCCCGATCGTCTGCGCGTCTCCATCGTCGAGCGCACTCCCGTAGCCTTCGTCCGGCAGGGAAGCAAGATTGGTCTCGTCGACCGCACCGGCGTCCTGCTCGATATGGACGATGACTCCGAGACCGCCAGCAAGGGAGCGCCGGTCCAATACTCGTTCCCCGTCGTCACGGGCGTCTCCGAGGACGATCCCGCCTCCGTTCGCTCCGCGCGGATGAAAATCTACCTCAAATTCGCCAGCGACCTCGACAGCTCAAAGGAGAACATCTCCTCGAAGCTCTCCGAGGTCGACCTCTCGAACCCCGAGGACGTCAAAGCCCTCATCCCCGACCATGGCACGGAGATCCTCGTCCACTTCGGCGACTCCGACTACCTGGACCGTTACCGCAAGTTCGAAGCCCAGCTTCCGCAGTGGCACACGCAGTACCCGAAACTCGCCTCAGCGGACATGCGCTACGACCGCCAAGTTGTCCTCGAGATGCAGGCTGGAGCCTCCGTCCCCACCAACAACACCCAGACGGCCGAAGCCTCCGATCCCACGCCTGCGCCCATCAAGCACGCGGCTCCCAGGCCCGCCGCGAAGAAGACAGCCGCCCCCGAAAGGGGAAGGCCGCACACAAAACTGGCCGCAATGGGACAGCCGCACTTCCCGGATGAATCCGCACCCACTGGCAAACACGTTATATCCTCAAAGCCAGCAAGGCAGTAAGGTAACGAAGGTAACGATTTGTCTCCCCGGGACTCCATGAATCCAAAGCCTGAAAGCCTCATCACGGTGCTCGACGCGGGGAGCGCCAAGACGTGCGTACTCGTCGCGGAGGTCACCGACGGCGTCCTCCGCTATCGCGGACACGGCATCGAGCTCTCCAAAGGCATGCGCAAAGGCCTCATCGCGGAACTCGGCCCTGCCGCCGAGGCCATCAACCGCGCCGCCCTCACCGCCGAGCGCGTCGCCAAGGCTGGTATTGAATCCTGTGTCGTCGGCATCGGTGGCGTGCACGTCCGCGGCATCAACTCCCGTGGCGGCATCAGCATGGGCAGCCGTATGCGCGAGATCACCCGCGAAGAGGTCCGCGCCGCCGTCGATCGCGCCCGCTCCATCGCCCTCCCGCCCGACCGCGAAGTCCTCCATCTGCTCCCGCAGGAGTTCATCCTCGACGACCAGGCCGGCATCCACGATCCCGTCGGCATGGTCGGCAACAAGCTTGAGGTCAACCTGCACCTCTCCACCTGCTCCGGCGGCGTCGCCCAGTCCGTCATCACCTGCGCCAACCGCGCCGGCCTCGAGGTAACCGACACCATCTACGAGGGCATCGCCGCCGCCGAGTCCATCCTCTCGGCCGACGAGCGCGAACTGGGTGTCTGCGTGGCCGACATCGGCGCCAGCACCACCGAACTCGCCGTCTTCTTCGAGGGCTCCATCGCCCACACCGCCGTCCTCCCCATCGGCGGAGACCACTTCACCAACGACTTGGCGGTAGGTCTTCATGTAACCGTCGAAGAGGCCGAGGAATTGAAACGCGTCTACGGCAACTGCGTCGTCACCTCCGTCCCCCAGCTCAACGAGATTGAGATCGGCCGTGCCCAGCCCCGCATGGTCCGCCAGCGCTTCCTCGCCGAAATCCTCGAGCCCCGCGCCCGCGAGCTCTTCACCATGCTCCGCGACAACCTCCGCCAGGGCGGCGTCCTCGAGGCCCTCGGTGCCGGATGCGTCATGACCGGCGGCGGGGCCCGCCTCGTAGGCCTCCAGGACAACGCCGAATCCCTCCTCCGCGTCCCCGTCCGCATTGGCTCACCCGTCCACATGTCCCGCATGCCCGAGGAGCTCAACGGCCCCGAGTTCGCCGTAGCCGTCGGCATGCTCCTCTACACCCACCGCACCCAGATGCGCCGCGCCAACGAGACCCAGGGCCTCCGCGCGAAGCTCCGCGGCATCTTCGCCGGCAACGCGTAGCCTCTCCGGTCCGGTTTTCCTCCGAAATCCCCATCGGGAATCCAGATTGCCAATTCCCATTTGCGCTCCGGGGTTTGGTTTCCGCGCGGAAGATGACAAAATCAATACAAGAACACGCAACAGTCTTGTATTGAGGGGCTCTTTTTATATGTCGAATGCACCGGATGACCTCCGTATCCACTACCACGACGAGATCTCGCAAGGCGCGCGAATCAAGGTCATCGGCGTCGGCGGCGGTGGAAACAACGCCGTAAACCGCATGATCGCGGCCAAGGTCGAAGGCGTCGAGTTCATCGTCGCCAACACGGATGTCCAGGCCCTGCAGACCTCGAACGCCCCCGTCAAGCTCCAACTCGGTGTCAAGCTCACCAACGGCCTCGGCGCCGGCTCCAACCCCGACATCGGTCGCCGTGCCGCCCTCGAAGACTCCGACAAGATCATCGAAGCCCTCGAAGGCGCCGACATGGTCTTCGTCACCACCGGCCTCGGCGGCGGAACCGGCACCGGAGCCGCCCCCGTCATCGCCTCCCTCGCCTCGGAAATGGGAGCCCTCACCGTAGCCGTCGTCACCCAGCCCTTCGCCTTCGAAGGCAAGCGCCGCATGCTCCAGGCCGAGCGCGGCCTCAAGGAGCTCCTCGAGTCCGTAGACACCCTCATCGTCATTCCCAACGAAAAGCTCCTCGCCGTCGCGAAGGACGCAGGCTTTTTCGAGTCCTTCCGCATCGCCGACGACGTCCTCCGTCAGGGCGTCCAGGGCATCTCCGATATCATCACCATCCCAGGCGTCATCAACCGCGACTTCGCCGACGTCAAGACCACCATCGCCGGCATGGGGTACGCCGTCATGGGCACCGCCCAGCGCAACGGTGAAAACCGCGCCGTCGACGCCGCCATCGCCGCCATGGCCTCACCCCTCCTCGAAGCCGGTGCCATCGACGGGGCCAAGGGCATCCTCATCAACATCACCGGCTCCTCGAACCTCAAGCTCTCCGAGGTCAACGCCGCCTCCTCCATGATCCAGAACGCTGCCCACGAAGACGCCAACATCATCTTCGGTGCCGTGCTCGACGAAAGCATGGGCGACGAGGTCAAGATCACCGTCATCGCCACCGGCTTCAAGCAGGACCAGCAGCCGCAGCGCCGCGAGCGCATGCTCGCCGAGGCCACCCTCCCCACGCACGTCCCGATCCTCCCACGCACGCCGCCCTCCCGCCCCGTGCCTCCGCCGTTCGCCAGCCAGACCCCCCGCGAGGCCGAGGTCATCACCACGCCGGTCATCGAGGCCCGTCCGCTCCATCCGCGCCAGGAGCCCGACTCCCGGCAGGACCGTTACGAGGTCGCCCCCGTCGAGCAGTTGGAACAGCAGGCCGCTCATTGGGATGACGAGCACCAATACGCGCCCGACGATGACGACGAGGTGGCGCCCCCTTTTGTTGACGCCTTCCCGACGCAGCCGGTCGTCGTGATGCGCGAGCCCGAGCTCAAGCCGGTTCCAGCCTCCGTCTTCGACGACGACTTCTTCCGCTCCTCCACCTTTGGCCGTCCCGTCGAGAGCTTCCGGCCCGAGACCCACCGCGACCAGGCCCCTCGTTCGCCCGAGGACTACGACATCCCCAAGCCCCTGCGCATCCAATATGCAGAGGCCCGCGAGTCCGCACCCGGAGCCGTCGTTCCCGAACCCACCGTGCGCGTCCCGTCCTTCGCCGGCGCTCAGCCACCGGTCACCACCCAACCCGAGCCGGACGAGCTGGACATCCCCGCTTTCCTCCGTCGCGGCAACTAAACCGCCCTCGGTTCTGCTTTGCCGTTGTTCTTGTCTTCTAAAGCCAATCGCAATTCTTAGATCGCTCTAGGACAAACGAACGAAACTTTGGCACCGGAATTGTCTTCTAATCTGCAGTACAGGTCGGTTTGGCGGAGGTTTTTTTGATGGTGCGTCTCATGAAGTGGTCGTTGGGTTTGGTCCTGGGTCTTTTGCTCGCAGTATCGCAGCCGGCTCAGGCAGCTCGTCACCGCGCCGTCAAGGCCCACCCCGTCGCCAAATCCGCCACCCGAACCACCGTGGCCCGAACCTCCACCCGCTCCCGTCGCGTCACCATCACCACCCGCGCCCGCGCCGCCGCTCCCGTCCGTGCGCGCCGCGTCCGTTACTACGGTGAGCGCTTCACCGCCAGCTCCTTCGCCGAAGGCCTCACCCAGGGCGATATCACCGAAGGCGAAGACCCCACCGTCCGCGCGGCCGCCATCGAAGCGCTCGGCAACATGAACGGCACCGCCGTGGCCATCGATCCCTCCAGCGGCCGCATCCTTGCCATGGTCAACCAGAAGCTCGCTCTCTCCCCCGGCGCCGAGCCCTGCTCCACCATCAAGCTCTCCGTGGCCCTCGCCGCCCTCTCCGAGGGGATCGTCCGTCGCGACACCCCCGTCTCCCTTGGCGGTGGCTACCACCTCAACCTCACCGAGGCCCTCGCCCACTCCAACAACCTCTACTTCGAAACCCTCGGCCGTTCCCTCGGCTTCGAGCGCGTCAAGCACTACGCCAACCAGTTCGGCCTCGGCGAACTCGCCGGTTACAAGATCGAAGGCGAACAACTCGGCCGCTACCCCGATACCGAACTCCCCAAGGAGATGGGCGGCGTAGGCCGCATGTGTTCCTTCGGCGAAAGCGTCTCCATGACGCCCCTCCAGCTCGGAGCCCTCGTCTCGGCCATCGCCAACGGAGGCACCCTTTACTACCTCCAGCACCCCACCTCCAGGGACGAAGTCGTAAAGTTCGAGCCCAAGGTCAAGCGCATCCTCGACATCGCGCCCATCCTCCCCGAGATGCAGCCAGGCATGCAGGCCGTCGTCCAGTACGGCACCGCCCGCTCGCTCCGCGCCAACTTCCGTGCCTTCCCGGTCATGGGCAAAACCGGCACCTGCTCCAACAACGGTACTCGCTACGGCTGGTTCGGCTCCTACGCCGACACCCCTACCGGCCGCATTGTCACCGTCATCTTCCTCGAAGGCGGACGCCCCACCTTCGGCCCCAAGGCCGCCGAGCTCACCGGACAGTTCTACCGCGCCTTGTCGGAGCGCGAGTACTTCACCCCTCGCACCCCCGGAACCGTCAACCCGCTCACCAATCCTTCGCCAGCCGCCCCAGCCGCCGAACCTGCTCCCGCGGCAGTCTCTCAAGTCTCAGGCGTCCAGTGATAGAGTTTGTTTCGCCTCGACATCGAGGTACCCCAGGGCTTTAACCTCGGGCCTCACAAGACGCGAGTAAATCGGGCATCAGCCCTTGGGGTATACCCTCCTTCATCGACGAGGAATTCAAACGGAATGCGTCATGCACGCGAATCCGTTCCCGTTGCCTGGAATGATCCGTCTTTGAGCCCTTTGGTCCCTATAACCTTTGTTTTGAACGTGCCGCCCCGGCTACCCACCCCGCCGAAAATTCCTCGCCGCCACCGCCACCACCACAAACAAAATCCCAAACATCAAAATAGCCTTCATCCCGTTTTCCTCATCCCCGTCCCATCCTTCGATCATCATAGGGGTGAGAGGTATCCTTCCCCCATGAACCTGGTGCTCACCGCCGCCGAGATGGCCGCGACCGACAAACGAACCGAGTCCGACTATGGCATACCGTTGCCGTCCCTCATGGAGAACGCCGGAGCCGCTGTAGCGCGCTTCTGCCTCCTCCACTATCCCGCTGCCACACACGTCACCGTGCTGTGCGGGAAGGGCAACAACGGCGGGGATGGCCTCGTCGCAGCCCGGCACCTGGCGCTAGCCGGCCGCATAGTCTCCGTCCTTCTCCTCGCAGCGGAAGAGAGCCTCAACGGCCCAGCGACTGAGGTTCTCAGGCAGCTCCGCGAGTGTAACTCCTCCCACGCGGTCCGCATTGCCTTCACCCCGGAAGAAGAGTCTCTTCTCGAAGAGGCACCCGCGCTCGAAGGTGCCGATCTCATCCTCGACGCCATCGTCGGCACCGGCTTCAAAGCCCCCCTCCGCGGTATCGCCACCATCCTGCGCGACCGCCTCCAGGACATGACAACCCCCATCGTAGCCGTCGATCTGCCCTCTGGCTGGGACGCCGATTCCACCGAACAGACCTTCGAGGGTGCCTTCCGCGCCGACGCCGTCGTCACCTTCACCGCACCCAAGTTGGCTCACGTCTTCGGCCACCTGGCCTCCACGCAAACCTCCTCCTTCGGCCCTGTCGTCGTAACCGAAATCGGCTCCCCCGAAGAAGCCGTCCAGTCCGCCGCCAACCTCACCTGGGCCGGAGCCGCGAAATCCATCGCAGAAGCCCCCCGCGACGTGAACGCCAACAAAGGCAAGTACGGCCACATCCTCCTCGTGGGGGGCAGCTACGGCACCTTCGGTGCCCCGTCCATGAGCTCCCTCGCCGCCCTCCGCACCGGGGCCGGACTCGTCACCGCCGCCGTCCCCAAGACCATCATGAATCAGGTAGGCCTCATTACGCCGGAGCTGATGGTCCGTGCCCTCGAGGAAGAATCCGGCGCAGCCTCCCTCGGAAACCTCGAACCCAAGCTCCTCGAAGCGCTCATGAAGGGGATCTCCGTCCTTGCGATCGGCCCTGGCCTCTCCACCCAGGGCGAAGCCTCCCAGTTCGCCCGCGACCTGATTGCCGGCACCACGGTCCCCACCGTCATCGACGCCGACGCCCTTAACGCCTTCGCCGGCAAGACCGACCTCATCAAGCAGGCCGCCGCCGGAGGCAAACGCATCCTCGTTCTCACCCCGCACCCCGGCGAGATGGCCCGTTTGGCCGGCCTCACCGTCAAGCAGGTCGAGGCCGACCGCATCAGCCTTGCCCGCCGCTTCGCCACCGAACACCACATCACCCTCGTCCTCAAGGGCTGGCGTACCCTCATCGCTCACCCCGACGGGCGCATCGCCGTCAACACCACCGGAAACCCCTCCATGGCCAAGGGCGGCAGCGGAGACATCCTCACCGGCATCGTAGCCGCCATGCTCGCCCAGTACCCGAACCATGTCGCCGAAGCCGTCGAGGCTGCCGTCTTGCTCCACGGTCTCGCCGGAGACTTCGCCGCCCGCGATATGGACGAGCACACCGTCCTGGCCACCGACACCGTCGCCCACCTCACCACCGCCTTCCGCTACCGCGTGAAGGACAAACAAGCCTTCACCTGGCTGGCAGGCCTTCAACAGGAAAGATAAAAAATGAAAGAGTGGACGCGCGAAAAGCGCCTCAAAACCCGTAGCGTCAACGGCACCCTCGGACTCGGCGAAATGGTCTCCGAGATTCTACGCAGTGCCGGCAAGCTCATCATCCTGCGCGGCGATCTCGGAGCAGGGAAGACCACCCTCGTCAAAGGCATCGCCGCCGCTCTAGGAGCCGCGACCGAGGAGGACGTCGTCAGCCCGACCTTCACCCTCGTCCATACCTTTCCCGGCCGGAAGGTTACCCTCTACCACCTCGACGTCTACCGACTGGAAACCGAGCGCGAACTGGCCACTCTCGGCATCGAGGAGATGGTTGAAGACCCCAACGCACTCGTGATCGTTGAGTGGGGCGAAAAGTTCCCCAGCCTGATGGAGGCCGCCGACGCCGAGGTCATCCTGACCCAGGGAGAGCTCGAAAACGAGCGCCTCCTCCACATCCGCTGGCGCGCCTGAACCTGTTTCTTTTTCCGTTGGGATGAGGTTGGCGCATATGCGGCAAGTAAAAAAAGGGCGCAACAGCCCCTTGCCGTGGCTGTTGCCGTCGCCGTAGCTTTGTTGTTGCCGTTGGGATGAGAGTGGGGCTTCAGCCCCACGTCAACGGCAGGGGCAAGGAAGGGGCTTCGCCCCGGGCCGTTGATTTTGTCGTTGCCTCTGCCTGTGCGGTAATCGAAGCAAAGACATACCACTTTCTTCAAAACGAATTCTCCGCACATTTGGCCACAAAATCCATACATTTGCCCACGTTTTACCGTCCAAAAAACCTCTGGTGAAACATGGGGATTTTCGCATCGTCGAGCCGTAACTCCTTGAGAACGCCACGATACAGACAAGCAAAAGAATGCACCAAAACTGGCGTACTTTATACCACTTTCAAACCCGGAGGTCTGACCACTAAGCCGCCTGGGTCCGCCCCACATACCGGTAGATGGCACATTCTTCATCCCCCGTCGATCCGTACTGCGCCTGCTGCGCAATCGCCGCCAAATCAGCAACATGGTCCTCCGGCGTCATCGCGACCGGCCCGAAAAAAAGCCGTTCAAACGCTGGATGCCCATCCAGCAGGGCCCTGCATTCGCAGTTGACATACAACAGATCCACCGTCCCGCGCCGCCGCGCGAACTGCGTCTCGATCCGCCGCATCAACTTCGCAAGTACCTTCGATTCAAAGGGATGGAAGAGAAACAGCAGACAGGGGCCATCCGGAAAATAAAACTCCGTCGCGTCCTGCTCGATCAGAGTCATGGGAGCCAGAAACTCCTGCGTTGCCACCCAATGCGAGATATTCTTCTGCGCCAGCGCCGCCAGCTCCGGATTCAGCTCAATCCCCAGCACCTCTTTGAAAGGATATTCGCTCGCGATCAAGAGCCCTCGCCCCTTGCCTGCGCCGATGTCGATAAACGTAACCTTTTCAATTGAATGCGACGGCCCCGAATCCAGCCAGCGCGCAATGAGCGAACGCAGAATCGAAGGCGCAACCCCGTAGTAGGCCGTGACCTCGTCATCGTGCGGATGCCCCGTCTTCAGGTTTTCCGCCGGGATGAGGCCACTCGTCTCAACGCCATGCGCCTCGTCGAAAGGATGGACCGCCTCTGGAATCGACCTCTTCCGCGCCACGTCAGTCCAACCCGAGCCGCGTCCGGCCCTCCGGACTGATCCGCTGGGGCGTCCATGCCGGTTGCCAGACCAATTCCACTTCCGTCTTGCTAATCGTAGGAAAAGCAAACAAACGATTCTCAATCTGGGCAACGATCTGCGTGTGCGCGGGACAGCCCTTTGAGGTAAGGGTGAGCTGAATATCGACCCTCTGGCGCGGGGGAACCCCCGGAATGCCGGCTCCAGGTGCGTTTGGATCGTCCGTAACGGCCACTTGGTATACCAAACCAAGGTCTACAATGTTGCACGGAACTTCAGGGTCATAACAGTCGCGGAGCGCATCGCGAATTGCGGCTTCGTTCAGAGTACTCATAAGTAATTTTATCTTGGAAGGGCAAAAGGCAGCGGGATAAATCTACTTGAAAGATTCCTCGTAAACCGCTGATTTTAGTTTGGTTGCGGGGGTAGGATTTGAACCTACGACCTTTGGGTTATGAGTGACCCTTAACTTACGTATGTTGTTGATTTTACGGTACGAATGGCGACTCAAAGGTACGGCAAAGTACGCATCGGACAGCTTATTGGGAGTCAGTCGGGAGTTCGTTTCGACCTTTGGGTTCCGGGCCAACAGGTCGTGAAGACGCCCCGGAGCACCGCACCATGACGGGCGAACGACTGTGCAAAGTGTCAGAAACTAGAGTATGATCCTGACAGAAGGTGACGTTATGGAACGCCTTACAGAAGCCATTCTTGAGAGGACAAGCGCACTCCCCGAGGGAGCGCCGGTGAGCGCCAAAATGCTGCTGCATCTCGGCACACGCCCCGCTGTGGACCAGTCGCTCTCGCGCCTTGCGAGGCGCGGGAAGCTCCTGAGAGCCGGCCGGGGCATGTACATCTCTCCAGTGACGAGCCGGTTCGGAACTCATGCGCCTTCCGCCCATCGGTTGATCGCGGAGCTGTCCGCTCAACGCGGCGAAGACATTGTGCCGTCGGGCGCTGCGTCCGCGAACGCGCTTGGACTCACCACCCAGGTTCCCACTCAGATGATCTATTGGACATCGGGCCGGAGCCGCAAGCTGAATCTCGGAAAGCTGGCGATCGAACTCGTGCATGTCCCGTCCTGGCAACTCGCCTTCGCCAAGGAACGCGCCGGAGAGATCGTCCGCGCGCTGGCGTGGGCAGGCCCGGAGAGAGTCCATGCGGTTCTGAAGGAGATCGAGGGGAAGGTTCCCCGGACTGAGATTCGGAAGGTCGCGCAGCAGGTCTCCCGTTTTCCGAGCTGGATGGCGAGCGCCCTCAGCCGGAGCGCCGTCGATGCCTGATAGCTATTTCCAACTGAGCAGGCAGAACCAGGCCAGCGCCCTTGCTGCGGGTTCGGATTTCTCCGGTCGTGCGCCTCACTTGTTGGAGAAGGACATCTGGGTCGTCTGGGCGCTTGCGACTCTCTTTCGATCCGACTTGGGAGCGCACCTCGTCTTCAAAGGCGGCACGGCTCTGTCGAAGGCACACAAGGTCATCACCCGCTTTTCGGAAGACGTTGACCTCACCTACGACATCCGCGCTCTCGCCCCTGAGCTGGTTCGCGGTTCCGCGGGCGGCATCGACGCGATTCCGCCGAGCCGCAGCCAGGAGAAGAAATGGTCCGACGAGATCCGTCGCGAACTCCTTCCCGCATGGATTCGGAACCAGGCTCACCCCATCATTCAGGCCGGCTTGGAACGTTTGGAGAATGTATCCAGCCGCATCACTGAGGATTGCATCTTCATCGACTACCAGCCGGTGGCACCGGCGTCAGGCTACGCACTCCCGACTGTGAAACTGGAGTTTGGCGCGCGGTGCAGCGGAGAGCCAAGTACGATCATTCCCGTTCGCTGCGATATGGAGGGGCTGGTATCCGGGGTCGAGTTTCCAAACGCCGACCCTCGCGTCATGAATCTGACCCGCATCTTCTGGGAGAAGGCGACTGCCGCCCATGTGTATTGCGTCCAGGGCGAAAAGGGTCTTAGCAATCGGTTTTCGCGGCACTTCCACGATCTGGTTCGTATCGAAGAGACCGGACATCTTGCCGAAGCTCTCGCGACCCAAGATGTCGCCGAAGCCGTTGCCATTCACAAAAACGCTTTCTTCGTTGAGAAGGACGCCAACGGGAACCGGATCGACTATCTGGAGGCCGTCCACGCAGGCCTGATACTGGTGCCCAGCGGAAGCGGATACGATGCCCTTCGCACGGACTATCTGCACATGCTCGAAGACGGGCTATTGGCCGGCAATGCGGAGACGTTTGACGATCTGATGACACGGTGTTCGGGAATCCAAGCGCAGCTCAAGCACCGCTGACGGTTACTTCAGTCGGCGTTTTCGTATTGGTAGAGATTTCCGGGGGGTAGGTCAAGTTCCCGACTTCTTCAAGCGATAGATAGAGTAGGGTCGGTGTTCAGCAAGCTTTGATTCAGTCGGGGGTCTTACGAGCTCATCTAGGTAAGACGGGATTGAGCTATCGGTGAAGTAGACATCCCCGTTGGCACCAACGACGATTCCGTCTGGCCAAACGATGTCCTTTGAGCCTCCGAGCTTCGATAACTCATGAGTGGCCGGATTGAACGCCATGATCGATCCGTGTTCCACGTCGGTCATGAGGACGCGCCCGTCGTGGTCGATCGTAATGCCATCACTCATTGGCTTTTGCCCAACATCTTCAATGTTCTGATTGAAAGATGCGGTTGTCGTTGCCGGGTTCAACACGACGGACATCGGCACGCGACAAAGCCGGGAGTTGGTCATCGAAGCAATGTAGAGCCACTTCTGATCGTCGCTGATCTCAATGCCGTCGATCCCGACGGCGAAGCTAAGAAGTCCCCCAAGCAATCGGTCGGGGCCATAGGGCGTTTGAATGATCCAGTCCTCGGGCCTCATGCACGGATGATCCGATTGGATCGAAGTAAACGTATGGTTCAAGACGGAGTAGACGACGAGACTTGAAGGGGTGAAACTGAAGAGCCCAGGATTGGGCAGAACCACGTATTTGCCATCGGACGTGACTCGGATGTCTTCCGCAAACTTCGCTTGTCCTTCAGGAAACTCAAAGAACTCCAATCGCTTCTTGGTGTCCAAAGCGAACGCCGAGACGAGCGTGTGTTTGAAGTCAAGACTCGCCGGTTCGATAAACCAGATTCGATTTTGCTTATCGATCGTCATTCCAAACGTGCCTTGAAAGTCCTTCTGTGCCTCGAGCGAGGGGAAAGGCTCCGCTTTGCCGTTGGACCACTTAAAGACGGTTGCCGGCGAAAAACGATCTGCTTTTGCGTTCGGATGGTAGTTGAAATAGACATCGCCATTCGCCGCAACGGCGAGGTTTCCGGGCGGATAGTCCAGTTGAATCAGCTTTTCCAGGACAAACGACTCTGTTGGTAGATTGGCTCCAAGATCTGGGTAATTTTTCCCGCTTCCATACTTGAACTTAATAACGACCAGAAACACAAGTAAGGCCGAGATTACGAATGCCACGCTCTTTAGAACGACCGATCTTTTCATGACGATCCTCTCTGCTACGCAGACTTTTCTTCAAAATAGAGCTGACCCACAAGGTCATCAGAGCTGTCCGAAAAAGGGCACCCGTGTCACCTCATGGTGTGGATCGCAAATTTACGCTTTGGATTTCGCCATTTGGCGTCCAATCATCCGGAACAAAGCGTCGAAGCCGCGGTCGGAAAGAACGCGGCGCATGAACAACATTGTCCGTGCCAACCCGCCGGTCACATAGCGGGTCTTGGGTTTGCTCGCCTGAACCGCTTGAACGATGGTGTTGGCGACAACACTGGGCTGAGCAGGAACTGACCCTTTATGGCCTTCCTCCATCATGTTCGCGTGCGCGGTGGCGCCCTTGGCATAGGGGCCGTCACTGGAATACTTCAGGAGGCTCTCGTGTGCTATCTGGGACCATTCGCTATGGGTCGCTCCGGGCTGAATAACGACGACATCGATACCGAACGGATAGAGTTCCATCCGCAGAGAGTCGCTCAGCCCTTCCAACGCAAATTTGGTAGCGTGGTACCAGGTGCCAAAGGGTTCGCCGAACTTCCCGCCGATGGAAGATACATTGATGATCCGCCCGGAACGTTGCGCCCGCATCGCTGGCAGTACAAGTTGGGTGAGGCGGGCGAGGCCGAATAGATTGACATCAAATTGCCTTCGGGCCTCCTCCAGCGGCACATCTTCAAGCGCCCCATAGGAACCGTAGCCCGCGTTGTTAATCAACACATCAATGCATCCCGCTTCTTGCATGACAGTGTCTACAGCAGCGGCCATTGAGGCATCATCGGTAAGATCCAAAGCCAATACATGCGCACCCGCATCGGCCAAGGATTTCATCCGGTCAAGTCGGCGCGCCCCCGCATACACCGTGTATCCCGCCGTCATAAGGCGCTTGACGGCTTCCTCGCCGATGCCCGATGACGCGCCCGTGATGAGAATGATTTTAGCCAAATCCTGCCTCCTGATGACTCTTGACGGAAAGAGTCTACGTGTCTACTATTGACAATGAGACGTATATTGTCAATAGTAAAGATATGGATCTTGCAAAGAGAGACAAAATCCTCGCGGCCGCTCTCGATGTTTTTGTTCGTTACGGATACAAGCGAGTAACGATGAACGACATCGCCGAAGCTGCCGGTATCTCAAGGCCCGCGCTCTATCTGGTCTTCGAGAGTAAGGAAGACATATTTAAGGGCGTGTACGAGCATTGGGTCAAGGGGACCCTGAATGAGATTGAAGCTAGGATCGGTCAACTCAAGACACCCGAGGAAAAGCTTCGGGCCGCTTTTGAGTTATGGACGGTTCTACCATTTGAACGGATGCGAACCTCCAGTGAAGTGGCAGAACTCCTGGAATGCACCTTTGGATTCGCTCAAGATTCTGTCGATCAGGGCTATCGATCGTTTGAGAAGATTATCGTCCCCGTCCTCAAATCACACTCCAAATTCCAGAGCTCCAAACCAAAAGTCTCCGCTGAAAAGACGGCGCACGTTCTTTCAGGTGCTGTTCGTGGCTTCAAAATCATCGCGAAGGATGTTTCCGAAATCCGTTCGCTGATCAAGGATCTTCTCATTCTCTTGTTGGATGAGTAGGCCTTTCTATTGCACACATTTTAAAGTTGACCAACACCCCGCTTGTTTCGGCTCACTTCGATGGAGTGCGTTGCAGGGTCAGTTCCTCCCTAGCTCCGCCGTCGGCACGCTCGACCGTGAAACCCGCTTTATATCGATAGTCTCGATTCCATAGCAATCGAGGCTATCGATGTGATGCCGACTACGGGTGGTTCGGCTTTTCCGGCACCCACCAAGCGGGCAGAATTTGCGGTAGGTGGAGCTTGTGAATGATCGGAGCTAGTTGAGGCGCAAACTCTGCGAATATGTTTGAGATGCCGAGCCCCATGAACGCTGTAAGAGTCCGTTGTTCTGCGTGCGTAACGTCATTGAATCCATTTGGGAGATAGCTCATCCCTACGAAGCCTCCGGCAGCCGCACCGGCGAAGTTGGAGAACGCGAGAGTGCGATGACCCGAGTCGGTCTTATCGACGAAGGTGTACGAGATGGCATGGAAGACCCTGACACCTACATTGGAGCCGGGGGCGGCTGGCTGATACCGCGGATCATCGTGCAAAACGGCCTCTGCGAGGAATTCTGCGGTTCTCGTGGATGTCTGGGTGGCGAGCGCGCTTCCGTAGAGCCTTCCAAAGGCACCCGCGCCGTCCGTCCACTCATGAGGATAGTGGTTTGGTGGATTTATCATCCTGAGTCCGGCACCGAGGGCTGGAAACACCAGCGCGGGCGGTCCAAACGCCTGGTGCGTATAGATTGTGAGCTTATCGTCGAATGACAACCGCTTATTGGTCATCAGCGGAGGCACCGGACCCAATGGCCCCATAAGAGAACCGGATGGCGGAGCATGGGATTCCTGTTCTTGAGGTGGTGTGGCCTGAGCCACAAGATGGGCCTCAAGAAAGGAAGGTGCATTCGGCAGATCGTCCAGCTTGACGGACTTCACGGGCTCGGCGTCCTGCGTCAATGATGATGATGAGCTGACCTGGGCAGAGGGTGGAGTTGGGCCATCCTGAGAGTGGGCCTCCAACGAAACGAAAGACAAGGCAAATGCTGCAAATGGGACTGCGAATAGGGTAATTTTCATGCTTCACTCCTCGGTTAAAAAACAGTTATGCTGTGTCCGCTGCAATACACAGGGACTCTCGATTTGGTCGCTGATACTTGGCTGCTACTGCTTGGCTGCTACGGCCTTTTCTGTTGGAAGCTGTGTGGTATCCCAACCGCCGCCAAGAGCCTCGATCAACTGAACACTGCTTGTCATCTGTTGAACATGGAGGCTCACTGCGGTTTGCTGATCGCTGAGCAAGGACGCCTCTGCGACAAAGACATTGAGGTACGTATCGACGCCGGTCTTATAGCGAATGCTGGCCAGATCGTAATACCGTCGGGCGGCTGCGACCGACTCTTGCTGCTCGCCTCTCTGTTGCTCCAGCCAGCGATCGGAGGCGAGGTAGTCTTCAACCTGCTGGAAGGCCGTCAAGACAGTCTGACGATAGGAAGCCTCATCTGCCTTGTACTGCGCCTTGTATTGGTTCAAAGTGCCACGACGTAGGCCGCCGTCGAAGAGTGTCTCCGACGCGGAAGGGCCGACTGAGAAAAAGCGGCTTGGCCACGTGAACAAGCTGCCGATCTTGTTGCTCTGTAGGCCTAGATCGCCACCGATGTTGAAACTGGGATAGTACGCGGCCGTTTCGACACCGATCAGGGCGTTTGCCTCGGCCATCTTCCGTTCCGCCGAGGCGATGTCTGGGCGCCGTTGCAGAATCTGAGAGGGCACCCCGATGGGAATGGCAGGCACTTTGGTGTCGAGCGCACGCTTCGGCATGGAAAAGGAGGACGCTGGCTCGCCAATGAGCAGCGCGATGGCATGTTCATATTGAGCACGCGCGATGCGAAGATTTGTGGTGGCGGCAATGGCATTGGTGAGGTTCAGTTTCGCCTGTGCGACCGACTGCTCGTCATCGACGCCAGTGCTGCTGCGTATCTTTGTGAGGTCGAGGTTCTTCTGATAGGCCACGACACTTTGCTGGTAGAGATTAATCAGTGCATCCTGGCCCCGAAGCTCGAAGTAGTATTGGGCCAGGTTGGCTTGCTCACTCAGGCGTTCGTTCGCAAGGTCTGCCGCGCTGGCCTGTGCAGCATTCGCATACTCGCGGACGCTGTTGCGGATCTTCCCCCAGACATCAGGCTCCCAGGAGACATCAAAGGGCAGACTGAAGCTATTGCTGTTCTGATTGATGGTGCCGGAGGATACGCTGGACTGGCCGGATGCGTTTCCAGAAGTGCGTGCTCTTGTATAGGAGGGCTCGACCGTGACGGTGGGGTAATAGGCAGCGCGCGCCTGCTTCACCTGAGCTCGCGCTGCCATGAAGTTCTGAAAGGACTGCGCAATGTTCTGGTTGGCGACGTTCAGCTTCTCTTCGAGGGCATTCAGCTCAGGCTCCTGATAGAGCTCCCACCACTTGCCCCTCAGGACAGCATCTTGCGGCGTCGCAGGTGTCCAGACGGTTCCATCGGCGGATCGTTGCGGCTGGGTCTCCTTGAAAGCGGGCGGAGCCGGCATCGACGGTGCGACATAGCGAGGGCCAACCTGACATCCCTGAATCGAGATGAAACCTGCAATCAGGACGACCACGACTGCGAAGCGAAATGACATCTGTACAACGGTTCCGCAGCCATACAAACGCAGACGTAGCGTTCGGAGGAGTGTTTCGAATAGGCGTGCAACATGCATCATCCTTGAGCGCCGGCCTAGAGCATGCGAACCCGCCTCCAAGGTCTGTATGCCCGATCGGATGACTGCTTCGAATGTGTTTTGTCCGGCGGCCAGTGAAACGCAATAACCATTGGCAAAGACAAGCGCGATTCTGAGAGCTTCTTTGGCTCTGTGCGTCGTGCGCGGCTTGGTGAAGTTATCTTGACTCGTCATGGGTATGTTCCTAGGCGGCAGGGATGTGGTTCACTTCAGCAAAAGAGTTTCCGCGATGACGGCTCAATCGTTGGCTGAGGTGATCGAAAAACAGGTAGATCACGGGTGTTGTGTAAAGAGTGAGCACCTGGCTGAAGATGAGGCCTCCGCAGATGGCGATGCCAAGTGGACGCCGCAGCTCTGAGCCAGTCCCCGTTCCAAGGGCCAGGGGGAGGGCTCCAAAGAGCGCAGCGAATGTCGTCATCAGGATCGGACGAAAGCGGAGCATCGCAGCCTCAAAGATGGAGTCCTCGGTGCTCTTGCCGTGCTCTCGTTCCGCCAGCAGAGCGAAGTCGATCATGAGGATCGCGTTCTTCTTCACGATGCCAATGAGCAGGAAGATTCCAATCACGGAGATGACATCGAGTTCGCTGTGAAAAATCAGGAGCGCCAGTATGGCTCCCACCCCCGCTGAAGGAAGCGTCGTAAGGATCGTGATTGGATGGATGAAACTCTCATAGAGGACTCCCAGGACGATGTAGATCGACAGCAGGGCAGCGGCTATGAGCATCGGCTCAGAGGAAAGAGCAGAAAGAAAGGCTGCGGCCGTTCCGGCAAACTCGCCACGTACCGTTGGTGGCGTGCCGATGCGTTGCTGCATCTGGTTGATTGCCGTAGTTGCTTGTCCCAGAGAGACACCCGGTGCAAGGTTGAAGGCGATCGTCACCGAGGGAAAGAAGGATGAGTGGTTGACACTGAGTGGCGCGGTTGCTGCTTGCGTCGAGCTAAACGCTTGCAGCGGGACGGACTTGTTTCCGGAGGCGTGGACGTAGGTGGCTTTGAGCGTACTGGGGTCGCGATAAAACTGAGGTGCCGCTTCCATGACCACGTAGTATTGGTTCAGCGAGCTGTAGATGGTGGAAACCTGTGCTTCGCCGAACTGGTCATTCAGTGCGTTGTCGATCAACTGCGGTGTGATTCCGAACCGCGCGGCGGTTCGACGGTCGTAGTTCAACAACATCTGCAGGCCGCCGTTTTGCTGATCGGTGGTTACATCCCGAAGCTGCGGCATATTGCGCATCTCCTGGTAGAGCAGCGGTCCCCAAGTGCCCAGATCGGTGACAGTATCTCCGGAGAGTTGATACTGATACTGTGCGTTGCTTTGGCGTCCTCCGACACCGAGCTCCTGCGACGCTTGCAGGAAGGTGGAGGCACCGGGCAGTTTGGCGAGCTTGGTACTGAGTCGATTCACTACCTCAGCTGCGCTTGCGTCGCGGTCAGCCAACGGCTTGAGCGAGAGAAAGATGAAGCCACTGTTGCTTGCACCCTGGTTTCCGCCGGTGAAGCCAGCGACCGTTTGGACAGCAGGGTCCTGACCAATCACACGCTGTACATCCAGCAGCGAATCTCTCATGGCAGGAAAGGAAGAGTCCTGCGAGCCTTGCAGGCCGCCAAAGATGAGCCCGGTGTCTTGCGTGGGGAAGAGGCCCTTGGGCACCAGCACGACCAGCAGGACACTGAGAGCCAGTGTGCCTGGGATGCTGAGGATGACCAAAACAGGGTGTTTGAGAGCCCATGTCAGTGACTTCCGGTATGCATTATGAATCAGAGAGAAAGCGCGCTCGCTGAGGCGATACATATGCCCATGGTGTTCGCTTGCCGTGGGCTTCAGGAGATAGACGCACATCATTGGGGTCAGGGTGAGCGAGACGAACATTGAGACAGCAATGGAGAGGCAGATCGTCACTGAAAATTCGTGGAAGATGCGACCTATCAGCCCCCCCATAAATAGCAGGGGAACAAAGACGGCGATGAGTGAGAGGCTCATGGAAAGCACGGTAAAGCTGACCTCTTTCGCGCCCTTCAAGGAAGCATCCCAAGCTGTCATTCCTTCTTCGATATAGCGAGTGATGTTCTCCATGACCACGATGGCATCGTCCACGACAAAGCCCGTGGAAACGGTCAGCGCCATCAGCGAGAGGTTATCGACGGTGTAGCCGAGCAGGTACATCAAAGCGAAGGTGCCGATCAGCGAAGTGGAAACCGCCACGGCTGGAATCAAGGTCGCCTGCGGACTGCGAAGGAAGACGAAGACCACGGCCACCACAAGAAGGATAGAAATCATCATTGTGCGCTCTACATCGCTGACAGACGCACGAATCGTCGTGGTGGAATCGCTGGCGACCTGAAGTTTGTCACCGGCAGAGATGGAAGCGTTGATTGACGGTAGGGTCTTCTTGATGCGGTCCACCATATCGATCACGTTCGCATTCGGAAGCCGAAATACCAACAGCACAACGCACTGCTTTCCATTGGCATATCCGGCAGACCGGGTCGTTTGTACGGAATCGAACACATGCGCCACATCGCTGAGATGGACCACCTTGCCGTCGCTTGCCTTCAGGACGATGGGCGCGTAGTCCTTTGCCTTGGAGATCTGATCGTTGGCTGTTATGTCGGCGGTAGTGAAGTCGTTGCTAATCTGTCCCTTGGGGCGGTTGGAGTTTTGCGTTGACAGTATCTGTGCCACATCTTGTGCGCCTAGCCCATAGCTGGCGAGTTGTTGCGGATTGATGTCTACCCGCACAGCCGGCAGGGCACCACCGACCACTTGTACCTGCCCAACGCCTTCCAACTGAGAGATCTTCTGCTGGACCACCGATTCGGCTATGTCCGTCAACTCACCCTCCGAATGGACATCGGAGGTCATGGTGAGCACCAGCACGGGGAACACAGCTGAGTTGACCTTTCGGTACGTCGGGTTCGTTGGAAGATTGGCAGGCAGATACGTGCGCGCGGCATTGATGGCGGCCTGTACATCGCGCGCCGCACCGTCCACATCGCGGGAGTAGTCAAATTGGAGCGTAATGGAGGTCGTACCCAGCGTGCTTGAAGAGGTCATCTGGGTGATGCCTGCAATACGGCCAAACTGACGCTCCAGTGGCGTCGCCACGGAGGACGCCATCACCTCGGGGCTTGCTCCCGGTAACTGGCTCGCGACTGTGATTGTAGCCAGGTCGAACTGAGGCAGAGAAGCTACCGGGAGAGCGCTGAAAGCCATGCCGCCGGCAATCAGAATCGCAACGGCCATGAGCGTCGTAGCTACAGGTCTCTCGATGAAGAACGCCGTGATGTTCATAGCTGCTCCGCCGTGGCTGGCTTGCTCAGCATGACTCTGGGTTGGCGGGCGAAACGCTGGGCGAGCCGGTCGAAGAATACATAGATGACGGGTGTCGTGTAGAGCGTTAGAACCTGACTCACGAGGAGGCCACCCACCATCGCGATACCAAGAGGCCGACGAAGCTCAGAACCGATTCCTGTTCCGAAGGCCAGCGGAAGGCCGGCGAAGAGCGCGCACAGCGTCGTCATCATGATGGGCCGAAAGCGCAACAGCGACGCCTGGAAGATTGCCTCTTCAGCGTTCATGCCGTGATTGCGTTCTGCGTCGAGTGCGAAATCCACGATCATGATGCCGTTCTTCTTGACGATGCCAATCAGAAGGATGATGCCGATGATAGCGATGACATCGAGGTCCTGATGAAAGAGTCGCAATGCGAGCAGCGCGCCCACGCCCGCCGAAGGCAACGTGGAGAGAATGGTGATGGGGTGGATGAAGCTCTCATACAAGATGCCGAGCACGATGTATACCGCCATGAGAGCGGCAAGGATGAGAAAGACCTCGTTGCGCCCAATGGTTGTGTACGCGGCGGCTGTACCTTGAAAGCTGCCGTCGATACTGGTGGGCATACTGAGCCCCTCTTTGGTTTTGCTAACCGCAGCAACGGCTTGGCTCAACGAGTATCCGGGTGCGACGTTGAACGAGATCGTGACCACGGGGAACTGACCTTGGTGGCTGATCGTCAGTGGCGATGCGCCCGTAGTGAAGCTGCTGATGGCGGAGAGTGGAACCGGGGTGGCTTGCGTGGGCGACGCAGTGGAGGAACTGGAAGACCCGCTGCTTCCGCTTTGCGTACTGGAGGAACTCTGGGTAGAAGATGCCAGCACCGAGTTGGGAGTGGAAGCAGACAGACCAGTGCTAGTAGACGCGCTGAGTGTACTGACTGTTCCGCTGGATGCGGCCGATGTGCGACCCGAGGTACTCTGCGATGACGAGCCGGAGCTCGAAGTGTTGCTTCCCTGAAAATAGATGCCGCTAAGGCTGTTTGGACTTGTCTGGAAGGTGGGTAACGCCTCAAGGATGACGTGGTACTGATTTGACTGTGTGTAAAGAGTGCTGATCTGCCGCTGCCCAAACGCATCATAGAGTGTCGAGTCGATCTGATCCGGCGTGATATTCAGGCGCGAAGCTGTAGCCCTGTCTATGACAAGATTCATGCTGACGCCGTTGTTCTGTTGGTCGGTGACAACATCCCTGACCTGAGGTAGCCTGCTAATTTCAGCTACCATCTTCGCCGTCCACACGTTCAGCTCTGAGCTGTCGGGGTCTTCGAGGGTGTACTGATACTGGGTGCGGCTGACGCGATCATCCACCGTCAGGTCCTGCACCGGCTGGAGATAGAGGTGTATGCCGGGAACTTGATCGACATGCTTCTGAAGGCGTGCGATCACTTCCGAAGCCGTGATGTGGCGTTCCGCAAGGGGCTTGAGATTGATCTGAATGCGCCCACTGTTCAGAGTGCTATTCGTGCCATCGGCACCTATGAACGAGGACAGACTGGCGACGGCGGGGTCCTTGAGAATGACATCGCTGAGCTGCTGCTGCTTGTGCGACATCGCTGGAAAGGAGATCGATTCAGGAGCCTGCGTAATGCCCTGGATAATCCCCGTATCCTGCGTTGGGAAGAAGCCCTTAGGGATTTCAATGTATTGAAAGACCGTGAGCAGCAAAAGAGAGGCGGCAACAAGCAACGTGGCGGTCTCGTATTGGAGAACCCACTTGAGGCTTCTTCCATAGGCGGCAATAATGCGCTTGAAGAGATCCTCTGTCCAGCGATAGAAGCGGTTTTGCTCGGAGTCGGGAGTATGGCGCAGCAGCCGTGAACTCATCATCGGGGTAAGCGTGAGCGATACGACTGCGGAGATCAGGATGGTGATGCTGAGGGTGACCGCGAACTCGCGGAACAGACGGCCCACGATGTCGCCCATAAACAGAAGCGGAATGAGCACCGCAATCAAAGATACGGTGAGCGAGATGATCGTGAATCCGATCTGTTCGGCCCCCTTGAGGGCGGCTTCCAGCGGATTCATCCCTTCTTCTAAATAGCGTGAGATGTTCTCAATCATCACGATTGCATCATCGACGACAAAGCCAGTCGAGATCGTGAATGCCATGAGGGTTAGATTGTTGAGGCTGTATCCCAGCAAGTGCATGACGCTGAAGCTACCGATGAGCGATAGTGGCACCGCTACCGTGGGAATGATAGTCGCGGTGAAGCTTCTCAGAAAGACGAAGATCACGAGGATGACGAGGCCAATGGTGAGAGCCAACTCGAACTCAACGTCCTTCACGGATGCGCGGATCGTGTTACTGCGATCAGTCAGGACTTCGAGCTTCACCGAAGCAGGCAAGCCGCTCTTCAGCTTGGGAAGAAGTTTCTCGATTGAGTCGACGACCTCAATCGTATTGGCCCCTGGCTGGCGCTGGATATTTACGATGACTGCTGGCGTTCGGTTCTTCCAGGCAGCGAGCTTATTGTTCTCGATGCCATCCGTGATCCTGGCGACATCGCTCAGCATCACAGGATTGCCATTCTTGTAAGCGACCAATACATCTCGATACCCGGCACTCGAAAGGAGTTGGTCGTTGGCATTGATCTGGAAGTTCTGGGCAGGCCCGTCAAAGCTACCCTTGGCCGAGTTGACCGTCGTGTTTGTCAGCGCAGTACGCAGGTCCTCCATATCGATTCCATAGGACGAAAGAGCAACAGGGTTCGCTTGAATGCGAACTGCTGGTTTCTGCCCTCCGCTGATGGTTACGAGACCCACACCGTTCAACTGCGAGATCTTCGGCGCGAGTCGCGAGTCAACCAGATCTTCCACCTGCGAGAGAGGAATGCTGTCGGAGGTCAGTGCCAGCGTCAAGATAGGAGCATCCGCCGGATTGGACTTGCTATACACCGGGGGCACGGGCAGGTCGGTCGGCAGGTATCCATTCGCCGCGTTAATCGCAGCCTGTACCTCTTGTTCGGCCACGTCGATATTGAGGTTCAGCGAGAACTGTAGAACAATGACCGAGCTGCCATCCGAGCTCGTCGAAGTCATCTGCGTCAGGCCCGCAACCTGCCCGAACTGACGTTCCAGCGGCGCGGTCACTGCTGAACTCATCACCTGTGGGCTGGCACCGGGATAGAACGTCAGCACCTGAATGGTTGGGTAGTCCGCTTCCGGAAGCGCAGAGATGGGAAGCTCGGTGTACGCAATAAGGCCGAGGATCAGAATTGCCGCCATGAGGAGTATGGTGGCGATCGGCTTGAGTATGAAGATACGGGATGGGCTCAAAGAAGGCTCTCAGCCTGGTTCTTGTTTGCCTGCCGAATGGAGGATTGCGCGCCAGTGTTATGATTCGACTGAATCGTGATCTTTGAGCCTTCCTGCAACTTGTCAAAGCCAGTAAGGGATACGACCTCGCCTGGATTCAAGCCGACCACCGCTGCCTGATCGGCCTCGGACGTCAACTCCGTAATGGTCCGCATCTTGACAGTGTCCCCAGAGACGACGTAGACGAACGCCTTCGTTCCATTGCGCTGCACCGCTGCAGACGGAATCAGAGTGGCGTTCTGTAGCGTCCTCACGAGCAGGCGGGCATTGACGAACTGATTGGGATACAGCTTGAGGTCGCTATTTTCGAATTGACCTCGGAACCTCACTGTTCCTGTAGATGAGTCGATCTCGTTGTCGAGAGTTAGCAGCTTGCCGGTCGCAATCTTCGTCTGTCGCGTCCGATCAAAGGCATCAACCGGCAGGGACGAACGGTGAAGGATTTCACTCCGGACTTGATCGAGGTTATCCTCGGCCACATTGAAGACGATTGTGATCGGCTGCAATTGGGTGATGACAACAATGGAGTTGGAGCTGCCGGAGAAGACGGTGTTGCCTGGGTCGATGAGCCGAAGGCCAACACGACCGCTGATGGGTGAGGTCAGATGGCAGTAACTGAGCTGAGATTCTGCGTATTCCACTTGACCGATATCGTTCTGCACCGTCCCTTTGTACTGTTCAACAGCCTGCTCTTGATCCTCATAGGTTTGCCGGATGATGGCCTGTTGGCTGGAGGCATCCTTATAGCGCGCAAGATCCATTACAGCTTGTGCCAGTACCCCACGGTCATGCTGGAGCGTTCCCTGGGTTTGCTTCAACTGGGCTTCGTAGGGGCGTGGATCGATGTCGATCAGGGCGTCGCCACGATGCACCATCTGACCTTCTACATAATGAACGGCCACAACGCGACCGTTGACCTGGCTGTAAAGGTTCACTGTCGCCTGCGGTGTGACAGTACCTAGCGCTTCGACGTAGTAGCCAATCGACCCAAGGTGGGCTGTGGCTACCTTGATCGTGGTAATTTGCGGGGGTTCCACTTGAGCGGCCTTATCTGCCTGACTTTTGCGACTTCCATTGACGACAGCTAAAGCAATAGCCGCGACAACCAGAATGGCGATGATCCATCGCCATCGGCGCGATTTTGGGCGCGGGCTGTTCTCGGCGATTTCGCTTGGCATGGTAGCTGTTGGTGGCGTGGCATTCGGCATACGTTGCGGATCATCCATTTGAGAGGGTCTCCCGGCGCGAGGTCCCAGTCCATAGAGCGTACCGTACCGTTCGTTTCGCCTGTAGAGTAGACTCTATGAATGGAAGAAGGTTTCAGAGAAAGGTGACTTAAAGTCTGATGCCAAAGAAAGCTATAGCGAGAGAGCCTGTCGAGCGGTCGAAATCTCAAATACGCACGGACCGCCTGATCGACCGATTGCTGGAAGCTGCAACTCAGTTCTTTATGGAAAAGGGCTTCGAAGCAACGAGCATGGGGGAGATCGCCAAACACGCTCATGCTTCGAAGGAGACCTTTTATCGCCACTTTCCAACGAAGGAAGAACTCTTTCAGGCGGCGCTGCATCGCCGAGCAGAACAGATCGCAACCGAGTTTGGTTCGGTGCTTTTATCCCAAGCTCCGCCGGAAATAGCCTTAGCGAAATTCGGTCAAGTCGTCTTAGAACGATTGCTCGCGCCAGAAGCGATGGCCTTTCGTCGGGTGATGATGATGGAGAGTGTGCGGTTTCCTGAACTGCAAAAATCCCTCCACGCCCGAGGGCCAGCACGCGTTAACTCCGCGCTTGCACACTATCTTGAAGATCAAGTCAGCAAGGGAAGGCTGCGCCAGATGAACTCAACCGTAGCCGCGCGGCAATTCTTCGATCTCGTCGCGGCGGAGATGACGATGGAAGCGAACGTGCCCTTTGCGCCTAAGCCAACGACAGGCGAGATCAAGCAGAGGGTGAAAGAAGCGATGGATTGCTTTCTGCACGGATATGGCGCGAAGGATTGAAACCGGCTCCGCTGAACTGCCGACATCAACTTCGCTGTCCTGACACTTCTACCAGAAGCCTCCATAACGCCGCTTTTGGCGCGGAGGTAGTATGACGACCCCAAGCCGCTCGGCCAACTCTTCCCGAGTGCTGAAATTGGTTGTGGTCGGTCGCCCCTCTGCAACCCATGCATCGAGCCCGCCTTCCAGAATCCACACGTTGGATACCCCCAGTTTCTTCATGGCCGCCGCAACGCGCGCACTGGTAAACTCGTTTTTAGAGGAGCAATAGAGCACCATGCTCACCCCCTCGGGGACAACGACGTGATGGGCCTTCCTCAGCTGGTCCGGGTCCGTCCGAACCGAACCCGGGATGCCCTCAAGCTCTTGGTCCATGGCCTCATATCGCAACAGATCGACAACCCCAATCCTTTCGCCGTCGTCGATCTTGCGCTGTAGCATCGCTGGGCTGATGCGGTGAAGCCGCAAGTGACGAATCATCGTGACGATCATAAAGAGTCTCCATGCGGTCCACAGCAGCATAGGGACGGCTACCAGCACGATTAGTCCCGTACCGAAGCGATCAAGCAGGCGGATGACGCGATCAAGTTGACTGGAAAAGAGAAAGCCAGCCAGGACGTAAGCCGCGCTCCAGAGGAGCGACCCAACGGAGTCGTATGCGAGGAAACCCAGCACTGTCGCACCCTGAGCACCAGCCAGTGGAGGTGATACGCCGTCCAACACGGGAACGAACTTTGCCACCAGCAGCAATCGCAACCCCCACCGATCAAATATTTGCCTTGAGCGTTCACGGCTGCCCTGTGGATTGGAAGTCAGGCTACAAATCAAACGGATTACGCTGCTACCCCAGCGTCTTCCTAACCAGAACCAGACGCTATCTGCGGCAACGCACGCGACTACACTCGTCAAGAGAACGAGTGGAATTGTGAGATGCCCTCCGCCACGACCAGCCAAAGCGCCCGCAGTCATCAAGAGCAACATGGATGGGAGCGGAAGGCATAGCTGTTGGCCAAAGACTGCCAACCCGATAGCTAGGTATGTCAGTTGCGTCGCGCTGTTCATAGACCAGTCATCTCTTACTCAAGATGTCCGTGTTCCGAATTCGGTTCTTTCGTTCTCGGCTTTCGTAAACTGGGAAATGATGCGATATTTCACCACCCTCCGCCCAAGACGTTATAGAGCGTCACCAATGAGAGAGCTTCTTGTTGCTGAGCTGTAGCTAACGAGAGTTGCGCGCTGTAGAGTGTCTGTTCGCTGGTAAGTACCTGTAGGTAGCTTGTCGATCCACCCCTGTAAAGTACGTCTGCAAGTCGAACCGCCACGGTTGCGGATGCGACTTGGGCTTCCTGCTTTTCCCGATATTCCCTCGTCTTGGTATAGGCGATCAAGGCATTGGAGACATCGCGAAGCGCGCCGGCGATGGTTTGCTGATATGTGTCGATGTACTCCTGATCTTGCGCTCTATAGTAGCGGAGATTATTTCGCAGCTTGCCGCCGTCGAAGATCTGCTGGCTGACGCTGCCGTAGGCCTCATAGTAAAAGTTCTTCGAATCCAAGAGAGCTTTGAGCTGACTGCTGGATGTGCCGCCTTCTCCAGAGAGTGAAAATTGTGGGAACAACTGAGCTTTCGCGGCGCCGATATTCGCATTGGCCTGTACGAGTAGTTCCTCGGCGCGACGAATATCCGGTCTTCGTTCCAGCAGTTCTGACGGCAATCCGACGGGAACAGCTACCGGATGCGGTGTGTCGGCGATGGCCCAGCCGCGTTTTACCGCTCCTGGATTGCGACCGAGCAGGAGTGCCAACTGGTTCTCCTGCTGTTCAATCTGACGTTCGTAGTCGGGAATGTTAGCCTCGGCTGCGTAGAGCAATTCCTCCGCTTGCTTTACATCGGCGAGGGTATCGTTCCCGCCTCGTTGCAGCGTCTTTGTCAGGTCAAGAGTGCGCTGGCGTGCTTCCCGTGTTTGCTTTGTCACTTCAAGCGCGGCATCCAGGGTACGCAGTTCGTAGTAGTCGGTTGCCACATCCTCTACGAGAGTGCTGTAGGTCGCTTGTTGAGCCCATACAGTGGCCCGGAGGTAGGCGCGTTGGGCCTCTGTCTGTCGCCGGTACAAACCCCAGAAGTCGAGGTTCCATGCCGCCGAGGCGGTGATCCCTCCATACTGATGGTTGCCCGTTGTCGAACTGCTGCTGGTGCCGCTATTGGTCGTGCTGCTGCTGCCGCTCGTGTTGTTCCCGCCGCTCGCGGTGAACGTCCCCCCAAGGCTGAGCGTCGGGAATTGCGCAGCTCTCGTTATGCCTAACTGAGCTTGCTGCTCAAGCACACGGTCAGCCGCGATCTTCACGTCGTAATTGTTCTTGATCGCTTCGGCGATGAGTTCCTGAAGTACGGGGTCGGTGAAGACTGTATTCCATTTCTGTGCGCCCAGAGGCGTAGCCCCCGGTGCCTGCTGAATATCCGGGGCCGTGATTCCACGGAATGAGGCAGGACTGTTCGCAATGACAGGGCGCTTGTAATTCGGGCCCATCCTGCACCCCACGACCAAAACGATGGCGCCAAGGCCTGCAAGGGAAAGCGCAATCCGTTTCATGCGGCCTCCGGCAAAGGAGCGGCTGCGGGTGGATTGCCAGTGGGTGGCACAACGGGCGGGGGTTCGGCAGGAGAGTGCTTCTCATCGAGACTCGCACTCTGGGTTGGGCCGAATCGCTGTGAGATCCGTTCTGAGAAGGAGTATGTGACCGGAACGAGTAGGACAGCGATCAGTGTCGCCGCAGTCATCCCGCCGATGACGATTGTTCCCAGAATTTCACGCGAAACACCTCCTGCCCCACTCGCAAACCAGAGCGGCACGCAGCCGAAGATAAACGCAAATGCCGTCATGAGGATGGGGCGAAAGCGCAGCTTGGCACCCGCGAGGGTTGCGTCATAGATGCTCTCACCTTCTTCATACTTTCCTTTTGCAAACTCCACGATCAAGATGGCGTTCTTGGCGGCGAGCCCAATAAGCATCACGAGGCCAATCTGGGCATAAACGTCGTTCTCCAGATGCCGGAGGGTTAGCGCGAGGTAGCCTCCAAAGATAGCCACTGGCGTGCTGAGCAGAACACCGAACGGCAGCGACCAGCTCTCATACTGAGCAGCCAGTATCAGGAAGCACAGGAAGACCGAGATGGCATAGACCACCCACGCTGGCGTTCCCAGGTCTGCTTGATGCTCCTGATAGCTCAGACCCTCATAGTCATAGCCCATACCCTGCGGCATGGATTGCCTAAACACTTGTTCGAGTGCGGTCATCACCTGGCCTGAGCTGAAGCCGGGCGCGCCGTTGATCGTCAACGTGGCGGACTCGTATTCATTAAAGCGGGTCGTAAACTCCGGCCCCGTGACGCGTTTTACGGTGACCAGCGCACTCAGTGGAACACGACTACCGTTGGCGGACTGAACGTAAAGCTGATCGATGTTCTTGATGTCCTGTCGATATATTCCGTCCGCTTCGACGTAAGTCTGCCATTGTCGCCCGAAGCGGTTAAAGTAATTCACCAGGTCTCCACCCAGAAACGCGCCAAGCGTAGTGTAGACATCGCTCAAGGCCACCTGTTGCTGCGATACTTTCTCCTTGTTCACCTCGACGTGAATCTGTGGAACGCTTGGGTAGTAGGTCGGGATCACAGCCGCAATCTCTGAACGTTTGCCCGCCGCCGCCAGAAATTTGTCCACATTCTGTGTCAGGAAGGCGGCGTCGTTCTTCCCGGTCCTGTCTTCAAGCACCATCGTGACACCACCCGAACTCCCCACGCCTGGAATGGCCGGCGGGGGAAACGAGAACGCAATCCCTTGCTTGATTCCTCCAAGAGTATGCGTAAGATTGCTCTGTACGGCGGCGAATTGCTCATCGTGCGACTCGCGTTTGCTCCAGTCCTTCAGGCTGACGAAGAAGAAGGCGTTATAGGTGCTCTGCGTACCGCTCAACAGACTGAAACCGATGACCGAAGTGACGCTATCGACACCGGGAACCTTCATCAGTGCCGTCTCGACATCCTTTGCGGCGTCTGACGTCCGCTTCAACGAGGAGCTTTGCGGAAGCGAAAGCCCAACAAAGACATAACCCTGATCTTCTGTCGGCAAGAATCCTCCGGGTAGCCGGATGCCAAGATAAAGCGCCAATGCGGAGATGCAGAGCAGCACTACGAAAGCAACTCCAGACTTCCTCACCAGCCAGCCAGATGTACTGATGTATTTGTCCGTCACGCGCCCAAAGACACGATTGAAGCTGTCAAAGAAACGCGTCCGAAGCGACTTTTTCTTGCTCTCAGACTTTGGCTTCAGCAGCATCGCACACAAGGCAGGGCTAAGCGTAAGCGCGTTGAAGGCCGAGAAGATGACCGAAATCGCGATCGTGATTGAAAACTGCTGATACAGGCGACCGGTGATCCCCGGAATGAACGCTGTCGGCACAAACACCGCAGACAAGATCAGTGCGATTGCGATGACGGGGCTGGAAACCTCCTCCATGCCCTTGATGGCAGCGTCGCGTGGCGTCATGCCCTCTTCAATCAGCCGAGTAACCACCTCCACGACAATAATGGCGTCATCCACAACAAGCCCAATCGCCAGAACCAAACCCAGCAAAGAGAGCGTATTGATGGAGAACCCCAACACGGGGAACACCATAAACGTAGCGATGAGTGCAACCGGAACAGCCAGCAGCGGGATTAAAGTTGCGCGCCAGCTTTGGAGAAAGATGTAGACCACAAGGATCACAAGCACCAGTGCGATCACCAGAGTCGTCAGAATATCGTGAATGCCGGCGTTGACAGCCGCAGTCGTGTCCAATGCTACATTGGCTTCCATGTCCGCAGGAAACTGCGTCGAGAGCAGTGCAAGCGCCGCACGAACATCCTTCGCGCATTGCACCGCATTCGATCCCGGAAGCTGATAAATGGCCATGACGGCTGAAGGCTTGCCATTGAAACGACCAGAAAGATTGTAGGTCTGCGAACCCAACTCAATGCGCGCAACGTCCCTCAAATGAAGCACCGAACCGGTTGTGTTCGAGACCAGAATGATGTCGCCAAACTCCTCGACGCTGACCAGACGGCTTTGCGACAACACGTTATAAGTAAAATCCTGATTTCCGGGGACAGGCTCACCATTAATCTGGCCCGCCGGGTTGACGTTATTTTGCACCGACAGGGCATTGGTTATCTGTGTCACCGTGATCCCGAGCTTCGCCATCTGATCCGGCTTGAGCCAGATTCGCAGTGCGTACTGACCAGCGCCAAAGACCTGCACCTGAGCGACGCCTTTGACTCGGCCGAGTTGGTCCACCATGTTGATATAAGCGTAGTTCGCCAGAAACGTGGAGTCGTAGGTGGATTTTGGCGAAGCGACGGAAAGCAGCATGAACGGCGACGAAAGCGACTTCTGGACAGTGACGCCGCCAAGTTGAACCTCGGACGGTAACTGACTTTGTGCCTGCGAGACGCGTAGTTGGGTCAGAATCTGGTCGTCATCCGGCTTGGTCTTCACATCAAAGTCGACCGTTAGCTGTGCCGAGCCATTACTTGCACTCGTGGAGTACATATAGTTCATGTTGTCCACGCCGTTCACTTGCTGCTCAATCGGCGTGATGACGGACTGCTCCAGAGTCTTAGCATCCGCCCCGGGATAGGTAGCCTTGACGACAATTTCTGGCGGGACAATATCGGGAAACTGAGCCGTCGGCAGGCTCAAAATAGAGACAATGCCGCCAATCAGCATCAGGACAGCGATAACAATGGCAACGATGGGCCGTCCGATAAAAAACTTGGACATGGTTACTTCCCCTCAGGCTTCTGGGCATGTGGTTGCGCTGCGGGAGGAGCCGATGAAGCGGCAAGATGCGGTGCCACCTTCGTGCCTTCTTTAATCTTGTCCACACCCTCTGTGACAACCTGATCTCCACCCCGTAAACCCGTCAAGATGACCGAGTCTGTCCCAATCGAAGGGCCGAGTGTGACGGTCCGCAGATGGGCGATGTTGTCCGCTCCCACCACTACGACCTGGTACAACCCTTGCAATTCGTTCACGGCCCGCTGCGGAATGATGACGGCATCTTTCAGCACGTTCGTTTGAGCCGAAACCGTCCCGAATTGACTTGGCCGGAGCACATTGCCAGGATTGGCAAAACTTGCAGCAATACGAATGCTCCCAGTCTGCGTGGTCACTGCACGGTCAACGGAGATGACGTGACCCGTCTTCGAGTACGTTTGGTTGTCTGCCAGAGTCAATGTCAGTGGAAGTGTGTCGCTTGTGCTTAGGAGGTCAGTCTTTCCCATGCCACGGGCGCGGGCTGAGAGCGACATATACTCCTGCTCGCTGATGAAGAAATAAACCTTGATTGGATTGAGCTGTGAGACCTCTACCAACTGAGAAGTCGTGGATACCAGATTGCCGACCTGGATTGCGGCTTGACCGGCTACGCCATCAATGAGCGACCTGACTTTCGTGAATCCCACATTGAGCTTCGCAGACTCCAGCGTTGCCTCAGCACTCTCTACCGAGGCTTTATCAGCTTCCTGCGTTCCAAGTTCTGTATCGAGGGAACTCTGCGCGTAGGCTTGCGCCTGCACTAGAGGCGTATCGCGAAGGACGTTGATAGTCGCCAGCTTGTACTGCGCTTTCGCTTGAGCCAGCGACCCGCTTGCCTGATCTTGAGTAGCCTGCCAGGGACGTGGATCGATCTCAAAGAGCACTTGTCCTTTTCGGACAACGGTGCCTTCTTTGTAGTCTTGGCGAATGACATAGCCCCCCACCTGGGGCTGGATGTCGGCATTGACCATACCGTCGAGTGTGGCCACCCAACTGCCGATCACCGGCACAGTTTGAACGCTTGCGGCTATCGTATCGACCGCTAAGGGAGGCGTTGCGGGTGGCGCAGCCTTGCGACATCCGGCGATCAGTAAGAGATAAAGAGTCGCCGTAATTAGCTGACAGGTTCGACATTTGACGCTTCGCATCGGGCCCCTTCGCGGTCAAGCGATAGAGCCGCAGCTTAAGAGTCCCATTGCTTGGGCGATTGGGTCTGGTCAATGTAGCTCAGCAGTAGGCGACGGATGAAGAACTAGACGAAGAGCCGGCAACTGTTGCATGCACCGATCCCAATGCCGTATCTATTGAGCTAAAGGAATAACTGGGATTTGCAGGAAGGACTGGTGATCGCCTCCTCCGTGGATGATATGGACACCGGCGTTTTTGGTCGGCAGCGGCGGCATCGGACCCATGAACGACAGCACGCCCGTATTAGCTTCTGTGGCTGGCGGCGCGAGGAACTCATGCCCCGCGATTTTCAGGCGCAATTGCTGGCCAGCATGGAAGACCTCCGAAACGGGCATGATCGCGATGTCAATAGGAACGATCTCGCCGGGATGTAGCATCTGGGGTTGGTCGAAGGATTGGATCGGCAGGAAAGCTGTGGACAACTCGGGATCGAGTTTTCTCAAGGAGACCCTTATGCGACCATGAGTACCGGCAGGCGGAATGGGAATGTACTGGCGCGCGCTCACCTCGTCCGGCACCAAAAGATTGCCGTCCTTGTCCAGCTTCTCCACCAGCACAAAGATGTCCGCTTCGTTAGCATCCTTTGCCTCTACCCAGAGGTGGGCCTTGAGATATCCCGTTAGCTGGGTGTCTGTTGGGAAGCGATACGTAAATACGGTCTGTCCGGTGATGGCGGAGTAGCTCGCCTGATTGGCTTTGGCAACCGGTGTTGATTGGAGATGCTGATCGGCACTCAGGTAAAGGCGCTCGTACTGCGTCTGCTCCAGCGGCCAGCTCGTATAGGGCACATTTAGCCCATCTTCACCGCCAGGGTCGAGAACGGCCATCCGAACCTTAGGAGTGTTTTGCCAACCGTTGTCGGTGCCGCGCAGGAAGTAGTCGAAGAATTTGAGCAGGTCCGCTTCGTTCACAGGATCGTACTGATCCGTCCACTCCTGCCGGTTGTCGACTCGCAGCCATTTGTCCTTTGATCCGAGGCGTCGATAACCTTCGAATGTACCCATTCGATGGAGGTCGGTTACCACGTCGGTGACGACGTAGGCTGGAACGGTGATCGACTCAAGCTTGGCCGCCTTATCTTGCCAATAGGCATCCATCAGCGGGTGGGATGCTGCCATCCTGTCCATTCGCTCCACGCGGGCCGGACCGGCAAGGTGGGCGAAGACTTGAGCGTCGAAGCCCATATTTGGGATGCCGCCAAACATCGCATTCTGCCGGTACACATCGCTCATGCCGTTCCAAGGCGCTATTGCGGACAGATGAGGAGGGCTTGTCTCTGCGATGAACCATTGCGCTATGGCCAACCACGAAGTCCCATGCAGAGCGACCTTGCCGGTGCTCCACGACTGTTTCGCGATCCATTCAATAACATCGTGGCCATCCTGGCCATCGACGCTGCCCCAGGCATAGATGTCCCCCTCCGACTTGCCAGCGCCGCGAGCATCGGGATTGACTACTGCATAGCCATGCGAGACCCAGAAGCCGGCATCGGGGCCTTCACTCTTCGTCAGCCCCGTCACTTCTTTGGGGTCTACGCCAGACTGTACGTCCTCCTGCGGAATGGTCTTGCCGTAAGGGCTCCAGGCAACGATCGCAGGCACCTCGCCGTCGCCAACGGGACGCAGGATGTCCGTGTAGATAATAACGCCGTCGCGTAACTTGACCGGTACATCGCGGTCCCAGCGGATGTCGCAGGGCAGGGGCATGGCCGCCGGCGGGAAGACCGATCCCTGCTTGAGAATTGTGGTTTGACGTCCGAAGACGTAATCAGCGGGCAGTGGGGCGGCTGGCGCAAAGACGACGTTCCAACTCGACGGGTAGGAACTTGGCCGGTCATCCAGAACCAATGTTGCTTTGGGGGATTCTTCAACTTGGTTCATTTCCCATCCTTCCCGATATTTCGGGAAGTCTAGTATGTACGTCTTGGAGCAGCGCCGATGTGCTCTTTCGCTCACGTGGGGTTTGCGGCCAGGGAGTGAACGAACATCTGGTGCTCTCGTCTCAACTCTGGGAGTGAGCTAAAAGAAACAGCAGACCTACTCTCATGCGGGATATGGTCAGCACACACGTTGTATTGCACTGTGCATGATCTAGTCGAAACAAAGCAAACGGAACAATACAGCGAGAAGCAAGTTAAAAACTTTAGGTCAGATGAGGAGAGTTCAAGTGATTGACTCTGGTTCGAATAGAACTGCTCGTAAGTTCGTGGTTTTTTTGTTCGCGGCGGTGGCCGCACTGAGCATCGCGACACTTATGCCCGTTCGGGCGCGAGCGCAGCAAGGGCCACCGCCTCCTCCACCGCCGCCTCCACCTCATCATCGTCATCATAGGGACAGTCCGCCGCCGCCGCCCCCTCCTCCGCCAGATCCCATGCCCCCACCGCCTCCACCACACGTTTAGGTGATGGAGGACAGTCAGCCACTTCATGTATGCCCCTGTGAGCAAATGAGCACAGACTCCAGGTCGACGATCCCGTTAGGCTCACAGCTTTACGGCGGTGCCGAATGACGAATCAAACTTCATGTACGTTCATGCACAGGCGGCAACACGACGGCTCTTACGATTCGATCTGTCACGCGTGCTTCTCGACGATCTCATCACTGCCACTGGAAGCCGGTCTGGAAAGAGAAGAACAGGATCATGTCTGTTCCGCCTCTTTGCGCTCGATTGGATCAAGGCACCGTGTTGACACGACCCCTGCGAGCGTACGGTTTCCGGCTCGCGGGTAATGGATCAACGACCTGTATGATCCACAGTTTCAGGTCGCGCGATTGCCGTCACATCATCACTCTCGATAAGTTGCGCCTGCGACAAACTAGCGTACAGAAGAGCCGCATCGTAGACGGCGCATTTGCCATCACTGAACGTGATGATTACACCGTCGTTCAGCCTATCCGCCTGCTCTATGCGAAGTACGCTGCTGTCGGCTTTCATCCGAGCATAGTAGGCCGACTGCTGAGATTTGTCGGTCGCTACGCTTACTCTGCGATTAGCGCATGTTCGAGCGGGATTTGAGCAAAGTCAAGCGGAGAACTTCATGCGTTCCGCTAGTCGCTCTGGCGTATTCCAGTCATAGCAGACGTGCTTCTTCTCAAGTTCGCGCAGAGCTTCGTCTGTCGTTGCGGTCGCCGCAGTCGCATCGCAACTCAGACAGATTGAGTCGAGCGATCCATCGGGATTCTGCCTCAGTGCGAATTGTGCTTGAGCTTGCATATCGATTCGAGAAATTTATTATGTTGTCTATACGACAGAGCAAGGCGTTTCTGTACTCTGGCCGACACATCGGTTTTCGGTGAACGGCTCGTAACGCATATGCGCCACATCTTCGCCTATAACTCTCATCAAGCAGGAAGGGAGTCTCTGTCAATGAGCCACTGTACAGTCATCAAGCGTCAAGATGCGAAGGGTTTCACCTGGATAGCTAGGTACTACAAAGATGGGAAGCGCAAGGCTCTCAGGCTAGGCACGGATCGCGAGGTGCCTACAAGGGAGCTTGCCCAACGCAAGGCCGCAGACCTCGTGCCTAACATGAACGACGATCCGCACGAGGTCATCACCTTCGGCCAGCTTGTAGCCCGCTATAAGGCTGAAGAGATGCCGTCTTTCCAACCACACACCGCATCGTCATACAAATCCATGCTGAAGCATTTAGAGGCGAAGTGGAGTAACGAACCTCTTGCCAAGATGCTAAAGAACCCAATTGCGATTGAGACTTGGCTAAGTGATCTTCAAACGATGCCAACGAAGACAAAGCCTTCGCGCCCATGCTCGAAGAAGACGAAGCAGAACGTCAAAGCAGTTCTGCACCGGCTAATTGAGTGTGCGATGCGATTGGGGTATCAACCAATCCTCCTCGCCAACGTTTACAAGTTGATTCCCACGCTGGCCGAGGAGGCCGTGTCGCGCGCCAAGCTGGAACGCGAATTCGAGATTGCCCGCGAGGTGCAGGAGCGCTTATTCCCCCAGACACTTCCCAAAGTTCGGGGCGTAGAAATGGCGGCGCACTGCAGGCCCGCCCAGGCCGTCGGCGGCGACTACTATGACCTCATCGATATCCTTGATGGTTCGGGGGCCGAAACAGCGCATGCGCCAGGCGAAAACGTCTCTTCCCCCGGCAGAGCTATGGCACGCGCCTGCGACCGCCTAGGCATCGCGATCGGCGACATCAGCGGCAAGGGATTGTCTGCCGCCCTGTTGATGGCCAGCCTTCACGCCAGCCTGCGCGGTCAGGTGCTGAGCGGCACCGGCGATCTGGGCACCAAGATGGCCAATGTCAACAGCCTCCTCTATAACGCGTCCGAATCTAACCGCTATGCCACATTCTTCTACGCCGAACTGGCATGCGCCTCGCGCATGTTGCACTACGTCAATGGGGGACACAATCCTCCCGCGGTGCTGCGCAAGCAAGACGGCGCCTGGCGGGTATTTCGCCTGGCAGACGGCGGCCCAGTCGTCGGGCTACTTGCCGGCGCGGTCTACAGGGAGCAGACGCTTCAGCTGCTCCCCGGCGATATTCTGCTGGCCTTTACGGACGGCATCAGCGAAGCCATGAACGCCTCAGAAGACGAGTGGGGAGAAGACCGAATGATCGCGGAGGCGCAAGCGCACACGCACCTGAACGCCGAGGAGCTCCTGCAGCGCTTGTTTCATGCGGCCGACACCTTTGCTGACGGCGCGCCGCAGCACGATGACATGACACTCCTCGTAATGCAACTCTGAGTGAGAGATCCACCCGTTAGTGATCGGGATTATGCAACTCGTGCGATTGCGTGCAGCGACGACCGCAGCCAACAAACCGGAACCGAAACGGTTTTATCTCCACCGCTTCGATGCATGTTCCATTGACGCGGCCTTCGAGAAATCACGTTCGGAACGTTTTCTACCACATCAACAGTTGCGAACAGGCGATGCACGTCTACAGATCAGAACGGCTCGAAACGTGATTTGGCAATTTAGCACTTATCGAGATCACAATAGACGAGAACGGCGTTTATCGGGATCGTCACCGGCGGGCATGGCCTAACAACCTCCGGTCGGCAAGTGGTTTTCAGCCAAGCAGGTGGCCGTATTACTCCGCCTCGATACCCCTTGATCTTTAGGCTGAAGCCGTGTCAGCTGAGACCGATCTCAAGTCGTGAATCGGTGGCTAATTTACGGCTACTTTGCTTGTAGGACGCGAGTGCGAGCGCTGGGAAGTAGAGACGATAAAGGTGATAGCTGAGATAGAACACGTTTGGAAACCCAGTTCCCGTGGTTAGCTCTTCATCCCAGCTCCCGTCGGCATTCTGATTTCGGAGGAGCCAGCTGACTCCTTGTTTCACGGCACGAGAGTGTAAATCGCCGGTAGCCAGGAGTCCCAGGAGTGCCCACGCAGTTTGGGAAGGAGTGCTTTCTGCCGGAACGAACTTGTCGATCTCGTATCCGGCACAACTTTCACCCCATCCCCCATCGTCGTTCTGTACGCTTCGGAGCCACTGCGACCCACGGTGGATAGCCGAGCTTGTTTGACGGTCCTTCGTGGCTACGAGGCCCCGCAGTGAAAGAAACGTGCCGTAAACGTAGTTGACGCCCCAACGGCCATACCAGCTTCCATTCCTTTCCTGTGACGAGAGCAAATATTCAATGCCGCGTGAGATGGCAGGATGTTGAGCAGTCAAACCCCTTCTGCAAAGTGCTTCCATCACGCGTCCGGTGATGTCTGGGCAGGTAGGATCGAGCATTGCGTTGTGGTCGGCAAAAGGAACCTTATTCAAAAGCTGCCAGTCATTGTCTACATCGAAAGCAGCCCACCCGCCATCTGCGGATTGCATTCCGAGGAGCCAGTTCACGGCACGACTTTCGACGCGGGCCTGGCGTTCTGGGTCAGATGCCTTTGCATGTTGCAGAGCGAGCAACACCATGGCGGTATCATCGATATCCGGATAAAACTCATTGGCGAACTCGAAGGCCCATCCGCTTGGGCGCAGGTTGGGTCGCTTGGAAGACCAGTCGCCCTTACGTCGGACCTCTTTCGAAAGCAGCCAATCTGCTGCGCGGGTCATGCTTGCTTTGTCAGCATCTCCCGCTTCCCCTAAGGAAAAGATCGCAATTGCCGTATCCCATACCGGGGACTTGCATGGTTGCACGTCGAAGAAATTATCGCGTTCGATGAGCAGATCGTCGAAATGCTGCATTGCTTTTACGAGATCCGGCTGATCTCGCTCGTACCCGAGCGCATCCATCGCCATCACGGCATACATCATTGCTGGGTAGATGGCTCCCAGTCCTTCTGAATGATGGGTATGCTCGATCATCCAGCGTTCGGCTGCCGCGATTGCTTTGTCACGTATCCGCTGTATGCCCCTTTGCTCCCATTGCTTCAGAAGCTTGTCGGCACGCAGAAATAGTTCTGAGGTGAGGTCTTTCCTCGGCATCGCAATGCGCGTGCCGGGAAGCATCAATTCGGCAAGCGTCAGTCCCGACGGTACTGGCCTCTGTGCACCCAAGCCCTGGATGATGGAAAGGGGAACGATAATGGTCCGAGTCCAGGAGGACATTTCGTTGAGAAAGCTTCCGGGCACAATCAGAATTTCCGCTGGCACGGTGGGGACAAATTGCTTGGGAAAGAGTCCGAAGAAACTCAGGTTGATCCTGGTGTAGCTGTTGCAAGCTTGCAGGCCGCCTAACGCCAGTATCCGTTCGCGAGCAGCACGCATCCGCGGCGACGATTGTGCCGCACCGGCAATGCGCAGGGCCGTGTACGCCTTGACGGACGCATTGATCTCAGCCGGGCCCTTCGCGTAGAGATTCCAACCTCCGTCCGGCATCTGGCAATCCCATAGATACTTCACCAGTCTTTCAATGCGATCTTTTCGCGGAGGGTTCCACGCCGAGTTCGCGTCCACCGGATGAAGCCAGAGCTGAAGCAAGATGTAATCCGAGGCAAGTGTCGAGTCCCCGGTGAGATCTCCGCACCAGTAGCCTTCGTTGTATTGAAGAGCTGCTAGAGCTCGGGTCGCAGCTGTGAGGTGCGAACCAACGTTCTGCTGAGTTCTTAAGGTGACGCTTTGCCGTGTGTCTTCGTGCGTCCATACGATTGCCGGAATGTCCTGTAGAAAATGTTCTTTCATTATTCGTTATTCTCGCGCTTGGGCCCGCGCCCCTGAGAACGTGGATGCGAAGAGTTTGTTCCCATACACATATTGCGGAGGGCCTCGAGAACTTCCTGCCGACGTTTCTCGGTGAAAGCGTTGAAACCGAACATCTCCGTGTAGGTCAAGCCGTCGATGGCCAGTCTAGTAATGGTCGCTTGCACCGGATCGAGACCGTCTTCTTCAAGCAATTGTTGCCACCGGACATAGGCCTTTCGTATGGGCAGAACCATTTTCGGCTCCGTAGAAAATGCAGTGAGAGTCGACACGAGCAGATCGACGGGATTCGGCCGCGCGCTTGTTGACTTCCACTGTCCGTCGAGTGCAGCCATCATGAAGGCAAGGGCATTTCTTCCCGGTCCCTCAGGTAGTGACGCTCTTGCTGACTGGACATCGCGTTCGAACGACTCGATCGTGCGCTCGATCATGCCAGCGACAAGTTGCTCTTTCGTCGGAAAATGATAGAGAAGGCCGCCTTTGCTAACCTTGGCCCGCTCGGCAACTTTTTCCAGCGTGAGCTGCGCGGCTCCATCTGTCCGGATAAGCTGCTCAGCGCAATCGAGAATGAGATTCCGTTTGTTCATCATCAAAGTATACCGTCCAGTCGGTACACTAACAAGCTATTGGGATCTGAGGTTGGCTTTCTCCTCAAAGATGGTGAGGCTCGTAAGGGATAATCCAAGAAAAGGACGCTGGAAGGAGAGTTTGTACCGATGAGGCGGCTTCTCGGAAGCAATTCCCTTGGCGTTCTCAACTGACGAGAACAGGTCAATGCGCTCACCGAGACTGGTTGACGTCGGATTTGATCGTCGTCCGATGAAAGCGACATTGCGTCCGCGAGTATTGCCCGGCCCGATCCGTGCAGAGACAAGATAATTTGGATCGCCCAGAGTTCCGGTTTCTCCGCACCCAGCCGCGTGCCCCGTCCGATCAATCCAAAAGCAGACGCACTGATCCCTCTACATACACCGCAATGCAGCGATTCCTTATGCACTACGCGCATAAGAGAACACTGGAAAGTCATTGGACGCGGGGCTTGAGCGGCCCATAAGGTTTGGCTATCGCAACTGAATTCACCGTTGCTGGAGGTAGCCAATGATCCGCCAAAGCAGTCGTGCAAGCCGTCCAAACCGCCTCGTCAATCGCAAGGCCTCACCTTTCTCAAAGCAATCCCTCGCCCACGCATTCCGCGTGATGGCTCCCACCCTCGTTGCGCTCACGTTCGCGAGCGCCGCCCATGCCCAAGGAACGATGGACTTCTCCGGCGCTCAGACGCTCATGGGGACCTTCAAAACGTTCGCCATCTATGCGGGCGCTGTCATCTGCTTTGGCGGTCTGATCTTCGCCGGCATTCGGATGATGAGCGGTCGCTTCCAGGACGCAATTCCCGGCCTCTTCGGTGCGCTGTTCGGCGCTGGTGTTCTCGGATGGGGCGCGGGCTGGATTGGGTCTCTCACCGGGCAGTCGATGTAGGAGCTGCCATGCATACGACCAAGCGGGGAGAACCGTTACCGATCAATCAGGCATTGAACAGACCGAGAGCCAAGCTAGGACTTGATCTCTCGGCATGGATGGCCATCGTGTTTGTCTGCGTGACGGTTTTCCTCGTCGGGTTCCGAATGCTGGCAATCCTTAGTTTTCCAACATTGGCGGGCGGCGCATGGCTGATCGTCCGCAACCACCCAAAGATGTTTCAACTCTGGGGCTTGAGCCTCAACCAGAAGAGCTACTATGACCCGCGCAAACACTGAACAACAAAAACATACCCCGTGGTTTGCGAAGGCGGGAGCGGCCTGCAGCATCGTGCCGATCTCCCGCTTCGTGGGGCCGAACACCTTCGCCTTGAAGGGCGGCGGATACGAATGCCTCTTTTCTCTGACCGGGTTGGATGAAGAGGCGTTGACCGACTTGGAGCTTGAGTCTCGGGTTCGTCAGGTCGAAGGCGCGTTGCGTGGACTGCCGGAGGGATCGTGCCTCTACCAGTACACCCGCGTGATGTCCGGCTTCGACCTTCCACGGCAGAAGCAATATACGAACGAGGTGACGGAGACGTTCGCCAGCGACCGTCTCGCCCATCTGGACAAGACGGCAGCCTTCCGCCGTATCGACCTCCACTGGTGCCTGACATTGGAGCCGTCGAAGGCCAAAGCCTTCGAGCGCAAGCCGCAGGAGAACGCTGTCGATACGTCCCGGATGCTGTCGGACCTGGAGAAGACCGCGACGTTGCTGGAAGGGCACCTCGGCAGCTCTCTCGGCCTCAAGCTGCTGGGGAAGGCTGAAGCCTTCCAGTTCTTCAGCTATCTCTTCAATCTTGAGGAATGGGCGAGCCGCGACGAACTTCGCAGTGATACGGGCGTAGACCGCCAGATCGTCAACAGTCCTGTGGCATGGCATAGCGATCATGTACAGATCGGTAAGCGGCACGTCCAGATGTTCTCGCTTAAGACCACTCCAGAGGCGTCACGGCCCTGCCTATTCTCCGGCCTGCTGACCCTAGACTGCGATAGCGTCCTGTGCTCAACGTGGCGGGTCAAGTCCGCATCAGCAGCCCGCAGTGAGATCGACGCTCAGGAGAAGTTCATCTCCTTCTTCAAGGTGGGCGTCTTGACCCGTGTGATGAGCGGACGCGACAGCGCCTCGCTCGATACTGGGGCCGGAGCGAAGGCTGCCAACAACAACGTCGATGACCTCAGCGAAGTCATCCGTTCGCTCGACAAGAAGGCCCAGGGCGAGTTTTCGCTTCGCTTGCTTCTTGCTGCCCGCAGTGCGGAGCAGCTTCGAGACATCGTTCCCACTGTGCATCGGGTGTTCGTCGATGCGCGGGCACAAGTCATGGAGGAGACGCTTGGCAATCTCTCCGCCTTCTATGCCATGTTCCCCGGCAATCAAAAGTTCAATGTCTTCCCGCTGTGGCTGGCCGAGGACCACCATGCCCGCCTTTCCTCTGTGTTCGCTCCGCACATCGGGCATCCGCACTCCGAAGACCTCGACTCGGAGTACCTCAACATCTTCGAGACACGCACACGGACGCCGTTCTTCCAGGACGTGTATGTGGATGGCGTTCGGGTCATGCTCATCATCGGCCCTACGGGGACCGGGAAGTCGGTACATGGCAACAACTTGATCGCGCTGGAGCAGAAATACGGCGGTTTCACTTACATCTTCGACATCGGCGGCAGCTACGAGAGCGTTGTCGAACTGTATGGAGGGCGCGTTGACCGTGTCGGCAAAGACGGCCCTAGAGTAAACCCGTTCGCGCTTGAGCCCACGGAGAGCAACATCAAGTTCCTGTATTCGTTCGTGAAGCTGCTCCTCACAAACGGCGGGGCAGAATTAGAACCCGAAGACGACGACGTGATCCATAAGGCCGTGCAGGATATGTACCTGCTTGACGGCGCCAATCGCCGGCTCTCAAATCTTTTCTTGCCCAAGAAACTCGACCGGTATCTGTCGAAGTGGGTTGGGAAGGGCATCTACAACGCCGTCTTTGACAACGTCGAGGACAGCCTGTCGCTGTCGCGCCTCCAATGCTTCGACTTCCAAAGTGTGAACAACGAGCAGTACGCCGATTTAATCGAGCCGTTGATGGTTTGGCTGCTGCGTCGGATCAATGACGTTCTCTACAACCCCGCTAATCTCGGAGTGCCCAAGCACATCCTCATCGAAGAGATCTTCTCTTCGATGAAGAACAAGCAGCTCTTGGATGGTGCGCTGGCTTCGATCAAAACCGTCCGCAAGAATCTTGGCGGAGTCACGATGATCGGCCAGTCCGCCGACGACCTCGGCGCGAACGCGGACAGCATCGTGAACTCCTGCACGTCCTTTTTGTTCTTGAAGGATGCCACCTTCAACCGTAAGCGGTACGCCGAGCTGTTCAAGATGAACGAGCAGCAGCTCGCTCTCTTTGAGAGCTTGCAGGACCGCGAAGGCCTTTACATGCGGCGCGATGGGTTGACGAAGGTGGTCACCCTGAACCTCGACAGTCGCAGCTACGCAACCTTTTCGACCAAGCCCAAAGACCGGGTACGCCGCACCAAGCTGATCGAGAAATACGGACTCTCCGAGGGCATCTCGCGCTTTGCCCAGGGCGAGACTGTCTAACCAAACCCTCCCAACCGAAAGGACATCATCCCGTGAAGCCGCCCATCCTTGTCTTCGTTTCCATTGGAATCGCCCTCGCAACCGCCTCCGCCAGCGCAAGCACGACGCCCGAGCCGCACCATCTCCAGCCGAACGCTCCCCGTTCTGTCACCGTCACCGAGGCGGAGACGCCTCCCGTGATTCGTGCGGGCCTGCTGCAATCGACGCTCATCCTACTTCCCGCCGAGGAAAAGATTGCTACCGTCTTCGGTGGAGACACCGTGGACTGGGTGTTCGATGGTGGGCATGTCGCTAGCCGCTTTATCAGCGTCAAGCCGAAGTTGGCGAACATGACCACCGACATCCACATCGTCTCCGACCACGGCAACGAGTACACCTTGCAGCTCCAGGAAATCTCCGGTGATGCGGACGCGCACTTCGATTCCAAGGTATTCATCATCCCCGGCGATAAAGCTGCGAAGGACAGGCTCACCGATATGCCCGTCTTCGTTCCCGCCGCCGAGCTTGATAAGGCCAAGCAGGAAGCCACTACCGCCAAGGCTGCTCAGGCAGCGGAGTTGAAAGCAGAAGCCGCCAAAGCCGAGACCTATCGCAGCCAGTATCCCGGCAGCCTCCACTTCGACTTCACCTGGGATGAAAAGAAGGGCAAGGAGCTTGGCCTGCAGCAGATATGGCACGACGACAAGTTCACCTACTTGCGCGGCCAGTTTCAGGAGACGCCTGCACTCTACGAGCTGAAAGACGGTAAAGGCTCGCTCATCAACTTCGATTTCAACGCCGGCCTCTATACCGTGCCGAAGGAGCTGGACAACGGATATCTGACGATCGGCAAGAAGCGCGTGGACTTCCACCGCAGTGAGGAGAAGAACTAGCCATGACCGACCAGAATCCAAATCCGCCCGCAACCGTTCCCGCGCAGCGTGAAGCTGTCGGCCCGGTGAAGAAGAGCACGCCCGTCATCGTTGCGCTTGTAGTGATCGTCGGCCTCATAGGGCTTGCGAACATATCGAGTTTAGTCAGCGGCAAGAAGAAGGCCGCCCCGCAGAGTGCCTTGCCTATGCGACCTGCTACGGCCAATCCGCAGCAGGTAAATAGCTTCGAGACGCAGCAAGCGACGGAGGCGAAGCGTGATGCCGACGACCAGCAGCGGCGTCAGGAGCTTGCCGCCGAGATGCAGCAGCTTCAGGCTTCGCAGGATGTTCCAGGACCGGAGGCAGCGGGTGCGCCGCCGATGAGTGCCGCTCAGCGTTCGGCGATGTATGGTGACAGCCCGAATGCGCCGAACAGGACCTCCAACGTCTCGCAAGTGCAAGCGGACGCGAAGCAGAAAGCCTTGGAAAAAGAGAAGGTGCATCAGGACGCCGTGAACAGCGACACCGTCGCCATCGACTTCGCCCATCCAGCGGCTCCGTCGCCCGCCGGTTCGTCGGCACCGCAAACAGCCGTATTGGGTGAACGGGATGAGATGACACCGAAGTCTTCTTCCGAAACGCTAGCTGCGTCGGCTACCGAGGATGCCAAACCCGCCGCCACCGCCGGTCTGCTCAACGCGGCATCGCAGCAGCCAAAGGCGGGCGGGAAGAACAATCCGATGGCACCCTACGACTTCGACTCGTATCAAGGCCAGCTCTATCGGGTGTTTGAGGGAACCGTGCTGGAGGGCGTCGTCACAAACCACATCGACGGCGGACTGACCGGGCCGATCCTCATCATGCTTACCACGGACTACTACTCGCACGATCACCAGCAGCTTCTCATGCCGCAGGGTACGAGGCTCATTGGGACCGTTCAGAGCGTCGGCAATGCCCAGCAGCGGAAGATGTTCGTCACCTTCCATCGCGCCATTTGTCCAGACGGTTTCTCGCTGGAGCTAGACAAGTACGTTGGTCTCGATCCGCTCGGCACAACCGGCCTCGCCACCAAGGTTGACCACGGCTACTTGCAGGCGTTTGCGGCGGCAGCGGCGGTCGGCGGGTTGGGCGGATTGGCTCAGATTGGTAACAGCGGCAGCGTCCTATCGGCTTCGACCCAGATCCGAGACGGCATATCCGAGCAGTCGGCAGCCGAGGGAGAACAGGTGCTCAACCATTTCCTCAACCGGCTACCGATCATCACGCTCAAAGAAGGCTCCCGCGCCCGCGTGTACATCGGCACGGACATTTACATCCCGTCCTACGCCGAGCATCGCGTCGATCCGACCCTGTAATCGCTATGTCAATGGAGGCCACCGTGAAGTACCGTATTCCCAAAATCGCGCTCTGCCTAGCATTCGCTGTGCCTGTCGGGTACGCCAGCGCCCATATTGCGCGGACAGTGAGCGCGGGCGATGTCCTGGAGACGGTCTTGTTCTACGGCGACTTGCCGCACCGCTTCAGCGATGCCGTGACCAACTTCAAAATGCTTCCGGAGCGGATGAACCCGACCTGCTCTGAGTGCAACTAACCCTCAACCCTTCAGGAGCCTCTATGAAGTTCAACCTCAAGAAACACCGGAAGTACCTGCTCGCGGGCGGGCTGCTTCTGGCAACCGCAACGCCGAGCTTCGCTCTCTTCGGAATCGGAGACATCGTCTTCGACCCGACGAGCTACGCGAGTCTCGTTTCCCAGCTCACTACCCTTGAGTCGCAGTACAACATGCTCAAGAACAACGTCACCCACTTTTCGTTCAAACAGCAATGGCAGACGACCCTCAACCAGCTCAAGAACGCGAACGTGGCGAGTATGTTCGGTGAGACGGCGGGCGTGAACATCGCCCTCAACAGCAATTCGCCCAGCGCTTCGTTGACTGCCTGGAAGACGGCGACCCTTCCGGTCACCAGCGGGACGACCACATATCTGCAAGGTCAGACGGTCGGCAACAGTGCGCAGCTCTCGCAGCTTGCCATGATCGAGATGTCCGATTCGGTGTCGCCGGACTGCCTCACGGCAGTTGGACAGTACCGGGCCGGTCGCAGCCAGAACGGAACCGCAACCAACTCTCTCACCCAGCAGCAGTTCGATACCACGTCGGCGACGAACAGCGAGGTCCAGCAGTTGAACCTCCTGAATGCCGCTCAAGCCCAGCAGTTGACCGAGATGCAATCACAGGCCGCGATGCACGTCTGTCTTGCCTCTCAGATGATCGTCGCCAACATGCAGCAGCGGAACGCCGCAGCACAGGATTTGAACACGGCTGCGGCTATCCAACAGCAACGCTCGACCAACGACACCAGCGCGGCCAATGAAGGCAGCACCTGGACGACCTACCTTCCCTGATTCGGAGAACAAATGCTGAACGCGATCAACACGAAGATTCTCCTTGCAATCCTTGCGGCACTGACCGTCTGTGGCGGTGCCGCGCTTTATCAACGCGACCAGGCGGCAAAGACGGCAGCAGCCGCCTACAAAGCAGCCGAAATCCTTCAGATGCAGAAGGACGACAACGACTACCTCAAACAGCAAAACGAGGCTCTTCGCAAGCAGGTCGAGGCGGACAAAAAGCTTCACAGTTCCGCGGCGGCCCATGAAGGCAAGACCTGGAAGAATTACATCCCTTAACCCCAGACTGAAACCCAGTCCGATAACCCAAAGAGAGCACCCGCCATGTCTTCGATTGTCGTTTTAGCCCAAGCCCTTCCAAGCGCGAGTTCCGGCGTCGATTGGCTGTACCAGTTCACCAACAATCTGACCAACCTGACGACGCAGAATGGCGGGGCGCTCACTCAGCTCGGAATGACCGAATTGAGCTGCATCGCGCTCTTCATGCTCATAAGCATGGTCATCAATTGGCAGACTTCAACCATGACGTTCCGGCTCCACCATCATCCTGTGCAGGCGGGTGATCTGACCAAGTTCCTGCTGCAACTCATCATCTGTTGTCTCTTGGAGAGCTATTGGGTGAACCCGTTCCCCGGCGCGAGCTTCGGCATCAATCATTTCTTTTCCTACATCGCCCAGGCTATGGTCGCGGCCTTCGATCAGAGTTCTCTCGACTCGCTTCTTCAGTTGCTCAAAACTGCCGGCGACCAGACCGCCATGCCTTCATTTACTGCGCCGGTTCAGATTCTCTGCTACTTCCTTGTGCAGGTCCTTCTTGGGCTGGCGTCCGCCATCCTTTTCCTCATCAATTGCAGCGCGTTCATCCTCTACGGAGTGACGGCGTTGTTCGGACCTATCTTTGTCCCTCTGCTCATGACGAAGACATTTCGGGGGAAGTTCTTTCACTTCCTTGATGTGCTCATCAGCTTTGCCATGATTCGTGCCGTTGCCGCCGCATTCATCTTCGTCTGGTCGGGGTTCATGAATGCGTTCATCCAGCAGACCTTCAACGGGAACTATTCGATGGAGATGTGGCTGGCGAATCTCATTCCCTGCACGATGGTTTTCATCGCCTTCATCATCAACATGCTCTTTATTCCAAGCATGACCCAGGCAATCTTTGGAGGAGCTGCTGGCATGGCCGAAAGCATCACAAAGGTAATTGGAACCGCCTCATCAATTGGGGCGGCAGCAGGTGGTGCATAAGAGGATGTTCCGCTTTGTATTGCAGGTCGCCTTCATCCGCCGCATTCTACAGTTCCGCTTCATTCGGTTCACCCTGTTTCTGGTATTTGCCGGTGCTCTGATAGCGGGTTTGATCTATGCGTCGATTGTCTTCCACGCTCTCACCGAAAGGAATCAGGCTCCCCATGTCCAGCACCACTCTACCCGTTGAAGCTCGCCTCACACCCCAACAATCACTGCTTACAGACGAGATCGGCAACGAGGTCTATGCGTCTCACTACGCCGAGCGGAAGCTCAGCCGGTTCGTCATCGGAACCGAATCGCTTTTGCTGCTCGGAGCCTTCGGCCTGATCTTCTCTCTCGCCCACCGTCCGATTGCGAATCGGTACATCCGCATCGACGAGATGGGACGCGCCCAAGCGATTGCTTACACCGACCTCAACTACAGCCCCCGTGAGGGCGAGGTGCGGACGTATCTGACGGATTGGGCGAACTATCGCTACACGGTCAGCCGGGACACTATCGCCAAGAAGTACCCGCTCAACTACTACTTCTTGTCGCAGAACTTGGCGTCGCAGTTGATGGGCCAGGACAACCAGAATCACCTCGTCTCGCAGGTGGTTGGCGGTCAGATCGAGCAGAGTGACGTGGAGGTCAAGAACGTCACGATTACCTCCATGTCCGAGGAGACAGTACAGGGAGCGACCATCGCCCGCGGAACAGCGCTTGTCACCATCGACAAACTCTACTCGCCCCGCAACTCGCACGAGCCGCGAACTGAGCATTGGCTCCTGAGTGTGACCTACTACTTGAATCCCAAGCAGGTGAGCGACCAGGCTCGCATCTTCCCCCAGTTCGAGACGATCAATCCGCTCGGATTGACCATCACGGAGTTTCACGAGAACCGGATCTCCGTCGATCCGATTGCGCCCGGTTCGAGCGCGCCGGTCGCTTCGCTGACGCCGCAGTCGGCGACGAGAGGGGCGCGATGAGCTATCAACTCATTCTCCCGTTCTTTCCCGAGGAACTTCGCGAGCTATTGCTTGACCCGTCCATCTCCGACTTGATGATTAACGGTACGACCGGGGTCTACGCGGATCGGGCCGGGGTCGTGCAGCACATTCCTCTCTCTCAGCCGTACACGAACGAACGGCTGCAGGCGGCGATCGAGCGCGTAGCGCGGATTCTAGGCCAGGACCTTACGACCCAGAACCCGATCCTCAATACCCGCCTGCCGGACGGCTCCCGCGTGGCCGTTGTCGGAGCGCCATCGTCCATCAACGGGCCAACGCTGACAATTCGGAAGTTCAACCGCTGGTACACGTCCGATGAGCTGATCGACTCCGGCAGTATGCCTGCCGATGTGCGGGACACTGTGGTGGAGCTGATTGGCAAGAAGAAGAACGGCATCATCAGCGGCGGAACGGGCTCGGGTAAGACGACCCTGATGAAGGCCTTCCTTGACCATATTCCAGAGAACGAGCGGCTGCTCATCATCGAGCAACCGGCGGAGCTGAAGGTCGCTCATCCGAACGCCGTTCGCTGGGAGGCCGTGGAGGAGATTCCAGGGCAGGTTGCCATCACGCCGAGCGAGTTGCTGGCGGCAGCACTTCGCCATCGTCCAGACCGCATCATCATGGGCGAGATTCGGAACGAATGCGGTTATGACTTGCTCCAGGCCATGAACACGGGACACGGCGGAACGCTGTCTACGATCCACGCGAAATCGGCGTGGGATGCGTTGAACCGTCTCTCCAATCTTGCCCTGAGTGCGCGGCCCAATCTCAACCACGCCTTCATGCGGTCTGAGACGGCGGAAGCCATCGACTTCGTGCTCTATTGCGAGCGCGACCATACAGGCCGGCGTCGAGTCCGCGAGTTGATTACAGTCGGCGGCTATAGTTATGCGGACCAGAGCTTCCGGACCGAGGAGGTCTACCGCGCTTCCCCGGCCTAACGTCCAGTCCAGACGCTAGAAAACCCAACCCGTATTCGAGGTCTTACCGATGCACCTTCATGCTCCCAATCCGGCGGCACAGCCCCACCTGTCTCTAAAAGCCTTCAGCGCACCGTCACTGAGCAGCGAAGAGCGCAACGGAGGTGGCGAAAGGCCGTCCTTCTGCGGAACTCTAGCCAGCAGTTATGAGCAGCGGTTTGGGCGAACATCCGCCGCCGAGAAGCGAGAGGATGACTTCGGTCCAGAGGGATTCATCCGCCTCGTATCCCGTCCTCTGCTCGGGATCACGCTTCGGGCCTATCCGGCGCCCTGCGGCAGGCTCGCTCTTCTGCTTCGACTTCGTCGCCCTTCGGGTTACGGTTTCCAGCTTCGCCGGACCCTCCGCAAATGCAGAGCTTCGGCCTTGGGAGCCGGGGCCACTCGCTGGCTTTGCCATGTGTGACCCGAGCAGGATACGGGAAATAAACGAAACGGAGATCACCACCATGTACCAGAACAAAGTCACCCTCATCGGCTTCCTCGGCAGCGACGCAGAGGTTCGCACCAATGACAACCGCAGCTTCACCACTCTCTCGCTGGCGACCAAGAGTTCCTACAAGAAGGACGGCCAGTACATCTCGCACACCGAATGGCACCGTTGCGTTGTCTTCGGCAAGCTCTCGGAGTTCGCCGGGACGCTGAAGAAGGGCGCTCATTTGCAGGTGGAGGGCGAGCTGCGCAGCCGGGAGTACGAGACCAAGAAGGTCGGCAAGAAGGCCGCCCAGAAGAAGACTATCTGGGAGATCCGGGTGAAGTCGATTCTCAAGCTGGACAGGGCCGAGAAGGCCGGCTCCGACGAGCAGGAAGCGGTAGACCAGACCCCGGAGGAAGCGGCCGCATAAGCCGCTTTCCTTCCATCAACTCGGGAGCCCGGTAGACGCCGGGCTTCCAACCCTGTGAGACGCCCGCAATGAACACGAAGTCCGCGCATGAATTCCTAAACCGATGCTTCCTTCCCGAAGAGACGATTGCCTTCCTGCTCCGCAGGGAGAATCCAGCATCGACGACGCAGCGCATCGTGCGGCTGGAGCAGGCCATCGCACCGCGCTATCTTGCGTGGCTGCGTTATGAAAACCACAAGGGCGCGAACGTCTATGTCGCCGCCAATCCGCTCCGTGCGGGCAGTCGCAAGCGGACGAAGGATTGCATCGCGGAGATTCGTCATCTCTACCTCGACATAGACGTGGACGGTGAGAACAGAATCCTTACGCTGATGGAGTCGGAGGCCGTGCCGGTTCCGACCGCGATCCTCTCGACATCGCCGGACAAGTACCAAGTTCTTTGGCGGGTCGAAGGTTTTGGCTTCGAGCAGCAGGAGAACACGCTTAAGTTGCTGGCAATGACCTTCGGTGGAGATTCCGCCTGCACCGACCGCAACCGTGTTCTCCGCGTGCCAGGATTCCGCAACTGCAAGTACGATCCCGCTCACCCAGTCACGGTCGAATACCCCAACGATTGCACTTACAGTCCCGACGATTTCAGGCTGGATGACTCACTGCTTGGCTCTGGGCAAGTTGTTCGCGGAATTGCCCGTACATACCCCACGAGCAAGAACACACTCTCCGAGCAGGATTGGGCATGGGCTGTTCATCATCTCTCGCTCGGAGTCGATGCCGGGGAGTTGACGGCAATGCTGGCGTCGCGGCGTTCCGATAAGCCCAATCCTCTGTATTATGCGCAACGCACTATCGACATCGCCTCAGCGCGGCTCTCGTTGACGGAAGGCGCGGCGATCGAGGACGTAATCGCCATGCTAGAAGACCGTCGTTCCGGCGAGGTTTCAGCGGTCCTTTGTTCTTCGAGAGCGCGAGAGATTGCGAGCACAGCGCAACGGATGATTGCGCGCGCAAAGTTTATTTCACTTCACAACCCAAAGGAGAACCACCATGCCACTGCTTGAAGTCGTCCAAACCCGTCAGATCAGCGCGTCCATCCGGCTCACTGACACAACCGCCACCCAGGTCGATCAATACGCCGCCTTCATTCGCGCTTGCGCCGACGATGTAGTCGAGCAAGCCCTCGCCTATGTCTTCAGCAAAGACCGCGACTTCCAGGACTTCCTCAAGACACCGGAAGCCCGGAAGGTCGTCTCGACTCTTCGCATTCGGAAGGTTCCGGCTGCTGAGGCTTCTGAGCCAGTGGCTCAGAAGCCTCTCCCAGCATCCGTTGCCGCTCCGTCATCGCAGGCGAAAGGCGCCTGATCCTCCATTTCATTCCGGGGCAAAAGCACTACGGTGCTGCGCACCGGAAGAATGTTGACACTCCATCCCTCGTAGGGTGGCGTTTGAGGCGACAAGCGTATGCAGATGTATACACGCCCCGAATGAGCCACTTACCCGCACCCCGTATGCAACTGAATACCCCGCCGTATGCAGTTGCATACGGCCTTGGAGGACAGCTATGAACACATCGAAGAGAGCGCCAAACTTGCATCTAGAAGGCCGTCTCTCCCGTTCTCAAAGCAGGTCGGCGCGTTCGTGCGTGGCGCAAGCAAGGGTCACGGAAGAGGAACACCGTGACCTGCTTAGAGCCGCCCGTTCGGATGGCAGGGCGCTCGGCGAGTGGGCGCGGGAGATTCTTCTGCGCGAGGCCCGCCGCTCTGCGGACGACGCGCTATTCACCGAACTCATCGCCACGCGGATGATCCTGCTCAACCTGCTCAAGCCACTTGCTATGGGACAGGTCGTGACGCCCGAGGACTTCACTCGTATCAGCGCGACCGTGCGCTCCGACAAGCGCAAGGTCGCCCAAGAAATCCAGCAGCAGTACACCAAAGCAACACCGAAGGAGTTGTAATCATGGCGACCCAATGGGGAAGAAAAGAGACGATCATCTGGCCTCCGCATGTTCCGATGCTGAGCTACACCGCCGTTGCGACGGCCCTGCTATGCACTTGCCTCTTCATCTGGCAGCGGTTCACGTTTTCCATGACGCCACTCCAGAGGAGCTACATGACGGAGTACGTTCGCTCCCAGATAGGCGGCACATTCAATGCCCATGAAGGCTATCGCCTGCTCTATCTGGGTGGCGGCAAAGGCAAGCCCCGTCTGGCATTTCCGGTGGACTTCGTTCCCGGCGAAACGACGCTTCCGAACGGCAAGACAGTGCCCGTAGCCCTTTCAGAAATTGCCACTCTCCAGGGCTACCGCTGGTTCTATCGCGGGCCGGAGCAAAAGCTCGCCGACGTGTCGCTCCACCGGTGGCTTCGCCAAGCGGTCTATGAAGATAGGGGTCTATTCGGACTGTTTTCAGTGGCACTGATCGAAGGTGCCGTGTGCCTTACTGCGATGCTCTGGTTCGCCGTACCCCGCGACATCAAGCGGTTCAAACAGATGAAGTATGGGCGCATCTTGCGAGGCCCGCAGTTGCTTTCGCCCGAGGAATTCAACCGCCAGCAGAAGGGCGATGGCATCGGCTTCAAGACGACCGAGCTGGGGAAGATGATGCGGATTCCAGCACGAAAAGAAGCGCAGCACTTCCAAATCATGGGCGACACGGGCGTCGGGAAGACCCAGCTCATCATGCAAATCCTGCGCCAGATTCGGGAACGCGACGACTCCGCCATCGTCTACGATCCAGCCTGCGAGTACCTCCAGCGGTTCTACGATGAGGGACGCGGCGACATCGTTCTGAACCCGCTTGACGAGCGATGCCCTTACTGGGGTCCGGCTCACGAAATGGCCTCCAACGCCGAGGCCGATGCTATCGCAGCTTCGCTCTATCAGCCCACGACAGACGCCAAGGATGAGTTCTTCCATCAGACGCCGGCACAGATTTTCGCCCATCTCTTGAAGAAAGGGCCGACGCCCCATCAACTCGCAGAGTGGATGGCAAGCAGCGATACGCTGGAGAAATTGGTGGCTGGCACGGAGATGTCTTTCTACATCGACCGGAAGGCCGGTCCCCAGCGGGCGGGCGTCCTTGCTTCGCTCGGTTTGGTCGCGAAGTGCTTCCGTCTTCTGCCAGAGAAGGATCAGACAGCCCGAACCTGGAATGCCCGGACATGGGCGAAGGATCGCAAGGGTTGGATCTTCATCACGTCCCGTCCGCCAGAACGTGAAACACTTCGTCCTCTGCACTCGCTGTGGATTGACCTTCTGGTCATGCGGCTACTCAGTGCGCCCCAACCAGGCCAGAAGCCGGTATGGTTCGTGATCGACGAGTTGGCGAGCTTGCAGAAGCTTCCGCAGCTCCATACCGCTATCACCGAGAACCGGAAGAGCAAGAATCCGCTCGTGCTCGGCTTCCAAGGGAAAGCTCAGCTTGAGGTGACATACGGCCATCTGGCAGAGGTCATGCTGTCGCAGCCCGCTACGAAGATCTTCATGAAGACGGCGGAGCCAAAGGCGGCGGAATGGATCTCTGAGGCCATCGGCAAAGTCGAGATCGAACGGCTCAAGGAGACAAAGTTTGACGGCTCACGTTCAGGCAAGAACTTCACGGTAGACCGGCAGATTGAGCCGCTGGTCATGGGATCGGAGATCAGCGGATTGGACGACCACCACGCTTATCTTAAGCTCGGAAACAGTGTTGCGCGATTCGACTTCGACTATCTCGACCTGCCCACGCCAACGGCTGGGTTCGTACCCCGGAAGTCGGCGGATGGGGAGATGAGCTTCGATCCCGATACGTTGCAGCCGCGCCGTCCACACACTCCGGTAATGGAAGAATCGGAATCCGCTCCGACGTCAGAGACGCAGGCTGGACAGGGCGCACCACTCGCTCACAAGAGGACACCGCAGCCAGTTCCGTCGTCTCAGCAGAACGAGCATGAACGGCCTCAAACTGTTGCCGAGGATCAGGTTGTCGATGCCACGACTGAGCCTGAGATCGTAGTACGGCAGCAGTATGAGTTAGCGTTGCCGACTCACTCTGAAGAGCACGACCACGCCGTGCATCATGGAATCTTCTAGCCATGCTGACCGTCTCGAAGGCCCTCAGTTCCGGTCAGGCCCAGAAGTACCACAAGCTGGAATTCACCTCGAAGTCCCAGAGCTATTACGGGCAGGGCGATGAGGTGAAAGGCGAGTGGCAGGGCAAACTTGCGGCCTCGCTTGGACTCAAGGGACAGGTCGCTCCCTTGGAGTTCTCGCGTCTCGCGGAGGGCGTTCATCCGCAGACCGAGGAGCCGATGGTGAGGCACCGCGTGGCTCAGGAATACAAGAATGCGGACGGCACGACGACCAAGGCGGTTGAGCACCGGGCGGGTTGGGATGCGACGTTCTCCGCCCCCAAGTCTGTCTCGCTCACCGCCCTGGTCGGTGGCGATGATCGGGTCCGGGAGGCGCATCGCGCCGCCGTCACGATCGCGCTGGAGGAGTTGGAGCGGTATACCCAGGCGCGGATCGGCGGCAACAATCCCGCCGAGACTACGGCCAAGTTCATCGCCGCGAAGTTCGAGCACGACACCGCCCGTCCGGTGGACGGCTACGCCGCCCCGCAGCTCCACACCCACGCCGTCATCTTCAACGTCACCGAGCGGGCGGATGGTTCGACCCGAGCCTTGCAGGAACGCGCTTTCTTCGAGAGCCAACAGTATGCGACGGCGGTCTACCAGTCCGCCCTCACCTACCAACTCCGCAGTCTCGGCTATGAAATCGAGTCCGGCAGGAGCGGCGCGCCGGAGATCAAAGGCTACTCGCAGGAATATCTTGACGCCTCCAGCCCCCGATCCAGACAGATTAAAGAGCAACTCGAAAAAAGCGGCTACAGCGGCCCGGAGGCTGCTCAGATCGCGGCGCACTCCACCCGCGACCGCAAGCAGACGCTCTCCGCTGAAGAGGTTCTAGCGGCACACAAAGATATGGCCGCCGCCTTCGGAAATCAGCCTCAGCGGGTGATCGCCGCCGCCCGCCAACGCGCCGAACAGCAGGCCAAGGACCCAGAGCAGAAGACCCTCGCCAAAGAAGCCGTGACGTTCGCCCGCGACAGCATCTTCGAGCGCGAGGCTGTGGCGGACGAGCGAGCGATTCTCCGCGACGCCCTCCGTCGCGGGATGGGAGAGGCATCCTACCGGGACATCCGAGCAGAGTTCGATAGCCGTCGCAAGTCGGGAGAGTTCCGCAGTGTGCAGGGCATGAAGTACGACTCAGCTCGCAGCTTCACCACCCCCGAAACCATTGCAGCCGAGCGGGTCAACATCCGCTATGTCCTGGAGGGGCGGAACGCCGTTGAGCCGATGATGACTGCGGAGCGGGCGCGAGACCAGGCCAACACACGATCCTTTATGAACGACTCGCAGCGTCGGGTCATTGAGGAAGTCCTCAACTCTTCCGACCGAATTCACGGCTTGCAGGGATTGGCCGGCACCGGCAAGACCACGACCCTCCAGACCATCCGCGAAGGGGCGGAAGCCAGCGGCTACATCGTCGAAGGATTCGCCCCAACTTCCAAGGCGGCAGGCCAGCTTCGCGAGGCAGGAATTGACGCCACGACCCTCCAAAGCTTCCTTGCCCGTGGGCACAATCACCCGAGCGCCGACACCGCCAATCGGCATCTCTACATGCTGGACGAATCGAGTCTCGCCAGCACAAAGCAGATGAGGTCGTTCCTCGGCAAGCTCAATCCAGAGGACCGTGTACTCGTCATCGGAGACACCCGTCAGCATCAGGGCGTGGACGCCGGACGACCGTTCCAACAGATGCAGGAGGCCGGGATGCAGACCTCGCAACTTGACCGGATCATGCGCCAGAAAGACCCCGAACTGCTCAAGGCAGTCCAGCATCTTGCGAACAACGAGACGGTCAAGGGTATTGCGATGTTGGCGGAGCAGGGCCGCATCACGGAGATTCCAGACGGACGCGACCGCATCGCCGCCATCGCCAGAGACTATGCCGCGCAGCCCGAGAACACCATCATCGTCTCGCCGGACAATCGGAGCCGCCAGCAGATCAATGAAGCCGTCAGGGTTGAGTTACGGCGAAACGGGACTCTTGCCGAGAAAGGCGAGATGTTCCGGACGCTGTCGCATCGTTCTGATATGACCGGAGCGGATCGTAAATGGGCGGCGCGATACAGCGACGGCGACGTGTTGCAGTACACCACCGGGAGCAAGGCTGAAGGCATCGAGCGGAACAGCTTCGCTACCGTCCGCTCTGTCGATGGCCGCGCCAACACTCTCACGGTCGAATTGCAGAATGGGTCGAGCGTGACCTACGACCCGCGACGCTTGACGGGTGTCAACGTCTTCCGTGAGATGGAGCGGGAGTTCGCCACAGGCGACCGTCTCCAGTTCACAGTGTCCAACCAAGAACTTGGGGTTGCGAACCGAGACCTTGGAACGGTCACCGCCATTGAAGACGGGAAGATGGCAGTTCGGTTAGACAGCAAAACCCAGCGCATTGTGACCTTCGATCCAGAGGAGTTCCGGCAGTTCGACCACGGCTACGCCGTTACTTCGCATAGTTCCCAGGGCCTCACCGCTGGCCGGGTGTTGGCGAACATCGACACCGATTCCTCTCGCAACCTCATCAACTCCAGGCTCGCCTACGTCGCTATCTCCCGAGCGTCGGACGACGCCCGCGTTTACACGAACAATGCGGAGACGCTGGGTGAGCGGTTGGCGTCGGACATCACGAAGAGCGCCGCCGTGGATTTCAGGCAAAAGAGTTCGAGTGAGGAGGTTCGGCAGGCCGTCGGCGCGTTTCGGAGCAACGACCCCGCCACCGCTACGGAATCTCTCAAGCAGCAGGGCCGCGTTCACGAGTACGCAAGCTCGGAGCATCGGCAGGCTGCGATTGCGCTCGACTATGCTTCCCAGATCGACCGTGCCGTTATCGTCGCCTCTAGCGCCTCGGAGCGCCGGGAGCTGACGCAACTTATCCGTTCAGAACTCCAATCACAGGGCAGGCTCTCCGCCGAGAGCCGTTCCGTTCCGGTGCTGGTCGAGCGGGACCTCGGCAATCCGCGCCTGGCCGCGAACTACGCTCCCGAAGACCGGATCAACTACCGCAAGGGAAGCCCTGAAGAGCACGGGATCGCCGACAACAGCAGCGCCACCGTGATTTCGGTCGATGCTCGCTCCAATCTCCTTACGGTCGGAACCCGCGAGGGTGACCGCGTCTCTTACAATCCGGCGCTGCTCAAGCAACAGTCGGATCGGAGCACTGTCTACCGCGAAGAGTCGCGCGAACTGGCGCAGGGCGAACGTATCCAGTTCACCGCCGCGAACCCAGAGCTGCGTATCCGTGCGGGCAGTCTCGCCACTGTGGAGAGGATCGGCGAAGACAACGCCATCACTGTGCGACTGGACAACGGAAAGGCTGTTGCATTGGACGCCGAACATTCTCGCTACATCGACTATGGCTATGTCGTCGAAAACGCGCGGCAAGTCTCCGCTGACCGCATTCTCGTCACCGGAAGTTCCAATCAAATTGCCGCCCAGCAAGAGGCGCTGACGCGGCTCTCTCCGCACCTTCGCGATCTCGCCATCTACACCTCCGACGATTCCGGTCTGGCCGTCCAACAAATCGCGTCATCGGCCAACATCGAGCCGATCTCTGTCCCAGCCCTGCCGGAGATTGAACTGGAGGGAATGGGCATTGGCCTTTAGGCAAACTGCTTAGCCTGATGAGGCACCGACTCAGGCCGCTTTCAAGGGAACATAAACGATACAATAAAGTAACCTTGACGCAACCGATGGGAGCCTATAACCTACGTGGTAGAGGTGTCTCATGTCTGCTGCCCATACAGTACCGGCTATGGAACCAGCTCTGTTCAACCCCCAAACGGGTCGCTTGGACGCGGCCCGGATCGCGCGTGAATTCAATGTTCCGGTTGCGATCATTGCAGAGGCCATTGGCCGGAAGGCGCCTGGCGTCCGCAAGTCTCCCGACGCCAGCAGCTTGCAGGGGGAACTCCGCCGTCTATATCGAATCTGGGTTGCGCTCGTTGACCTCTATGCCGGCGACAAAACCAACGCCCGTATCTTTCTCAACGCCCCCAATCGGAGCCTTGAGAACCATGCACCCATCGAGTTCATCGAGAATGGTGACCTTGCCCCACTGGAGCTTTTCGTCGAAGCCATGAGCACGCGGCAGCCGGTCTAATGAGTAGCGAGTGCATTCCATCGAAGAGATCATCGCCGTGCTGAACTGTGCTCCGCTGATTTCGTACTCGCAGACGCGCTACAGGGTCATTGCCGATTGTTGGCGGGACACGTTTCGGTATCGCGTGCCACCCAAGACGAGCGATTCTTCACCAACGCCCGCCTTTTCATATCGCGACAAGCTGCCCCCGCCTCTTGTTCGCCTTGTATTCGCCTTAGCTTTTCGGTACCCTCTTATACACAAAGGCACCATTCTCGGTGCATACTGAGAGGCGAACCAGCCCGGTACACTAGAGAGGCGCTTCCTCTACCGGGATGAGCTGTTATCGAGGGTTCCATCATGCCGCGTGGCGAGTTGTTAAAAAAGTTGTTTCATAGCTACTCGCAAGGCGACTCGCAGTCATTCCATGAAGTTGCGGGGGAGATCATCCGCGATGAGGAATCCAAAAATAACCGCGTACTCGCCAATGCCTTGCGTAGAAATCTAGGCAGTGGGCAACGACCGCTCGCGCTACCCGACAAGAACAATTTCACGTCCCGCAAGCTGGCCGTCGTTCCCATCGAGCGCGACAAGCAGTTGCCGCTCGTAGACACGATCCAGCCCGAACGCCGTGCCTCCGATCTCATTCTGAACCGAAATAATCAACGACTCTTGCTGTCGCTGTTGGCCGAGTTCCGGCAAAGGGACGTTCTTGGCGCGCATGGCCTGCGCGGACGGTCCCGTTTGCTCTTCTGTGGACCTCCAGGATGCGGCAAGACCCTCTGCGCCGAGGTCTTCGCCCACGAAGTCAAGTTGCCGCTATTAGTCGCAAGCATGGACACTCTGGTCTCCTCGCTTCTCGGGGAGACCGCCTCGAATCTACGGAAGATCTTCGACTTCGCAGCCGCACAGCCCGTGGTGCTGCTTCTCGATGAGTTCGATGCGATCGCTCGATTGCGAGACGATGAGACCCTGAATGGAGAGCTGCGTCGCGTCGTCAATAGCCTGCTCATGCTGATCGAACAGTTCCGGGGACAAGGCTTTGTCATTGCCGCCACCAACCACGAACGCCAGTTGGACCCTGCCATCTGGCGCAGGTTCGATGAAGTCGTGTTCTTCGAGAAGCCCGCAAAGGCGGAGATTCTTCGCTTGGTGAGTCTGAAGTTCCGCAACTTCAAGACCGATTTCGAGCCTGCTTCGGTGGCCGATTTTCTTGCCGGCTTCTCCCATGCCGAGATTGAGCGCGTCTGTCTCAATGCAATCCGCCAGGCGGTACTCAATCAGCGCAACATCGTAAGCAAGCGCCGTTTTCTTGAAAGTGTTGCGCTGGAAAAGCGCAGAAGGGATATCGCCGGACGTCTCCCCCAATAGCGGCGTTGAGCAATGCCAGAGCTGCCTCATCTCATACTGCCGCGAGCGCAAGTGGACCTGGATCGCCGTAAGCGCCCCGGATTCGGTTCACGGCCCGACCGCGACCATCAGGAACAAGCCAAGAAGATATCGAAGGCTGTCGATGAGGCCCTCGTCTCTCATGCGGCGTTGCGTTCGACGATTGTAGACCCCGCACTGATTGTGCGCGTCCGCACTGCAACCGTCCTGCCGGAAGAAGAGTGGGAACGTGCGGGATTGGTCGTGCTGGGCCATGATGACAACGATTCCGTCGTGCTCTTCTCCAGCGACGCCGAGTTGACAGAGTTTCGGGCAAGGCTTGCCGCCTATGAACAGGGCACACCCGTAGGGAAAAAGAACCCGCAGTATGCCTCCCTTATGGCCGCCATCGAGGACTTCGGTCCTCTGACCCCGGAGGACCGAATCGGGAGCGCGATGAAGGCCGACGGATTTGCAACCCCGGATTCGTTCGCGCTCGATACGTTCTTCCGCCTCGATGTCGAACTCTGGGAAACGGGGACGCAGCTCGAACGCGCGGCTCAGGTAGAGCAACTTCTAACGGAAATTCGACAACACGGCGGGGATGTTACGGATCGCTATATCGGCCTCTCCTTTACCGCGCTTCGCGTCTCCGGCACAGGCGCGACGTTCCGTTGGCTGCTTACCCTGCCTACCGTACGCATGATCGACACTCCTCCTGAGATCGACGAGGATGTGGAACAGCTACTAAATACGACCGTATTTGAACTCGGGGCCATTGCTACTCCCGCCGCCGATGCACCGGGAATCGCCATTCTCGATTCAGGCATCAACGAAGCTCATCCTATCCTCGCGGCGCTCGTCGTCGAAAAGATGAGTTTCCCTGCGACGTTGGGGAACAACGATCAACGCGGGCATGGCACCAAGGTAAGCGGCGTTGCGGCCTACGGGGATCTGCGAGATTGCATTGAGCGCAAAGCCTTCTCTCCCCGTATCCATCTCTTTAGCGGCAAGGTGGTCAACGACCAGGGCAACTTCGACGACGAGAAGCTCGTGCCCTCTCAGATGGACGCTGCGATCCGATACTTCCACTCGCGCGGATGCCGAATCTTCAATCTCTCGCTGGGCGACCGCAACGCCATCTATGCGGGCGGCAAGGTCGGCTTGTGGACAAGCGTTCTAGATGAGCTGGCGCGGGAACTCGACATCTTGATCGTTGTAGCGACAGGGAATTACCGCCATGTACCGCCTCCTGGTCAGGCCGAAGAGCATCTGAATGCTTATCCCGGCTACCTGCTTGAGCCGCAAAGCCGGTTGCTGGAACCAGCAGTCGGAGCCAATGTACTCACCGTGGGCGCCATTGCCCATGCTGCCGTCGTTCCGAACCACGGCCCGGGCATGGTGAGCGTCCGGCCTATTGCCCAGGTCGGAGAACCCGCCCCGTTCACTCGTTCCGGGCCGGGCATCCACGACGCCATCAAACCCGAATTATGCGACGACGGCGGCAATGTCCTTTTCGACGGGGTTGTGCAAGGTCTAAGCCGCTACTCCGAGAGCGAAGTCTTTACGACCCATCCACGTTACCTGGAGAGGCTCTTCACTACCGCCAAAGGCACCTCGTATGCCGCGCCGCTTGTCGCGCATAAGGCAGCCATCGTCTTACAGGTCTTCCCAGGGGCGAGTGCAAACCTACTTCGCGCCCTGTTGGCTAACTCTGCTCGACCGCCCGAACCTGCGGTTGATCGACTCCAACGACTCGGCGGCGCTTCGGTTCGGAACCTCTGCGGCTATGGCATCGCAAACGCCACGGTCGCTTCTACGTCGGACACAAATCGAGCGGTGCTCTACGCTGACGACTCTATCGCTCTGGATCGGTTTTACGTCTACGAAGTTCCGATTCCGCGCGAATTCTCCGAGACCAAGGGATCGCGTTCGATCCACGTAACTCTGGCATTCGATCCACCCACCCGCCACACTCGCGCCGACTACCTTGGAGTTCAGATGTCCTTCCGGCTGGTTCGCGGCAAGAGTCTTGAAGAGGTAATCGACTTTTACAAGAAACGCGATAAAGAGGTGGATGGAGAGCTGCCGGAACTGGAGGGCCGTTATGATTGTTCCTTCGACCCGAAGTCGCGTCTCCGCGAATGCGGAACGCTACAGAGTGCAATCTTCACCATGCGGCAGAACCCAGCCGCCGAGTATGGAGAGACCTACTACCTCGTTGTCCGTTGCGAACGAAAGTGGATCGCCGACGACTTCCTCCAGCAACGGTTCGCCGTGGTCGTCGAACTTAGCCATCAGGTCGATGTTCAACTATATGAGCGAATCCGTCAGCGAATCCAAGTACGTGTGCCCGCCTAATCTCAGCAACCGAGGTTGGAGCCGAAGAAAAACGCGCGTCAAGTTGGCGCACTTCGTGGACTGTGCCCGAAATATGAGCGACCTTATAACTGTGCAAAGATCTGGTAAAGCGTCGCGAGCGGCATAGCGTTGGAAAAAGAATGTAGTACCACTCCTCGCATGTTGCCTTGCCTCATCTCGATGGTCTTCGCCGCGTGATTGTAGGCGAATGCATATTGCTGGCCGCGGATTGTGACCCAAAGCACGTTCTTGGTGTCGCCCGATTTCTCCATCACCCGTATGTCTTTCCCGTCATCTTTCTTCCAGAGAATGGCTCCAGTGAGGGCTAGGGCTATCTCTTCGACCTCATTCGCGTGATGATCGGCCCGTCGCATCACTCCGTCGATATAATCCTTCAAAATCTCCACGTCTGTTACGGATAAAGGCATAGCTTCTCTCCTTCCTTCAGCGTACCAGGATGTACTCCGAGCCGACTTTGCAGGGAAGGATGCTACTCCCTTCCCTCGCTGCAACCGCCCAGCAACCGGGCGTTTTCCGCTTCCCATCCATGCGGGCCTTTCCCGCCCGCAACGCCCACCGTTGTACCCGTCCGCTTCGCGAATAAAAACGCTGAAAAGACCGTGCGCTAAGGGGCTCTGCCCCGATCGCGCGGCGACAAGGGGCTTCCCCAATCTTCCGCGCTTCGCTTGTGCAGACCGGCCTTTGGCCGCCTCCGCTTCGCTCCGGTGGGGAGACCCCTCCCCTTGCGCCTTGCTACCCCCGCCTTCGCCAGGTGGCGTTCGGCATGTACATGCCGCGTTTCAACGCGGACGTGCAAAGGCCAACACCCAAGGAGGAAGCACCCATGAACACCACCAGCAGCGTTACCCCCATCAAGGAAACCCCCAAACAGCCGCAGCAACGGCAGACCGCCAAAGACATCATCGCCGCCAACGTCAAGAGCCTTATCGAGCAGCTTGAGGCTGGACACTCCGACGCGCTCACCGCCTACATCGACGCGATGAGCCGATTCCATAACTACAGCTTCGGAAACATTCTGGAGATTGCGCGGCAGCGCCCGAATGCGACCCGCGTCGCAGGGCTGTACGCATGGAACCAGCTTGGACGCAAGGTGAAGAAAGGCGAGAAAGGGATTCGGATACTCGCGCCAATCGTCGGCATCAAGCGTAAGAAAGACGAGGAAGCCAACAAGGACATCACCAAGCAGAATACCCGCGTCTTGGTTGGCTTTCGTAATGCCTACGTTTTCGACGTGGAGCAGACCGAAGGCGCAGAGCTTCCGACCATGCGAGAGATGAGCGGTAGTGTCGGCGACAACCGCGACCGTCTTGTTTCCTTCATTGAAGCCCAGGGCATCGAGCTTGCTTTTACCGAGAAGATCGCCCCCGCTCTTGGCATGAGCTACGGCGGGAAGATTGCCATTCTTCCCGGCCAGTCCGAGGCCGAGGAGTTTTCAACGCTTGTCCATGAACTCGCGCACGAGATGTTGCACAAAGCAGAGCGCAGGACGACCACCACGAAGGTTGTGCGGGAGACGGAGGCCGAGGCCATCGCGTTTGTGATCGGTAAGGCCGTCGGACTCGAAACCGGAACGGCAAGCGCGGACTACATCAACCTCTATCATGGCAACGCCTCACTCTTGATCGAGAGCTTGGAAGTCATCCAGCAGACCTCCGGTGTCATCCTTGCCGCGTTGCAGCCGCCCACCGCAGCAGAGGCAGAGATGCCCGATGCAGAACTGGCGAAGGTGGCCTAATGCAGACCATCCTTCGCATTCTCAAACAGGCCGGAGGGTGGCACCACGGCCTGTACCTCAAGATCGAGAACCTGCCTTATATGGCTTTGGTCATTGAGGCGACCGACGAATCAGGCCCGTGCGGTTTGCCCTCTATCTCTGTCGCGCACTACGGCGAACAGAACGGCGACCTGATGCGCGACCCGGAGATGTGTTTCGAGCTTGGCATGGCGGACGGACCACACCTGAATGCCTTCTATTACCGAAATGACTATGTAGGCGTAGAGCAGTGGAGCCGCACCATTCACAGCGGCAACTACATTTACTTCGTCAGCTTGCACCAGCAGCACGAGCGATTCGCCAAGGTGTGGGACAACAACCTGCGATTGCAGGGCTTCGCCGAAGCCTTCGAGCAACAACAGCAGACCCCACGCGCCTAGACCCTTTCCCGCCCCGGAGCGGATGGGAAAGCGCGTCCGCTCCACAACTTTAGTGCAGTGCAACCGCTCAAGGAGAGCAGCCATGCAGGATTCTTCAGCCTTCCAATTTCTCGCCGTTGATACCATTCACGAGTCCACCACCAACCCCCGCCGCACCTTCGATGAAGCCAAGCTGTACGAGCTTGCCGACTCCATCAAGCACAATGGCTTGATTCAGCCCATCACGGTAAGGCCGAATAACCAAGGCTTCGAGATTGTCGCGGGAGCCAGACGCTACCGCGCCGCCCAGATTGCCGAGTTGTTTTCCGTTCCCGCCCGTATCGTCGAGATCGACGACACCAAGGCGCTCGAATGGCAGCTAGTCGAGAACAGCCAGCGCGTGGACGTGCATCCCTATGAAGAGGCTCAAGGCTTCCAACGACTGCTCGACATCCCCGGCTACGACGTTGCCGCTTTGGTCGAGAAGTCAGGCAAGAGCGCAAGCCACGTCTACGCCCGTCTGTCTCTTCTCCAACTCATCCCAACTGTGGCCGAGGCGTTCACTCAAGAGCGCATCAGCGCCAGCCACGCCAACCTTATCGCCCGTCTCCCGCAGGAGAGCCAGGCGGAAGCCTTCGAGCAGTGCTGGCGCAAGGACTGGCAGGACAAGGAACCGCACCTGCTACCCGCCAAGCACGTTGCGGGGTGGATACAGGCCAACCTCTACCTGTCTCTCGCGGATGCGCCATTCGACCGGGAAGACCCCAACCTGAACCCCGCCGCCGGAGCTTGCGTCACTTGCCCCCGCCGCAGCGGATACAACACGTCTCTCTTCTGCGACGTACAGGGTGACCAGTGCCTCGACTCCGCTTGCTACCACGGCAAGGTTGAGGTATTCCTTGACCGGGAGATTGCCGCACATCCCGGACTCGTTCAGATCGAGAACGGCTGGCGCAATCCCAAGGAACAGCGACCCGGAGCCATCCAGCGCGGCCACGTTCGGGAGCTTGAAACCGTGATCGACAACCCGGACGCGGAACCAGTGATGCCGTGCGAAGCCGCCAAACCTGCCATCGTCGTTTACGGCAAGCAGCTTGGCCGCAAATTGACTGTTTGCACGGACAAACATTGCCCCGTGCATGACCCACAGGCAGCCGCCGAAGCCGCCGCCCATCCCGTCCCGACCATGGCACCCGCGCCGGAGATCGAGACGGAAGAGGAGGCAGCAGAACGCGAAGCCGAGCACGAACAGCGCATGACGGAGTACAAGGCCGAGCAGGAGCGCAAGGACGAGGAGCGGAAGGCCGAATTCGACCGACAGCAGAAGGAGTACGAGGTCGAGCAAGCCCGTCGCGACAAACAGCGCAAGGCGAGAGTCGCCACGTTTGAGCGCATCATCGAACAGGCTCCCGCATCTTTCAACCCAGCACAGATGCGCGTCTTCCTTCGTTTGCTCATCCACCTGGACTACAGCTTCCTTGAGGAGGTGGCGTCTCACTTCGCAAATGGCGATGAGAACGCGCAACAGTCGGACGATGAGATTGTGCTGGCTGCATTGGACGGCACCGCAGACGAGAAGCTAACCGGCCTCGCCTTGCGCCTCGTCCTCTCTGACCACGTCGCCATCACTCACGAGAGCCAGCCGGACGTGCTTGCTGACGCCGAGCAGGTTTTCGCGCCGAAAAAGCCCAAGGTCGTCAAAACCAAGGCTGAGGGTTCGAACAAGCCGAAGGCGACAGCTCCGAAAGCTACGGCAAGGAAAGAGGCGACAAGAAAGAAAGCAGCCTAAACCCATTCATTCTGGCCCCGGATTCGTCCGGGGCCGCTTTGTGTTCTGACACGCTGCGAAAGAGCCGGGAGACACCCCTCCGGTTTCTCCCGGAGCCCTCATCCCGCTTTGCTACCGGCCCCCGCTCGCCGGCTGCGCGGCAGGAGTCAAGTTCCTACTCCTGCACCTTCCCCCTTACTGCCTGCGGCGCTCTAGAATTACGATTGTTGTGTAGGAAGAGGAACCCGAGCAATGCAGGAGTCATCGACCTCAGCCGCCGAAGCTGATCCCAAGCGACAACTCGCCACCCTGAAGTTCCAGAAGGCGACTGCGAAACTGTATGAGGATTTGATTCGAGCGACTCACGACGCAAGCGAAAAGCAGAAGAACGAAGGCATTCATAGCGCCGCATCCTATGCGCGCAAGACTGCTGATGCTCTGATCGCTAGGTTTCAAACGATTGAGGAACTCTTCGAAGCGACGTATCTGTCCGTTTTCCAGCCGCAATTTATGTCCGACAGGGACTACGCATGGTTACGCGAACAGGGCGCATCTGTCGTAGATGAGCAACTAAAGCGAGTGCAAGGCATGGTCGAAAACCTATGCTCCAGCTTCGTCGGGAGCTCTGCACAGCAACATTCCAAGTACCTTGATGCCGCTAGCGGCGAGGCCGCTTTGATGAAAGCCCGGATCGAAAGCAGCATTACGATTCATTTGCTCGAACAACAGCAAACGGTGCTCCCCAAACCATCTCGCTCCGAGGAGCACTGGGACGTTTTCATCTGCCATGCCTCAGAAGACAAACCTTACGTCGAGACTCTTTTCCAAAAACTCACAGAAGCGGGAATTCGGGTGTGGCTTGATCGAACAGCTATCGACTGGGGTAATGATCTTCGCACTACTATCGACCACGGACTCAAAAACTGCATCTACGGCATCGTCGTCTTCTCCAAAGCCTTCCTTGCGAAGAAGAAGTGGACGGAATACGAACTCAGCAGCCTCTTTGCTCTCGAAGAGCCCGGGCGCACGCGCATCCTGCCGATCTGGCACGGCATTACCGAAGCCGAAATGCGGGAGTACAGCCCGGGCTTCTCGCTACGATTGGCGAAAGGAACAACGCGAGACAGCTATCAGGGAATCGTCGAAAGCTTGAAACAGCTCCTCAACAAAACTTCAACCGAAGGCGCTGAGGCACCATCGGCAACAACGCAATACCCGAAGCGCGAGCATATTGGGCCGGCGGCTGCGGATGCACACTACGAGATGGTTGGTAAAGCAGAACCTCTGGTGAAGTTCATTGTTCGAACGATCATTGACGGCAGTGGCGATTATGGGCTCGAAACTTGGGTAGGGACACCGTTGGAACTGAGCGCGACGTTTCGTGGAACCCGAGAAGAGGTTGCGCTGAAGTTTGTGATCGCCGATAAGGATATGCAACTGAAGGGCTACAGCCGAAGGGGTCACTTCGTGGGCGACAGGGCCTTCAGCCTTTCCTGATTTACCTTCGCGTCCGATGATCGAAATGCCTCACGACCCGTGAGACACGATAACTGCCGAGGAGTCGGTATCCTCTTCAGCCATCCAGCCATGCAGGATCGTCCCCCCTCCTGCAAGTTTCGCCTGTGCTGCTTGGGCTCTGCGAGGCAAAAATCCTCATCATTTGGTCTGAAACCTGCCAGACTCTCTGCGCCTCGGAATGCTTCGTGTCGGCACTCTAAAATAGAGAGATGGAGAAATGCAGAGCTTAGAGAGGATCTACTTCAGTGGGCACGACATACGCCGTCTTGATCGGAATCGAAACTTATCAGAAGCAAGGCATCAGCTCGGTCCAGTTTGCCCAAGCGGATGCGGCTGCGATGAAGGATGTTCTCGTTCAACACTTTGGAGTGCCCGCCGAGAACATCTCCCTTTGGCTCGATTCCGACGCTACGAGGTCTTCGTTTGAAAATGATCTTACCTACACGATCCGCCACCAACTGTCTCCCGGCGATCGATTCATTTTCTTCTACGCCGGTCACGGCTTCTACGCGAACGGAAGCAATCGTCTGACCACCTGGGACACCCACCCCAGCAATTTGGCTGGAACGACTGTCTCTCTGGAAGAAGTCCTCCTGAAGCCACTCAAGGAGCAGCAAGGCATCAAAAGCCTCGTTTTCATCGACGCGTGCGCAGCCGATCTCAAAACCAGTGTTGAACAGGCGAGAGACATGGTCAGCGATCTTACGCCCATGGAGTTCGAAGCTCTGGTGCAATCCACCGACCATGCTGCCGCGTTCTTCGCCTGCTCTCCCAATGAGAAGGCCTATCCCAGCGATGCCCTCATGCACGGTATCTGGACGTACCACCTGATGCAGGCGCTTCAGGGAGATGCTGAAGGCGCCTTGGATCGAGACAGGTGGATCACGGGTGATTCGTTGAAGAATTATCTTGCGCTCGCAGTTCCTGCTTATATCCGTGAGAACACGAAGATTCAAGCGGCGCAGAGGCCGTACGCCATCCTAAGTTCCAATGGCCCTTTCAGCATTCGCCAAGTTCCGCCATCCGACAGCGCGAAGCCCGCATCTCTTGCGGCCACCGAAGCCAAGCTCCTGACGGAGCAGCCGCCAACGCAGACCAGTGGAGCCCGGCCTCAGATCATGCTGTCGGCAATCGAGGGCCACTCCAACCAATGGAGCGGAGATGTCTTTACGTTGCACCATCTGGGCGGTGATGCCGCCCTAAAACTACAAATCGCCCCGATCCGCTTCGAAGGATTCAACCAGGTATCTTTGCATTTCGAGGCCGTTCCATTCATCGGGCCAACGAAACCGGACGCAAAGGTTCACTTTCACGTTGTGACGAACGACGACGGGGTACCGAGGCACGTCAACAAACCTTCATTCGTGATGATGTCGTTTGTGAAAGACGCGCAACACCTGAACAAGCCGGAGGTCTCCTACCCGGTTGCGGTCCGCTTCCAATGGGGAGCGAAGACGGAAGAGGAACACTTCCTGATCACCTGGAATAACAACCGGCGCAGGATGACGACCGCGCCGTCGAACAATTTGACTCCGCAGAAGAAAGCGAATCACAACATCGTCTTCTTGAATGCGGAGGTCGTAAAGCTCAGGTATTCCGGCCCCGGATACAGTGACCGGACGGACGGGAAGCACTCCTTCAGTGAGGTGGAAGGCGTGAGTACGGGTGACATTGTTGGTCTGATCGCTCGCTTCAGGAATGAAGCCGTCTACGGTGGGGATGTAGCGTCTGTACATGGCGTGCGAGCCCATCTAAAGCTCTTCGACCGCAAGGGCAAAGAGATTGGCACCGGCTTTTCTGGTGCCCAGTGGCTTGGTCATCCAGACGACACGTTCGATCTCATCCCGAACGGCCGCGGTGGGTCGGTAATTGTGTGTCGGGGAGGCAAGACAACGAAGCCTCTCGTAATGTGGAAGGCACAAGACGCTGCCGGAAGGTTGCGCGACCGGGATCTGGAGCTGAACGATGGCTATCCCAGCAAGGCCGAGATCACGCTGATGGATTCCAATCACAGGCCTTTGCTGCAACCGGTAGTACTAGACATAACGGAGTCGGCAGGCGAATTTTCGGTGAGCGCTAGGCAGTAGAACCGAAGGCGAGCCGTCGCCTGCAAAGAGGCTCGTCTTTTGCGTCAGTGCCGACTCGAATCACTGCGAGTTCAAATACGGCTGAACACCAGGCAACACCTTCCGCTCTATGTAGTTCAGTATGCGCTCCAAGGTGGTGTCGGCGCCCTCATAACCTTCTTCCTCCTCTTCGGGATCGAAGAGATCAGAGAACCCCACGAACTGTGTGCATTTACCTTCGATGCTTGTGTTCTTCGTGCGGGTTCGAACAGAAGCGAATTCTTCCGGGAGATCCCAAGGGATGCCAATGTTCCCAAATATTCCACCGTCGCATAGCGGTATATCGGAGACCAATGCGAATGGATTGGCTCCTCCTCTGGCCACAAGGTGACTGGAGTCCGCAACCACTGCCGTCAGGTTGAGGCTTCGATGCTTGTCAGGATTGTGGAGCTTGCTCAGAATGGTGAGGGGCTCGTTGCCGGGGTGATAGGGCTGAAATTTCTCAAGGATGGCACGCATTCTGTCGGGTACGCCAGCAAGCTGTCTTGCTTCGATATTGCGAAATGACTTGGCATCCTGGGCGATGGGGAATTGGTTTGTACGGCTGGGGGTATTAGGTGGATTCGAAAGAACGGCACGAGTCACGATGTAGTCGAGCGCCGCTCGCATGTTGAATAACGCGTCACCTGCGATCAGACGAAGTTCATCAGAAGCTTTGGGAGTAATGTTTATGCGCATAACAGTCATCTGCCGTTCCTGATCTTCTTCAGGCTTGATGACGCAGTAGCCATTGCGGATGATAGCCGCCTTCGTCCGAAACTCGTCTATGTGAGTTTGCGCTCGCCCTAGCTTCAACTGAATGTCGAAATCACTCATGATCAAATCTCTCATGGAGCTAGGGCTTGTATTGCTGAGCCAGCACTGTCGAGTTCTGCTGGCTTATTTTGATCCGCTACGGTTCTTCGGCTCCCTGGCCTTGCAACTCTCGCAATACTCAGTCTTGAAATCGCGAATAACGCGGTCTGAAGCAACGGATTCGCTCGTTGACTCCCATTTGAACTTTTCACACCGACAACGGCGCGACGGCAGTTCGCTAAAGGCAATCCTGCGATCCTTAGACTTCGACAAGTCCTCGATCATCACGAGATACCGACACCAGTGCACGCGTTCGCGGGACATCTGGCGAAGCACGCGCACATGCTCCAAAACGATGTCATATCTGGCAGGAGGCGACGGCAGCGTTTCATACAAATGCCCAGCGTATCTCGCCAGCTCTTCGTCGGTATCTTCCGCGCGGCTGACGTCCGTGTCGACCTCATCCTCCCTACGCGCTTGTTCTTCGAAGCGGGTCAACAGAGTACTGCCATCCAATATCTCTTGGGCTTGACGCGCAATTGGGTCGAATCCCATCGCCGAGGCCAGAGTGAAGACTTCTTCGGCAAGGCCACGCGCCGTTTCATATTCTCCTTGTACTTCAAGGAAGTCGAGCCGAGACTGATCGAGGCGGAGCTTACTTTCATCCGATCCACTCGCACGCACAATCGCCGATGCCTCGTCGAGCATACGTTCGATAGCGGCTTTCCGCCTCGGCTCAAGAACGAATGCCTGGTTTTTGTGTATCGATTCGAAGCGATCTTCGTAGATACGGCCCATCTGAATGCGCAACGACACATGCAGAGCTTGGAAGATCAATAAGGGGTGATTAAGCATGTAGGCTTCTCGAAGGGCGTCCGAGGCTCGCCCCTCCCACTGGGAATGAAGTTTGCGTCTCGCGTCCAAATTTTCAACTATGCCGGAAAGATCATCTGGGAAGAGGCTGTTGCGAATCTCAGCAGCAAATTGCTTCTTCGATGCCTGCAGATTTGCTTCCACGCCTTCTACGAAAAGTAGCAGCAACTTCGCATTGAGCTTCGATTGGGAGATCGCACCTGAATCGTTCAGAATTCTTTCTGTGACAGATCGAAGCTGTCGAGCGAGTTCGGTCCGTTCATTTGGGTCAGTCGTGCGAACACACCGATAGTAGATGGCCTCCTGCTCAGACTGCAGTGCCTCAAGGCCGCTGAGGCTTTTGGCTCTCTCACTAATCCGGTTCTCATAGGTAATGCTGTCGATAATGCCCACATGGAACTCACTCGCGTCCTTGAGATTATCGAGGAACTGGTTGTCCTGAGAGGATAGTTCGCTGCTCTTCGTCATTGCTCGGCGAAGGTGGCTGATCGCTTCCCAATGGCTCCCGATCATGTATTCGGCATAGCCGCGAATAAGTTGCATTCTCGGTAATGCTTTGATCGCGGGGTCCGCGAGCTTCATAAGCTCGATAACCCGTTTGGGATAACCAGCAGCCACAATCGCGGAGCCGCTAGTCAGTAAAAGACTTGTTGCTGTTCCCCTTTCAGTCACGTCGAGCGAGTCGGCATTGATCCTAAAAACGACCTGCTCGTCCTCGGTAGCTCTTGCGAGAGAATCCTGAATCTTTCGGAACATACGTCCCGTCTTGAGGATGCGATCTTGGATGACAGGAAAGGTAGATGGCTCAAATTTGTCGGCAAACTGTAACGTGACCGACCGCTGCTGACGCCAGTGTGGATTCTCGGACATTAGACGTTGATTTTCATCCTGAGCCCAGACCTGCCAGAACTCATCCCGCGCTTCGTCCCATAGCAGATACATGGGACACGTGCCGTTAAGCAGATAGTTGAGATTTGATGATTCGATTGAAAAGGAAACGTAGCCTTTCTTTGTCGCTTCGACGTTTCCTTTTGCTTTCACCTGAATATGCGATCGGAAGTTGGTCATCCTCCCGGCAATGTTCAATTCAAACGAGCCATCGGCTCCGAAATCCTCAATCCGCTCGTCACGGAAAACAAAGAGATCCTGCCCAGCCAGCACTTTCGCTAGAGACTTGAAGCTCTCTCTTTGAAGGCGAGCATTGTCGTCCGACTGGGGTAGAGGCCCGAGGTCATCATCTGGATTCGCAGAAAACAACGTCTCTCCTTTCCATGTAATCAAGAGTGCGCCACTTCACGATTGTCATAAGGCTTGAGACGCAAGCTTGAGATCGTTCCTTCATAGCCGCAGATGCGATAGCATCGAATGCTTCAAGTATGTCTTCGCCCCGGTTCAAGTTCTTGCGGGAGAGTCGTGGTCTTCATCCTAGAGTGTCCGGAGCAACATCATACTTTGTCCGGCGCGTCCGACGACTGATTCGTCACTTGGGGCGACTTTTAGCGCGCCTACGATCTACTGGTAATAGGAAGATCGGGAACAGGTCTTACTGCCGACTTGATGTTCAGCATGGGCAGGGTTGGAGCCGTCTTCAGATGAGCGGTGTATTCGTACTCGCTTCTGACACTCGGGACACCGGAATGGTCCGTCGAGGCGCAATGCCTCGGCGATCCCCACTAATACCCATCCAAATGCGCGTGTACTTCCTTCACCAGCCCAGCGCTGTACTTCCACATCTTGCATCTCGCTCCTTTGTCTGCGGGGCAGTGAAACTCCTTCGGCCGCAGATACCGGTTTCCATAGCAGTTCTGGTCCGTCGTTCCTTATCTCGAATAGAAGGTGCAGGACTAATTTGAAGGCAACGATGTTTCACTCAACGAGTGCCTTGAAGACTGCGTCGGAAGCATCCTTATAGAACTCGATGCTTATGCGGGTCCAAATATCATCGGGAAGATCATTCAATTGTCGGCGAGCTGAAACAGGCATCAGTAGAGTCTGCGCTTGCTTGTCAACCGCAAGTTCTGCGATACGGGTCGCGTTCGGAATCATGTCCACAGAACCGCCCAAGCTCAATCCTCCGACGATGATTGTTCCTCCCCGCGTGTTTTTCCCCAGTAGCGAACCGCACAATGCTACTAAGACTGGGAGGCCCAACCCTCCGCCCGACTTGTCCGCGTCCATAGCCCGAGATTGGATGGAGAACTCGTGTTGTCGCGGATCTCGATCTCCGACCAATTCCTTCGCGCGTTGATATAGGTTCTGCTCACCGACCCGTACACTCTCTTTGAATAAGGGGGAAGATGCCTGATTCAGAATCTTCACTCCGCTCCCATTCCCAGAGGTGACCTCAATCCTGTAAAGGCCTGGGCCAGATTCTGGAGTACCGATGCTTGACGCCCATACCTGCCCGGGTGGAAGCGGGTCACTTTCGATTGCTTCGTCACTATGGAGTTCGGGTGTCGCGACAAACTGCTCCAAACCTTCTAGGCCCATGGTGTAGCTAAAGTGCGTGTTACGGAATTCACTCTTAAAGCATCGCTTTTGCTGTTCCTTGACGCGCCGCCGAGACTCGAGTGCCAACCTGATAATCCATTCCAGGTCAACATCCGGTACCGGCATGTCTGGCTGCGGAAAGAGTAGCTTGACCAAGCCGCTAGTCGTTTTCGACACAGCTTCTATATCACGTCCGCTTAGCGCCCCGCCCAAAAACACTCGCCCCTGTAAAACGCTGGACCTGTTCTGAGACCGCAGTCTCGACCAACATTCACTCAAGAAGTCGCTGACCATTCCGAAGTGATCGGTGAGGTGCTCAGCGGGGCTAACTTTTGGGAAGTCCCAGCCTGCACCATAAGCATGAAGCCTGTCCATAAAAGCGGTGTCGTTTCGCATCTCTGGAGGGAGGGGGCTCAGCAGATGACCAACTCTCTGTTGTTGTTCGACATCAACATCAAAATTGCCGACCATCACAATGCCACCTTCGGCACGGATGTTTTCTTTCCCCCTACTGAATTGGCTTGAGGCCATGTACCCCTTCATGATGTTCACGCCATCTTTCTGATCGAAGGAGATACCGGAGACTTCATCGAAGCAAACCACATCGTATTGGCAAACAAGACCGCGCTGACCGCTTGCGTTGTTCACAAACATTTTTGCCACGGTAGCCTTGCCGCCGGAGATCAAATGGGCATAAGGCGATATTTGCTGGAAGAGGTGACTCTTTCCGGTTCCACGAGGACCAAGTTCAACGAAGTTGTAATTCCGCTCGACGAATGGCACCATCCGCAAAATAGCTAGCCGGCGAGCGCGCTCTGAGAGGGAGGCTGGTTCAATCCCGATGGAACGAATCAGCAAGTCTTTCCATTCTTCCGTCGTAAACTTCTCACGTCCTCCTCCAAGGACGTCAAGCACGTCAGACTTTGACATCTGAATCGGCCGTAGACTGTCGATCCGAAACGGTCTGCCGGCATTTTCTTGCGCGACGATTCCATCATACGAAAGGCTCACTTCCGCATAGAATCCGTCAGTCAGCATCCGTTCGTTGTCGCGCACGAGCTCGTCACCAATACGAACGTCTCGAAGAGCGAGACTTGGAAGCTCCGCGATATAGCAATCGTTTTTTGTATCCAGCTTGGCCTTAACGATATCGATCAGCTTGATCGACCCTTGCTCCTTTGCGCGCGCCTTGAAGAGTTCCTCTTCGCCTGTGCGAACAGTCCGATCCTGGAGTTGCTTCTCAACGATTGCCAAGCCCTCTTTGATTTCCTGTTCATCTGTACTGGCACAATAGCGCCCGAGCAAGAACTCTACGACGTAGGTCGGGACGGGGTATTGGCGAGAATACTTCCTCACTAGGTCTTTCCGAACGAGGAAGCCGTCATACGCAGACGCAGCAAGTCGGTCGAGCGCATCCATTTCTAAGCTCATGCTTTTTCTCCTACTGACGTTGTCTTCTGATCGAGGATCGACCCGGACGTATCGAGCAAAACGACCATAGCTGCCGCGCCTTCGTGCTGATCGTCAACTACAACCAAATTGACTTCGCCGCTACCGCCAATCTTTTTAGTGGTCGCCACAATGCTGGAAGCCGGCTGCTTCCAATTTGTTCTCAGGTCCACAACGACGGACGAATCATTCGATTCCACCTTGATCTTGCAGCGCATTCCGCGCCAGTCGATTGAGACGATGGACGCCGAGGTTACCTTACCGCCTGCAGTCACGAGAATATCGGGCACAACGCATTCCTGAAGACTGACTCCGCCATGTGTATATTTCTCTCCGGATCGAAAGCACGCCACGCCTGGAGGAGATGCAATTCGCACTTCGGAATTCCATTGCCACGGGTAGGATGGAACCGCAGCCTCGCCCTTCACAACAGCACAACGGGACCACTTTGTTTCGGCCAAGAAAGCAGGCAGGTCTACCTTAGGTAGTGCGTCGGGCATGAGAAGCCAGCCATGGTCTGTCACGATGCGGACTTGCTTCCAGCCGGCATCCAGTAATTGCACAACCCGGTCCGCGACGTTGAATATCTCCGTCTTGACGCGTCTCGCAAGATCATCGGGATGTTCGTGTCCGTAATGGTCGATTTGACCAAACTCCGCCCATCCCCCGCGTTCCGTCCCGCTCGGAAAGAGCTTCTCTGATCCAGCGAGGATCTCGACACCTGTTTGTGCCATTGCTGCGCGTAGGACCGGAGCCGAAGCCGTTTTTACACCGAGCGTCGGAGCGAAGTCTTCACTAGATTCTCCGAGAAACTCACCTGCGACTTTCATAATTGCGGGCTTCGCGGTCGCGGTGACCGTTGGGAGCGTGGATAGACGAAAGCCCTGCTTAATGATGTAGCCGCGCTGCTCTAGTTCGGCTGCCAAGCCCGCTCCGACATCAAAACGTAGTCCGTCTACGAACAGAACGCATACGTCGCGGTCTCCAACAATTGGTGCCGAGGTTATCTTGCCGGCCTTCTGTACCAAACCTTGAAAATGCCGAGCTGAAGAGTCGAGCCAAGGCTCGTAAAGCGCCCGTACCGCTTTCTTCATGATTACGGACTCTGGTGTGGTCTCGCGGAATCTCGACAGCGCGTCTAACGCTGCCTCATCGCAGCGGTATCCTCCAGACGCATAAGCGGTGGCGGCGGCATCTACCGACGCCCCGCCGATTGGAAGCTGGCTCAGCTTCGAAAGCGTCACAAGCGGCTCCAGCGACATCGCCCAAGGGCTTTGTTCGGTGCGCGCCCAAACCCACTGTCGCCGATCCTTATGCTCTTCTTCGAGAGCAAAAACTTTTTGAGACGCCGCCTTGTGCTCCAAGGAGCCCAGGGCCTGAATGGCCTTCTTCAATTCCGCCTCGTAGGAGGCATTGATTGCTGGGTTTCGAGAGGCATCAATCGCCAGACTTGCCGGCGAACGGAGCAATTTGGTCACACCAGGATATGCGGAAGGCGTATCGCAAAACCTATGCCAAACGGAGTCAAACTCGTGGCGAGCTTCGGCTATCCCTCTGACTGCCGGTTCAGGCCCGTCATTGGGGTCAATGTGGAACTCAGCGCGGCAGCGGTTTCGAAAAGCCTCCCACCGTGCGGCCTGGCTTTGTTCAAATAATTCCGGTGAATTGAGCCATTGGAGCAAGTCGCGGATCGGATCGGCGACGGAGAGCCGGTCGAAGTCGTCAGCATCGAGTCGCCGCCCGGCGAAACCCTTCAGGTCGGCATCGGCGAGAAGCGTAAGCGCACGCCCGAGAGCCTCCTCCGTGCGCTTGTCTTGTGCAACGTCGAGACTCATACCTTCTGCTGATGTCAGGAACGCCGGGACGGTCCAGTCCCGTCCATTCGATTGGTGCCAAACACGCCCCCGGTATTGAAGCTCGATCAAGGGTGCGAGTTGCGGAGGGCAATCGACTGCCGCACGCAAGGTCTGACGACTCACATTTGGAAGATACAGAATGGGGGTTGTGCCATTCGGTGGTGCCTCTGGCAGCATCCGATCAACGATGCACTTCAACCAGATGGCCGGACCGGTTCTTGTCTCTGGCTGATAGTCCCCGTAGACGAAGAATTCTGGAATCTCCGCAAGCAGGCGGGGGGCCAACGCGAGCCACTCCCCGGTTGCGTCGGTCCAGATAATCGCAACAGGAGCAACTTGACCTTCCGGCACCCTAAGACACTTTTTGAGTGATTCCCTAAGTTTCTCAAGAAGGTTCATTTCTGCTCCAAGGCCTGCTGCTTGTCGGCAAGCGAGAGGTGATAATCGTTTATTCTTTCTGTCGAATCTTGGAACCACGGGAAGCTCTGAAGACTCCTTTTCGGTTCTCTGCCGCGATCCTTTGTGTACTTGATCTTTGGCGTCACGCGGAGAATTCCGGGTTTGAGAGACTTGTATAACGTCGCTTGAGTGATCCAAGGCCGAATGTTCATCCGTACACCATCATTCAGGTCCGGCACCCATCCAATCGCCTGCTTATCCAAGGGCTTCCAGCGAACGAAGATGTCATATGGACTCTCTCCTTGGAGAATCTTCTTAAGTTCACTTTGGAGGTGGTCTGCGGCCGCAAGGCGAGTATCGCCACCCTCAACACCGTTGTGGACGTCTTGCTTCTGACGAGATATCCAATCACCTAGGTAGGAGTAGATCAATTTCTCAAGACCCTTGCGGTCGAGCATGTGGTAGTTGACCAAAGCGTGGAAGCCGTCCTTTATTCCGTCCCATATGTGCCATATGAATGGGACCTGGTAGAAGGTTTTGCAATGCTCATCAAAAAACTCATCACGCAACCATCCTTCAAGAGTCTTTGCCTTGCTGTTCTTGAGTAAAGCGGCCAGGCTGTAGCTCTCACCCAGAGCAGCCTGGAGAAGCGAGCGAAGTCGCAACGCAGCACCTTCTTCGCCGGCGACAGAAGCTAGACAAACGATCCCGTCCTTTGAGGCATAATCTTCCAGACCATCTGAATCGACACTTGGGTACGCCGGAAAGTTGAAACCTCTCTGTCTCGGCCAGCGATAGCCTACAAGCCGCGCAACGGCAACTTGCAACGGATCTCGAGAACCTTCGGGATGGCCCCGAAAGAGCCAGTGAGTGGGATCTTCGCTCTGACGGAACGGGGAGCCGTCAGGATACTTCTCGGAGGCGACGTTCCTCCAGTAGATTGGATCGAATGAGACCTTTCGCAGAGTCTGATTCGTGACTTTTAGTGTCTGATCAAGGCTTCTTACTGAACGAACAAACTCTTCGGATTGACAGAAGCACATGATGGGCAGGAGCAGAGAGGGATCCTTGGGGATGAGTACCGCGACGTTATTGTCGAATTTGAATCCTTCATATGCGCTGGCGTAGAGCCCTTTCACCCTATTGACCGCTATTCCTGCATGCCTCCATGCTCTCTGTCCGCTTTCGTGCATGTCATGAAGCTGATCTCTTGTTTCGCGTGCGTATACAGACAAGTCTCCGCTGCCGTCCTCCCAGCGAATAGCACATATCAGTCCATCGTCAGCGCCCGAGCTACTTACTGCGGTCCTAAAGGGCTCCCAAGTCCTCATTAGGTCTGTGACTTCCCAGTGAAAAACGGTGAAACGTTCCAAATCTCCGGTCACTGCACCTTGATAGCTGTCCACATAGAGATGGAACGTGCCGTTGAGAGAAGGTTCCTCGTTCAACATGAGTCTGTGGTCAGGGTTTCTTAGCTGGTCTCCCTGTAAGAGGAAAGCCGCACCGGACGAAGTAAGTCTCATAGCCTTGTCCGAAGGCGTCATTTCGTCCGAAGCATCCCACACAGCAATGGTGTGTGAGGGTGTGGGTCGGGTCCGCGTGAGGCCTATAAGAGACACACTGACAATTTCACCCGTGATCGTTTCAAATGCGCGAGCTCCTTGTCGTGCTATTACATTCCATTCTGTGTTCGTTAGCAGCCGTTCACGTAGCTTGGTATAGCTTGTCAAGGAGAGCCAGTTTTGGGGTGTAACGAGTGCCACCGATCCTCCTTCACTGCAAAACCTGACGCACCGGTCTACAAAACATGTTGCAAGGTCGGGTTTTGCATCTGAATGAAACTCCGCGCAGTATTGCGCGAGCAGCGACGATTGTCTGCCACGCCCGAGATAAGGAACGTTAGTGGCGACGAGTGAGAATTCGCTGGAGAGAATGCGGAATGCGGCGAGGACACCCTGTGCTGCGATCGCTAGTTCTCGCGCGTCCTCTGTGGCACTCTCGCTCGTTAATGCCTTTTCCAGCAGTGACAGGACCCTATCTGCACCCGCAGAAAAGACATTCGCCTTAAGGCGGAGTGGATCAATCAAACTCCCTAGCGTGGGAGCATCTTTAAAAAGTGAATAGAGCCTACGCATGGCCTCCCCCGCAGACCCATCATCGCCGGCGAGTGTTATCCAATCCTCCTCCTTGGCGTTGACTCCGAGTCCTGAACACGCGACATTTAGGGGCGGCAATTCGAAGTGAGTACGATTGAGCTTCCAAGCGGTCAAAGCAAGGTTGAAGGCTGCGATTTGGCTGCACCGAGGATCGAGTTCCAGCCCAAAGATGTTGTCACGCAATACGGCAAAGATGGATTCCGGGAGGGACAAAGACTCTTCTTCGGCGCGCATACGCGCCAACATTGGCAGAGCAAACGTAAGAAAGTGTCCACTACCCATGCACGGATCTAGAAGCCTTAGTTCTCTTGCGGTCTTCGGCCAAGCATTAAAATTCCCTGCTGCAGGAGACCCGTCTTCGTTGAGGCGGAGATATTTCCATTGATGTCCAGCTAAATCCGGCTTGCCGCGGCGCGCGGTCCACCACGCGCCAAGTGAGTTCTCTAAGAGGAAGAGGACCATATAGTCCTCAGTGAAAAGTTGAGTGACCGGTGACAGTTCATCTGCGCCGATCTTAACCTCCGCCTTGTTCACCTGATCCTTTGCATCTTTCTGCCAGAATTGATAAACCCAACCCAAGCTGTCGTCTGCAAGGAAGATTTCCCTCGGTAGGGAGTTGAGCTTCTTTTCCAATTCCGACCGCCGCTCGGGTGATAGTGGGACCTTGAGGGCCGGATCATCGGAACGAAAGACTTCACGCAGCAGCATTCGTTGAGCATATTCAGAAGCCAGGTCAATCCAATCGCGCCCCAGCCCCAGCGCTACTTCCTTGACTTCGTTAAGTGAAAGGGCCACTCCGTGTTCCGGATGCATGAGCAGGTCATTCTCTGCCAGGTAACGGGCAAACAGCAATCGGTGCCAATGTTCGTATGCGACCGCCTGTGTCAGGTGATTGATCGATTGGGATCCACGCTGCAGGTCTCGTTTGTCGCCGAGCTGGCGGCCATGAGCACGAAGTTGCGTTCGGAGGGTGCGTTCTTCAGGGATCAGTGAGGTGTGCGGTTCGTGACGGTCTACCGCAAGTCGCCGTAGCGACTGCTCGGCCCCCAATTCAGCAATGTGACGCGCCCCGTTTTCACCCGCGATGGTCTTCTCTAAGAGGCGACGCAGTTCTTTGGAAAGACTCGGCATGGTTATTGGACCTGAACGGGACCTTTCTCAACTGCTTCGAGCAGCGCCTTTTGTTGCCGCTCTGACCATTGCTTTACCTCGTCCGCAGATTTCAGGATCGCTTTTTCGACACTGATGGCTTTAACCTTCGGTTCGATCAGAATCGCAGCAGCGTTCAGCGCGTTGGAAACCCGCCCAGAAACTGCATCGGCCTCTGCCCTCCGTGCCGTCAGATTCCGTGCATCGAGAGCTCCAAGAATGGATGAGTCGCTGGATGTATCGGGCTTTGTGGGAGAAGTCACGCCATGACTCGTAAGAAGCTGTGCTCGTTGCTGTTCACTGAGCTTCGCCCAAACTGGACTGCTATTCAATAGATCGATACCGTGCTCGTATGCGGCTTCGTGGAGTTGGAAAGCGTCGTTAAGTGCTTGCCGGGCGATGCCAGTGAGTTCGGAACGGATCGGAGGAATGGGGTCTGTGGGATCTAGCAACAGCCGACCTACTCGAATCGCTTCGATATGTTTCAGCGCTCCATCTGCGGCCTGAAGACTGGAGACGTGAGAGGCGAGACGGCCCACACTGTTCCAGGCGGGCTCTCTTTGAGCAATGAGGCTTTTTGCCTTTTTCCAATCGGCAATCTTGGAGGGCAACGTATCTGTGACATCACGGAGTGCCGCTAGCCGATCATTACCAGCCAAAATTTGAATATCGTGCAGATCGCTGACCGACGGCTTAGCCGGCAGCGGAGCATCGCCTCCAGCCTCAGCCGCTAACGAAATCGCAGCACGAAGGAACTCGGAGGCTTTCTCGCTCTCTTCTCCCGAGCTGCACTTAACATCCAGAGACTGGAAGAGCTTGCGGAGCTTCAGTCGATCATCAAGCGAAATGCTGGTTTTTTCGATACGGAACTCTGCCTTTGGGATTCGGTTTTGATCGAGTTGTCCCCGTTCAACTGCCGTCCCATTCAGAGTTGCGATGAGTTGCTGACTGCTGTGAAGAGCAATCAGGGCGGCATCGACCGCATCGCGCGGCCATCCAAACGGTGTGGACTCAAGCTCCTTACGAACTTGAGTACCTGTCTTCCCGGAGCCGATCGTCTGACGTACTTGCTGACAGACGGGATGTTGCTCGATAGGCCCTTCGTACTTCAAGGTCTGGAAGGGCTGTTCGTGTGAGGCTCGCGCCCGCTTGATGCAATTTTCCCAGGCGGCGGATGGCGCATCCGCTTTGCCGAACTGCGGGAATAGCCGAATCAGTGAGTCTTCAGCAGCAGACTTCAGCTTTGCATCGAGAGCAAGCCCGAAGACCTCATTCCCGCCGCCCTGGAAGACCTTCGCTGCACCGACAATCTCGACGACGAGGCGACTGCGCTCGCCTTCCGCCAACTTCCTTCGACTTTCCATCGCGCTCTTTGCCAACTCGCCTTCTTGAGTTGCAGGGGCGCCCTTGGCTTGAATCGTCTGGTGAGCAGCTTCATACGTCGCGATAGCAGCAAGCAACTCTTCCCGCGACTTCTTTGGAATGAAGACGTATAAGGTTGGCGACTCAATCCCAGCCGCGATAGCTGCATCCGTCATCGCTTTTTCAGTGGAAGAGAATCCGTCGCGAATCCAAACAGGAATCGTTTCTCCGCTGACCTGAGGGTGGTCTTGGCCGCGATACGTTACCAGAGACCGGCTGACCTTTGCTTGTCCCTGGATGAGCTTGATTCCTTTGAGGGCTTGATCCACTTCGGCAGCAAGGAGTTGGTCTCGCTGCTCGTCGAAGTCGGCGGCGTTGTTCTTGAACTTTGCCTCGCGTTTGCGAAACTCATCGTCCCAGGCGCGCCCCTCCTCTGTCTGGATACGGTATTCGCTTCCGACACGCATCAGTATTCCATCGTCAGTTAGCTGTTTGAGCTGTGCTACAACATCTGTGCGCAGCTTGCCGTTATCGACTGTGAGGTCTTCGACGAGGAGATCAGCGATGTGCTCTGCGGTCGCACGAACTCCGATATCGGCGCTAGATTCAGTCTTCAGTTGGCCGATCAGAAAGATCAAGCCGCAGATTCTCTGCGCCAATCGATCCGATAGTGCTGAGATGCGGTCGTAAATTCCTCTCGGCAGCACACCTGTGCCGATGAGCTTCGATGCCAAGATCGAATACAGTTGATCCGCTGGAATCACAGCGCCAAGGGATCTGTCGGCAAGCTTTTCTAGAGATTCGTGAATGATTCCCAATTGCGAGCGGAGCTGGCTTTGCGTACCGGCGGCGTCGACCTGGCGGAAACACTCTTCCCAAAACCGGCGCCTCGCCGGCAGCAGTGGATAGTCGTCGACAATTGTTTTTTGGTCGGTAGCTCGTTCACCAATCTTTGTTCCTTGCAGTTGTCGTGAGACCTCACCAGCGTGACGGCTTAAGAGCTTCTCTACGTCCGCTCTTGCGGCGGGACGCTTCTGGAGCAGCACTTCACGTGTGACAACCTCGACATCCGTATCAGAAAGCTGCACGAGGATTAGGAATCGATCCAGCATCTTAGCGAGAAGTTCCTGACCGCTTAGTGCGGACTGCCCAGCAGCAACCAACATGACTTGACTATCAAGTTGCTTCGACAACACCTCTGCGATTTCCGTTATCGTTACGGACCGATCCACGGATGTTCCGATATACTGCTGAACTTCATCAAGAATGAAGATCGTGCAAGGAATCTTGCCGCCTTTACCTGCGCGCCTCAGCACTTGCTGAAATGTAGCCAGAAATTCTGCCGAAGTGAGGTCGGTGCTGCGAAGCGGAAACTGCTTACGGAGAGCTTCCCCAACCTGAGCTTTGCTGGAGGCGAAATCTGGATCGCACTTCAGCAGCGCCTCACGAATGATCGGACTGACGTACAGATCGCCGAGCTCCTTCTGCCATTGTTTGCCGGCAGCCTCAACGTCCCCTTTCACTTGATCGAGGAATCCCTGTTCCTCAAGCCAAAGTTGAAAATGAGCTAGCTGATACTGGTCTGGCAATCCGACGGCTCGGAATAGGATCGCAAGCACTGACTGTCGTACAAGGTCTGAAGTCCCTGATGGTAGGGTTCCTGCTGCTGCTAATAGACCACCGGATTTGCGCCCAGCTATGTCTAGTTCAAGTAGCGCGTTCCGAATCTCTTCCGGGAGATCCGGTACAAGGCTTCGTGCCGTAGCACCGTCTGGGAATACGGTATTCTGCCAGAGGTGGCATAGCATTTTGAGCAGGTGGGACTTGCCGCTGCCGTAGAAGCCACTGACCCAAGCTGCTTTGACGCTTGCCTGTGATTGACTTCTTAGAAATGACTCTAAGATCCGCAACATGCCATCGCCGTATTGGCCTTTGCAGACGAAAGACGATAACTCTCCACGAAGCTGTGCAATCATCTTTTCGTCCGCAGCCTCATTCTGGATACGAGCTTGACCATTGTTGGCTAGTGGATTGCGAGACGGATCGCGAAGCAAGACTTCTTTAAGTAGCATTAGGCGAGCCCTACACTTTCAAGGGTGATTGGCACAGCGAGGTAGTTCCATCCATCACGCGCATCTAGCAGCCGATAATTGTTTTGCTCGTATTGCCCTGGAAAGAAGATGACAAGGCGACCGAGGATAGATGATTCAACCAGTTTTAAGACCTGCGATATTCGAGTGAAGGCGAAGAGAGCACCGACGCCATAGACAGAAATCACAGAGTTTTCGTCAGCTTCGTGAGAGTTCAGAGCAGCACAGATTTTGGCTGCGACAAATGTTGTGAACTCCGATTCCAGCTTCAATTGCAAATCGTCAGGAGATTCGAAGTATGCATCTCGATACTCGGTGGTGGACAGCCATTCAGCAAACGCTGGCGCGATGTTGACTTCGATCCAATTGTGGTTGGCCTGCCTAGTCGCAATTTCAAATTCGTCCTTGTGAGCGAGAATGTCACGCTCAAGTTCCTTGTCGTACACAATGATGACGACACGTTGTGAGTCAGCAATGGTTCTTTGCCAGCTTGTCGCAATATGCTGACCATATATCTTTGCAAGCTTCTGAATGCGGCTCATGCTCTACCTCCAGGAATCTGGGGATCAAGACGACTAAGTGAAAGGTCGAAGACATCACCCGCAACTCGAAGATCAAGAAGACCTAACTTCTTCGCCTCGATCGCGAGGTCAAGCGCTTGCGACGGGGGACAGTCCAATGTCTTGATCCAACCAGATGTCAAAAGATCGTCGCCTCTGAGTCCGGCGCCTGTGCCGAGGTAAAGGGCAAAAGCAACGAGTCTTGGTGTCGGCGTGACTTTTTCCCTGACCTTAAAGGTCCTCCCTCGTAGATGTCCGGCCTGACTCCACGAACTGGCTGCATTCCGAACTACTTTGTCCAAGGTTGCGTCACTCAAGCGAGTTCCGACTGCCGACCGCAAGCTCTCTGTCATTAGCTTCCGAGGCATTTCAACGCCTTCATTGAGCGGCAAGATAACTTGCGCCGTGGCCAGAAGCAATGGATCTCTTGCAAGAGCCGTCAAGAGGGAGAGCAGCGGTCCCGATGATGGCTCGGCGTCCCACAGACGCCTGAGGACGCGAAATATCGGCAACTTTGGATCTAGTCCATATAGCTCAGTGAGCCTTTGGAGTGTTAACCGCCGAGTTGCGGTAGTCGCTTTTCGCAGGCAGTTGTGTGAGACGACCGCGTCCGCGTAATCCTGCTTGGCGGCCCCCTCGGGAACCACTCTTATCAACGCATCGAGTTCTGTGAACATCATTGTTCGGCTGGAATGCGTACCTTTGTCACCAGCCCGAAAGCCGAGTGTCTGGTCGAAATCGTTGGTTTGGAACCGGATCATGTCAGCACCGCTGTTGCGCTTGATGGCTTGCAATTTCAACTATAGAGCTATCTCTGGAACTGTCAACAGAACCATTGAAAAGTGCCGGCAAGTTTGCCGGCGAATCGTTTAGATTGTGAGTAGGCCATGAGCGTCAAATGACGGACGTGACCAGATACACCGGTGGTTGTAGGGATTACCGAACTCTTATTTGAAGCAACTTGCGGTATTGATCTTGCGTGACGGTCAGATTCACCGCCCCCACGCCGGCTCGGATGCCATGTTCCAGGGCTTGGCGCACCTCAAGGATCATTTGGGTGGGAGTGCGAGCGATCAGCGCCTCGATCTTGTCTGAATCGGCGAACGTAATTTGCCGGAATTCCCGCGAGGGATCTCCCAAATCTCGGAATGTCACCCTCCACCCCAAGCATCGCTCGAAGCGCATATAAAGCGGACGGGCAGTCTTGAGATCTTCACATCGGGAACATGCACGCTCCTCTCCGGGATAAGGAGGGGCAAGGATGGAGCGGCAGAAACAGCAGATTTTTCCTGCCATACGCATCGTTGAAGTTGATCCCCGCTCGCCGCCCATGCAATCCACTATAGGCGAATAATAGGCGAAAACAATCCACAAGAGCTCTGAGAAGATTGTGAAGTGGACGGGTTTTGAAAAACATGGGAATTGATTCGAACACAATCGAGGTTGGAGAGCTCTGGGCTCAGATTGAACTAATGGAGTCGCAACGCCGCTTCGATGGTCATGCCTATCCGGGGGGGCAAGGTCCATTTCCATTCAGACTTGCCGGGCAAGGTTTTTTCCCGGGTGGAGATGGTCTGTGGAGGGAAGATAGCGAACTCTCGGTCGAGTCTTCCAAAAAGATCAGGCGAGAAGGGATGATGTTCCTTGGAAACGACTTCGGAACTTTGCGGAGCTACGAGTCCCTACGTTTGAAGAGCTTTGAAAACCCAATCACCTGGAAAAATCTCAAGAGCAGAGTGCGACGAGCGAATCTTCCCACTGACCGTGCATTCTTTACCAACTCAGTGCTTGGACTTCGATTAGGTAGCGGAACGAAGGCGCTTGATAAGCGAGATTGGCAGAACTCGCCGCAGTTCGCCGCGTTCTGCCAAGAATTTCTCCGATTCCAAGTTGAAGCCTTGTTGCCTCGTCTAATCGTGGTACTTGGCCCAAATGCTCTTGTCTCCCTGAAGGCGTTCGGAGTGGCTGTCTCCGGCGACAGCACCTCGCGGGCAAAAATTGGTTCTCATGAAACGCTCCTGCACTGCACGACGCACCCTTACGGAGATTTCAATTTCAGCGATTCGCGCAAGGAACTAGATGCCGCAGCTTTGCGCCTCGCGTGGGAGCAGGCGTCCTCCGCATCAAGTTGACCCCGCTGCAGGGCCAAACTCAACAGCTCAATTCGCTTGTTTATGCGAAATAGGAGTGTCAGGCAGTTCTTCCTGGCAATACCGAGCGTCGATGGTCTGGCGGACGCCTACTGCAATTGAAAGTTGCGTCCCGTCGGAGAACCGCAGCAGGACCTCTTTCCCAAACTCAGGGTCATCCAGAACCGACACCTCGGCAACCGACTTGCCGACACCTTCCGGGAATAACATCTTCGACTCTGACATGCTCTCGCCTCGCTTTGGTCGATCCATCATGTCCCTTATTAGGGGATCGGGTCAACCGTTCACCACACTTCAGATGTGGCAGGAAAAGCGAAACCGGAGGCTCGGAAATCTCGGAAGGGGCGCAGTCCCGCGATGAGAGATTACTATGCCGGAGTCTTGTCTAAACTAATTTCTGCGCGGCAAGAGGCCGGCCTGACACAGCGGGAAGTTTCCCTCAAGTTAGGTATGGCACATTCCTACCTGAACAAGTGCGAATCCGGGGAGCGAGCAATCGATGTGGCAGAACTCTGGGCTATCTGCAAAATCTATAAGAAGCCAATGAGCTTCTTCGCACCCGACGAGCTTTGAACAAGCTACGACGATGAGCACGTTGCGGACGGCGAGCCGTTCTTCTCGATCGGCAGGATCATTTGCGATGGTTGCAGGACGATTGTCGAACGGGTGACAGATGCGCGAACAAACTCGCTAACAAGTCTTGAATTATCGTCCCCGCGCGCAGCGATCCACTCGTCCAGGCACAGCGCCTCCTCCTCCAGAGGTTTGGCGACAAGCCGCTTTCCATCGAGTTTTAGGGCACCCGCCTTGGTCAGTAGCGCAACTCCACGGCTAGCCATCAGCAAGTGCTCCGCCTCGTCCGGGTAGAGTATCCGGTCAATATGCTTCGGATGGATATGCTCATCCCGCATCAGTTTCATAATCCTCTCGTAAAGCAACGGATGTGTCCGCTGCTGGTAGATGATCCAGCGCTCGTCACGAAGGTCTGCCAGCTTGATTGCGCTCTTTGATGCGAGGCTGTGTTCTCTTGGCAGAACTACGTGAAGCGGCGTTTCCGCCAGCTTGGTCATCGTCAGTTTTGCGTTTCGCTCAGGCTGCGTGATGAGCGCTACATCAAGGTCAGCGCTCATCAGCCCGTGTGCCAGATCGGACGACGGCTCACTGTGGATGCTGATTTCGAGGTCAGAGTACAGGGGCAATCTGATGGAGTAGAGAACTTCTACAAGGACGGGGTCCACGTCCGGTGACTTTCCGATCTCCAGAAAATGCCCGGCCCTGTCCTTCGTCTCTCTAGCCGACCGAATTGCCCTTTCCCCATGCGCGAGAGAGATACGTGCGTGTTCCACGTAGGATCGGCCGGCGTCTGTGATTTCGATTGAACGTCGATCACGCGCGAATAGCTTGGCGTTCGCCTCGCGTTCTGCGCTCTGAATGCACCGGGAGAGGCCCGATTGAGACAAGCCGACTCGCTCAGCCGCGCGGCCGAAGTGCATCTCCTCGGCCAAAGTGATAACCGCTTCCAAATGCCTTGTTTTGAACCTTTGCTGCATGGCCCGTCCCCAATCTCTTTGAAATAGGGATCAACATTCCAGCAGCAGTAATGGCGACGTTTTCCACCGCCGGAATACCATTTTCCACAGGCGGTGAGGCTGTTGTCAACTTTGATTCCCCCGCGCCATTGACATTGCGGACGCTGCCCGACCTTAACTTTCTGCCTGTCAAAGTCTGCACTTATGCGTCCGGTGCATAAGCGAGGTCTTGAAACTCATTGGACTTCGATCTCGAAAACCTTCACCTTCAACTCACGTACTAGGAGGTCTGGATGTTCGACGAGAAAAAACCACCCACATCTGAGCGTCTGCTCCCCATCGTTGGCCGGGCCGGCGTGGAAGCCCTACTGGATAGTCATGCCGCAGCAGCCCTGCTCGGAGTTCATCCCCGCACCCTTCAGCGCATGGTGCTTCGGGGCCAAATCACAGGCGTCCAGGTGGGCAAGCTTTGGCGCTTCCGGGCCTCCGCAATCGACCATTGGATCGACCAGAAGCAAGCTGGCTAACCTCCCGAAAAACCATGTTTTCCGCAGATAAAGCGGCCCGCTCTCGGCTACCCTTAGAACAGCCATTCGTGCCGTGAGTCGAGGAGGAATCTTGATATCACGAGCGCGTTACCAGTTCGGAAGTCTTACACGCAAGAAGCGGGCGAAGGGATCAGACGCCTGGGAGTTTCGGTACTACGAAACGATCGAGAACGGCACACGGCAGCGGAGGACTGCTACCGTGGGCTCGGTCGAGAAGTACGGTACCAAAGCTCTCGCACAAAGGGCGGTTGAAGCTCTTCTCCTAAAACTCAACTCTGAAACTCCACAGCAGTCCATGGCCGTGGTGACGTTCGGCGCGATATGCGACCGCTACCTTGAGGAAGAACTGCCAGAACGGTATTCGACGGCGAAGTCTTACCGCTCGAATATCAAGAACTACCTCAGGCCTAGATGGGGCGATTATCTGCTCGAAAAGATCCGGCCAATGGCGGTCGAGGATTGGTTGAAGAACCTTTCTATGGCTCCGAAGTCGAAGGCCCACATCCGTAGCGTGATGCACCTGATGTTCGAGTGCGCCACGCGGTGGGAACTCTTCAACGAGCGCCGAAACCCGATTGCGTTGGTTCGCGTGAAAGGTGGCAGCAAGCGCCGGCAACGTCCGACTTCGCTTACTGTGGAGGAGTTCGAACTCATCGTTGCGACACTGCAAGAGCCGTGGCGCACGATGGTACAGATAGCCCAATGTCTCGGTCTTCGCGTAAGCGAGATCGCGGCGCTTCAATGGGACGACTTCGATTTCGACAAAAACCAGCTTCTCGTTCAGCGTAGCTTTGTGAACGGCAGGGTGGATGACGTCAAGACCGAATACTCCCAGGACTACGTTCCTCTGCATCCGTCCTTGACCGAGATCGTTCTCAAGTGGAGCACGCAAGCTGTGGCCACGGAAGAAGGCTGGGTCTTTGCTAACCCGAGAACGAACCGGCCCTACTATCCCACCGAGATCCAGAAGCGGCATCTTCGCCCCTCGGGTTGCTGTGTGGTGGCATGTCCGACCTGCGGGGCAGCACCTGGTGTCTGGTGTAACCAGGATCAGAAAACCGGAAACGGCGTTCGTATGCTTTTGCACGAAACGCGCGTGAAGAACTCCGGCAAGTACGGGGGCATCGGCTGGCACACGTTCCGCCACACGTATCGTTCGTGGCTGGACGAGACCGGAGCTCCGATGAAGGTGCAGCAGGAGCTGATGCGACACGCTTCCATCCAGACGACGATGAACGTCTATGGACAGGCAATGTCGTCATCGAAGCGGGAAGCGAATGGGAAGGTGGTAGAGATGGTGCTCAAGCCGTTGAAAGCGAGCGCCTAAACTCCACTTTTTGCTATTGGGAGTTTATGGGAGTCTGTCAGCATTTCCAGACTTTCGTAACTTATTGATTTGATTGGTTGCGGGGGTAGGATTTGAACCTACGACCTTTGGGTTATGAGCCCAACGAGCTACCGGGCTGCTCCACCCCGCATTCACAATATAGCGCTTCTGCAGATGGAAGTCAACGCGGCCCCCGAACTCGCGACAGCGAAGACAATGGGAAGACCACCGTAACTTTTCTATAAAATTCGCGTCTTCACTAGCAGGACAAACGCACACGCACCAGGCGGCGTCCAAGGTACAGGTTTCGGAGGTTTTGCATGAAGCTCGAAAGTTGTTTTTCCCGGTTTGTTTCTCCCATGGTTCTTGCCGGAGTCCTTTCGTTCAGCGCTGCCGGCTCCGCGCAGAAGGCGGTTCCAGACGCGCAGATTGAGGCAGGCGTACTCAAAGCCCTCGCTTCGGCACCAGAACTCGCCACACAAGGAATCAACACAACGACGGTTTACGGTACCGTTACGCTGAGCGGTTCCGTCCAGACCGAAGCCCAGCGCCAGAAGGCCGAGCAACTTGCTGCTAACGCCCCAAACGTAAAGAAAGTGGTCGATGAACTGACCCTCGGTGGCAGCACAACGCCGGTCTCGACCGCGCAGAATCAGCAGGATCCGGGTGATGGTCGCGTTCTTCTCTCGGACGGCACTTACGCCCCCGCAGACAACAGTCAGCAGCCGAACGCCCAACAGAATCCGCAGATGGGGCAGGCAACTCCCGGTCAGCCCGGTGACGACAACGTCCCACCGCCGAACGGCCCCGATACCGATCCCTATGGCCGTCCCTTGAACCAGCAGGGAAATGGTCAACAGGCGAACGGCCAGCAGAATACCGCGCAAGAGCCGCCCAACACGACCCCGCAGCCCGGGTACGGCTACCCGAACGGCCAACCGCAGTACCCGCCTCAGACGCAGGCGGCCGGACAGTATCCGCCACCGGCCCGGGCTCCTTATAACGGCCCCTACGGTGCTCCTCCGCCGCAGCAGAACGGCTACAACCAGCAGGCGCCGGGCTACGGACAGGTCGGCGGCCAGACAGTCACAATACCGAGCGGTACGGTGCTGCAGGTTCGTGTGAACCAGCACCTCAGCTCGCGTGACATCAAGGCCGGAACGCCATTCCAGGCCATCATTGTCCACGACATCGTCGCCGGTGGCCAGATCGCGATCCCCCGCGGAGCCAGCGTGCAGGGCGTAGTCGTTGACGCGACCAGCTCCGGAACGCTCAAGGGACGTGGCGAACTTGGCCTTCAACTCAACCAGATTAGCCTGGGTGGTCAGACCTTTCCCATCACCTCCGACATCTTCACCGCCCACGGCGGCGACAAAACCCTCCAGACAGTCAATTCGACGGTGGGTCTTGGCGCACTTGGAGCCATCTTCGGGGCAGTTGCCGGAGGGGGAGCGGGTGCTGCCATCGGTGCCGGTGTTGGCGGTGCGGTTGGTTTGGGCGCTTCAGCTGCCTCGGGCCGGGGCGACGTCTTTATTCCCTCTGAAGCCGTGCTGAACTTCCGCATTGTGCAGCCTGCCTCGGTCGTCACGGTCTCGCAAGCCGAGCTGCAGCGTCTTGGATATGGCGTTCCAGCAGGTGGCCCGCTGATGGTGCGTCGCTACCCTCCTCCTGGCTATTACTATCCTGCTCCGGTGTACTACTATCCCCGCGGCTACTATCGTCCGTATTACCCGTACTAGGCCCCTGAAACGGGAAAATGTAAAGGCCCTGCGACCGCGTAGGGCCTTTACATTTCCGAGCACCCCTGCAAACTTGGCGGGAGACCGTCTCTATAACTGATTTATACTTATGCCTTGCCCTGCAATCGGCGTGGCGCGCGTCTTTTCGAAGCTTTTGAAGACCGCTCCATGTCCAGCAAAATCCCGGGCATGCGGCCTCCGTGGCCGCTCGAAGTGAAGGTCTAAAGCCCCAGCATGATACGCATTCTGCAGCAGGACAACCGTTACACCAAGATCGTCTTCGCCGTCATCATTGGCTTTGCTGTGGTCACCATGGTGATCACCCTCGTTCCAGGCATCTTCGATAACGTCGGCTCTGGTGCCGGCAGCGATGTCTACGCGACGGTTCACGATCCGAATCCGCTTGGCCGTATCACCTCCGAGTCCGTCCCCGTCAAACAGTCTGAAGTCACCGCGCTCGCCCAGCGCCAGCTCACGCAGCAGCGCCTTCCGCCGTTCCTCCTGCCGTACATGGAGCAGCGCGCCGGCCAGATCCTCGTGCAGCGCGCCATCCTGAAGCGCGAGGCCGACCGCCTCAACCTCCAGGTGTCGGACGCCGACCTCGCCCGCGAACTGAAGACCGGGCCCTTCGCCCAGTACATCTTCCCGAACGGCGAGTACATCGGCGACGACAAGTACATGTCCTTCGTCCAGACCGCGTTCGGCACGACTCGTTCGGATTTTGAGTCCAAGGTGAAAGACGACATGGAGCTGACGCGTCTTCAGGCGCTCATCACCGGTGGCGTCACCGTCTCCGATAACGCTGTCCGTGAGGCTTACAAGCAGCAGGGTACCAAGGTGAAGTTCGACTACGCTGTCATCTCGGCGGAAGACCTCGCCAAGGGGATCAACCCGTCCGAGTCCGACCTGCAGGACTTCTTCAAGAAGAACGCCGCCCGTTACGCGACCGCAGTTCCTGAGACCCGCAAGATCGCCTACTTTACCTTTGATGCCTCGAACCTCCCGGGCGGCAAGCCTCAGGTGACCGATGCCGACCTGCAGACCTACTACAACGCCCACAAGGACCAGTTTCAGGTCAAGGAGCAGGTCAAGGTTCGCCACATCCTCATCGCCGCACCTGCGGGCGACGCTGCCAAGGACGCTGCGGCCAAGGCCAAGGCAGCCGACATCTTGAAGCAGATCAAGGCCGGCGGCAACTTCGCTGAGCTCGCGGCCAAGAACTCGGATGACCCGGGATCGAAGGCACAGGGCGGGGAACTTGGCTGGCTCGATCGCGGCAAGACTGTTCCCGAATTCGATAAGACTGCCTTCGATCTCCAGCCGGGACAGACTTCGGACCTGGTCAAAACGCAGTTTGGCTACCACATCATCCAGACCGAAGAGAAGAAGACCGCGCACCTCCGCACGCTGGACGAAGTCAAGGCAGAGATCACTCCGATCGTCGAGCAGACGAAGTTCGGCGCAGCCGAGCAGGCCTTTGCGAAACAGCTCTCCGACGAAGCCGCCAAGAACGGCCTCGACAAGACCGCTGCCGCGCACAACCTGCACGCCGGTACGACCGACTTCGTTGCGAAGGACGGCGTGATTCCGGCGCTTGCTGATTCGAGCGCGCTCCTCACCGCAGCCTTCACCGCCCCCAAGGGAGCAGCACCCCAGTCGACCGCTACCGGCGACGGCTTTGCGATCTTCCAGGTCACCGACGTCAAGCCGGCACACGCGCCTGAGTTTGCCGCCTACCACGACAAGTTGGTGGCAGACTTCAAGGAGCAGCAGGCTCCGCAGCTCCTCAACCAGCAGCTTGCCAAGCTCGATGACCGTGCGAAGGTTCTCAACGACTTGCGCAAGGCCGCTGCCGAAATGAATATCCCGGTCAAGAGCTCGGATCTGGTTGGCCGCGATGGTCAGGTGCCGGATGTTGGCTCCATGGCCGGTCAGGGGTCGGTTGCGTTCTCGCTCGATAAGGGGGCAATCTCGGCACCCATCAATGAGGGCCGCGTCGGTATCGTGCTCACGGTTACGGATAAGCAGGAACCCTCTACCGACGACATCGCCAAGAACTTCGCCGCTACCAAGGACCAGCTTCTCAACGATCAGCACGAGGAGATCTTCAAGGTTTACCTCGGCAACCTGACCGATACCTACGAGAAGAAGGGTGCGGTCAAATACACGAAGAAGCAGCCTGCGCCCGGTGCGAGTCCGTTCGGTAGCTAACCGGAAAGACACACAACAGACAAAGGCCCGTAGTCGCCCCGAGGCGGCAACGGGCCTTTCTCGTTAACCTCGTCGGAACCGTCAAAGCATAAACTCGCATCAGAGACCAAAGGGAGAGACAGCGTATGCCAATGGCTAGCATGGAGCGTCAATCGGGTGTTTTGTTACACGTTACGTCGCTTCCCTCACACGGCGGAGTAGGCGACTTCGGACCTGCAGCGTACGCCTTTGTCGACTTTCTCGCAGCCGCCAAACAGCGTACCTGGCAGGTGCTTCCACTGAGCCCCACTGGCTACGGCTCTTCGCCCTATTCGGCTTTGTCAGCCTTTGCTGGGAATCCCATTCTCATCTCGCTTGAGCGCCTCGCGCAGGACGGATGGGTGGCGTGGGAGAAACTCAACGACCTACCCGGAGCCGAAGGCCACTGTGACTACGCCGGCGCCTTCGAAAAGAAACTCCCGCTCATCGAGGAGGCCGCAGGCCGCTTCCTCGATGGAGCCTCCGACGATGCACGCGCTCGTTTCCACAAGTTCTGCCAGGACAATGTTTCCTGGCTACCCGATTACGCGATGTTCAACGTGCTGCGCCGCGAGTACAACTACGCCAGTTGGAATGAGTGGCCGCTTGAATATGTGCAGCGTAAACAGGACGCTCTGACCAAACTCCTCACCGACCGCAGTCACGAACTCGCCATCGAACAGGTGATTCAGTTCTTCTTCTCCGAGCAGTGGTGCGCGCTGCGTGCCTACTGTGCGGAGCGCAAGATCCAGATCATGGGCGACGTCGCTATCTTTGTGAACTACGACTCGGCAGACGTCTGGACCAACCCGGATATCTTCGAACTCGATGAGCAGCGCAACCCTATCCGCGTGTCGGGGGTGCCCCCGGACTATTTTTCAGCGACCGGTCAACGGTGGGGCAATCCGCTCTACAAATGGGGCACCTTGCGTGAGCGTGGATTCGATTGGTGGGTAGCTCGTATCCGTCGATCACTGACCCTCTACGACATCATTCGCCTCGATCACTTCCGCGGCTTCGAGGCGTTCTGGTCCATCGACGCGAAGGAGGAGACGGCCATGAACGGCGTCTGGATCAAGGCGCCAGGGCAGGAGCTTTTCATGCGGCTGAAGGAAGTCTTCGGCGACCTCCCCTTCATTGCGGAAGATCTCGGCGTCATCACGCCCGAGGTGGACGAGCTTCGCGAGCGCTTCGGCATGCCCGGCATGCGCATTCTGCAGTTCGGCTTCGCGGAGCGTGGTGGGCACATGTACCTGCCTCACCGTTATGTCCCCAACACGGTAGCCTACACCGGCACGCACGACAACAACACGACGCTTGGCTGGTGGCTCGATGATGCGTCCGAGACTGAGCGAAATAATGCGCAGGCATATCTTCAGCACATCAACCATCCGGCTGAGATCGTGTGGGCTGCCATCCGCGCTGCGGCTCGCTCGGTTGCGAACCTCTGCATCTTTCCGCTGCAGGATATCCTGCATCTCGGCAGCGAAGCCCGTATGAACACGCCCGCCGCTCCGATAGGGAACTGGGCATGGCGTTACGCTCCCAATGCGCTTCATCCCGACTTTGCCATTCAACTCGCAGCATTGATGGAGATGACCGACCGAGACGATTACGTGATGCCGAGGGAGAACCCGGCCGATTCCGGAAAGCCTACCGAGGAAGCTCATCTGCGCGTCGAGGCGGGAACGACGGTCTAGAGAATCACGCAGACCGCAAAACGTTTAGACTCATAGCAGCAATAAAACAGATCAGGAGTAAGCATGCCTCTTTCCGGTGAAGCCATCCGCACCATGAACTACGTCGACGATATCTCGGTCACACTCCGCCGCATCCTCTCGGTTCTGCCGTCCCTGACTGAAGAGGAGCGTCAGCGCGTCGCCACCCACATTCGCGCCGCCGATCCCAGCTACGAGTCGGTGGTGACTGCACTGGAAGGCAAGGAGTAGTGCAGGAGGCGGCCCACGTCCTCGCCATCATCGGCGCCGGAACGGCGGGCCGCCGCTTTGCACTCGCATGCGCGGCGGCAGGCTTCGATGTCATCCTTGAAGACGTCATGCCCGCCAATCTGCGGCGTGCTCAGGATGAGTACCAGTCGCTCCAATCCCGTGGCAAATTGACCGTTGCCCTTACCGTGGAAGAAGCGGTTCGCCGTGCCGACATCGCGATCGACTTCGTTCCCGATGAGCTGGAGTCTAAGCTTGAGATCTTCTCGCTGATGGACCGCATGGCTCCCCCTCGCACCATCTTCTGCACACCATCCGAAGCCCTCAGCATCACAGACCTCGCCTCCTGTGTCTACCGTCCTGACCTGTGCTTTGCGCTGCGGGGAGATCTTGCCGGTGAAGGCTCCGTCCGTATCCTGTATCCCGAGAAGCACAGCGCGGAGGCTCTCTCCGCGGTCACCTCAGTCTTTGCAGCGCTTGGCCGCACGCCTAAGACTGAACCCGATCCGGACGTGCCGATGTTGATGAAGAACCTCGTCGCTCGCCCCTAGTTCACGGAACCAACTCCGCTTGCGGAACGTACCCACGTCAGGTACCCGCACATGCGCCGTTTTCTCGACATCGTCCAACAGGTCTTCGAGGCTATCTGGGCCAACAAGCTCCGCTCCTTCCTCACAATGTTCGGCATCGCCTGGGGAGTTGCATCGCTGCTGCTGCTCGTGGGGCTCGGAGAGGGCTTTCGCTCCGGCAACCAGCGCGGCCTGGCTGAGTTTGGCACCGACGTCATCATGATCTTTGGCGGCAACATCCCATCGCTGCCTGGCCAGCACTCTGGTCTTCACCCCTACAAGCTCACCCTGGGCGACCTCGACGCCGTCCGGACACAGGCCCCGCACGTCCGGAACGCCACGGCCATCATCAACCGGGGAGACCTCAAGCAGGTGAGTGAGTATTCGAGCGCGGGCGGTCCGGTCATGGGCATCCTGCCGAACTTCGCGGACATTCGCAAGCTCCCGATCGTGCAGGGACGCGGCCTTCGACAGGAAGATATCGCACAGCATCGTCTCGTCGTCATTCTTGGCCAGAAGAGCAACCAGCTTCTCTTTCCGGGTCGCCCGTCCATTGGAAATTTCATCACGCTCAACGGCTACCGACTTGAAGTCATAGGCGTCGCCGACAAGATAGGGCGCGGGAACAACAACAACGACAACCAGAAGGTCTACATCCCGTTGACCACCATGATGGAGCTCTTTCCCATCAAGGGCGACAACATCCCGAAAGACGCCATTTCGTCCATCCAGTACCAGCCCAGCACCGCCGACCAGAATGAGCTTGCCAAGATTGAGGTGCATCGCATCATCGGTCACCGGCACGGATTCAACCCGTTGGACCCCGAGGCCATCGAGGAGTGGGACACCATCAAGAGCTCCCGCTCGATCGGCATGATCTTTACTGCGATGGACGTATTCCTGGGCGGCGTGGGCATCGTCACGCTGGCGCTCGGCGCGGTCGGCATCATCAACATCATGCTTGTCACGGTCAGTGAGCGCACCAAGGAGATCGGTCTCCGCAAGGCGCTCGGCGCAACGAACCGTAGCATCATGACCCAGTTTTTTCTCGAAGGAATGGTACTCACCGGCACCAGCGGGGCGATCGGCATTGTGGCCGCCGCCGCGCTGATGATGGGGCTGACCGCGATCGCCGGTCCAGGCGTGCAGGGCTTCGATCCTCCCCGGCTTGTGCCATGGTCGGCCGCGATGGCCGTTGGCGCGCTCTCTATCGCAGGCGTGATTGCGGGCCTGTACCCCGCTCGCAAGGCAGCTCTGCTCGAACCCGTGGAAGCTCTCAGGAAGGACTAGGTAATGCTCAAGGATGTATTCGGACAAGCGATGGAGGCGATGCGCCACAACGGCCGGCGCACGGTCATCACCATCGTCGGCATGGCCTGGGGCATTGCCACCGTGGTTCTGCTGCTCGCGTACGGCGCAGGCTTCGGTCGCGCCATTGAGACGATCTTCATGCAATTCGGCACGAACATGATCGGCGTATTCCCGGGACGTACCTCCGAGCAGGCCGGAGGCTCCAAGGCGGGTGTCCAGGTGCGACTCACCCTGGAAGATATGGAACGCATCCAGGAGACCATCCCCGGCATCATCCACACCGCGCCCGATGTCGGCAAAACCGTGACCGTCGAGAGTGATCGCCGCAGCGAGAACTGGAACGTGGATGGCATCACCCCCGAGCTTCAGTCCATCCTCAAGAAAGAGGTTTCGACCGGACGCCTCCTCACGCAGGCCGACGTCGATCAGCGTGCGCACGTCGTTGTGATCGGCTCCCAGGCCAAAACCATGCTCTTCTCGGGGATGAACGCCATCGGTCAGCCCGTTCGACTGAACGGAATCTCGTTTGAGGTCGTCGGTGTCCTTGCCGCCAAGATGCAGGAGGGCGACGACGACATCAACCGTGGCCTGTTCATCCCCTTCAGCACCATGACGGACATAAAGGACACGCACTATCTCGACGGTATCTGGATGAGCTACAACGGCGATCATAAGACCGTCGAAAACGCCATCCGAAAGATGCTTGGCGAGTCCCACGGCTTCCGCCCGTCGGACCGTAACGCCATCTACGTCGCTAACATCATGGAACAGCTCGCACAGTTCCGTATCGTGTCGCTGGGCCTGCAGGTTCTTCTACTCTTCATCGGAGCCCTGACGCTGGGCATCGCTGGTATTGGCCTGATGAACATCATGCTGGTCAGCGTGCAGCAGCGCACCCGCGAGATCGGCGTGGAGAAGGCACTCGGCGCGCGCCGCCGTCACATCCTGCTGCAATTCCTGTCGGAAGCGCTCGTCATCAGCGGCGTGGGCGGCTTCGGTGGCATTCTGCTGGCGTACATCGTCAGCTTCTCGGTGGGCCGCATCACGTTTTACAGCGCCCTCGCTACGGGTGGGGAAGCTGCGGATATTCAGCTTCTGATCTCGCCGCACATCGTGTTGGTCGCGTCGATTACGCTGATTGTCGTGGGTACGATCAGCGGCATGGTGCCCGCGATTCAAGCCTCGAAGCTCGATCCGATCGAAGCACTTCGATACGAATAAAGCCTCGAGGCGGCGGTGTGGGCTAGTTGTCCGCCTCGCGTTTATAAGGCTTCTGCATGCTTGCGCGCGCCTCATTCACCGCCCCTTGCGTGTTGTCATTGGTCTGCACGGCCAAGCGATACTCGTTCACCGCACGATCTCTCTGCCCCGTCACATCGAAGATGCGACCCAACTGCACATGCGACCAGACTTCGGTCCACTTCGGATCGCCATCGCCGCGCAGCGAATCGCGGAAGCTGTTCGCAGCCGACTGGTAGTTTCTCTGATTGAAGAAAATCTCACCAATCCGGTAGCTGGCGAGCGAACTGCTCTTGTTCGCGTCCAGCGCCTTCTGGTACTCCACCAGGGCAGCCGTGTTATCGCCCTGCGCCACAAGCTGCTGCCCACGCAGTACAGCCACGCGCACCGCGAGGTCGGGTGTGCTCTTCAGCAGCCAGTTCGAAGGATCGATCGTAATCCGCCGCGGCCGTCCGAAGGTCTCGATCGAGTACTGCGAGTCCGTCCCGCTGACATCGATCTTCTTGATCTCCGTCTTGCCGTCCGTCTCGATCCTCAACTCCACCGGCATCCGGAACAGATCGAGGTCTTGCGTGATCGCGCCGATCGTCCTGAAGCCCTTGTTGTTGCCCAAACGAAACACCGTGAACTTGTTGCCGAACGCCGGCGCGCCCGTCCCATCCAGCCATTGCGCAAAGAACGGCGCCAGGTTGTCGCGCGACTCGTCCCCCGCCGTGGCGATGGCGACGGTCTGCACATTGGAACTGCGAATCCCCTTATCCGCATATTGAGTTAGCAGGGTCTTCAGAAACTTGTTGAAGTTGTCGTCGCCCATCTCCCACCGCAACATGTGGAAGACCATCGCGCCCTTCTCGAGCGTCATCGACTGAAACTGCGGAGAATAGGGATCTACCCTGCCGAGCGTCGTGAGAGGCTCGGTGTCGTAGGCCAGCGCACCCGCCGACACATCCCCAATCGCTGACTGAAACGCATTCTTGCCTGCCGAGTCTTCGAGGAACATCAACTCTGCATAGCGGCTCATCCCGTTCGTGATCCACGCGTCATTCAGCGTCGCGGGCGAGACCTGCGAGCCCCACCACTGGTGCGCAATGGTGTTCGACAGGAGCCGGGCGCTGTTGCGATCCATCCTCTGCCCGGCGATGCAAACCATCTCCGGCGCCCACGAGGCCGAAAGCCCCAGGTCCTCCGGCATCTCGACTACGTTGATCCGTCCCGACTCTGGCGGCCCAAACAGGCTGCTCATGAAGTCGAACTCTTTGTCCGCCTGCTGCGCAAAGTCGACGGCACCAGCCTTGTGCTTCTCGGTCACGTAGACCTTGATGTTGCTGACACCGGGCGCGGTGATGGGTTCGAGGAACTTGCCGGCGATGATCGTTCCTGGAAATCCCGGCTTGCCCCAGTTGAAGGCGTACTCCGCCCGATTGGCCGGCAGCGTCTTCTTCGCCGCAAACCCGCTGCCCGAGCCGATGACGGTCTCATCCGCGGGCACGCGGATATGCATCTCCGCGGTAAAGCGATCGGTGTAAAGCCCCACCATCGGGAACCACCGCCCGGGATAGAGCAGGACCGAGATGGGTTCGGCTACCGCCGCTGTCTTGATGCCTTCCACGGGGCTCGTATCGGCGCCCACCAGCTTACCCGTGTACTCGAACGTCCACGTATTCTGGCTGCTCTTCGCCAGCGGCGTGGCCAGGTTGAAGCGGACGGACGAGTTCGCCGCGAGCCTTTCGGAGGGCAGAACGACGTTCTTCGCATCGGTCACCCTGGTCAGGGTGAGTCCGTTGTTCAGTTCAAACGAAACCTGCGACAGATCGTCCAAGGCTGTGAACGTGACGATCGCAATCGCCGTCAATTCGCTGGTCTTCGGCATCAGGTCCGCCGAGATGTTGTACGCGGTCACATTGACCTGCTGCCTCACCGGCGCGGCCAGCGCAGCCACTGCGACGAACGAGAGGGCGATCCCGGCAATAGTCTTACGAAGCAAACAAACGCGCATGGAGACAAAGTCCTTATCGGAAGAACGTAGAACAGGCCTTCTTGGACTCACGGGTCCAACCGTAACCTGTTCGAGGGACGTGCTTAGCCGCAAACTGCTTATCGAGATGTTAGACGCACGAAAGGCGAAATCGGAAACGGCATGACAAACGCCTTACAATCCCCTCAAACGAAAGAACGTTTGTCATTCTGAGCGAAGCGAAGAACCCCCGTATTTGCCAAAGATCCGAAGGAGCGCTCATCTCGCAAACCGAGACCGCTTTCGCTCTTCGGCAGGCCCAAATGCGGGTGGGCGCATCCTGAGACATGGGTTTCAGGCCAATCCCAAAACCCCAAGCACCGCCCCAGCAACCCGCTCCACCGGACTCTCATCCCCACTCACAACCAGCCGCCCCTTAGCCTCCGTGAGATCCCGCACCATCCGCTCCCGCTCCACCCCATTCTCAATCAGTGGTTTCAGAGCCGAAGCCACCGAAGCCGCCGTAAATTGCTCATTGATCAGCTCCGGCACGATCCTCTTTCCCGCAATCAAATTCACCATTGCGATCGGCAGATTTCCAACCTCATCTACCGGAGCCGGAATCTCCACCGGATACTTCACCAGCCTCTTCGCGAGCGCAAAGGTCGTCTTCGAAACCCGGTAAACCACCACAAACGGATTCCCAATCAACAAAGCCTGCACCGTAGCCGTCCCGCTGGCCACCACCGAAGCCCGCGCATGCGACATAGCCTCGCGCGCATCGAAGACCACGTGCAGGTTTAGCCTTCGGGGTTCGCTGTTGCGGTCGATCGGCTCAATCCAAGACTTCATCTGGTTCTTGAGCCAATCAACGGATATGGTCGTAGCTGCTGGGATCAGAAACTCGCAGTCCATGAAGAGACTCAACTGATCGGCCGCTTCCAGCATCTCAGAAAGATTGGCAACGACCTCTTTCTCTCGACTCCCCGGCAGCAAAGCGATCCAGGTTTTCCCCACGTCCAACCCATACTTCTCTGCGAACTCCTCGCGCGAGCTAACAGGCAAGGGAAGCGCGGCCAGCGGATGCCCCACAAACTCCGCATTCACCCCACGCGCCTCATAAAACGGGGCCTCGAACGGAAAGATCACCATCATCCGCGCGACGCGTTGCTGCACCCACCGCAGTCGTTGCCGCTTCCACGCCCAAAGCTGCGGGCTGACGAACCACACCACCGGAATCCCCATCCGCTTGCAGTGCTTGGCTAGGCGAAAGTTCACATCCGGAAAATCGATCAGCACCGCCACATCCGGTCGCTCACGCTTGATCGAGTCCACCAGCTTCCGGTAGCTCATGTAGATTCGGGGAATATGCCGCAGAATCTCGGTGATCCCCATGACGGCCACATCTTCAGCCTTAATCACCCGATGAAGTCCAGCCGCCTCCATCTCCGTTCCACCAAGCCCGAAGAACGTAGCCCCCGCCAGCCTCCGCTTCAACTCCGAGATGAGCTCCGCCCCGTAGTGATCCCCCGAGGCCTCACCGGCCGACAAAAACACCCGCGCATTGGACGTCATAGCGATACCCTAGTTTAGATCGAGGGAGAAGAGTCGTGCCTGACGATAAACCCCAACACTTCCGCGCCACCCTCGAAAAGGGCGACCGAGCTCTCGGTTGGACCATCGTTCGAATCCCCTTCGACCCCGCCAGTGTGTGGAAGCAGATGATTCGTCTCCGTGTGCAGGGCACCCTCGAAGATCATGCCTTCCGCACATCGCTCTTCCCCGACCAGCGCGGAGGCTTCTACATCCTCGTCAACAAAACCGCGCAGACCGCGACCGGCTGCCACGCAGGCAGTACCGCCGCTTTCACTCTAGCCCCCGATCTCGCACCCCGCGAGGCCTCGCTCCCCGATGAGTTGGCTGTGCTGCTCGACGACGAGCCAGGCTTAATGAAGTGGTACGAATCTCTCACCGAATACACCCGCCGCGAGATCGGCAAATGGATCGACGCCGTGAAGTCCGATGCGGCACGCATCCGCCGCGCTGAGCAGATGGCCGAGCGGCTGCTCGCCACCATGGAAGCCGAGATCGAGCTTCCGCCGCTGATCCAGCAGGCCTTTCGGGCACGACCCAAGGCTCAGAAAGGCTGGCTCAAAATGACAGAGGCACAACGCAGAAACGGCCTCATGGCAGTCTTTTATTGCCAGACACCTGAGGCTCGGCAGAAGCGCCTGGCCAAGCTCTGCGACGAAGCCGAAAAGAAGGCTACCTGAGGCAAGTTACGCCGAAGCCGTTTCAGCGATCGGGGCGCCAATCTCCTGATCGCGATACTGCAACTCATACAGCTTGTAGTACAGCCCGCGATGCGCCAGCAGCTCCTGATGAGTTCCGCGTTCGCGCAGCGTTCCCTTGTGCATCACGAGAATCGAGTCCGCCTTTTGAATCGTCGACAGACGGTGCGCAATCAGCACCGAAGTCCGCCCAGCGATCATGCGCGAAAGCGCAAGCCGCACCCGCTGCTCTGTCTCCGTATCCACCGAGCTTGTGGCCTCATCGAGAATCAGAATCCCAGGATCGTGCGCCAGCGCCCTTGCGAAACTGATCAACTGCTTCTGCCCGGTGGAAAGCGTGGCCCCGCGCTCGATCACCGGCTCCTGGAACCCGAGCGGTAGTGACCGGATAAAGTCGCCGACGTTCACCTCGTCGGCGGCGCGTTCCAACCTCTCCTCGGTAATCCAAGAAGATCCCAGCCGGATGTTCTCCGCGATGGTCCCTGTGAACAGGAACGGGTCCTGCAAAACCACGCCAAATCGCTGCCGCAGAGCCTTCAGGTCCTGCTCCCGCACATCCACGCCGTCCACGAGAATCGACCCACGCTGGATATCGTAGAAGCGCATCATCAATGCCGTGATGGTCGTCTTGCCCGCGCCCGTGTGGCCCACTATCGCGGCTGTCTCGTCCGGGGCAATCACAAAACTGACCCCGCATAGAATCCACTCGATATCGGCGAAACTACGCAGTTCCGCGTCGCTCGCGGTTGCGACACGCGCCTGTTGCCTCGCGTCGAGTGTCTGATACGTAAACCAGACGTCGCGGAACTCAATCCGCCCAAAGTCGCGACCGCTCTTCGCCGCTGCAATCGGCTTTGCCGGCGAGGCAATTCCAGGCACCGTGTCGAGCAGCTTGAAGACGCGCTCGCTCGCGGCCATCGCCGCCTGCAGGATGTTGTACTTGTCGCTCAGATCCTGAATCGGGCGGAAGAAGCGTTGCGCATACTGAATAAACGCGATCAGCACGCCGAGAGTCACGGTTCCAAAGAATCCGGGAGCCCGCGTCAAACCAGCGGACACAAACGGCAGGTTCCGCAGCACAGCCGCTCCGCCCTGCCAGATCACCAGCGCAATCGCGACCGAGCTGAGAAACTCGACCACCGGGTAGTAGAGCGCATAGGCAAAGATCGCATCCGACCACGCCCTTTTGTTCTCGTAGTTCACCTCGGAGAAGTCTTTGTAGGCCCTCTTTTCGCGGTTGAACATCTGCACCACGGCCATGCCCGACACGTACTCCTGGGTGAACGTGTTGATCTTCGCCGTGGCCGCGCGCTGCCGCCTATAGCTATCGCGCACATACTTGCGGAAGATACTCGTCGCGTAGAGAATCGCCGGAATCACCGAGAGCGTAAACAACGCCAGGGGCCAGCTCATCTTCAGCATGATCGCGACGATGAACACAAGAATAAAGATGTCCTCGAAGATCGCCAGCACGCCCGAGGTAAACATCTCGTTCAGCGCATCGACGTCGGAGGTAACACGCGTCACCAGCTTGCCGACCGGATTGTGGTCGAAGAATGCAGGCGACATCCGCTGCAGGTGCCGGAAGATCTGGCTGCGCAGGTCGAACATGATCTTCTGCCCGGTCCACTGCATCAGATACGTCTGCGCAAACTCGAGCCCATAGGTCAGCAAAAGCGTGCCCAGGTACAGCACTCCAAGTTGCGTGATGCCGGTCATCGGAGTCCTGCTCAGATGACGAGCCAGCCACGAGAGCTTCTCCGCGGACTTGCCCGTCATGTACGTATCGACGGCCGTCTCCACAAAGTACGGTCCCATCACGTCGGACGCGGCTTTAATCAGAATGAACACCGCAGACAGCCCCACCTGGAGCTTGTACGGTGTCAAATACGTCAGAAGACGCTTCATCAGCCGCCCGTCGTAGGCTTTGCCCATCACCTCGTCGTCGCCAGCTGGCTTCTTCCTCTCCTCGGCCTTCACCTCGACCGTTTTGGCACTGGAAACGCCGGCTGCGCCCGCCTCAACGGTATCGGCAGCAACCTGCGCGGCAGCATCACTCTTCGGGGCGTCGTTCGTCTTCTCGGTTTCCATGCGTGTCTAGATTCTAGATGCTCCCACCGAAACATCGATTCGCATTGAGGGGCCATGAAACAATAACCGGGTGCCGTTCGAAGCAAAACCCGCAGGCCTCTACCTCTCCATCCCGTTCTGCAAACACAAGTGCAGCTTCTGCAACTTCGCCTCGGACGTCTTCTCGAACGCGCTCCTCGACCGCTATATCGACCGTCTTTGCATCGAGATCCGCGACGCCCGTGCCAAGGCTCACTCCCGCGGTGCCATCCTTCCCAATCACCTCGACACCATCTACTTTGGTGGGGGAACCCCAAGCCTCCTCGCTCCCGCGCATCTGAACCGCATCTTCGCCACCATCCGCGATGGGTTCGAACTCAACCCAGCCGCTGAAATCACCCTCGAAGCCGCGCCGGACCAGCTCTTGCCCGAGACCCTGGAAGTCGCCCAGCGCGAAGGCGTCAACCGCATCAGCTTCGGCGTCCAGTCCTTCATCGATCGCGAATCCGCCGCCGTAGGCCGCACCCACACCGCCGCCTCCTGCCACGCTGAGATCGTCCGTCTGCGTGCCTCCGGGATCGAGAACATCTCGCTCGACCTTATTGCCGGGCTTCCTTACCAGACCCAGCAGTCCTGGGCCGCATCGCTCGACCAGGCAATCGCCACTGCGACCGATCACATCAGCATCTACCTCCTCGAGGTTGACGAAGACTCCCGTCTCGGCCGCGAGTCCCTCGCCGGAGGCCCCCGCTACCACGCCCCCGCCCTACCGCCCGAAGACGATACCGCAGACTGGTACCAGGCCGCCTGCACCCAGCTCGCCGACGTCGGAATCCACCAGTACGAGATCTCCAACTTCGCCCGGCCCGGCCGCCAGTCTCGTCACAATCGCAAGTATTGGCAGCGCGACCCGTACCTCGGGGTAGGCCTCGACGCCCACTCCATGCTGCACTGCCATGACGGCACCGCCATCCGCTGGGCCAACCCGGACGCGATGAGCGCCTACCTGCCCACCGGCGATCTCCCGATCCTGCCGACCGCCCTCAAGATAGACCGCATCGCCCAGGACCAGGCCTTCGAGGAGTCCCTCTTCCTCGGCCTGCGCCTGAATGAAGGGGTCGACCTCAACCATCTCAGCACGCAATTCGGCGAAGCGCGCCTCAACCAGGCCCTCTCCGCAGTCGAAGACATCGCCTTCGCCGGTCTCATCGCCCGCTCAGGAAGCCGCCTGAGCCTCACACCATCCGGACGCCTTGCCTCCAATGAAGTCTTCAGCCGCCTGCTCGTGGCCTAACCTAAGAACGAAGGACTCCCAAATGCTTATTGACCTCCGCAGCGATACCGTCACCAAGCCGACCCACACGATGCGCGAAGCCATGGCCAAAGCCGAGGTCGGTGACGATGTCTACAGCGAAGACCCCACCGTCAATCGCCTCGAAGCCCTTGCCGCAGAGATCTTCGGACGCGAAGCCAGCATCTTCGTCCCCACCGGCACCATGGGCAACCAGATTGCCATCCGTCTCCACACCCAGCATGGCGACGAACTCATCTGCGAGTCTCGCTCCCACATCCTCGACTGGGAGATGGCCATGGCCGCCGCCTTCTCCGGCGTCCAGGCGCGCACGGTAGCTGGAGATCGCGGCATCCTCACCTGGAGCGCTATCAGGCCGTCGATTGCGCCGAAGATCTACTACCGCGCCCAGACCTCGCTCATCTGCATCGAGAATAGTCACAACATGGCGGGCGGAACCGTCACTCCGGCGGGCATCCTCGCCGAGATCTGCGCCGAAGCCAAGGCGATCGGCCTGAAGACGCATCTCGATGGAGCCCGCGTCTTCAACGCCGCCGCGGCGCTCAATACCACGGTCGCCGAGCTCACCAAGGGCTTCGATACGGTCAACTTCTGCCTCTCCAAGGGGCTCGGTGCCCCGGTCGGCTCGCTCCTCGTCGGTACCCGCGCTGACATCACCCGCGCCCGCTCCGTCCGCAAGGCACTCGGCGGAGGCATGCGTCAGGCCGGCATCCTCGCCGCTGCCGGTCTTCTCGCGCTTCAGGAAGGCCCGGCTCTGCTGCCCAACGATCACGCCAACGCCCGGCTGCTCGCGGAGGCCGTGGCCACTTCATCCGCAGCGCAGATCGACCTCGCATCCGTCCAGACCAACATCGTCATCTTCGCCCTGAAAGCCGAGAACGCCGCGCCAGCCTTCGTAGCAAGGTTGAAGGAACAGGGAATCCTCGTCAGCGCCATCAATCCGCAGACGGTCCGTTTTGTCACCCACTACGACGTGTCCCGCGCGGAGTGCGCGCGCGCTGCGGCTATTGTCAAAGCTGAATTATCCTAAGAACCCGAAACCCACGCATCTCTGTCGGAGCGTGGGCATTACCCCGCGCTCAGCATCGTCCCCAGCCGCTCCAGCAGAACCGGAGCCGACTCACCCTTCGTCACATAGCTGTCCACGAGCGCGGAAATATCCTGCGGTAGCGCAATATTGGCCGAGAGCATCAGGATCGGAACCTCCGGTTTTGCCTGCCGCATGCGATTCGCGACCTCGCCGCCGTTCATGCCCGGCATCGTGTAGTCCAGAATGACGGCCTGCACAGGCTCCGCTTTGAAGACTTCAAGCCCCGTTCGGCCATCCGGGGCTGTTAATACCTTGTAACCGGCGCGCTCAAGCATAATCTTTCTCACCTGTAGTCCGACCACTTCGTCATCGACGCAGAGAATCAAGCGAGGCATGGAGGAACTCCCAACTACAGGGGTAACTAGCTTGCTTTCAGTCTATCCCGGCGGGTTGCCCGTCTCCGTGAAAAATGATTCATCGGATGTTCTCATTAACATTCGGGCCTCTGAGCTAACCTAGCGACGGGAGGCCTAAAAGCTACCCACCAGAGGACTCAGAGGACACGTTTTGAACCAGACCAGCCAGCCAAACCAGACCGTTGTCGTGTTGGAAGACGATGCCGATATCTCCCGCCTCGTCCAGTACCACCTTGAAGGCGCAGGGTTCACCGTGCGCCCCTACCTCGCCATCGGCCAGGTTCTCTCGGACGCCGAGCGCCATCCCCCGGCACTTTTCCTGCTCGACATCATGGTTCCCGGAGGCGACGGCCTCGATCTCTGCCGTCGGCTACGCCAGAACCCGACGCTTTCGAGCATTCCCATCATCTTCCTGACGGCCCGCGCCGCCGAGAACGATCGCGTCCAGGGTCTCGAGCTCGGTGCCGACGACTACATCACCAAGCCCTTTGCTACGCGTGAGTTAGTCGCCCGCGTGAAGGCTGTCCTGCGCCGTTTCGAGCGTCCCACCACGCCGTCGCTGCTCAAGTTCGAGACCATCGAGATCGATGCCAGCGCCATGCAGCTTCGCGTGAAGGGCGAGCTCGTTACCACCACCGCGACCGAGTTTCGTCTGCTGGACTACCTGGCGCGCCACCCTGGACGGGTGTTCAGCCGTGATCATCTGCTCGATGCCGTCTGGGGCGATGCCCGGTTTGTCACGCCCCGCTCGGTCGACGTGTACGTGCGCCGCATCCGCGAGAAGATCGAGGAGGACGCCGAGACCCCGCGCTACCTGAAGACGATGCGTGGCGCCGGTTACCGTTTCGAGATCCCAAAGACGCCGCAGTTCCAGGCCGAAGCCGTCTAAGAGATCGGTAAAGAACAGGAACCATGCGCAGCCTCTTTCTCACGCTCTTCATCCGTATCACGCTCGGGGTGGCCTTGTTTGCCGCCGTGGAGACCTATGCGCCGGGCTTGCGCGGGGTGCCGAGCTACGTGTTGGCAGTCATCATCGCCGCAGTGCTTGCCTGGTGGACATCCGTCTCACTGCGCGACGCAATCCTGCCCCTCGGCCGCTCCGCGATGAGCATCCTTAAGGCCGATGGTACGAAGATCCTTCCGCCGCCCGCCTTTACCGACTTCGACCTCCTCGCACAGTCGCTTGCCCTGGCCTCCGGGCAGGTGCGGGAGGCGCTGGAGGCCTCGGCCGAGAGTCGCCACAACCTCGAAGCTCTTCTCGACTCCATGCAGGACGCAGTCGTGGCTGTCGATGCCGGAGGCCGCATTCTCTGGTCGAATCAAAAGATGCAGCGTTTGATGTCGAACGCCACGGCCAGCCCCTCGAGTCCGCTGAGGATCGGTCATGCGCTGGTGCAGAGTATTCGCGATCCCGATGTGCTGCAGACGGTCGAGATTGCGCTGGAACAGAGGGCGATCTCACAGCGGCGAGCCACCAGCGTGTTGCCGGGAAGCATCTTCGAGGTCAATACCTCGCCGATGCCCAACGGCGGCGCAGTCGCGGTGCTGCACGATATCACCCGTATCGAGCAGGTTGAGCGCACCCAGCAGGACTTCGTCGCCAACGTCTCGCACGAGCTTCGCACACCGCTCACCTCCATCAGCGGCTATGTCGAAACGCTTCTCGATCACGAACAAAATCTGAGCACGACGGCGCGATCGTTCCTCACGACGATCCTGAAGAACGCGAACCGCATGCACCGCCTCACCGAGGATTTACTCGCGCTCGCACGGGTTGAATCCTCCGAGGCGCCCCTGACCCCGCAGCCGCTGCGGTCGGACATGCTCGTCCGCGATGCCGTGCAAGGCGTCAGCGGCCTGGTGCAGGAGAATGAGGCCACCCTCGAGATTGGTTCGCTCACCGAGGACGACGTCTTCGCCGACCATGATGCCGTTCTCCAGGTCCTCTCGAACCTGATCGAAAATGCTATCAAGTACGGGCAGCCCCGGTCCGGAGGCCGTTCCCACGTCATCGTCAGCGCACGGACGGTGCAGGAGCCCGTCGCCGCGGTTGAGTTCAGCGTGCGCGACTTTGGGCAGGGGATCGCCTCGGAGCATCTGACGCGTATCTTCGAACGCTTTTACCGGGTGGATAAGGCTCGCTCGCGCGAGTCCGGCGGCACGGGCCTGGGGCTCGCCATCGCCCGCCACATGATCCAGACGCAAGGCGGCACGATCTGGGCAGAGAGCAACCTCAACGAGGGAAGCACTTTTCTCTTCACGCTTCCCATCGCCCTCTTTCCGGCGGTGGAGGACGAGGAGCTATGAACCAATCTCAGCACCGCGCCGGTGGCGCAGCGATTGGTATCATCGAGCATGTGGCCATGCGGGGCCACATCGAGTTTCATCGCTCAAAGACCGCGCAATTTACGGGAGACACGTTTTGGGCGTAGGCATTCAGGTCGAACATCTCAACGCATGGTACGGCAAGACCCATACCCTGCAGGACATCAATCTTCCCATCCCGGCGAATCATGCGACGGCGCTGATCGGCCCCTCCGGATGTGGCAAATCCACGTTTGTACGCTGCCTGAACCGCATGCATGAGACGGTCGCTGGGGCGCGCGCTGAAGGCGTCGTCCGCATTGGGGACATGGACGTGTATAAAGACGCTTCGCCCGTGGCGATCCGCCGGCGCATCGGCATGGTCTTCCAGCGGCCCAACCCGTTTCCGACGATGTCGATCTACGAGAACATCGTGGCGGGCGTGAAGCTGGGCGGCAGCCCCGGGCGCAAGGCGCTGGACGAGGTCGTCGAGCGTTCGCTGCGCCAGTCGGCCCTTTGGGACGAGGTCAAGGACGATTTGAAGAAGAAGTCCGGAGCGTCACTTTCGGGCGGTCAGCAGCAGCGCCTTTGTATGGCGCGTGCGTTAGCCATCGACCCCGAAGTGCTGGTGATGGATGAGCCGACCTCGGCGCTCGACCCGATTTCGACCTCGAAGATCGAAGATCTCATCTTCGAACTGAAGACCCAATACACCATTGTGATCGTCACCCACAACATGCAGCAAGCCGCGCGAGTCGCTGAAAACACAGGGTTTTTTCTGAGTGGCAAATTGGTCGAGTTCAGCCCGACCCACAAGATCTTTACCAATCCGAGCGACAAGCGCACGGAGGACTACATCACAGGGAGGTTTGGCTGATGCGCATTAAATTCCACCAGAGCCTCGGCGACCTCAGGGAGAAGCTGCTCGTCATGGCCGGCATGGCCGAGCAGGCCATTCAGCGCTCCATCGAGGCTTACCGCACGCGCGATCTCAGCATCTGCGAGCTCGTCTTCCGCTCCGAGCCCGCGATCAACCGCCTGGAACGTGAGATCGATCAGCTTGCGCTCGATCTTCTGGCGATGGAGCAGCCGATGGCCGTCGATCTGCGCTTCATTCTTTCGGTGATCCGTATCAACGCGGACCTCGAGCGGGTGGGCGATCAGGCCGTGAATATCGCGGTACGCGTGCGCGAGATGGGAGCGTTCGCCAACATCGATCTTCCTGTCGATATCCCGAGGCTGGCCTCGCTGGCATCGGCTATGGTGCGCAAGGCCTTGCAGGCATTCATCGAGGCCGATGCCGATCTGGCCGAGACCGTTCTACAGCTCGACGATCAGGTGGACGCCATGAATGATGCCGCCTTCGTGGAACTGAGCGGCCTGATCCGCGACCGTCCCGACCTGACACCACAGTCGCTGAACGCGCTGATTATCGCGCGGAACCTGGAGCGGGTTGGGGATCACGCGACGAACATCGCGGAAGATGTCATCTTCTGGGTGCGCGGAGCGGATGTCCGGCACGCGGGTAGCGCGACCTGAAGCAAGGTGAAACTTCGATTGAGAGGATGAAAGGCGGATAACGACAGGCAAAAGCCTAGCTTATCCGCTTCATCCGTTTGTCGGCTCCTGCTCCGGCGTCCACCAGTCCAGCCTGCCGAGCGCGGGATAGTACAGCCCAAGCCGAATCGCTCCTACGGATCTTCCAAGGATCCTCCCGTACGCCTCGAGCTGGGGCTTGTACTTCTGGCGTTCTTCAGCGAGAAAGGCATCAATTCCGTCTGATCCATGCGTCGTCGTTTTGTAGTCGACGATCCAGAGGCAATCTGCTCCTTCTTCGTGGGGAGTGGCTCCGGCGCGGAACATCCGGTCGATACGGATGCTGCTCCACTTCTCTTGCCATCCGGTCAGCGCGACCTCGGTCTGGGCTTCCGTGAGGGGAGCATCGGCGCCGAGAAGCCAGCGGCCATCGGCATCCGCGAGGGTGGTGGCAAGCGCGTCGATGACTCTTTGGGCAAGCCTCTCCACCACCGCAGGAGCGAGCCCATCGGCACGCAGCAGGGCGGTGGCACGGGGGAGCCAGACGGGCAGTTCGGCGCGGAGTTCTCCGGCGGAGGCGCCGTTCGCAACGCATGCTGCCGCCAACTCCAGGAACGCGTGGACTGCGTTGCCGAAGGAGCGGGCAGCGAACGAGCCTTCCGGTCGTTCGAACGATGTCCTTCCAGCAGGGACAGACGCCTCATCGTGCAACCGTTGCGCAGCCTGAAAGCGCTCCGCCGGGTTGAAGCTGAGGGGGAGGCGATAGAGCATCCGTGGTTTGTCGATCTCCTCGCCGGCTGCCAGTGCGAGCCCTTCCGGCAGCTCAAATGCCGTGGTCTCGATATCGGCGAAGTGTTCCTCGGCCATGGGCCATGCGGCCTTGAGGAGTGATCCGGATGGCTGGCGAAGCTCGCCCTTTGCGGTCCTCTCCGCCGTGGCGAAGAGATGAAGCTCCTCCCGCGCGCGGGTGCAGGCGACATACATCAGGCGCTTGCGCTCTGCTGCCTCGCGAGTGGCGTGAACGCCCCGGATCCACTGGTTCAGTTCCTTCGCATCTTCGCCCCGTCCCGCGATAGGCGCGAGGACGAAGTGGGCCGCGTCGGCGTCGCCGGAGTCGACCTCCATCCAGTCGAGCAGACGTCCGCCATCCACCTTGCCGCGTCTTTCGAGGGCTGGTACAAAAACCGCATCCCACTCGAGGCCCTTGGCCTTGTGGATAGTCATCAGATCGACCGCTCCGGCGTGGACCGCGGGCTCGGCGTAGAGCTTGGTCATAGCCTGATCGATGGTTGCCAGATCGACCGGCCTGCCGCCCGCCTCCAACTCGTCGAGAAGGCTGAGATAGCGCAGGGCATTGGCGAGGGTCTCGCCTTGTAGCGACGCGTCGCCACCGAGCGTGCGCCAAGTGCGTTCCACCCACTCGGCGAGAGGCATGCGACCGCGTTGCGCCATCGCGGCCGTGAGAATTGGCCAGACGCGGGCCAGGCAAGCTTCGCCGTCTTCACTGATCGGGAGGTCTTCTTCCTGTTCCTGCACGAGGTCGAGGACGCATCGCTCGCGCAGCGTCGGATTGTCGTGTCCTGCGATGGCGTGAAGGTCCGCAAGGCCCAGCCCGCACCACGGAGCGTGCAGCACCGCGAACCAGGCGATGCGGTCCGCTGGATGCAGCAGGGCTCGGGTGAGCGCAAGCAGGTCGAGGACCTCCTGCCGCTCGCCGAGCTCCTCAATCTCGACAGCGCGGAAGGGCACAGCGCCTTCGCCATCATCCTTCCGGAAGGCCGCGACGATCTCCACCAGAGCCGGACGCGACCGCACCAGAACCGCGATCTTCCAGGGCTCCGTGCGTCCGGGTGGGAGTTCCCGCCCCATCCACTCGATGGCGATCCGCCGGATATCCTGCGCGTTCTCGCGTTCCAGCAGACGGGCTGTTCGCGGGGCTTCGTCGCCTCCTTCGATGAGCGCGGTATGCCACTGGACAGTGCGGCCGGGGCTTGCATCGCGGATCGCCGAGGCCTCGACATAGGGAACCTCCTCGGGATGCGCGGGGTTGGACGCTGGTGGGAAAAGTCGGGAAAAGTCGCGGTTGAACTGTTCGACGAGGATGGCCTGCGAGCGGAAGTTGGCAGTGAGGCGCAGGCAGGTGAGGGGCAATTCGCCGAGGCGCTCCTCGTGCATGGTGCGGATAAAGCGCTCGACCCGGGCCTGGCGGAAGCGGTAGATCGACTGCTTGGGGTCGCCGACGAGAAAGACGGTCTGGCTGCGTCCATCCCAGCCCTGGGTCAGGCGCTCGAGCAGATCGTACTGGCTGGTGGAGGTGTCCTGCATCTCATCAACAAGGAGGTGTCGTGTCTCCATGCCGAGAGCCGCGGTCAGCTCATCGGCGGCACCGTCGCGTCCGAGGGCCGTGCGGGCGGAGAGGGCAATCTCGGCGAAGTCGCACTCGCCGGCATCGGCGAAGACGAGTTGCAGCTCGACGAGGGCGCGGCTGAGTACGCGGAAGAGGGCCTTCGCAACGACCCATTGCTCCTCCGGATACTTCGCAGGGGGAAGCTTATCGAGCTGGCACATGGCGGCGAGGGCGGTGTCGTTGTCGTGGAGAAGACCCACGAGCTCGCCGAGGCGCTCTCGGTGCTTCTTGTCGGTCTCGAACTTGACGATATTTTTGGTAAAGCTCTTGCGCCAGGTGCCGGTGGAGGGCGTGACGACGAGGTGCGCGAGGGCTCGCCAGTGGGCGAGGTCCCCGGCCATCGCACCGGGCGGCTCGTGGCGTCCGGCACAAAGGGCGATGGGAGAGACGCCTCCGTTGTAGCCCTCCAGGAAGCCGAGCTCGGCGGCGGCGGAGGTGAGTTCACGCAATACCCCGGCCGGAAGGGTACGGGCGAGTTGGGTGAGGGCGCGGCAGATGGCAAGGTCGAGTGTCCGCTCGAGCCGTGGCAGCACGGTTCCTTCGAGGTATTCGTCCTCGAGATGCTCGCCGGAGAGCGGGACGAGTTCGCCCCACTGGTCGCGGGTTCCGAGCATGCCGGCGATGAGGCGTTCGCATTCAGCGAGGTTGCCATCGCGGTGGAGCAGGATCGTGCGGAGAGCTTCGTCGAGGGCGATGTCTTCGCCGCCCAGTTGCAGCAGCGTGCGGCGTGCGGCATCGCGGTACATCGTGGTGGCGTCGTTGGCGGGGGAGAGCTGGCCACCGCTACCGGAGAGCAAGGGCAGGGCGCGGGCGATCTCGGCGCAGACGGCGTCGATGGTCTGGATCTTGAGACGCCGGGGATGCTCGTTGAGGGACCAGCCGCGGGCGACCACGCGCTGGGCGAGGTGGCGGGTGAGGCGCTCGAATTCGCCCTTGAGCGGTGCATCGAGGCTCGCTTTTTCAAGCTGTTCCAGGACGCGCTCGCGAAGCTCTCCGGTAGCCTTGCGGGTGAAGGTGATGGCGAGGACCTGCTCGGGGGCGTCGACGCCCTCGTCGCCGAGCAGCTTGAGGTAGCGCTGGATGAGGAGGCCGGTCTTACCGGAGCCGGCAGGGGCCTCGACGACGAAGGAGGAGCGGGTGTCGAGGGCTTGATCGCGGGCCGCTGCATCGGGTGGGCCGGCGGGGAAGAGAAGGAGGTCAGCCACGGTCGTCCTCGCCTTCTTCGTCCACGGCCAGGAGGGCGGCACCGTCGACGCGGCAGATGAGCCGTTGCTCGCAATAGGCGCAGGTCACGGGGTAGATCTTGGGGGAGATGCGTGCCGAGCCGCTTGCAAATTCTTCGGCAAGCGTGGTGAGGGTTTGTCGCCACTGCGCGATCTGGTCGGGCATGCCGAGGAAGTCGCGTGCGGGTTTGGTGAGGGTGCCGGGTGACGACTCGAAGCCGGTGAGCGCCATCTCCTTGCCGGGACGGACGAGGCCGAACGCGACCGCTTGCAGAGCATCGGACTCGGAAAGCACCGCGTAGAGTGGGAGCTGCGGCTCGTCGGGGCGGTCGGAGAGCCATGCGGAGGGCTTGGCGTCGCCGGTTTTGTAATCGATGAGGACGGCGCCGCCCTCAATCTCGTCGACGCGGTCGACCCGCAGGGAGAGGCGCAGGGGGCCGACCGTCACCTCTTTCGCCAGCTCGCGCTCCGCAACGGTGAAGGGAACTGTGCGCTTGGCCTCCATGGCGAGCCACTCCATGCCGATGCTCATGAGGCGTTGGCGCTGGGTTTCGAGATAGGCCTCATCCCACGCGGACTCGACACGTGCCGAAGGGCTGTCGAGCGCCTCATCGATGGCCTGGGACAGCGTGGCGCGGCGGGCTTCGGTAGTCATGGCGCGCAGGGCGGCCTGGGTGCGAACGAGCTCCCAGAAACGCTCCAGAACGAGGTGAACCGCGATGCCGCGCTCGCGTGCGTCCATGCCGAGCGCCCGCGTGTCGATGCCCGAGGCGAAGAGGCGGTGCTCCGCAAAGGCGCGGAAGCCGCAGGCGGCTTGCGATTGAAGGACTCTCGCCCCGCCCGCAACGGGGCGATCCGGCAGGGTGGCGATGGGGAGGTCGTCTGCGATCTCCTCGACCGCGACGATGGCCTCGACCGGCTCATCCCCTGTGCCTTCGAGCGGTTCCAGATGCAGGCCGGTGAGCGTTGCCGACGCCTTCTGTTTCTCCTCGGGAAGCTCGCGCGCGTAGCTGAAGATGACCGTCTCTGCCGCGCACCGAGCCACGCGGTCGGTGACCCAACGGGCGAAGGCGGCATCGTCTGCGGGCAGGGAACCCGGCATGCTGAGCTCGCGGCGCAGAGGCCAGCTCAGGAATGGGCTGCCGGAGACCGGTGTGGGCCAGGTGAACTCGCCGGCACGGAGAAACCAGATGGCGTCGCACCGTTGTCCAGCGGATTCTTCCGGGGCCAGGACCTGGACAGGGGCATCCTGAGCCTCGGGCGCAAAGACGGTGCTGGTAACGATGCTGCGCAAGGCATCGAGAGCTGCGCGGTAGGGCACGCGACCACCTTCGAAGTCGAGGGTGGCAAGCTCGTCGAGGGTGCTCTCCCAGCGCTCACGAGTCTGAAATTCAACGGAATCCTCGCTGCCGCGACGACCCCATCCACTGGCTTGCAGCATCTCGCGGATGGCCTCGGCCCAGTCGCCATAGGGGCGGCGGGCGTTTGCCGGGAGGCGGCGCTCGGCGACGGAGCGCAAGCCACGCAGCGCGGCCAGTGTTCGGGAGAGGCGTTCACGGCGTTTGGAGGCTTCCAGCTTTGCGATCAGCCCGTCCAGCCGGATCTCCGGACGGAGCGCAGCCGCCCGGCGCAGCTCGAAGGCGTCGAACTCCGCACGCGCAGGCTGCTCGGCACCGGTGGCCACATAGGGCGAGAGAAGGAGCTGGCTTACCCGCTCAAGGTCGAGGGCTTCCTCCGCCCACGCCAGCAGATCGAGCGCCGCTGCAATCATCGGTCTCTCGACGAGTGCTTCGCCCGCCGAGAACTCGAAGGGGCCGGCCACGGCGAATCCGATGGCCTGGGATCCGGGCGCGAGGATCTCGCGGAAGACGCGTCCGATGCGTGCTCGTTCGTCGGCCAGCCCGGGGACGACGACGGCCACGCGGGCTTCGGGGCGGTCGTCGAGGTAGCGCCGGATCCAGTGTGCGGCGAGTCTCAACTCCTGGGCTTCGTCTTCGGCGATGGAGAGAAAACGCTCCTGCGGCAGGTCCGGCTGCTCCGCGGTCTCGATGCGGACGCCGATGTCGGCGATGGCCTCGAGCAGAGCCTCCTGGGCCGGAACCAGGCGGTCGAAGCCAACCAGCAGGATCTCGTTCGCGATGCGTAAAGTTCCTTCTTTCAGAGCTTTCCGTAGGGATGCTTCAAGTCCTGCTTCGGGAAGGAGCCGTCCCGTGTGGCAGCGCTCGTCAAAGGCCGCTGCCCATGCGGCAAAAGCCTCTGTGTCGCGGTTCGTGGCGGAGCCCTTCAGTCTGCCAAGGCCGCGAAACCTTGCAAGTGCCGCCCATGCGTTCGCCGCCATGCCTGCCAGGGCTTCGGTGCTGCGGAGCGTGGCGAGCGACTCGTCACCGGCGATGACGCTGCGCCATAGGGAGGCTTCCTGGGCGCGGTTGAGGAGCATCGCCTGCGCGGTGCCTTCGAGGATCAGCCCGTGCCAGAGGCCTGCGGTCCAGGAAGTCCAGGCCAGCACATGTGCGGGGGACCACTGGGTGAGACCGGCGTCGCGGTTGCGTGTGTCCCAGGCTCTGCGGAGTTCGCGTGCGGCTCGCTGGTTGCCTGTCAGGACGGTTGTTCCACGCTCCAGCGCCGCCGCAATCTCTCCGGTCAATCCATCCACCATACTTCGTTTATACGCCGTTTCTACGCCTTCAAGGCGACCGCAGTGCGGGCTCGGGAGCCTCTGATGAAGCTCAAGGCCAACATCAGTGCTGCCGCCCCCAGGGGGATGCCCAGGGCGGTGACAAGCGAGCCGGTCCGGGTGGAGGTGACGCCCATGAGCCAGGGCAGGCTGGCCGCCCCCAGGCCGGACGCGGCGATGACCATTCCGGCCATGCCTGCTGTGGGCCCTTCAGCCATCAGGAGGGCGAAGGTTGCGGGGAAGAAAGGCGACAGGCTCATGCCTAGAAGGAGCACCACGACGGCGATGCTGATACCGCCGTGCGCGGCTGTCAGCGCGGCGACACAGACCGTGGTCGCCGCCAGACCGGCGCGCTGCACGGTCTTCTCGCCCACTCGCAGCATCAGGCGTGAGGCGATGGCGCGGCCCACCGACAGCGAAACCCAAAGAAGCGCCGTGGTGTACTCACTCCAGGCAAACGATCCGGCGGTTTTGTCACCGTAGCGCTGGGCGAAGGTGGTGATCCAACCGGCGAGGCAGGTCTCCAGGCCGCCGTAGAGAAACAGCAGTGCGGCAAAGTAGGCGAAGATGCGTCCGTTAAAGGCTGGCGTCACTTCGAAGCCGTTGGTCGCGACGACCTCGCTCTCACCACGTGTCTCGGTCCGCAGCCAGAGTCCCACAAGCGCAAATGCTCCGGCGAAGCAGAGTAGGACGCCGCGCAGGGCGAAGTGCGGCAAGAGCCATGCAGCGCCCAGACCGGAGAGCATCGCCCCAATGGTGAAGGAGAGGTTGAGTCCGGCGAGTGCGGAACCGCGATGCTCGGTGAAGCGCCTTCCGGCCAGGATGTTGGTCGCGGTGATGATGCGGCCGATGCCGAACCCGCCGAAGGCCAGGCCCAGGGCACCGGCGTGCCAGCCGGGGGCAACGGCGAATCCGCCGAAGCCCAGGGCCGCTGCGAGAAACCCGACCAGAAGCGTCTGCTCCAGTTTTTTCGAGACGGTGACTCCACCGAGGAACGCTCCGCAGAACTTGGCCGCCATGAGCAAACCGCTATCGGAGTCGAGCATGTGCCATTGGGAGGCCAGAAGAGGCAGAATCGGCCCAAGCAGAGCAGTGCCCAGACCGGCCAGCGCAAGCGCGGCGTGCATCAGCGGAAGGCTCGTCGTTCGGACTGTGGTCCCGCGCGTCATCGGGTGATGCGTCAATTCTGTGGCACGGAACGGAACGGCAGGCAAGGGGATGAACTGCGAGATCGTCCTTGGTAGCTGCCGCACCACGGTCAACTCCAGGCCAGCGTGTCCCGCATACGACACATTCGGAATCAGCCTAACACGCTCCGCCCAACTCGCCCGGCCGCGAGTCTGCCGGACGCGACTATCATAGAGGTACCAGGAGATTCATCCGACCGTGACCTCGCACCGCCGTCTACTCTCAGTCGTTTTGCTCAGTCTTTCGCTCTTTGCCGCCGGATGCCGGAAGTCCGGCCCCGCCGCGCCCGCTACGCAGAAGTCCTTCCCGCTGAAGGGACGCATTGTTGCGACCGACCCCGCGACCGGTGAGGTAACGCTCGACCATGAGGCCATTCCCGGCTACATGGAGGCGATGATCATGCCGTACAAGCTCGCGCAGCCCGACACGATCAGCGAGTTCCACCCGGGCGACCGCATTGCCGCGCACCTCGTTCTGGATGCGACACGGGGTGACGATCCTTCCGGCTACCGGCATCCCCGCCTCGACCAGGTCGTCGTGACGGCGCAGGCACGGCCCGACTATAAGCCTGCGGTGCAATATCACGTTCCGGCGGCGGGCGATACGATCCCCGATTTCGCGCTGCTGAACCAGTCCGGTAAGACCATCCATCTTGCGCAGTTCAAGGGCAAAGTGGTTGCGATTACATTCATTTACACACGCTGCCCGCTGGCCGACTATTGTCCGCGCATGTCGCGGAACTTCGCCGATCTCGACCAGTCACTCGCTGCGGATCCGGCGTTATATGGCGATACGCACCTGATCAGCATCAGCTTCGACCCGACCTACGACACGCCCGCCGTGCTGCGCAGCTATGGCGGCGCCTATACGGGCAAGTACACGAAGGAGCAGTTCCAGCACTGGGATTTTGCGGCCCCCCCGGTCAAGGAGCTTCCCGCCATCACGCAGTTTTTCAACGTCGGCATCACGCCCGGGGACAATCCGACCAGTTTGCAGCACTCGTTGTCGACGATTCTGATCGGCAAGGACGGCAAGGTCGCGGCCTGGTATCCCACGAACGACTGGAAACCGGCGGATCTGCTGAACGATATCAAAGCCGCAGCAAAGCTTTAGAAGCCTGCTCCCGCTGGACCGGTCCTATGCTTGCGAGGCCACGCAGGGCATACGTTCCGAGGGACAATCAAGTATCCTGATCTCCATGTACAAGCTGACTATCGTCTTTGGCGTTCTGCTCCTCGCTCTTGGTCTCGGAACCTATCTTGGAACCGGACAACAGTACCCTACGTCGCTCATCCCCGCCTACTTCGGTTTGGTGCTCGCGGTCTCCGGCTTCCTTGCCAACACCGAGAACACGAAGAAGCGCATGCTCTGGATGCATATCGCCGTCACCGTCGGATTGCTGGGTTTCCTCGGAACTGCGAAGTCCATCTATGACGAGATCAAACTGCTGCAGGGCGCGTATTTCAAACTTCCGCTCGCAGTACAGGAAAAGTGCGCGATGTCGGTACTGTGCCTGATCTTCACAGTCCTTTGCGTGCGGTCCTTCATTGCGGCCCGTAAGGCTCGTCTGGCGTAAAAACGACCGTGTGCGCGGGCAAGGCGTACACTTTGGAGATATGTCCGCTTCCATGGGATCCACCAACTTCGGCACGGGAATGCGCGCTGCTGACGGCCCTTCTCGCGGCACAGGCCGTGCCACCGCCGCCAAGCTTACCGCCTCGCGTCCCAAACCGAGCCTGAAGAAGATGCTTCCCGAGGTCTGGAAGCTGATCAAACCTTACCGGATGTTGCTTGCCGGCAGCTTCCTGATCATGATCGTCAACCGCGCCAGCGGGCTGATCCTGCCGGCGTCGACGAAATACCTGATCGACCGCGTGATGGGCCAGCACGACATCGGCGTGCTGCCCTGGATCGTCGGCGCGGTGGTGACGGCGACCATCGTGCAGGGCGCGACCAGCTTCATTCTTACGCAGCTTCTCTCAAAGGCCGGACAGCGCCTGATCGCCGAGTTGCGGACCAAGGTCCAGGCTCACATCGGTCGGTTGCCCGTGGACTTTTACGATAAGAATCGCACAGGGACCCTGGTCGCGCGCATCATGACCGATGTCGAAGGCGTGCGGAACCTGATGGGCACGGGCGTCATTGACTTCTGCGGTGGCGTGTTGACCGCCATCTTCGCATTCGCGTACCTCATCCACCTCAGCGTGCGGATGACGCTGCTGACCTTCGTCATCCTGGTCATCTTCGGGGTCATCCTGCAGAAGGCCTTCAGCACCATCCGGCCCATCTTCCGCGAGCGCGCGGTGATCAATGCGGAGGTCACGGGACGCCTGACGGAGTCGCTCGGCGGTGTCCGCGTAGTGAAGGGATATCATGCCGAGGCCTCGGAAGCGAACGTCTTCGCCGCGGGCGTCAACCGCCTGCTGGCGAACGTGATCTCATCGATCACGGCGCAGTCGTTCATGTCCCTGGCGTCGACCGGGGTGCTCGGATTCGTGGGCGCTCTGATCATGTGGCTTGGAGCGCACCAGGTGGTGGCTGGACGCCTGACGACCGGCGGCTATGTGACCTATGTGATGTTCCTGGCGTTTATGATCGCGCCGATCGCGGGGCTGGTGAACATCGGAACGCAGTTGACCGAGGCGCTCGCCGGGCTGGATCGCACGACCGAGATTCTGAACGAGCAGATGGAAGACTCCGAACCGACACGAACCGAGGTGCTCTCGACGATCGATGGCGACATTCGGTTTGAAGACGTCAGGTTCTCGTACGAAGAGGCCAAGGAGGTGCTGCACGGCGTCTCGTTCGAGTCGAGGCCGGGCACGGTGACGGCCCTGGTGGGCTCGTCGGGGTCGGGCAAATCGACAATCATCTCACTGGTGTGCGGCTTCCACACGGCGACAAGCGGCAAGGTGTTCGTCGATGGACATGACCTCTCGCATGTCCGTCTGTCGAGCTTCCGCGAACAACTGGGCGTGGTGTTGCAGGAGACCTTCCTCTTCGACGGAACGATCCGCGAGAATGTCCTCTTCAGCCGTCCGCTGGCTACCGAAGAACAGTTGATGGCGGCCTGCAGGATCGCGCGCGTCGACGAGTTCGCGGAGAAGTTTCCAGAGGGCTACGAGACCATCGTGGGCGAGCGCGGCGTGAAGCTTTCGGGCGGCCAACGCCAGCGGCTTTCGATCGCGCGCGCGATCCTAGCCGACCCGCGCATTCTGATTCTCGACGAGGCGACGAGTTCGCTGGATTCAGAGTCGGAGGCGATGATCCAGGCGGGCCTGCAGCACCTCATGCAGGGCCGTACGACGTTCGTCATCGCGCACCGCTTGTCGACGATTCGCCGTGCGGACCAGATCCTGGTGGTCGAGGGTGGCCTGATCGTCGAGCGCGGGACGCATGACGAGCTGTACGCCGCGAAGGGGCGGTACTACGACCTGTACACGCGTCAGCATGGGCTGGAGGCGAACCTCTTCCTGGCTCCAGGCGAGGGAGATAGTGTCTTGGAGACGGCGACGAAGGCCTAAGGGCGGGTGTCGAGACGTTCGATCATCACCGGCTGCTGCGGAGGTTGCGGGATGCGCTTCGTCATCATCAGTCCAACGACAGCGAGTAAAAGATACAGGCCAACGAGTGGGAAGAAAGCAAATTTCCCCCTGGGCCATATCTTCGGTGGAAGCTGGTTGGACAAGCGGTCCAGCACGCTTGTAGAACTGCGGTCGGAGGGATGGAACTCTGTCTCATCGTCGGGTTGCTTCGACCACCTTCGTGCGAGCACTGTCGCACGAAGGTTCGAGAATAAGAGCATGGTGATGACGAGGCCGACGAACGGATTTCCCCCGCCGCCATGCACCATGCCTCCGGCGAAACCCGTCAGGTAGAGTGCAAAGGCCAGCGCCGATGCGGCGATGCTTCTTTCTCTGACACCGCATGCCGCCAGGAAATAGACGGCGGCGGTCAACATGCCAACGAACGGCATCCCGAGGAAAAGTAGCAGAAGGAACGAAACGCCGCCGACCGCTGTGCACACGTAAAAGCCCTGCTGGCCCAGAAGATCGACGTCGTACTGTGTCTCGATGGATGGCCAGAACAGGCGCTTAAACAAATTGTCCGTGGGCTGAGGTGTCGAGGATAAACCTAATGTCTGCATGCGAGACATTGGACCGCGTCCCACGGAATCTGTCTAGAACTTTGTTTCCGCGCCTTCCACTCCCAACTGGATGAGGAGAAAGGCATAATCGAACGCAATCTCCTTCAGGTAGTCGTACCGGCCCGATGCTCCGCCGTGACCGGCGTCCATGTTGATGTGCAGCAGCAGGGGCGTGTCGTTCGTCTTGAGCCCGCGCAGTCTGGCCACATACTTCGCGGGCTCCCAGTACATGACCTGGGAGTCGTTCAGGCTGGTCTTGACGAGCATCGATGGATAGGGGCCAGCGGCGAGGTTGTCGTAGGGCGAGTAGGAGCGCATGTAAGCATAGGCCTCAGGCTCATTGGGGTTGCCCCACTCCTCATACTCGGCGACGGTCAGCGGCAGCGACGCATCGAGCATCGTGTTCATGACGTCCACGAACGGTACATGCGACAACACGACGCGGAACAGGTCGGGGCGCATATTCACGACGGCTCCCATCAGTAGGCCACCCGCGCTTCCACCCTCGATGGCAACGCGATCCTTCGCGCCGTAGCCCTCTGCGACGAGGTGCTCGGTGGCCCGGATGAAGTCCGTGAAGGTGGTGCGCTTGACCATCATCTTGCCGGCATCGTGCCACGCATCGCCCATCTCGCCGCCGCCGCGGATGTGAGCGTAGGCAATGACCACACCGCGATCGAGCAGCGACAGCCGGGTTGCCCCAAAGCCCACTGGAAGCGCATAGCCGTACGATCCGTAGCCGTACACGTAAAGGGGATTTGTGCCATCGCGCCGGAAGCTCTCGCGGCGATACACCACCGAGACTGGCACGTGCACTCCATCCTCAGCCGTGACCCAGACGCGCTCCGAGGCATACAGCGATGCGTCGAATCCTCCCGGCACCTCCTGCTGTTTCAGCAGCGTCGAGGTGCCGCTAGCGACGTCGTACTCATACACCGAAGCGGGCGATACCAGCGACTGATAGCTGTAGCGGTACTTCGTCGTCTCCATCTCCGGGTTCGCGTGGCCGCCTGCGGTGTACGTCGGTTCGGGGAACGCAATGGCCTTTGCTTCGCCGAGCTTCGGACCCTTGAGGAGCGGGTAGACCTTGAGGACAGGCAATCCTTCCCGCCGGGTCGAGGTCACCAGAAAAGTCTGGAAGACGTCGAAGTCTTCCAGCGGAACAGTCTTGTCTTCGGGAAGAAACTCCGTCCAATGGTCCCGACCGGGGTTTGTAACCTCCGCGGTCACAATGCGGAAGTTCTCGCCAGTGTCGTTCACGCGGATGTAGAACAGGCCGTCTCGATGGTCGACGGAGTACTCCTGGTCATCGACGCGTGGGGCGATCAAGGTAAAGGTTCCTTCGGGCGTATCCGCGGCGAGGAAGTGGCACTCGCTCGTCGTGTGGCTTCCGGCCTCCATCAGCAGGTACTTTGCGTCGCGCGTCTTGCCGACGCCGAGGTTGAAACGCTCGTCTTCCTCGTGGTGAATCTGCACCGGCTCGCCGCCGAGTACATGGCGAAACAGTCGGTCGTGCCGCTTGGTTCCCTCGTCTTCGGTGGTGTAGAAGAGCGTTTTGCCATCGGCGGCCCAGGCCACAGATCCCACCCGGACGGCGGTGTCGGGGAGGTCTTCGCCCGTCCGCAGGTCCCGCACATGCAGCGTGTACTGGCGGAACCCGGTATTGTCGGTCGAGTAGGCCAGCAGCCAGCCATCGGGGCTGATCGCCATGTCTCCCACAGCCATGAACGCCTGCCCTTCGGCCAGTGTGTTGACGTCGAGGATCACGATCTCTTCGGCGTCCGGCGCAGTCCTGCGGCAGTGGATGGGGTACTGCAGCCCCTCCACGGTGCGGCTCGAATACCACCAGCCGTTCTTGCGATAGGGAACCGACTCGTCCGTCTCCTTGATGTGCGACAACATCTCCGCGTAGAGCTTTGCCTGCAAATCCTTCGTGCCGGCCATGGCGGCTTCGGTGTACGCGTTCTCGGCATTTAGGTAGTCGATCACCTCAGGCGAGGCCTTCTCGCGCATCCATCCAAAATCGTCGACCAGTTCGGTTCCGTGGATTGCCACGGACTTCGTATCGCGGCGCGCGACCGGCGCCTTCAAATCGCTCTGCATGTGCCTACACTCTCCATCCCCAGCATACCCGCCCGTGAGGCAACCAACCACCTCCCCGAAACAACCTATAGAGGGTGGGCCGCCCTGTCGTGTAGTATCCCTGCACAGTCGTTCGCGATTCTGCAGCCGGTCCAAGTCAGGAGATTTTCATGGAACTGAAGCGCATTCGCACCGCCGTCGTCGCTACCGCCATCGTCCTGAGCCCCATGGCACTCCTCGCCCAGCTTTATCCGGACTCCCAGAGCCCCGTCCAGCAGCCCCAGCCGATGCAGCAGCAACAGAGCCCGAACCGAGCCACTCCGCTGGCCACCGGTCACGATACCAACGCCACTCCGGGCGTTACCGGGCAGGAGATGAAGGATAAGATGTTCCTCCGCAGGACCGCCGAGGGAAGCATTGCGGACGTGAAGTTCGGCCAGCTTGGCGCAGAAAAAGGCTCGTCCGACGACGTGAAGGCGTTCGGCAGCAAGATGGTCACCGACCACACGCAGCTCTCGTCCGACCTGAAGCCCATCGCCGATCAGATGGGCATTCGCCTGCCTAAAGAGATGAACAAGGACGATAAGGCCTCCTATGACAAGCTCGCCTCGCTTTCCGGTGATGAGTTCGACAAGGCGTTCATCCTCGCCATGCTCGAAGATCACCGGAAAGGCTGGCGCGCCTTCCGTGAGGAGTCCATGGGGACCAACGACCCCGTCCTCAAGGCAGAGGTGGACAAGGGGGAACTCGTCATCCGAGATCATATGCGGATGGTGGTAAAGATGGCCAAGGAGCGCAACATCCTGCCTCCGCGTCCCACGCCTCCTCCTGCTCCTGTCCAGCAGTAACCCGGCGAGATCGACTCCCACGGCGTAACGGAACTTTCCTACCCGGCAAAGCGTAGAATCGTATCGATGATCTGGCCTAGAAGACTTGCGCTCGCCCTTGCTCTGTTCGTCCTCGGGCTCAACGTCTCCCCGGCGGAGAAGGTCTCCGATCTTCCCGCACCCAAGGGCTACGTCAACGACTTTGCCGGGGTTCTCAACCCTGACACAAAACAGACGCTTGAAGACCTATGCACCCAGGTCGACCAGAAGGCGCACGCACAGATCGCGGTGGTGACGATCAAGACGATCGACGGCGACTCCTCGATCGAAGAGTTCACCACCCAGCTTGAAGAGAAGTGGAAGGTCGGCCAGAAGGGAACGGACAAGGGACTGCTGATGCTCTTTGTCATGAGTCCCCGTGCCGGCCGCATCGAGGTAGGCTACGGGCTTGAGGGCATCCTGAACGACGCGAAGGTCGGTGATATCGGCCGGCAGATGTCCCCGGCGGCCCGCCAGAACGACTACAACACGGCCATTCCCATCGGCGTCAATGCTATCGCACAGGTGATCGCGACGGACGCGGGTGTCACACTGTCTGGCGTCCAGCCCGTCCATACGTATCACCGCGAAAACGTCCAGCAGCCGATCCATCTGAGCCTCTTCCAGGTGCTGATCGTTGGCGGCATCGTCCTCTTCATCCTGTTTCTGCTCATCAAAACGGGCAACGTCGGCCTCATCTTCTTCCTGCTCGGCAATATCTTGGGCAGCGGCGGAGGCGGCGGGCGAGGCCGTGACGACGACCGTGGCGGAGGAGGCTTCGGCGGCTTTGGCGGAGGAAGCTCGGGAGGGGGCGGAGCCAGCGGCGACTGGTAAACCGGCAGAGACGGGAACGAAATCCACCAGAAATTCGTATACAACCAGTAGAATCACCAGCAATACAAGAGGAACCAAATGAAATCTCTCTGGATCGCACTCGGAGTCGTCGGCCTGATCATCGTCGTACTGCTCTTCGTCGGCGGAAGCTACATCAGCACCAAGAACACGCTCGTAGTCAAGAACGAGGCTGTCACCCAGGCGTACTCGCAGGTGAACGTCGTGCAGCAGCGCCGCATGGACCTGATCCCGAACCTCGTCGCCTCGGTCAAGGGCTACGTGAATGAGGAGACCACCGTCCTCACGAACATCGCCAACGCCCGCGCAGCCGTCATCGGCGCGACGGATCGCGCATCGAGCATCCAGGCCAACAAGCAGCTCGACGTAGCCATCAGCCCGCTGCTTCGTCTCCAGGAGGCGTATCCGAATCTGAAGGGCAATGAGCAGTTCATCCGGCTGGAAGATGAGCTGGCCGGAACCGAAAACCGCATCGCCGTCGAGCGCCAGCGCTATAACAAGACGCTCGAGGACTACAACATCTCGGTTCGCCAGTTCCCGGCGAGCATCTGGGCCGGCATGGCTGGATTCCAGTACCGCGATGAGTACTTCAAGGGCGATGCCGCCAACTCGGTTGCACCGAAGGTCGACTTCGGTAAGTAAAGTCCCGTGTCGCTCTCCCGTTGGCAGGAAAGAGAGTTCATCGCCGACCAACGGGAGAGCCCTTACGATTTCGGACTACCGAGACTGGTACACAAGTCATGAAGTGATCGCTCCCGCGTAGGGCACACGTAACAAGAAAAGGCCGCCGCGAAAGCGACGGCCTTTTCGTTCCTGAACAGCCTTACTTGGTGAACGCGCTGACTGCGGTCGCTTCGTCGTCCTTGACGTCGAATACGGTGTACAGCTTGGTGATCTGGAGCAGATCGTGGACCTTCTTGGTCAGGTTCAGCAGCTTGAGCTCGCCGCCTGCATTCTTCACGGTCGTGAAGGCGCTGACCAGCTCGCCGATGCCGGAGCTGTCGATGTAGCTAATCTCACCCAGGTTCAGCAGAATCTTGTTCGAGCCCTTGGCAAGCACATCGCGTACTGCATCCCGCAGGGTAACGCTGCCTTCGCCGAGTGTGATGCGGCCGCTGAGATCGAGGATGGTGACACCGTCTACCTGACGGGTCTTGACTTTCATGCTCATTGAGTAGGTCTCCTTAGGTCCCCGGCTGCGCGGGTGTTCGATGCTTGATAAGTGTCAGTTCGGTTCCGGGGTGTAACTGGCGAAAGTTTACCTCATCCATGAAAGCTCGAATGAGAAAGATCCCACGGCCGGAGCCGCGGAGAATGTTTTCAGGTGCCAGCGGGTCCGGAACAGTATCCGGATCGAGTCCCGCTCCCTGGTCGCCGATGCGAATAATCAGATCGTCCGCCGTCGTCTCGAACGATGCCGTGATGACCTTCTCAGGATCGTAGGCATTTCCGTGCAGGACGGCGTTTACCGCAGCTTCGCGAACGGCCATGGCGATATTCGGAACGGTGTCCTCGTCGAACCCGGCCCGTTCCGCATAGTCCTCTGCCGTCTGCTCCACCTTGTTGACGCTGGCAAGCGACGAATCCAATGTAAAACTCACACGGCTTGTAGTAGGTTCGGCCAACTCGGTCCTTTGTAGAGAAACAATAGACAAACAACTTCATGCCGCTTCCAAGACTTGCCGCAAAGGCCAGATTCCGCCAATGCACCGATGTTGGCAGTTTGCTTGGCGCGGGCGCGGATGTCAAGGAGGACCGACCGAAACCCTCATCCGAGACGCCTTTCCGCCCAGTGGTTTACGATGCGAACTATAGGAGAAATTTGCATGAAGCTTTTGCCGTTTGGGATTCCGCTTGTTCTGTTGTCGCTCGCTGTGGCGTCTCCGTCGCAGCAACACGCCGCTCCCATCCAGCAGATGCCGTTTTCCCCTGTGCTCGACCTCACCTCGCTTGACCGCACGGTAGACCCCTGCAACGACTTCTACGCGTTTTCCTGCGGCGGCTGGAAGAAAAACAATCCCATCCCCGCAGACCAGGCGAGTTGGAGCGTCTATGGCAAGCTGACGGACGAAAACCAACAGTTTCTCTGGGGAATCCTCGAAACCGACTCCAAACTGAAGAATCGCAACGCCATCCAGCAGAAGGTCGGCGACGCCTTCGGCGCGTGCATGGACACCGAGAGGATCAACAAGCGCGGCATCGATCCGCTCCGCCCGGAGCTGGCCTCCATCGCGGCGATCAAGGACCGTGCGGCGCTTGACCGGGCCATCGACCGGCTCGACCGCGAGGCGCAGGGGACGTTCTTCAGCAACGCCGGGGGCGACCAGGATCCGTCCGATTCGAATTCGGTCATCGCGACGGTCGGTGCCGGTGGACTCGGTCTGCCCGACCGCGACTACTACACCAAGACCGACAAGCGCTCGGTCGAGATCCGTGCGAAGTACGTCGAGTACATCTCCCAACTCTTCACCCTCGCCGGGGAGCCCGCCGCCCAGGCCGCAACCGACGCCGCCGACGTTCTGCGCATCGAGACCGCCCTCGCCAACGCCTCGCTGACGCGTGTGGAACGCCGTGACCCCTACAAGAGCTTCCACAAAATGTCGGTCGCCGACCTCACCGCGCTGAACCCGTCCATCGATTGGAAGGCGTTCTTCGTCGCACGCGGTCACGCCAACCTCGCGACCGTGAACGTGGAGCAGCCCGTATTTCAGAAGGCTGTCGACACCGAACTCAAGACCGAGCCGCTCGAGGCGCTGAAGTCGTACCTGCGCTTCCACCTCCTGACCGCCGCCGCGCCCTCGCTCTCGGCCCCGTTTGAGACCGCCAGCTTCGAGTTCTTCAGCCACTATCTGCGCGGCACGCAGCAGCCGCCTCCCCGTTGGAAGCGCTGCGTCCGAACCGTGGACCGCACGCTGGGCGAGGCGCTCGGCCAGGAGTTTGTGGCGCGAACGTTTGCCGCGGAGACCAAGGCTAAGACCCTCATCATGACCCAGCAGATCGAAACCGTCATGGGCGACGAGATCGAGCATCTGGACTGGATGAGCCCCGAAACCAAAAAAGAAGCTCTGCGCAAGCTGCACGCCGTCCGCAACAAGATCGGCTATCCCGACACCTGGCGCGACTATTCGTCGCTTACCATCCAGCCGGGAGATTTCTTCGGCAACACGCTTCGTTCCACGATCTTCGAATCCAGGCGCAACTGGGCCAAGATCGGCAAGCCCGTAGACCGTAACGAGTGGGGCATGACGCCGCCGACCGTCAACGCCTACTTCAATCCGCAGATGAACGACATCAACTTCCCGTCCGGCGTTCTGCAGCCGCCGCTCTATGATCCCAAGGCGGATGACGCCCCGAACTACGGCAACACCGGCTCGACCATCGGCCACGAACTCACCCATGCCTTCGACGATGAAGGCCGCCAGTTCAACGCCGAGGGCAACCTCAAGGATTGGTGGACCAAGGAAGATGCGAAGGGCTTCGAAGACCGTATCAACTGCCTGCGCGACCAGTTTGCGACATATACTATCGTCGACGACATCCACATCAACTCGAAGCTGACCAGCGGTGAAGACGTCGCCGACCTGGGCGGAACGCTGATCGCCTACATCGCGTGGAAGCATCAGATCGAGAATCAGCGGCTGAAGCCTCTCGACGGCTTTACCCCCGATCAGCGCTTCTTCATCGGCTTTGCCCAGTGGGCATGCGAAAATGACCGCGAGGCCAACCTCCGCGTCTCGGCCATTACGAACCCACACTCGCCCGGCTTTGCCCGCATCAATGGCATCGTCACCAACATGCCCGACTTCGCCACTGCCTTCGGATGCAAGGTCGGCCAGCCCATGGTCAAAGCCAACGTCTGCAAGGTCTGGTAACGAAGAAGCTGTACAACAAGAGAGTGCTCCACCTTTGCGACCGAAGTCTCGTCGCGAAGGTGGTTTACCGCCGCCACGTTCCAAATGCGCATCACAACCAGCAGGGAAGGCACCAATGACTCGACACGCCAACGAGAGGACCAGCGTCTCCGCGCTTCTGGGAGCGCGCGTGATTGCGTCTGACGGCTCTGCGTTCGGCGAGATCCGCGAGTTTGCGGTTGTTCCCTCCGAGGACGCCTCCCACGTCTTTGGGTTCGTCCTGCGCGGGGGCACTTCAAAGAAGGAAGCACCTACGCTGGTCCGCATCATGGACCTCGTCAACCAGCAAAAGGGCCTTACCCTCAGGAGCAAAGCCGAGATTCTCGATATGCCCGACGCCGAGGCCTATCTTCTGCTCGAACGCGATCTCCTCGATCAGCAGATCATCGACGTCTACGGTCACAAGGTCGTCCGTGTCAACGACGTGGATCTCATCTGGGAGGCCTGCCTCGACGGCACCGACCGTCTCTCCCTTCGCATTGCGGAGGTCGAGGTCGGACTGCGTGGTGCCGTCCGCCGTCTGCTCAAAGGGCTCCCGCAGGCATCCGTGGAATCGTTGGCTACGCGCCTCCCGCCCAGCGTAATTCCGTGGGACTTCGTCGATCTGATCGAACGCGATCCATCGCGGCGGGTGAAGCTGAAGATCGAGCAGAACCGCCTCGCCAACATGCACCCGTCCGACATCGCCGACATCCTCGAAGAACTCGCCCCGGCGGAACGGCAGGCGCTCTTCACCTCGCTCGACGAAGAGGTTGCCGCTGAGGCGCTTGAAGAGGTTGGGCCGAAGATGCAGCAGGCGCTCATCCAGGATCTCGACTCCGAGGTCGTCGCCGGCATCGTCGAGGAGATGGATCCGGGGGCCGCCGCCGACTTCCTGGCCGAACTCCCCGAAGAGCGCTCCGACGCCATTCTCGAGGAGATGGATCCGGAGGAGCGGCAGGAGGTTGAGGAACTGCTCGAGTTCTCCGGAGACTCCGCCGCGGGCCGCATGACCACCGAGTACATCGCGTTGCCCCCCGAGGCTTCCGTCTCCTTCGCCATTCAGTCGTTGCACGAATTCGAAGGCGATCTCGAAGCCGTCACCGACATCATCCTCATCGACGACGCTGGCGCGATCAAAGGTCTGGTCCCCATCGTCCACCTCGTCCTCGCCAAACCGTCTGCAATTCTCTCCAGCCTGCCTCAGGGACACATCGTCACCTGCCGGCTCGATGCCAGCGGCAAGAAGGTCGCCGAGCTGTTCGACAAATACAATCTCCGCTCGCTCTCGGTGATCGACGACGAACACCACCTTGCCGGCGTAATCCACGCCGAACAGGTCATCGCCAATCTACGCCATAAGCACTGACTCGGACACAAGCACTGATGAAGATCCTTTACTGCGGCAACATCTCGAAGAACGACACCGCTCTCCATCGCCTGTGGGCTCTTGAGCGCCTGGGCCACACGGTCATTCCGCTGAACGCCATCGACTTCCGGCCGTCCAGCGCGTTCCTGTGGAAGGTCACCTACCGTTTTCCGGTTGGTCCCAATGTCACGCGCCTCAACGAGACGATTCTCCGCATCGCACGCGAAGAGAAACCCGCGATCTTCTGGGCCGACAAAGTCGTCTGGCTGCGGCCTTCCACGCTCGCCAAGCTGCGCGCCATGGGGATCGTCACGGTCAGCTACATGATCGACAACGCCTTCGGTCCACGGCAGGATCCCGGTTGGCGTCTCTACATGCAGTGCATCCCGTTCTTCGATCTGCATGTCGTCCAGAGAACAAGTAACATCGCCGATTACAAATCCCACGGCGCCCGCGACGTGATCAAAATCCAGACAGCGTACGAGCCTACGATTCAGTATCCGCCGCCCGCCGGCTGGTCAGACGCCGATCGCGATCGCGGTGTCTCTTTTATCGGAAGCCCATACGACGACCGCGCGCAGTTCCTCACGCGTCTGTGGAAGGAGTTCGGCCTCCCCGTCTCGGTCTCAGGCACGACCCGCTGGAGCGCGGCGCTCGGTCCAGAGGCTGCGGCAGCTATCTATCCCGTCCCCGGGGAACTCTACCAGGACGCGTATCGCGAAGGCGTCTGGCGATCGAAGATCAACCTCAGCTTCATCACGCACTCCAATCTCGACGAGTTCGTCCACAAGAGCTTCGAAATCGCCGGCTGCGGGGGCTTCCTCCTCGCCGAGCGCTCCGAAGGCCACATGCAGCGCTTCGAGGAAGATGTCGAGGCGGTGTTCTTTACCGGCATCGACGAGTGCGTCGCGAAGATCCGCAAGTACCTTCCCGACGAGGAAGCACGTACCCGCATCGCTGCCGCCGGACACGCACGCGGGGTCCGCGATGGCTACTACAACGACCGCCAGGAGGCGCTCATTGTCGAGCGCGCCGAGACCATCCTTCCTCACGTACGCGCAGCGGCAGGATTGGCGGACACACCATGAAGCAGAGCCTCTGGCGCCGCTCCCGCACGAGCATCATGCTGTTCCTCGCCGTTCTCGGTCCGGGCTTCATCACCGCGAACGTGGACAACGACGCCGGTGGCATCCTCACCTACTCGCAAGCCGGCGCTCACTTCGGCTACACGCTGCTGTGGACGATGATCCCCATCACCCTCGCCCTCATCGTCGTGCAGGAGATGTGCGCGCGTATGGGCGTGGTCACGGGCAAAGGCCTCTCCGACCTCATCCGGGAAGAGTTCGGCCTCCGCATGACCTTCATCATGATGATCCTTCTGGTCATCGTGAACTTCGGCAACGTCCTCGCCGAGTTCTCCGGCATCGCCGGTGCCGGACAGCTCTTTCATGTCAGCAAATACATCAGCGTTCCGGTGTGTGCGTTTCTGGTGTGGGCGCTGGTCGTAAAAGGGAACTACAAGTCGGTCGAGAAAGTCTTCCTCGTTGCCAGTGTGTTCTACATCGCCTACATCGTCACCGGTGTGCTTAGCCGTCCAAGCTGGTTCGAGGCCATGCGGCAGACCTTCACCATGCCGCCCCGCAGCGTCTGGTCCGATCACACCTATGTGTACATGACCGTCGCAGTGATCGGCACCACGATCACACCGTGGATGCAGTTCTACTTGCAGTCCTCCATCGTCGATAAGGGTGTTGGCATCCGTCAATATAAAGCCACCCGCCTCGATGTCATCGTAGGATCCATCTTCACGGACATCGTCGCCTGGTTCATCGTCGTGGCCTGCGCGGCCACGCTCTACACGCACGGCATGCGGGACATCGGTGTGCCGTCGGATGCAGCCGATGCGATGCGCCCGCTAGCCGGCAACTATGCCTTCATGCTCTTCGCCTTCGGCCTCTTCAACGCCTCACTCTTCGCCGCGTCCATTCTGCCGCTTTCGACGGCCTACACGGTCTGCGAAGGCCTCGGCTTCGAATCGGGCGTGGACAAGAGCTTCTCCGAAGCGCCCTTCTTCTACTGGTTCTATTCGCTGCTCATCGCGTTCGGCGCGGCGGTCGTGCTCATCCCGAACTTCCCGCTGGTCAAGATCACGATCCTCTCGCAGGTCCTCAACGGCGTCCTGCTTCCTGTCGTCCTGATCTTCATGCTGAAGCTCATCAACAAGCACGATCTCATGGGGCAATACACCAACTCGCGCTGGTTCAATGTCGTCGCCTGGAGCACAAGCATCATCGTCATCGCCCTCACCGCCGTGATGCTCTTCTACACCTTCCATGGCGCACCCATGTAAAGCCTCCGGGCTGTCTCTCCTTACCGGCTGGAAAACACAAACTCGTTGCCATCCGGATCGCGGAACTTCGCGTATGTGCCCCAGGGCTGTTTCGTCGGCTCCTCCGCCAGCGTCACCCCGCGCGCCTTCAGAGCCTCCGCCGTCGCAAAGACATCGTCGCACCAGAACGTCATCGACTGGAACCCACCCACGCGGTCTTCATGGCCCTGCGGAGTAAACAGAGCGAGTCTCGTATCCGCCCCGGGGATGATCAGTTCGATCCATCTCTGCCCGGGCCACATCGGCTGGTCCGTCCCCACCTTGAAGCCCATCTTCTCCGTGTAAAACGCCAGCGCGACATCCTGGTCCGTCACCGGGATACTCACGATCTTCAGCCCACGTATCATCTCCAGAACCCTCCTGCGCAAACCATAGTCCGGCCGCGTCAGGGAAACAATGACCTACTCGATGCTATATTGTTGATCGGTATAGCGATGCCCACCCTCGACCCTTACATCACCGATGTACTGATGCGCGATCTGGTCGGCCACGACCGGCGCCCCGTCGCGTTCCTCGTCTACGTATGGCTTGCCGCCGAGCAGCAGCGGCGCGACGCGCCCATACAGATCAGCTATCAGGAGATGGCCGAGACCATCGGCGTTAGCAAGAGCTCCGCGCAGTCGTCCGTGGCATGGCTCGTCCAGCGCAGGCTGCTTGCCGCCACCAAAGCCACAGTGACGGCGACGCCGGTCTACGATGTCCTTACGCCCTGGAGGCGCAACGGCCGTCAGAAGCCGTAGTTCTTCATCCGCAGCGCGTTCTTATACGCATCCCGGGTCTTCTTCGCGTGGAGCTCCGCATCGTGCAGCTCCAGCCCCGCAGTGTCCCAGAGCTCCATCTCTTTCATCGAGTGATCGTTCGTGGCAAGCGATTCTTCGTGGCGAATCGCATCGACCCAACGGTCGACGGCCTGCCGGTAGTCTTCAAGAAGTTGATCGAAGTCGAGGGTATCCATGGCCCAACGATACGGCCGGTGACCCCCAGCCAAACTCACGTCACACAGCATTTCACGGAAGATTGTTCCGGCCTAGAGAAGACGTCCCTCAGCCAGATCGCGAATCAGCCCAAGGTCCGCCGCCAGAAAATCGTATTGCATCAACTCTCCCAGCGGAGACCACCGCATATCGTTGAAGATCCTGTTCTCGAGCGCGCCGCCGAACTCCTCGACCACGAAGAACTGCAGGTCGATCGCCCCACCGTTGCGATACTTATGCCGCACCCGCGAGACGCGCCGGCCGATCACGGCCTCGATCCCCAGCTCCTCGTTCAGCTCGCGCGCCAGGGCCTCTTCCGCAGTCTCGCCCGGCTCGATCTTGCCGCCGGGAAACTCCCACTTCAGGCTCATCGGCTGATCGGGCTTTCGCTGGCACACCAGCACCTCGGTCCCAGGCTCGCCTGCACGCAGGATCAGTGCAGCCACGACAAGGCGCAGGGGCCTGTTCCCCCCTGTGTCGCTCCGGTTATCGAGCTTGCGGATTGGTTCCTTCACTGTCGTACAGTTTAGACGCGAATCCACCTCGAACGCCGTGGGGCATCTAGCTCGACATTAGAGCGACGGTCGGACCGAGGCTGGGAAGTACACACTCCAGCCCTCCCGCTCGCTTCGTTCCATCAGCGCCGTCGTGGGATTCACCGGAAAAGCACAGCGCGCAATCGCCAGCATCGCGGCATCATGCACCGAGTTGCCGAACACGGCATCCGGAGCCGTAATCCCCATCCGCTTGAGCGAGGCGACCTTGCCCTCATCCGTGGGGACGTCGATGAGCTCGTCTGTCACCAGCCCATCCACGACCTTCACGCGGGCCGCCAGCACCCGCTCCGGAGGAATCCCGAATCGCCGCACACCCTCTTCGATCACCCAGTCGCACGTCGAACTCACGGCCCAGATCTCGACGTCCTTCGCGTGCAGTTCGTCTACCAACTGCTTCATCTCCGGAAAGATATTCCTTTCGATCACCTCGGCGAAGAAGGCCTCCGCCGCCTGCCGCATCGCTCCATCGCGGATGCCGGCGAACACCTGCACCATCTCTCCGCAGATGGCCAGTTCATCGACCGTTCCCGCGTTATACCCGGCGTAACGGCCACGGAGCCATGCCGCGGCTTCGGGCGAGACCAGGCCGGAGTTGACCGTCCAGTGCATGAACGTCGACCCCGCATCGCCCGACCACAGCGTTCCATCGCAATCGAATACAGCCACACGCGGCGCAAGGGCATGGACTGCCGCGTGAAAGTCTTCCGTCTCAAAAACGTGCATGCTGGCAAAGCTCCCGTTAGGCCGTCGCCTGCTGCTCCGGCGGCCTGCGCCACAGGCGAGGGATCGCCGTGGCGAGATAGTGTCCCGTGTGCCAGTTCAGCGGAAGCTCCAGAAGAACATGCAGCAGACCAAGGAAGTTGACGATATAAAACCCGAGGATAAAGCTGTACAGGTAGCACGCCACCGAACCCGCATAGACCGTCAGCACCAGCGCCCACGTCTTGCGCGAGACATGGTGCCAACGCAGCAGCTCCGTCTTCGCGAACCAGTTCAGATAGTGGTACATGTAAATGAAAGCGAGAAAACGCAGAACGCCCGCCGAGGCAGGGTCGGCCAGAATCGATGAGTCCGGATGAAGGTTGCCCCCCAGCAGCCCCGCCAGGTACCCATGCAGCGTCGAGAAACCCTGCTCCGCGGTCACCCAGTACTGGCCAGGCGTCGCATAACTCCAGCTCGTCCGGATAAGAAAGAACGGCGCGGCGACCAGGAGCACGGGATTCACCCACGACAGCACAGGTCGCTCCTTCGAACGAACCAGGCCGCTGATGATGAATAGCACCGTGAATACGTAGACATGGCCGATCGTCGGCAGAATCGCACCGACGAAGATCACCCAGCCATGCACGAAGAACTTCGCAGCATACCCCGCCACAGCAGCCGCCAGAAGCACATAAGGGTTCTTCACCTGCGCGCTCAGCGAAAGAACCAGAATCAGACCCACCGCGTACCCGGTCATCCCGCGATGCACCAGCACATCGACGCTACCCGCCAGGCAAAGCAGGGAAGCGATGATGACATAGAGGCGCGGCGACACGATCCCCTGGCCGAAGTAAAACTCCTTCTTCCGCAACCAGGCAATCTCGGTGAGGTAGTGGAATGGGCCCACGAAGGCGTACACGAAGATGAAAGTTTGCAGAGGAGCCAGCGTGGCTGCAATCACGCTCAGCACAAGCGCAAGGAAGTTGCCGACATGTTGGTCCCGCAGCCTCATCGTCGCTCCTGTGAACATCATCATTCTAATCGACCCACCCGGATGCCGTGATGGGCATCTTACATGCCGTGGAGGAAGTAACGATGAGTGACACAAAACACCTGACCGGGCGCGAAGGTCTCGCGAAGATCGGCGACCTGATCAAGGATATCCGTATGTGCATGATGACGACCGCAGCGCCCGACGGCAGCTTCGACGCCCGCCCCATGGCCACGCAGGTCCCGGACGACTTCGACGGCACCCTCTGGTTCCTCACCTCGAACGCCAGCGGTAAGGTAGCGGAGATTCGGCAGTATGAGCACGTCTCGCTCCTGTATGCCGACAAGGGCGACTCGAAGTACCTCACTGTGAAGGGTCTCGCCAGCGTTTCGCAGGACAAGGCTAGGATCCACGAGCTTTGGAATCCGATCTACAAGGCATGGTTTCCCAATGGCGAAGGTGATCCCAACATCGCCGTCCTGGCCGTCCGGATCACGGAAGCCGAGTACTGGGAAGCCTCGTCGAGCCGTTTGGTGCGTGGCATCAAGTATCTGGCCGCAGCCGCCACGGGAGGAAAGGTGGATGTTGGCGAAACAGGCAAAGTCACCGTATAGGCAGGCCCGTGATCACTGGATAAGTGGTACGAGCGGATAAGCAGTCTTCATCCGCTCGTGCCACGGTTGTCCTCATGCGTTGCTAAACCGGCGGCAAACCATCCACCACTCCAACCCCGGCCGGCGGAACAAACACAAACTCCTTCGACCCCAGCGGCACATTCTCCTTCATCTCCGTGAACGAAAACTCCGTGACCGCCCCGTCGATTTCTTCAAGCCGCATTGTCTGGATCTCTCCACCGGCATCCACGCCCAGGGTCAGCATCTTCACCCGCTGGGACAGTCCTTTGGGAACACCGGAGATCCTGTACCCACTGCCATCTTGGGCCACGGTCAACCCATCCAGTTCCTTCCGCAACTCCGTATGACCAAGCAGAAAACGCAGCGGCGACCGCAGGTCATCGAGACGCTTCGCAGGAATTCGCTCCACCTGCGGGTCACCCGGCGTATACGACCACCCGTACTTCCCATCCAGGAGAAACAGCTTGCCCGCCGGAACGTCGTAAGCCCACCGCATCCTGCCCGGCTTGGCCAGTTCCAGCGTTCCCCGCTCCGTGCGATCCATGCCCATGCCGGCATAGTGCTCCACATAGCGTGTGCGCAGCGTCTTCAGATGGTTATAGTGATCGTCGACCTTCCGAACGATCGCGGCACTCTGGGGCGAGAGATCCTGGGCGCTGGCAACGCATGTCGCCAGCGCGAGAACTACTGTGCCTGCACGCAATTCGTGCCACCCGCCGGATCGACCTTGATGATGTTGTTCTCATCGAGGCAGAAGCCCTTGTCGCCGCTGCGGCCAATCGAGTTCGGCACCGCCGTGACCTCGAACGAGTTGTACATATCCTGGTTGTTCACCGTGACCTTGGATCCGCAGGTGATCGCAAAGGTATAGCCCGCCTTCTGGCCCGCCGCTAGGTCGGCCGGCAGAATCTGCGCCGACTGCGGCGTCGGAGCGCCCGATCCCTGCACACCTCCCAGGGCCGCCAGCGTGCACGCGAAGCCGTTCGCCGGATACGCCGAACTGTACGTCAGCTCCGCCGCGCCGATCGCCTTCACCGAAGCCACCGCTGAGGTCTCGTTCGCCGTCTTCCTCAGCTTCAGGAGCTGCGGAATGCCCAGCGTCATCAGGATCAGCATCACCGACATCACGATCAGCAGTTCGATCAGGGTAAAGCCGTCGTCGTTGCGGTCCTGCCTGCGTGCCACTTCAAAGGTCTTCATGGTCGTCATCATGTCTCGTATCCTGCTCCGTAAAAAACTTTACCAGTAGACGTCCCAGTGAGCTAGGCCGCCGCTTGCAAGAAGATCAGCACGTCAGATCGCTTCGCTGGATCTTCAACCCGCCCAGGTTGCCGAGCATCGCCAGCGCCATCTTATCCGCATCGAACAGCTCCCGCGCAATCGCCTGCATCTGTTCCGGGGTCACCGCCTCAATCTCGTTCGTGATCTCATCCACCCCAAAGAACCGTCCGTAGTACATCTGCTGCCGCGCTAGATTCGACATGCGGCTTGAACTGCTCTCCAGACCCAGAACGATATTGCTCTTCATCTGGTCTTTGGCTCGTTTCAGCTCGGCGGGTGTAACCGCCTCATCCTTCAGACGCCGCAACTCCTTCATCGTAAGCCGCAGCAGCTTTTCCACCTTGTCCGCCGACGTGCCCGCATAGACGCTCAGGCTACCCACATCGCGGAACGGGCTCATCTCCGAGTAGATCGAGTAGGCCATCCCCTCGTCCTCGCGGATCGTCTGGAACAGCCGCGAGCTCATGCCGCCGCCCAGAATCGAGTTCAGCAGATAGATCGCGTACCGCCGCTCGTCCGTCACGCACGGCGCAGGCACCCCGAGGCAGACCTGAACCTGCTCCAGCGACTTCTTGTGCTTCAAGGCAATGTGCGGGTTCGCCACCGGAGCCGTAACCTGCTTCACATTCTCGCCACCCGGCTTGAGCGACGCGAACTGCTGTTCGACGCTCGCGACAAAGGCATCGTGCTCGATATTTCCGGCAGCCGAAAACACCATGTTCCGCGGCGTAAACCGCCGGGCGTACTCCGCCCGAACCACCGCCTGGTCGAAGCTCGAAACCGTCTTGACCGTTCCCAGAATGGGACGCCCCAGCGCATCGCCCTTCCAGAAATTCTGTGTATAGATCTCGTGAACCAGATAGTCGGGGTTATCCTCGTCCATCTTGATCTCTTCGAGAATTACGCCCTGCTCCCGCGCAATATCGTCAGGCGTAAACGTAGGATGCAGCACCAGGTCGCTCAGCAGGTCGAGTGCCGGGGTGAGATTGTCGTCCAAACACTTGATATTGAAGCAGATCTGTTCCTTGCCCGTGAACGCGTCGAGGTTGCCGCCGATCTGGTCGACCTCCATGGCGAGCTGCTGGGCAGACCGTGAAGTCGTCCCTTTGAAGACCATGTGTTCGACAAAATGCGAGATGCCGTTGACCTCGGGAGCCTCATCCCGCGATCCCGAGTCGATCCACACCCCCATCGAAACGCTCCGCATATGTTCCATCCGCTCAGTCAACACGAGAAGGCCATTGGGAAGAACGGTACGGCGAAGATTGCGAACAGGACTCGAAACGGGCAAAAGCGGTTCAACCAGGGTTGCGGACATGCGTCTCCTTGACTCTCCATTGTTTCACAGAGTGGGCTTCTGCCAGAATGCCCGCAGGTGCACAAAATCGCTGACATATTACGATTGCGCCCCACCCCGTTCCGTGATTTCATACATCCATTGCAGACAATCTGAACAAGCGGTTCTCCCGCTGTGCCCGAAGCCGCAAGGTTCCGCCAAACCAACGTGTACCGGTTCCTGGCCGTCCTCCGTCCGGAATCCGTGCCCTTGAAGCTGGAGTAGACCCGGTTGCAGAACCCTATCCTCACCCTCGCCCTCTCGCTTGCGCTCTCCCTCGCCGCCCAACAGGCAGGCCCGCCGATTACGCAACCCGGTGCGCCCGGCCATCCCTCGAAGACCCTCACCCCCGCCGCAGCCGCCGTGCCTGATCGTCCCCCGTCCGATGCCGACGTCAGATTCATGCAGGGCATGATCATGCATCACGGACAAGCCGTCGAGATGACCCACCTCCTCGTCACGCGTTCCCGAGACCCCGAGGTCCAGGCTCTCGGTCAGCGCATCACCATCTCCCAGACCGACGAGATGGCCTTCATGAAACGCTGGCTCACCGACCGCGGCAAGCCCCTCGAACTCCCCATGGATATGGATATGGACCCGAACATGGATATGTCCGCCATGATGCCCGGCATGCTCACCCGCCCGCAGATGGAGGCTCTCCGCAAGGCCTCCGGGCCCGCGTTCGACCACCTCTTTCTTACCGGCATGATCCAGCACCACACCGGAGCCCTCAGCATGGTGCAGGACCTCTTCGCCACGCCCGCAGCCGCCCAGGATCCCGTCCTGTTCGACTTCGCCACCGACGTCGACAACACCCAACTCGCCGAGATCGACTTCATGAAACAGATGCTTGCCCACGAGAATTCCAAGGAGAAGAAATGACCCGGAAACTAGCCTTCACCCTCGGCCTCGCCCTGTCGGCTTCGTTCTGCGCCGCCCAGGTAGCCCCCACGGTCTACGTCAACCCGCGCGCCGACAACGACGATCCCCGCGTTGGCCTCAAAGCCGGTCTTTACGACGCCGGCGAAGCCGCGATGGGCGTTCAGAAGATCACCTCTCTCCCCAAGCCCAACGGCTTCGCGCCCGATCTCGCCCTCATCGCCGCCATGGACGCCGCGCCTCCGCCCGACCCCAACGCCCCGCGTCCCCGCCCGAACCCGAATGCCAGAAGTCCCTACGGCACCACCAACTCCGATCTCGCCTTCGTCGGCCACCACATCATCGTGGGCAACTACTACGGCGTCAACTTCTACGACGCCTCCGACCCCCTCAAGGTCAGGCTTGAGTCGTCGCTCATCTGCCCTGGCGGACAGGGTGACGTCACCGTCTACGGCCATCTCCTCTTCATGTCCGTCGAAGCCGCCAATGGCCGTCAGGATTGCGGCACACAGGGCATCCCTCTGCCCGAGGGATACGTCGCTCCCACGCCTCCTCCTCCGCCGCCTGGAGCCCCGGTCGGCATGCGCCGCCCACCTGAGCCGCCGCCCAGCCCTGATCGCATCAAGGGAATCCGTATCTTCGACATCACCGATGTGACGAAGCCCCAGCAGGTCGCGCTCGTTCAGACCTGCCGCGGCTCCCACACCAACACCCTGGTCACCGACCCCAACGACAAAGAGAACGTCTACATCTACATCTCCGGCTCCGCGGGCGTTCGTCCCACCGCCGAACTCGCCGGCTGCTCCGGCAAGGAAGACGATCCGGACACTGCCCTCTACACCATCGTCATCATCAAGGTGCCGCTCGCCCATCCGGAACTCGCCAAGGTCGTAGCCAGCCCGCACATCTTCGCCGATCCCGCAACCGGAACGCTCAACGCCCTCTGGAAGGGAGGTGACCACGGTGCAGGGACGCAGACCACCTCCAGCACGCGCGGCTGCCACGACATCACCATCTTCGCCTCCATGGGACTCGCCGCCGGCGCCTGCTCCGGCAACGGCATCCTGCTCGATATCCACGACCCCGTCCACCCCGTCCGTCTCGACGCCGTCTCCGATCCCAACTACGCCTTTTGGCACTCCGCAAACTTCGCCAACGACGGCTCCAAGGTTCTCTTCACCGACGAGTGGGGCGGCGGTGGCCAGCCGCGCTGCCGCGCCAGCGATCCCATGAACTGGGGTGCCGACGCCATCTTCAAGCTCACCGCCGACAAGAAGCTTGTCCTGCAGTCCTACTACAAGATGCCCGCGCCCCAAACCGAGAATGAGAACTGCGTCGCCCACAACGGCTCGCTCATCCCCATCCCAGGTCGCGACATCCTCGTGCAGAGCTGGTATCAGGGAGGCGTCTCCATCGTCGACTTCACCGACGCCACTCACCCCATGGAGATCGGCTACTTCGACCGCGGTCCTGTCAACGGCAAGGCCCACGCCATGGGCGGACAGTGGTCCACCTACTGGTACAACGGCTACATCTACGGCTCGGAGATCGCGCGCGGTCTCGACGTTCTCAAGCTCGTTCCATCGAAGTTCGTCACGCAGAACGAGATTGACGCCGCCAACCTCGTCCACTACGGTGAGCTCAACGTCCAGAACCAGCCAAAGATCACCTGGCCCGCGAACTACATCGTCGCCAAGGCCTATCTCGACCAGCTCGCTCGCGGAACCTCGCTGCCTGCGAACAAGATTGCCGCCATCGACGCGGCCATCGACAAGAGGTCGAAGAAGGACATGTCGAAGCTCGCCGCGGAACTGGACAAGACCGCACCCGCATCCCCCGCCGACGCAAATCGCCTGAAGGCTGTCTCCGCCATCCTCAAGGGTGGAGGGGCAACCGGCATGGGCGCCGAATAGATCTCTCGCTGCCGACGCGTGGTCCGGACAACCACCCGGTACACGCGTCGGTCGCTTACTTGCGAGCCATCTCCACCGGCATCGGCTCTCCCACGCGGTCCACGTACCCGCAATCCGACATCAGCATGTAGTTGTGCCCCAGAATCAGCAGGGGTTCTTGCGCCTCGCAGCTCCGGCCATCCACCGTGTGGCAGAAGTAGAGACTGTTCTCCGCGTCCGGTCCCACCTTGGAGGCGAAGGTCGCCGGCCCAAAGCGCGGCGCGTTGGCCTGAAACCAGCCCTGCGCCTCCATCCTGGTGGCGAACTTCGGATGCAGGCTCATCCCCACCACGGACGCGCTGACCTTGCCCTTCTTGCGGTGCTGCAGCAGGTCTGCGATCAGCGTAAACCGGTCCGTCTCCCACACCACACTGCGGGTATAGTGCTTCTTCGGAACGAAGACGGACGCCTGTTCGTCGGTATAGATTCTCCCGCCCATACTCTGTTTCATCTGTTCCATGTGGTACAGCACCTCATCGGCCTTCATGTAAAGACGAATCGAGTAGAAGTCGAAGCGGCTGGGGTCGGACGACTGCTGGGCCTGGGCCGCTGCGGAAACAAGAAGCAGCACGCAGGCCGTCACACGTCGCACCCAGGAAAGGGAAGTGGTTGTGCATCGAGCGTCCCGGGTCTCCGCGCGGACGCAGGAAGAAGAAACATTGGAAGTAAACAAGACGGGATCCTTGATTGAGATGCGCCAGACAAGAGAGAGAGGGCATGAATGCCCCAAACGTGAAACAAGAGAGCCCGGGTTCTTGCATCTTGGAGATCGATTTATAGCTGTTCTGGAGACATAACTCCGCCCATCCGCAGAGGACGTCGTTCGACGCGCAATTGCAGTTTTCCCCTGCTCAGGACGAGGGAGTGACACAGCACGCCCCATCCAGCGGCGTACGGAGTGTTCGAGTGACAGGTCGCGATCGATATGGTTCTGCGGGGACTAGCCCACCGCCCGCAAAACCATAGGTTGCACTTGGTGCTCAGACGAAAGAAACGAGTGGCCCACCTTCGACAAACCCCAGGATTGGCGCATGTTATGCGGCACCCATTGCGTATTCCTGGCGAGCTGAAGTAACTCGATCATGCCATAGATTTGATCCCACTCAAAGATATTTTGCGTCCTGTCGAAGACCTAAATAGTCACTGGTTACCTGCACGCGATATCGACCCCATCCAGACGACCGGATTGCTCGGAAACAAGGCTGCTAGCATCGAAGCATGGACCCCAAATCCCAAACTCCACGCTGGCAGATTCTGCTTGCCTTTGGCATCATCTACTTCGTCTGGGGCTCGACCTTCCTCGCTATCCGCGTCGGCGTCCACGAGGTCCCACCCTTCCTCTTCGCCGCCCTCCGCTTCCTCGCGGCCGGAGCCGTCCTCTTCGGCTGGATGCGCGCCCGAGGCGAAGCCATTCCCACGCCGCGTCAGTGGGCCTCCGTCTGCCTTATGGCGATCCTCATCTTCGTCTGCGACTACGGCTTCCTCTTCTGGGCCGAACGACGCATCCCCTCAGGCATCGCCGCCGTCATGATGGCCACCATCCCCGCCTTCATGTCGCTCTCCGAGATCGCGATCCTTCGCACCCAGCGCCTCACCGCCCGCCTTATCGTCGCGCTCGTCATCGGCCTCGCCGGCGTGGCCGTCCTCATGCTGCCCTCGCTCCACCTCGGCGATGCCCCCATCGATCGCCCGGGAGCCCTCGCCTGCCTCTTCGGAGCCGTCTGCTGGTCCGTTGCCTCGGCGCTCTCGCGTAAGCTCCCCCTGCCGCCCTCCAAGCCCATGAACTCCGGAGCCCAGATGCTCGTCGGCGGCATCTTCCTCACCATCACCGCGGCCCTCCTCGGCGAACTCCGCGGCTTCCACCCCACAGCCGTCTCCACCCACGCCTGGCTCGCCCTGCTTTACCTCATCGTCCCCGGCTCCATCATCGGATTCACGGCATACGTGTGGCTCCTGCATCACTTCTCCCCCACGAAGGTAGGCACCTACGCCTACGTCAATCCGGTCGTCGCGGTGATTCTCGGCTATTTCGCTGGAGGCGAAGCCCTCGGCCCTCGCACCATCCTCGGGACCATCTGTGTTTTGGCCAGCGTGCTGGTCATCACCACCGCGCCCGCGCCCCGTTCCGGTCGAGAGAGGAGGACTAAACCCGCCTTATCATGAAGATGTGTGATATTTCTCCTGCAAATTTTTCGGGAAAGTTACTTTAGTTCGTATATAGTCACATTCATTCTTCATTAAAGTTCCCCCCTAAAGGTGAGCCCGGCATGCTGGCGTCTCCCGTACAAAACATCGCGGATACAGGCATTGAAGTCATCGACCTCCGCGAGAACCTCGAATTCGCGTCCCGCAGTCTTCACGTCCGGAATGCCGCGACGCAGTTGGAGGGAATCCGCCGTCTCTCGCAGGCCTTCATCGGAGACCCCTTCAACGTACTCCAGGTTCTTGTGGACGCCGCCGTCGATCTCTGCGGCGCCGACTCCGCAGGCATCACCATCGAGCGCGATGAGCGGGACCGCACGGAAGCAAACTTCTATCAGTGGGTCGTAACCGCCGGTCAATATAGCCATTTCGCCAGTGCCACGCTCCCCCACGACCCCAATCCATGTCGCATTTGCCTGGAGCGCCAGGGACCTCAGTTCTTTCGCGTCACGCCCCGCTACTTCGAGATCATGGGCATCGTGGCTGAATCTGTCACGGATGGACTTCTCCTGCCCTGGGAGGTGGATGAAACCCGGGGCACCGTCTGGATCGTCGCCCATGGGCGACAAGAGGCCTTCGACTCCCAGGACGTCGGCATGATGCAACTCCTGTCCGACTTCGCCGCCATGGCGATCCGCCAGCAGCGCCAGCAACTGCGTCTGATGCAGCACGCCGGCGCTGCTGCCGCCGCGGATATGGCCAACAGCCTCGCCCATCAGATCAACAATCCACTCCAGTCCATCACCAACCTCGTCTACATGGCCTCCGAGGGCAGCTCCACCGCCAACGCCAGGTCCCTCGCCGAGTCTCTCTCCCCGCATATCGAACTCCTCACCAATCTCGTCACCCTCATCCTGAGCCTGCCACCCACCGAGCACCTCCACTGAAGAGCGAGTTGACACCCCTGATAGAATCGAGACAGCGAAAAGGGAAGGGCCCGGCCACGCGCCGGGCCCTTCGCATGTGAACTCTCGAAATCTCGAAGTCCACGGCTAACCCATCTCAATCGAAGACTTTAGACCTCTTCATCCAGGGGGAGGCGGAAACCACCATGAACCTCGAATCACCCGCAACTCTCCCCAATCCGGCCTCTCCCAAGCCACTCTTCGGCGCAAGCCTCCAGGACATCACACGCCTCATGGAGCGCCTCCGCCAGCCGATGTATCGCGCCACCCAACTCCACGACGCCCTCCACCGCCAGCGCATCACCTCGCTCGACCAGATCACCACCCTCCCCATCGCCATCCGTCAGACCCTGGCCGCCGAGGGCTATGTCATCGGTATGCCGGAGATCGCCCAGACCGCTCGCTCCATCGATGGCACCGAGCGCTATCTGATGCGCCTTGCCGACGGAGAGACGGTCGAAACCGTCTGGATGCCCGGTGGCGACGGTGGCGAGCGCGGAGACGGCACCCCCGCCGCCAACGAGGAAGAAAACGAAGACACCCTGCAGGTGGACGACTACAAACGAGCCACCATCTGCATCTCCAGCCAGGTAGGCTGCGCCGTCAACTGCCAGTTCTGCCTCACCGCCAAGCTTGGCATCCGCCGCAACCTCACCGCCGGCGAGATCGCCGGACAGGTGGCCGCCGTCCTCAATCGCCACAAGGTCGAAGTAGGCCGCGATCGCATCAACCTCGTCTTCATGGGCATGGGCGAGCCCTTTCTCAACTACGCCGCCTTCATGGACGCCGTGCGCCTCATGGTCACAAGCATGCGTATCCCCGAGTCGCGCATGACCGTCTCGACCTCCGGCATCATCCCCTCCATCGAGCTCTTCGCCCTGGAGCCCATCCGGCCCAAGCTGGCCGTCTCGCTCAACGCCTCCAACGACCAGGTCCGCGAGCGCATCATGCCCATCACGCGCAAGTGGGGCATCCTGCCCCTGCTCAAGGCCGTCGCCAGCGTGCCTCTTCGCCCCCGCGAGCGCGTCACCTTCGAGTACGTCCTGCTCGGCGAGGTCAACGACCAGCCCCACCACGCCGCTGAGCTCGTTCATCTGCTCTGGAACCACAACGCCAAGGTCAACCTCATCGTCTGGAACCCCGGCCCGGACATTCCCTACCAGCAGCCCACACCCGAAGCCGTCGAGGCCTTCCAGCAGCACCTCCGTGCCAACGGCATCCCGGCCTACATCCGTCGCCCCCGCGGGCGCGACATCTACGCCGCCTGCGGCCAGCTCAAGCGCACCATTGAGACGCCTCCCCCGGCCCTCGTCTCAATTACGCCCGCGTAGCGCCAGCTCCAGCAGTGCTTCCGCCACCCTGTCATGGTCGTGCCGCAGCACATCGCCTTCGTGGACAAAATTCCCTACGATCGGCTCCACGCCCAGCGCACGAATCTTGTCCAGATCGGCCTCGATCGGCATCTGACCTTCGCGCGCGTACTGCTCCAGCAGCGTCGGCGAGATGGGTGCCCCGTTGATCAGCGCATAGTCGAAGATCGGTGCCTTCGTCGTACCCGAGTGCTGCAGGATCTTCTCGATATGCTGTGCCGCCGTCAGGCCCAGCGATTCGTTCGCCTGCGTCATCAGGTTGCACACATACACCCGCGTCGCGTGTGACCCCGCCAGCGCCTCCGGAATGCCCCGCACCAGAAGGTTCGTGATCAGTGACGTGTACAGCGACCCCGGTCCCACCGAGATCAAATCCGCCTGTGCAATCGCTTCCAGCGTCTCCGGCAGGGGATCGGCGGTGGCAGGATCGATCATCAGCTCCAAGATCCTCTGCTTGCTGGCCGTGATGTTCGTCTCTCCTCGTACGAGCGAATCATCGTCCATCCGAGCCGCCAGCGTCACATTCTGGTTGGTTGCCGGATAGATCTTCCCGCGTGTCGCCAGAATCTGCGACGACATCTGCACCGCCTGCGCGAAGTCGCCCGTAATCTCCGTCAGTGCCGCCAGGAAAAGATTGCCAAAGCTGTGCCCATCTAGATCGCCCTGCCCGAACCGGTGCCGAAACAGCTTCGACAACAGATGCTCATCTTCGCTGAGCGCAACCATGCAGTTCCGCACATCGCCCGGAGGCAGCATCTTCAGGTCTTCCCGCAAACGCCCGGAAGACCCGCCGTCATCGGTCACCGTCACCACGGCCGCCAGATCGCGGATCAGGCAGATGGCATCCTGGCAATGGGCCTCGCTCACCGGCGTGGTTCCCCCAGGGGTCGCCACAAACCGCTTTAGACCCCGCAACAGCGTGGATAGGCCCGTGCCGCCACCGATCGCCACCACCCGAAGCGTCGGCCTCTCCTTGTTCGCCGTCAGAGCCCGTGTCAATCCTGCTGCCTCCAGGGCCCCGTTACACGCAAGGACCTACGCCTCAGGATAAAGCAGTTCCGTAAACCGCGGGTCGTCGGCCATGTCCTGGAAGTCCGAATCCGACCGCGCCTGGATCCGGTTCTTCGCATTCAGCCGGATCGCCTCCGTCAGATGCTCCAGGCAGCTATGCGACTCGCCCGTCATGCTCGAGAGCACCGCCAGACCATAGAACGCGTAGTCGGCCGAGTCGTTCTCATGGAGGATGGCCTTGAACTCCTCGCGCGCGTCGGCATAGTGCCCGTTGTTCAGCAGCGAGATCGCATAGTCGTATCGCTCCTCATGGCTCTGGAAGGTCGTCTTGCCCTTCGCCACCTGCTGCACGCACGCGTTCACATACATGCGGATGCTGTGGCCAAGCTCGGGAGGAGCCGTCGCCAGCATGCTGTTGAAGGCGGTATGAGCCTGCTCATACTTCCCATCCTGCATCAGCTTCAGGGCTGCCTCATACAGCTTCAGCGCCTGCACGCGCGCTTCGTCCGCTACGGGCGAGAGACTGCCCGCAAGCGTACGCGGCGAACGCTTTGCGGTAGGTGTCGTTACGGTCTTCGTCTGTGCCATAATTCGGTCCTGTCTATCTTCCAAGCGAAGCATCGCCTACATCTCATCAACATCTGTGCTCTGAATGCTTTGCGTGTGTCGGTTTTATACGCAGAACAGAGCCGAAGGTCAACTCCCCATGCATTCGCCTTACTTTGCGACCTGCCCGTACAACACCGGATTCAACTCTGGATCGTTATACATCTTCATCTGCCGGTAGATCTTGAACCGCTTCTGTCCTGCTCGTATATCAGTCATCAACTCGTCGAAACAACGTTCCAGATCGGCCCTCTGTTCTCTCAACACGGCTAGCCGCAAAAGGTTCTTCTGCCGGTGAGCTTCACTCGCCGTGGCCCGTATCGTCTCCTCATGCGTGTGATAGATCTTCAGCGCCATAATCGACATCCGATCAATCATCATGCCCGGAGTCTCCGAGTGCAAAGAAGCCTGGTCGAGCATGGTCAGAGCCCTCGAGAACGCATCGTCCATTTCCTCGACCAGATCGTTCCTGCGCTGGTTCAGGCCATCGATGGCATGTTTCACGGCTGCAATGCGGGCATCCGAAGCCCCGGGATTGCGTGCCTCGTCTTCTTCGTGCCAAAGGTCGAAGTTCTCGCGGTGCTGCGCCACGATCATCGCTTCGAAGCCGCCGTCCGCGACGATTTCCGCCCCATTCGGCAGGTGCCACCGCGCAGTCGCATCGTCGTGCAGGCGCGCCACGCTCTTCGCAACGGGAATTTGTCTCTCGCCCATACCATCCCAAACTTTACACGAGCCCGCGCTCGAACAGGTTGCCGTCCTTCGTGGAACGGGGCACACTGGAGGTCACACATGCCCAACCGCACCCATATGCCTGAACGGGTTCTGATCTACCGCCTCGGCAGTCTGGGGGATACGCTGGTCGCTCTTCCGGCGTTTCATCTTGTGGCGCGAACCTTCCCCCAAGCCGATCGGCGCATGCTGACGAATATACCTATCAACGCCAAGGCCGCCTCCGCCGCATCGATCCTCGAGCACACCGGGCTCGTCCATGGCTACTTCCGTTACGTCGTCGGGATGCGCAGCCCGCGCGCTCTCTTTTTCCTGTGGTGGCAGCTCATTCGGTGGCGTCCCCAGGTGCTGATCTACATGGGTGCCCGCCGCGGCATCGCCTCCGCCAAGCGTGATGTGGCCTTCTTTCGCCTCTGCGGCATTCGCCGTATCATCGGTGCTCCCCTCACGGAGGACAGACAGGCCCCGCGCCTCATCCCAGGCCCCTCCGGCGAACGCTTCTTTGAGTCGGAGGCCTCCCGCATAGCGCGTAATCTCTCTGAGTTGGGTGAGCCCCACCTCGAAGATCCTGCCACCTGGAGTCTTCACCTCACGCCTGCAGAACACGCCCGTGCCGCTGAACTGCTCGCCCCCATCGCCGGACGTCCTCTTCTCGCCGCCAGCATCGGCACCAAATTCCAGCCCAACAATTGGGAGCCCCAACATTGGACGGCACTCCTCGCGCGCCTCGGCACCCTCTACCCAAACCACGCGCTCGTCCTCACCGGAACTCCCGGGGAGTTCGCCACCACCGAGCAGGTCGCCGTAGGCTGGCGTTCCACCTCTCCGAACCCAATCCTCAACCTCTGTGGCCAACTCACACCCCGCGAGACGGCCGCTGTCTTCGGGCACGCCCAGCTCTTTCTTGGCCATGACTCTGGCCCCATGCACCTCGCAGCTTCCGTTCAGACGCCGTGCGTCGCCATCTTCTCCGCCATGAATCCTCCCGGCGTCTGGTATCCCTTCGGCCGCCGCAACCGCGTCCTCTACCATCGCGTCGACTGTGCCGAGTGTGGCCTCGAGGTCTGCACCGTGCAAAGGAAGAAGTGCATCCTCTCCATCACCGTCGACGAGGTGCTGTCCGAAGTGGCTTCATTACTGCCTCCGATCCTCCCGATTCTTGGCGATTGAATCTGAGAGTTGCTCTTCCGTCCGGAACCAAGCAGACTAGGAGATATGCCCAAACTCACCCAGGGAAGCTCCGCGAACCCCACTCGCGTGCTCATCTACCGGCTCGGCAGTCTGGGCGACACGCTGATCGCGCTGCCCGCCTTTCATCTTGTGGCCCGCGCCTTCCCTAACGCGGAGCGTCGTCTCCTCACCAATTTTCCTGTCACCGCCAAGGCGCCCCTCGCCGCCGCTATCCTCGAGCACACCGGCCTCATCGATGGCTTCTTCCGCTACACGGTCGGTACCCGCAACCCGTTGGAGCTCCTACAACTCTGGTGGACGCTCATTCGCTGGCGTCCCCAGGTCATCGTGCATCTCGGCACAACGCGCGGCGTCGAGAACGCCAAACGCGACGCCATGTTCTTCCGCCTCTGCGGCAATCCCCGCCTCATCGGCGTCCCCTCCACCGTAGATATGCAGACCCACCGCGTCGCCGCCGACGGTCTGCTGGAGCGCGAGGCCTCCCGGCTGCTCCGCAACATCGGCGAACTCGGTGACGGACGCATCGACGATCCCGCAAGCTGGGATCTTCACCTCACCGACGCCGAGAAATCCAGGGCCGAGCAGGTTCTCGCCCCATGCGCCGGACGTCCTCTCCTCGCTGTCAGTGTGGGCACCAAGATGCAGTCGAAGGACTGGGGCCGCGAAAACTGGCGCGCCCTCCTCGCCCGCGTCGCCCAGCTCTACCCGGACTACGCCCTCGCCCTCTGTGGAGCCGGCGAAGAGTCGGAAGCCAGCGAGTTCGCCGCCGGGGGCTGGCGTGCGTACAACCCAGGCCCTGTCCTCAACTTCTGCGGCGCCCTTACTCCCCGCGAGTCTGCAGCTGTCTTCGCGCACGCCGTGGCCTTCCTCTGCCACGACTCAGGCCCTATGCACCTTGCCGCTGCGGTTGGGACGCCCTGTGTCGCCGTCTTTGCCGCCCGCAATATCCCACGCGTCTGGTTCCCCTTCGGAGAGCGCAACCGCGTCGTCTACCACACGGTCGACTGTGCCGGCTGCCGCCTCGAAACCTGCATCGTGGAGAAGAAAAAGTGCCTCACCTCCATCACCGTCGATGAGGTTCTCTCCGAGGTCAACGCCATCCTTCACCCTGCCAACATCTCCATCGAAGTGCGATGATGGATCTACCACGGAAAAGCCCGTACCAGAGATAGGAGCCTCCCGAAGTATGCTGCCTGAACAACGCGCTGTCATGGATCTTCTCGAAGATGGATTCGGCCGCCTCAAGGTCCTCGTCGTGGGCGATGTCATGCTCGACCGTTATATCTTCGGCGAGGTCGACCGCATCTCCCCCGAGGCCCCCGTCCCCGTGCTCCGCCATGCCCAGCGGTATGCGCGGCCCGGCGGTGCGGCCAACGTCGCCATGAACCTCGCCGGCCTCGGTTGCCAGGCATTCCTCTGCGGATTCTGGGGCAGCGACCCCGACCGGCAGGAACTCGACGCCATTCTGCAAACCAATCACATCGACACCCTGGGCATGGTTACCAGCACCCTCCCCACCATCTCCAAGACTCGGATCGTAGGCCGCACGCAGCAGCTCCTGCGCCTCGATATCGAAAGCCGCGACGCCTATCCACAGATCGAGTGCGATCATCTGCGTGAGCGTGCTGTATCGCTCGTCTCGAAGATGCATGCCGTCATCCTGTCCGACTACGCCAAGGGGGCCCTCACCCAGCCTCTCTGCGAGGCCGTCATCCGGGCCGCGCGTGACCTCAACATTCCCATCCTCGCCGACCCCAAGACGCCCGATTTCAGCAAGTACTCCGGCGCCACCACCGTCTGTCCCAACCTCTCCGAGCTCTCCGTCGCCACCGGCGTTCCCGCGCACCATACACCGGAGCTCCTTGCCGCCGCCCGCGTCCTCCTGCTCGAACACGGCTTCGACTTCCTCACCGTCACCATGAGCGAGAAGGGAATCACCGTCCTGCAGCCCGAGGGCAGCTATCACTCGCCGGCGCGTGCCCGCGAGGTCTATGACGTCTCCGGAGCCGGAGACACCGTCATCGCCACGCTTGCGGCATCCCTCGCAGGCGGCCTCAAGATTGTCACTGCCGTTGAGCTAGCCAACGTCGCCGCAGGCATCGTGGTGGGCAAGGTCGGCACCATCCCCATCACCGCCAATGAACTCGTCACCCTCATGACCCCCAGCACGGGCGTCATGAGCACCGACAAGATCCTCGACACCGAACGCCTCATCCATCGGGTCTCCGAGTGGAGAGCCAGCGGTGAGACCATCGTCTTCACCAACGGCTGCTTCGATCTCCTCCACGTGGGGCACATCACCCTGCTCGAAGACTGCCGCCGCTTCGGCTCGAAGCTGGTCCTCGGCCTCAACGCGGATGCATCCGTCTGCCGTCTGAAGGGCCCCACCCGTCCCATCGTCGGCGAACGCGAACGTGCCCGTGTCATGGCCGCCCTCGCCTCGGTCGACGCTGTCGTTCTCTTCGCCGAGGACACGCCGCTCGAACTCATCCAGGCTCTCCAGCCCGACGTCCTCGTCAAGGGCGGCGACTACACCATCGACACCGTGGTCGGCCACGAGGTCGTCCTCGCGCAGGGAGGCCGCGTCGAGATCGTTCCTACTGTTGAAGGCTTCTCCACCACCAACATCGTCCGCAAACTGACCGCGTCGCACGCGCAAGAGGCTATCCAATGATCATCGTTACCGGCGGAGCAGGTTTCATCGGCTCAAATCTCATCCATCAACTCAACGCCCTCGGCAAGCGCAACATACTGGTCGTCGATAACCTCGCGCCCGCGCCGAACCTCTCCGGGCCCAAGTTTCTCAACCTCCAGGCCGCCCAGTACGCCGACTATATGGACAAGCTCGACTTTCTCGAAGCCCTCCTTGAAGGCGACTTCGACGACACCGAGATTGAAGCCATCTTCCACCAGGGAGCATGCTCCAACACCCTCGAAGACGATGGCCGCTACATGATGCACAACAACTACGACTACTCGAAGGTTCTCCTTCACTACGCCGTCGACAACAAAATCCCGCTGATCTACGCCTCGACCGCCGCCACGTACGGTCTGTCCGAGGTGTTCAAAGAAGTCCCCGCCAACGAAAAGCCTCTCAACGTCTACGGCTTCTCCAAGCTCGTCTTCGACAACTACCTCCGCCGCCGCATTGAAAACATCGACTCCGCCGTCGTTGGCCTGCGCTACTTCAACGTCTACGGCCCCCGCGAACAGCACAAGGGCCGCATGGCTTCGGTCATCCACCACTTCACCAAGCAGCTCAAGGACACCGGCACCATCCGCATGTTCGAGGGCTCTGGCGGATACGCCGACGGTGAGCAGCGCCGCGACTTCGTCTTCGTCAAGGATCTTTGCCGCATCAACCTGTTCTTTGCCGGTCTGCTGCCCGACAGCCCCAAGGAGCCCGTGCAGGCGATCGTCAACGCAGGCACCGGCAACGCCCGCACCTTCAAGGCCGTAGCTGAAGCTCTCATGGCCGTTCACGGAGAAGGAAAGATCGAGTACATCCCGTTCCCCGGTGACCTCAAGAACCGCTACCAGCACTTCACCGAAGCCGATGTTGCCGGCCTCCGCGCCGCCGGCTATACCGCTCCCTTCACGTCGCTCGAAGAGGGAATCAAGCAGACCTTCGCGGAAGAGCCGGTCAAGTAGTGCCCTAAAACTGGATACCCACATCTCGATTGTGAGATGTGGGTATCCATCGGTCGTCGATGCAACAGGGAGGAACAAGTGGTGGAGCGCCAATACGCTCTCTCGAGCCTTTTTATGGCACGATAGCTCAGGAACAGGAACCAGCCCACAAGGAGTCTCCTCTGAAGCCCACGATCCTCTGCATCAGCACCTACGAAAAAGGCCAACCCTTCCTCCGCGAGGCCGCTGCTCTCGGCATGGAGATCCTCTTCCTCACCGTGGACACCCTGGCCAACGCCGACTGGCCCCGCGATTCCATCGCTCACTTCTTCACCATGCCCGAGGGCCGCACCCCCATCGAGGTCCTAGCGACCGTCATGGGCATCGCTCGCTACCATCGCATCGACCGGGTCGTCGCCCTCGACGAGTTCGACCTCGAAGCAGCCGCCCTGATCCGCGAGCACATGCGTCTTCCCGGCATGGGCGAGAGCACCACCCGCTACTTCCGCGACAAGCTCGCCATGCGCACCCGCGCTCAGCGAGCCGGCGTCCCCGTCCCTGAGTTCACCGGCGTCTTCTACCATCCGGATCTCGTCGACTTCATGGCCAACGTCCCCGGCCCCTGGCTGCTCAAGCCACGCACCAGCGCCTCCGCCATCGGCATCAAGCCCATCAATCATCCCGACGAGCTCTGGGCTGCCCTCGACCAGCTCGGCGACCTGCAATCTCACTACGTCCTCGAGCGCTTCGTCCCCGGCGAGGTCTTTCACTGCGAAGGCATCACCTGGAACCGTGAAATCCTCTTCGCCGCGCCCTTCCAGTACGGTACGCCTCCCATGCAGACCATGCACCAGGGCGGCGTCTTCAGTACCCGCAGACTCCAACCCGAATCCTCAGACGCACGTCTCCTGCTGGAAGCGCATCGCGCCGTCATCGAAGCGCTTGGCATGGTCTCCGGCGTCACCCACACCGAGTTCATCAAATCTCACGCCGACGGCAGCTTCTACTTTCTCGAAACCGCCGCTCGCGTCGGCGGAGCTTACATCGCGGATGTCCTTCACTTCGCCACCAACGTCAATCCCTGGGTCGAGTGGGCCCGTATCGAGGCTGCCGCCCTGCTCGGTCATGCCTACACCCTCCCCACGCTCCGCGACGACTTCGCCGGTTCCATCATCTGCCTCGCCCGCCAGCAGGAGCCCGATACCTCCAGCTTCAACGATCCCGAGATCGTTCTTCGCCTCCACAAACATCACCACGCCGGCATCATCGTCCAGTCGAACTCCGCCAGCCGCGTCCAGTCGCTCATCGAGGACTACACGGCACGCTTCGTCGACCAGTTCCTGGCCGTGCAGCCTGTTCCGGACAAGCCCAGCGCATGAGGCCGGCCGCTTGATGAAGGTTGAAATGAAAAGAACGGGAAGTGGTGAGAGCGCTGGGGCTCGAACCCAGGACCAACGCCTTAAAAGGGCGATGCTCTACCAACTGAGCTACGCTCTCGAACCTCTATTAAAGTAGCACAATCCACGTCGTCTGTAGTCTGCATCCTACTGTGTGAAGCCCGACACATACCATCCTGTAAGAAGCATCGGAAACACGAGCGTTGCACCTCAGCGCCTGCCAGCAAGAGGCCTGTCCCACAAACGTAACCCCGCGTGGTTACCGGTTTCTTGCAGTCGCTGGAGAAGCGGTCACCAGCATGGTAACCGCAGACAAACGACGTATCTCGACTGACACTTTAGTGTGACTTGAAGCAATTGACGTACTATCAAGCACCACGTAGCCTCAGAATATTGCATGGAAAAGAGTGCAGGATCATGCCTAACCGACATCGCTGATTCACAGCCCATGCCGCGCAACTCAGGAGCATCCACCTCATGGATTCCAAGACCAACGAGAGAATCGACGACCAGCCCATCTCCGAGACACCGGAGGATGTAGCGATTCTGTACTCTTGGGCGAATCTGCACGGAGCCAAGTATCGTGATTTTTCTGCCTCCCGGCGTGAGTACCGCGCCCAGCTTCGTCATCGCGCCGCCGAGAACGCACGCGAACTGGAGCTGAAGGCCCAGGCCGAGGCCGAAGCCGCCGCCTCCGAGGCCGAGCGCGTAGCCCGCGAGGCCGAGGAAGCCGCCAACAAGCACTTTGCCGAGCAGGACGCCATGGCCCGCGAGAAGGCGCTGCGCGAAGCCGAGGAGGCCGCCCGTCTCGCCGCCGCCGAGCGCGTCGAAGCCGGACGCCGCGCCGAGGCCGCCCAGGCCGCCGAAGCCGCAGCCCGCCGCGAAGAGCAGGAGATGGCCCAGGCCAACGCCTCTGCACGCCGTCAGGCGCAACGTTATAACGAGTCCGAGATTCGCCGTCGCGAACTTGCCGGACCTCAGCCCAGCTCTGTCGTCCCCGGCCAGATCTCCGATCCGTACATGCCGAGCGACCAGCAGTTCAACAATCCCGAGCCGATGCGCCAGCGCCCCTCCCGCGAGCGGCATGACCTTTCCATCATTCCGGAAACCATCGCCCCCCTTGCGGAAGAGACTCGCCGGCGCCCCCAGGGCTTCCGGCCCGATGAGTCCTCCGGGTATCGCCCCAGCTATCGTCCCGCCCCCGTTCCTGCGCCCGAACCGGCCTCGTACCGTGTTCCCGAGCGTGACGCGCATCCCGAGATGCAGCTCGAGCCGCGCCACGAGTCCCCGCGCCACTATATCCCGGAGACCCGTCCCGAACCCCGTCCTGACCTGCGTCCCGACCCCGTCACCGAGGTTCGCCCCGCCGCCCGCCTCGAATACCGTGCCGAGCAGCCTCGTCAGGACTACGTCGAGCAGCGTCAGGTCCCGCCTCCCACAGCTCGTCCTTATACCGACAGCCCCGTGGGCCCGGCCTGGCTCTACGCGCCACAGACTCCCAGCACGCCGTCGCAGCCCAGACCCCGTGCCACGGTCTCCGCTCCGCCCGCCGATACCCTCCAGCACTCCCGCGAGCGCGTCGCCGCCCGCTGGTTTGCGCTCAAGGGCGTCTTCGACCAGCCCGGTTCCGAGCAGTCCGAGCTCCAGGCTGCCCGTCAGCAGAAAGAGGCCCGCGTTCCTCTCGTGGCCATCTTCTCGCTCGCCGGAGGCGTCGGCAAGACCAGCCTCGTTGCCACCCTTGGCCGTACCCTTTCCTCGCTCGGCGAGCGTGTCGTCCTCACGGACACCACATCGCACGGCCTGCTTCCGTTCTACTTTGGCGCCAGCGAACTCCGTCCCGGGATCGTCCGTACCTTTTCTCCGCCGCAGGGCAGCATGGATGCCCCCATCTCGCTCGTCAGCTACGATGTCGATCTCGCCACGCCTGACCAGGCCACGCAGGATCGCCTCGTCGAAGAGTTCGTCACCAACAGCCGAGGCTCCAACCGCACCGTGCTCGATCTCTCCGGAAGCTCCGGCTGGGTACTCCGCCGTCTCTCCCGCATGAGCCCCACGGTCATCATCCCCGTCGCGCCCGACATGAACTCCGTTATCAGCCTCCAGTCGGTCGAGAAGTTCTTCGCCGGCATCCTCGACGCCGATGGCCGCCCCGTGCAGCCTCACTATCTGCTCAACCAGTTCGACGCCACGCTTCCTCTGCATCTCGATGTGCGCGAGGTGCTTCGCCGTCAGCTTGGCGAACGCCTCATGCCGTTTGTCATTCGCCGCTCGCCCGCCGTCTCCGAGGCGCTCGCCGAAGGCATGACCGTCGTCGACTACGCACCGGATTCCCCGGTCGCCGAAGATTATCTGAACGTAGCAAACTGGGTTCGCAAGGTCTCAGCGCCTGCTTCCGCCGGCTTTCGTAACGTACGCTGGAGTGAACGATGACACGATCGCCCATGTGGAGAGAGTTCGAGTCCGGCGACAGCCTGCCGTTGCGCTTTCTGCGCTTCTGCATCCTGGCCGGAGGCATCTTCTTTCTCGCCTTCACCGGAATCCTCAACCTGACCTGGCCCCAGCAGGCTGTACTCGGCCTGTTGACCGTTCTGCTGGCCATCTGGATGGATCGCAGCTCCAGCTCCTATTTGGTCACGCTCACCCTTATGCTGGTGTCGATGTACTCCACCTTCCGCTATGGGTGGTGGCGCATCTCCTATACAGTCCACTACTTCCTCGACCCCGCCAACCGTTATGGCGAGCACGCCTGGACCTTCCTCGACGCCTTCTTCATCTGGCTGCTCGTCCTGGCCGAAACCTACGCCTTCATCATTTTGTACCTCGGCTACCTCCAGACTCTCTGGCCGCTGCGCCGCACCCCCGTGCCTCTACCTGACGACCCCGAGGACTGGCCAGCCGTCGATCTGCTCATTCCGACCTACAACGAGCCCCTCTCGGTGGTGCGCTTCACCGCGCTCGCCGCGATGAACATCGACTGGCCCGCCGACAAGCTCAACGTCTATATCCTCGACGACGGCAAACGCGATGAGTTCCGCCGCTTCGCGGAAGATGCCGGCATCGGCTACATGACGCGCGACGACAATAAGCACGCCAAGGCTGGCAATATCAACCGTGCCCTCAAGCGTCTCGACGCGCCCTTCGTCGCCATCTTCGATTGCGACCATGTGCCCACCCGCAGCTTCCTGCAGGTCACGCTCGGCTGGTTCCTCCGCGATCACAAGCTCGCGATGCTCCAGACCCCGCACCACTTTTATTCGCCCGATCCCTTCGAGCGCAATCTCAACCAGTTCCGCACCATCCCCAACGAGGGCGAGCTCTTCTACGGCATCGTGCAGGATGGCAATGACTTCTGGAACGCGACCTTCTTCTGTGGCTCCTGCGCCGTGCTCCGTAAGACCGCGCTCGACGAGATCGGCGGTATCGCCGTCGAGACCGTCACCGAAGACGCTCACACCTCGCTGCGCATGCAGATGAACGGCTGGAACACTGCCTACATCAATATTCCGCAGGCCGCCGGCCTCGCCACCGAGCGCCTCTCCGGTCACGTCAAGCAGCGCATCCGCTGGGCCCGCGGCATGATCCAGATCATGCGCACCGACAATCCGCTCTTTGCCAAGGGCCTCAAGCCCGCGCAGCGCCTCTGCTACTTCAACGCGATGAGCCACTTCCTCTACGCGCTGCCGCGCCTCATCTTTCTCACCGCGCCTTTGATCTACCTCGTCCTCGGACACACCAACGTTCCCGGATACTGGGCCGCCATCCTCGCCTACGCGTTCCCCCACCTTGTGCTCTCAAGCATCACCAACTCCCGCATCCAGGGCCAGCACCGTCACTCCTTCTGGAATGAGATCTACGAGACCGTCCTCGCTCCGTACATCTTCCTTCCCACCATGCTTGCGCTCGTCAACCCCAAGCTCGGCAGTTTCAACGTCACGGCCAAGGGCGGCGTCGTCAATCGCGGCTTCTTCGACACCCGCATCGCCCAGCCCTTCATCCTGATGCTTCTCCTGAACGTGCTTGGCCTCCTCATGGCCATTCCGCGCTTCTTCTTCCTCGATCTGCCCGTTCTCGGTGGCCTCTATGACGGCACCCATCCCGGAACGATCGTCATGAACGTCGTCTGGACGCTCTTTAACATGGTGATTCTCGGCGTGGCCACGGCCGTAGCCTGGGAGAGCCAGCAGCGCCGCCAGACCGTTCGTGTCGCTATGTCCGTTCCCACCGATGTCGTTCTCGCCGACGGCTCCATCCTCCCCGGCGTCACCTCCGACCTCTCGAGCGGCGGCGTCATGGTCCACCTCGAAGAGGGAATCATCGTCAGCCCCGGAGAGCCCGTCAGCCTCGTGTTTCCCGTACTCGATGGCGACGCCACGCTTCCCGCCACGGTCGTTGGCCTCGATGGCAACGTCCTCCGCGCGCAGTTCGACCCGCTCACGCTCCAGGAAGAAGAGGCCCTCACCATGGTCCTCTACTCCCGCGCCGACACCTGGCTCGGTTGGGGCGAGGCCCGCGAAGCCGACGCTCCGCTCAAGAGCATGCTCCGTATCCTGCAGCTTTCCATCCGTGGTCTCAACCAGACCGTTCGAGGCATGTTGAAGAGTAAGAAACGGGCTCCCAAGGGACGTCTCGCCGCCAATATCGCTCCTGTGCTCCTCTTTGCCGTCCTCTTCGGCCTCGTCGCACACCCCGCCAGCGCGCAGGTCAACGTGCCTGTGCAGCAACTCGGTCCTGCCGCCTCCGAAGGCACCCCGACGCAGATCCAGAATGGGGCTCGTGCCGCCCGCGTCGTGCCCCCCGGACAGTTCGACAACGTCTTCACCCTCGCCGACGTCTCGGTGCCCGATACCATCGTCCTGCGCGGCGTCGACGCCTACCACTCCACTTTCTTCAATGTGCCGCAGACCCAGATCGTCAAAAGCGCCACGATGCACATCCGGTATCACTTTTCGCCAGGCCTTCTGCCGGCCTTGAGCCATTTAAAGGTGTCGCTCAACGGCACACTCTTCGCCACGCTGCCCGTCACCAACAATCCCAGCTTCACCGGCCCCGACCTCACCCCCGACGAGAAGGTCGCATCCTCCGACAAGATCAATGTCACCCGCTCGGAGAACAGCGCGCTCCTCGAAGCCACGCTCACCCTCCCCGCGGACATGATCGTCCAGTCCAACGAACTCACCTTCGAGTTCATCGGGCACTACACCTCGCAGTGCGAAGACCCCTCGCACTCCACACTCTGGGCACACGTCGATTCGAACTCCTCCATCGAGCTCTCCGGCGCGCTCCTTCCGCTCCAGAACGACCTCAAGCTTCTCCCTCTGCCGTTCTATGACGTAGCCGTCAACCTGCACCCCGTCATCCCCATCGTCTTTCTCTCGCAGCCGTCGCCCGAAGCCATGCACGCCGCGGCCATCGTCGCCTCGTGGTTCGGCATCCTCACCGACTATCGCCCCGTCCACTTCCCGGTCACCATCGGAACGATCCCGCAGGGCAACGCCATCGTCATCGGGGAGAACGCCTCCGAGTTACCGCCCGCCCTGAACATCACGGCCAGCTCCGGCCCAACGGTTGCCATGCGCACCAACCCCGGCGACCCGTACTCCAAGCTGCTCATCCTCACCGGGGACAACGGCGCGGACCTCGTCGCGGCCGCGCAGGTTCTTACCCTCCAGCGCGATCTCCTGGCCTCCGACACGCAAAGCCTTCACAACGTTCGCAGGCCTGATCCCCGCAAGCCCGACGACGCGCCCCGCTGGCTCTCGACCGAAAAGAAGACCACCGTCGGCGACATCACCCAGACCGGCGATCTTCAGGGTGACGGGTCCGTGCCCGTGGGGGCCTACATGCGCCTGCCGCCCGATCTCTTCACCGAACCTCTTGGCAATCTCTCGTTCCATATGGGCTACCGCTATAACGGCATCCCGCTCGCCAACGAGAGTACCCTGCAGGTCTATGTCAACACCGCCTACGTCAGTTCCACGCCCATGCCGCACTCCGACAAGGCGTCCGCCAAGCTCGAAACCGTCATCCCCGTTCCCGTCACCGATCTCCGTCCCTTCAACAACTCCCTCATGTTGAAGTTCGTCTTCCAGATCGCCAAGAAAGGGAAGTGCCAGGACACCGCTCCGCTCAATCTCCAGGGTGCCATCCTCAAGGATAGTTATCTCGACATCCAGGGCATCCCGCACTGGACGCCTCTGCCCAACCTCGAGCTCTACTCGAACGCCGGCTACCCGTTCACCCGCATGGCCGACCTCTCCGAGACCGCCGTCGTCCTTCCCGACGTTCCCTCCGCCGACGAGCTTGAGATGTTCCTCACCTTCATGGGTCACTTCGGCGCGCAGACCGGCTATCCCGTCCTCAACCTCTCCGTCACCAATGGCGATGGCATGAAGGCTGACGGCAAACGCGATTATCTCGTCATGGGCACCGTGGACGATCAGCCCGCGCTCAAGCGCCTCAACGCCAATCTCCCGGTCGTCATCGATGGCAACGGCCTCCACATCCAGGACACGCAGGGCTTCTTCGCTCCTCTGCAGAAGGCCTGGTGGCGTGTCCGCTCATCCGACCACGTCCGCTCCGGCCAGCTCGAAACCGCCGGCGGTCTCCCCGACGCGCTCCTCGAAGGCATCGAGTGGCCTTCGGGCTCCAATCGCTCTGTCGTTGTCATGGCGTTGCGCGATCACTCGGTCGTCCCCAACTTCCTCAACGTCTTCCTCAAATCCTCGCAGTCGTCCGACATCTCCCAGTCCGTCAGCGTGCTTCACGGGACGAAGTTCTCTTCCTACCGCATCGGCGCCGACATCTATCGCGTCGGCTACCTCTCCCCCTGGGTCCGCATCAACATGTTGTTCTCGGAGTTCCCCTGGATCGTGGTCATCACCTCCCTCATCCTCTGTGTCCTCATGGCGGCTCTCATCCGCGCAATCCTGCGTCGCCGCGCCCGCATCCGGCTGCAGGGAACCGACTAAACACGGCTCCCTGTCGCCAACGGATGGATACGTTACGCTGTTCGCGGAGACCGCCCACCATGGCGTTCGCTCCCAAACTTCGCACCACGCTGGGTAGGGCTATGGATTTGAGCACCACGACACACACTGGGAGCACACGTCGGCATCGGTACCGGGCCTTCCTCGCCCTGCTCATCAGCCTCTTCGTTCTCGGCCAGACCGGCTGCAAGGCCCAGGGCTGGGACCAGTGGGATAAGTACAGTCAGCGCTTCGTTAACGACGAAGGCCGCGTCATCGATCGTCAGGCTCAGGATCGCACCACCTCGGAGGGCGAGTCCTACGCCCTCTTCTTCGCCCTCGTCGCCAACGACAAGCCCCGTTTCGACAAGCTCCTCAAGTGGTCCGAGGCCAATCTCGCCAACGGCGACCTCACCCTGCGCCTCCCCGCCTGGAACTGGGGCAAGGCGCCCGATGGCACCTGGAAGATCCTCGACGACAACCCGGCTGCCGACGCCGACCTCTGGATGGCGTACTCTCTCATGGAGGCCGGTCGCCTCTGGCGTAACGACCGCTACGCCAAGCTTGGCTCCACCATGGCCCTGCGCATCGCGCAGCAGGAGACCGTCGACATCCCTGGCCTCGGCGTCAGCCTTCTGCCCGGACCAAAAGGCTTTCACCAGACGGCCAACACCTGGATCCTCAACCCCAGCTATCTTCCGCCGTTCCTCCTCACCTACTTCGCCAAAGCCCAGCCACAGGGGCCGTGGAACCAGATCCTCAACTCGTTGAAGATCCTCCTCTCCCGCGGCTCCGGCGACGGCTATGTCATGGACTGGGTCTCCGCCGGCGACTCCGTTCAGCCCTCACTCTCTCCTACGCAACTCGCCACCGGGAAGACCGAAGGCCTCGTTCCCGTGGGCAGTTACGACGCCATTCGTGTCTACCTCTGGCTCGGCATGACCGATCCCGGAACCTCCGGCATCCGTGATCTCCTTCACTCCACCACCGGCATGTCCTCCTATCTCAAGACCGCCGTCACCCCGCCGCTCATCGTCGATGTCACCGGCAAGATCGTCAACGCCGACGGGCGGGTAGGCTTCTCCGCCGCCGTGATCCCCTACCTCCATCTCGTCGGCTACAAGGACCAGGAGAAGGCTCAGGACGACCGTCTCGGTGCCGTCAAGGATGATGCCACCGGCCTCTACGGGCGCGACGCCACCTACTACGATCAGAATCTCGCGCTCTTCGCCACCGGCTGGAGCGACCAGCATTTCCACTTTGACCGTGACGGGAAACTGAAAGTCAAATGGAAATAAACCCGATCACAGCTTCTGTTGAACCTGTGGAGTAAGCTGTAAAAACCGAAAAGAATGTCTTCAAACCCGGGAAAAGACTATAGTCTCAAGATCATAGCCGGACTCCATCGTCAAAAGGGAACACCGGTCACTCGACAATGATGAAGAAGAACAGCACAATTCGGCTCGTGACGCCTGCGGTCCTCTTCGCGGCCATGGCCTTCACGCCCTACCCGCCTCTGCGTGCACAGGCCGTCTCTTCGCCCACTCAGGCACTTCTCGAGAAAGCCCACTCCCTCGAGGTCCGTGGACGCATGGATATGGCCTCGCAGACCTGGCAGCAGGTTCTGCTCGCCGATCCCAATAACGCGGAGGCCCTCGGCGGTCTTGCCCGTGCAGCCAAACTCAGCGGGAACGTCTCCCAGGCCAACGCCTACATCGAAAAGCTGAAAGCGATCAACCCCAGCGACCCCAACATCGCCAAGGTGGAATCGATGAACAGCCAGCAATCGAATCTAGCCCAGCTCCAGCAGGCAGGCAAGCTGGCGCAGGGCGGACAGTACGCCCAGGCCATGAACATCTACCGCCAGGTCTTCGGTGGCACACCGCCCCCCGGCGACTGGGCGCTCGCCTACTACGAAACGGAATCCGCCACCGAAGACGGTCGTCCGCATGCCATCGCCGGTCTCCGCGACCTCGTCTCCAAGTACCCGCAGGACTCGCGCTACCAGATCACCCTCGGCCGCATCCTTACCTACAATCCCAAGACCCGCGCCGAGGGCCGTCTCTTCCTCAAGCGTCACCCGCAGGACCCCTCCGCGGTCGAGGCCCTCCGCCAGTCCCTTCTCTGGGACGCGCAGAACCCCGCCTCCGCCACCGAGATCCGCTCGTACCTCCAGAAGCACCCCGACGAGCAACTCGCTACCGCCCTCCGCAATCAGCCGCCCGCGCCCCGCGCCCAACGTGGTGGCGGCAGCACCTATACGCCGCCTGCGCTCACACCGCAGCAGCAGGCCGATCTCGACGCGCAGCGCGCCCGTTCGGCAGAGGAGCAGGCCGCGTACCGCGCACTCAACGCGCACCATATTGAAGAGGCGGAAGAGCGCTTCAAGTCCATCCTCGTCATGAATCCCTCCAGTGGGCCCGCGCTCGCCGGCATGGGCTACATCCGGATGCAGCAGTCCAACTTTGGCGGAGCCATCAGCTTCCTTGTCGAGGCCAAGCAGAACGGCGTGCGCGACAGTGGCCTCGATACCGCTCTCAATACCTCCCGCTTCTGGTACACCATGGGCGAGGGGCAAGCCGCCCTCAACGAAAACGATCTCGCCACCGCGCAGGCCAAGTACCAGTCCGCCCTCGCCATGCGCCCCACCAGCCCCGAAGCCCTTGAAGGCCTTGGCGGAACGCTGCTTAAGGCGCAGGAGCCGGAACCCGCCATCCAGCTCTTTGAGCGCTTCGTGCGTGCCAAGCCCAGCTCGCTTCCGGCCTGGCGTGGTCTCTTCATGGCGCAGTACGGAGCAGGGCAGGCGGCCGCCGCGCTGGCCACCGAGAAGCGCATCCCCGCCAGCATCCACGCACAGCTGATGCGCGATCCCGACTTCCTCAGGACCCTTGCGTCGGCCTACTCCGCCGTCGGCCGCGATGCCGACGCCCAGCGCGTCCTGCACTCAGCCCTCGAACTGCCCTTTCCTGCGGGTGGCGAGGGTCTGAAGGCGGAGACGCAGCTCCAGTACGCCGCGCTCCTTCAGGCCGCCAACCACCTCGAACAGGCCTCCGGTCTCTACCGTCAGGTCCTCGCCACCGACCCCGGCAACGCCGATGGCTGGGAAGGTCTGGTCCGCGTCCAGCACGGTATGGCGCAGGATGCCCAGGCCGTGCAAACCCTCGAAAGCATGCCCCCCTCGGTCTACGACGCCGCCATGCGCGATCCCGGCTTCGAGACCACGGTAGCCGCGATCTACCAGGGCCAGGGCAAGCTCGACATCGCACAGGATCTGCTCGAAAAGAGCCTCGCGCAACAGGCCAGCGCAGGACAGGTGGTGTCCACACCCATCCAGCTCCAGCTCGCCGCCATCTATCTTCAGCGGAACAATCCGCAGCTTGCGTACCCCATCTATCAGCGCGTCCTCAGCCAGACCCCCGACCGCGTCGACGCCTGGAAAGGCCTTCTCGCAGCCCTGCACACCAACGGGCGCGATCAGGAAGCCCTCGCTCAGATTCAGCAGATTCCTCTCCCCGTGCGCTCCAGGCTCGAGCAGGACCCCGAATATCTCCAGAACGTCGCCGCCATCTACAACGGACTCGGCCAGCCCGGACAGGCCGCCCTCTTTCAGGCTCGCGTCAAGCAGTACTACACCCTCCGCCGCACCAACGCACCCGCCGAAATCGACATTCAGGACGCCTGGCTCCTCTACAACTCCGGCAATGAAACCTCGCTGTATCGCCAGTTGATGGCCCTCGGCGGTCGCACCGATCTCTCCGAAGAGCAGCGTCACACCGTCCAGACCATCTGGGCCAACTGGGCTGTCCGCCGTGCCAATCAGGCCGCCGCCGCAGGTGACACCAAGCGCTCGCTCGCCATCCTCAACGCCGCCTCACACGCCTTTCCGGATAATCCCGGTGTCGCCAAGGCCCTCGCCAGTGGATATGCCCGCGCCGGTTACCCCAAGGAAGCCGTCGCTATCTTCAAGGCGCAGGACATGACGCACGCCACGGCCTCGGACTACAAGGCCGCCGTCGGTGCCGCGCTCGCCGCCAACGACAACAAGGACGCCGAAACCTGGCTGCGGTACGGCCTCGACGCCTACCCGCGCGACTCCCAGCTCCTCACCCTGGGAGCCAAGTTCGAGCAGGCCCGCGGCGCCAACGGGCGGGCCGCCGAGTACTATCGCGCCTCACTCGCCGCCATGCCGCTCCCCGATCCGGGAGCCGAGCTGGCCAACGAGCTCAGCCGTCCCAACGGAAACGGCAACATCCGTCTCCCCGGCCAGTCGCAGTCGCAGGATCTCGCGTCTCTCCTGAACCCCGGCGGTGTAGGAAACCAGATCGCCGCCCAGGCCCCGGCCATTCCCGTCGCTCCTCCTCCGGCCTATCTGCCAAACTACGGAAACGCCTACGGCACAGCTCCGGTCCAGCTCCAGGGAACCACGCCGCAATATGGGACATCCCCGTCCGTCCCCCCGCAGTACAGTACACCGCAGTATTCGACCTCCCCGGGTCGCACCGTCAGACCCGCCCCCAGCACCTTAGGCAACTATGTTCCGCCCCAGTCCTCGGTAGTGCGACCGTCCACACTGGACGGCTTCGTGCTTCCTGCCCCTCGCAATCCCATCCGCAACGCTGTCAACGGCGGCGCGCAGGCTAGGACGCAGGCCAAGCCAACCAATCGGCCGCATCCCGCCGCTGTGGCGGAGATGCAGGACCGCTTCGGATCCTCCTTGCAGGCGACCCCCGGCTCCATGCAGTCGGCCTCGAACGATGCCTCTGACGTCTCCGGTCCCATCATCCGGATGAGCGCCACGACGTCCGCCTCGCCCACGCAGGAACTCGTCCAGAACCAGATTCCCGAGCCCCAGCAGACCCCCGCCGAGGCAGAAGCGCAAGCCACCCGCGCTTACCAGTACCAGCAGATTCAGAGCGCCATCGAGCGCGCCCAGTCGCAGCCTCTCCCCATCACCGCCGCGCCCCTCTCCCAGCCACAGCCCGTCCAGCAGGCCTCCAACACCGGTGACGCTTACGGCCCTTTCGTCCCGTACGTCCCCCCGGCTCGCTCGGCGGTCGCCGTCAACCTCGGCGAGAACCGCACTCGTGTCGCTCTCCCGCAGCCTGAGATCACCGACGTCGTCCCCCAGGCGCGCTACATGCCGAACTCGCGCATCAAGGACCCCAAGTACACGCGCCCCGAGCTCGCCGCAGCCGAAGCCGCCCGCATCCGCCGCCAGCAGTCGAATCCCGTCATGATCGGTCAGGCCAATCCCACCGACGACTACACCACGCCTCCGACTCAGAACGCGCAGTACAACGCCGCCCAGGTCCAGACCGACCAGATCAGCCGTCCCTCCGCACGTGGCAGGGACATGACCGGGCAGAGCAATCCCGACAATACCTCCACCTCCACGCGCTCCACCAGCGACGACGACCAGCAGTATCCCCAGCCCGACCGAGGGCCTGTCCGTGACGACAGCACGCCCGTCCGTCGGCGCACCCGCCGGGCCACTAAACCCACGCCCGCCCAGAATGCCTCTGCGCCTCTCCCCGGTGGTCTTGCCTACCCGCCTGTGGCCCAGCCCCTCCAGCCTCAGCCCTACCCGGCCATCGGAGCGGCGTATCCCCTCGGCACGCCCCCATCCGACGCCCAGCTCGTCGCCAAAAACGTTCCTCCCCTGCGCAACTACGACGGTCAGGTTCCCCTGAATCCGCCCGCGGCGCGTGGCGAGCGGGAGCAGACCGAACTCGAACTCGCGACCCTCGAAGCCTCCTACACCGGCTGGGTCGGCGGAACAGGCTACGCCCGCTACCGCTCCGGCACCGCCGGCATCGACCGCCTCACGGCTCTCGAAGCTCCCGTCGAGTTCTCCGCCGTCCTCGGCAAAGTCGTCCGCTTCACCGTCGTTCCCAAGGCCGTCTTCCTCAACTCCGGACAGCTCGACGTCACCCAGTATCAGGGCGTCACCGGCACCGTTCCTATCCTCGGAACCTTACCGGCCAATGCGCTGAACGCCCCATCGCAGCAGTTCTCCTCGGGCGTAGGCGGCGAACTCCAGATGACCACCACCAACTTCGGCGTCTCGCTCGGCTACACACCCTACGAGTTCCTCGTCTCGAACATCACCGCCCACGCCCGCTGGCGTCCCGCCGGCGGACACTTCACCTTCCTCGTCGATCGCGACTCCATCAAGGAGACCCAGCTCTCCTACGCCGGCCTCCGCGATCCCGGCTCCGCCACCACCGTCTACCCCGGCAACATCTGGGGCGGTGTTATCTCTACCGGCGGCGGCCTCCGCTTCGACGTAGGGGGCGAGAAGTCCGGCCTCTACTTCACCGTCAACGGAGCCAGCCTCAACGGATATCACGTCCAGGCCAATACCACCTTCAGTGGCTCCGGCGGCGCGTACTTCCGCGTCAAGGTCTGGCCGGAGTACGGGTCCCTCAACGTCGGCGGCTCCCTCTACGGCGCTCACTTCGCTCACAACCTGCGCGGCCAGACTTACGGCTCCGGCGGATACTTCAGCCCCGCTGCCTACTTCCTCGCGGGCGTGCCTATCACCTGGAACGGCCATTACAAGTCGGACTTCCACTACGTCATCGCCGGCAGCATCGGCGTTCAAACCTTCCAGGAAGACAGCGCGCCGTACTACCCGCTGGACCCGTCCCTCCAGACCGGAGCGCTCACAGGTTGCTCGCTCGCCAGCATCACCTCGAAGACCTGCGGTGTCTATCCCCTCAACTCGAACACCGGCGCCAACTACGGCGTCAACTTTGAAGGTTCGTACCACATTGCGCCGAACTGGTACGTCGGTGCCTTCGCGACCGGCAACAACACCAACAACTTCAACACCATCTCCGGCGGCTTCTTCGTTCGGTACCTCTTCCGTCCGCAGTATCCGACCGAAGAGTACCCCACCGGCCTCTTCCCGGTCGACGGTCTCCGCCCCCTCAAAGTCCCATAACCGAACTCCTCCTCCACGTTCCCGGAAAGTCCGCCGCCAAGGCGGGCTTTTCCGTTTGATCTCCCGTGTGCGCTCAGGTATAACTCCAGTCACACCCTTGCCGTATTTTTTGATGACTCATGGACTGATCCGCAGTCACGCGTTCCTTCCATGGGATTGGCCTACTTTACCGATCGAGGACCCATGGGCCACCGTAGTCTCCAGCGCATCCAGAGCAGCATCGTCGCCGCCCTCACCCTCCTGTCGCTCTTCGGCAGCGCCGCCTGCTACGCCTCGCCCAAGGACGACTCCATTCCCCCCTGGGTCACCGAGGCCGCTCACCAGACCCTCCCCACGTACCCCGCCGCCACCAATGCCGTCGTCCTCCTCGACGAGGTCACATACTCGGTCGCGTCGAACGGAAGTGCCTTTGAGCATCGCCGCCACGTCGTGAAGATCCTCCGTCCCAGCGGCCGCGAAGAGGCCATCGTCGGCGTACCCTTCGACAACGCCACCAGGATCCGCTCCCTCAAGGTCTGGAGCATCGCCCCCGACGGCCACCAGTACGCTCTCAAGGACAGCGAACTCGTCGACATCGGCTACCCAGGCAGCGGCAACTTTTACGAAGACTACAAGATGCGTGTCGCACAGCCGCCCGGCCGCGATCCCGGCGGAGTCATCGCCTACGAGTACGATCAGGTCTCCCGCCCCTACGTCACCGAGACCACCTGGGACTTTCAGGGCAACCTCCCGCGCCTCAACGAAAGCTTCACCCTCGAGCTTCCTCCCGGCTTCACCTACGGCAGCGTCTGGTCGCACCACAGTACTTCGCCCGTCGTTGAACTCGAACACCAGCGCTTCCGCTGGAAGCTCGAAAACGTTCCCGGAATCGACCTCGACGACGTCCCCATGGCACCGTCCGAGCAGGCGCTCGCCGGACGCATGACCGTGCACTACGCCGCCCCCGGCACCTCCGCGCTGGACCTCGCCTCCTGGCCCAGCATCGGCGAGTGGTACCAGCCGCTCTATCGAGACCGCATCAACCCCACCCCCGACATCGCCGCCAAGGCCGCCGAACTCACAGCAGGGAAGTCCGACTTCCACGACAAGGCCGAAGCCATCGGCGAGTTCGTCCAGAACAAGGTTCGCTACTTCGTCATCGAGATGGGGATCGGCGGCTACCAGCCCCATCCCGCCGCCGACATCTTCCGGAACCGTTACGGCGACTGCAAGGACAAGGCCGCTCTCGTCTCGGCCATGCTCTCCTCGGTCGGCATCCACTCCACCCTCATGATGGTCGACTCTCGCCGTGGCGTGGTCGATCCAGACGCCCCATCGCTCGTTGGCAATCACATGATTGCCGCCATCGAAATCCCCGACGGCTACAAATCGCCCCTGCTCCGCAGCGTGGTCACCGCCAGGACCGGCAAGCGCTACCTCATCTTCGATCCCACCTGGGAGCTAACGCCCTTCGGCCAGCTTGAAAACAATCTCCAGGGCAGCTACGGCATTCTCCTCGAAGGCGCGCAGACCGAGGCCATTCAGCTTCCCGTGCTCGACCCGGACCGCAACACCATCCGCCGCAACGCCACCTTCGAGCTCAAACCCGATGGCACCCTCGAAGGCTCCGTCACCGAGAAGCGCTTCGGTGACGTCTCCGAGCGTCATCGCGACCAACTCCAGGGAGACTCCGCCGAGCAGCGCAAGATGCTCGATCGCCTCCTCAATCAGGACTTCTCCAGCTTCACCGTCAGGGACTTCAAGTTGGACAACGTCGCCTCGCTCAATAAGGACTACACCATGTCCTTCCACGTCACCGCCGACCGCTACGCTCGTTCCATGGGCTCCATGCTCATGCTGCGTCCGCGCATCCTCGGCACCAACGCCTTTGGCCTCGACAAGAAGCCCCGCAACGTCCCCATCGACCTCGGCGAGACCATGCAGTCCACCGACACCTACGACATCAAACTGCCCCCGGGCTACGCCGTCGACGAACTCCCTCTACCGGTCAAACTCGACCTCGGCTTTGCCTCCTATGAGAGCGCCAGCACCCTCACGGACGGCACGCTCCATTACACCCGCACCTTCACCATCCGCCAGATCACGCTGCCCGCCTCGAAGTACACCGACCTCCAGCATCTGGCCTCCGTCATCAACGCCGACGAGCAGAACAACGCTATCCTCATCCGCAAATAGCTTCAGCACACAGAGACTGGGAGCTCCATGAATCTCCGCGACACAGGCCGCATCCTCGCCCTCACCATCCTCGTCCTCCTCCCCCTCGCCGCCCGCGCGCAATGGACCCCGCCCACGCCCGAGGAGCTCTCCATGACGGCCCAGCCCGAAGTCCCCGGGGCCGCCGCCGTCTACCTCTACAAGGAGGAGACCACCGACGACGACAATCACAACTTCAGCATCTACGTCCGGCTCAAGGTCCTCAACGACCACGGCAAGGAGTACGCCAACGTAGAGCTCCCCTACCAGGCCGGTGGCGGAGCCGACGCCAACATCACCGAGATCGCCGGCCGCACCATCCATCCCGACGGAACCGTCATCCCGTTCACCGGCAAGCCCTTCGAGAAGCTCGTCGAAAAGAACAACGACACGAAAGTCATGTCGAAGGTCTTTTCCCTGCCTGACGTCCAGGTAGGCAGCATCATCGAGTACCGCTACAAGATGCGTTACGAGGACAACTACTACATCTCGCCCGACTGGTACATCCAGTCCGAGCTCTTTCTCCGCAAGGGCCACTATGCCTGGAAGACCACCACGCGCGAGCTCATGGGCTCGAAGGGTGTAGTTAACTCCCTCGCCTGGTTCCCCATCCTGCCCAAGGAGTCTGCGGTCAAGGTCGTCCAGTTGCCGGGCAGCGGTGCCAAGACCCTCTCCGTCGACGTCGCCAACATACCCCCGACTCCGAACGAGGACTTTCTGCCGCCCATGGCTTCGCTCACCGACCGCGTCCTCTTCTACTACAGCTCCTACCGCAACGCCGACGAGTTCTGGGCCTCCGAAGGCAAGGACTGGAGCAAGCAGCAGGACAAATTCATCGGCCCCGGTCCGGCCGTCAAACAGGCCGTGCAGGAGATCGCCCCGCCCTCCGATCCGCCCATCGACAAGCTGAAGAAGATCTACGCCGCCTGCATGGACATCGAAAACACGGTCTTCACCCGCACCCACACGCAGGCCGAAGAGCGCGCTCAGGGTGTCAAGGAGATCCGCTCCACGGATGACGTTCTCACCCGCAAGCGTGGCAGCGACGACCAGATTACTGAGCTCTTCATCGCCATGGCTCGCGCCGCCGGCTTCAAGGCCTACGCCGCCGGAATCACCAGCCGCGACCGCCACTTCTTTCTCAGGGGCTATCTGAGCATGAAGCAGATCGACGACCTCATCGCCATCGTCAACGTCGACGGCAAGGACCTCTACTTCGACCCAGGCCAGCGCTACATCCCTTTTCAGCACCTCGCATGGAAGCACACCATGTCCGATGGCATCCGCCAGATGGAGAAGGGAACCGGCTTCGTGACCACTCCCAACGAGCCCTATAGCGCTTCCAACAACCAGCGCATCGCCGACCTCATCCTCGATAAGGAGGGCATAGCCACCGGTACGGTCCGCCTCAACTACACCGGCCCTACCGCCCTCTACTGGCGCCAGAAGGCGCTCCGGGGAGACGCCACCAGCCTCGACCACGACCTCATCGAGTCCATCCAGACCATCTTCGGGACTAGCATGGACGTCAAAGTCGAGAAGGTGGAGAACCTCAAGGAGTACGAGCAGCCCCTGAAAGTATCGTTTTCCGTCAAAGGCCCGGTCGCGACCTCCGCCGGCCGCCGCGCCCTCATCGTCTCCGACCTCTTCGAGGCCCAGGATCACCCCACCTTCCCAAGCAAGGAGCGTAAGGACGGCGTCTTCTTCCACTACGGCCACACCGACAACGACGTCGTCCGCATCCACTACCCGGAGGGTTATTCCGTTGAATCCATCCCCAAGGATGAAAACATCCCGTTCGAAAAGTACGCACTCTATCGGTTCAAGTCCGAGCAGGCTCCCGGCTACTACACGATCCGTCGCGACTTCATCATCGGACAGACCATCTACACCGCGGAAGAGTTTCCCAGGCTCCGCACCTTCTTCACTTCCTTCGAAACCAAGGACCGGGAACCTGTCGTCATCAAGCCCGGAGCGACCACCACAACCGCCAGTAACTAACAGCCATCAATCCGGGTGCCCCACATCTCGCTTTTGAGATGTGGGCTCTGGCCTCGACCTCACCGGCAACCGGCAAACCCGCAACCTTTCGTTCTCATACGGGCAGACAAACCCCGTAACCCCTTCGCGCCCCAACACCACCCACGAAGCTCCCATCCCCGCCACCGCCGCCACCCGCTCCGCATCCGTCTTCTTGGTCAACGCTGCCTGTGCCTTCTCTCCCGCCGCCCAGGCCCCCACCAGCTCCGGACGAATCGAAGCGATCCCTCCGTCCTTCGCAGCATCCGGTAGCACGCTCCGCTCCGCAATAGCTCTGAACCCCTGCGCGTCCTCTCCATCCCAGTGCACATAGTTCGCATCGATCGCGAACACCGCATCCCGCGGCGTATGCTCCCGCACCCAGACAAACGCCCTTACCCACGCATTCCGTGGCGCAACCCACGGCAGTTCCAGCGCATTCGACCCCGGATACGTCTCCCGCGCCACAAAGAACATCACGCCCGCCATCACCCCCAATCCCACCACCCACCGCCAAACCACCCCTCGCAAAACCCTCCGCCCCACCGTCGCTCCCAACACCATCGCCATCGTCAGATACACCATCTGCATCATCCGCAGCGGCTGCAACCGCGCTACGACATGTACCCTCGCCCCCTCGCGCGCATACAACAAAGCCACCAGCACCGCCGCTCCGCCCACCAGCACAGCCCACCGCGCGATGGCCTTCTCGCCCTCTATCCGAGACCGCCAGGCGAACCAGCCCAGAATCATCATCGGAGCTACCAGCCCCACCCATTCAAACCACTGCCACGCCGACAAGAACCAGTAGTACCGCGTAATCGCCACTCGCACATATTCCTCCGACTCCGGCGCCCCCGAAGCCTGCCCCACCCACCCAACAACCAACGCCCCCAAAAGAAACGCCGCCACCAAACCCGGGTGCCCCACATCTCGCTTCTGAGAGGTGGGGCACCCGGAATCCATCCGAGGCAACACACACCAAAGCCCGCCTAACTCCACCACCCCATACCCACCCATCAGCGGATGCACCGCTACCGCCATCCCCACAGCGACCGCCGCCCAAGCCCAACGCCGCCAGACCCCAGCCGCCAGCCCCATCACCGTCAAAGCGATCGCGACACTCCGTGCTGTCAAATAGGGGTCCGCGAGATACATCGACGTCCCCCCCACCGGCACCCCCAGCCAGACCGCCACCAGCCCGACCGCCCCGATCTGGGCTCTACGGTCCCCATAGCATCGGCCCGCAATGCACCAGACTCCCAGCAGCATTCCCCAAAGACTAACCGCGTAGACCCCCAGCAGCACCCAATCCAGACTCATGCCCAGCGTCTTCACCGCCCATGCCATCGCCCCGGTAAAGCCCGCAAACCCAAGATGCCCCGCGACAAACTCCGTCCCCCACGGATACAGCCCGGGATCGATCCGGTGTTTGATCTCAGCCACATACAGCCCGCCGTCCTCGGCATAAGGATGGTAACCCAGCACCGCCATCCCCACCGCCGTCCAGCCCGTCACCCACCCCGCCGCCGCCCGTATCGATCCCATCCCCCCGAGCATACCCCACGCAGTACACCCCAAGACGGTACAATCTCCCTAGGCATGCCCAAACAAAATCATCCCAATCACGTCTTCCCCCGGACGTGCCGCCCATGACCCGCGCCTCCGCGAGCAAGCTGCTCAAAACCCTGCCCGGCCTCGTCATCAGCGCCTTCTTCCTCTGGTACACCTTCTGGCCCCGCGTTGACGCGCACGGCCTCAAGAAGGGCGTCTCCCCCGAGGAGTTCCGCTCCCTCCACATCGTCGCCCCCATCTGGATCGTCTCGCTCATCGCCTTCGGCATCGTCAGCTACTCGCTCCGGATCATCCGCTGGCACTACATGATGCGCTCGACCGACGCGACCCTCCTCACCTGCGCCCGCGTCTTCATGACCTCGCTGGCTGCGAATAACATCCTGCCCTTTCGCATCGGAGACGTCATGCGTGTCTTCACCTACGCGCCCGACCTCCGCACCACGCCGTCCGTCATCCTCTCCACGATGCTCCTGGAAAAGCTCCTCGACATCTTCGTCCTGGTCGCCTTCTTCGTGGTCTTCCTTGGCCCCAATGCATCGACTCACCTGCGTGTTACCTCTCATACCTTCCTGGGCGTCTCCTTCGTCGCGATCATCGTCCTTCTTCTCGGAGCCCGCGTACTCGAAGGCCCCATCCGCCGCCTCTTCATCCGCCTCCCCGAGAAGCCCATCCTCCTCAAGCTTGAGAACTGGATCATCCTCGCGCTGGAGTGCATCCGCGGCATCGGCGCCCTCGGGTCGCTTCTCCTCCTCGCCGAAACCATCGTCATCTGGTCCGCCGAAGGCATGCAGTTCCTCGCTGCTGCCAAGACTCTCGGCATCGAATCCGGCCCCGCCGGCCCCTGGCAGGCCGTAGCCTGGGCCAACCTCTCGTTCCTCGTCCCCAGCTCCCCCGGCGGCATCGGACCCTTTGAGATGGCCATCAAAACCGCCCTGGTCAGCCACGGAGCCGACCCCGTCCGAGCCACCCTCTACGGCCTCGCCCTCCACGTCTGGATGCTTGTCGTCATCACCGGCATCGGCGGAGCCATGTTCATGGCCCACCGCATCCGCACCGCCGCCCGCAAGCCCCTGCTCCAGGAGATCGAAACCCTCCCCAACGAGCTTTAGCCGGCGGCCCACAAAGTCGGGTGCCCCACATCTCGATTCTGAGATGTGGGTGTGCCGCCCGGAAATCCTCCGCGCCACGTAATGTGCCCCACCTTCGGCGCAGTCTCATCGCGACGAAGGTGGGCTTCCGCCTCAGAACCCTCCCTCGAGAACTGTTACCCTTAACCCAAAGAACGGGTGAATCAGACACTATGTACCGTACAATCCAGCTCTCCCTCCAGTCCCGCATCCAGCAGATACTCCTCGACAAGTACGAAGTCACGCTCCCGCATCTGGCGGTAGAGCAGCCCCCCAACATCGCCCTCGGCGAACTGGCCCTCCCCGTGGCCTTCGAGCTCGCCAAGCGCCTCCGCAAAGCCCCCCGCGCCATCGCCACGGAGTTAGCCGCTGAACTCAACCGCACCCTCCCCAACGGAGTAGCTGCCGTGGAAGTAGCCGGAGCCGGCTACCTCAACATCAAGCTCGACCGCGCCGCCACCGTCCTCCGTATCGCCGCCGGCGAGCACGCCGACCTCGGCGGCCCCGGCTTCCGCCTCATCGAGCACACCAGCATCAACCCCAACAAGGCCGCGCACATCGGCCACCTTCGCAACGCCATCCTCGGCGATACCTTCGCCCGCCTCCTCCGCCCCGACGCCTACAAGTCCGGCTTCCAGGTCGGCGTCCAGAACTACATCGACAACACCGGCGTTCAGGTGGCCGATGTCGTCGTAGGCCTCGTCCACCTCGAAAAGAAGAACCTCGACAGCGTCCGCGAACTCCTCACCGAGCTCCTCGAAACCAACACCCGCATCGACTTCTACTGCTGGGACCTCTACGCCCGCGTCAGCCAGTGGTACACCGAGCCCGGCGAATCCGCCGCGGAACTCCAGGCCCGCAAGCAGATCCGCCTCGATACCCTCCACGCCCTCGAGCATGGCGAAGGTGAAACCGCGACCATCGCCGAGTTAGTCTCCACCGAAGTCCTCCGCCGCCACCTCGAAACCATGCTCCGCCTCGGCATCGAGTACGACTTTCTCCCCCGCGAGTCCGAGATCCTCTCCCTCCACTTCTGGGACGCAGCCAAAAAGCTCATGCTCGACAAGGGCGTCCTCTACGAAGAGACCCAGGGCAAGAACAAGGGGTGCCTCGTCATGCGTCGCGCCGGCGCCGAGGCCCTCGAAGAGGGCACCACGGACGAAGACGCCAAGGTCATCGTCCGCTCCAACGGCACCGTCACCTACGTCGGCAAGGACATCGCCTACCACCTCTGGAAGTTCGGCCTTCTCCCCGGCAAGGACTTCGGATACATCCCCTTCTTCAACTATCCCGATCACCCCTGCTGGATCTCAACCTCCGGCCCAAGCGACCCAGCCGCTCCCACCTTCGGCAAGGCCGACGCCATCTACAACGTCATCGACGCCCGCCAGAACGACCCCCAGACCCAGGTCCAGGAAGCCCTCCGCGCCATGGGCTTCACCGACGCCGCCAGCCGATACACCCATTTCAGCTACGCGATGGTAGCGATGACCACCCGCACCGCCGTCGACCTCGGCTATGTCGTTCCCGAAGAAGACCTCGCCAAGCCCTTCGTCGAAGTCAGCGGCCGCAAGGGGCTCGGCGTCAAGGCCGACGACCTCATCGACAAGCTCATCGAAGCCGCCAAGTCGCAGGTCGACACCCGCAATCCCGAGATCCCCGAAGCCGACCGTCTCACGATCGCCAAACAGATCGCCGTCGGCGCCCTCCGCTTCTTCATGCTCCGCTTTACCCGCAACACCATCATCGCCTTCGACTTCCAGGACGCACTCTCCTTCGAGGGCGAAACCGGCCCCTACATCCAGTACGCCATCGTCCGCGCCGCCAACATCTTCCGCAAGTCCAACACCACACCGGAAGCGGCGCTGGCTGCCGTCCCCGCCCTCGCCGGTCTCCCCGAAATCCTGACCAGCGAAGAGGGAACCAGCCTCTGGGAGACCTGGCTCGCCGCCTCCCGCCTCACCGCCGTCCTCGACCAGACCATCCAGTCCGCCGAACCCGCAGTCCTCGCAAAATACGCCTTCACCCTGGCCCAGCAGTTCAACAACTTCTACCACCGCCACCACATCCTCAACGAGACCGACGAAACCCGCCGTGCTCTCCTGCTGGCCACCGCCGCCGCCGCCCACCGCGAACTCATCCGCGCCCTCGGCTACCTCGGCATCGAAGCCCCACCCATCATGTAGACATTATGCCGCTCATCCTGTGGCATAATGGCTCATGGCGACTCTGGTGGAAGGACCCGCAGCTTCGACAACAGCGGCATTTCATATCGACCTGGACGCAGTAGAAACCGGACTACCCCTCGACGCGCTTACTCGCTTCGCCTCGGTGTCCGGTTTGGACCTCAAGTCGGTGTATGAAGTGGTAATTCCTGCGCGAACGTTGAAGCATCGGCGTGCCCGGCAGCAGAATCTTTCCCTCGAAGAGTCCGACAAACTAGCTCGGCTCATGCGCGTGTATGACCATGCTGTACGCGTCTTTGGCGATCAGGACAAAGCCCTTCGTTGGCTGTCTCGACCGAAAGATCGTTTTGACGGACGCTCCCCTTTGGTCATGGTGCGAACCGACATCGGCGGTCGCCTGGTGGAAGGTATGCTCTGGCAGATCGCCGATGGAATGTTCGCCTAGATTTTCTGGAGCCCCCCCTGTGCGTGAGCTGACGAAAGCGATGGATCTCTGGCGAATCAGCGTCCATCAAAATCTTAACGGAGAGGGCGGAATCTACTCCGACGGACGCTGGAATACGATCGGTCAGCCAGTCGTGTATTTGGCGGAGTCGTCCGCAGGGGCTCTGCTAGAGATTCTGGTCCATTTACCTATCGAGCGAGATGAAATTCCCGATCAGTACACCTTGTTGCGAGTCACCATGCCAGCAGGCCTCGCGATCTCCAACCTCGTGCCGGAAAGCCAAGGCTGGGAGACGCAGAAAATCCTCACAAGAGCGATCGGCGATACCTGGCTCGCATCAGCGGAGACTGCGTTGGCTCGTGTTCCTTCCGCAATCGTCCCGGAGTGCTGGAACTATCTTCTGAATCCTCTCCACCCTGATGCCCGGAAGATGCAGATCGCAAACGCGTCCACAAGACTGTACGACATGAGATTGCTGCGAATCAGAGGCTAGTGTCCATCACTTCGCCGCAGGAGCCACATACTTCGCCGGCGGCACCTGTCCAGCCGCCACCAGCGCCTCATCGATCACCCCAAACAAAAACTCCAGCGGCACCGCCCCTTCAATCCTCAGCCCATTGATAAACAACGTAGGCGTAGACCCTACACCCAGCGCTGCACCCTTCGCCAGACTCTCCCTTTCGGCCTTCGGGTCCTGCGCCGCGATGCAAGTCTCGAGCCTCTTCGGCTCCACCCCAAACACCCGCCCCACGCCCCGCGTCTCGTCGTCGATCTGCTTCTCCGCGACCTTCAACTGCCTCTCCGGCCCCCCATACTCCGCCGCCCGAGCATGCATCGTGTCCACCGCAGCCCAGAACGCCGGAGCGCTCTCCGCCGCCACGCAATCCGTATCGATCGCCGCCCGCATCGCCCACGGATGCCCATCGCTCGGAAAGCTCCGGTAAACCACCCGCACCTGGTCCTTGTAACGATCGATCAGCGCCGGAAAGATCGAAGCATGCAGCCGCGCGCAAAATGGGCATTCCAGATCGTCATAGTTCACAATCTCCACCGGAGCACCCACCGGCCCACCCCGCGCCGGCCTGTCCCCCAGCGGAAACGCCACCTTCGGATCCGCGTGAATGTCATAGCTCGTAAACTGCGCCATCTTCGTGCCATCCTTCGACACCAGCAGCGCAATCGTCCCCGCTCCGCCATCCAGCGACGCGTATTTCACCTCAACCGCGTCGTACCCCGGAATCTCACTTGCCTTCCGCGTCCCAAACTGGATCGAAGTCCCCGGCGAGAACCGCACCTTCTCCCGGAGCATCGACTCCATGCGATGCGCAAGCTCCGGAGTCACCTCCGCCCCCTGCGCACCGCATGCAGCCGTCAGGCCCAGCATCAACAAAACGAAACTACGAAGCATACCCCTTCACCCACTCCACCAGGGACCGTACCCCAATTCCGCTGGGCCCCTTCGCAATCCACGGCTGCACCTCATCCAGCCACGCGCATGCCGCAATATCAAGGTGAATCCACGGCGTATCTCCCACAAACTCCTTCAAAAACATCGCCGCTGTAATCGACCCGCCATAGCGCGTAATCCCTGTATTTTGAATGTCCGCGATCGCACTCTTAATCTGATCCTTGTAGTCGTCGGTGCAGGGAAGCCGCCAGTACTTCTCGCCGCTCGCCTTAAGCCCCGCCATAAACAACTCGGTCGCATCGTCCGAGTTCGAGAACAGCCCGACATTCAGCTTGCCCAGCGCCACCGCCACCGCGCCCGTCAGCGTAGCCGCATTGATCAGATGCGTGCACCCCAGCGTCTTCGCATAGTGCAGCCCATCGGCCAGCACCAGCCGCCCTTCGGCATCGGTATTCACAATCTCAATCGTCTTCCCCGACATTGCCGTCACCACATCGCCCGGCTTGAAGGCCTTTCCATCCGGCATATTCTCCGCCGAACAAATCACCGAAATCACCTTCACCTTCGGCTTCAGCCCGGCAATCGCCTTCATCGCGCCAATCATCGCGCCCGCCCCGGCCATGTCGTACTTCATCTTCTCCATGCCATCCGCCGGCTTGATCGAGATGCCGCCCGTATCGAACGTGATGCCCTTGCCCACCAGCCCAAGCACCGGAGCCCCATCCACATGTCCTGAAGCAGGCTCATACGTCATCACAATCAGCGCCGGAGGTTCCGGCGATCCCTGCGACACCGCCCAGAAAGCCCCCATCCCCAGCTCATGCAGCTTCTCCGTCGAAAAAACCTCGCACGTCAACCCGGACTCCGCGCACATCGCCGCGGCCCGCTTGCCCAGCTCCGTAGGAGTCAGCACATTGCCCGGCTCGTTCACCAGCCCGCGCGTAAAGTTCTGCGCCGCCGCAATCACCAGCCCATCGTCCAGACCCTTCTGAATCTCGGCCTTCGTCGTCTTCTCCACGTCCTTGGATACGATCGTGCAGCTCGCCACCGACTTGTCCTTTCGGTCGCTCTTGTACGTGTCCCAGTCCAGCTCCGCCAGCTCCGCGCCCTCGACCATCGCCCGCGTCGTCAGGTCGCACGGCAGAGCCTCCAGATGTTCATCTGAAAGCGCATGGTCCTCCGGAAACGCAATCGTAAGATCGCGCAGACCACGCGGCTTGCAGAACCGCACCGCGGTCCCGGCACCCTTCCGGATCTGATGAATGGAGAGCTTGCCCACCTTGCCCAGTCCCACCACCAGCAGCCTCTCGGCCTTCACCCCAACCGGAGCGTGCAGAAGCAGCGTCTCGCACAGCCCTCCCTTGAACTCACCCGAGTTCAACACCGACGCCGCAGCCTCCGAGATCGCATCCGAAGTCGTCAAAAGCGCCAGCATCGGATCGGCGTCTTTCCCCACCGCCACATCCACCGCAAAAACAGCCAGCAGAGGAGTCTGCACAGCCGCCGCATCCTGAAAGAGAACTTTGGTATTCATGACAACCATCGTAACCGAGAAGACACTGCCGGCCGAAGGAAGGCCCGCATAGACTTCTTCCATCACGACCGGTACACAGCTTAGGTACGGCGGCAAGCCGTTTACTGTCTTTGGCTCCGCGCCACCGCAGCCTTGGCCTCGCTATCCGCCTCACGCTTCCGCTCGGTCGCGCGCTTGTCCCATTCCTGCTTACCCTTGGCCAGCGCGATCTCGCATTTCACCCGCCCGTTCCGGAAATAAAGTCGCACCGGGATGAGCGTAAATCCCTTCTGCTTCGTCATACCTTCGAGCTTGCGAACCTCCTGCTTATGCAACAAAAGCTTCCTCGTACGCAGGGAATCGTGGTTCATCGCATTGCCATGGGAGAACGGTCCAATGTGTGCATTCAGCAAAAAGCACTCGCCGTCCTTCAGCAGCCCATACGCGTCCTTCAGGTTGGCCTTGCCCTCCCGAATGGACTTCACCTCAGTCCCGCGCAGCGAGATTCCCGCCTCGAACTTGTCGGTCAGAAAGTAGTTGAAACTGGCCGAACGGTTGAACGCGGCATCCCGCTTACCCGCCGCCACCGGGTCGCGGTCCTTCTCCTTCACCACAGCCTTGGGCTGGTGGGCTACGGTCGGATTGGAAAGAGAACGTGGCATAACGATTCATTCCTGTTGTCTTGCTCTACGGCACGGCCTCAGCCACGCCGAGGGACTCTTTTCTACCTCGGCACCCGGCATCGGCACCAAATTGGGAATCCGCACACCAACTGTGACCCCAAACGTCCATCTTAACACGCGAGACCAGCCAAACCATGCACTTGAGTCAAGAGGCGCCGCTCACCCGAATGCTATACTCACCCGAGCCGGAGACCCCGCCTAAAACACCAAATCATCGGGCAGGGAACGACAGTTCCGGGCAAAAAAACGCAACGCAGGGTGCAGCTCAAAAGGAAGCAAACAAACAAAGCATGGGTCGCCGAGTCCTTCTCTCCACATCATTCCGCCGCACCGTACTCCTCGCCCTTCTGCCGGTCCTGCTCGCCCTGACCGTCTCGCATGCGAACGCACAGTCCGCCAGCGCCTGGAACAAGCGCGCCGAAACCGCGGAGGCCCACGAAGATTGGGATGCCGCCTACGAAGGCTACCGCCAGGCCCACCTCAAGGCCCCCAAGGACATCCGTTACAAGACCCGCTCCGAGCGACTGCGCTTCCTCGCCGCCGCCTCCCACGTCGATCGCGGCCGCGTTCTCAAGCAGTCCGGCGATATCCAGGCCTCGCTCGCCGAGTTTCAGCGCGCCCTCACCATCGATCCGGGCAACACCACCGCGCAGCAGGAGATCAACATCATCCTGCACCCCAACAATCTTCCCCCGCCGCCCAACGCTCCCCCCGTACCCGGTGCCAACTCCCTCGAGCAGACCCCCTACCAGGCCGAGACCCTCCGCGCCATCGATAATCTGGACGCTCCCCTCAAGCTCCAGCCCGTCTCCAACGACCCCATCACCATCAAAGCAGTCGAAGACACCAAATTCATCTACCAGGCCATCGGCAAAGCCGCCGGACTCAACGTCCTCTTCGATCCCGACTACCAGTCCAAGCGCATCCCCGTCGACCTCCAGAGCGTCTCGCTCGCCGACGCGCTCCGCATCGTAGGCACCATCGCCGGAACCTTCTACAAGCCAGTCACCTCAAACACCATCTTCGTCGCACAGAACAACATCCAGAAGCACCGCGACCTCGATGAGCAGGCCGTCCAGACCTTCTACCTCACCAACATCGGACAGGCCAACGACCTCAACGAGATCCTGACCACCGTGCGCAACATGCTCACGCAGAACATCAAGATCTACTCAGTGGCCTCGCAGAACGCCATCATCCTCCGCGCCACGCCCGACCAGCTTCTCATCGCCCAGAAGATCATCAACGATCTCGACCGCGCCCGTCCCGAAGTCGTCGTCGACGTCGCCATCCTCGAGGTCAACCGCGACAAGACCCGCAACCTCGGCATCTCCCTCCCGCAGTCCATTAGCATCACCCCCCAGGCCTCGACGTCGTCCAGCTCCAGTTCGAGCTCCAGCTCAAGTTCCAGTTCCAGCACCACCTCGAACTTCACCCTCAACACCCTGGCCAACATCAACGCGAACAACTTCGCCGTCTCCATCGGCGCCGGCACCCTCAACGCCCTCCTCTCCGACGCCGACACGCGCATCCTCCAGAACCCACGCGTCCGCGCCACCGACGGCCAGGTTGCCACCCTTAAGATCGGTTCGCGTATCCCCATCGCGACCGGCAGCTACTCCTCCGGCGTCTCCACCGGAACCGTCTCGCTCGGCGTCCAGACCCAGTTCACCTACCTCGACATCGGCGTCAACATCGCCATGACCCCCACGGTTCACTACGACCGTGAGATCACTCTGAAGCTCAAGATCGAGGTCTCCTCCCACACCTCCGACGTCACCATCTCCAACGTGACTGAGCCCATCATCTCCCAGCGCTCCATCGAGCAGGTCATCCAGCTCAAGGAGGGTGAGCCCTCCATCCTCGCCGGCATCCTCACCAAGCAGGACAACGCCACCGTCTCCGGCACCCCCGGTCTCGCCGAGATTCCGATCCTCAAGTACATCTTCGGCTCCAAGAACACTGAAAAGCAGCAGGACGAGGTCGTCTTCCTCCTCATCCCGCACATCGTCCGCGAGTCCGTCCTCACCCGCCTCAACACCGCCGCCATCGACACCGGCACCGATCAGAGCTACGAGCTCCGTCAGAAACCTGTCTCCATCGAAACCCCCGGTCAGGCCGGAGCCGACGCCGCCTACAACCTCCTCTCGCAGCGCAAGCCATCCACCAGCGACCCCACCACCGCCGCGCAGGCCGCCTCCACCATGGCCCGCCAGTTGGCTGAGGCCGCAGCTCCGCGAACCCCGCCTGCTCCCGGAACCTCTCCCGCCGCGGAGGCCGCAACCGCCGCCGTCTCCGGTCCCGTGACCTTTGCCGTCGTGCCCAGCGCAGCCCAGCAGACCGTAGGCAACACCTTCCAGGTCAACATCACCGCGACCAACGCGCACGACCTCTACGCCGCACCGCTCCAGCTCCAGTTCGACCCCAGGATCCTCCAGCTCGTCAACGTGGACTCCGGCGAACTCCTCGCCCGCGGCGGTCAGGCCGTCGCCATCGTCCACCGCGACGAAGGCAACGGTCTCGTCACGGTCTCTACCTCGCGTCCCCCCAACAGCAAGGGAGTCGACGGTCAGGGTGGCCTCTGCGTCCTTACCTTCAAGGCCATCGCCATCGGCGACAGCAACCTCGCCCTCGTCAAGGTAGGGGCTCGCAACAGCTCCCAGGCAAGCCTGCCCGCCATCGGAAGTCAGGCCGTGGTGCATGTGAAGTGAGGAAGCAGGGCAGAGGGCCCAGCGCCCAGCGCTCCGCAGGCCAGGGCTCTGCACCGAAGCCTTACCAGTCGAATCGCGGGGGGCTTTTGTCTCGGCTTCTTGGTACCCCGGGGCTTCAGCCTTGGGTCTCACAGGGACCTGAAGAGTCCAGCTTGAGCCCCTGGGGTACGCCCTCCTCTCCTCGCGATACGCGTATCCGGGTATTTCGTCAGCCACCGGACATCTCGCTTCACCCTGACTCCGGCCTCACCCTCGTTGAACTCATCGTCGTCGCCGCCATCATCGCCATCCTCGCCGGCACCGCCGCGCCCATCGCGAAGTACCGCATCAAGACCGCGCAGGAGACCGAGCTTCGCACCGATCTCCAGACCATGCGCGATGCCATCGATCAGTACAAGCACGCCGCGGAGCTCGGAGCCTTCACCACCAAGCTCAACTCCTTCAACTACCCGCCCGACCTCCAGACCCTCGTCGACGGCGTGGACTGCACCTCCGGCACCGGCGGAAAAACCGAGCACGTCCAGTTCCTCCGTAAGATCCCCAAAGACCCCATGACCGGTCAGGCCGACTGGACCGTTCGCTCCATGGAAGACGATCCCGGCTCCGACTCCGGCGGCGGGGAAAGCGTCTTCGACGTCCACTCCAAGAGCGACAAAACCTCGATAGCCGGCACAAAGTACAACACATGGTAAGCCCATCCAAATCCCGAGGCCCAAAACGCATGGCGAACCGCCATCAGCCAAGAGCCCTGAACCATAAACAAGCAGCACCCCTGATCCCCGAATCCGGCGTCACCCTCATCGAACTCATCATCGTCATCACCATCCTCGGCGTCCTCGCCTCCGCCGCCATCCCGGTCGCCCGCTTCCAGATCAAGCGCAACAAGGAGAAAGTCCTTCGTCGCGACCTCTGGGAGATGCGAGCCGCCATCGACGCCTACAAAGACGCCGCTGACAAGAACGCCTTCCAGGTCAAGGTCGACTCTCAGGGCTACCCGCCCGACTTGCAAACCCTCGTCGACGGTGTCACCGCCGGCACGACAAAGGTCCGTTTCCTTCGTCAAATCCCCATCGACCCCATGACCGGTCAGGCCGACTGGGGCGTCGTCGCCAATCAGGACGACCCCGACTCAGACTCCGGCTCCAGTTCGAACGTCTTCGACGTACACTCCAAGAGCGACCAAACCGCAATCGACGGAACGAAATACAAGACATGGTAGAGAAAAATAAACCAAATCGATGCGCGCCCGACTCAGGATTCACCCTCCTCGAGCTCCTCATCGTCATGACGATCATCTCCCTCCTCGCCGCGATCGCCGTCCCCGCCTACGTCGCCAACGTCCGCGCCGCACGCGAGGCCGTCCTCAAGGAGGATCTCCACACTCTCCGCGTCTCCATCGACTCCTACACCGTCGACAAGCAGAAGGGCCCCACCACCCTGGATGACGTCGTCACCGCCGGCTACATCCGCTCCATGCCCAAGGACCCCATCACGCAACGCACCGACTCCTGGGTCACCGCCCAGTGCGACGCCGTCTCCTCCGTCGATCAGACCGACCCCGGCATCTGCGACGTACACAGCGGAGCCCAGCAGCCCTCCTCCGACGGCAGCCCTTACAACACCTGGTAACCCGCGTGCAGCCCTAGGCCCTGGCGTGTGCGACTTTTGCTAAAAAGCAGCGTCCAAGATAACGTGGAGTTGCGTCCGTCGCCCGCTCCACAGGAGAACCCTCATGCGTACAGTCGCCCATCTCACCCTGGCTGCCCTCCTCTTGGTCTCCCTCGGCGCTCACGCCCAGATCAACGGCGGTCAAAACCCCGGCCAGACCACGGGCCAGAACGGCCCTGGCTCGACCACCAACGGCGGCTCCCAGAAGACCCCAGGCGGTTCGAAGCCCACCCCCACCGACGACAAGAAGGGCCCCACCGCCGAAGAGCTCCAGGCGGCCAAGGACAAGGTAGCCGCCAAGGGTGACTCCATCCCATCCCCCGGCGAAGAGCTCAAGACCAATATCAAGCCCGGCTCGGAAGACGACGTCAACGCCATCGGCACCCGCAACATCGGCGGTCGCGGCATCGGCAACTGGTACTCCACCGACTGGGAGATCCGCGCCGGCAAGCAGTACTCCATGGAAGTCGAAAAGTCCGCCCACCTCGTCACCGACCCCGTCATCGTCGAATACGTCAACCGCGTCGGCCAGAACATCGTCAAGAACTCCGACGCCAAGGTCCCCTTCACCATCAAGGTCATTGACTCCGACGAGATCAACGCTTTCGCCCTCCCGGGCGGCTTCTTCTACGTCAACTCCGGCCTCATCCTCGCCGCCGACGAAGAGTCCGAGCTCGCCGGCGTCATGGCCCACGAGATCTCCCACGTCGTCGCCCACCACGCCGCCCGCCAGATGACCAAGATGAACATGGCCCAGATCGCCTCCATCCCCCTCATCATCTTCACGCAGGGCTCCTGGACCGGTTACGGCATCTACGAGGCCACCCAGCTCGCCATCCCCATCGGCTTCCTCAAGTTCTCCCGCATGGATGAGTCCGAGGCCGACTTCCTCGGCCTCCAGTACATGTACAAGGCCGGCTACGACCCCCAGTCCTTCATCACCTTCTTCGAAAAGATCGACGCTCTCGAGAAGCACAAACCAGGCGCCGTCGCCAAGCTCTTCTCCGACCACCCCCAGACGCCCGACCGCATCCAGCGCTCGGAAGAAGAGATCGCCACCATCATGCCGGCGAAGCCTGACTACATCGTCACCACCAGTGAGTTCGACGACGTCAAGGCGCGCCTCCTGCGCCTGGAAAACAAGCGCAAGCTGAACAAGCCCGGCGACGCCAACAAGCCCACGCTTCGCCGCGCCAGCGCCGACCCCGGCTCCAATAACGGAGGCACCACCACCAACGGCGACGACCGCCCCACCCTGGGCCGCCGCAACTAGCTCACTCTCTCCCGAGAGCTACCCCACCCGCAAGAGGGTGGGGTAGCGCCGTCACGAAGCCCGCCGAGCCTTCACCGCCCCTGCCAGCTCCCGCAGCAGGCCGATCGTCTCACCCCAGTCGATGCAGGCGTCCGTAATACTCTGCCCATACACCAGGGCCTTCCCATCCACCAGACACTGTGCCCCCGCCACCAGGTTGCTCTCGATCATCACGCCCATAATCCGCCGCTCGCCCCCCGCGACCTGCTCCGCCACGGCCCTGCAGACCGCCCCCTGCTTCCTGTAGTCCTTCCCGCTATTGGCATGGCTGCAGTCCACCATGATCCGAGCCTGCGCACCCGCCTTCACCATCTGCTCTGCCGTCTTCTCCACCGACGCCGCATCGTAGTTCGTCACACCTCGCCCGCCCCGTAGGATCACATGGCAATCCGGGTTCCCGGCCGTCAGCATGATCGAAGCCTGCCCCGTCTCCGAAGTCCCCAGAAACGTATGCGGATGCCCCGCCGAAAGAATCGCGTCGATCGCAATCTGCACATTGCCCGACGTGCCATTCTTGAAACCCACCGGGCACGACAACCCCGACGTCAGCTCCCGATGCACCTGGCTCTCCGTCGTCCTCGCCCCAATCGCCCCCCAGCTCACCAGGTCCGACATATACTGCGGCGAAATCATATCCAGAAACTCCGTCCCCGCCGGCACCCCCATCTCCGCCAGATCCAGCAGCAGCCGCCGCGCGATCCGCAACCCATCGCTGATCTTGAACGACTCATCGAAGTAAGGGTCGTTGATCAATCCCTTCCACCCCACCGTCGTCCGGGGCTTCTCAAAGTAGACCCGCATCACGATCACCAGGTCGTCCTTCAGCTCTCCGATCGCCTCCCGCAGCATCCCCGCATACTCCCTGGCCGCCACCGGGTCATGAATCGAGCAAGGCCCCACCACCACCACCAGCCGGTCGTCCACTCCATTCAGGACGTCGACCACCTGCCCCCGCGCCCCAAACACCGTCCGCGAGGCATTATCCGTCACCGGCATCTCCTCCTCCAGAAAAATGGGAGGAAGCACAATCCTGCTTGATTTGATCCTGAGATTATTCGTCTGGTATGTCATAGCCGTCTACCAGAATACAAGGAATCCCCACGCCCTGCCGCGAGCCCGAACGCTGCCTTTGCCTCATCCCCGCCGTCGCCCCTGGGTTGTCATCCAGGAAGAGGATCTGCTCTTGCCCTTCACTCGTTGGTTGTCATTCCCGAAAGGAATCTGCTGCTTCCGTTGCTCTTGCCCCGGCGACGCAAAGCCCCTCAAAACACCCGTCATTTTGAGCGCAGCGCCCCCGCATTTTGCTCGCTTCGCGGCACCCCCTCCAGTAAGCCAAATCCAAAATGAGTTTGAACTGCCCGGTCCGCAGTGGCTCCTTTCCTCGCTTAGCGTTGGCGCCAATGCCATGCATAAAACGAACGATGTCGTTCTCAGCCGTCCTCAGCGGCCAGCTCAGCAAACGGGGAACCGCCAGTCTCTACTCCGGCGGTCCCACCGCCAACACAAAGTAGCTAGCCCGGTCCGTCCCAATATTCTTTACATAGTGCATCCCCCCAGCGACCACCAGCCCCAGGTCCCCGGCCTTCATCACGTGCTTCACCCCATCCGCCATCAGCTCCACGGTTCCGGCCTTCATCAGCCAGATCTCGTTATGCAGATGATTCCGCGTCTCCTCCGGCGGAGCCCCCGGCTCGATCACCGTCTCATGCGCCTCCAGCCGAAGCGTGGGCTGCAGCATCCCGGTCAGAAAAGGCTGCGACACCCGTCCCTCCCCAGCCTTGTGCTCCTTGCCCGCCGGATACACCCCCGACACCAGTTGCCCCGCACCCGAACTCTGCCCCTCGGCCGAAACCCCGAGCAGGGAAGCGGCGGACACCATCAGCGAAAACTCACGACGATTCATCGAACCTCCAAGACTACAAAACTGGCCAGAATATCCACGCAAAAAACCACGTTTTACCGTCCCGAAAACAGCAGGTAAACCCCGAAGAAAACCCTATAAAACCCGAAACAAACCCTAAAACTGACCACAATTCACCACAAAAACCGAAGATCGTTGCAAATCAACAAGATACAGTCGTCAAATACGTAAGCATATCCGTTACTTTTTCCGGAACGGTTAAAGGTTTTATTTTCTTCATCTTCCAGCCACTTATGGAAGTAGCCCAAAACAGCGATGCCCCAGCCGATAGAAGGCTGAGGCACCGAGTGTAGAACATCGGAAAGTGGTTTGACCAGTTAGACCGTCGTAAGCGCCAGACCAGCCATCTTCTCTTCGCCATCGGCGGAGATCGGACGGTAGAAGAGCTGGTTGTTGTCGGTGTAAACCTCTAAGAACGCAGGCCTTTGCACCAGGTGACCGGAGATCAGGGCCTCCGAAAGAGGATCCTCGATGTAGCGCTGCAACGCGCGACGAAGAGGACGAGCCCCGTACGACCGGTCCGCCACGGTCTTGGTCAGAATCCAGCGCTTGGCCTCGTCCGTCACCGAGATCGTGATCGCCTTGTGAACCAGATGCGTATTCAGCCCCTGAACCAGAAGTTCAAGAATCTGCATGAGATCCGAGTCGGAAAGCGACGTAAACACGATCACTTCATCGAGTCGATTCAGGAATTCGGGATTGAAGGTCCGCTTGACCTCGCTCATCACCATCTCCTGCATCTTCTCCATCACGATCTCGTTCTTGTCCGACTGGAAGCCGAACCCTTCCTTCTTCATCAGGTGCTTCGCCCCGATGTTGGAGGTCATCACGATGATCGTATTCTTGAAGTCGACCGTATTGCCCAACCCATCCGTAAGCTGCCCATCTTCAAAGACTTGCAGCAAAAGGTTGAACACATCCGGATGCGCCTTCTCCACCTCGTCCAGCAGCACGACCGAGTAAGGATTCCGCTTCACGCGTTCCGTAAGCTGGCCGCCCTCCTCGTAACCGACGTAGCCCGGAGGCGAACCGATCAGCTTCGAGACCGAGTGCTTTTCCATGAACTCCGACATGTCGAATCGAATCATCGACTTCTCGGAGCCGAACAGGAATTGCGCGAGCGTACGTGCCATCTCGGTCTTACCGACACCTGTCGGTCCAAGGAACAGAAAGCTTCCAATCGGCCGAGCAGGGTTCTTGAGACCGGCCCGCGACCTGCGGATGGCGCGGGAAAGTGCCGAGATCGCCTTATCTTGCGAGATCACGCGCTTGTGAAGCTCCTCCTCCACGCGCATGAGCTTCTGTGTTTCCTCTTCCTTGATCGAAGTAATGGGCACGCCGGTCCAGCGGCTGACCACGTCTTCGATGTCTTCTTTGGTGACGATGCCGGCGGACGAGTCGTCCAGATGGTACTTTTCACGCAGGGAGCGCAGGTTTTCCCGCTCTTTGCGCTCCTCATCGGAGTAGAAACGCGCCTTCTCGAACTCATGGTTCGCGATGGCGTTCTCCATGCGATGGACGATGAACTTGATGCGCTTCTGCACCTCGGTCAGTTCGTCGGGCAGGGAGGTCTGGCGCAGTTTGACGCGGGCTCCCGCCTCGTCGATCAGATCGATGGCCTTGTCCGGCAGGAAACGGTCGGGAATGTAGCGCGAGGAGTGAGAGACGGAGAAGTTGATCGCTTCATCGGTATAGCTCACCGCATGAAACTTCTCGTACTTGTCCTTGATGCCCATGATGATCTTGACGGCATCTTCTTCATTCGGTGGTGGGACCTTGACGGCCTGGAAGCGGCGTTCGAGCGACCGGTCTTTTTCGATCGATTTGCGGTACTCGGCCGGAGTGGTCGCACCAATGCACTGAATTTCGCCGCGCGAAAGGGCCGGTTTCAGGATGTTTGCGGCGTCGAGAGAACCTTCAGCCGACCCCGCTCCTACAAGTGTGTGCAGTTCATCGATGAAAACAATGGAGTTCTGATTTTCCATCAACTCTTTCATGATCGTTTTCAGACGCTCTTCAAACTGCCCGCGGTACTTCGTTCCAGCCACAATAAGCGAAAGATCGAGCGCAAGTACGCGTTTATCTGCAAGAAAAGAAGGCACTTCGCCGTCGGCAATCTTCTGCGCGAGACCTTCCACAATCGCGGTCTTCCCGACACCCGGCTCACCGATCAGAACCGGATTGTTCTTCGTCCGCCGGCAAAGAATCTGTATGACCCGATCAACTTCCTGGTCCCGTCCGACAAGCGGGTCAAGTTGTTGATCCATAGCACTTTGCGTGAGATCGCGGGAGAACTCGGCAAGCATGCTTTGCTCACCGCGCTGGCCTTTGCTGGAGCCTCCGCCCTGTGCAGCAGGAGCCTTTTCCTGGGTCGTGCGCTGGAGTTCTTCGCGGATGGCAGGGAGGCGGAGACCGCGTTCCTGCAGAATTTCGGCCGCGAAGCATTTCTCCTCTCGCAGGAGGCCCAGCAGTAAGTGCTCTGTCCCGATGTGTTTGTGGGAGAGGCGTTCTGCTTCCTCCGCCGCGTAGGCGAGGACGCGTTTGCACTCATTCGAAAGGGGTAAGTCGACCGAGGTCGAAACCTTTTCGCGAATGGTAGTATGCCCTTCGATCTGCTTTCTGATTGATTCGACAGACTGATGAGACCGCAGAAAGCGGTTCGTCAGTGCTTTGTCCTCCCGCAACAGCCCGAGCAAGAGGTGCTCGGTTTCAATGTAAGGCGACCCAAACTGACTCGCTTCATACCGTGCAAAAAAGATCACACGGCGCGCCTTCTCTGTATAGCGTTCGAACATGTTCCCCCTTCAGCCTATTTGCCTCGAAAGGCTTTTAGCCCGGCATCGTCCCTGCTTCGAAACGGTGCCGTTGGTCCCAAATCCATCTCCTGCAACGAGTTACAGGAGACCATCAGGCTGCAACCGGCAAAAACGGAGCATCCAACTCTTTCACAGTGTATCCGTGAATACGACACAGATGAAAGTCCTGCAAAAGTTATGCCTAAACTACCGCATTTCGATTAGACGCCTCTGTTGAAAATCGGTCGCAAACCGGGAAAGTTCTCCAGAAGGATTGTCTTTGGCATTTGTGGTGAGTTTTGAGCTCTTCTTCGGGGCTGATGGGGTCTTCTTCGGGTTTTACCTGTCGTTTTCGGGATGCTAAAACGTGGTTTTTTGTATGGATATTGTGGCCAGCATGCGGTTTTGGGATGGATACTTCTGCACTGGCGATCCGGGAGCCCGACAGGGCTCCCGGATCTTGCGCGAAGGGTGAGCTAGAGGCTGGAGTCGTCGCTAGAACCCGAGTCGTCCGAAGAGCCGAAGTCGTTGGAGTTGTCGTCGGCGAAATTGTCGTTGTTGCCGGTGTCGGCGAAGTCGTTGCGGCGGTCTTCGATGTCGGAGCCGAGATCGGAGGAGTGTTGCTCGTGCTGCGGAGAGGAGTCGCCGTAGTAATTGTTGACGATCTCTTCGCGCGGAGCGCCGCCGCCCTCGAAGCCGTAGCCGCCGCCGTGGTTTCCGCCGAAGCCGTGCATGAGGCTTTCGATGCCTTCGAAGGCCAGGGCCCCCGCAGCTACTCCGGTGGCGGTCGTCATGGCTGAGCGGAGGAAGCCTCCGCCTTGCTGGGGAGGAGCTCCGTAGCCGTACCCAGGTTGGGGCGCTGCGTACTGGGGAGGGGGAGGATAGTAGGCCTGCTGGGGCGGGTAGTTGGGGACCGGCTGGTACTGGGGCTGCTGCTGGTAGGACGCTGGTGGGGGTGGAGGAGGCGCGGGCTCGTCGTTGTGGCCGAGGAGATTGCCCAGGAAGCTGGTGGTGCGTTTGGGCTGGGCGGCCTGAGCACGGAGGTCGGCGAGCTGTTTTTGCGCCTGCTCAAGGGCGTAGCCCTGGACGAGCATGGTCTGGGCGAGGATGTAGAGGGCGTCGGGGTTACGGCCCAGGGTGTCCTGAAGATAGCGCTCGGCCTCGGGGTCTTTTTCGGCAAGCTGCGTGTTATTGATCCGGTCGGTGAGGTCTTGAAGCATCTGTTGCTCTTGCGTGGTCATAGAAGCCCTCTCTTGAGGTAAGACACGGGTTTACGGGGAAAGATGTCTTCCCCCGCTGACGGTTATACGTTGGCTGGGATGGGGATGTTCCTGCACCGATGCGGCTGGAGGCCAAAGCAAAGGCCCCCTTGGTCGGGGGCCTTTCTTTTGCTGTTGATGTCCGCTTACTGCTGGGCGGGGGTGGAGGCTTCTGCTTCTCCGGAAAAGGGGAGAGGAGCGAGCTTCTCGGGGGTAGAGGAGGCGGGGTATGAGGCTACTTCGGGGCTGGATCCGGGGCCGAGGCCGAGCTTGATGATGGCGCGGGAGTCGGGAACAAGCTTGGTCTGCCAGCCGTTGTCGCCCTGAAGCTTTTCGAGGGCTGCCTCGGTGTTGGCATCCCACTTGCCGGATGGTTCACCAATCATGTAGCCCTGCTTGATGAGAGCGGCCTGGATCTGGGTGGCGCGCTCAGGATCGATGCCGCGCTGAGAGGTCGCCTTCGCCGGGGCCTTTGTGGCGCGCTTGGAGAAGATGTGAGGAGAAGTCGGACCGCGACGGGCTCTGGGAGCCGCGAGGGCGGGAATCGTTGACGCGAACACGAGGGCTGAAACGAGGAGCTTATGACGCATAGGAGAGTGCCTCAGTCGTGCCGAAGCGGTTTGATCTATTGCCGCTTCGTATGGGTACGGACACAAGACTACGACGGATGTTGTCTCGCGGCAAGGGGAATGGTTGCCTTGTTAGTAACTCTTTTTGGACGAAAAAGTAATCCGAACGGGATTTCGGCGCGTCTGCTTTCGTTTGGGGTGATCCCTGGCTGCGCTCGAGAGTCTTCGAGGTGGTAGAACGCCGAAACCCGCCTCCATGGCGGGTTTCGGCGTTCAAGGCATGGTGCAGGATTATGGGAGAGTTCCGCCGACGTAGGAGCTGCCCCGGGTTGGACTGGAGGGGTAACGCACTACGAAGACGACATCGTCATTGGACTTGAGGGCGTTGACGACGGTCCGGTAGCTGGATTCGTCGGTGATGGGATGACGGTTGATCTCGGTGATGACAGCGCCCTTGGAGAGGCTGATCTCGTCAGAGAAGGAGCCGGGGCGGACATCGGTGACGAGAACGCCGCCCTTGACGCCGAGCTTGGTCGCGACGGCGGAGGGGATGGCCGAGACCTTGATCCCGAGTTTGCCGACGCCGGCATCCACTTCCTGCGGGGTGGAGTTGGAGTCGTCGCTGTCGTCCTTCGCCAAGTCGGAGGCGAGCTTGGCGCGGTCCCCGATGGTGACGTTGGCGGTGTTCTGCTTGCCGTCGCGGAGATAGCCGATTTTGACGGTGGAGCCGACCTTGCGGCTGGAGATGTCGGCAACGAGATCGTCACCATCCTTGATGGCGCGTCCGTCGACGGAGACGATGACGTCCTGCGGCTGGAGGCCAGCCTTGGCCGCGCCGCCACCGGGGGTGATGACGGAGATGATGACGCCGCCGTTCTTGAAGCCGTACATGCGGGTGACAGCGGATGCGGTGGCACCCTGGAACTGGATGCCGATGGAGCCGCGGATGACCTTATGCTCGGGTCCGATGAGCATGTTGTAGACCGAGGCCACGGTGTTGGAAGGCATGGCGAAGCCGACGCCCTGCGAGCCCATGGACTGGGTGTAGATGGCAGTGTTCATGCCGACGACGTTGCCAGCCATATCGACGAGCGGACCGCCGGAGTTGCCGGGGTTGATGGCGGCGTCGGTTTGGATGAAGCGCTGGAACTGGTTGGTGGCGACGCCGGAGGCGTTGGGTCCTTCGTCGATGGAGCGGTTCTTCGCCGAGACGATACCGGCGGAGACGGTCTGGGAGAGGCCAAAAGGAGATCCGATGGCGAGAACCCAGTCGCCGACCTGCGCGCCGTCCGAGTTTCCGAGCTTGACGGTGGGGAGGGGGGTGGTGGTCTCGATCTTGATGACGGCGATGTCGGTTTCTTTGTCGACGCCGATGACTTTGGCAGGACGGCCCTGTTCACCGGGGCCACCTTCGGGGTCGGAGGCAAGTTTGACGAAGATCTTGTCGGCCTTGTCGACGACGTGATTGTTGGTGATGATGTAGCCGCGGGGATCGACGATATAACCGGAGCCCAAGGCGCGGCGTTCGGAGCCGTCACCATCGTCATCGGTGCCGGGGTTCTGGCCACCGAAGAACTTGTTGAAGAAGTCCTGCATGTCGCCCTGCTGCGAGTCGTCGTCGCCTGTGCCGGGCCTGGCACCGCGGCGGCGTCCGGGCTTGACGGCGGACTGCTTGGGCATCTGCTCGGTGTTGATGTTGACGACGGCGGGGCCGACGGTCTTGACGATCTGCGAGAAGCCGTTGCCGAGCGTGGTTGGGTTGGGGATGACGATGGGGCGGGCGTCGGAGGAGTCTACCTTCTGCTGCTCCATGCCGCTGACGTTGCGGGTGAGGACGGAGCCGGCGAGGATGCCTACCGAGAGGGTCGCGAGGAGGGTGAAGCTGGTCGCGAGGGGATGGTTGCGGGTGCGTTCGAAGATCGATGGTTTCGAGGGATTCGGTGATTCCATGTTTGGGTCGTGACCTCTTCAGATAGGGTACAGCTTGCCGGGTAGGGCCGGGTACTAGCTAGTCAATTAGTTAGACGCTGGGATGAGGTAAAAGTGACTGAATTTTGATGGGGTTGATGCTTGTGCGGGGGAGGGATTTTGGCGGGATGAAGGTTTGAGGCTGAAACCCACCTTCGCCCGATGAGGCCGCGCGAAGATGGGTCGCGCTATCGCCAGGTTGAAGCAGAGGCCTTTGTTTTTCTTTAGTGCTTGATGCCCATTGCGTTGAGCTTGGAGCGGGCCTGGGAGGCCTCGGGGGAGTTGGGATAGCGGGCGATGAGGGAGCGGAACTCACGGGCTCCGGCTTCGGTCTGCTTCTGGACGATGAGAGCCTGTCCCTTGTGGAGTTGGGCGGCGGGGATCTTGGGGTTGCCGGGAAACTGCTCGATGACGGCGTCGTAGTCCTTCTCGGCGGCGGTGTACTTGCCCTGGCGATAGTCGATCTCACCGAGATAGTAGTGGGAGTTTCCGGCCTGGGGGCTGTCGGGATAGGCGCGGATGACGTCGGCGAACTCGGCTGAAGCGAGGGAGTATTTCGCGCCCATGTAGTCGCCGAGGGCGAGCTTATACATATCGCCTACCGGGGGAGCGTTGGGGCTTGCGGCTACGGCAGTGGGTGCGGCTGCGGCGGTATCGTCGCCAAGGGGGATGACCGCTGCTGCGGGGCCAGCGGCGGAGGGCTTGGCGTCGCGTCCACGGCGGGTGATGGGAGCGGCAGTCGCGGGGGCGGGATCAACGGGCGGAGGCGTCGCAACGGGCTGGCCACCGGGCTGCATGCTCTGCAAGGTGGAACTCATGGACTGCTGCTGATTGGAGATATCGGACATGGCCTTGTCGAGACGGCCGATGCGGGCCTTCATCTCGTCCAGGGAGTCGTTGAGGGCCTGAACCTGGGTGGAGACCTGGTCGAGTTTCTGGCCCTGGGCGTCCTGCTGGTTGCGCATCTGCTTCTGGAGCGCGTCCATGTTGAGGCTGAGACGGTTGACGGAGTCGGCGGACTGCTGGACGAGATCCTTGAGGACACCCATACGCTCGTCATTGGACTGCTGGAGGCGCGCGATGGCCTCCTGGAGCTGCTGCACCTGGGTCTGAAGCTGGATCATCTCCTTGCTGGCGGCGAAGGCCGGCGTGGCGGTGAGGGAGAGGACGATGAGGGCGGCGGCTAGGATTCTGGAGGAGAGCTTCGTCATCGGATTGGCCTTGCGTAAGGGAATGTGGGGAGAGACGGAAAGGCAGGGAAATAGGTCAGAACGGGCAGGAGCAAGGACTTTTCTTGTGGGTATGGGCGGACGTTTGGTCCGCCCATACCCTTTTGTTTAGCGGTCGAGGGAGAACTGAGCGCGGCGGTTCTGCTGCCAGCAGCTTTCGCTCTCTTCGGTGCAGAACTGCTTCTCCTTGCCGTAGCTGACGATACGGACACGGTTGGGAGCGACGCCTGCGTTGACGAGTGCGGTGCGGGCGGCGTTGGCGCGGTTCTCGCCGAGGGCCAGGTTGTACTCGGCGGAGCCACGCTCGTCGGAGTAACCGCCGATGAGAACGCGGATGGCCGGGTGGGCGATGATGTAGGCGGCGGCGTGGGCGGTGGCGGCGACGGCGTCGGGACGGAGCTCGTAGCTGTCGTAGTCGAAGAAGGCATCCTGGACGTTCTGGTGGAAGATGGCGTCGGAGCCCATGGTGCCGTTGTCGTCACCGCCGACGGCTGTGGGCGGGGCGGCGGTGCGAACGGTGACGCGGACGTTGGCTTCCACGGTGGCACCAGCATCGTTCTTGGCAACGAGGTGGAAGTTGGTCGAGTTGGCGGGGGAGACGGTTTGTGTGCCGTTGGGAACGACCGGGCCGAGGCCATCGATGCTGACCGAGGTGGCGTTGGTGGTGCGCCAGTTGAGGACGACGGACTGGCCGAGCTCGATGGCGAGGGGATCGGCGGTCAGGGTAGCTGTGGGGGCCGGGCTCTCGACGGTGGGAGCGTATGCGGTGGGGGGAGGTACGCTGTCTTTTTTGTGGCAGCCGGTGGTGAAGACGAGGCCGCATAGTGTGATGGCGGCGAAGGGAAGCAGCTTGCGATGCATAGCGTTCATGGGATCCTGTCTCCTGCGTTCTGAACCGGAAGGCCCCCGGTTACTCGGAAAGTACGATTCTAACGAATTGTGGATGGTACGGGTATGGGGAACTTGGAAACGTTTCTGATGTATGGGACGTTTGTCTTAGCTGGGGAGAAAGCCGGGATCGTGGAGAGTCCCCCCGGGAAGAAGGAGCAAAGGAGCAATCTCTTTATTTCCAGCTCCAGTTGGGCATGTCGCCGCCTGCGGTACTGAGCGGGCGCTGGAGGGTTCCGTCGGCGAGCATGGACCAGATACGGGTGTTCTGCATGCGTCCGTCGGGGGAGTTGGCGTAGACGATGTGGCGTCCGTCGGGGGACCAGGAGGGGAAGTCGTTGTGGCCGGCGTCGTGGGTGAGCTGGATCCAACGCTTGGTCGAGACTTCCATGATGTAGATGTCCTGTCCTCCGGGTGCGCCGGGGCCGTACTTGCGGTTCCAGGCAAAGGTGAGGAAGCGTCCGTCGGGGCTCCAGGAGACGGAGGTCGCGTAGCCGCCGTCAGTCATGCGGGTGACGTTGGCGCCGTCGGCATCCATGATGTAGAGCTGGGGGATGCCGCCGGTTCCGCCGGAGATGAAGGCGAGCTGGGAGCCGGTCTTGGGGTTGAAGACGGGGGAGACGTCGGGGCCTTTACGGGTGGTGAGGCGGCGGGCAGAGCCGCCGTTGGTATCGGAGATCCAGATTTCGGGGTCGCCGGAGCGGGAGGAGGAGAAGGCGAGCTCCTTGCCACTGGGTGACCAGGCTGGCGTGATGTTCGTGCCGCCGGAGGTGGGGAAGGCCACCATGCGGCCGAGCAGTAGGGAATACATGCGGATCTGGTTGCCGTTTCTGTCGAGCGACGAGAAGGCGAGGCGGCTGTTGTCGGGGGAGACGCGGGGGGAGAGGGCGATGCCGCCGAGCTTGGTGATGGGATGCTGGTTGGCACCGTCATAGTCCATCTCCCAGATTTCCTTGCCGCCTACGCCGCCGTGGACATAGTAGATCTTGGTCTCGGCGATGCCGTTGATGCCTCCGCCGAGGCGGAGGATGATCTCGTCGGCGAAGCGGTGGGCGATCTGGCGGGCGGAGTCGTCGGTGGCGTCTTCGTTGTACTGCTTGCTGAGGATCTGGGGGAACTGGGAGTTCTTGGTGTCGAAGAGATAGCCGTTGACGAGGAGCCGGCTGCCCTGAGCGTTGATGGAGCCGAAGGCCACCATGGCGGCGTTGGCGGGTGCTCCGGACCACTGGGGGAGCGAGATCTCGTTGGGCGCGCCGGGGGTGGCGGTGGGCATGAGGGACTTCGAGACGAGGTCGAAGATACCGGCGTTGGCGAGATCGGCGTAGAGGACGGCGTCGAAGGTCTTCTTGTACTGGTCGTTTGCCTGGGACTTGAAGTCGGCGGCGGCGAGACGGACAGTGCCGGCTCCGGTGCTGGTCTCGGTTTTGAACCAGTTGTCCTGGGCCTGTGCGAGGGGGCTGAGGAAGAGGGCGAGCGCGAAGGCTGCTAGGCGCTTGATGGAGGGCGTGAGGCGCGCGGGACGTTCATTGGTCTTCATCATCAATTATGGTAGACGCCTTTGATGAACGGAAGGATGTTAGGGGGGTGTACTTGGGGGGTACGGGTGGCTGCCGCCGGAGAGGCCGGTCAGACTCCATGTGAGCCGTCCTGGGGAACCGCCAGCGAATTCTCTCCGTATAGCAAGTCGGGAATGCCTGCCCGCGCATGGCCCCTGGACCACGCCTGTTCGATTTCGCTCCGAGGTATGCCATGACTCTCAAGGCCTTCTCTTTCGCCGCCATCCTCGCGCTTGCCTCGCCGTCGTCAGTCCTGATGGCGCAATCGCTGCCCACATTCGACGCTGTCGCTATCCACCGCAACCAGAACGGCGGGGACGCCCGCATCGATATGACCCGGGGGAGGCTTACGATGACCAATGCCTCTCTGAGAACCCTGATTCGCACGGCGTACGACCTGCAGAACTATCAATTTGTTGGAGGCCCGAGCTGGCTCGACAGCGATACATACGATATTTCAGCAGTCACAGGCGACCAGACAGAGGTCTCCCAGGATGGCTTCAGGAAGCGGGTGATGAGCCTGCTGGCCGATCGCTTCCGGCTGAAGGCTCATTGGGAGACGCGACAGGGAGATGTTTATGCCCTGGTGGTCGCAAAGAAAGGCCCTGCGTTGCAGGCGGCTGCCGGTTCCAGCAAGGCACCTGGCCTCAACACCGACAAATCCTCCCATCTTGGCCGCATGACCGGGACCAATGTGCCGGTGTCGTACCTGAGCACCGTTCTTGGCATTCAACTGAAACACCCGGTGCTCGACAAGACGGGACTGGCGGGTACCTACGACTGGACCCTGGTGTGGGACCCTGATCCTGATGCTGACTCCACCGAGCCCTCGCTCTTTCAGGCGGTGCAAGAGCAGCTCGGACTGAAGCTCGATCCGCAAAAGGGTCCGGTGCAGATGTTGGTGATTGATAGCGTGACTCATCCATCCGAGAACTGACCGGCGATGGCTTGGTTCGGTCTCTACTGCTGCTTGTAGTCGAAGGTGAACTCGACGGTGATGTGATCGCCCTGGGGGAGGGGGCCGAAGCTGTCGACGCGCTGGACGGCGCGGATGGCGGAGGTGTCGAGGGTGGGGGAGCCGCTGCGGGTTTCGAGGCGGACATTCGATGGGTTGCCGTCGCGGTCGATGTCGAAGAGGACGACGGCATGCTTGCCTTCGGATGCCTTCGGATCTGCCTCTTGCGTGAACCAGTTCTGGGTGACGCGGCGGTTGACGGCGGCTACGTAGTAGGCGAAATGGGCACCGAAGCTGCGGTCCTGCACGTTGGCGGAGGCGGAGCCGTTCTTCATCTGGATGGTGGATTGGGCGAGACGCATGCCGCTGGTTTCGCCGGTGGCGGCTTTGGTGGGCGGCGGGGGCGGAGCTACGGGGCGCTTGATCGTCTGGACCGGAGGGGCTTCCTTGACGGGCTTGGTGGGTTTCGGGGGCTGCTTGACGACGATGGGGATGTCTTTGGGGCTGGGAGGCGGAGGCGTCGTTTCCTTGGTGACGATGGGGGCGGGGCTGGTGTCGTCGGAGGCCAGGACGTTCTTTTCGTCGACGGGCTGCTTTGGAGGCAGGGGGATGGAGTCCGTCATGGTGGCCTGGATGGCGCCGGCGGTGGCGGATTGATCGCCCCAGGGCTTTGTGTGGGGATGGAAGAGGGCGAGTCCGAAGAGGGCTCCGGCGATGGCGGCATGGAGGAGGATGGAGAGCACGACGTCGAGACCGCCGGTGGGGGCGGGAGGTGTCGGGCGGGTCCAGTTGGTGGTCGGCGTGGCCATGTTTTCGTTGGTTCGTGTTCGCGGCTTGCTGCTGGGGAGAGAGAGCATACCCAGGCTAAAGCCTGTTTTTGTGGGCTCCTTGGGCCCAAGGCTGAAGCTTTGGGGTACCTAGAAGCAACGGCAAAGGAAGAAGCAGATTCCCTCGGGGATGACAACCAAAGGGGCAACGGCAACAACAAAAGCAAGAACAAGCAACAGGCAATACGGTGATTCTTCGCTTTGCTCAGAATGAAAACGTGCTGCTACGGAGCGTCTCCGACGTTTGCAGCTTATTGTTTGAGCGGTTGGGTGACGATGCTGATGTTGGTGATGCCGGCCTGCTTGACGGCATCCATCACAGAGGCGAAGGCTCCGAAGGGGACGCGGTGGTCGGCTCTGAGATAAATGATCTTTTTGGACGGATCCTGACCGACTTTAAGAAGCTTCGGCAAGTCGTTGACGTTGACGGGTTTGTCCTGCAGGAAGACGTTCGAATCCTTGTCGATGGTTACGACCTCGCGCTCTTCGGTGAGCTGATTGACGGAGCGGGTTTTAGGAATCGACACATCCACTCCCGATTGCAGGACAGGCGCGGTGAGCATGAAGATGAGCAACAAGACGAGGACGACATCGACCAGCGGGGTGATGTTGATCTCGGCGAGCGCGGTCTGGGTGCGGCCACGGGTGTTGAAGGCCATGGCTAGAAGGTCCTCCGGCGGGGATCGGATGCGGGGGGCAGGATACGGGGGTCGTCACCGGGGAGGTTGAGCATGGCGGCATTTTCGATGGCATTGAGCAGCTCGCGGCCGAAGTCGTCCATGCGAGCGCCGAAGTCGCGAAGCTGGGCGGTGAGCTGGTTGTAGCCGATGACGGCAGGGATAGCGACGACGAGGCCGGCGGCGGTGGTGATGAGGGCTTCGGAGATACCGGGGGCGACGGCGCGGAGGGTGGCGGCTCCGGCGGTGCCGAGGCCATGGAAGGCGTCGATAATGCCCCAGACGGTGCCGAAGAGGCCGATGAAGGTGGCGGTGTTGGCGATGGTGGCGAGCCATGTAAGCCGGCGCTCCATGAGCGTGAGGGCCTCGGACGAGGCGGTCTGGGCGGCTCGATCGAGGGCGATGGGGTTGCGGGGAAGGCCGCGGCCACCGCTCTGGCGCAGGTACTCGTCATGAATTTCGGTGAAGACTGCGACGAGGGGGCTGGGTTTGAACTGTTCCGCTACGGTCGCGATCTCGGAGAGACGTCCGGATTTGCGGAAGGCGCGGAGAAAACCGGTGGATCCGGTGCGGGCGGCGGAGAAGGAACGCCACTTCGCGATCATGATGGTCCACGAGAAGACGCTGGAGAGGGCGAGCAGGATAAGGACCGAAAATGCGACGGGGCCGCTGTTATGCAGCATCTCCACGATGGCCGAGCCGTTGGTGGTCTGCACGGCGGTGGAGGTGGCGTCGGGTTCCTGAAGAAGAGCTAGCGCGAAAAGTAGGGGTGTCGTCATCGGTTTTTTAGGTGCTGCTGCGCTCTAGTGTAGCGGCTTCGGGTTGGACGGATGAAGATGGGATCGCGTTGGGTTACCTGCTTCGATATCGGTGCAGGGGGCATGGGGTGTGCTTTTGGCGTTTGACTCAAGGGCGAGAGTGGCGGAAACGAAGTTCCGGGGTGGCAGCGAAAGGTTTTTCTGCGGGGAGCACGTTGTTAATCGATGAAGCAGAACGGCATGCTTGAGGTGGTCCCATGACTGAAGATCCGGCGTTGGCTTTTGGTGGAAGCAGGGAACTGCTTGGGTTGATCGAGCTGATCTATGCCACGGTGAACGACCCGTCGTTGTGGAGTCTGGTGATGGAAAAGATCGCCGCGGCGGCGGATGGCGGTTCTGTGCGGATTCCGGAGGAGCGCATGTTTGCGCTCAAGGGGTTGAAGCCCGTGGCGTGTCATGCCTATGCGGGCTTCGATGGCGCAGTGACGGCTGGGATGCTGGGCGGAGATGGCGCGGTGCGGTGTGTGCGTTCGGACGCCGCGGTGACAGGGGGAGGATGGGGGAGGCGAAGGGTGCATGCGGATACGGTTTACGAGGCTCTGATGCCGCATATGCAGAGGGCTTTGCAACTGCATCTGCAGCTTGAGGATGCCCGAGGACAGGTAGCCGGGTTGGGGGCGGCGCTGGATCGGCTGGGGCATGCGGTGTTTGGGCTGGATGAGAGCGGACGTGTCGTGGTTTCCAACGGGAGGGCGGGTGAGTTGTTGGAGACGGGGGATGCTCTGTCGTTGCGGGGTGGCAGGCTAAGCGCGAGTGCCGGGCTGGCGGGTCTGTTGCGCCAGGGGCGGAACGGGGAGGCAAGCGGCTCGGTGCTGCTGCATCGGCCTCAGGGCGGGCCGCTGCGCGTGACGGTGATGCCGTTTCGGGGTGTGACGGAGGGGAGCTCGAAGAAACTGGCGTCGCTGGTGTTTGTGAGCGATTCGGAGAGTGGCCGGCAGACACGGGGGACGGCGTTGAAGGCTTTGTACGGGTTGACGCCGACGGAGGTGCGGGTTTCGGACCTGTTGCTGAAGGGGTTGGAGGTGAAGGAGGTGGCCGCGGAGCTGGGGGTGGCGGTGGATACGGCGCGGTTCCATACGAAGAGTCTGCTGGCGAAGACCGGGACGCGGCGGCAGGCGGAGATGATGCGGTTGATGCTCTCGCTGCCGCAAGGATGAGCGTAGGCCCTTCGCGTTGACGGGGACGTGGTATGCTTCGCAAAAGCGAACGTGAGGCGAAGCGAATGCTGCTGGAGTTGCGGGCGGAGAACTATGCGGTGATCGACCGGGCGGTGGCCACGTTTGGTCGCGGGCTGAACCTGCTGACGGGCGAGACGGGCGCGGGAAAGTCGATCCTGATCGACGCGCTGGCGCTTCTGCTGGGGGGCAAGGCCTCTGCCGACTTTGTGCGGCACGGGGCGGAGAAGGCTGTCGTGGGCTGCGTGTTCGAGATGACGCCGGGGGCAAGGGCGATTCTCGAGGCCAACGGGGTGGATGCCGACGCGGATGAAGCCACTATCCTGTTGCGGCGTGAGATTACGGCGGCGGGTAAAGGCAGGGTCTTTATCAATAATCAGCCGGCGACCGTGGGAGTGCTCCGGCTGTTGGCTCCGGAACTGGCTCTGGTCCACTCGCAGGGAGAGACGCTGGGGGCGTTCGATGCGGTGCAGCAGAGGACCCTGCTGGATCGGTTTGGAGCGGTGGCGACCGATGCGGTGGGGGAGGCATTCCGGGCGTGGCGGGAGACCACCGCAAAGCTGGAGGAGTTGGAGACGGACGAACAAGACCGGCTGCGGATGGCGGATCTGTGGCGTTTTCAGACGGGAGAGATCGACGGGGCGGCGATCGCGGCTGAGGATGAAGATCTGCAATTGGAGGCGGAGAAGCGGGTGCTGGCGAACTCCGAGAAGCTGTACAGCGCGGCGATGAACGCGCATGAACTCCTGTATGAGGCGGAGCAGTCGGTGGAATCGATGCTGGGGGCGGCGTTGAAGCATGTGGAGGAGCTGGCGAAGTACGACGCGCGTTTTGAGGGGCCGGCGCAGCAGTTGGCGGCGGCGAAGGCGGGGGTGGAGGACGTCGACGCCGAGGTGAGGGACTTCGCGGAGAATGTGCATGCGTCGCCGGAGAGGTTGGAAGAGATCGAGGATCGTCTGGAGGCGCTGGACCGGCTGAAACGCAAGTATGGCAAGACGCTTGGAGAGGTCATTGCCTTTGGGGCGGATGCCGCGGGGAAGCTGGCCGAGGTGGAGAACAGGGATGCTCTGCTGGCGGAGTTGAAGGGCCGGCAGGCGGCGGATGCTGCTCGCTATGAGGCTGCGGCGGGGGCGGTGACGGCGGCGAGGACGGCTGCGGCGAGCCGGCTTGAGAAGAGGTCGGAGGCGCAGATCAACGACCTGGCGATGAAGACGAAGTTTCATGTGCGGGTTACAGCGGATCGAGCCACAGACGCATGGACGGCGCATGGTTGGGATACCGTGGAGTGCCTGATTGCGACGAATGCAGGCGAGCCGCTGAAGCCTTTGGAGGAGATTGCTTCGGGCGGCGAGATGTCGCGGGTGATGCTGGCGTTGAAGGTGACGGTCGAGGAGGAGGCGAGCGGCGTGAAGAAGGGCAAGAAGACGTTGCTGCCGCGGACGCTGGTGTTCGATGAGATCGATATCGGGATTGGCGGCCGGGCCGCCGAGGCGGTGGGGCAGAAGCTGAAGACGCTTTCGGTGGGGCAGCAGGTACTTTGCATCACGCATCTGCCGCAGATCGCTGCATTTGCGGATCAGCATTTTCTGATTGCGAAGACGGAGAAGGCGGGTCGAACGCATACGGATGTGCGGCGGATGGAGGAGGGCGAGCGTGTCGAGGAGATTGCAAGGATGCTGAGTGGAGCCAAGTTGACGGAGACTTCGCTGCTGCATGCCCGGCATCTGGTGGAGACGAGCCGGTAGATGTCCGGTTGATCGGCTGCGATTCGTGGGCTGGGAGCGGGGTGGGCGCACATCTTCTTGATAGGAACGTGCATCGTACGGGGTGAACGGTGGAGGATTTCTACGATGGCAACTGAAAAGTGTAAGCACGCGGCTTGTAGCTGTATGGCCAAAGAGGGCAGCAAGTACTGCTCGCAGCAGTGTGAAGATTCAAAAGACCTGACTACGCTGGCCTGTGAGTGCGGTCATCCGCATTGCGCCGGCGAGTTGGTTTAGCCGTTATTCGATCGATTAACAGGGCTGGGTCGGGTTCTTTCGCCGGATGGCGCATGAACCACGCCTGGCCCGGTTGTTTTTGTGGGTGGGTTGGTTTGCACCGCTGATGGTGCAAACCAGCGACTTTCTCCTCTCAAACGGGGTATACTGGTGAACGTGATTACTTCCGCGCCAACACCCCTCAGCATCGCCGACCTCGACACCATCAACGACAGCCCGAAGACCAAACGTGTGCTGCTTTTGAAGCCGCGCGGATTCTGCGCGGGCGTGGTTCGCGCCGTGGATATCGTGAAGATTGCGCTAGACACATTTGGCGCGCCGATCTATGTGCGCAAGGAGATCGTGCACAACAGCTACGTGGTGAATGATCTCGCGGAGAAGGGAGCCATCTTCGTCAATGAACTGGATGAGGTCCCGGAGGGCGCACGTGTGATTTATTCCGCACATGGCGTTTCGCCGGCGGTTCGTGCGGATGCGAAGGCTCGCGGTTTGAAGGTGATCGACGCGACCTGCCCGCTGGTGACGAAGGTCCACGTCGAGGCGATCAAGTTCGCCAAGCAGGGGTATTCTCTGGTTTTGGTCGGACATCGCGATCATGAGGAAGTGGAAGGCACGCAGGGTGAGGCTCCGGATGTGACGCAGGTGGTTTCGACTCTCGAAGAGGTCGATGCGCTGGTGGTTCCGGACCCCGAGAAGGTTGCTTATCTGACGCAGACGACGCTTTCTCTGGATGAAGCCAAGTACATGATCGAGGCTTTGAAGAAGAAGTTCCCGAATATCCACGGGCCGCACGCGCAGGACATCTGCTATGCGACCGAGAACCGCCAGGTGGCGGTGAAGAATGTGGCGCATGGCGCTGATCTGGTGTTGGTGGTGGGTTCGAAGAACAGTTCGAACTCAAACCGGCTGGTTGAGGTTTCGAAGAACCTGGATACGAACTCTTATTTGATCGATACGGCGGACGCCATCAATCCGGAGTGGCTGGATGGAGTCAACACCGTTGCTGTGACTGCGGGTGCTTCGGCTCCTGAGGTTCTGGTGAAGGACGTGGTGGAGTACCTGCAGGGGATGGGGTATGGCGACGTCAACGAGGTCGAAGTGATGCCGGAGAATGTGCGCTTCGGTCTGCCCCCTGAGATTGTGCAGGCAATCGCTTCCGCACCTCGGGTGTAGAGAGCGCTTCCCGCAGAGGAGTTTCGCTGCGTTCGACATCACGGCTTAGAGCTTCAGAGGAATAGATACAGATGGAATCAGGTTCGGTGAATCCGCAGGCGACGACGCAGCCCGCGCGGCCCCGTTTTGGCCGCATGGACCTTGGGCTGGAGTACGTGTCTGCGGGGATCGAGAAGGCCAAGAACTGGCTGCTCGGTCAGCAGCATCCGGATGGGTATTGGTGTGGGGAGCTCGAAGCGGATGTGATGCTCGAGGCCGACTACATCTTCATGCATGTGCTGCTGGGGACGGGCGATCCGGGCAAGATGCAGCGGGCCGTGAACGAGATCCTTCGCCACCAGAATGAGGATGGCGGATGGAGCCAGTATCCGGGTGGGCCTTCGAATATCAACTACGGCATCAAGGCGTATCTGGCGTTGAAGCTGATGGGCTGGACGGCGGATCAGCCGGAGATGGTGAAGGCACGCGAGTGGGTGTTGGCCAACGGCGGCGTGGTGGAGTGCAATACCTTCACCAAGATGTACCTGTGCACGATGGGGCAGTACGACTACGACGCGGTGCCCGCAGTTCCTCCGGAGATCATTCTTTTTCCGGACTGGTTTTACTTCAATATCTATGAGATCAGCGCGTGGTCGCGGGCGATTCTGGTGCCTCTGTCGATCATCTACGCGAAGAAGCCGTTCAAGAAGCTGACGCCCGAGCAGAGCATCGATGAGCTGTTCGTCGGCGGTCGTAAGAACGCTGACCTGCGGCTGCGTTGGGACAAGAAGCATCTGTTCTCGTGGCGGAATGTCTTCCTGTTTACGGACCGGGTGATGCACTGGGCGGAGCGGGTGCATATCCGTCCGTTGCGCAAGAAGGCGCTTAAACAGGCCGAGAAGTGGATGCTGGATCACTTTGAGCGCTCGGATGGTCTTGGTGCGATCTATCCGGCGATGTTGAACGCGATTATTGCGTTGATCGTTCTCGGGTACTCGAAGGACGACCCGCAGGTGATCCGCGCGATGGACGAGTTCGAGAAGCTGGGAATCGATTGCCCGGAGGGTACGCCGGATTATCCGACGCCCACGTTCCGGATGCAGCCGTGCTTCTCGCCGGTGTGGGATACGGCGCAGGTGCTTTCGGCGCTGGGCGACACGGGGCTGGGCAAGGACGATGCCAGGTTGCTGAAGGGCGCGGACTGGCTGCTGTCGAAGGAGATCCGGTACCAGGGCGACTGGTCGCATAACGTGAAGATCGCGGATGCGAGCTGCTGGTGCTTCTTCCATAACAACGACCATCAGCCGGACGTGGACGATACGTGCGAAGTGCTGCTGGCGTTGAAGACGGTAGACCATCCGCAGGAGCGTCGCCAGCACGAGGTTTCGCAGCGCGCCGTGGAGTGGGTGTTTGCGATGCAGTGCAAGAACGGCGGCTGGGCTTCGTTCGACAAGGACAATACGAAGAAGCTGTTCGAATCGATTCCGTTCGCCGACCATAATGCGATGATCGATCCGCCCACGGTGGACATAACGGGTCGTGCGCTCGAGATGCTGGCTGCGTACGGGTACACGCAACGTGATCCGCGGGTTGCCAAGGCGATTGCGTTCATTTTGAAGGAACAGTCGATCGACGGGAGCTGGTTTGGGCGGTGGGGTGTCAACTATCTCTACGGGACCTTCCTGGTGCTGCGCGGCCTGGAGGCGATGGGGTACTGGCACCACGAGCCGGCGGTCGTTTCAGCGACGGAGTGGATTCGGATGGTGCAGAATCCCGATGGTGGCTGGGGCGAGACCTGCGGGACCTATGACGACGACTCGTACAAGGGCGTGGGGCCGAGTACGCCTTCGCAGACGGCCTGGGCTCTGCTGGGGTTGCTGGCCGGCGGAGATAGCCGGTCGGACTCGGTGGCGAAGGGTGTGCGCTGGCTGATCGAGCGGCAGCATGAGGATGGAAGCTGGGATGAGTTGATGCCCGGACGCAATGGAGAGAGTTATTACACGGGCACCGGGTTCCCGCGGGTGTTCTATCTTGGGTACCATCTATACAAGCAGTATTTCCCGCTGATGGCCCTGACGACGTACAAGAAGTCGATTGAGCGGGCGGCGGCTGAAGGTTAGATCTTCGTCAGTTGAACGGCTTTTGTTGAAAGAGTTTTCTTAAGGAGATTTCCCGATGGTACCTATCTCGCAGGCCTGGACCGTGGCGTCATATGTGTTGAAGCAGAAGCTGATGGGCCGGAAGCGGTATCCGCTGGTGCTGATGCTGGAGCCTTTGTTCCGGTGTAACCTGGCGTGCGCGGGCTGCGGGAAGATTCAGTACCCGGCGCACATTCTGAAGGCGGAGTTGACGCCTGAGGAGTGCTTCAAGGCCGTGGAAGAGTGCGGCACACCGATGGTGTCGATCCCCGGCGGCGAGCCATTGCTTCACCCGCAGATGCCGGAGATTGTGGCCGGACTGGTCGCGCGCAAGAAGTATGTGTATATGTGCACGAACGCGCTGCTGCTGAAGGAGAAGCTGCACCTCTTCAAGCCTTCGAAGTATCTCTCGTTCTCGGTGCATGTGGACGGCGAGCGGGAGCACCACGACTTCGGCGTATGCCGCGAAGGCGGGTACGACATCGCAATGGGCGGCATCAAGGCTGCGGTGGCGGCTGGTTTCCGCGTGACGACGAATACGACGTTGTTCGATGGCGCGGACCCGAACAGCGTGCGCCGGCACTTCGATCAGATGATGGAAGCGGGCGTGGAGAGCATGATGGTCTCGCCTGGGTACACCTATGACAAGGCTCCGGACCAGAGCAAGTTCCTGGGTAAGGCGCGCTCGCGGAGGATGTTCCGCGCGATTCTTTCGAACCGGAACCCAAAGTGGGAGTTCAATACGCATCCGCTGTTCTCTGAATTCCTGATGGGCAAGCAGAACTTTGAGTGCACGCCGTGGGGCATGCCCACGTTCTCGATCTTCGGCTGGCAGAAGCCATGCTACCTGCTACAGGATGGCTACGCGGACACGTTCCAAGAGTTGATGGAGACGACGGAATGGGGCAACTACGGCGCGAAGAGCGGCAATCCGCAGTGCGCAAACTGCATGGTGCACTCCGGGCATGAGGCTTCGGCGGTGGACTACAACTTCGGGTCGCTGAAGGGCTTTATCGAGACGGCGAAGAAGTACATGTTCAAGCCGACGTACGAAGACGCGGACGCGATGAAGCTGCTGAACGAGTGGAAGCCGGCGAGCCATGGTCCGCTGGTACAGATTGCGCCGCCGGTGAAGTCTGCTGAGTTACAGGAAGTTTCGGGCGATTAGGACGGCTACCGAGCTGCTCGGTGTGGCTCTCACAGTAAGATTTCGGGAGATGAGGACGATGGCTACGGAACAACAGGAATCGGCGAAGCTGGAGCAGTTGGCGCACCAGAGCCAGGACGATATCGAAGTCATTGCCGGGCGCGACAAGGAGCAGCTCGAGGGCTGGGTTCCGGAGCTGGCAACCGACGCAGAGGTGCGCGAGGCCCTGGAGAAGGCGTTCGACTACCGCGGGGATGTGACGATTACCAAGAAGGACGGCGGGGTTGTGGTCGGGTATCTGTTCGACAGGCGTTCGGGAACCTCGCTGGACGACTCGTTTGTGCGGATTATTCCTACGAACGAGAAGACTAAGGTCAATGTGGCGTACTCGCAGATTGCTGCTCTGGCCTTTACCGGCCGCGATACGGCCGCGGGCAAGACCTTCGAGGCCTGGGTGAAGAAGTACTGGGAGAAGAAGGCAGCGGGCGAGACGAATATCCAGATTGCGCCGGAGATGCTGGACTAAAGAAAAGTAAGCAACGTAGTTTCTTCTCCATGGCCCAGGCTCTATGCCTGGGTCTATTCTTGGGGCGAACTTGAACGGCGGAATCATACGATGAAGGTTTTTCTTACCGGCGCAACGGGGTTTGTGGGGAGCCATGTGGCTCGGGCTTATGCCGCGGGCGGGGCTGAGTTGCGTTTGTTGACGCGGTCTTCGAGCAATTTGGCTTCGCTCGAGGGGATCGCGGGCGAGACGGTGGTGGGGGATTTGCGGCAGGCGGATGGGCTGCGGGCGGCACTGACCGGGTGCGATGCTCTGGTTCATGTGGCGGCGGACTACCGGCTTTGGGTGCGGGATCCGGAGACGATGTTCGCGGCCAATGTGACCGGGACGCGGGAGTTGCTGCGGATTGCGCGTGAGGTGGGCGTGCCGCGGGTGGTGTATACGTCCAGCGTGGCGACGATGGGGTTCAAGGCGGATGGGACGATTGTGGATGAGGCCTCGCCGGTGTCCGTGGCGGACATGATCGGGGTATACAAGCGGTCGAAGTTTCTGGGCGAAGTGGAGGCGATTGCGGCTGCGAAGGCTGGGCAGCATGTGATGATTCTGAATCCGACGACTCCGATTGGGGCCGAGGATCGGAAACCTACGCCTACTGGCGGAATCGTCGTCGACTTTTTGAATGGGAAGTTTCCGGCTTATATGGAGACGGGGTTGAACCTGGTGGATGTCGGTGAAGTGGCCCGGATGCATGTGGAGGCGCTGGGGCGGGGGACGCCGGGCGAGAGGTACATTCTGGGGGGAGAGAACCTTACGCTGAAGCAGATTCTGGACCGGATGTCTGCGATTACGGGAATTCCGTCGCCGACGATGAAGGTGCCGCATGCGGTGGCAATGGCGTTTGCGTTTTTTGAGGAGAACTTCACGGGACGGCTGCGGGGGAAAGAGCCGAGGGCGACGGTCGAGTCGGTGCGGATGGGGAAGAAGATGATGTTTGCCTCGTCGGCCAAGGCGGAGCGGGAGTTGGGGTTCAGGGTGCTGCCGGTGTATGGCGCGCTGCGCTCAGCGATCGAGTGGTTTGTCGCGAATGGGTACGCTCCGGTGCCTCCGGAGCTGAAGCGATGAGGGCGATCATTGCGGCGTTGCCGCGTGAAGTAGCCGGGTTGGTGAAGGGCTGGGAGCGGCGTGAGTTGGCGCGTCGGGTGTTTGTGTATCGCAAGGGGGCGGCGGTGGTGGCTTGCGCGGGGATGGGAGCTGGGCGGGTAACGCTGGCGGTGAAGGCGGCGTTGGCGGAAGGGGGCACGGAGCTGATGTCGGCGGGACTTGCTGGGGGGTGCGACCCTGCGATGAGGGTTGGGGATGTCGTTCGGGCTGGAGTCGTGGTCGACGTCCTGACTGGGGAGCGCTTTATCGACCGGCGCTTCGAGCAGGTTCTGGTAACTGGGGCATCGGTTGCGGATGTGGCGGAAAAGTCGCGGTTGTGGTCCGGTTATGGGGCAGCGGCGGTAGATATGGAAGCGGCGACCGTGGCTCGACTGGCGGAGGGGCAGGGGGTTGGTTTTCAGGCGTTGAAGGTGATCTCAGATGATGCGGAGTTTGAGATGGATGGGCTTAATCGATTCGGGACGCCTGATGGACAGTTTCGGGAGGCGGCGTTTGCGGCGTATGCGATCGTGCGCCCAGCGCTCTGGGGTAAGTTGGGGCAGTTGGCCGGCAACAGTAAGCGGGCGTTGACGGTTTTGACGGCGGAGATGACATCCTTCCTCGCGGAGTCTGTTTAGGGTTGCGGGGAAGCGGCATCTAGTGTTGGTTGTAAAGATGATTTCGGGAGATTGGCTTTGGCTGAGATGAGTTTCGAGGTTCCGGCGACGATGCGGGCGGCGGTGTATCGCGGGGTGGATGACGTGCGGGTGGAGAGGGTGCCGGTACCGGAGATTGGGGTTGGCGAGGTGCTGGTTCGGATCGATACGTGCGGGATCTGTGGGACGGATCTGAAGAAGATTCATACGGGATCGCACTCGGCTCCGCGGGTGTTTGGGCATGAGATGGCGGGGACCATCGTGAAGGTGGGGGATGGGGTTACGGGGTTCGCTGTGGGCGAGCGGGTGATGGCGTTTCACCACATTCCGTGTGGGGAGTGCTTTTATTGCCGGAAGAAGACGTTTGCACAGTGCGAGACGTACAAGAAGGTGGGGACTACGGCGGGGTTTGCGGCGGCGGGGGGTGGGTTTGCCGAGTACATCCGGGTGATGGACTGGATCGTGGCTACGGGCGGGCTGGTGAAGGTGCCGAACGATATTCCGTTTGAGCAGGCGGCATTTATCGAGCCTTTGAATACGTGTTTCAAGGCGATTCAGCTGCTGGAGTTGGAGCCGGACGACACGGTGCTGGTGATTGGGCAGGGGAGCATCGGGATTCTGCTGGCGGCGCTGGCCAAGAGGACGGGCGCGACCGTGCTGACGAGCGATATGTATGCGGAGCGGCATGCGGTGGCGGCGCAATATGGGCTGGATCGGCCTCTGGATGCGCGGGGGGATGTGGTGGCGGCTTGCAGGGCAGCGACCGATGGCCGCGGGGCGGATGTGGCTTTGGTTGCGGTTGGGGCGGATGCACTGATTGCGCAGGCGATGGATGCGATTCGGCCGGGTGGGCGGGTGATGCTGTTTGCGAGCACGCAGCATGGGACGGCCGCGTTCGACCCGGCGGCAGTTTGCATGGATGAGAAGACGCTGATGGGGTCTTACTCGGCCTCCGTTGCGATTCAGGAGGAGGGGATTCAGTTGGTGTTCGACGGATATCGGGACGGTACGCTGGACCTGACGAAGCTGATCTCGCACCGGTTCTCGCTGGAGGATGCGGTGAAGGGGATCGAGCTGGCTTCGCATCCGGTGGCCGATTCGATGAAGATTGTGATTCAGCCTTCGGGAGGTACCCCCCTCGTTTGAAGGCTAAAGTCTTCGATTCAATGGGTTTAGTTTTGGACTTCCATGAAACTAGTCCGAGGTGACATCCAGAAGGCCCGGTTTGCTTGCAGGGCCTTCTTACTCTCTATCTCCATTGTATTTCGCGAAGGGGAACTGAGGTTCATTGGCGATGTCGTTTGGAGAGAGAGAGATACGCATCGTTGGGACTTGACAGGCGAGTCTGCTGCCTTTTTTCGAGATTCTTGAGTCACGATTTGTGACGTGCCACTCGCCTTAGCAGGGGCGTATTCCGTGAAGGCTGTGCTGATCTTCAATCCGGCGGCGGGTGGCAGGGCAGAGCGGCGGGAGTTGCTGGAGCGGGTGCGTGGGGCGCTTGCTTCGGTTGGGTACGAGGGAGAGATCGTTGCTACGACCGGACCGGGGTCTGCGGGTGCGCAGGTGGCTGGAGCTGTTGAGGTCGGGGCACGGGTCGTGTTTGCCTGCGGCGGGGATGGGACTGTCCACGAGGTGATGCAGGGAATGGTGGGTACGGATGCGGCGCTCGGGGTGATTCCGTTTGGCAGCGCCAATGCGCTGGCGCGGGATCTTGGGTTGCCGATGGACCCAGTGGCGGCGGCGCGGATGCAGGGGGGATTTGTTCCCCGACGGGTTCCGGTGGGACGGGTGGAGATCGGCGATGCGGTGCGATACTTTGCCGTGATGGCTGGAGCAGGGCCGGATGGGGCTCTGGTTTACAAGATGATCGCTGGGGATAAGAGGCGGCTGGGGCGGTTTGCTTACTATGTGCGGGCCGGGTGGATGTTTGTTCGGCGAAGGTTCCGGGAGTTCGATGTCGAGATCGCCTCGGGAGGGCGGACCGAGACGGTGCGTGCTGTGGCCGCGATGGTGGTTCGGGTGGCGGACATGGGTGGGTTGTTTCGGGGGCTGGGGGACTCGGTGCAGAGGTCGCTGGTGGGGCGGATGGAGATGCGGGTGGTGATTGTGCGGGCTCCGGCGCTGGTTTCGCTGCCGCTTTGGTTTTGTACGGGCTGGGTGGGGATGCTGGGATGGAATCCGCTGGTGCGGGTGGTGAGCGTGGACGGGTTTCGGTGTGTGCCGGTGGGGGAGGCGCGGTTGGATGTGCAGGCGGATGGGGAGTGGATTGGACAGGCTCCGGTGCGAGTGAGCCTGGTGGAGGATGGGGTTTGGTTGTTGATGCCCGCGCAGTGATTGACGCGGCATCGAGTGAGTGGGATGATGGAGCGCCTGGAGGTTGGCATGGCGAAGGTGACCTGGGTAAGGATTTCGCTGACTGTTCTTGCATGCTGGGCGTGGGTCGCCCAGGGGCAGGCTTTGAATCCGTCCCGCTTGCCGCCGGACGAGGCAAAGTTCTGTCCGGGCGAGGAGTTTCATCCGCGAGTGAGCAGTGGAACGATGGCTGGGCAGTTGATCAGCCGTCCGGACCCGATCTTCCCGCCGGAGGCGGCTAAGGCGCATGTTTCCGGCTCAGTTGTGCTTCGGATATGCATCGGTACGGATGGCCATGTTAAGAACCTCATGCCGATTTCCGGACCTGAGATGTTGAGGAAGTCCTATATCGATGCGGTCTCCAGGTGGGTGTACCGGCCTTATATGCTGAATGGCGTTCCGGTGCCTGTGATGACGACGGTTACGCTGAATTTCGAGTTTGGTGGAGGGTAGGAGCAGAGCGGACTTCGACGGCTGCGCGGCATTAGTCTTGGGCCTATAGAAGATGGGATTGCTCAAGGCTAGCGGAAATGGTGTTTGGGGATTACCGACTATAAGTCGCCTTACCGGTACCAAGGGGATCGCTTTTTAGTCCTGATCAATGGACGCATCAGGATGATGCAGGAAGCCTCCTTGCCGATTACCGGGATACGGGTACGCTTGCAACGAAGCGGGCGAAGGACTCGACATCGCGAGCGCCTGCGAGGGCTTGTAATTGTCCTGCCTGCATCGGCGTTAGTTGATCGGAGCTCATGCAGCCGAATGCTTTGATCTCTTCGGCGAAACGCGCGGGCGCATCGGGCAGGCTGTCGCGACCGTTCATGCGGAACGATGTCGGTGTGAGTGGGCCGAACATCAAACCGCGTCCCAGTTCGGGCCACTGCTCGAGATTCGGTTCTACTCCGGCCGCGCGTGCGAAGAGCAGGGCTGCGGCATGGCAGGGGAGTTCCTGCGGGCCGCCGCGCCGTGCACGATAGGCTTCTACACCGGCTTGCAGCTCCTGGGCCGATGGCGCCGGTTGCGCACCGCTGAAGGTGTAAGCGATCCAGCGGGCCTGCAGTTCAAGGACCGGAAAGTAAGGGCCGACAACACTCAGCATGCCGAGGAAGGCGAGACCGGGAAGCCGAGCCGGGAAGGTGAACTGATACAGGTCCAGATGATGCTCGTCAGCGTTCAGCGCGCGGAGGATGTCAGCGCTCAGGAAGGGAAGGTTTAAATCGTACCCGGTCCCAAACACGATGGCGTCGAAGTCTTCGCTGGTTCCGTCAGTGAAGTGGACGGTCTGACGATCGACCGACTCGATCCAAGGCTTCGTCGCTATGCGGCCTTCGGCAACCAGGGGAAGGAAAAATTGGCTCTGGCTGATGTTGGCTTCGAAGATGTTCTCCGGGGGCCTGGGAGCGCCGAACTGCTCAGGGTTTCCGGCAGAGGCAAGGATAAAGCCCTTCAAGCCTTCTCCTACGGCGGCCATTGGGAACGATTCTTCCGCGAGTGCGGCAAATCGGGTGAAGGCGACGTGGTCGGTGGGCACGCCGGAGATGAGTTTCGGCAGGACATAGCGCTGCTTGCGGTTGGTGACGACTACGCGGCTCGCACCCAGCATTGCGAGATCGCTTGCGATCTCCAGCGCACTGATGCTGCATCCCGCGACCAGTACCCGAGATCCGCGAAAGGCTTCCGGACGCTTGTAGGAAAAGGCGTGGCTTATGCCGCCGGAGCCAGAAAAGGAGTCGAGACCCGCCACTTTTGGATACGCAGGCTTGTTGTAACGTCCGGTGGCGACGATGACCTGCTCGAATGTCTCCTCGCCGGCATCTGTGCGGACAACCCACTTGCCGTCGCTATCCTGTGACACCTCGCGTACGGGTGTTCTTAAGCGGATCGATGGGAGGAGATCGAACTGACGGGCATAGTGCTCAAGGTACTCGCCCATCGCCGTATTCGTTGGGTAGGTGGGTGTGGAGCCGTTATGCGGCAAGTCGCTAAAGGAGGTCATGATGCGGCTGGTGTTTGTGCGCATCGAAGGCCACACGCCGCTATGGCCCGGTTCGCCGCTCCACTGTCCGCCAAGGCGTGCGCCTTGCTCGAAAACAACCGGCTCAAGGCCTTCCGACTTGAGATAACGCGCTGCGACGATTCCACCTGGTCCTGCCCCAATGACGGCAACTCGTTGCATTCGGGAAACCCCTGCAATTTAGGATTTAGTCGTACCGCCTCACTATACGAAGGGACTACCGTTCTTACAAGGCGATGGCCGCGATGTAGCAGCGCCAAGGCAACTTGAAAGCAGGGTAAGTCCTGAAACGCCGATAGCGTCAGCATCCGGGCGGAGCGTGCTGACGCTCAAAGGTGGGCCTTTCCCTATTGTGGGGTCCTAGAGGCAGAGCCTTCCGACGTCCTGGGGTGACAAGTTGGATTTCAACGGGAGAGCGGCGTTAGTCTAAACGATATGGATAAAACGCTTGAAGGCGATGGGACTGCAGCGGGTGGGGTTGACCTGGATGCATTGGAAGAGTTGCTGGAGTCGGATGCTACGCCTGAGACGTGCATGTGGCTCTCGGAGCTGGATGGCTTTTTGACCGGGATTGCCGCGGGGCCGGAGAGGATTCCGCCGGCTGAGTTTCTGCCGGTGATTTGGGGTGGTGAGGGGCCGGGCTTCGATGGGGAGAACTCCGCGCCGGTGGTGAAGTCGATTGTGGCGCTGTTGGCTGATATCGCGGCGGGTTTAGAGAAGGGACCGGAGGCGGTGTTGCCGGTGTTCTGGGAGTCGGAGGATGGGAAAGAAGACGCCACGGACTGGGTCGAGGGGTTCCTCCAGGCGATCGACCTGCGCGAGGAGGCGTGGATGCCTCTGCTGGAGCGCAAGCGAGATAAGGCGATGCTGACGCCGATGTTGCTCCTGGCCCGTGACGAGGAAGGCAACCCGCTGATGCCGGTGGAGGAGGGCGAGGAGGGACCGAGCGAGGAGCAGTTCGCGGACGCGCTGGAGATGATTCCAGAGTGCGCGGTGGGGATTTACGGCTTCTGGCGTTTGCGGGAGATGCGGGTTTCGCCGATTGTCCGGGAGATGGCACCGGGGCGGAATGATCCGTGTTCGTGCGGGTCGGGGAAGAAGTACAAGAAGTGCTGCGGCGGATAACGGTTTTCGTACGTCCTATAGGAGTGGAAGTTGGGGGGCGCGGGATGGTGTTTGGCCGGGGATGCGTCGCGTGCGGTCTGCTGGCTGGGGTCTTGTCTGGTGCCTGGGCTGGTGTGCTGGGCGCCCAGGTTGTGCCCGGCATTAAGCGGCCTGTGAACCCGCATACAAGTACGTGGGGATGTCCGCGCAGCGATGTGCCGGTTACGGGGAATGTCTCGGCGTCTACGGGCGACTTTCTGGAGCTGACACGGACCAAGTGTGCGGCTGGGTGTCCGGCGTATACGGTGCGGGTGACCGGAGACGGAAGTGTGAGTTGGTCCGGTAAGGCGGATGTGACGGTGTTGGGTCATGCAGCAGCGGCGATCGACGCGGTGGGCGCTCGGGCGATGCTGCAGCAGTTGGCGGATCGCGGGTTTTGGATGTTGTGCTCGGGATATGCGCGCGCGGATAGTGGGTCGGGCGGGATGGTGACGAGCCTGTCGATTGGTGAGCAGACGAAGACGGTGGAGGCGACGGACGCGATCGGTCCGGCGTGGCTGCGCGAGCTGGACCTGGAGATCGATGCGCTGGCGGATACCCACCAGTGGCGGCATGGTGGGCCGCGTGAAGAGACGTTCGGCGAAGACCGGGCGATGGTCGACACGGTTTGGCCGAAGAAGGGCGTGACGCGCCTGATGAAGGTGGCGGCGCGCGGAAGGCTGGGCGAGTTGAAGGAGATGATGGCGGATACGTCGCTGGACCTGAATGCGGTGGATTCCAGCGGGTGGACAGCGGTGATGTATGCGGCGCAGGCGGGGACGCTGGATGCGTTGACGATGCTGATTGCAGGCAGGGCGGATGTGCTGAGGCGGTCGAACGCAGGGGAGACGGCGATGTCGGCGGCCGTGTCTTCGACGGCAGAGCCGAACCCTCAGGAGAAGGTCAGGGCGCTATGGACCGCAGGGTTGAACATCAACGCGGCGGATAACCGAGGGGTGACGCCGCTGATGCTGGCGTCCGAGCGGGTGGAGAGCCCTGCATTGGTGGCGGCGATGATGAAGCTGGGGGCCGATCCGACGAAGCGGGATGTGGATGGGAACAGCGCGACCGACTATCTGAAGGCGCAGGATGCGTTGACGCGGGCTATGCCGGATAACTACCAGGCGATTCTGCGGTCTCTGGCGGCTTCTCCGGTGAAGTGATCGATTCGCTAGTCGCGGCTGCGCTTTTTGACCTCGATATTGAGGCGCTTGATCTTCTGGTTGAGGGTGCTGAGAGGGATGCGGAAGAACTCGGCGGCGTCGGTCTGGTTCCAGTGGCAGCGTTCCAGGCGGTCGGAGATGATGCGGCGCTCGATCTCTTCCATGAGGTCGAAGAGGCTAGCGCCAGGGCGGTGCTCCAGGAGGGCCGCCGAGTAGGTGCTGCCCGTGAGGGATCGGGGAAGAAGGTCGGGGCTGATGAGGCGACCGGTGGAGAGCACGACGCCGCGCTCCATGGCGTTCTCAAGCTCGCGGACGTTGCCGGGCCACTCGTAGTCGAGCAGGACGCGGAGGGCGTCGGGCGAGAGGGCGCGGTCGCCGGTTCCGTTCTCCTCGGCGTAGACCTTGAGGAAGTGCGCGGCGAGCAGCGGAACGTCTTCGCGGCGAGCGCGGAGGGGTGGGAGCTCCAACATGATGACGTTGAGGCGGTAGAAGAGGTCTTCGCGGAACTTTCCTTCGCGGACGGCGACCTGGAGGTCGACGTTGGTGGCGGCGATGATGCGGACGTCGACCTGGATCTCGGTGGTGCCGCCGAGGTGCATGAAGCGGCGGTCCTGGAGGACGCGCAGGATCTTGGCCTGCATATCCATGGTCATGGTGCCAATTTCGTCGAGGAAGAGGGTGCCGCCGTTGGCGACCTCGAAGAGGCCCTTCTTGCTGGCGTTGGCGGAGGTGAAGGCACCCTTGACGTGGCCGAAGAGGGTGGATTCAAGGAGTTCTGAAGGGACTGCGCCGGTGTTGACTGGGACGAAGGGCCGGTCGCGACGAGGGGAGTTGGCGTGGAGGGCTTTGGCGATGAGCTCCTTGCCGGTGCCCGATTCGCCCTGGATGAGGACGGTGGAGCGGCTGGGGGCAACCTGGGCGACGAGGTCGAAGAGCTTGAGCATGGGCTCGGATTTGCCGATGATGTTCTCGAAGTTGTAGCGCTGCTTGAGGGTGCGCTTGAGCTGCACGACCTCTTCTTCGGCCTTGTGGCGGGCGATCGCGGAGCGGATGTCGGCGAGGAGCTTCTCATTGTCCCAGGGCTTCTGGACGAAATTTGAGGCGCCGGCCTGGATGGCTTCGACGACGTTGCCGACGGTGCCGTAGGCGGTGATCATGATGACCGGCAGGTCGGGGTGCATCTCGACGATGCGCGGCAGGAGCTCGATACCGGTTTCGCCGGGGAGGGCGAGGTCGAGCAGAAGGAGGTCGAAGGTGTGTTTGGCCAGGGTGTTGAGGCCGGAGGGGCCGTCGACGGCCATGGTGACGTCGAAGCCTTCGAAGGTGAGGAGGGTCTCGAGGGACTCACGAATGGCGGCTTCGTCGTCGATGATGAGGATGCGAGGGAGGATCGCTGGGGCGATCTCGGAGGGGTTACCGACTGGCGAGTCGAGAATTTCAGGCATGAATCTTGTCCTTGCTGGCTTCCGATAATGTCGTGGCGGTTAGGGGGATGCCGCTCTCTGCTTTGCGTACGCCTGCGGTGGGGAATTCGAGACGGAAGGTGGTGCCGATGCCGAGTTCACTCTCGACCTGGATCTTGCCGGCGTGCTCCTGCATGATGCCGTAGGTGACGGCGAGGCCCAGACCGGTGCCCTTGTGCTGGCCCTCCTGGGGTTTGACCTTGGTGGTGAAGAAGGGGTCGTAGATGCGGTTGAGGTGCGCGCGCTCAATGCCGGCACCGCAGTCCTGGATGATGGCGAAGACCTTGCCGGGCTCCTGTCCGGTGCGGATGGTGATGGTGGCGTTGGGTTTGCCGTGCATGGAGTCTTTGGCGTTGAGCATGAGGTTGAGGATGACCTGCTGGAGCTTGCCCTGATTGCCGTGGATGCGCGGAAGGTGAGGGTCGAGTTCGATGTGGAGCTGGATTTGCGTGGTCTTGAACTGATGCTCGAGGAGCGTGGTGGTGTCGCGCAGAAGTTGGTTGACATCGAGCGAGGTGAACTCCGAGCCGGAGGTACGGGAGAAGTTGAGGAGGCCGTTGGCGATCTCGGAGGCGCGGAAGGTCTGCTGGATGATCTTTTCGAGGACCGGGGCGACTTTGGCGTCGTCGCGGAGGTGCTTGGCCAGCATCTGGGTGTAGCTGGAGATGACGGCAAGCGGGGTGTTGACTTCATGCGCGACACCGGCGGCGAGCAGGCCGATGGAGGAGAGCTTTTCGGCCTGGGTGAGCTGTGTCTCGAGCTGAATGCGGTCGGTGATGTCGTCGACCAGAATGATGCGGCCCACCTTGAGGAAGTCGCGGGTGACGAGGGGTGCGATGGCGATGTTGGCGATGCGCGTCTCGCCCGAGGGCAGGGTGACGTGGAACTTATAGAGGGTGTGGGTGCCGGTGTCTTCGCGGACGGAGTCGAGGCGCGCGACGAACTCGGGCGGGAAGATGGCGGAGAGATGCTGGCGCAGCGCAGCGACACGTGGTGTGCCGTACATGGTCTCCATCTGGGCGTTCCAGCTCTCGATGCGGTCATCGAGGTCCACAGCGAAGATACCGATCTCGATGGATTCGACGATGTTCTCGTGGAACTCCTTCAGGCGCTCAAACTCGGCCAGGTTTTGTTCGAGGCGGGAGTAGAGCTTGGCGTTCTGGATGGCGATGCCGATGTATCCCGCGAGAGATTCGAGGAGTTCAACATCCTCTGAAGACAGGTAGGCACCGTCGTTGGTACGACCCAGGCCGATGACGGCTACGGTGCGGGTTCCGGCACCTTCGCGGTTGGCGACGCGACAGGGCAGGTAGTAGTTGAGGTCGAGGCGGCTGGCGGCTTCGCGCTGGGTGTCGGGAAGGGAGAGGGCGTGATGAGGATTCTCGAGGAAGAGATGATTTTCGGCGCCGTACTGGTCGAAGTGGAAGAAGCTGGTGTCGAGGGTTTCTGCCTCGCCGGTGCGGAAGTTGTTGAGGCCGTGCGAGGCGGCTAGGCGGAAGTTCTGGCGGCCGTGCGTGCCGTTTTCGCTCTCGTCGAGGAAGACGGCTACGCGGGAGACGAGGAGCGTCTGGGGGAGACGCTCAACGATGGCGGAGAGAAGCGCATTGAGGTCGGTCTGGGAGTTGAGTCCGCGGCCGAAGTCGACCAGTGTCTCGCGGTAGTCGAAACGCTTGCGGTCGAAGATGCGGTCGACCTGGCCCTGGATCCAGCGTTTGACAGGGTCGAAGAGGAGTCCGGTGACGACGATGGCGGTGATGAGACCCCAGTTGCCGAGAGACTGGAGGCGCGAGCGCAGGATGTCGGCGGTGAGGCCGACGACGCCGAAGTAGAGACCGACGATCGTGGCTGTGGCAAGCGTATAGGTGACGCCACGCTTGAAGATGAGGTCGACGTCCATCAGGCGGTAGCGGACGATGGCCCAGGCGAAGGTGAGGGGGATGAGCACCAGCGAGAGCCCGGATATCTTGACGAGGAGGGCTGGGACGTTCCAGTCCGCGAGATAGGGGATGACGTAGAGGGCGGTAAATGGAACGACCGCGAGGAGGGTTCCGCGGGTGAGCCACTTGAGCTGCTGGCGCTGGAGAGGGAACTGGGTGCGGCGGTAGCGGATGGAGAAGACGACCGCTGCGATGACGTAGTAAAGGGCTAGGTAGCCGACGGCGAGCTGGTCGAGGCGGTGGCGGAGGAGTTCGGTCGCGGACCAGATCTGGATAGCGACGATCTGGAGGATGAGGAGGACGGCTCCGGGCACGTAGAGGGCCAGGGCCGCGAGGTTGCGGCGGAGCCACCCGTGACGGCGGGGATTCTCGGAGAAGGTGAGGGCGAAGTGCAGGAAGAGTGCGGGCTGCAGGCCGGAGGCGACGATGCTACACCAAAAGATGGTCCAGTCGAAGGTATCGAACTGGCCGGTGTACCGGAAGGTGTAAAGAACGAAGGAGACCAGGCAGAAGACGAAGAAATGCGTAGATTTGGGTGCGGTCCAACGACGGAAGAGGACGTAAAGGCCGATGGCGAGGTAGACGAGCGCCATGAGGCGGAAGGGCTGGTAGACGCTGCGGTCGACGGGTTCGAGGTAGACCTGGATATCGAGCTTGGCGAACTGCTGCGGATTCTGGACGGAACCGTTCAGCGGGCGGGCGATGTTGTACAGAGCGTGGGACCAGGTGCCGCTGTGCTGGAGTTCGCGCTCGTAGGCGGCGAGGTGGGTCGTGGGATGAATGACGCCCGAGGTGATGGACTGGAGGATGTCGCCTTTGCGGATACCGGCTCGCTCGCCCGGGGAGCCCGCGGGTACGTGCTCGGCACGGAGACCGTTTTGTGCCTCGATCCACCAGATACCGTCGGAGGGCACCTCGAAGGAACTTTCGTAGGAAAGATTGAGACCCGCGAGGACGCAGGCTCCCAGCGTCGCGATCGCGAGAGCCAGTGCGAGAACCCGTGTCTGGAAAACTTCTTTCATCTGACTACACCACTATATGCAACTGGAGGGCCAAACCGATACGGCAACCGTGCGCCGAATCTAGGACATTGGACGGAGGTAGGAGGTGATTCAGGAAGTTTTGTTCCTTTCGAGAATTTCCGATGATTCTGTAAATCATAGGCGGTACTGAATAGTGGATTTTGTGATGCGGCGACAAAGCGATGGTCTCTGTGTAAACGAGTGTGAGACCGATTGTCGGGAATAAAGGCGTTGCTCATGATCTTGAAATTGCAGTATGGCTTTTTGTCCGGGTCTGTTTCTGGTTTACGGAAAATTAACTGTCCCGTAACATTGAAGTGGATGAGGAACCCGCCTTTGCGGGGACGGGTGCAGGGTTTGTCGGGTCAACTTCAGGAACAATTTGTTACGGTGGACGGGGTTCGGGTTCACTATGGAACGGCGGGTTCCGGGCCTGCGCTGGTGATGGTGCATGGGTTGGTAGGATCGGTCACGAACTGGCGGCGCAATATCGATGAGCTTGCCAAGGATGCCACTATCTATGCCGTGGATATGGCCAATATGGGACAGTCGGAGCGGGTGAAGGGGCTGGACGCGAGCATGGCGGGTGCAGCGGACCGGTTGGCGCGTTTGATGGAGGCGCTAGGACTCGATACGGCGGACATCGCGGGGCACTCGCATGGTGGTGCGGTGTCGATGATGTTTGCGGCGCGGCATCCGGAACGGGTAAGGAGTTTGATTTTGTTTGCGCCGGCGAATCCGTTCTGCGACCTGGGGCATGTGCTGGTGAGGTTTTACCAGACGAGGATTGGACGGGGTTTCGCCCGTATGGTGCCGTATCTGCCGAAGCGTCTGCATGCGGTTTCTCTGCGGCGGATGTATGGTGATCCGGCGCGGGTGACCGAGGGATCGCTCGAGGGCTATACGGACGGCCTGCGTGTTCCTGGAACGATGGAGCACATTATGGGGATCGTGAGCCTGTGGCACGAGGACATGCGGATCCTGCAGCGTGAGCTCGCTCGGCTGGCGAAGACGCCTACGCTGCTGGTGTGGGGCGATCGGGATCGGGCAGTGGGTCTTTCGTCGGCGGGACGGCTGCAGGAGATGTTGCCGTGCTCGCGACTGGTGGTGGTGGAAGGGGCCGGGCATATCGCGTTTGAGGAGATGCCGGAGGAGTGCAACCGGGCGATGCATGGGTGGCTGTCCGGGCGGATGCTGACGGCTTAGCGGCTCCCTGAAATCGAGAGGCTCGGATGCCCCACTTCCTAGAAGCTAGATGTGGGGCATCCGGCTTTGTGGCTAGTCGAGAGCGAACTCATCCTGGAGCCAGGTGCGCATCTCGACCTGCATCTGGTCCAGCTTGGCGCGTGGCGATGTGGGGATGCCCTGGAAGAAGTGGTCGGCGCCTTCGATCCAGACCATTTTCTTGGGTTCGTTCGCGGTCGCCAGTACCTGCTCCATGACGTCCCTTGGAGAGAACTCGTCGTGGTCACCACAGATAAAGAGTTTGGGGACGTCGCACTTGGGCAGGAAGCCGTAGGTATAGTCGCGTCCGGCGGCGCGCACGGGGAGGCCGAGGCCGATCATCCCTTTGACGCGGAGGTCTCCGCAGCAGGCACGCATGCCGACGTTGGACCCGAAGGAAAAGCCCGCGAAGAGAATCGGGAGCTTGAGGTTGTGTTCCAGCCAGGAGAGTGCGGCTCGAACGTCGTTCTGTTCGCCGTGGCCTTCGTCGTAGGTGCCTTCGCTGAGACCTGCGCCGCGGAAGTTGAAGCGCAGGACGGGTAGGCCGAAGGAGGTAAAGACCTTCATGGCGTTGTAGACGACTTTGTTGTGCATGGTGCCCCCGGAGGGTGGGTGCGGGTGGCAGACGAGGGCAGCGTAGGGGGCGTCGGGACGGCCGGTGTTGAGGAGGGCTTCGAGGCGGCCGGCTGGGCCCTGGAGGTCGTCGATGGTCTGGACGCGGGATGCGAAGGAAGAGTCTGTCGGCATGGACTTTCAGTTTACTGTTCACGCGGCGGGAACACCACGGCGGCGTGAGGCAGGGTATTCTTGGGTGGAATGAGCACACTGAAGATCGACCCTATCGAACTGACGCGGCAGCTGGTGAACATCGAGTCCACGACCTACCATGAAGCTCCCGCAGGGCACTTTTTGTATGATTTCCTGCTCGGGCTGGGGTACGACGTGGAGAAGCAGCCGGTGCCGCAGCCGGACCTGGCGCTGACTCCCGGGGCGGGTACGGGCGAGCGGTTCAACGTGTATGCGGCGATGCCCGGGGTGACTCCGGATGTGGTGCTGTCGACGCATATGGATACGGTGCCTCCTTTCTTTCATTGCACGGAGGACGAGGAGTATCTGTATGGGCGCGGGACGTGCGACGCGAAGGGAATTATCGCGGTGCAGGTGGCGGCGGCGGAGAGGCTGATCGCGGCTGGGGTGAAGGTTGGTCTGCTGTTTGTGGTGGGGGAAGAGCGCGATTCGGCTGGGGCCGCGGTGGCGAACCAGACGCCGAAGGGATCGAAGTTTTTGATCAACGGAGAGCCTACGGATAATCGGATGGCGTTGGCGACGAAAGGTGCGTTGCGTGTTGAGCTGCGGGCAAGTGGCAAGATGGCGCATTCGGCGTATCCGGAGCTGGGAGAGTCAGCGATCGACAAGCTGGTGAGCGTGCTGGCGGATATTCAGATGCTGGACCTGCCGATTGAGGAGGAGATTGGGCCGACCACGGTGAATGTAGGAGTGATCTCGGGGGGGCGGGCTCCGAATGTCGTGGCGGATAAGGCGGAGGCGCATCTGCTGATCCGGACGGTGGGGCCGTCGGAGATCGTGAAGAACGCGATTCTTGCGGCCGTTGCAGGGCGAGCGGAGGTTACGTTTTCGCTGGATCTGACGTTTATCCGTATGCGGCGGGTGGGGACGCTGCCAACGATGATTGCGAAGTTTGCTACGGATATTCCGAGTTTGACGAACTGGGGAGAGCCGTTTCTGCTGGGTCCGGGGTCGATCCATGTGGCGCACACGTGGGATGAACGAGTGAGCAAAAAGGAACTGCTGGAGTGTGTTGAGCTTTATGTCGAGCTGGCTACTGGGTTGGTGAAGGAGTAGCCGCTTTCAGATAATTCTGGAGCGCTTCCAGCATCTGGGGTTCGTTTTCGATCCGTTGATTTGTGTTCCACTCTTCTGCTTCGATGCTCGTGATTGCGATTTGGCCAGAATAGGTGAGAGTATCCCAGTCGTGTAGGGAGGCGATTTTATCGCCTGCCTCAAAAGGAGCAATGCGTCCTGCAATTGCCTCTGCGGCTAGGTAACGGCAGATAATCGTTCGGGCGTGCACTTCGTCCTTTGGGAGCCGGGAGTGGAGCGCACGTAGAGTATCCGCGACGAGATCAGCGACATCGGCGTGGGTGGGGCGGTTTTCCCCGGCAAGCCTGCGCAGAGATGGCGTGTCGAAACCACGTTCCAGAAGACTGGCTGCGAGCTCCGGGATTTCTTCGCTGCGGACTTGGTAGAGCATCCAGAGCGCAGCCAGAAGCTCAGGTGTGAGATGGTACATCTCCTCCAGGGAGAAGAGGCGGATGCTGGATGTCACCGGGGCGGACGAAGGAGTGACTGGCTGATAGAGGGAAATTTCCCGATCGCGGCTTTCGCTTCGTTGTCGGAAGAAGCGGAAGATGAAATTTCCCAAGAGACCAATACAGAATGCGTAAAAGGGCAGTCGGTCTCCGGGCATTGTCGCGCGTCTCTAACGGGTGGGAGCGAGGCCGGCGAAGAGGTTGGGTAGTTCGACGTAGATCGGTGTGCCGGGGACTTCTAGGCGGGTGGCCGCGGTCCAGGTGGCTCCGATGCACATGCGACCAGTGCGGGTCTCAGGGTCTATGATCCAGACGGTGTTTACGCCCATCCGCATGTAATCCTGAGCCTTACGCTCGGTGGCGGAGTAGGTATCGTCGGGGGAGAGAATCTCGATGAGAAGGAGGGGAGCGTCGTGGAGGACCGGGGTTTGTGGACCGGAGATGACTACGGTGACATCTGGGATACGGATGCGCGTTTCACTGACCTGGGTGCGCCACTCCGCGGCGACCATCACTCCCCATTCAGCTTCATGCTGGCCAAACCAAATCCCCAGCAGCATCTGTAGCCTTCCGTGCTCCCATGTGCCCATGTTCCGCTCCACGACTTCACCGTCGATGTACTCGCGGTCGGGCCGGTAGGAGGTTGCGAGGTACTCGGCGAGCGGGATTTGGGTCGAGGTGGCCATCAGTGCCAAAAGTGTAGCAGGGTTCGGGACGAGATTTCCTCGTTAACCAAGGAATAAACTAGGGGGATGGCTGCAGAATTTACCCACCTTCATCTCCACACTGATTATTCGCTCCTCGATGGAGCCTGCGACGTCGACAAACTAGCCGGACATTTGAAGAAGATCGGCCAGACGGCGGCGGCGATGACCGATCATGGCAACATCTTCGGAGCTGTCCACTTCTTCGACGCGATGCAGAAGAAGGGGATCAAACCGATCCTGGGGTGTGAGCTTTATATCTGCAAGAACGAGGACCATCGGGCCGCGCCGGAGGGCGATAAGTACAACCACATGCTGGTGCTGGCGGAGAATGAGGCCGGGTATCGCAATCTGGTGAGGCTGACATCCGAGGCGGCGCTGCATGGGTTCTATCGCAAGCCGCGTGTGTCGAAGAACTTTCTGGCGAAGCACTCGGAGGGGCTGATCGGGTTTTCGGGGTGCCTGGCGGGTGAGGTGAACCAGCACCTGATGCAGAACAAGTACGACGAGGCCATGCGGGCGGCAGGGCAGTACCAGGACATCTTTGGGAAGGGCAACTTCTTTCTGGAGATTCAGGACCATGGTCTCGAGCCGGACAAGAATGTCTGCGATCAGTTGTTCAAGATGGAGAAGGATCTCGACATCCCCCTGATCGCGACGAATGACGCGCACTATGTGGGGGCGGACGACTCGCGCGCGCACGAGATTCTGCTGTGCGTGCAGACGGCGGGGTCGATGAACGATCCGAACCGCTTCAAGTTCGACACGCAGGAGTTCTACATCAAGTCGGCTGAGGAGATGCTGCGGACGTTCTCGCAGACGCCCGAGGTGTGCACGCGGACGATGCAGTTTATCGACCGCTGCAACCTGAAGATGACGAAGGTTGCCGATCCGTTCCCGGTGTTCGAATGCCCGGATGGGATGACGCTCGATGAGTATTTCGAGGATGTGTGCCGAAAAGGGTTACGTAAACGTCTGGATACCGCCATTGCTCATCTTCAGAGCCGCGGACTGCTCAAGAAGACGATTGCGGATTATGAGGCGCGGTTGAATCGCGAGCTTGGCATCATCAAGAGCATGAAGTTTCCGGGCTACTTCATGATCGTGTGGGACTTTATCCGTTATGCACGAGAGCAGAACATTCCGGTAGGCCCGGGCCGTGGTTCGGCGGCGGGTTCGCTGGTGGCTTACGTAATGGAGATCACGGACGTCGATCCGTTGCAGAATGAACTACTGTTTGAACGCTTTCTGAATCCGGAACGCGTGTCCATGCCCGATATCGATATCGACTTCTGCATGAACCGCCGTGGTGAAGTGATCGAGTACGTCCGGCGCAAGTACGGCAACGATCAGGTCGCGCAGATCATCACGTTCAATACGATGGCGGCGAAGGCTGCTATCAAGGACGTCGGACGCGCGTTGGACATGCCGTACGGTGAGGTCGATCGCATTGCGAAGATGATTCCGCCGACGATCGGCATCACAATCGATCAGGCTTTGAAGGACTCGCCGCCGCTGGCCGCAGCGTATGAGAGTGACGCGCGTATCAAGGAAGTGATCGACGCCGCTCTGAGGCTGGAGGGGCTGGTCCGTGGAGCGGGTGTTCATGCTGCCGGTGTGGTGATTGCGCCGCAGCCTTTGACGGAGTTGGTGCCCGTTACGCGGACGAAGGACGAGTCCATTGTGACGGCGTACGACATGAAGGCCGTCGAAAAGATGGGCCTGCTCAAGATGGACTTTCTTGGGCTGACTACGCTGACGGTCATCGATGACTGCCTGAAGCTGATCAAGTCGAACCGTGGTGAGGATGTCGATCTTGCGACGATTCCGCTGGACGACATGGAGACCTATGAGAAGGTCTATCATCGTGCGCTTACTTCGGGTGTGTTCCAGTTTGAATCGGGTGGCATGCGCGATGTGCTGCGGCGCTATAAGCCGACTACGGTGGAGGATCTGACCGCGCTGAATGCGCTCTATCGTCCGGGGCCAATTCAGGGCGGTATGATCGACGACTTCATCGAGCGCAAGTGGGGACGGCGCCCGGTGGAGTATCTGCTGCCGGAGCTTGAGGGCCTGCTGAAGGAGACGCTGGGCGTCATCGTTTACCAGGAGCAGGTCATGCAGATCTCAAACGTGCTTGCAGGCTATTCGCTCGGCGACGCGGATCTTCTGCGGCGCGCGATGGGTAAGAAAGACGCGGCCGAGATGGATAAGCAACGGCAGCGCTTTATGGAGGGTGCGGCGAAGAACAAGCACCCGAAGGATATGGCCGGGAAGATCTTCGATCTGATGGCGCAGTTCGCGGGATACGGCTTCAACAAGTCGCACTCGGCGGCGTATGCGTTGCTGGCGTATCACACGGCGTGGCTGAAGACACACTATCCGACAGAGTTCATGGCGGCGCTGCTGACGAGTGAAACGTCGAAGCCGGAGAACGTGGTGAAGTACATTCAGGAGTGCCGCGAGATGGCGATCTCGGTGACGCCCCCGAATGTGCAGGTTTCGGCGACTGCGTTTACTCCGGTGCAGGACACCATTCTGTTTGGGATGTCGGCGATCAAGAACGTGGGGCACAATGCGATTCAGTCGATCATCGACGCGAGGAACGCACTGCAGGCAGAAGGGAAGAAGGGTTTCGATTCTCTGTGGGAGTTTTGCGAGAAGGTCGACCTGCGTCTGCTGAACAAGAGGGTGTTGGAGTCGCTGATCAAGGCTGGCGCGATGGATGAGTTCGGGCCGCGCGCGCGGGTAATGGCTGCTCTCGACAAGGCGATGGAAGGTGCGATCAAGGCGCAGAAGGATGCGGCAGCGGGACAGCATGGGCTGTTCGGTATCTTCGACGATGGCCCGGTTGCTGGAGGCGCTTCGAAGGCGCACGAGTTGCCTGCCGCTGCGGAGTGGGATGAGCACACGCGGTTGCAGAACGAGAAGGATGTGCTGGGCTTCTTCGTGAGCGGGCACCCGATGGATAAGTATCGGGAAAAGTTACGGAATATGAAGGTCGTCGACACGGCCCGGGCGATCGAGATGAAGCCGGAGCCGCAGGTGTTTCGGCGGGGTGGTGGAAACGACACGCAGGGTGAGATTGCGATTGCCGGTGTGATCACTGGACTGAAGGTCGCGAAGTCGAAGCGGTCGGGTGAGATGTATGCGCAGGCCGCGCTTGAAGATACGGTCGGCAAGATCGAGTTGATTGCGTTTCCGCAGAGCTATGAGAAGCTCGCGGAGAAGCTGAAGATCGATGTGCCGGTGCTGGTGCGGGGCGTGTTGCGCGGTGAAGAGGACTCGGCTCCGAAACTGGCGATCAACAGCATCCAGGCGCTTGAAGATGTGAAGCTGAAGCTGCCGGTGGCGCTGCGGATCAAGATTCCGCTGCACGCTCCGGATGAGGCAATGCTGGATAAGCTCTATGCGGTCTTCCAGGGCTCGCCGGGAGGCGCCAAGATGCTGCTCGATCTGGAAGAGCCGGGTGAGTTCTGCGTGGTATTGGAACCGCAGGGATGCATGGTGGCGGCGGATAAGCTGTTCATCGACCGTGTGGAAGAAGTCGTGGGCGCAGGTGCTGTGCGGGTGATCGAATAATGTCCGCCCTGTTCGAGAAGAGGCTGGCGTATGTGTTGTTGCGGCTGATGCTTGGTCTTGATTTCCTGGGTCATGGTGGGGTGCGGCTGATGCATGGCGACGGCGCATTCGCTGCGGGCATGGTGAAGACGATGGCGGATACGCCGCTGCCGGCTGCGCTGGTGCATGGGTTTGGGCTGGTGCTTCCGTTTGTGGAACTGACGGTTGGGTTGTTACTTGTGCTTGGGGTGTTGACGTGGGAGGCTTTGCTTCTTGGGTCGTTGGTGATGCTTTCGTTGATGTTCGGGACGGTGTTGCGGCAGGACTGGAGTACGGCCGGGTTGCAGCTGAACTATTCGGTCGTATTCTCCCTTCTGCTTTTTCTGCGTGCTTCGTATGACACGCGTTGGTGGGCGCTGTACAAACTACGGAAGTCTTCGTGACACAGAGCGAGCGCGATGAACTCGAGGTGCTGGAACGGGCTTTGCTGACCGGCACGGTGCGGAGAGATCCGGTGGCTCTGCGGATGCTTCTGGCCGAGGAGTTCCGCGAGTATGGGGCTTCAGGACGGACCTACACGCGAGAGGAGATTCTTGCGGAGTTAGGCAACGAAGGTCCTGTGGCGCTTGCAGCGGACAGTTTCCGTGCGGAGCCGCTTGGCGAGGGGATCGTGCTGCTGACGTACCGGTCGAGCCGTTCGGAGGTGGGCAAGGCTGTGAGGCATGCGCTGCGATCCTCGATCTGGGTGAGGCGCGATGGGCGGTGGCAGATGGTGTTTCACCAAGGAACAGTTGTGCCTGTGCTGGATGAATCGACGCAGGTTGGAGCGGCTGACATACAATCGTAAGAGGACACCACGATGGCTGATTTCGAAGCGACACGAGCTATACCTACTCCGGCCCCTGCAACGCCTTTGGCGTGGACCAAGACGGAGCTGGCCCGGGACCCGCAGCGCCCTTATCCCATGGACTTCATCCAAGCGCTCTTTACGGACTTCAGCGAGATTCACGGCGACCGTGCCTACGGCGACGATCCGGCGATGACGTGCGGGATGGCCTACTTCCACGGGGAACCTGTGATGGTGGTCGGCAATCTGAAGGGACGTACGCTGAAGGAGCGCGTGACGCGCAAGTTCGGCAGCCCTGAGCCTGAGGGGTACCGCAAGGCCTTGCGCGCGATGAAGATCGCGGAGAAGTTTGGCCGGCCGGTGTTTACGTTTCTGGACCTGGCTGGGGCTTATCCAGGGATTGGCGCGGAGGAGCGTGGGCAGGGCGAGGCGATTGCGCGGAACCTGCTGGAGATGTCGCGACTGAAGGTGCCGACGATTGCGACCATTACCGGAGAAGGCGGGTCGGGTGGAGCGTTGGCGCTGGCGGTCGCGGATCGCGTGCTGATGCTGGAGAATGCGATTTATTCGGTGATTTCTCCGGAAGGATGCGCGTCGATTATGTGGAAGGATGCGTCCAAGAAACAGCAGGCGGCTGCGGCATTGAAGTACACGTCGTACGACGTCAAGCGGCTTGGCTGCGTGGATGACGTGATCGATGAGCCGGCTGGTGGGACCCAGATGGATCTTCCGCTGGCGATGCGGATGGTGGATGCGCGGCTGACGGCGCACTTCAACGAGATTCGCACGATGCCACTGAAAGCGCTGCTGCAGAAGCGGTATGAGAAGTTTCGCAATATCGCTCAGTTTTATACGACGGCCTAAGACGCCAAAACCAGTACGAAAGAGAACTCTCGTTGCCGTTGTCCGGAGCCCCAGATCGTCGCCGTCGCCTGCCTAGCCTGCTGCTGTTCGCGGGGTTTGCGGCGTGGTATTTCGGGGCCGGGGCGTTGGCGACGAAAGCCGCCAATGGGCTGACGCTGCGGTTTCCTGCCGGGCATGGGCTGGTGGAGGCTTGCTGCCATCTGTTTCTGCTGGTGATCGGTTTCATGGCTTTGCAGACGATGGCGCGTCAGTCGGCTCCACTGCGTGAGCTGATGGCGATGCCGAAGCGAGCGACGGCGAAGCGTGAGTGGCTGACCGGTGCGGCACTGGGATGGGGGATCGTGGTGGCGTGCGTGCTGCCCTTGATTCTCTCGTTGCGACTGCATGCGGAGGTTTCACTGCGTCCTTCCATGCTGGGAACAACGCTACTCGCGCTGCTGACGCTTGCGCTCGCCACGCTGGCAAATGACATTACGTTCCGCGGATATCCATTTCGGTGTTTGACCGATGCGTTCGGGAGTTCGTTTGCGATTCTGCTGCTGATGCTGCTGGCCGGTTTTGCGCGGTGGCGTGATCCGTATGCCTCGGGCGCGGCGGTGGTGACAACGATGTTACTGACGGCTCTGCTCTCGCTGACGTGGCTGAGGACCCATGCGGTTTGGCTGGCGTGGGGCCTGCACTTCGGGCTCGCGGCTTCTACCGGTGTGTTGTTCGGTCTGCCTCTGGGGGGCAAGACGGAGTTTGCGTCGGCGGTCCAGGGAAGCACGTACGGCCCGGACTGGCTCACGGGTGGAGACTTCGGACCGGCGGCAAGCTTGTTTGCGCTGGTGGTGCTGGTGGCGGCGGTTCCGGTGCTTTACCGCGTGACACGGGACTTTGCGTGGAGCTACACGCATGCTCCGATCGTTGCCGGGGGGTATGAGGTAACGGTGGCTCCTCCGGCGGCGCATACCGCGATGGAAGATGCCGCCGCGAAGGCTCCGGCGCTGGTGCAGATTCTGGCGAGCACGCCACAGGGCTTTTCCAAGACAGGGGACGGGGCGGTTGCTCCTCCTCCGCCACCCTTGCCGGATCGGGCGCAGTAGTCTTTTAGCCGGATCAAAGTGGGATGAGGCGGATGTCGATGCTCTGACCCTTCGTTCGATCTCGCTTGCAAGAAACGAAGAAAAGGCGCAAGATGCTTTCATTCCGGCTCGGTTGAGGGTCACGGCCATGTCTTTCCCTAAAGTTTTCCTGCTTGCGGTTCTGGTGTCTGCTCCGGTGGTGGCGCGGGGGCAGGTTTTCGTGGTGGGTGAGAAGACGGCTATGGCCGATCTGGCCACGGATTTTCCGGTGACCGATCTGCCTTTGCCTTCGGGCAGGATGGGCGAGCGCGGACGCCGGGAGTTGATTCGGGATCTGGATGCAGAGCAGGGATTTGCGCACAGGGCGCTCCCGATGGGAGCGGGACTGACGCTGGAGGCGAATGGACCTCTGAAGGAGAATCCCGAGCAATACAAGCGGATCGTGTTTGAGAAGGGTGTTTCCTCGGCGCCAGGCGAGCGGGTGGTGATTACTGCGCTCGAGTTTAAAGGCGACCGGCTGGTGATCGATTTGAACGGCGGTCCGTACGCGAAGCATCGTTTTTTGAACCATCTCGAACTGAATGGGATGTCGACCGGGAATCCGGATGCCCCGAAGGCAACGGGTTCACGGATCACGCTGGTCTTCAAGGGCGGATTGCCGGATGTGTCGGCTCCGGAGGTAAAGGCGCTGTTGCAGCCGCTGATCGATTTTGGGTCGAAGACGAGCGTGCAGGCGTATGCGGACACACTTCCCGTACCGGTGAAGAAGGCGATCGCGCAGCATGATGTGCTGGTGGGAATGGACCGGAAGATGGTGCTGGCGGCACTAGGGGCTCCGGACAGCAAGATTCGTGAGCATACGGCGGACGATCCATCGCAGGCTCGGTATGAGGAATGGATCTACGGACAGATGCCGAAGACGATCCGGTTCATCCGGTTTACCGGCGACAAGGTGACCCAGGTGAAGATCGCGGCCCTGGGCAAGCCGATCGAACTGCGGGACAAGGATGAGATTGCGGCGCTGCTGGGCGATCAGACTCCAGTTCAGACGCACGAAATCATGGTGGGTGACCTGAAGGGGCCGGATGATGCGCAGAGGAAGGCTCCGCCGACGCTTCGGAAGGAAGGGGAACCCGAGGCCGCGACACCGAATGCGCAGGGTAAGGTGCTGTTTCCGGATGCGAAGCCGGCTGTTCCGGCTCCTATTCCTCCGCCTCCCGCTCCTCCATCTAGTCCGTTTATGGCTTCGGTGCGGTAACGTCTGTGGTGCCTTAGCAGCCCTCAACTCAGAATCGAGACGTGGGGCACCCGGTTTTGTGGCTGTTGGTGTAAACTAAGGCTTGCGTATCCGCTGCCCTGAGCCGAAAGCGCCAGGCGAGCCTCGCAAACCCCTCTCGATCAAAAGAGAACGCTTGATTTAGGTGGACGTGCGGCGTGCGGAGACGACACAGATTCGTTTCAGGGAGAGAACCACATGGCGAAGATTGCCAAGACCGGCGACCGTAAGAAGGTCATGGACACCAACAAGAGCACGGATTGCCCGAAGTGTTCGAAGCCCACCCGCATTGTGAAGCGTGTGAAGGATCGTGAGCGCAGCATCCCCGGTGGCGTGTACATCTCGTGCTCGGCGTGCGACTTCTTCGAGAAGCTGTAGACCCAGCTTTCGCGTCAAACCTATGGAATTTGGCAGCACCTGAGAGGGTCCGGCGACGGGCCCTTTTTGCTGCGCCGTCACCCGTCCGTTACCGCTTCCGATACCTTTGGTTATCCGCACCGCCTTTTGTGCATATCTTCACTTGACGATCGTCTTTCGTGAGGGGCAGACTCCTTATCGAAGGCAGGGAACCGTTTTATGTTGAGCACCACACGTACGTTAGTAGCAACCCCCGTGACCACCCCCGTAAAGACTGCGCACGATCACATTCCGGCACCGCAGCTTACCCGACCGACCTATCTGATGTGCCCTCCGCAGTGGTATGACGTGGACTACGTCATCAACCCATGGATGGCTGGAAACCTGCACCGCCCCTCGCGCGACATCGCATTCAGCCAGTGGAAGAGCCTTTACCAGGCACTGCAGCGGATTGCCGATGTGCGTCTGTTGACGGCGCGTCCGGGCGCCCCCGATATGGTATTTGTGGCGCATGCAGCGCTGGTGCAGCACGGCATTGCCGCGGTATCGAGCTTTGCCCACACGGAAAGACAGCCCGAAGAGCAGCACCTGCGCGAGTGGCTATTGCAGCATGGATTCCTGATCTGGGACACGGCGCGCGAGACCGCGTTCGAGGGTGAGGGCGATGTTCTGTTCGACGCCGAAGGACATGGGCTTTGGGCGGCGCATGGCTCCCGAACGTGCGTGCAGAGCCATCGGCATGTGGCCGATGCCTGGCATGCTCCGGTGACGAGCCTGCATCTAGTGGATCCGCGGTTTTATCACCTGGATATTTGCTTTGCGCCGTTAGCAGGTGGGTATTTGCTCTACTTCCCCGGGGCGTTCGATGCGCAGTCGATCGCAAAGATCGAGGCCGTGTATCCCGCCGAGAAGAGGATTGCCGTCACAGAGAGCGAGGCCACACAGTTTGGCTGCAATGTGCTGAATGTGGGGCGGTCGATCCTTATGGGAACCGTGCGGTCGAACCTCGCGGAGAGACTGGCGGAGGTGGGCTTCGATGTGACCGAGCTGGAGCTTTCGGAGTTTCTGCGGGGTGGCGCCTCGGCGAAGTCGCTCGCGCTGCGGTTGAGCGATTCCAAGGTGACGCATGGGGATGCGTTCTAGGCTGGGTCAACCACGTCTCAAGATCGAGATGTGCTCTTCCCAAAGGATGGATGAGAGGCGGCCTTCTCGGTCGCCTCTCATCCTTTGCCGGCTATTTCAGCGAGGATAGCTCGGGCGGTATCGCCTGGGGAGCGGGATTGGGTGATGGGGCGGCCTACAACGAGCATGGATGCGCCGCGTGCGATGGCGTCGGCTGGTGTGGCGATGCGCTTTTGATCGCCGGCTTCGGAGCCGCTGGGGCGGATGCCTGGCACGACGAGGAAGGGCTTTCGGCCGAGCTCGTGGCGGAGACTGGTTGTCTCTTCAGAGGAACAGACAAGGCCTTCGATACCGCACTCCCCAGCAAGCCGGGCGAGGCGAAGGACTTGCTGGGCGGGGGTGACGTCGAGGCCTACGCCCTGCATCTGGACTGCATCCATGCTGGTGAGGACGGTCACGGCCAGGAGACGGGGAGAAGATGGGTTTTCGGTGGCGGCTTTGGCCGCGGCACGGAGCATGGCTTCGCCACCCCCGGCGTGCAGAGTAAGGAGACCCGCGCCTACGTTGGCGACGGAGCGGATGGCCCCAGCTACGGTGTTGGGGATGTCGTGGAGTTTGAGGTCCAGGAAGACCTCCAGACCGCGGTTGCGGAGGGTTTCAATCAGCGCATTGCCGGAGGCGCAGTAGAGTTCGAGGCCTACCTTCATCCAGCGGCAGGAGCCTTCAAGGCGGTCGACGAGGTCGAGTGCTTCGCGGGCCGTCTGAAAATCGAGGGCAACGGCGAGCTTCTCTTCCGGAGCGTCGCCGAGGTCGTGGCGCAGGGCGGAGTCGTCTTTGAGGGGCGCGATGGTGGTCATGGTGTGCCTCCTGTTCATGATAACGGCGATAATGGCTGGATGCGAACGGTATTGACGATTGCGGGTTTCGATCCCTCTTCGGGGGCGGGTGTGACGGCGGATCTTGCGGTGTTTGCCGCGCACGGGATGTTCGGCACGTCGTGCATCACGGCGCTGACGGTGCAGAACACGGTCGGCGTGGTGGGGGTCCATCCTGTGTGTGGTACGGTCGTGGGGGCGACGCTGCGTTGTCTGCAGGAGGATCTGCCACCTGTTGGGATCAAGATCGGCATGTTGGCCACTGCCGGGTGTATTGAGGCTGTGGCGGAGTTTCTGGAAGGGCTGAAGGATAGGCCGGTCGTGGTGCTGGATCCGGTGCTGCGGTCTACTTCAGGGAGGGAGCTGCTGGATGGTGCCGGTCTGGGAGTGCTGAGAGAGAAGCTGCTGCCCCTGGTGGACTGGGTGACGCCGAATGCGGTGGAGTTGGAGGTTCTGGGTGGACTCGTGGCGTTGCAAGGGAACTCGGTTATTGTGACGGGCGGGGACCGGGAGACGCCGGATGATCTTGTAGTGGTGAATGGGAGTAAGACCTGGCTTCCCGGGGTAAGGGTGGAGACGACTTCGACGCATGGCACGGGGTGCGCGCTTTCGAGTGCGTTGCTTTGCCGATTGTTGATGGGAGATGGCCCCGTGGAGGCGGCTCGGGCGGCCAAGGAGTATGTGACCGAGGCACTGCGACGAGCTACCCCCATGGGACAGGGGCATGGGCCGATGAATCACCTTTGGCCATTGCGAGGCTAGCCTTTGGTACCGCGCAGGCCGGTTCGCCACTGATGTTGCGGGACGGATAGCCGATGAGCAGGCTAGAGGAGTTTGCCTATGCCGTTCGCAATGCAGGATGACGATTCGATGGAGGGAGCGTTGTACCCGGCTCCTACGCCGTATCCGGACCGTGGTGGAGACAGGCGTGCGCGCCGAGCGGAGCGGAGACGGCTGGGCAGGGAAGAGGGACAGGCACTGGAGCGGCTTGGGCATGCGGTCGAGTACCTGATCGACTCGCGGATGTTTCTGACCCATGTGCCGTACACAAACGCCGAGGAAGAGGCGGTGCAGATTCTGATGAAGATGAATCGCCTGGTGTTTGAAAGCTGCCCGGAGATTGTGACGATGCGGCGGCGCGTGAGCGACGGTTTGTTGCGGTTGATTGATGGGCATCCGGTGGACCGGCGGATCGCGTAGGCGGGTCTGCTAGGCTGGAAGCAGTATGCCGCTTACCCTGACATTGAATGGACAGAACCGTACCTTCGAAGGCCTTGTGCCTGACTCCAATCTTGCCGAGCTGGTGGATGCGCTGGGCGTGAAGGGCGACCGGGTGGCTCTAGAGCTCAATGGCGAGATCGTGTCGCGCGCGCGGTGGGCGGAGGCGTCCCTGGCGAACGGCGACAAGGTGGAGATGGTTCACTTTGTGGGCGGAGGCTCCGGCGCTTGAGCGGACTCAGGGGCATCGCCAAGAATCTGTCGGCGCTGTTCTCTTCGCATGCGATTACAGTGGTGCAACAGGTGGCCCTGGTGCCGCTGTTTATCCATGGATATGGCAAGGCTGGATATGGAGAATGGCTGGCGATCTCGGCCGCGGTGTCGTACCTGGGTACGCTGGACTTTGGGGTGCAGACGTTTGTGAACCAGGACCTGACGGTGCGGTATCACCGGGGAGATATGGCGGACTTTCATGTCAACCAGTCGACCGCGCTGAGGTTGCTGCTGGGGATTGTGTCAGTCGCCGCGGTGGCGGCGACGGTGGTGTTTGTGCTACCGATGCAGCATCTGCTGAAGATGGACGGGGTGCACGGGGATCCGGTGGTGGCTCCGCTGGTGGTGCAGATGGCGCTCTTCTTCATGGCGATGGTGGCGCTGACGCATGTGGTGTACGGGTACTTTGCTGGGACGTTCATGGTGCTGGGCAAGGCCTATGTGGGGTCGAACTGGAATAACGCGCGGACGCTATCGGGGATTGGGACGACGCTGGTGGCCGTGCTGTTCCACGCTTCGTTCGCGCAGATTGCGATGGCACAGTGGGGTGGGCTGCTGACGTGCCTGGTAGCGCAGCTATGGCATCTGCGGCGGATGGGGCCGGATATCTTTCCCACGCTGAAACACTGGGATAGTGCGCTGGTGCCGAAGATCCTGAAGCCTTCGGGATACTTCGCGCTGATCTTCTCGAGCAACTTTCTGGTGTACCAGCTTCCGATTCTGATTCTGCAGAGCACGGCGGGCGGGGCGTTTGTGACGGTGTTCTCGCTGATGCGGACAGTCTTCTCGATGACGCGGAACATGCTGAATGTGCTGACGCAGTCGATGGGGCCGGAGGTGACGAACCTGTTCGCGAAGAACGACTGGAAGGGGCTGAGCCAGATCTACAACTACTCGGAGCGGCTGATCTTTTCGGTGATTCCGGCAGCGAACGTGGGTGTGCTCTACCTTTCGCCGTTTCTGCTGACGATCTGGCTGAAGCAACCGGGGTTGTTCGATCCTCGTTTGTATTTGATCAGCGCGGCTTCGTCCATCGTGATGTCTACCAAGGAGCACAAGTTCCAATTCCAGTTTTCGACCAATACGCATCAGGCGCTGGCGCGATTCATGTTTGGGACGTATGTGCTGCTGGGTGGGCTTTGGATCGTGTTTATCCCCCGGTTTGGGGTGCTTGGGTTGCTCTGGTGCTGGTTCGCGGTGGAGTTGGCGCAGCTTGTGTATCTCATCCATCTGAACGCTGGGTTCTTTGCGCACTTTGAGGTGCTGGATAAGAAATATCTGTGGCGGCTTGCGATGCTTTCGGTGAGCTTTCTGGCGGGGGCGTGGGTATTTCTCCCGTATACGAGGGCCATGGCGCTGCCGGTGCAGATTGGGATCGCGATTGCGAATGGTGCGGCTTTGCTGGGGCTGGCGGTGCCGCTGTTTGGGCTGGATGCGGTTTGGGGAGAGTTTCGGGCGCGGCGAAGAGGCATGGCCCAGGCCTGAGGCACAAGACCCCACATCTCGGAGGTGAGATGTGGGGTTTGCGCCTGGTGACTATTCCGAAACGGTGTAGGTGTGGGTCCCGCTTCCGATGTTGTCGGTCTTGCCAGAGGGCAGGATGACCGTCGCGGTCGTGTTGGGTGGGATCGTAATGGTGAACTTCTTGCTGGACTGCTTCCAGTCCGAGACGATGGTTCCGTAGACGGAGTCGTACTCGGTGTGGAGCTGGGGCAGGGCTGCGTTGAAGTGGGGGTGAACGGTGAGATGGTGGTAGCCCGGTCCGGTGGCGTCGGTGTCGATGCCGGCGGCGCGGCGGTAGACCCAGGCCATGACGGAGCCGAAGGCGTAGTGGTTGTAGGAGTTCATGCCGGGATCGCCGGTGTCTCCGTTCCAGCGTTCCCACCACGTGGTAGCACCCTTCTTGACCATGTATCCCCAGGAGGGATATGTGTCCGATAACAGGAGTCTGAAGGCGATGTCGGAGCGGTCGTTCTCGTCGAGAACGTTCAAGAGGAACGGCGTGCCGAGGAAGCCGGTAGTGAGGTGGTTACCGTGGGCCTCGATGTCCTTGACGGCCTTGTCGACCATGGCGGCGCGCTGGGATTCGGGCGCGATTCCGGTTGCGATCGTGGCGAGGTAGCTGGCCTGGGTGTTGCCGGCCACGGTGCCATCCTCCTTGACGTAGGCGGCGCGGTAGGCGGCAGCGATGTGGTCGTACTGAGATTGGTACTTCGCGGCGTCTTCGGGACGGCCGAGAGCCTTGGCCATCTCGACCATCTCGCGGGCGATGAGGGCCCAGTAGGCGGTGGCGATGAGGTCCTTGGGGGTGTTCTGGTCGGGGGCGAGCCAGTCGGCGTAGTTGTTGCCGAGACTCTTCTGGCGGAGATAGTTGGGGTTGGTCTCGAGGATGAAGGTCATCCAGCGCTCCATGGCGGGCCAGGCCTGCTTCACCGTATTGAGATCGCCGTACTGGAGCCAGGCGGCGTAGGGGATGAAGACGCCGGCGTCACCCCAGCCCGGCGCGCCCTCCAGACGGCCGAGGATGTTGGGGGAGACGTCGGTGAAGGCACCGGCGGGGGTTTGGGCGTCTTCGACGTCGAGCATGAACTTGTGGGTGAAGGCGTCGATGTCGAAGTTGTAGGTTCCGGTGCGCCAGAAGACGCCGGCGTCTCCCATCCAGCCGAGACGCTCGTCGCGCTGGGGGCAGTCGGTGGGGATGGAGACGAAGTTGCCGCGCTGGCCCCATGCTCCTAACCCATTCATTTTGTTGAGCGTTTCACTGGAACTGGAGAGACGGACGGAGGGGGTGGCGGGGAGCGAGTTGTAGACGACGCCCTCAATGGTCGCCAACGTTGGAGAGGGCATTGGGTCGGGGCCGAGAAAACTTAGTTCGACATAACGAAAGCCATGGAAGGTAAAGGCGGGTATCCAGACTTCGTCGTGATGGACTCCGGAGAGTGCATATGTGTCGGTCGCATCTGCGTTGCGGAGGTTCTGGGTATAGATGCTGCCGTCTGGGTTGAGGCGCTCGGCGTAACGGAGCTTCACAACCTCGCCGCGTGGTCCCTGGATGTGGAGGCGGACATTGCCGACCATATTCTGTCCCATGTCGTAGATGAAGGTTGAACCGACAGGAGTGATGGTCTTCGGGGTGAGGGTGATGGTGGTGTGGATGGGAAGATCAGGCTGGGCGGTGAGTGCGATGTCAGCCTGCGGGGGCGTGCCGGCTTCGGCGGGCGTCCAGTGGGTGGCAGGGAAGTTGGGGGCATTCCAGCCGGGCTGGACGAGGCGCGCATCGTAGGATTCGCCGCCGTAGATCTCGGAGAAGGTAATGGGCGCAGGGGCGGTCACCCAGGAGGGATCGGTGGCGATGATCTGGTGGGTGCCGTCGGCGAGGGTTACGTCGAGCTGAGCGCGAAGGAGGTTCGGTCCTGGGGTATAGCGGAAGCCGGCCCAGGTCATGGGTGAACTGTACCAGCCGCCACCGAGCGTGACGCCGATCGCATTGGGTCCTTTATTGAGCAGGGAGGTGACATCGTACGTCTGATAAAGAACGCGTTTGTGAAAATCAGTCCAGCCAGGAGCGAGGAGTCCATCGGGTGAGACGGACTTTCCGTTGACAAAGGCCTCGTAGGCACCGAGGGCGGTCACGCTGAGGCGAGCGGAACGAATGTTTTCCGCAAGAGGGAATTCCTTGCGGAGGAGAGAGACATCGTCGGCGATGCGGTCCGGCCCCGGGACGGAGGAGTTGCGGTCGGTAGCGATGCCGAACGGCAGGGAGAGGGGGCCGATCTCATTGGCGGGCTGCCAGGAAGCGTTGTCGTTCGCGCGGGATTGCCAGGTCTTGTCGGTGACGATCCGCTGCTCGGTGCCGGAGGCGTCGGTGACGTGGATGGAGGCAGCAAGGGCGGCGGGTGTGCCTTCCTTGGCGCGAGGTCGGGACTCTTCGTCGATCAGGATCTCGTTGTCGCCGGCGTGAAGGAGCGACGCGATCTCTTCGCGGTCGAAGGCGCTCCATTCGTCGTGGTGGCCGGTCTCGTAGCCGTTGACGTGGGCTACAAATTTGCCGCGGGCATCTACGTGGAGGCTGGCGGCGGTTGGTGCAGCCGACAGGTGCAGGATATAGCGGAAGTGTGCCGTGACGCCTTTGCCGACGTGCATGGCATCGGTTCCCGGAAGCCAAACCCAGCGGATTGCGGCTAGCTCAGCCTCGTTGGCGGGGTCTTTGCGGGTGATCCACTGGGCCTGCCAGGTGCTGAGGCCCGTCTCGAAGGTGGCGGGCTTTGAGGTGGTCTCCTTGCCCTTGTCGTCCCAGGTGAGGACCGTCCAGAGATAGCGCTGCTGGGGCTTGAGCGTGGGGCCGGCGTAGGTAATGTTGACGGACTCGGAGGATGGGATCTTGCCAGAATCCCAGGTGTCGGTCTTGCCGGGTGAGAGGTGAGCGGCGTCGGTGGCTACAAGGACCTCGTAGGCGGATTGGGTCCAGTTGGCGCGCGTGGCGTCGCTGCGCCAGGAAAAGACGGGGTGGGGCGTGTCCAGTCCGATGGGGCTGTTGAGGCCATTGGTGCGAAGGGCGATGGGGGCGGCGCTTGCAGTGGCTACGACGCAGGAAAACAGCAGAGTGGCGATCTTTCGCATGCGGTCAGAGGCTCCATGGTAAGTCGTCCGAAGTTTACCCTTCGAAACGATTCCATGCCAGAGGCTTAAGTCCATGAAGACTGTCCAGCCGGAGGGGCCTGCTATGCGCGGTGCAGCTAGCTGTCTTTGCGGTAGAGGAGGTTGCGCATCGACTGGCGGCGAGCTTCGTTGACCTCGGCGATGTTCTTGCGCTCGTCGGCATCCATGCGCTGCTTGCCGTCGCCGGTTGCTTCAGGCTCGCTGCATTCGGGACAGCGGTTGGCGAAACCGGGCTTACCGGGCTTGAGTTCGAACTCTTCTTCACAGGCGACGCATACTTTGATCGGGAAAGCCATATCACCCCCTATGATACGCCGTCGGGTTAATGACATGAATACGGGGTTGGGTTCTCCGCAGGGGAATGGCTTATTCCTTAGAAATGAGAACCTTTGCCTTTGGCCGTGTTGCGCTCCTTTGTGTCCTGTTCTTTGCCGGAGCGCGCCTTGACGCGCAGGTGAAGCCGAAGTGGACGGCTATGCTCGCTCCGTTTCAGATTGCCGACGATCTCTACTATGTGGGGAGTCAGGATCTGGCGGCGTACCTGGTGACGACGCCGGAGGGGAACATCCTGATCAACGCGAATCTGCCTTCGTCGCCAAAGCAGATTCGGGCCAGCGTCGAGAAGCTTGGGTTCCGATGGAAGGACACGAAGATTCTGCTGACCGGTCAGGCGCACTTCGACCATGCCGGTGGGTTTGCCGAAGTACTCCGTGAGACGCACGCCAAGTCGATGGTCATGGAGTATGACGCGGAGGTGATCAGGTCGGGCGGCGAGACGGATTTTCTGCATGGAACCGGATCGGTACCCACGTTTCCGGCAGCGCGGGTCGACCGCGTGCTGCACGACGGGGATACCGTAACGCTGGGTGGGGTGACGCTGACGGCGCACCGAACCGCTGGGCACACCCGCGGCTGCACGACCTGGACGATGAAGGCGCATCTGCCGGGGGAATCTGCGGGCAGGCTGCGGGATGTCGTGATCGTGGGCGGGTATACGCTCTGGTCCGACTTCAGGCTCGTGGATGCGCCGGGCCGGCCCATGTCGTATCCGGGGATCACGGAAGACTTTCACCGGACGTTTGCGGTGTACCGGTCGCTGCCATGCGATGTATTCCTGGGTGACCATGGAGAGCACTTTGGGATGCTGGAGAAGGTGGCTCGCATGGGCGGCGAAGGGAGTGAGGTCTGGGTGGACCCACAAGGATACAGGGATACGATCGACGGCGGAGAGAAGGCCTTTGAGAAGCAGTTGGCTGAGCAGAGGGCTGGAAGGTAGCTGGTTCATCAGCAGTAAATCCATAGCTATACATAATATGTGTTATCGGACGTAAATCATGTAGGGCAGTTAGAAGGCCTGTGCGGTGAGGGTGAGGGTTCCTGTGTACGTGGCGGCTGGGAGCTGGGGTTGGCTGGTGAGGTCGATCTGTAATGAGAGCGTGTCGGTGTGGCTGCCATAGAGTGACAGGAAGGTGTTGAGCTGGTACAGCGTCAAACTGGCGGTGGAGCCGTTTGCGGGGTTGGTCCCGGTGAAGGCGGTCATGCTGTTGACGATCCCGCCACTCGGGTCGGATCCGTATACGTGGGAGCTGGGGATGTTGTAGACGACCGGGGAGCCTCCGGAGAGCGCGGCGGTGGAGCTGCCGAGGCTGGCATACAGGTACAGGTTCGAGAGGAGCGAGATGCCGGCCCATGAGGTGGTGATCGACACGGGGGCTGAACCGGAGGTGACGCCTCCAGGGATAAGAGCGAAGCTGACAGTGGACGGCGTGGCGGAGAGCGTGATGGTATCGCCTACGGTCAACTGAGGGCGCGGTCGGAGGCCGGCGACACGGATGGGCGCCTGACTGATGGCCAGTGGTGCCAGAAACAGCGAAAAGCAGAGTACGGCGCCGCGCATGGAACTCCTGAGTGGCTTATCGGCAGGCAGGGATGCTTCAACACGATTGATTACCTTGGTTTGAGAAGCGAATTCCCTTCTCAGGAATTTTCGATTTCCGCCGAAGAAGAGAACATCACCCGTCCTGCAGGAGTTGCTGGGACGGGTCATCTTCCTCCCGGAGCAGTCCTATGAAGCTTTGCTATCGTCTTCTTTCGTTTGGTCTTTTGGCGTCGGCGTTTGCCGGAGCCACGAAGAGCTATGGACAGATTCTTTCCAATACCCCGTCGGTGACGCTGAATGCGACTTTGTCGGAGTCACTGACGATTGCGGCTACACCCTCGAACGTGAACTTTACGCTGGTGGCGGGCGGTACGGCGACCGGGAGCGCTCCGGTGGCGATCACGACGACCTGGGTACTGGCGCAGGGGCGCGCGAACGTGGTGCTGGATGGCTACTTTGCCAGCTCTACGGCGGCGCTTGCCAGCGGCGCTCCGGTTTCGAACATCCCTTCTTCGGCGGTCTATGGGCTCATGTCGACGGGTACCCCAACCACGTATACGGCGTTTACACAGACGGCGGCTCTGGGGACGGCGAGTGCCGGTTTGACGCTGTTCACGCAGGCGTTGACGTCTTCGAACCGCAATGCGAACCGTACGGATAACTTGTCACTCCAGATCAACCTCACGAGCATTCCGCAGCTACCGGCGGCCAGCTATTCGGGTTCGCTGATTCTGGCCGCACAGGCACTTTAGCTCCGGCGCAGCGTTCGGGACGCACTCGTGCCGGAGCTGTTGCAGTCGATCAATGGGATAGCGGCACTGTACGAGCGAGGACCATCCATGAGACATCTCTTTTCTCTTGCTTTCTATTTTGTGATCCTTTCGGGCGTTTCGATGCCTGCGCAGACGGTGCAGCCGACCATCATGGAGTATGGGAGCAGGGCGGAGGGGCGATTTGCCGTCACGAACAACACCAACGACCCGATGACGGTGGTGATGGAACCGAGGAGCTTTTCGATCGCGCCCGATGGGCGAGGGACGTTCCGTGGCCTCGATCCAGGGATCAGGGTCGAACTCTCGACGATGAGTGTGCGGCTGCAGCCTTTGCAGACGTATTGGGTGTTTTATAAGGCCAGCGCGGAGACCTATCCTGCCTGGTTCACAATCTATTCCACCTTTACCGGCATGCGGAAGGGCGCGGCGCTCAATGTGAGGTTTCAGCTTCCGCACACCGTCTATCTCTACCAGAAAGAGGCTCTGACGCAGGGAAACGTGCATGTGACCGCAGCTCGCTACATCGTGCAGAAACACAGGCTGCTGGTCGATCTGGAGAACAACGGCAGCGCACTGGGACGGGTGCAGGATGTTCAACTCTCCGGGCCGCATGGCGAACCGGCGATGATGGCCGGCTTCCCTCTTTTGCCTGGGCTCCACCGGCACCTGGAGATTCCGTGGGAGAGCAATGAGCCGCCGACCACACTGAAGATTCGGTTTGAACACTTCACGCTGAAGCCTGCACTGGACTATGCAGTGGAGGAGGCGGCGTCTGCCGGGAACGAATGATGGAAGGTGTGTTCCAGGTCGGATGGGGTGTCCGGCTGGGCTGGATGGTGCTGCTTTTGGCTCCTGTTCTGCGTGGTCAGGTGGTGGAACTCAGTGGTGGGACGTCCACGCTGTACCAGTCGCAGGGAGCGATGCTGAAGTTGCATGGCGATGGCTATGAGAGTGGGCTGAGCGGCGGGATGGCGGATGGGCATCTGCTGGCCGGGGCCTATTTTCGGCGAGTGACGCCGAAATCGACCTACACAGCTGGCATGCAGGACTTCAACTTCAATCTGCCGACGGACCTCTTCAGTGGTGACCACCGGCTGACGATGGTTGGGCTTGGGGTGAAGACGAAGGTCGGTGTGGCACAGGTGCAGGGGTTCCTGGGTGCCAGCTCCCCGCGGATGGACAGCCCGTTTGTCCAGGGATTCACACGTCTTGTGCCTGCGGCTGCGGTGCTGATGAAGACTTCGCTTTCGCGCAGCTTGAGTATTTCGACGCAGTTGTTTGATTCGAAGCAGCTTACGTTGATCGAAAGTGCGGAATGGAAACCCCAGCGTGCGCTGGCGTTCGCGGTTTCCGGAGGATTTGCGGGCAACCAGCACTATGCCGCGGCCAGCATGGAGATGAAGCGGCCACGGCAGGATCTGGCGGTGGAGTACATCAGCGCTGGGGATGAGTTCAAACGGACGGGAACACAGGCGGATCAAGCTCTCGAGTTTATCCGCGAGAATCTCTCCTACACCTACCGGTCTTCTCTGGCTCCACGATTCACGTTTACCTTGATTCGGCAGAACTTCCTCGTCCCAGGATCGACGATGGTTCCGGTCGCGACGTATCCGATCAGCACGGACTTCCCTGCTCCCGAGCCGGTGGTTGTTCCGGCGGCGGTGAGCGGGCTGGACGAGGTGTCGCTTGTGGAGCAGGTGAAGAAGCTCCAGCTTTCGCAGTCGGTGTTTCATTCGAGCTACGAGGGAGAATCCAATGTGGCGTTTGCCGTGGCAGCGACGATGCCACTGACGCGGAGGGCCGAGGTGCAGGGCAGCTTCTTCAAGAGCTACCTGCTGCGAAGCGGCGGAAGGTCTGTCTCGTCGCTGGTAACGACGGTGCGAGAGCGACTGACTGGCAGGCTCAGCGTGAGCGAAACGATCAATTATTCGGGTGGACAGGCTACGGTCGGCTTCGGCGGAGCGTTGTTGTCGGGGTTTGGGAGTGTCTCGGTGGACTACCAGACGGTGTACGTGGCGACTCGGCCGGAGAATCCGTTTCAGCAGAGTCTGATGCTGGATGTGCAGATGAGTGTTCTGGGGAGGATGCTGGTCCATGTGGGGACGCTGGTGGGACCGACGGGCAAGCTGTTGTATACGGCGGATGCGAGAGCGGCGCAGGGTTTCTCGCACGCTCCCCGGACGGAAGCGACGCACCATAAGGTGGGGGAGAGTGTGCTTGCGGTGCGGGTCGTGGATGAGGCCGGAAGACCGGTGGAGGGGGCGGCGATCGACATGGGCGGTACGATCGGCTTTACCGACTCCGGGGGTAACTTCGTCCTGCGCGAGAAGAAACCTTCACTGCATGCCTGTCGGGTGGCGGTGGAGGAGTTTCTGGATGGGCGTAGTTACCGTGTGATATCGGCACCGATGCAGTTGGCAAGCGCCAGGGTCGTGCAGGCGCCGGCGGTGATCGTGGTGACGGTGAGTTCACCCTAACGCATTTATGATGAAGGCCACATCCTTCTGCGGTCATTGGCGTCTATACGTTGCATCGAATTTGATTCTGTGAGGTTTCGTTCTTGGCGCAACCACTCGTTCTGCTGATGTTCCTGGCTGTAGTCGTGGGTGGACGCGCGCAGACGGGCACGGGTGGACAGAGGCGCACGCAGACGCAAACGAGCAGTTCGCAGAACATCACATCTCCTTTGAGTACAACGAGCGGAAGCACGACTGATCCTTTTGAACTGAGGGGGCGAGTGCTGAATGCGCGGTCGAATGTGCCAATTGCGCGCGCTCTGGTGAAGCTGGGGCAGAGGGCTGTACTGACAAACCAGGATGGCGTGTTCACGTTTCCGCAGGTGACCAGCACGGCCGGGACGCTGGTGGCGAGCAAGCCGGGGTATTATGCGAGTCCGAGCGGAAACGATACGTATCTGCCATCGCAGACGTTCGTACCGGGGACACCGGTGGATCTGTTGGTGTATCCCGAAGCCCTGATTGCGGGCACGGTGGCGAATGCGGCTGGTGAGGGTTTGCCGAATTTTACGGTGACGGTGCGGCGCAGCTCGTACGACGAAAACGGGCATCACTGGACGCAGGCTGGCACTGCGAGGACGGATAGCGCGGGAGCATACCGGCAGGCGGTTCCTGCGGGAGACTATACGGTGCAGGCGCGCTCAAACGGCAGGACGAGGGGAGATAGCGAGATCTATCTGCCTGTGTCCGTTCCGGCCGACAGCGGCTCGATTGCCGACGCACTGCACTTGAGGCCGGGAGACCAGGTGCAGGTGAATCTTCGACCCGAGTCCAGAAAGGCGTATGTCGTCACGCTGACAAGCGACTCGGATGCGACACGAGGTTTTCCGCGTCTGGTGGCGTACAACACGAGCGGGCTGGCGATTCCGGCGACTCCGATCCCGGAGCGCGGTGATCCAGGGACGTTGAGGGTTTTGCTTCCGAATGGAACGTACCGGCTGGTCGCGACGATGCAAGCGCGTGAGGGCACCATGGAGGGTGAGGCGCACGTGACCGTCGCGGGGCGCGACGTTGACGGCGTGTCGCTGCACTACAGCCAGGCTCCGCGACTGCCGGTTGAGTTAGCGGTGGAGCCTGGGGTGGCAACGGATAGCTTGACGATTCCAGCGGCTCGGTCGCTGGGGCTGATGTTAGTGTCGACGGTGACCAACGGCGACGGTGTGGAGCAGAATTTTCCGTTGACGAGCGCGCAGGGGCAGCCGGACGGCTTCGCGGTACCGGTGGGAAGCTATCGGCTGCAGGCTCGGGCGAACGGACAGTGGTATGTGACGGCGGCGGACTATGGCGGGACGAACCTGCTGACGGACAATCTGACGGTCGCTTTGGGCGGCGGAGCGCAGACGGTTCGGATACGGATCTCGAACCAGACGGCTGCGGTCTCGGGGTCGGTGATGTTGGGCGATCAGCCGGTGCAGGCGTTCTTGTACTTTGTGGCGACGAGTCCTTCGGCGACACCGGTGCTGATGTCACGAGGCAATGCAGATGGCACTTTCAACCGGGGGAATCTGCCGCCGGGAGATTATCGGGTTTTAGCGACGCAGCAAAAAGTGCAGGCGGACCTCCGGGATCCAGCGACGATCTCGCGGTTTCTGGGCAAGGTGCAGACGGTGACGTTGACGGCGGGCGCGACCCAGACGCTCACCCTGCAGGCGGTGGGCGCGTTGGAGATGCCGCAATGAAGGCGCTCTTGCTGATCGCGTTGTTGTTCGGACAGTTCCCTTTCGCGCAGGGGCAGGGAACGAAAGTCGCGGTTCATTTTCGGATTACGGGGACGGCGCTGAACGACCGCAATGGAGAGCCGATTCCCTTTTGCCACATGAGCGCTTCTTTGATCGTTGCGGCACGTCCGGGCCAGGGATTTGGACAGCGGCCAGGGGAGGAAGGTGGCGGCAGGTTCGGACGTGGGCAGGACGCCGTCGAAGCGGATGCCGATGCGCGTGGGCGTTTTGCGCTGGAGGTTCCGTCGGAGGGTAAGTATCGCCTGAGTGGGAGCGCTAAGGGGTTCCGGGTGCAGTTTTATGAGGCGCATGGAGCCTTCTCGACGGCGGTGGTACTGACGAAGGCGGCTCCGGTACATACGGTGGTGTTTCGGGCGAGTTCGGACGCGACGATCAGCGGCGAGGTGACGGACGAGGCGGGTGAGGCTGTCCGGAGTGCGCAGGTGAGGCTATATCTGGCTGCCGATCCGACGCGCACGGCGGAGGAGGCTCGGCTGCAGATGCGAAACGTGACCCAAACGGACGATCGTGGGCACTATGAGCTGACCGGATTGCAGGCGGGAAGCTATGAGGTGAGCGTGACGGGGCGGCCCTGGTACACGACGCAGAGCCCTCCGGCACAGGTCGTGAATGGAGTGGTTGTGCCGCCACTCGATCCCTCACTGGATGTGGTCTATCCGGTAATGTGGTTTCCGGGAACCGACGACGAGCGTTCCGCGGAGAAGATCGCGCTGAAATATGGGGAGAGGCGCCAGGTGGACTTTCGTCTGACTGCGATTCCGGCGGCTCACGTATTGTTGAGCGTTCCGGTGCAAACACCTGCTCCGGGAGGGGATGCGCGGGTACAGGGGTCTTACCAGGTTAGGCCGGTCATTCAGAGGATTGGTGCGGATGGGATGGTGGAGGGAATCTCCATGAGCATGCGAGGGATGGGGGCGGGACAGACGCCGCAGCTCGATATTGGCGGGCTAGCTCCGGGGACGTACCGAATTTCAGAACCAGCGGCTTCGATCAATAGCCCGGCGACTTTCTCGGTGCTTCATATAGGGTTGGCTGGTTCTGTGAGCGATACGTCCATGAGCGTGCCGGAGGTTCCGGTGGTCATCAGGGTGGATGGCGATCCTACGGTGACAGCGGGACAGGTCTCGTTGACGGATACGACGACTGGGTGGACCGCAACGCGTGGCAGGATGATGGGCGTGGCCGATAGTGGGGTAGACCCGGGTGGGCGCGGGCGGCGTGATGGTGGCGGCGCTTCGGACGAGGTGACGATCTATGCTCCGGCGGGCAGCTATGAGGTGACGGTTGCGGGACGGAACAGCTTTCTGACGGGGGTAACGGCTACCGGTGCTCAGGTGACAGGGAGGGTGGTCAAGATTGCGGAAGGAAGCCCGCATCTGACCGTACACATGGCGGCTGGATTGGCCTCGATCGACGGGACCGCCATGCGACAGGGCAAGCCCTCTTCAGGCGCGATGGTGCTTCTTGTGCCGGCGACCATGGGAGACCCGGCGAATCTACTGTTCGAGCGCAGGGCTCAGACTGCGACCGACGGCAGCTTCCAGATGACGAACGTGATGCCGGGGCAGTACATCCTGCTGGTGATCGACCATGGGTGGGAGGTGAACTGGCGCGACGTCGGAACGCTGCGACCGTACCTGCTGCAAGGAGAGCCGCTGGACCTCACGGCGTCAGCCACAGTCCATCCTGCGGTTCAGGCCATCGCTCCGTAGTTTGTTGCTCGCTTTGTAGGAAGGAATGGCGGAGAGACAGGGATTCGAACCCTGGATACCTTGCGGTATACACGCTTTCCAAGCGTGCGCCTTCAGCCACTCGGCCATCTCTCCGCGGGGTAGCGGACTTATTGAATCTAACACAAATGAACCCCTTGTCGTGTGGTCGCCGAGCAGTGGTCTGTTGAGAACCGGGACCTTCTGCGCGAGAACCTGCGAGCAGGAACGGAGTCAGGCGGTTCTGCTTCCAGGGAGTGAGGCCATCAGCCGGATGAGTTCGGCTTGTCGGTGGGTGCTGGTCTTGGCCAGGATGCGTTTGCTGTGGAAGCGGGCGGTCTCCTGCGTGGTGCGAAGGGCCTCGGCAGCCTCGACAATATTCTTGCCCTGGAAGAGCATGTCGGCAAGGCGTGCCTCCGTGGGGGTGAGCGCATAGAGCGACCGCAGTATCTCGGCGCGGGACATGGGCACTTGCTCAGGATCGTGCAGCATCACGATCGCCACGATGCGGTTGCGCCCCTGGCCGAAGGGCGTCGGGCAGGGCGAGACCGTGAACTGCAACGGGGAGCGGCCGGATGGCGAGCGCAGGAGGATCGAACCGCCTGGAGCGACGCCGAGGATCTGCCGCGTCTGGACGGCACCGCTGATGAGGTTCTGGAGGTGCTGGTCCTGTTGGAGGTCCGGGCTGCTGAGAGAGCCGTTGACAAGGTGGAGCGCGTCGGAGGTCCTGGCGATCTCGTCGGCGGGGCGGTTGGAAAGGACCACCTTCCCTTCCTCGTTCAGACCCATGATGGCATGGTCCATCGTCTCAAGAGCGGTGGCGACGGCGTTGATGTGGGCGTTGAGGCAACGGTAGCGATGATGGATATCGAAGGCGCGCGCGATGTGTGGCATCAGAACCTTGAGGACATGGCCTTCGCGATCAGCGAAGGGTGCCTCGAGCTTCGAGCGCTGCGAGCTGATGTAGATGGACGGCTGCTGCGGGAGCGGGATCTTAACCCCGTAGCTGTAGTGCATGTCGAAGGGCTTGAAGAAGTCGTTGTAGAACTCGGAACGTTCGAGCTCGTCGTCGGCGATTACCCAGTGACTGTAGCGGATGTCGCCATCGCGGAAGACGGCGTCGGCCGGCTCCGCGATGATGTTGATGGCGGCATAGTAGTCGATGAACTGGGTGAGAGCTTCCGGATCGGTCGATGTGCTGATCAAGGCGCTGGGCAGTGCGGGGTCGGAGGTCTGGGTGAACATGAAGGTCTGGCGCCCCTGTGCTGCGACGCCGATGCGATCGAGGATCGCTGGCCAGAGCGTCGGGTCATGCACGCTGGCGTAGATCATCTCGATGAGGGCGAGGAGCTGGGTTGTTCCGCCAAAGAGGACTTCCGGATTTTCAACCATGAAAACCTCTGAGCTGGTTTGGAGGAGCGTTTACACGCGTAGTGTAGCAGCCTCCTTTGGGATTCCAGGGTAAAGGCCCAGCCATAGACGCGTTGCCGGAATCCTGCGCAGGACAAAGCGTTCCGTGAGAGCGACGAGAACAAGAGAAACGCCCAGGAACGGCATGTAGACGCCGAAGACGACCAGGAACACGATGAGTCCAGCTGAGAAACGGATGCGGCGGATGGGCGCAGGTGCGCCGAGAACGCCCTCGGGTCTGCGTCGCCACCACATGACCAGGCCGCTGAGGCTGAGGGTGACGAGTCCCAGGGTGGTGAACAGTCCGAGGAGTTGATTGGCGAGGCCGAAGAGCTGGCCTTCGTGGGCTGCGATGCCTGTACCTACTATGCGGTCGAGAAGGGCTTTCTGGCGGAAGTCAGTGCGCTGGAGAATCGCCCCTGTGTGGGGATCGAGGACAAGGTCAACACGGAGGGGACGGTCTCGAGTATCGGACTTGGCGGTCCAGTTACCGCCGGGGCGTCTGGGCGGCGAGACAAGGACCGGGTTGGTGAGGTGGAGCGGCGCGACCACGCCGACCATGGTGTCGATCTGCCCGTAAGACGCGCTTCCCTGTCCCGCCGTGGTCATATGCTTCCTATGCTCGGCGTGTTCGGGGGAGCTCATGTCCATGCCGCCCATATCCATTCCGTCCATGGTGTCGGCGGGGGTGGAACGTGCGGCGATCTCAGCCTTGCTGCTTGTGACCCAATCCTGCTTGACCGGGGCTGTTCCGGTGATGCGTCGCACGGCTTTGAGATAGCCTCCCCAACTCTTTGCCCAGGGAAGACCGGTGAAGAGCAGGAAGAGAGCGAAGACGGAGATGTAGATGCCGGTGACGGCGTGGATGTCGCGCCAGAAGATACGCTGCCCCTGGCGGAGGCGTGGATACAGCACGCCAGCCACCCCCTTCGACGAGGTGGGCCACCACAGGAAGAGGCCGGTGACGATCATGATGACTGCCCAGGAGGCCGCAAGCTCGACGATCCACGAACCGAGGTTGCCGATGAGCAACTCGCCGTGCAGCCGGGAGACGAACTTGTCGATGCGCTTGTCTTCGTCATCCACCTTGAGCACCTGCAGCGTGCGCGGGTGGACGTAAACGCGAAACTCCTTGAGGCCCTTCCCGACGAGGACCTGTGCAGGTGCCTCGTCGGTAAAGGGGAGTTGGTAGGCGTGGAGGCCGGATCCTGGGACGGCCGCGAGGGCCACCCTGACCTGATCGCTGACCGGAGCAGGTGCCCCGATCGTGGTGAGGTGAGCATAGGGACGATCAAGCCAGCGTTGGATCTGGGGATGAAAGAGAAAGATGGTGCCTGTGACCGAGAGCCACAGGATGAACGGGATGCAGAAGAGACCGGCGTAGAAGTGCCAGCGCCAGACGGTGCGATGATCGAGTCCAGAGGATGCGGTCTTCATGGTGGTCTCCGTTTAAAAGCTCAGTTTAGCTGCGAGTTGCACGCTGCGCGGATCGCCGACGGCGGTGGGTTGGCCGAAGGTGGACGAGGGAGTGGTGGGGTAGGCTCCAGTCCCGAAGGTGCCGTTCGGGATCTGGTTATTGCGGTGGTTGAGTGCGTTGAAAGCCTCGGCGATGCCCTCGAGACGGACGCGTTCTCCAAGTGCGAAGGTGCGGCTGAGGCGAGCGTTCAGCGTGAAGCTGTTGAAGCCCACGCCTGCATTGCGTCCGATCATCGTGCCGGGCAGCGCGTTAGCGCAGGTGTTGGCGGCGGTTGGGGTAAGGACATAGCCAGGGAGGCAAGGACGCAGGGTCGTCGTCTGGATGCTGTTCTGTCCGGTGGTGATGTTGAACGGAAGCGGGGAGTAATACTGGAGGATGCCTCCAAGCTGGAAGCCATGCGTCAGCTTGCCTGCGAGATGGTTTGCTGGCGTCAGCGGGCTGTGGATGGTGCCATCGAAGACGACGCGGTGGCGCTGGTCGTCATCGGAAAGGCCGCGATCTTCCTGGAGATTGAAGTTGTTGACCGGCGATGAGAAGAAGAATTCCCCGACATTGTCGATGGCCTTCGACCAGGTGTACGAGACGCGATAACTTCCCCAGCGGACCGGACGCTGCACGTAGGAAACGGAGAGCCCGTCGTAGTAAGAGTCTGCGGCAGAGGCGTATTGCTTGTTATTGGCGTAGGCGGAGTTAGGCCGGCACAGGTTGATGGGGTCGACCGTTGCGTAGCAGGTGGGCGTGTTGAGATTCACGGAGATCAGCAGGTGCAAACCACGGACGTGCTGGTAGCTGATGGCGAGGTTGCTGGTCGCGGTGAGCTGCTGGTCCACCTCGAGGCTGCCCTGCTCGGAATAAGCGTTCTGCATGTGCGGATCCATCGTGGTGAGGCTGAGGCGCAGATTCGATGGAATGGTGGTTGCGGTGTAACCGCTGGCGATGTTGGGGAATGTAGGCGCGCCTGCCTGTCCGTAGGAGAGCGCAATGGTCGTGAAGGTCTGGTTGTTGATGGCCGTGGTGTTCTGGCTGGACTCGAGCGCATTGGAAAGCGCCCTGAGTGGAATGCGGTCGTAAAAAAGACCGAAGCTGCCACGGACGACGGTGCGGCGGTTCGTGAACGGAGCGTACGCGAAGCCAATGCGCGGTGAGATGTTGTTGGTGTCGGTGGAGAGCGTCTTCAGGAACTGGAGATCGTAGCGAAGGCCCGCATTCAGCGTGAGCTTCTGGCTGGCCTTCCACTCATCCTGGGCATAGATTCCGAGGTTCGGGTTCGTCTGCGGAACAACGTAGTTCCCAAACGACTGCGTGAAGGTGGTGTAGCGTCCGGCCTGAAAGTTGGCCAGCGAGGAGAAGGCGTAGCTGCCACGGATGGATTGGGGAAAGGTGATGGTGAGGTCGTTGTAGAGGAAGTCCGCTCCGACGCGCAGAGCGTGTGCTCCGGCCTGCCGCGAGATGTTGTCGACCACTTCGTAGAGGCGGTCGTAGCGTCCGGTGGGTGAGCCCGAGAGTGTGCCGAAGCTGGCCACGCCGGAGATGCTTACGGCTGGGCCGACGGGATCGTTCACAGGCGCACGCAGATTGCTGTTGGTAAACTGTGCGCGGGTCTCGTCGACGGTGCGCGGGTTGAGGGTAAAGATATTGCTGACGGCGACGGTCTGGTCGAGATCTTCAAGACCTGCCGCAGCACTGGTGTAGCTTGTGCTCCCCACACCGCGGGAGTTGACGCTCGATACGTGATAAAGACTGTACCGTGCGCTGAGCTGGTCGCGGTCGCTCACCTTGTGGTCGAGCTTGGCGAAGAAGTTGCTCGCGCGGACGGGGTTGCCGTAGATGGTCGTGGGCGTCGTCGTGCTGATATTCAGCGACTGGCCGGGATAGCCGAACGACTTGAGCGCAGTATTGATGGCGGCTGCATTCGCTGCGGTAATGGTGATGATGCCGGTCTGGTTGAGCTGGCGCTGCTCGAAGTTGCCGAAGTAAAAGGTGCGGTCCTTGCGGATGGGGCCGCTGAGCGACGCGCCCGACTGCACCTGCGTGTAAGGCAGCAGCGTTTGCGAGAGAGGATTCTGTGCGTTCAGGTTTTTGTCGCGCAGGTAGGCATAAAGATCTCCATGGACCTTGCTGCCTCCGCTCTTCGAGACGAAGTTGATGTATCCACCGAGGGCGCGACCGAACTCCGCCTGCCCGCCGCTGGTGACGACCTGCATCTCGCGGACAACATCGAGCCCAAATGATGTTTGGACGAGGCCCGCAGCGTCGTCGTTGGCGGAGAGTCCGTCCACGATGAAGCTGTTGGAGAAGTTGCGTTGGCTGCTGACGGAGATGCCCTGTCCGCCGACTGCCGAGGTTTCGGCGAAGAGCTGATTGGCCGCAGTGTTCGTCGGTGACACCCCAGGGACGAGGAGTGCAAGGTCAAGGAAGTTGCGCCCGTTATACGGCAGGTTGGCGACTTCGTTCTGGGAGATCGTTGCCGCGATCTGGCTGCGACTCGCCTCGAGAACCGGCGCTTCGGCGTTGACGGTCACACTCTGGGACGCGCCCACAGTCAAGGTAATAGGAAGATCGAAGGCTGCGCCAAGGGTAAGGGTCAGCGAGCGCTTCGAATCGGCGAAGCCGTCACTGTGTGCGTCGAGTTCGTAGGTGCCAACTTGCAGGTACGGAAAGCGGAAGCGGCCCGCGGCATCGGTCTCTGTCCTGCTGATGATGCCGGTGGAGGTGGCTCGCACGGCGACGGAGGCGTTGCGGATGATGGCACCGGTGGTATCGGTGATCCGGCCTGCAAGGGAGGCGTTGTTGATCGTCTCCTGCGCGGAGAGGGTTGCATGGAAGGCAAGGATGGCAAGTAAAACGAGAGATAGTCTGCGGTACACGTTCGTCCTCCCGGGACTGCGGCACTTCGGCTCGGCCGGGTGCTTTGAGGTGCTCTAGCGTTGTGGGGTGAAAAAGCCAGCTAGGAGAGGAAGAGTACGGGGGGACCGCGTGTTTGTGTGACGTCTCGGTGCCGGGTGCGGGCATGGGACTCGCTCCGCGACGGGAGGAGTGCGTGTGTCGCGCTGGCGGTGAAGAGACGCGGGACACGAAGCAGCGAGAGAGTCTGGTGCTGCATCGACGGGAGCGCGCCAGGACAGAAGGGGCAGTGGCTTCCGGTCGCACGGACGTGGGTGCCGTGCGTGAGGTCTTCCGACGCCATGCAATGGTGCTTGCCATGGGTGCGGCAGCAGGCGGGGAGCGACAACTCTTCAGTCGGTCCGGTGCCGATGATGCATGCGAGCAGAGGCAGCAGGAAGGCGAGCAGCAATGTCCCAGCGCCCATGCGCTGAGTTGCCTTCGCCGTTCTATGTCCGGGAAACCTCGGACCGAGAGAGAGAGCCACAGGTGCCTCGCACGCGACTGCATTGCGTTGCGGATTCATCGGGAGGGGTGCGATCCACGGACCTCAACCCCGGGAAGGAGCATGAAGTACGGCAGACTGCGCGATGAGGGAAGGCTTAGAGAGAGGTGAGCTGGGGTGGTCCGCGTTCACTGCGGGAGCGACTCTCGGCGATACGAAGCTTCGACTCCGTCTGGGCGACGCCGGTGGGGTGACTGGCGATGCTCGGTAGTTCCTGTTGCACGGAAGACACCATCAACGGCGACACATGACCGGCGCCCGGTGCGGTCGATGGGCAGAACGGGCAGTGCATGCCCGGTGCGGAGACACGTGTTCCCTGCGTCGCATCCGCGCTGGCGGCGCAATGATGCGCTCCGGCCCGGCGGCAGCATACGGGTACGGTTCCTTCCGCGCTGCTCAGCGCAAACAGGGGTGTGACCCCAGGCAGGCCGAAGGCGAGCAGCAACAGGATGGAGAGCAGGCGTCGCAAGCCTTAAACATAGCACCCCTTGGTTTTTGCAACCAACACTTCGTTCCGGGAGTCTGCTTGAAGAGAGGTGCATTGCCATGAGCTTTGCTTCGCTGATCTTTACGCCGCTCATCAAGAAGTTGCAGGAGCGTTATGGCAGCAGGCTGCAGTACCAGAGGATGGAAGACTCCCGCATGAAGCCGGACCGTTTCTCTGGGTTCGAGGTGGAGTTTCTTGAGGGACGCGACAGCTTCTACTGGGCAACGACGGGCGCGACAGGATGGCCGTACGTCCAGCATCGCGGCGGACCGAAGGGCTTTCTGAAGGTGATCGACGATCACACGCTTGCGCTCGCCGACTTTCGCGGCAACAAGCAGTACATCAGCACAGGCAATCTGCTCAGCGACGATCGCGTGGCGATGATCCTGGTGGACTACCCGAGGCAGGCCCGGCTGAAGATCCTGGGGCATGTCGAAATTCTGGAAGGGCCACAGGCTGAACCGTGGCTGGAACGGGTGACGATGCCTGGGTACAAGGCGGTCATCGAGCGCGTGTTTGTCATCCATATCGAAGCCTTCGACTGGAACTGTCCCCAACACATCACGCCACGGTATACCGCGGAGGAGATCGCTGAAGCGATGCACCCCCTCGAAGACAAGGTTCACGGTCTGGAGCGGGAGAATGTGAAGCTGAAGCAGGAGCTGGCTCGGCTGCGCGCGACGTAGCCATGTACGATACCGATAGTCCTTTATGACCCCCTCCTCCGAGCCGACGAAGACAGCAAATCCATGGCCTCCGATGTGGTTTGCGTGGACCGTCCTCGCGGTTTCTGCACTGCTGGTCTTCGTGCTTCCGTTCGCCGTGCCGGTGCCGCTCGTCCATACGATCTCAGCGTCGTACATCGCCGGCTTCAACAACCGGGTTGCAATTCTTTCCGCCGCAGGCCTCGGTGCGCTTGTGCTGCTGTGGAGCTGGTGGCGGTCGCCGTTTGCGCTGCGCGAAGAAGACACGGAAGCGAAGATCACCTGGCGCATCATCGCGTGTGCGGTCGTGGCTACCTGCCTCTTCACCGCCTGTGTGGGGTGGCTGGTAGCGCGCTCACACCTTCGCTACCTTGCGGACGCCGGGTACTTCATGGAGCAACTCGAGGCCCATGGCGACTATGGCCGGACCCTCTACACACAGCTCGAATTCGCCTACGGCCCCCTGCTCTTTTATCCCGCGTCGCTCGTTCATTCCCTGCTCCGCTCCTCCTGGCAGACGGCTTACTTCGCCACGCTCGCGTTGAACCAGGCGGTCGGCATTCTTCTGCTCGCCTTCATCATGAATGCGCTACCCATGCGAGCACGCGACAGACGCATCGCGTTCGTGCTGCTGGTTGTGGGTGCGATCAATCCCCTGCTTGGGCTCAACTACACCTTCTTTCGCTTTCTGACGCCGCTTGCGACTCTGCTGTTTGCGACCCGCTCCCAAAACCTGCCGCGCACGGCGATTCTGCTGGCCCTCGGCGAAGTCCTGCAACTCGGCATCTCGCCCGAGATGGGTTTTATCTTCCTGTTCACAAGCATCCTCTTTGCGGGTCTCGCGGCATGGAAGCACGGCCTGCGCTGGCTGGCCGTAGCCGCGGCTCCGCCTGTTGGCGTGGGTGTCTTCCTTTTGCTGGCAGGGCCGTCGTATCTGAAAATGCTGCAATCGGTGGCACACGGTGCTCTGAATCTGCCGGTTGCTCCGTATCCGCACGTCGTCATCTTTTTGTTCGCGCTGGTCTGGCTCGTCCCGCTGGCATTGGGCCCGCATCTTCGTGACCCTGGCGGCGATGGCATACGTATCGTCTCCTGCTACATTCTCTCGATTGCGCTTTTACCCGCTGCCTTTGGCCGCTGCGATCCACTGCACGTCTTCTTCAACGGTGCCGGCATCCTGATCCTTTCGCTGGTTGCCATGCGGTCTGCCACGACGCTTCGGCGCAACGTTTGGCTGGCCGCTCTGTTTGTCTTTATCTTCTGGGTTCACTGGGTCAATGACAGGCTTTATGTGGAACGAACAATGGACACCGTGCGCCTTGCGCTCACCCGCACGGTACACCCCGACGATCAGGACTATGTCCTGGATCTGCCTGGACTGGAGCGAGAGGTTGGCGGCGCAGCCGTTGCGATTCCGGTCGAGATCAGCCTCCCGGTGGAAGACGCTTTGAAGAGGTCAAGGCACTACGAGCCCGAATACTATGCCTTCTTTGTCGATGTGATGGACCCTGCGGCGGAGACTGCCAAAGCGGTGCGTATGAACGAGTTCGAGTGGGCTCTTCTCCCCACCGATCCGGACGACCCGTTTGTAGAGACACCGGCGGACATCGACGGAGTGCAGGGCTTCGCCTTCCCTTACCCGCTGCGCAATCCGCCTCCCTACGATCCCGGACGTGTCTTCTTCTCGAACCTCAGCACCAACTGGAAGCCCGTGCATGCCTTCGGACCCTACACGCTCTACCACCGGGCACGATAGATTCTGGTTACAAACTGCCTCGACGCAATGTTAATTTCGCGGGGTTGCCATTGCGTTTTGCTACGAGGGGAGCGTACGTTCATACCTCTTCGCGAATCCACGCGGAGCGGACCGCGACCAGCGGTACCTCAGCTCCAGGAGAGGCAAACTTGGCACTCTCATTTCTTGATCGTGACCGATCCGTCGCAGCACCGGGCTACAGCCGCTGGCTGGTACCGCCCGCCGCCCTGGCGATTCATCTCTCCATCGGTCAGGCGTACGCCTTCTCCGTCTTCAAGAACCCTCTGCTGGCATTGCACGGTGCCGACGGCAGTGTGTGGAATTTGAAGGAGGTCGGATACATCTTTTCGATCGCGATCGCCTTCCTGGGCATATCGGCCGCGCTCTTCGGTGCATGGCTGGAGAAGGCAGGACCCCGACGCGCCATGTTCTATGCCGCAATCTGCTTTGGCGCAGGATTCTACGTGTCCGCGCTCGGGGCGCAGATGCATTCGCTTCCTTCGATTTATCTGGGATATGGCGTCATCGGCGGCATAGGGCTTGGACTCGGCTACATCTCCCCGGTGTCGACGCTGATCAAGTGGTTTCCCGACAGGCCAGGGCTCTCGACCGGACTGGCCATCATGGGATTCGGCGGCGGCGCCATGATCGGCGGGCCACTCGCCAGCAACTTGATGGCGTACTTCAAATCGCACGGGCAGGCCGCCATCCCGGCCACATTCATCGCTATGGGCACGCTCTACTTCGTGTTCATGATGTTCGGAGTTTTCACGATCCGAGTGCCGCAGCCAGACTGGAAGCCCGAAGGATGGACTCCTGCCGCGAAGCAGTCCGCGATGATCAGCACGCACAACGTCGACGTGCAGACGGCGTGGAAGACACCGCAGTTCATGCTGCTCTGGATCGTTCTTTGCACGAACGTGACTGCGGGGATCGGCATCCTCGAGCAGGCCTCGCCGATGATCCAGGATCTCTTCAAAGGCACGATCGGCACGGCTGCCGCGGTGGGTTTCGTGGGATTGTTGAGCCTCTTCAACATGGGCGGCAGGTTCTTCTGGGCAGCGATCTCGGATCTGATCGGTCGTAAGGCCACGTACTTCTGCTTCTTCTCGATCGGCGCAGTGCTGTACTTTGTGCTGCCCAGCCTGCACTCCGTATTTGGCTTTGTGGCCATCGCATGTCTTCTTCTGTCGATGTACGGAGGCGGATTCGCCACCATTCCGGCTTACCTGAAGGATCTCTTCGGAGGCTATAACGTCAGTGCGATTCACGGACGTCTGCTGACGGCATGGTCAACCGCCGGCATCGTCGGACCGCTCATCGTCAACGGAATACTCGACCACTCCGTGGCGCGGGGTATCCCGAAGCAGCAGGCCTATCCTGTCATCCTGCATATCATGTCCGGGCTTCTGGTTCTGGGACTGCTGGCAAATCTGATGGTGAAACCCGTCGCTGAAAAATACTGGATGCCGAAAGCCTGAGGAGGTCATGATGACCGAAACAACACGCATCAAGAAGACGCCAGCCACCTTGATTCTGTTCGCCTGGCTGGTCGTAGGGATCCCTGCGGGATGGGGCGTCTACAACACGGTGCTGAATGCGAAGAAGCTATTCGCGACCTCACCGCCCGCACAAATGCCGCAGAAGGAAACAGGGCGCGTCTAGACTTTCGAGGAAGACCGGACGCGGCCTCTACTTGGCAGCCCGGACGGCCTCCGCCATCGCAGGAATCCTTACGTCGCCGTTCGGCCACAGATCGACGAACTTCTTGTAAGCGGTGGTCGCATTGCCTGCATCGCCGCTCTGCGCAAAGGCCCTCGCCTCACCAAGCTGGGCCAGCGGATACACATCGTTCATGAGCATCGCCGCGACGCCGCGATGCGCCAGTACAATCTGGAAGTCCACGAGTGCGACCTTGGTGTCGTGCATGTCGACGCGTGCCCGGCCGCGCAGGTAAGGTGTCAGCGAAACCAGGTCATAGGCCCTTGCCGCGTTCAGCGCCGTCAGCGCCGCCGCCGGGTCACCCGCCTTCAATAGAATCGCTGCATTCAGGTCGGGCAGATAAAATCCCGTCACCGCGGTGCTCTGCGGATACATCTGCGCCAGGATGTCCGCGCCCTTCTGGGCCGATACCGAATCGCCGCACAGAGCTTCGGCCATCGCGCTGTTGAAGGTGCCGTGCATGCCTTCGCCTCGGGTAGACGCCGAACGCGCCAGCTCGAGCGCACCATCGCAGTCGCCGGCCAGCCCACGATTCAGCGCTGCCTGGCTCAGCAGGAATGCCGCACCCGACGATAACCCCTTGACGCCGTCCAGCTTTGCAGCCACGGCACGCCATGCTTCGCGACCCAGCATCATCTGCCCGGTGCTGTCGAGATACACAGGATATCCGGCGCCTTCGGCCAGAGGCAGAGCCGCACCCTGATTGCTCTGGAACTGCATGACGGAGTCGTCGCCATGCCCGATCAGGTAAGACGCCAGCAGGTGCGTCCCGGTATGGACGAGACCGGCGCGCTGCGCCTGCTGCTCCATCTGGAGTGCAGCCTCGTAGCGATCCGTGCCCAGCATGGCCAACTCCGCCTGCAGGTAGGCTTCCGGGTGGTAAGGATCGGACTCGATACTCTTCTGGGCCGCGTCGAGCGCATCGGCAAGATGACCCTGAAGACGAAGCACACGCGACAGATCGCAGAGCGCCTCGGCATCCGACGGTAACGCGGTCAGGACCTGGCGGACCGCGGCAAGCGCGCGGTTGTAATCGCCGCTCGCGTTCATCTCGTAGGTGTACTGGGCGAGCAGCTTGGTGCGATCGCTCGCGTTTTCGACAGCATCCTGCGCCAGCCGCGCGGCATCGGCCGCCGCAACTTCCGCGTACTGATCGCGCAGAGCCCAGGCAAGTCCGATCTGCGCCTCGGCAAACTTGGGATCGAGCGTAGCCGCCTTCTGGTAGTAGGACAGCACATCCGCCGACCGGCCATACGGCTTCGCCGCCTCAGCCAGAGCCACCGCATGCAGGGCGTCGATGCTTGAGGTTCCCTCATGCCGCAGGGCCACATCGCTCTTCTGGATGGAGTCCCCCGTCTCGCCGAGATCGCTGCGGACCGTGTCCGAGATACGACCGATGGCATCCGAAATCTGTTCACGACTCGCCGCCGTCTCGTCAATCCCCGCAATCTTCTGGTTCGACGCCACGTCCAGCACCGAGATGCTGATCGCATACGGACCGGAGCCGCTGACAACACCGCTGAGGTACGCCTTCGCGCCCAGCTTCAGCGCGACCTTCTGAGGAAGCGTCGGATCCGTGCTCTGGCTGCCGTCCACGCCCATCAGCCGCAGGCCCGCTTCGTAGGCCTCGATACCGCGGATCTTCAGGTACGGCGACTGCCGCAACTGGATCGCGAGCCCGGCATTCAGCGCGCCGTTCAGTGTCTCGTCGCCGGTCTTGTTCTGGATCGTCGTAATCAGCAGAGCGTCCTGCGGAGCAAGCAGCGGACTGAACCGGCTTTTATGCGACGACCAGTAATAGAATCCTCCACCGATGGCCAGTACCAGCAAAACGGCCAGAACACGCAACCTTCGTGCTCGACGCTCTCGCTTCAGACGTCCCGCCGGCAGATCGGACGCCGGCTCGTCATAGTCTTCCTCCTCCTCCTCGTCCACCTCGGTATAGGAGACGTGACGAGGCTGGAAGCCACTCTCGCGAAGGCTGGATCCACGCGAGCCGGGATCCTCGTGCTTCGGAGAGCCGGCCAGCGGCTGTCCTGCCGTCGACATTCCCGAAGCACTTCGGATCGTCGACGCGCCAGACACCGGACGCATCGTTGGAGGCGGCGGAGTTGGCGCGGAAGGAGGTGCCGGCTGCGGCGACGGAGGCGGAATGTAAGGCGGACGCGACGCCTGGCTTCCACGCGATCCATCGGAAAGCTTCGCGGGGCGAATCACATCGGGATCGTGGACCTCGGAGCGGACCTCCGAGCGTGGCTGGAACGGCTCCCGGCTGGCCTCCAGATGCACCGGTGCATAGTTCGCATCGGGCTTCTTGAACGGCCTCTTGGCCCGCGCAACCGGATCCGCAGCACGTACCAGCGGAACACCCGGGGGGGTCGCGGGCGCGGACTTGCTGAACCATCCACCGCCACCCTTGCCTCCAACCTTCCCCAGCGCTTCGTAGAGTTCTGTCGCGGACTGGTAGCGGTCCTTCCGTTCCTTTGCCAGCAGCTTGTGAATGACCTTTTCGAGATCCTTGGGGATAGAGTCGTTCCAATCGCGAACCGGCTCCGGTTGCTGGCTCAGCAGTTGCACGAACACCAGAGCGCTCGTAGTTCCCTGGAACGGCACCTGTCGGGTTGCCATCTCGTACAGCACAACGCCGACGGAAAAGAGATCTGAACGGGCGTCGAGCTGCTCGCCGCGAGCCTGTTCAGGCGACATGTAGGCGACCGTACCGACGGTTGCGCCCGTCGAGGTCAGATCCCGCGAGTGACTGGAGTTCGAAGCGAGATCGAACTTGGCCAGGCCGAAGTCCAGAATCTTCGCCTGCCTCTGCCCGTTGGGCAGGTCCACCAGAAAGATGTTCGCCGGCTTGATATCGCGATGGATGATGCCACGCGCATGCGCTGCACCAAGCCCCATGGCGATCTCCTGCCCATAGCGGACGAGCTCCTCAACCGGAAGCGCTCCATGCGCGACACGGGATTTGATCGTCTCGCCTTCGAGCAGCTCCATCACAAGATATGGCTCGCCGTCCTGTTCGCCGATATCGAAGATCGTACAAATATTAGGATGATTCAACGCCGAAGCGGCCCGCGCCTCACGCAGGAAACGCTCCTTATGGCCGGGCATCGCGTTATCGTCGTGCAGGACCTTGAGGCCCACCTCACGCATGAGCCGTCCATCCCACGCCCGGAAGACCGCACCCATCCCGCCGCTTCCCAGTCGCCCAAGAATCTCGTACGGCCCGAATCTTTGCCCAACGTCCGGAATCATTCCCTAATGCCTTCCTGCCGATTAATCCTGCACTCCTGGGACGATAGGATCCCCACCAAGGACTACCGCGAGTTGTCGAACTCGAGGACTGCTCAAATGAATTTGCTTTTACGCATCATACCGATATCCTGCCGCCTAGGTAATCCCCCGCACCAAGTTCGCCTCCTCTGGACCGAAACGATCACGAAAAACGTGCGTCCCAAGAAGGAGCAGGCAGGCAAAGCCCTGGTTCCTGGATCTTCCCACCGCACGCATCAAGCTCCCACGCCCGTTTCAACTGCATGGGACCTCTTCAAACCCGCATCTATACTGAATCCAGAGGCCGCTACCCCAGAGTGACGACTCCACCCAGCACGATACGCTCTCGCCTCCTCACTCGAACAGCACTTTTTCTCGAAGGCCGACCCTGGATTCCGATCGCCTTCCTCGGCGCGGTCTATCTTCTATCCGCGCTGGCCGCCTCCCGGTCGAAGCCGCTCTGGCATGACGAACTGTTCACCTTCTGGATCGCCCAGGCACCCACCTTGCGCGACCTGCTGGCCGAACTTCGCATCGTCGACCTGAACCCTCCACTCGTCTACCTGGCCACCAGGCTGTCCTTCAAGCTCCTTGGCATCAGTACCCTCACCACGCGCCTTCCCGAGATCATCGCGTTTCTCGTGGCAATGCTTGCGGTCTACCGGATCGTGCAGCGCAGGGCGGGTGTCCTCTACGGAGGCCTCGCCGCCGCCTTCTTTCTGGGCGGACTGGCTTCAGAACTGGCTATCGAGGCCCGGCCCTACGCCATGCTGCTGGCTTTCCTCGGCATCTCGTTTGCCGCGTGGCAGAGCCTCTGGGACCCACTTCCTCCGCGGAATCGTGGATGGACCCTCGCCGTGCTGGCTCTGGCTGGGGCCGGCCTGCTGATGAGTCACATCTTCGGGCTTCTCGCCTGGGCGGCCCTCGGCGCAGGCGAGATTTCGCATCTGCTCGTACGCCGAAGGCTTCGTCCGAGCCTGCTTCCGGCGCTCGTGTGGCTCATTCCTCTGGTCTCGGTCGCGGCTTATCTGCCGGCGCTCCGCAACCACGCACGCTCCTACTTCCCTGCGGCCTTTGTGCCGGGCGGCGACGATGTCTTCCTCTTCTATATCTCGCACGTCGACCGCGAGTTGGTCGCCCTATGGCTCACCGCACTCGCCATCCTGCTTCTGCTCGGCCGCGCCGCCCTGCGTCCCGCCCGTCCCTTCGTCCTCAACCGTGCGGAGTGGACCGCCACGATCGGCCTGATGCTCATCCCCGCCCTGCTGATGGCTTGGCTGATGCTGTCGAACGCCGCCTTCTTTCCTCGCTACGGAATCGCCGCCAGCTTCGCCATCGCGATCTTCACGGCAGTCTTTGTGGCGTGGTGGACCGACCGTGACCCGCGCGCCGCCCTGCTCGGTATCCTGGTCGCTCTCCTTATCCAGGGACAGCTTCCCACTGCCATCGACGAACTGCTCCACCCGGCACGGCTTGCCCACACGGAGCCCGTCGTCGCTCCGTGCGCGGCCTGCGCCGTCACGGCAGCGCTGGATCCTTCGCTCCCCCTCGTCGACGCCAGCGGCCTCGCCTTCCTGGAGATGAATCACCGCGAATCCCCCTCTACTCTGGATCGGATCTTCTACCTCACCGATCCTTCGGCGTCTCTGCAGTATGCGCATGCGAATATCTTCGAAGGGATGGGCGACGAGGCGCGGGTCTTTCCATTGCGTGGCCACGTCCAAAACTACGAAGTGTTTCGCCGTCAGCACGCTCACTTTTTCGTCCTCGGGACCTTCGATTACCCTGAGGACTGGCTGCTGAGAAAACTTCAGGCGGATGGCGCAAATCTCCGCGTCCTCCAGCGCGTTTCCGACTCCTATAAAGATCACGAACTGTACGAGGTAACCTTTTAGCTCGCACCTCGGTCCCCGCAGAAGACGCCAAACCCGCGCAAGGCGCAACGAGACCCCGAACATGTCCGATTCGAACATCCTGTACAGCACGCAGAACACCGATCCCAACCGCGGCTTGACTCCCTCCCCGAAGGCACCCAGTGGCACCTGCAAGGCGGAGCGCCAGACCATTCTGCTCGACGCCGACGACACGCTGTGGGAGAACAATATCTACTTTGAGCAGGCCATCGCCGCCTTCATCTCCTACCTCGACCACCGCGTCCACTCCGCCGACGAGGTGCGCGAACACCTCAACCTGTGCGAGCGAGCCACAATCGCGGCGCATGGATACGGACTCAAGAGCTTCCGCAAGTCGTTGGTCAACTGCTTCGAGAAACTCTCCGACGCGCCGATGACGCCGGAGAAGCACGACCGCATCGTCAGCTTTACCAACTCCATCTCCGACGCGAACATCGAGCTTCTGCCCGGCGTCGCGGAGACGCTGGCCGAGCTCTCGAAACGGCACAGATTGATTCTTGTCACCAAGGGCAATGTGGAAGAACAGACGCAAAAGCTCCACCGCTCCGGACTCGCCCCCCTCTTTTCCGCCGTCGAGGTGCTGGAAGAGAAGCACGATACCGCTTATCGCACAGTCATTCAGCGTCACGCATGCGACAGCGCCAACACCTGGATGGTCGGAAACAGCCCTCGCTCGGACATCAATCCTGCGCTCGCAGCCGGTCTTCATGCGGTGTTTATCCCACATGACTACACCTGGGTGCTGGAGCACGAGACGGTCAATCAGCCATCCGCCGGACAACATCTTTTAGAGCTCGCGCGCTTCTCCGATCTGTTGCTTCATTTTTAGCTTTCGTGGTGCTATACTCAACCTCGGATTGATGGTTTTACGTCACTGTCCTGCACCGCACTATGTGCAGGCGACTCCGAGCGGAGGTGGCGAAATTGGCAGACGCACTAGCTTGAGGTGCTAGCGCCGCAAGGCATAGGGGTTCAAGTCCCCTCCTCCGCACCAATCCACCCATTTGAGCCGTCCCCTCGGGGATTCGGCAGCTAAAAAGAGGTTCCAGAGCACCCGATGGTTTATTTTCTCGTCTTCATCCATATTGTCGTCTGCCTGTTCCTCATCGGTGTTGTTCTTCTCCAGACCGGCAAGTCCGCTGATCTCGCCGGAGCCTTCGGCGGCCAGGGTTCACAGACTGCCTTCGGTCCTCGCGGAGCTTCGAACCTTCTCACCAAGCTGACCACCTACTCCGCGGTCATCTTCATGCTCACCTCGATCGGCCTCACGATTCTGCTCTCGCGCTCCAGCGGTGACCACTCGGTCCTCTCCGGGACGAAGACCACCCAGACGACCCCGGCCAAGAAGTAAGCAACCACAGACCAGGTTCTCTCAACCCCACCCCAGCGGTGGGGTTTTGCTTTTCTACGAAAAAAGGAGATCTATGATCCGCGAAACACTCCCCGTCGGCATGCTCCAGTGCAACTGTTCCATCCTCGGCGACGAGACCACCCGCGAGGCCATCGTCGTCGATCCCGGCGCGGACATCCACCGCATCCTGGCCCGTCTCGCCGCCCACCAACTCACCGTCAAGCAGATCGTCATCACCCACGCCCACATCGATCACATCGCCGGCGCACTTGAACTCAAGCGCATCACCGGTGCCCCCATCCTCTACAACCAGCAGGACCTTCCCCTCGTCGCCATCATGGACACGCAGGCCGGCTGGCTCGGCATCGCGACTCCGGAGGTTCTCCCTCCCGACGACCACCTTCAGGACAACCGCACTCTCCACCTGGGATCCATCCCCGCGACCGTCCTCCACACCCCCGGCCACACTCCCGGAAGCCTGTGCCTCCATCTCCCCACCGAAAGCCTCCTCATCGCCGGCGACACCCTCTTCGCCGGCTCCATCGGCCGCACCGACCTCCCCGGCGGCAATCCGAAGACGATCCTCACCTCGATCCGTGACCGCCTCCTCATCCTTCCCGACGACACCCAGGTGATCGCAGGCCACGGCCCCGCAACCACCATTGGCAGCGAGCGCGAAGGCAACCCATTTCTCCAACCCCAGCAAAAACAGCACTTTCCGACTTAAACCATCAACCGGAACTTTACACGCATCGCTCGAAGTATTAACAACCTTGGTTCACCCCAGCAACGCCATGGCACGCCTGAAACCCTTCACCGGTCCAAGCAGACTGGCGACCACCCTCCCCGGCCCTGCCAACCCATAAAAGCTCCCTGGATGCACCAAAACGCCCGTCTCCGCGAGCAAATCCTCCGCCGTCCCCCCGCCGTCGAGCAGCAAAACCACGCACCACCCGGACTCAACCGGCAGATGTCTCCCACGCACCAGCCCCAGATTCTCCCGCACCCGCTCACGAATCTGCGCCTGAATCCCCCAGCGACCCGCGAGCCAATGCGGCAACGCCCTCTGCGCCGGAGCCCCCATCGAGAGAAACGTATCCGCCACCACCTCCAGCCGCCGCAGCGCCTCGTCCGCCCCCGGCCCAAACGTGACACACCAACCCACCTTCATCTGCGGAAGCCCCGCGACCTTGCTCAAGCCACTCAAAACAAAAGTCAAGCAACCATGCTTACCTTTCGCAAAGCTCTCTCCACCCTCCCCCGTCACCGGATAATCCAGAAAAACCTCATCGACGATCAGCGCCAGCCCGTGCCGTGCGCAGAGCTCTTCCAGCCGTTCCCGCTCAGCCAGCCGCGTCCAGTGCCCCGTAGGATTCGCCGGATTCACCACCAGAATCGCCTTCGTACGCGGCCCAATCATGCGTTCCAGCTCCGCAAAGTCGATCCACCAGCCGAAGTCCCAGAACAGCGGATAGCTCCTGACCGTCACATCCGTCACATCCGCCAGAAAGTCGAACAGCGGATACCCCGGCCGCGCCACCAGCACCTCATCCCCCGCATCGCAGAGCAGCCGGAAAAGATACCCGTACGCCTCTGACGTGCTCGTCGTGAGCATCACCTGCGCGGGGTCAACCGATGCTCCATGATCCGCGTAATACCCGCAGACGGCCTCCCTGGCGGATCGCATCCCCATCGGATCGGCGTCGTAGACCAGCGCCGCGCGGTCGGCCAACGCGCCCAGAATCCCCTCAGCATCGTATGCAAAGCCACACACCGTGGGATTCGAGAGGGTTAGGTCGACGACCTCCCGTCCTGAAGCACGCGCCTCCCTCACTGCCGCCGCAAACCCGCTTTCCCCCGTATCCCAACCCGTCCGCCGTGAAAAACCCTTCATCTCCCAATCCTAAATCTCCCCTAAAATGGTGCGAGCATGACCGACATTCAGGCAGTCCTCTTCGACTACGGCATGGTCCTCTCCGGCCCTGCTCACCCGCCCGTCTGGGCCCATATGCAGCAACTCACCGGCCTCTCCCCGGACGCATTCGACGCAGCCTACTGGGCGCCCCGCCGCGACTACGACCGCGGAGCCCTCACAGGCCGGGCCTACTGGCAGGCCGTCTCCCCCGCGTCCGACGCCGCCACCATCGATCTCCTCATCCAGGCTGACACCGATCTCTGGACCCAGCCCAACCCGCCCATGCTCGAGTGGGCTCGCGCCCTCCAGCATGCCGGCATCCGCACCGGCATCCTCTCCAACCTCGGCGATGCCATGACCGAGGGCGTCCTTTCGCGCTTCGACTTCGCTGCCTTCCACCACCGCACCTGGTCCTACACCGTAGGCCACGCCAAGCCGGAGCCGCAGATCTACGCCCACGCCGTCGCCGGACTCGCCACCCCTGCCGCCCACATCCTCTTCCTCGATGATCGCGAAGAGAACATCCAGGGTGCCCAGCAAGCGGGGCTTCAGACCCTGCTCTACACCACCCACCAGGCCTTTGAGGCCGAGATGCATGTCCGTGGGCTGGATTCCCTTCTCCACCCGTCGCGGTAATCTTACCCGTTCCAAAATGGGCCATCCCAATTCCATTTATCTCCGCCTTTTGCTAAAGTTTCGCCATAGAACAGGCCCCACCATGGATATTGAGGACAGGCTGCACCCTGAGCTTCCCCGCAGCCACAAGGCCCATGATGACCACGATAGCCCCGCCGTCTCTGAATATCGCCGCGCGTCTCCTGTTCCTCTTCTTCGTCCTGCTAGCCATTGCGCAAGCCCAAACCGTGACCGGTTCGCAGTCGCTCCTCTTCGCAGGACTCCGTGGCACAGCCAGTCAGGGACAGTGCAACGCGGTCAAAACAGATGCGTCCGGAAACCTCTATCTCTTGCTGGATCAGAAGGATGGCGTCCGCATCCTCAAGTCGGATCCCACGGCGGCCACCGTCCTCGCACAGGCTTTGCTGGGTGCCAGGGGTGACATTGGCCTTTCGCTCGCACTCGACCCCGCCGGAAATGTCTACGTTGCTGGAACCACCACCTCATCCAGCCTGACGGGAACCCCGGGCGCTGCCTTCCCGTCCCGAATCGGCACCAGCACGAACTCGTTTGTCGCCAAATTCGATGCGAACCTCAACCCGGTCTTCGTCACCTTTGCCGGAACCGGCCGCATCGCCGCAACCTCCATCGCCGCCACGATGGACGCCATCTTCCTCACCGGGAGCGTCTTCGGGTCCGGCCTGCCAGTCACCCCGAACGGCATCCTCCAATCCCCCGCCTATGGAAGTCAGCAGAACGGTTTCGTGGAACGCTTCTCCTCCGATGGCAGCACGCTCGTCTATGCCACCTATCTCAGCGGGGCCCAAGGCGATACCAGCCCAGCCGCCATCGTGGCCGACGCCTCCGGCGACGCCTATATCGCCGGGTCCACCTCCGCCTCGGGCTACCCCACCGTGGCCGCCCTCGTCCCGCGCATCCAGCCGCCTCCCGCCGGAAGCAGCCCGGCATCGGGTTTCCTGACGAGGCTCACGCCCATGGGCGATGCCATCACCGCCTCGACCTTCATTCCCGGCACGGGAATCACCTCCATGGCGCTGGACACCCCCGCTCAGAATCTACTCCTCACCGGAACGGTCGCGCTCGGGCAGTTCCCCATCACGAACGTTCAGTTTCCTCTTGTTGCAAGCCCCTACCAGGTACTCCTGCGACTCCCGCTCAATCTGGCAAGCGTGCTCTCGGCAACGGTCGTCGCACCCGGAACCCAGTCCTTCGTCACGCCATCCCAGGACGGCGGTGCATGGGTGGACGGCACCCTCAGCACGCCTCTTCTCCCGCTGGCGACGCTCTCCGAGACCGGAACCGCCTTCGCCGCTCGCGTCACCGCGTCCAACACGATCGACCAGACCGCCCGCTTCGGAGGTCTGCCTGCCACCGATCCGAACTACGCCTCCGCTCCGGTCCTCCTCACGGCAGTTGCGGTCGACGCCAGCGGTCAACCCATCGTGGCAGGGGCCTTCACCCCCTCTTCGGACGCAAGCCTTCTCCCCACCGAACGATATGATCTACCGCTCGCGCAGCCGTCCACGGCGGTTCTTCCGTCCGCCGTCTCCGACGTCCCGGTCAGCACATGCCACGGAAGCCTCCGCCCGGGCTCCGCCGCCTACGTCGCCAAACTCGGAACCGCAGCCGGCAATGCCGCCCTGGTCCTTTCGACAGGAGCCGCCCCGGATATCCTGCTGCGCAATCTGGGATCTGTACAGGCCGAGAATCTCCAGATCGTTGCGACGGGATTCTCCCTTTCGTCGACATGCGGCGGAGCGCTGGCCGCTGGAGCCCAGTGCGCCATTGCCCTCAACGGAGGGGGACCGGGCTCGCTGCGCGTCCAGGCGAGCAACGCGCCCACGCAGACCGCAACCCTCGCCGCAACGTCTGCCGTGCCGACCTCGATCGTCTTCTCTCCCCGGGAGTTGGACTTCGGCATCCAGACCGGAAGCAGTGCGCCCATCTCCCGGATTCTGACCGTAAGCAATGTTGGCCAGCAGACCCAGACCTTCGGCTCCGTACTCGATCTTCTGGCTAAGACCGCATCCTCCCCGTTCTCGCAGGCCGCCACGGACTGTCCAGCGACCTCCTCCGCCACGATCTACACCCTCAATCCCGGGGCTTCCTGTCACATCCACTTCGTCCTTGCCCGCAACAGCGCAACCCCCGATGGCCCCGTGCAGGCCTTCTGGACGGTTGCCGCCACCGGCACCCATGACGTGTTGCTCACTGGCTATGCTCAGTCCGCGAGTCTCGGCCTCTCGGCCTCAGAGATCGACTTCGGAACCCAGTTCGTCTCCGGACTTCGGACTACGCGATCGCTCTTCCTTTCGAACAACTCCGATACCGCCATCTCGCATACCCCGGTCACGCTCACGGCGACCTCGCCCTTCACGGTGATCGACCTCTGCCCCCTCTCCCTTCTTCCGCACTCTGTCTGCCAACTCCAACTCGCCTATCACTCCCCCGCCAGCGCAAGCAACGACGCCACAACGCTTTCGCTCGACCAGGGGCTTACCGCACTGGTCACAGGGCAGACGCTACCGCCGCCAGGGGCCACCGGCGCCGCTGTCAATCCCAATCTCTCCGTTACCCCGGCGACGATCACCTTTGCCACACCCGTTGCTGTGACCGCTCACTCCATCACTACGCAATCCGCAATCATCGCCAATACAGGCACATCCAGCTTTTCCCTCAACCTGAACCTTACAGGCGACTTCACCTCGACGAGCAACTGTCCGGCCATCCTGGCCAGCAATACGAGCTGCTCCGTCACCCTGACCTTTGCTCCGACCGCACCGGGAACTCGGGATGGTGTACTCGCCGTCACCGCCGGGGCCGGCACATCCCCCGTCTACGTCGCGCTCACCGGAACCGGAACCTCGATCCTTGCGGGCAACAACGGCACCCTCCCCTTTGGTGCGACACCGACAGGAGAACCCGTCGTCCAGTGGTTCAAAGTGACGCAATCCTTCCCCGCCTTCTCGGCCACGGCTACGGGCGCATGGAAGGTCGTTCTGTCGGAAGATATAGGCTACGGTCACGCCAGCCCGGCATCGTCGGCGTTCCTCACCAGCCAGACCGGAACCTGCTTCAACTGCTACCTCGGCGTCCAGTTCCTGCCAACCGCGACCGGCGATCAAACGGGATCGCTCACACTCGCCTCGGCGAGCGCCTCGACAGCCTACGTGCTATCGCTCACGGGATCGGGTCTACCCGTGGCGGGTCTGCTCGTCACCCCTGCGGCTCAGGACTTCGGCACCGTTCCGGTGCACAGCACCAGCCCAAGCCTCCCGTTCACGCTCACCAATCTCGTCCCGTCGGTCTCCCCGGTTACCCTCTCGAGCGTCGCCGTCACCGGGGACTTCGCGGTCAGCTCCGACTCCAGCGGCGGCCCATCCTGTACCGGCACCCTGGGAATCGCTGCCAACTGTTACGTTCGCGTCGCTTTCTCCCCCACCGCCACCGGAACCCGCACCGGAACCCTGACAGTCCAGAGCTCCTCCGGGACTGCCACCGCACACCTCACCGGATACGGATCACCCGACCCCGGGGTCTCCCTGAGCCCGAACGCCCTCACCTTCGAGAATGTTCCCGGACGAACCGCCACACAACAAACCGTCACGATCACCAACAACGGCTCCACGACCCTCTCCGTAGGGACGGTCTCCGCCTCAACGAGTTCGTTCACCGCAACCAGCGCCTGCACCGCCCTCGCGCCCGCAGCAAACTGCACGGCGACGGTGACCTACCAGCCGTCCTCGGCCCCCGCCTCGGGAGCTCTCAGCATTCCCATCACGGCCACCATCGGAGGCGCTCCTATCCCGAGCACCTACACCGTGCCTCTGACCGGGGCCTACACCAGCCAGACGGCCGGTCTGCAGATCTTACCCAACACCACCGACTACGGCCCCGCGCTCGTCGACACCATCGGCCTGACTCGCACCTTCACCCTCAACAACCTCACCGCCAAGCCGGTAGCCGTCGTGCTGTCCCTCCCCCGTCAGTTCGCCCTGACCACGACTGCTCCCTGCCCATCCCTGGCGGCGAACGGTTCATGCAGCTTCTCGGTCACATACCTTCCCGCGACATCGGGATCCGCCACAGGGACCATCTTTGTCCAGGCTACCCCATCGGACGGCTCCGCACCCCTGACCGGGATCGCCTACCTCCAGGGGTACGGGACTCCTCCACCAAACGCCACCCTCGGCATCACCGGACCGCTCTCACCCGGAACGGGCCTCCTCGACTTCGGGCAGATCGTCTCCGGACAGCAAGCCACCCGCACCATCACGCTAACCAGCATTTCCACGCAAATTACCGTACGCCGCATCACCTCCGAACCACCCTTTCTCTCCACAAACACCTGCGGAAAGCCTCTAAATCCGGGCCAAAACTGCACAGTCACCCTCACATACACCGCCAACAACCAAACATCCCCCAGTTCTACCCCCACCCCACCCATTATCAGCACAGGTTTGGTCACAATAGAAGGTGATGCCCTCACCAGCCCCGCCACTATCAATCTGACCGCCTCTGCATCACCCATAACCGTTGCTTCCCCAGATAACCCAATCATTATCAGTAGCTTCACAGCATCCCAGGGATCTCTGACCTTCCCTCCGACGGCCACTGGCAACGCTTCTCCCTCACAAATCATCACCCTCACCAACACCGGAACCTCAACTCTTCGCATTATCGGACTCACATCTACGTCCGATTTCACAGCAATCAACCAATGCGATCAGCCAGTCACCTCCACCTGCACGATCTCGCTCTCCTTCACACCACAGTTGCAAGACCAGGCATCCGCTATCCGTAACGCAACATTGGAGATAGCCAGCGACTCCGGGACCTCGCTTGAGTATGTTTCGCTCTTCGGCGTGTCTTCACCAGCTCAGATCGGCGTGATTCCGACCAGCCTTGATTTTGGATCCGTCCTCGTGGGGCAGAACGCATCCATGACCATCCAGGTCACCAACACCGGAGTTGTTCCTGTTCAATTCAATGGGGTTACAGTGAGCGGGGACTACTCCTCTTCGAGCAACTGCCCTTCGCCCGGTGGATCCCTGGCCGCAGCGACCAGTTGCACGATCCAGGTTGGATTCTCGCCAACCGCGACGGGGCCGCGTCCAGGCAAGCTCTCCCTTTCGACGTCAGCCTCAACTCTTCCGCTTACCGTCACGCTCGCGGGTGTCGGAACGCAAGGACAGCTTCAGATCGCGCCCTCTACGCTCAACTTTGGGCCAATTGCCATCGGAGCGTCCTCGAATCTCAGTCTGATCCTTAAGAATGAAGGCACCGCTCCAGTCACGAATCTCTCGCTCAGTATCAGCGGAGATTATGCCGTGACGGTGCCGTGCTCAACGCCGTCCCTGGCTCCGGGACAGAGCTGCAATCTCACAATAATGTTTACGCCAAGCGCCACAGGGTCGCGCCCGAGCTCACTCATCGTGTCCAGCTCCGACCCCGGTTCCCCTGCCAGCATTTCTCTCTCTGGAATAGGCACTCAGAGCGGGAGCTTCCTACTTACCGTCAACGGAGGAGGTGCGGCGAGTGTGTCGGTTCACCAGGGCGCCCCGGCCACCTACACATTGGCCGTGACTCCGACGGGAGGCTTCGCTGGAAATGTAGTCCTGAACTGCACTCCAATCAGCCTTGCGGAGTTTGCGAGTTGCTCGATTCTGCCGTCAAGCATCACACTGGCGACCTCAACCGCCCAGACCACCGCCCTGACGATCAACACATTGACCGCCGTTCAGAGGAGTTCCCTCTCCTTGGCCAACGCCCGGACGTTTCTTTGTTTCCTCGCTCCGTTCTTTCTCGTCGCATGGAGGAGAAGAAGGCTACTCCCGATTCTCGCGTTGCTGACGTGTGTGATTCTGCCAGCAGGCTGCGGAGGAGGTCCGGATCCGAATTTGCGATACACGCAACCCGGAACCTACCAGTTCCAAGCCACGGCCAATTCCACCAGCGGAGTGCAGATCTCGCGATCAGTCACGTTGACGCTCGTGGTCACGAAGTAGCGCACTATCTCGCGGTCGTGACCCGCCCAAGAGGAACCTGCTCGACGATTTCAATCCCGAACCCCTGGAGCGCGGGCACGTGGGTTGGCGTGTTGGTCAGCAGACGGATCTTGTGAATGCCCAGGTCGGAAAGAATCTGTCCGCCTAGACCGACCTGACGCAGGGTACGCTGCTCAGCGCCGTCGCGACCGCGGCCTTCGCGCAGGACAATTCGCTTCATGCCGATGCCGGGCATCGTCTCGCAGCCAAAGCCGGCAGTGCCGTTATGCAGGTAGATGAACGCGCCGCGTCCGGCTTCGACGATCGCCTGAAGCGCATCGTCGATAACGCGCCGACCATCGCCGAAGACATCCCCAGCCAGATTGTGGGTGTGAACCCGAACGGTTGCGATCTGGTCGCTGGCAACGTCGCCATAGACGAGGGCAACGTGCGATTCGCCGACCTCAACTTCGCTCTCATACGCGATCATCCGAAACTCGCCAAACTCGGTCGCCAGCACGCCTTCCGCGACCGGGCGAATGTAGCGCTCGTTCTGAAGACGATAACGGATGAGGTCGGCTACCGTGACCATTAGAAGGCCGTGTTCGGCACAAAACTTGACCAGATCCGGTACGCGGGCCATGGTACCGTCTTCGTTCATGATCTCGCAGATGACACCCGCGGGAATCAGACCAGCCATGCGAGCGAGATCGACGGAGGCTTCGGTTTGGCCGGCGCGTACGAGAACCCCGCCCTTCCGGGCCCGTAGCGGGAACACGTGCCCGGGCCGCGCGAGATCGGCTGCGGTAGACCTGGGATCGATGGCCACGCGCATGGTGTGGGCGCGGTCGGCGGCGGAGATTCCCGTGGTGACTCCCTCGCGGGCCTCAATCGTCTCGGTAAAGGCCGTTCCAAAGCGCGATGTATTGTCCTGCGTCATGGGCCCGAGACGCAGGTGGTCGGCGCGCTCTTCGGTCAGGGTCAGGCAAATCAGTCCGCGGCCAAAGCGAGCCATGAAGTTGACCGCCTCAGGGGTGCAGAACTCGGCTGCGAGCGTCAGATCTCCTTCATTTTCGCGGTCTTCATCGTCGACGACAACGACCATTCGTCCGGCTCGGAACTCCTTGACTGCCTCTTCCACGCTTGCAAACATGCTTGAATCCCCTCTTATCACTAGATTCCCATCATAGTCCTGACGGTCCAAAAACAACGACGCCATCCCGTTGGAGGGATGGCGTCTGACAACAGACCGGTTGCGAACTACAGGGTGGACTCGATCTCAAAACCCCAGGCCTCGAGCAGCGCCTCCGGGATGTACTTCGAGTTCTTGTTACGGCGTGCCCACTCCCGCAGACGGGTCGACCGGATGTACTGGTCGGGCGTCAACTTGTACTCTTTCACCACCTGTTCAAAGGAGGTGACGGTCGGGACAACCGGGCCGATCGGCTCGGGCTTGCCCCAGTTCGGATTTCCACGACGCTTCGCCATACTAAATTTCCCCTCAGATAATCTGCCGGTTACTCTCGGCCGTACAACACATTTGGACGCTATACGCCACAAAATAGTATAACTCGGTTTTGCCCGCGATACCAAACGCGTGCGTGATGAAACTCTAAGTAGAATCAGGACATCAGGAGCGCAACGCATGTTCATTCACGTCTTCGCCTTCCGCTGGCAGCCCGGCGTCACCCCAGCCCAGAAGGAGCAGGTCGCCGCAGCGATTCGCAGTCTTCAGGGACAGATCCCGGGACTGATCGAGACCTTTGTCGGAACGAATCTTTCGCCTCGAGGCCAGGGATATGAGTTTGGTGGAGTGATGAAGTTCGAAGACCAGGCAACGTTTGAACGCTACAACCCCCACCCAGCGCATGCGGCTCTCCTCGGTTGGCTGCTTCCTCTGATTGAGCCCCTGGAATTGGACTTCGAGGTCTAGGCCAAAACGATCAAGTCGTTAAGAGGGTTTCCGGAGCCTGCTGCACCAGTTTCATCAACTGGGCGGCAGGGACGGGATGGCCGAAGAACCAGCCCTGCCCGAGAATTCCGCTGCCGGCCGCACGAAAGTAGTCCGCCTGTTCACGGGTTTCGATGCCTTCGACGACGACGAGAAGACGCAACTTCGACGCCATATCGAGGATCTGTGGCACCACCGATGCGGTTACGGCCTGCGTGCCAACGGTCTGGGTGAAGACGCGGTCGATCTTGATGGCGCCGGCATCCAGTCGATGCAGATAGGCGAGGCTGGAGTATCCGGTGCCGAAGTCGTCGATGTAGACGGTATGCCCGGCTTTCTTAAGCTGGGAGAGCGCCTGGATGGCGGCCTCCTGGTTCACGGTCGAACGTTCGGTCAGTTCCAGCCCGATGGAACGTGCCTTCACGCCAGCGGCTAACATGCTCCGTGCCAGTTGCGGGAGGAAGCGACCATTCATCAGATCCTCTGCCGTGATGTTCAGCGTGATGCGGAAGTCGCTCGTTGCCAGAAGATCCCCGAGTTCCTCGACTGCCTTCCCCAGAACGAGGGTCGTGATCTCTCCGACAAAGCCTCTCTCCTCTGCGATAGAGACGAGGGCTGCCGGCTTCACGGTCTCGCCACGGTCGTTGACCCAGCGGACGAGCGCCTCCGCAGCAACGATCTTTCCGGTGTCGAGGTCCACGACTGGCTGATAGACGAGTGTCAGATCCCCCGTCTTGATGGCTCGTCGCAACTGGCGCTCAAACGACCGCTCGCGCCGATAGATCAACACGGCGATCACGCCGAGGGCGCCTCCGAGAAGCGCACCGCTGGCCAGATACCCCAGCACCAGGCCGCTATTGCCTTCGAGCATAGCACTGCGAGACTCAGAGGCGACGGCGCAAAGCATCCCCTGCTCGGGACAGACCGGCAGGTAGAAGATTCCATCCTTCTCCACCATCCTGCCCGCGATGACCTGGTCGCTGCTGAGTGGTGCAGCATGCCCGAAGGCGGGCACCACAACGCGCGTGTCGCGATCGTAGAGGAGAACGCTGTAAAAGAGCGGCGGTGCATCCAGCACCTTGAACACGAGAGGATTGATCACCTCCGACACGCCAGCCATGTTCGCCACGAAACCGCGCGCGTGGTCGGAGAAGAGGAGCGGTCCGTCGATGTAGAGTTGCGTCGTTCCGATGCTCAAATCCGGGGCAGTATTGCTGGGTGGTACCGAGAGGCGTCCAGCGTTGGTAGAGCAAAGCAGGTGTCCGTTTCGGATGCGGCCAAGATCGCGGACATTGGCCGAACGGTAGACGATCTCCCGCATTAGAGTGAGTTCCTGGTCGGAGCAGAACGAGAGTCCATCGCCGTCCACCGCCGCTTTAACCTGTTCCATATCTTCGGTAAGCTGCTGCTCGCTCTTCAAAAGCCGCTCAGCATAGCGCGCCAGACCCACCTGGCCGTCACGTATCTGGATAGCACGCACGATGGAACCGGCGATGAGGCCGCCCAGCACGGCTCCAAGCACGATCACCAACGTACGTCTGACCAACTGCCACCCCATGAAGTTCCCAACCTTGATTGCACCATCATAGCCCTCTGAATCTGAGTTCGCTTGCTAACATCCAACCAGTATGCAAATTGGAATTGACAGCTTTGCCGCCATCTCGCCCACGATCGCACCTGTCGACCGCATGGCCAATCTTCTGGAAGAGATCTCAGCCGCCGATGTCGCGGGACTGGACCACTTTGGCCTCGGCGAACATCATCGCGCGGAATACCTGGACAGCGCTCCGGCGGTCATCCTGGCAGCGGCTGCGGCGTTGACCAAAACGATCCGGCTGACCAGCGCCGTCACAGTACTCTCTGCTGCCGATCCGGTCCGCGTCTTTCAGGAGTTCGCCACGCTGGACCTGCTCTCGAAGGGCCGGGCCGAGATGGTCGTGGGGCGAGGGTCCTTCATCGAGTCGTTTCCGCTCTTCGGACTGGACACCAGGGACTACGACTCTCTCTTTGAGGAGAAGCTCGATCTTCTTCTGACGCTCCGCGATGAGCCAAGGCCGCACTGGTCGGGGCGGCATCGGCCCGCGCTCAGCGGACAGCCTGTCTTCCCCCGCCCAATGCAGCCATCGATCCCAATCTGGCTCGGTGTCGGCGGAACACCAGCGTCGTTTGCCCGTGCTGGGGCGCTTGGCCTGCCACTGATGGTCGCGATCATCGGGGGAGAGCCGCACCGCTTTCGTCCGCTGATCGATCTTTACTACGAAGCAGGATCCAGGGCCCGCCAGCCGAAGGAGAAGCTTAAGCTCGGGATCCACGCCCTGGGGTATGTGGCCGACACCTACGAGCAGGCCGCGGACGAGTTCTTTCCCGGATACGCGGAGGCGTTCACGAAGATCGGCCAGGAGCGCGGCTGGCCTCCGGTGACGCGCCGTCAGTTCGACGCGCTGCTTGGACCGACCGGCGCACTCATGGTCGGCAGCCCGGAATCGGTCGCAGAAAAGGTTCTGTCGATGCATGAGTCTTTGGGCGGAGTAGCTCGGCTCAGCTTCCAGATGTCCGTGGCGAATCTCCCTCACCGTAAGCTGCTCCGGTCGACGGAACTCCTTGGGTCACGTCTTGCGCCGATCATCCGCAAGGCGCTTCCCGAACAGGCCTAGTGGGCGAGGGCCCCGGTGTAGAACTTATCCATATCCCGCTTCATCTCTTTCAGGGCATCGACGTTCAAGTAGACCATGTGCCCCGCCGGATAGTAGCCGTAGGAGATGTTCTTCGCAATCTTCTCCGGCAACAGCATGTGGTGCAGGTCGTACTCGGTGTTGAAGAACGGCGTAGCGAGGTCAAAGTAGCCGTTGGCTGAAAAGATCTTCAGCTTTGGGTTCTTGCGCATAGCGTCCGAGAGGTCAATCGCGACATCCGGAGAGGTTTGCTCCCCGCCTCGGCCACCGCCTAAAGCACGGTGCTTGAAGTTCCACTCCTGAATAACCCCGGGGCCCGAAAGGTAATAGTTGTCCTGGCTCATGTACTTCAGCTCCTTCACGATGTAGTCGTGGAAGGCTCCGACGTAGGCGCCGGAGATGCCGGTGTCGGACGGATCGAAGCCGGGGGTCTCGCCGGCGGCATCTATGTCGAACCCCGCAAAGCGAGCGTCGTATCGGCCCAGGATCTCTTCGTCGCCGCGCAGGAGTTCCTTGCGGAAGCGCGAGGCATCAATCCTAAGCTTTGCTTCCTTGACGTAGGCAACACTGAGGCCGGTGAGAGCAGCGACCTTCGCGGCAATTGCATCGAACTCTGCCTTGGGCAGCGCGTCTCCCTGCTGGAGCGCGGTAGTGTATGGGCCACGGGCGAACTCCCGAGCCTGTTCCACCCAGTCTGCGAGTGAACCTTTCTTCTGCACCTTGCCGTGGTAGTACCCAATCGCGGCAAATGACGGCAGATAGCCGACCGCCTGGGTATCGTACCCCGGATTCTGCCGGTTGTAGTTCAGCACGGTCGAGAGCAGGGTGACGCCATTAAACTCAATGCCGTCGTTGTTCAGTGCAGCGACAAGACCGGCCGAGCGGGTTGTTCCATACGACTCCCCGAAGAGAAACTTGGGAGAGTTCCAACGCTGATTGACCGTAATCCAGCGCATGATGAACTTCTCGAACGCCTTGATGTCCTCATCCGTTCCCGCGAAGTCCTTCGCCGTACCCTTGCCGACGGCGCGGGAGAAGCCGCAAAGAGGAGCATCGATGAAGACCAGATCCGACTGATTCAAAAGACTATATTCGTTTGGAACGTAGTTGAATGGCGGGCCCCCCGTCGCGTCTGGGCTGGCCGTAATGACGCGCACCGGGCCAAAGGAGCCCATGTGCAGCCAGATGGTCGCCGCGCCTGGGCCTCCGTTATAGAAGAAAGTGACTGGGCGCGTCTTTGCTTCCGCGCCGTCCTCGGTGTAGGCAACATAAAAGATGCTTCCGTTGGCCTTCTCCTTGTCATCCTTGATGAGCAGGTTGCCAGCGGTAGCCGTATAGTGGATCGATTTTCCCTCAATCGTGAGGTCGTGTTTCGTGACGGCGGACGACTCGATCGGGACAGGGGTCGAGGTCTCGTCTTTGGTCTCCTCAGTGGTCGTGACGGCTCTCGTTCGTCCTGACGGTGCCTGTGCCCCAACCGTCAAACCACACACACTCGCCAGCACCGCTACTGCGGTCACGCGCCACGTCCCCGTCTTGATCCTCACGTGTTCTCCTCACATCCAATGTTCAGGTATCCCATCATCATATCTCCCCTCGAGTAAGCGAAGAAGATTCGTGGGGGGAGGGGCAACCATCCATCGCTATGTCTCATCGGAGCTACTTGAGATCCTGAGTGACCCGAGGCGTTTGCGCCTCGCACGTTCCAGAATTTCATGTCCTCCCCCTCGATACGGCCTCCGATATTTCGGAGGCCGTATCCTTTGCTCGCCACAACCAGATACGATGGAGGTATGCGCCCTTTTGCAGAAGAGCAGAAGACTGAAACGCCGGCCCTTCATTCAAGATCCGTCACGCGGCGCAGTCTGCTGATGGGTGCGGGCCTTGCAGTAGCGGGAACTACCCTCTATTCCTGCGAATTTGCGCGCCACGCACTCCAGCACATCGAAGTTCCGGTTGCCGTCCGCAATTTACCCGAAGCCTTCCAGGGATTTCGCATCGTCCAGATCTCGGACATTCACTTCGACGAGTACACCGAGCCTTCGTTTTTCAATCACATTATTCAGGAAGTCAATGCCTTATCCGCTGATCTGGTGCTAATCACCGGGGACTTCATCACGCATGGGCCGCCCCGCCATGTCCCGGAGCAGGACATCTACCAGGTCGCGGAGGCTTTGCGGGGACTTACCTGTCCCCAGCGGATGGGATGCCTGGGAAATCACGACTCTGCGGTCGGCGCGGACTATATCGCCGGCATCCTGCGCGGGCGCGACACCCCGGTCCTGGTCAATCAGTACGTTCCGATTGAGCGGAGCGGCCAGCATATCTGGATCGGCGGAGTCGCTGACCCGGCAACGAGCCGGCCGAATCTCGGGCTTGCCATGCCCCGAAACCCGGATGCACCTGTCATCCTGATGGCGCATGCCCCGGACTACGTGGACGATGTTCTGAGGCACCCGGACGGCGGAAAAGTGGATCTTGTGCTCTCCGGACACACGCACGGCGGACAGGTTCGCTTACCGGGCATCGGTCCGCTGATTCTTCCCCCCATGGGAAAGAAGTATGCCCACGGGCACTATCGGTTTGGATCGCTGCAACTCTATGTGAACAGGGGCCTAGGAACCGTCGGAGTGCCGATTCGCTTCAATTGCCCCCCGGAGATTACGACGATCACGCTGTCACGTGCCTGATCCGGGATCAGCGCTTTCACGGACTAACGAGCCCGTCGCACCGGCTTCTTTTCTTCGACCACAACGGGTGCCGCGGGAGCAGGCGTGCCACCGCTCTTCTCCACCATCCAGCCGTCGAGAAGGCTCTTCTTGAAGCGCCAGCGGTTCCCAAGCTTGAACGCCGGGACAAATCCTTCGGAGGCATAGCGATAAAGCGTGTCCCCGCTGATTCCCAGATACTCCGCCGCCTGCCGGATATCCATCACCTCACGGACCATCACCTGCACCGCTCCAGCCATCGCAAACTCCTTTGGGGTGAAAACCACTCAGCCCAACCGTTGTACCGTCTTTTCCACAACCTTACAAGGCAAATCTATTTTTGCCACCATGTTGCCGGTAGTTCTTGACCCGGGAAAACGTCGCTGGGCAGGCCGGGTTCGGGCGACCAGACAGGGATGTTCTTCTCGCTGGCGACTGCGGTCAAGCGCGCGATCGGCTGCTTCCAGCCGTGCAGCGCCAGGTCGAAGAGGCCCCAGTGGATCGGCATCATCAGGCCGTGCGCACCCATCGCCTCAAAGGCACGGAGTGCATGGTCGGGTCCGAGGTGGATGTCGCCCCACAGCGGATGATAGGCGCCAATCTCCAGCATGGTCAGGTCGAACGGCCCGTATTGAGCGGCGATCTCGCCAAAGCCGTCCCACCAGCCGGTATCCGCTCCAAAGTAGACGGTGTGGTGCGACCCCTTCAGCACAAAGGCACCCCAAAGGGTTTCAAATCGGTTGAAAAGGCTCCGTCCGGAGAAGTGGCGGGATGGGACGGAGGTGATGGTGAGGCCATCGATGTTGGTCTCGCCCGTCCAATCGAGCTCCGTAATGCGCCCTTCAGGCACCCCAAATCTCGAGAGAATCTCCCCGACCCCGAGCGAAGTGACCCATCGCGTGCCCGGCATCGCCAAAGCGAGCCGCCGCACCGAGCCTTCGCCAAGATGGTCATAGTGGTCGTGCGAGATCAGCACAACATCTACCCTTGGCAACGCCTCCAGATCGATCGTCGGCGCGAAGAACCGCTTCGGACCGCTCCACTGCACGGGCGACGCCCGCTCGTCCCAGACCGGATCGATCAGCACCCGGAGACCGTCGATCTCCACCAGGCTGGAACTGTGACCGAACCAAGTGACCCGCAACCCGCTTGGAGGTGGGGTGAGATAGACCTTGGGATCGGTTTGAAACGGGCCAATGGGCAGAATCGGGGACTTCTCCTCCTTGTTGAAGAGGTAGAGAGGAAGCACCTTGAACATCATGCTCAGGCCGCCGACCATCGTTGGGACGGGATTCTGGAACTGCTTCCCCACTTTTTTTGCCCGCTGCAGCACTCCCATTAGCTGAGCCTCACGCGCAGATCGCCGCCGGTCATCTGGTCAGGCCTGTCGAGTCCAAGCAGACCGAGCATGGTCGGAGAGATATCGCGAAGGCTTCCACCATCCCTGACTCCTACCTTGCGACCGTCTTCTGTAATCAGCAGGAACGGCACGGGGTTGGTGGTGTGCGCGGTATGCGGGCCGCCGGTCAGCGGATCGATCAGCATCTCGGCGTTGCCGTGGTCGGCGGTAACGAGAAGGGAGCCACCCCGCTGTTGCACGGCCCGGTAGATTCTACCGAGTTCGGTATCGACGGTTTCGACGGCCTTGACGGTCGGCTCCATCTTGCCCGAGTGACCCACCATGTCGGCGTTCGCAAAGTTGACGATGACAACGTCGAAGGCGGTGTCGTTGACTGCCTTGATGACGGCGTCCGCGATCCCCGCGGCCGACATCTCCGGCGCGAGATCGTAGGTCGCGACCTTCTTGGATGGCACCAAAGCGCGATCCTCGCCGGGGAACGGCTTCTCGATTCCGCCATTGAAGAAGTACGTGACGTGAGCGTATTTCTCGGTCTCAGCGACACGCAGATTGCGGAGATTTGCCTGCGCCATCAGGTTAGCGAGCAGATTGTCCATGCTCTCGGCCGGGATGACGATAGGCAGCTTGAAGTTCTTGTCGTACTGCGTCATGCAGACATAGTGCAGGTCCTTCGGCACAGCGTGGAGAGGGATCGCCTCATCCAACTCCACGCCCTTGGGCAGCGCCAGACCTTGGCTGCCAACCGGGTCCTGGGTCAATCCGGAGCGCCGCGTCAGTACGCGGGTGATCTGCCGCACGCGGTCCGCGCGATAGTTGAAGTTGACGACCACATCCTCATCGCGGATCAGTCCAACCGGCTTGTCTTCGCCATCCAGACAGGTAAACGGCGGAATGAATTCATCCGTCACACCATTCGAGTAGCACTCCCGGATGCGGGCCGCCGCGTCGCGATACGCTCCGCCTTCAGACGTACCCGTAACCATGGCATCGAAGGCCTGCTTCTCCTTCTCCCAGCGTAGATCGCGATCCATGGCGAAGTACCGGCCCGAACAGCTCGCCAGGCGGCCCACCCCGTACTCCGCGAACTTCTGCTCCAGCTCCTCGAGTGACGCGAGACCGCTCGAAGGCATGGTGTCCCGGCCATCCATAAAGGCGTGTACATAGACCTGGGTCAATTTGTGCTCGGCGGCCATTCGCAGCAAGGCAAAGAGGTGTCTTTGGTGCGAGTGAACCCCACCATCGGAGAGAAGCCCAATCAGATGCAGCGCCCTTCCTTTCTGCCCGGCAAGTTCATAGGCACGCACCAGTGTGGGGTCCTTGAAGAGCTCCCCGGTCGCAATGGCGGTGTCGATGCGCGTCATATCCATACGCACAATGCGACCGGCCCCAAGATTCAGGTGACCGACCTCCGAGTTCCCCATCTGCCCGTCTGGCAGGCCGACGAAGTGCTCACTTGCGCGCAGCAGCGTATTGGGATAGTCGCGCATCAGGCCGTCATAGACAGGCTTGCGCGCCATGGCAATCGCGTTGCCGTGCGTCTCGGCCCGATAGCCCCATCCGTCCAGAATCGTCAAAACAACTGGCTTCGCCATTAGTTCCTCATCCCCCGCATCAACTCGTCGATCTCGGCCTTCTCCGTGCCGGAGGCCATCACAAACGGGAGTCGAGGACGTCCACCGAAGTATCCGTTCAGGTCGCACGCGTACTTCAAGCCGGGCACACCCAGTTCCCCTTCGATCCGGTGAGATGCCTGGATGAGCCGGGATTGCTTCTCTTCGGCCAGCCCCTCGTCACCATCTTTCCATCCCGCGAACACCTCGTAACAGGCCTGAGGTGCACATGCTGCCATCCGCGGCACGGCCCCCAGGGCACCCGCACGAAAGGCGGTCAGCATCTCAACGGTCGATCCGCCAAGCACCTGGAACCCCGTCTCACGCGTGCGCGTCTTCAGTCCCGGACCCGCCACCGGAGGCGCCACCGCCACTGCGGTCCCGGTGCCAAGGCTTTCGAGAGCAATATAGCTGCCAGAACCCGCGACGGGAGCGATCGCCTTCGCGAGCATCCGCTCCGTCACGGCGGCAAAGATCGTCGTCACCGTCGCCGTGCGCTTGACGAAGGAGGTTGCCGCCTTGAGCGCCGCGATCCGTCCGCTTCCTTCGACAACTCCCATGATCTGGGGATGACCCGCCAGCTCCGCAATCGTCTCCACGGTCAACTCGCGGCCAGGTGCGCTGGTCAGCAGCACAGGCAGCGCGGAGCCGTCCGCGATGGCCTGGAAATAAGTCAGAATCTCCCGCACACCTCCTCCGAGTAACGTCGGCGGCAGGCGCAGCACAACTCCGTCGTATCGCAGCCCGGCCGCAATCGCGGCAACCTCGAGTGCCGAGGACACACCGTCCCGGGCCACACCCGCGAGCATCACCTTCTCGTCCGCAGCCATCGCCACAGCAGCTTCGAGCGCTTCGCGGGTCTCGACGTCACTCAGCGTGTTCGGTTCGCCGTTCGCACCCAGCACAATCATCCCCGCAACCGGAGTGCGCGAGTAGCGGTCTACATTGTGTTCCAGCTTGCGTAGATTGAGGCGGCCATCCGGATAAAACGGAGTCGTAAGGGGTACATGAATTCCATCGAGCAACATCCCTCTATTTTAGAGCGTTCCGGCTGCATCACTCGGGTCATCCGCAAGATTCATGCGGGCGTGCGCGAAAGTGATTTCACTCTGGTTTTTTTTGACCGCATGCGCGATCCGTTTTTTTTCGTTGGCAAAAGCAATGGAACCAGCGTGGTTACAATACTTCGTTGACCCTGCGCGCTCACCCACGTAGGATTCACATGTCACACACCGGACATTCAAAGTACGCAGAGAGTGCCCCGCACGAACGGGCTAAAGGATCTTGACATGGAGCAGACTCCCAGAACCCCGACGCCGCAAACCCCGCAGCCCCAGCAACGTCGCTTTGCCGATCGCAATCCGGGAGCCGCTCATCCTCATCGCCGCGCGACCGATCCGCAGCGACGGGCGACCGATCCTTCCCTCACGCGCACGGGGATCATGTCCCATCCCGGCACCCTCATGATGGGACTCGGCGGCGTGCTTTTCGCGGCCTATATCTTCAACTTCAATGGCACCGCGACCTATCTCGATGCGCTCTTCAACGGCTGGAACGATGCCGCCCACGCGCAGAATCACGCCGTGCAGTCCGGCGTTGTAGCAGCGATTCCCTATGCGGTGGGCTTTATTGCGCTCATTGTCCTCTACGCGATCCTCAAGGGCATCAGCAGCGCCCTCACTTCGCATAAGACGACGAAACAGCTTGCGCCGCGCAAGGAGATCACGCTGCAGGAGTTCACCGAACATGTCGGAAACAGGGGGGTCAGCCCCAAGGTGGCAAAGGAGGCGTTCAAGCTTCTGCTTCCCTATTATCGCAACCGCATGAGAACCCGCCTGAGCGATTCGCTGACCACCGTTCTTCAGCTGAACCGGGTCCAGATCGCCGATCTCTACGCAAATCTGCTCTACCAGACCGACCGTCATATGCCGCCCGGCGATGAGGATGTCGACGCCGATACGGTGCTCGATCTGCTTCTCCTCGTCGAGAAGGCCACGCCACGTTCGAGCAACGAACAGCCCTTTATTCCTCCTGCACCGCGACGAAAGGGGCTCTCGCGTCTGACCGGCATCTTTATCCCGCCGGCTCGTCTGCAGGCAGCTCGCGCGGCGAGTCCGCCGAAGCCCTCCAGCAGCAAGGTCAAAGCGAAGCCCTAAACTCGTTTCTTCTTCCCGGAGAGGGCAACCGCGCGCTCCGGGACCGAATCCGCCCCTGCTCTCCCCGAAAAAGACCACTCCGCGTCCCCCGCCTCGCTTCGCCAGGTACATGGCATTGTCGGCGGCTCGCAACAGGCTCGCTGAGTCTCCGGCATCTTCCGGAAAGACCGCAAGACCGATGCTTGCGCTCACCTGAATCGCGTGCCCTGGAGCGTCGACATCGATCCGCAGCGCGTCGCAAAGACGCTCCGTAGTCGCCGTCAGGTCCGCATAACCCTCGTCGCCCTTCACCTTCATCGCGCAGGTAAATTCGTCGCCGCCCATCCGGGCGACCACATCGTCCCGGCGCAGCGACGTCGTTAGAATCTCGCCAACCTTGCGCAGCAAAACGTCTCCCTGCTCGTGGCCACAAATATCGTTCACAGCCTTGAACCGATCCAGGTCCAGGAACAGCACAGCCACACGGTCCCCATCGCGCCGTGCCTCAGCCAGAAGCTCTTCCAGGCCGCTGCGAAACCGACGTCCGTTTGCCAGTCCCGTCACCGCATCCTGATTCGCCAGCAGGTCGCTCTGCAGCTTGCCGATTTCGAGCTCCGCATTCTGCTCTTTGAGACCCAGGTTGTAACGGCGTAGCTCCTCCTCGGCCTCCATGCGACGCTGCATCTCCTCGGCCAGCAGGCCAATGTTGCGCTGGAGCACCTTGTTCGCCGACTTCAGTTTTTCGCCCGAGTCCCACAACGGCTTCACATCCGTAAATACCCAGAAACGCCCCGGCGAACTCGCTTCTCCCATCGGATGGCTTTCCACGCGAAGCACCAAGCCGCGTTTCTCCCAAATCCAGTATTCTGTCGTCCCCTTCTGGCCATCCTCTTCGCTGGACTCTCCGGGCACCACAGTGCAGGAGTTTTGTACTCTCCTCATGGCTGCGACGACCTTGGCGGTCTCCCGTGTCTCCACCGGTAGCCCGAGCCACTCTGCCGCGAGCGGATTCAAAAGGCTCCCCGCAAGCAGATCCATAAAGACGATCCCCAGCGATACGTTCAGCAGCACGGTATCGAGACGCTCCTGCAGGCGAAGCAGACGCAAAGCCGAACCATAGCGTCCGGCAAAGCTGCGGAGCAGAAGAATCCCCTGGCGCTCGATGGCAGGCAAACTCGGGTGCGGCACCGGCATCTCCCTCCACCAGAAAAACAAGTAGATGAGTGCGCCAGGATCATCCGTAACCCGCACGCTGCATACCGCCTTCGGCAGAAATCCCAGCCAGGACAGCAACGAAACGGGCAACAGCATCCTTCCCGTGGGCGTGATCCCCTTCCCGCATGTCGCGAGAAGCTCAGCGCTAAGCTGCTGCTGGCGGCCGCCCAGACCGGACGGCATCGAGCTCAACACCGTCTGCTGCTGCGTTCCAGCCCCCACGGAGACCATCGCGCCATCGGCCCCGGCGGAGATCACAAGGAGTTCCAGCAATGCCGGCAGAGCGGCTTCGTCATCATTGAGGGCTTGATCCAGAATCGGAGCCCTGCTTACATCGCTCATCCAGACCTCATGCCAAGTGCCTGCGTAGAGCACCGGCAACGAGATCCGGCGCAACCAGATGGGGAAAATGTCCTTCAACCGGCAGCAACTCTAGTTTGGAGTCCCTGATGTGCTGCCGAAGATATTCGCCGACCGCCTCAGGCACCGCGATGTCGTTCTTCGTTTGCAGAAGAACGGTCGGTGTCTGGAGCAAAGGCAAATGGGCTCGAAAATCGCTTTGAAAGATCGTCCGCGCCATACTCAACGCAATGTCCGGACGATAACGGAAGAGGCTCTCCGAAAACTCTTTGACCGCTGCACTCTGAGGAACGCTTCGTACCGCAAGAGGCGCAAATCCGGAGATCCATCCCTGGTAGTCGTTGTGCATCGCCGCGTAGAGTCCGTCGAGATCGCTCTGTTCGAACCCGCCCGTATAGGCACCATCATTCAGATAGCGTGGCGATCCGGCGATGAAGATAAGTTTGGTGAACATGGAAGGCTGTGAGAGCGCGGCCAGCATGCCCACCATGCATCCGACCGAAGCGCCAATGTAGAGACACTCTTCGACCTCCAGCTCGTGAAGCACCCTTAGCAGATCGTCCGCGTAAGCATCGATCTGGTCGTATTGACGGGCGTCAAAGGCCTCCGGCGAACTTGCACCGGCAAGATCCATCCGGATAATACGGTAGTCATCGGTAAGCGACGGAAGCACCTTGTGCCAGCAACTTTGATCTGTCCCAAAACCGTGCTGCAATACCACCAGGGGTCCTTTGGTCCCGGTAACGGTGACCCTGTGCCGCCCGCACCAATCCAGGCCAGCGAGGGGAACACCTTCCGAAACGTATGTCAAAGCCATGCAGCACCCCGTCCGTGGAGAATAAAGCATCTTTGTCGTCCCGACAACATATCTAGATTGAAGATGGGGGCCATCAAAATCTAAACCTGGTCGTGCAATATGCTGAACTTTCAACGAGGGTCCGGCTGCAGTCTATCGAGTGCGAACCCACAGGGATTAGTGCAAGCAGGATTCTCTCGCGCAGAAAACCTCATGATACTTTTTCGCAATTCGCACCCTGTGCAAGTAAGCTAGGGAGACCGTATCTTCCATTGGAACAGCGCGAAGAACCGACTCAAAAAAGAGCGACCCTATGCTTGACGAAGAACTGATAGCAGGCAAAACCGTAGGCGACCTGGGCCGCGAGGCTATGTGGTTTGTCCTGCACACGATGATCGCGCTCGTTCTGCTCGCTGCAGTTGTCGCGACGATGTACTTCATGCAACTCGATCAGGACTCCTCCGGACCAAAGCTCATTGGACTCGGACTGGGCGCTTTGGTCCCTCTGATCGGCGGCTTCTTCATTGCGAAGATCCAGGGTGGCTCGGTCGCCGGGTACGTCTGGATCTCCGGTCTCTTGCTCTTCTCCGTCGTCTGCGTCTGGGTCCTCGATCTGCCTACGGGACCAGGCCTCTGCGAGAAGTGCGGAGCGATCTCCAAGCTCACACGCACCTTCTTCGAGATCAACAACGGCTCCGGCTTAATGGGTGGCGACGGCTTCCTGGTGGGCTGTCTTCTGCCATTGTCGATCATCGCGTATTCGATGGGCGCGAAGCTCGCTTTCAAGACCGATAACGACTAGCGTAGCGACGAACTCAAAATTCAAATCTCAAAAAGCGTTGCAAAATGGCATGTCAAGCCCGAAAGCAAGCTAAGTCGTTGAATTTAAAGATATTGCGCGTGAACTACTCCATCCGTCCCATCTCCTAAAATAAAAACAGGGTCAGACTCAGAAAGTCGGACCCTGCTGCGTGGCACTCACTCTGTAGATCAAGTCCGGAGCTAAGCCTCGATTTTTGAATACTTTGCATCTTTCCGGGGGGGGGGGGGATGCACAACATACACCTCGCGGGGAAACCTCGCCTGCGCAGATCAGGAACAGGCGAGGCCCCGGGTGAACCTACGATCCAAGCCTAAGCCTCACCCGCCGCAACTCGCTCCGCATGCAACGTCTGCAACGCGACGACGGTCAACGTACCGCCCTGTAGAGCGGAGATGCCTTCCGCGGCGGCACGAGCAGCCGCGAGCGTCGTAATGGTGGGGATGCGGGCCAGCACCGCAGCGCGCCGAATCGCCTTCTCGTCGAAGAAGGTGTCCTGCCCGCGCGGCGTGTTGACAATCAACTGAATGCGCTCTCCCTTGATGAGATCGACCACGTTGGGACGGCCTTCCTTCACCTTGTACACCCGCTCCGGCTGAAGCCCCGCCTCTTCGAGCACATCGGCGGTGCCGTGCGTCGCAACCAGGTGGAAGCCCATGTTGGTGAACTCCTTCGCGAGGGACACAGCGCCTTCCTTGTCATGATCGTTGACGCTAAGGAAGATCGTGCCTTTGACAGGGAGGAACTGGCCCGCGGCGATCTGCGCTTTGGCGAAGGCTTCGCCGAAGTTGTCGGCGACACCCATCACCTCGCCCGTCGACTTCATCTCGGGTCCGAGCACCGTATCGACCCCCGGGAACTTGCCCCACGGGAAGACCGGCGACTTCACGAAGAAGTGCGATCCCGTACCAAGATCCTTGCCCGACGCAACCTCCGCCGGAAGCAGATCTTGCAACTTCTGTCCCACCATGAGGCGGGAGGCAATCTTCGCGAGCGGAATACCCGTGGCCTTCGAAACATACGGCACCGTCCGCGAGGCACGTGGGTTCACCTCGATGACGAATACCTTGCCGCGCTGGATGGCAAACTGAATGTTGACCAGACCGATCACGTTGAGCGCCTTGGCCAGTGCACGGGTATGCTTCCGGATCGTCTCCAGCACGTCGGCCGAAAGATCGACAGCAGGCAGCACGCAGGACGAGTCGCCCGAGTGGATGCCGGCCTCTTCGATGTGCTGCATGATGCCCGCGATCAGAACGTCGTCACCATCGCACAGCGCATCGACGTCCACCTCGGTTGCATCCTCGAGAAAGTGGTCGATCAGCACCGGCCGCTCCTGAGAATACTCGATAGCGGTGCTCATGTACTTGACGATCGCCTCATCGTCGTACGCGATCACCATGGCCCGTCCGCCCAACACATACGAGGGCCGCACCAGCACCGGGTAGCCCACACGGTTCGCCCCAGCCAGAGCCTCTTCGACGGAGGTCGCCATGGCACCTTCAGGCTGCGGAATCGCGAGTTCCGTAATCAGCTTTCCAAAGCGCTTGCGATCTTCCGCAAGATCGATCGACTCGGGAGAGGTCCCGATGATCGGCACGCCGGCTTTCTTCAGAGGAAGCGAGAGATTCAAGGGCGTCTGTCCGCCGAACTGCACGATCATCCCAATGTTGGCGCCCGAGCCTGCTTCGTGCTCGTAGACCGAAAGCACATCCTCAAGCGTCAGCGGCTCGAAGTAGAGGCGGTCGCTGGTGTCATAGTCGGTCGAGACCGTCTCAGGATTGCAGTTGACCATGACGGTCTCGTAGCCATCCTCACGCAGCGCAAACGCGGCGTGGCAGCAGCAGTAATCAAACTCGATCCCCTGCCCGATGCGGTTCGGTCCGCTGCCCAGAATCATGATCTTCTTGCGCTTCGTCGGCGGTGCCTCGTCTTCCTCGTCGTAGCAGCTATAGAGGTAAGGAGTCTCGCTCTCAAACTCAGCGGCGCAGGTATCGACCAGCTTGAAGACCGGCATCACACCAAGCTTCGCGCGCTTCTGCCGTACCTCGGCCGCACTCACACCCCAGCTATCCGCAAGCCGCTCATCGGAGATCCCCATCTTCTTCGCATCGCGCAATTGATCTTCAGTCACCGACGCGAAAGGAATCTCGCCAATGGCCTTGATCTCATCCGTGATCTCCTTCATCTGGGACAGGAACCACGGGTCCATGCCAGTCAAGCGGGCAACTTCGCGAACGCTCATGCCCTTCTCAAACGCGTATCGCAGATACTGCAAACGCTCCGGATGCGGCGTTACAAGACGCTGCGTCAGGCGGCGCGGCTCAATATCCGCAGCAGTTGCCTTCTTGCCCGTCTCCAGCGAGCGGACCGCCTTCATCATCGCTTCCTTGAAGCTGCGCCCGATGGCCATCACTTCGCCCACCGACTTCATCTGTGGCCCCAGGCCCTCGTCGGCACCGGGGAACTTCTCGAACTGCCACTTGGGAATCTTGACGACGACATAGTCGATGGTCGGCTCGAAACAGGCCGGCGTCACCTTGGTGATGTCGTTCTTCAGTTCGTCCAGCGTGTAGCCCACCGCAAGGCGAGCCGCGATCTTCGCAATCGGGAAGCCCGTCGCCTTGGACGCCAATGCGGACGAGCGCGACACGCGCGGGTTCATCTCGATCACGGTCATCCGGCCGTTCTGGGGATTCACCGCAAACTGCACATTTGATCCGCCGGTCTCAACGCCGATCTCGCGAATCACCGCAATCGCCGCATCGCGCATGCACTGGTACTCGCGGTCGGTCAGGGTCTGCGCCGGGGCCACAGTAATCGAGTCGCCCGTGTGTACACCCATCGGATCGAAGTTCTCGATCGAGCAGATGATGATGACGTTGTCGTTCAGGTCGCGCACGACCTCAAGCTCGTACTCTTTCCAGCCAAGAACGCTCTCTTCGATCAGGCACTCCGACACCGGCGAGAGGTCGATGCCACGCGAGAGAATGTCCGTCATCTCTTCGCGGTTGTAGGCAATGCCGCCGCCCGATCCACCCAGCGTGAACGAAGGCCGGATCACGACGGGGAAACCGATCTTGGCCGCGAATTCAAGCCCTGCGCTCACGTTGTTCACCAACTGCGACTTCGGCATATCGAGGCCGATCTTGTTCATCGCGTCTTTGAACAGCAGGCGATCTTCAGCCTTCTTGATCGCTTCGAGCTTCGCGCCGATCAGCTCAATCCCCAGCTTTTCGAGTACACCGGAGTCGGCGAGATCGACCGCGAGATTCAGCGCCGTCTGGCCACCGACTGTCGGCAAGACAGCGAAGACGCCCGGCTTGCCAGACTCTTTCAGCATCTCCGCTTCAACCCGCAGAATCTCTTCCACGTACGTTGTGTTCAGCGGCTCAATGTAGGTGCGATCCGCTACCTCCGGGTCCGTCATGATGGAGGCCGGGTTCGAGTTCACCAGCACCACCTCGTAGCCCTCGGCCTTCAGCGCTTTACACGCCTGCGTCCCCGAGTAATCAAACTCGGCCGACTGGCCAATCACAATCGGCCCCGAGCCGATTACCAGAATCTTTGCGATGTCGTTCCTGCGTGGCATTCTTCTCTTCCGTTTCTTCGTGTCGCTTCTTGGTTAGTTGAGGGCGGAACTCGTGTCGATGGGATGGGGATCTGGAGCAGGTGGATCCCATCGTCCGTGCCGCATCATGTTCAGCATCTCGCGCGCGGGAGAGGCAAAGGGAAAGGTCTTGATTTCCTGGTCATCGAGCAGGCCGCCGCCGGTAGCCATACTGATCGCGATAAACAGGATCGCCGCGTTGCGGTAGCCGGCAGAGAGCGCAATGGACGGCACAGGCAGGCTGCGCGTAAGCGTGAGGAGGACAAGGAACATCGTGAGGCAGACCAGCGCGTTCCAGCGTGCGTTGTCCCACCCGATCACGTGCATCAGGAGTGGAGAGAACGCCGCCACGAAGGCCGCAAACTTGAGCACCGTGCGAGTCGGTCTGTCTGGAAACGTCCTGATGATCGCCAGAATCGGCAGCATCAACAGGGTGCCAACCGCGAATAGCCGGACCACGTTCATCATCAGGTAAAAGTCCCAGGCTCGGTTCGCGTAAACGATCTTCATCACGCGAAGATTCTTTCCGCTGGACCGCGTAAGGACCCAGAAGAAGTCAGGCTTGACCGGAAAATCGGCGCGGGCCGCATCTTCCGCGTAGAGGGCCTTGGCCTCTGCCATGGTGATGAGCTTATCTTGAGCGAATCGCACCGTGACCGCCCCCGAAATGCAGAACAGCACAGCGCACATCGCCCAAATCCGGAGACGTCCCCGACTGTCTTCCATCAGCGCTGCATCGAGGACGAAGCTGAAGAGGATGACCGGCAGGAAGACGATGAAGAAGAGCTCATGAATCATCAGCGCAACGATGCATACCGGCACCGCAAGGAGGAAGCGCAGCTTCGTGTTGCGCACCAGAAGCGTACCGACCGCAAGGATGCCAAGCGGGATATCGAGGTAGCCGATGAGCGATGCCAGGTAGGTGACAGCGTAACTCGAAGCAAAGACCACCACAGGAACACCGAGCTCCACCCGCGAAAAGATGCCGCTTCCCTCAACCAGCCATACAAGCAGACCGATGAACATCAGGAGCAGCACACTCGAGAACATCGTGAAGCGCACATACCGCTCAAGATGGAACCAGTGGCCGAACGTCGCACCGAACAGCCCGCGCTTCACCGTCCCGTGGTCGTAGTTCACCATAGCCTGTGTCGCCGACCAGAGATTCGGAATTCTGATTCCCTTCAAGAGCGCAACCAACCCGAGAACCGCAGCAGCCAAACGCCAAAACGACCGGTCGTCTGAGAACATCGTCCTCAGCTTTCCGGTCCATGGCGCGTTGGCTGCTGTTGCCGTCATCCCTTCCACTCATCCATCATCGTGCGGAAGTCGCGGAACAGATAGTGCGAGTCGTGCGGTCCGGGGCTAGCCTCCGGATGATACTGAACGCTGAACATCGGGTCGCTCTTCGACCTCAGACCGGCCAGCGTGTCGTCATTCAGGTTCGTGTGCGTCTGCTCGACATCGTCGGGCAGCGACGCCGGATCGACGTTGAAGTTGTGGTTCTGCGCCGTAATCTCAACCTTGCCGGTCTCGTGATTCAGGATCGGATGATTGCCGCCGTGGTGTCCGAACTTCAGCTTGTAGGTCTTGCCGCCAAGCGCCAGTCCGAAGATCTGGTGGCCGAGGCAGATGCCGAACAACGGTGCCTTGCCCTTCAGCTTCTGTACGTTTTCGATCGCGTAGTCGAGCGGCTCGGGATCGCCGGGGCCGTTCGAGAAGAAGACGCCATCCGGATTCATCGCCAGCACATCTTCCGCCGGCGTGCGCGCAGGCACAACCGTCACGCGGCACCCCTCACGGGTCAACATGCGGAGGATATTCTCCTTGATGCCGAAGTCGTAGGCCACCACGTGCTTCACAGCTTTGTCCGACGAAGCACCAAGCAGCTTGTCACCCGTCTGGTTCTTAGGTTCGCTCTCGCTCCATTCGTACACGACCTTCGTGCTCACCACCGAGGCCAGATCCGTGCCGTCCATCTTGCGAATCGCCCGGGCCTTTGCGACCAGGTCATCCGCATTCAGGTTCTCGCCTGAGGCGATTACGCCACGCATCACGCCGTTGGCACGCAGGTGCCGCACGACAGCCCGCGTGTCGACGCCCGCGATCACCGGAACGCCATTGCGCTCCAGATACTCATCAGCCACCTGGGTTGAACGCCAGTTCGAGCTCATCACGGAAAACTCCCGCGTCACGAGACCCTCGATGTATGGCTTCGACGACTCCGCGTCATGCGGGGTCGTCCCATAGTTTCCAATGTGCGGATTCGTCAAAACCACGATCTGTCCCGCGTACGAGGGATCCGTGAAGATCTCCTGGTAGCCGGTCAGCGATGTATTGAAGACCACTTCGCCTGTGCGCTCTACAGCCGCGCCAAAGCCCTTACCGCGAAAGATGCGCCCGTCTTCGAGCGCCAGCATTGCCAGCATTGCCTCTCCTGACCTGTTGGAACAACAGGTGCAAATCCAAAAAGGAGTGGATTCAATTGATTCTATCAGCATTGAGCCCTGAACTTAAGCATTCCGGCCACACGAAAAAAGCCCGGCGCGAAGGCCGGGCTTTTTATGCAAAAAATACCGAAGTCTAGCGGCGGCGATACACGCGGTGATGACGGTGGTGACGACGATGATGACGGTGGTACTGAGCTTCCGCTGGGACAACCGAACCAACCAGCACAATCAGCGCAATCGCGCCGAGCAACAAATGACGAATCTTCATGGCACTCTCCTAAAAAACTCTCCGGATATCAACCCCGATATTGACTTGGATGGATGAAAGCCTATCGGGGATGTACCCCAATTTCAACTGATCTCGATCAACACATCGTCACCCTGTACCTGAACAGGAAACACGGCAACACGTTCGCCCTCGGGATACTCCGCCACTCCTGTATCCGCATCGAAAGCCCATGAGTGCCAGGGGCAGAGAACGGCATTGCCTTCGATCCACCCCTGTCCCAGAGGCCCCCGGCGATGTGGGCACCAATTGTCGAGAGCCGACAACTTCCCTCCGACATTCGCCAGGCAGACACCGATTCCTTCAACCTCGCACTCCATCACGGCGCCTGATGCGGGAGCTCCCGCTACGTCGCACACCTTTACCCAATGCGCCAAATCCGAATCCTCGCTTCCAGATTCTAACCCGTTCCATTTTCTCAACCTGCTACTGTAAATCCAGAGCTATGCCGCCGAAGAAAACTACCCGCCCCGCCCCCCAGCAGCCTCCCGCACAGATCGAAGTCGTCAATCCCATCTGGCTTCTGAAAGCTGTCGGGGTGGTCGCCGTAGCTGCCCTGTTTTGTGGCTACCTCACCCTTTGCCTGCTCTTTTATCAAGGCCAGTGGCAACTCATCCTGCACCCGACCAGGACGACCCAACCCCTCATCGGCCTTCCTGGGCTCTCCGCCGAGCCGGTACACTTTGACGCCGCAGAATCCGGCGCGCCCCGGCTCTCCGGTCTGTGGATTGCTGCGCCGGCTCTCACGCATTATCCAGGTCTGACAGTGCTTTACCTGCGGGGCGGTGATACTTCCCTTGCCCAGAGTCCAAACGACGCGAAATCCATCACGCTCCTCCACGATCTCGGTCTGAACGTCTTTGCCTTTGACTACCGCGGATACGGCCAGAGCGATGCTACGCGGCCCAACCAGGCCCGCATGGCCGAAGACGCCGCCCACGCCCTGCAGTACCTGAACGAAAGCCGCCAGATTCCCAACGCAAAAATCGTGATCTACGGCAACGGCGTTGGTGCTTCCCTTGCGACCACTTTGGCCTCCTTGCACGCCGACCTGCCCGCCCTCATCCTCGACAGTCCCGGCCCGCCGCCCATTGCGATTGCTGAGGCGGATCCCCGGGTGAGCGAGTTGCCAGTCCGGCTCCTGTTTCATGAAGATTTTTCGCTCGCGGCGTTAACCTTCCTCAAGACGCCCAAGCTGCTCATCAGCTATCCGGCAGCCGCAGCGTCCATCCCGGCGGCGTTCCTCGCTGCCGCAGATCCCAAGACGACCCTGGAACTCCGTCCGGGGAATACCGATCCCCTGTCCGGCAGCATCGTCCGTTTTCTCGACCAACTGCCGCGTTAAGGAGTGAAGGCGCCCGGTGTTCAGGGCGCCTTACTAAAGGATGGGAATTGCCTTGCAGATTGGGGAAGCCGGAACCGAGGGAACTGAAAGTCCGGCGTTTGCTTGCTACATATACTCAGACGCAAACCAAAGCGAAAAGTTGTTCTAAATTTCCACCATTCTGTATTTTCTTGAAAAAGATAATCCCGAAAACAGAATAATGACCTTTTCAGCCTGAGCCCGAATTTCTGCAACAAACGTTCTACGATGCAGCTTGTCTTCCAGATGTTGTCCAAAAAAATAAGTTGCAACTAAGATAATAGTTGCAACCGGCTAACTTGCGCAAGTAAAGGGGCTTAGATGAAGTTCAGGAATGTTTCCTGGCGCACTTGAGACCCTGGGAAGACCGCTTCGAGGTTCTTCGAACCCAGCGTCTTGAACGCCGCCTCACCCAGCACATTGCGGAAATCCGTCGTCACAGCAAGATCCCGGCCCTCATTAAGTTGATCATTTGATAACCCCGGCCACTTCCCATAGACCTTACCGCCCTTCACCTTGCCGCCGAGCACGAACATTACATTCGCGTGACCATGGTCGGTGCCGCCTGTGCCATTCTGACGGGCGGTTCTGCCAAACTCCGACATGGTCACCAGCGTGATGTTGTCGGCGTCCTGCCCCATGTCCTTCCAGAAGGCCGCAATCGACTCCGAGAACTCCTTCAATCGATTCGCAAGCTGACCGGTCGAGTTCCCCTGATTCTGGTGCGTGTCCCAGCCGCCGATATCCGAGAACGCCGCTTCGACACCCAGATTCGCCTTCATCAACTGTGCAATCTGCTTCAGGCTGTTGCCGAACGGGCCTGCGGGATAAACAACGCCCGCCGCCGGCCTGTAATGAGCCGGATCAGACGCCTTCAGCATCTTGACTGCCTCGAACGTCTCCTGTCCGGTGCCGTGCAGCACGGCGTCGGTACTCTCGTCGTACATTGCCTGGAAGGCGTTCGAAATCGGCGAGGCCTGCGGTCCCTTACCGCCAACTGAAAAGTCTTCGAGGTTGTTCACGGCAATCGCAGGCAGCTTCCCTTGAAGGGTACGCGGAACCTGGGTCCCCAGGGCGACGGCGCGGAAGGCCGATGGCTTCCCTTCCACCGGCCCAGCGGCCAGCGCACGGTTGAGCCACCCATCCTGCGTTGCCTTCACGCCGGGGGTACCGCTCTCCATATAGTCCTGTGCATCGAAATGAGAACGCGTTGAATCGGGTGAGCCTGCGGCATGAATGATCGCCAGGTGCCCCCCATCGTAGAGAGGTTTGAAGGCTGCCATCGCTGGATGCAGCCCGAAAAAACCGTTCAGGTCCAACACGTCTTTTTGCTGGATCGCGATCGTGGGACGCATCGCGTAGTAGTTCTTCTCCTGGTACGGGACAACAATGTTCAGGCCATCCGCCGCTCCACGCTGGAAGAGCACCACCAGTTTCTTGCCGTTCGCGGCAGCAGTCGTGGCTTCGGCCATTACGCTCTTCATCAGAAACGCCGGAATCACCGACGTTCCGACGAGCGCGAGCGCGCCGTTCTTCATGAATCCGCGCCGCGAGATGGCGCGGCGAGCAAGATCGCGCCCGTGCATGTCACATCCCCAGTTGCTCTCGTCCATCAGGCCCAGATTGCGATTTCCCATGTCATCCTCCGTACACATGATGCTGAACGTTCAGAGCATCGGCTGTTAATGCAAACGCGCTTAGGGCGAAGAAGTTGCAAGAACACTCTATTATCGACGCTGAAACTCAGGCGAACCAAGCAGAAGTCCGGCCATTCCAGCGGCCTGCGCGTCCTGAACTCCATCAGGACGAAGCCTGGCTGCCCGCATCCCTCCCTCGCCGTCTCCATCCCGCAGATTGAAGCTCCTCTCCGCGTTGGCTCTCGTGGTGGGATCGTCAAACTGCGCCAGCACGGTCGCCCTCGTCCGCTCGCTAACGGGACCGCCAAGAAGAATCCTCTCAAGCTTCCGTTCTTTCTCTGCCTCCACCGAAGCTCCAACCACAGCCGAGACACGCGTGACACCTGAGCTGTCTCCATCGAGCAGACCACGCCAGTCAGTCCGAACCCCAGGAATTCTGTCCCCCGAGAGCACAAGCGCGAAGTTCATCCGACTGACCAGCGCCCCTGTGCTCACCCAGGGCTCCGACTTCCAGGAGTAGCCGTTAGGCGTCTGCATTCCATAAAGCGGCATCCCCAGCTTGTCGAGAGCCTGCACCAGCGGCTGTGCGTTAACGACATTAACCTCGCTCGCCCGCGTGGCCGACACCACGAACTCCAGCGGAGTCTTTACCTTGACCTTATCTACCGAGGGCGACCAGAACTCAGGCGAGTGAAACATTGTCCGTAGCACCACCTTCATATCGCCACCACTCGCAAGAAACGATGCAGCCATTCTGTCCACCAACGCTGGTGGTGGATCGTCGCTGACAAACCGCACCGCCAGCTTCGTCGAGATGAACTTGGCCGTCGCAGGGCTGGTCGCCAGCATATGCAGCACCTGCAGCCCCTCGCTCTCGCCACTCTGTCCAATGGTCTTTCCCAGCACTGTCTTCGCACCGGGCTCATGCCGGTTCGGCTCAAAACTGTACTCTCCGCCGCGATACGGCTGCTCTACCGTCCATCCGGTAAACACCTTCGCCACCTGTGTTACGTCGGCCTGCGTATAGCCGCCGTTCACCCCCAGCGTGTGGAGTTCCATTAACTCGCGGCCATAGTTCTCATTCAATCCCCGTGCTCCACGCTTCGCAGGATCGTCTATCAGGGCAGCGCGCGCCGCTGCCCTTCTCACCTGGTTGGAATTCGGGCCAAAGCTCTGCGCATTGTCCAGATAGACGAGCATCGCCGGACTCTTCGCAGTCGCCACCAGCAGATCTTCAAACTTGCCAAGAGCACGCGGACGAATCACGTCCCGTTCGAACGCAGGCAGCAGATACGGTTCGATCTGGTTCTTCCGGACATACACATTGAAGTGGTTCAACCAGAAGTCCGTCATCACCGCCTCAAGTTGACGGTCGCTATAGATGTCCCGCAGCAGGCGCGTCTGCAGCAGTTCTCCCGCCACTACACGCTGCGACCCCCCCAGCGACAGCAGCGTCTCCTTCTGCTCCGGCGTCATCCCGGCTCCCAACTGCGCCAGTTCCCGCTTGCTCAGACTGCGCCGGAACGCCGCCAGGTCTGTCGCCTTCATCGCCAGAATCGCCTGCAACCGTGCCGTAGGATCCTTCTCCAGCACAGCTTGAGCGGCGTCTTGCGCGTACAAAGCGTCCAGGTGCTGCTCGGGTGCAACCGCCAGCGGATCGGCTGCGGTCACACCATCCTTCGCCAGGTCAGCCACATTGCCCTTTTCATCCATCGGCTTGTTGTTGGCCATGGACATCATCGCGCCATCCGCGGCCTTCTTCTCCAGCGATGTCGCTCCATCGGCGCCTTTCTGCGCCTCCCGGAGCCGGTAAAACTCCACCTGATCCGCATAGACCGCGCGCAACACGGGATCATTCGGCAAAGGCAGGTTCCCGCGCGCAATCATACGAATCACCGCAGGGTTTGGGAATCTCCGCATCAGCTCTTCCTGCGGGAGTTGCATCGCCGGAAACGCCGCCAGTCGCTCGTCCAGGGCCGTATCATCGATCGACGCTGGATTCAACTGCCGCTCGAACCAGGCCTCCAGCCCCATCCGCTGGACAGCCGCCAGATCGCCAGGCCGCGGTCCAAACGTAAGCCGATTGAGCGCATGAAGCGCCCTCTCGTCGCCCTTCATCTCGCTCGACGCCACCTTTTTCGACGGAGCCGACGCAA